>NZ_FOWT01000009.1:0-381805 GCF_900115535.1 Pseudomonas sp. NFPP28 | reverse complement strand
GTCTCAACCGAGGCGCGCATTCTACAGCAGCCTCATTTGCTGTCAAGTGATTATTTTCAGAAGTTTTCGAAGATTTCTTCAACAACTTCAACCACTTGCGCTTCCGATCTCTCGTTAGCGGGAGGCGAATTCTACAGCGTTACACGCTGCTGTCAACACCTCTTTTTCTCCGCTTTCGACCGAGAAGATCGAAACGTTAATAGAGCCAGACAACACTGCCCTATCAACTGCTTCTGGGCTTCGATGAACTGAAGCAAGTCGCTGTCGAATTCTGCGTAACTCTTTGTTTACCAAGGAGTTTTCCGTTTCGACTGCGCCGGAAGTGGGGCGAATTATAGACTTCCAGAAGCTGCCGTCAACCCTTAATTTTGCTTTTCTATCAATTAGTTAGAGTTGATTAAAAAACCACCAATAAAGCGCCGCTAATGCTCTCTATATATGAAGAAAGAATTCAGATGACGCCCGCAGCCTTCAATGCGACCACATTCGCCACCCCCAGCCCCAATACTTCCTGAAGCACCTTGGCCGTATGCTCTCCCAGCAGAGGAGGCGCACTACGATACTCCACCGGCGTCTTGGACAACCGTATCGGGCTGGCAACCTGAGGCACCATCCCTGCCAACGAATGAGGCAGCGCCATCGCCAGCCCACGCGCCTTCACCTGAGGATCGGCAAACACCTGCGCCAGGTCATTGATAGGCCCACAAGGCACCCCCACCCGCTCCAGCTGCGAGACCCACTGCGCCGTCGTCTTGAACACCGTAGCCTGACGTATCAGAGGAATCAGCTCTGCCCGATTGGCCACCCGCACCTTATTAGTAGAAAAGCGTGGATCATCTGCCCACTGTGGCTGCCCAGCCACTTCGGCAAACTTGCGGAACTGCCCGTCATTACCCACCGTCAGGATGAAGTCGCCATCGGCTGTGGGAAAGTCCTGATAAGGCACGATATTCGGATGGGCGTTCCCCAGGCGCTTTGGTGGCACACCTGTCGTCAGGTAATTCATCGCCTGGTTGGCCAGGCATGCCACCTGTACATCCAGCAATGCCATATCGATATGTTGCCCGCCACCGTCATGATCCCGATGAGCCAGTGCCGCCAGTATCGCCACGGTCGAGTAAAGCCCCGTGAGAATGTCCGTCAGCGCTACGCCAACCTTCACCGGCCCAGCCCCCTCTTCTCCCTCTGGACGGCCAGTCAGACTCATAAGCCCGCCCAAGCCCTGAATCATGAAGTCATAACCAGCACGCGCCGCATAGGGCCCTGTTTGCCCAAACCCCGTAATCGAGCAGTAGATCAGCTCCGGGTTGATCTCCTTGAGCGATTCATAGTCCAGCCCGTAAGCCGCGAGACCACCCACCTTGAAGTTCTCGATCAGGATGTCCGACTTGGCCGCCAGCTCACGCACCAGCGCCTGCCCCTCCGGCCGCGTGAAGTCAATTGTCACCGACTCCTTATTGCGATTGGCCGACAGGTAATACGCCGCCTCACTGGTGCTCTCACCATAGGCATCCTTGAGGAAGGGTGGCCCCCAGGCGCGCGTATCGTCGCCGCTACCCGGCCGCTCGACCTTGATCACCTCAGCCCCAAGGTCCGCAAGGATCTGCCCGGCCCAGGGGCCCGCCAGTACTCGAGATAAATCCAGCACCCGCAGGTGCGAAAGCGCGCCCATGCCGTGCTCCTATTAATAGAACGCCTGAAGACCGGTTTGCGCACGCCCCAGAATCAAGGCATGCACGTCATGAGTGCCCTCGTAGGTGTTGACCACCTCGAGGTTGACCAGATGACGCGCCACTCCGAACTCATCGGAAATCCCATTGCCACCCAACATATCCCGGGCCATCCGTGCAATGTCCAGGGATTTGCCGCACGAGTTACGCTTCATGATCGAAGTGATCTCAACCGCCGCCGTGCCTTCATCCTTCATGCGCCCCAGACGCAGGCAACCCTGCAGAGCCAGAGTAATCTCGGTCTGCATGTCTGCCAGCTTCTTCTGGATCAACTGAGTTGCCGCCAGTGGACGGCCGAACTGATGGCGATCAAGCGTGTATTGGCGAGCGGTATGCCAGCAAAACTCGGCAGCCCCCAACGCCCCCCAGGAGATGCCATAGCGTGCAGAGTTCAAGCATGTGAAAGGCCCCTTCAAGCCACGCACATCCGGAAAGATGTTCTCTTGCGGCACGAACACGTTGTCCATCACGATTTCACCGGTGATGGAGGCGCGCAGCCCGACCTTGCCGTGAATCGCCGGAGCGCTCAAGCCCTTCCAGCCTTTCTCCAGGACAAAGCCACGGATATCGCCGGCATCGTCCTTGCCCCACACAACAAACACATCCGCGATCGGGCTATTGGTGATCCACATCTTTGCGCCCGTCAGGCTGTAGCCACCTTCCACCTTGCGTGCGCGAGTAATCATCGCCCCCGGGTCGGAACCGTGGTTAGGCTCTGTCAGACCAAAACAACCGATCCACTCGCCAGAGGCCAACTTGGGCAGGTACTTCTGCTTCTGCGCCTCAGTGCCGAATTCATTGATCGGCACCATGACCAGCGACGACTGCACACTCATCATCGAACGATAGCCCGAGTCAACACGTTCCACTTCGCGTGCGATCAACCCATAGCTGACGTAATTCAAGCCACTGCCACCGTACTGCTCGGGAATCATAGCGCCGAGCAGGCCCGTCTCGCCCATCTCGCGGAAAATCGCAGGGTCTGTCTTTTCATGGCGGAAGGCTTCGAGCACACGCGGCGCCAACTTGTCCTGAGCAAATTGCTCAGCACTGTCGCGCACCATGCGTTCTTCTTCGGTGAGCTGCTGATCCAGCAGCAGTGGATCGATCCAGTTGAAGCTTGCCTTGCCAGCCATGAATAAGCCCTCGCGGAAGAAATCGGAAGTCGTGGAGCCAGCGTAGGCCCGCCATGCGCGTAGGGCAAACGAGGTTTCCGCATAGGGTTGTGCTAATTTCTCACTTCGAAGCAGCCAAAAATGGCGTATATGCGCCCTAGCAAGTGAGGACACGGTATATGCGCAGGAAAATTCCCAGTACCACCGCTTTGGTCAGTTTTGAAGCGGCAGCCCGCCACGAGAGCTTCACCAAGGCTGCGCAGGAGCTTTCGATCACTCAAGGCGCTATCTGTCGACAGATCGCCAGTCTCGAGGAGTTTTTAAGTGTCGAGCTGTTTCGCCGTTCACGGCGCGGGGTAAAGCTGACAGAGGCGGGGCTGTCGTATAGCCGTCGCGTGGCGACGCAACTGGATGCGGTGGAGCGCGATACGCTTTCCGTCATGGGCCAGCAGGGCGCCAACACCATCGAACTGGCCGTAGTCCCGACGTTTGGCACTCAATGGTTGATACCTCGCCTCAAGGATTTCCAACGCCAGCACCCCGAGGTCACGGTCAACCTCACGAATCGAACCCGACCTTTCCTGTTTGCCGACACAGAGTTCGACGCCGCCATCTACTTTGGCGACGCCGACTGGTCCGGTACCGAATCCCACCGGCTGATGGGCGAAAATCCTGTACCCGTATGCAGCCCTCGACTATTGGGTGACCGTGCGCAGTTCAGCGCCCAGGCGATTGCAGAACTGCCGCTTCTGCAGCAAACCACACGACCCTACGCCTGGCGCCAATGGTTCAACGCCCAACATCTGAACATCCCACGCGACATGACAGGCCCCCGTTACGAGCTATTCTCGATGTTGTCCCAAGCGGCCATGCATGACATGGGGATCGCGCTGATCCCCCCGTTCCTTATCCAGCGTGAACTGAACGATGGCCAATTGGTGATAGCAAGCCCCGAGGCGCTGAGCAGTACGAAGGCTTATTACCTGATGATTCCCGACAGAAAAATCGAATCCGCTTCGTTGCACGCGTTCAGAGACTGGCTCATCGACCAGTCGCAACGCTACAGCTCCAATGTTTAAAGGCTAAAACAACATTGCTGACTTTGTAGTCAATCAACTTACAGTCCTACAGATGTATATATATGTCGCATTTAAACAGACCGTATCTCAAAGGTAAAAATACAGCTGAAAGCCATTAATTACGTGGCTTATAGCGACTATTGCAAGCCAATGGCCGACCATTCACACCAACCATGCAAAAATATTGGAAAAGCGTGCGAAACCCTTTAAGCCTATGTATTTGAACAGCTTAATTCAGTGCATTGCGACAATCAGTCACAGGGTGACTTGTAGTTAATTTTTCGTCACCCGTCATAATCCCTTGAAGGCCGTAAAGTTCGCCTGCAAAATGCCGCGCCCCGCTGTCATTTCAGCGGGATCGTGCTGATCGGCCGCCCCAGTTGCGCCACTCGCGGTGCACTGGCCTTTTTACAAAAAGATCAAAAGCAAAAAGATCATGCAGGAGATTTGACGTGCACATTGGTGTTCCTCTCGAAACCCATACCGGTGAAACGCGGGTGGCTGCCACCCCGGAAACCATCAAGAAGCTGATCGGCCAGGGCCATAAGGTCACTGTACAAAGCGGAGCAGGCATCAAGGCCAGCATCGTCGACAGTGCGTATGAAACGGCAGGCGCGACCATTGGCAGTGCCAACGATGCGTTTGGCGCAGAGCTGATTCTCAAGGTGGTAGCCCCCAGCGACAGCGAACTGACGCTGATCAAAAGTGGCACCGTGTTGGTCGGCATGCTCAATCCGTTCAGCAACGAAACCATTGCCAAGTTGGCCGAGCGCGGTATTACAGCCTTCGCCCTGGAAGCTGCACCGCGCACCTCGCGGGCCCAGAGCCTGGACGTGCTGTCCTCCCAGGCCAACATCGCCGGCTATAAGGCGGTACTGCTCGCCGCTCATCACTATCCGCGCTTCATGCCGATGCTGATGACCGCCGCGGGCACCGTCAAGGCTGCTCGCGTGCTGATCCTCGGCGCCGGTGTGGCGGGCTTGCAGGCCATCGCCACAGCGAAACGCCTGGGTGCCGTCATCGAAGCGTCCGACGTACGCCCGGCCGTAAAAGAGCAGATCGAGTCTCTCGGTGCCAAGTTCGTCGACGTGCCTTACGAAACCGACGAAGAACGCGAATGCGCCGTCGGCGTCGGCGGTTACGCTCGCCCGATGCCCACCAGTTGGATGCAACGCCAGGCCCTGGCTGTGCACGAACGCGCCAAGCAAGCTGACATCGTCATCACCACCGCCCTCATCCCAGGCCGTAAAGCTCCGACGTTGCTCAGCGCTGAAACCGTGGCACGGATGAAGCCCGGCTCCGTGGTGATCGATCTCGCGGCCGCCCAAGGCGGCAATTGCCCGCTGACCGTCGCCGACCAAGTAGTAGTGGAAAATGGCGTGATCATCTGCGGCCCGACCAACCTGGCCGGTGCCGTCGCTGCCGACGCGTCAGCCTTGTATGCGCGCAACCTGCTGGACTTCCTGAAGCTGGTCTTCACCAAGGAAGGGCAGTTTGAAATCAACCTCGAAGACGACATCGTCGCCGCGTGCCTGATGTGCCGCGACGGCCAAGTCATCCGTAAAAACGCCTAAGCAGGGATTCAGACGATGGAAGAGCTTATCTCCCCCGGTATCTACAACCTGATCATCTTTGTGCTGGCGATTTATGTCGGTTACCACGTGGTCTGGAACGTCACACCCGCACTGCACACGCCGCTGATGGCGGTGACCAACGCGATTTCGGCGATTGTGATCGTCGGCGCCATGCTCGCCGCCGCACTCACCGTGACGCCCCTGGGCAAGACCATGGGCACCCTGGCCGTGGCCTTGGCAGCAGTGAACGTGTTCGGCGGTTTCCTGGTGACGCGCCGCATGCTCGATATGTTCAAAAAGAAAGCCCCGAAAGCAAAAGAAGAGGCGCCTAAGTAATGAGCATGAATCTGGTTACGACGCTCTACTTGATCGCGTCGATCTGCTTTATCCAGGCCCTTAAAGGCCTGTCACACCCGACCACTTCGCGACGCGGCAACCTTTTCGGCATGCTTGGCATGGCGCTGGCGGTGCTCACGACCGTGGGCCTCATCTATAAGCTCGGCGCTGAACTCGCCACTGCTGGTATCGGCTACGTGATTGTCGGCCTGCTGATCGGCGGCACCGCCGGCTCGATCATGGCCAAGCGCGTGGAAATGACCAAGATGCCCGAACTGGTCGCCTTTATGCACAGCATGATCGGCCTGGCTGCAGTGTTCATCGCCATTGCCGCCGTAGTCGAGCCGCAATCACTGGGCATCGTCAAACACCTGGGCGATTCGATCCCTGCCGGTAACCGCCTGGAACTGTTTCTTGGCGCAGCCATCGGTGCCATCACCTTCTCCGGTTCGGTGATTGCGTTCGGCAAGCTGTCGGGCAAGTACAAGTTCCGCCTGTTCCAGGGTGCACCGGTACAGTTCGGCGGCCAACACAAGTTGAATCTGGTGCTCGGCCTGCTGACACTTGGCCTGGGCCTGGCGTTTATGTTCACCGGCAACCTCACCGCCTTCGCGTTGATGCTGGCCCTGGCCTTCGTGCTCGGCGTGCTGATCATCATCCCGATCGGCGGCGCGGACATGCCCGTGGTTGTCTCGATGCTCAATAGCTACTCCGGCTGGGCGGCGGCGGGCATCGGTTTCTCGCTGAACAACTCGATGCTGATCATCGCCGGCTCCCTGGTGGGCTCCAGCGGCGCGATCCTGTCTTACATCATGTGCAAGGCGATGAACCGTTCCTTCTTTAACGTACTGCTCGGCGGTTTCGGCAATGCGCCGGATGCGGGTGCAGCAACGGGCTCAAAAGAAGCACGTCCGGTAAAGTCCGGCTCTGCGGACGATGCGACCTTCCTGCTGACCAACGCCGACACCGTGATCATCGTCCCGGGCTATGGCCTGGCGGTGGCGCGGGCGCAACACGCGCTCAAAGAACTGACCGAGAAGCTGACCCACCACGGCGTCACCGTTAAATATGCGATCCACCCAGTGGCAGGCCGCATGCCTGGACACATGAACGTCCTGTTGGCGGAGGCCGAAGTGCCTTACGACCAGGTGTTCGAGATGGAAGACATCAACTCCGAGTTCGGCCAAGCCGACGTGGTGCTGGTGTTGGGCGCGAACGACGTGGTCAACCCGGCCGCCAAGAACGACCCGAACTCGCCGATTGCCGGCATGCCGATCCTCGAAGCGTTCAAAGCCAAGACCATCATCGTCAACAAGCGCTCGATGGCCAGTGGCTATGCTGGGCTGGATAACGAACTGTTCTACCTGGACAAGACCATGATGGTCTTCGGTGATGCCAAGAAGGTCATCGAAGACATGGTCAAAGCCGTCGAGTAACACTGCCTCAGCGCAATACTCGAAACCCCGACCTGCGATAGGCTGGGGTTTTTTATTACTGCATGAAACCCGACCAAAGGCTCTAAATCGCTGCCTGGCATTCGACCATGGTAGCGGGCCGAAATTTTTTGAAATCACTAAACTGCGCACCTTGCTTCCGCAGCCTGAGATAAGAATCCATGTACCGTGATCGCATCCGCTTGCCTTCGTTGTTGAACAAGGTCATGAGCGCGGCAGACGCCGCCGCACTGATCGAGGACGGCATGACCGTCGGCATGAGTGGTTTCACCCGTGCGGGTGAAGCCAAGGCCGTCCCCCACGCCCTGGCCGAACGCGCCAAGACGTCGCCGCTGAAAATCACCCTGATGACCGGCGCCAGCCTGGGCAATGACCTGGACAAGCAACTGACCGAAGCGGGCGTACTGTCACGACGCATGCCTTTCCAGGTCGACAGCACCCTGCGTAAGGCAATCAACGCCGGTGAAGTGATGTTCATCGACCAGCACTTGTCGGAAACCGTCGAACAACTGCGCAACAACCAACTCAAGTTGCCGGACATCGCGGTGATTGAAGCGGTGGCGATCACTGAACAAGGGCATATCGTGCCCACCACGTCTGTGGGCAACTCGGCCAGCTTCGCGATTTTTGCCAAACAGGTGATCGTCGAAATCAACCTGGCGCACAACCCGAACCTGGAAGGGTTGCACGACATCTATATCCCGACCTACCGGCCGACGCGAACGCCGATCCCGCTGGTCAAAGTTGATGACCGTATCGGCAGCACCGCGATCCCGATCCCACCGGAAAAGATCGTCGCCATCGTGATCACCAACCAGGCCGACTCCGCCTCCACGGTGACGCCGCCCGACAGCGACACCCAAGGCATCGCCAATCACCTGATCAACTTCCTCAAGCAGGAAGTCGACGCCGGCCGCATGACCAACAAGCTCGGCCCGCTGCAGGCCGGTATCGGCAACATTGCCAACGCGGTGATGTGCGGCTTGATCGAGTCGCCGTTCGAAGAACTGACCATGTATTCGGAAGTGTTGCAGGATTCGACCTTCGACCTGATCGACGCCGGCAAGCTCAGTTTCGCCTCGGGCAGCTCGATCACCTTGTCGGAGCGACGCAACGCCGACGTGTTCGGCAACCTGGAACACTATAAGGACAAGCTGGTACTGCGCCCGCAGGAGATCTCCAACCACCCTGAAGTGGTGCGGCGCCTGGGCATTATCGGCATCAACACCGCGCTGGAATTCGATATCTACGGCAACGTCAACTCCACCCATGTCTGCGGTACACGGATGATGAACGGCATTGGTGGCTCCGGGGATTTCGCGCGCAATGCGCACTTGGCGATCTTCGTCACCAAGTCGATTGCCAAGGGGGGCGCAATTTCCAGCGTGGTGCCAATGGTCAGCCACGTGGACCACACCGAGCATGACGTCGACATCCTGGTGACCGAGATTGGCCTGGCCGACCTGCGTGGCCTGGCGCCACGGGAGCGGGCCAGGGTAATCATCGACAACTGCGTGCACCCGGCCTACCGAGATGCCCTCAACAGTTACTTCGATGCCGCCTGCGCCATCGGCGGGCATACCCCGCACATCCTGCGCGAAGCACTGAGCTGGCACATCAACCTGGAAGAAACCGGGCACATGCTCAAGGCGTGATTGATACAGATCCGAGCTGATGCAAATACAGTTTCATCAGCTCGATGGATTCGCCTCGACTTATTGATAAAACTGTACTGCTGTACCGGTCATTTCCTACCGAAATATCCTACGAATCTCACCGAAAATACCTATTTCGCACTATTTCAGTGCGTACAGGTACAGTTGCCCCATTTACGTACAGTACAGCAGCTATAAACAGTTAACTGGCCCCTCACAATACAGGTGAACTGTATCTAGAGAGTGTTGCGCCGGAAGAGGATCATTGGCATCAGTTAAACCACTACCTAATCCCGCCACAAGCGGAAGGATGTCATCATGGAACGTACACTCAGTTCCGAACTGTTCTTCGAAGAAAAAGCTGTAAACACCCAGGCCTCCCTGCCTCTGCGCGTTATCGCCAACCTGATGTTGTGGCAGCGCCGCATCTCCAGCCGCCACCAGTTGGCTCGTCTGGATTCGCGTCTGCTGGCTGACGCAGGTATCAGCGAAGCTCAACGCTACGAAGAGCTGAGCAAGCCGTTCTGGCGCTGATTCAGCGCTCGCTGGCCCTGACCTGACGGGTCCACTGCCAGCAACCTGATTTGTCAAAACAAAGCCCGCCCCGGGAAACCGGAGGCGGGCTTTGTTGTTTCCGGGATTCGGATTTTTAACGGAAAACAGAAGCCTAGCGCAGCAATAGGTACAGTTAAAAAAAATATAACAGTTAAGCAGTACAATTTAATATTGGTGTATCTGTATCGGTCGGACGCCGCCAGCCAACATGGTGTTCCAAGACCTCATGAAAGGTACTCACCATGGATACGTCACCCCCCCTTTATAAGCGACTGCCACGCCAGGCAGCCTCCATCCTGGCTAAATGGCTACGCCACGCTTATGAACGACGCCAACTGTCGCAGCTTGATACCCGGGAGCTCTCCGACGTCGGCATCAGCCAGGGCGACCGAATGGCCGAGCTGTCCAAGCCGTTCTGGCGTGACTAGGCAGTCAAGGCGCTTCCCGAACGGATAAGCGGCGGCTTAATATCCAGTCACCACGTGGCGAACCGCGTAGTACAGGCGTCTGATCCCCAATGGCTGCCCTGCGCCACCTTATCCGTTCATCTACTGGAGTCATCCCATGTCCCGTCTTCGCCTGCTGAGTGCTGCCACCCTGTTGGCCCTGGCTGCCAACGCCAACGCGAGCAGCTTCATCGTGACCACCGACTCCATCGTCGGCGCGCTGAAGGCCACTTCCGACGCCACCTCCGATGCCACGTCCTCTCTACGTGACAACAAGGTCGTGCGTGCAGCCCGTGACGACGCTGCCAGCTTTGTCGCCAGCGAAGGCGCCATCCGTGGCGTGAAGCTGGAAAGCGCCCTGGCCCAGATCCGCCAGCAGGCGCCGCAATTGAACACTGCCACTGACGCACAACTGGCCCAAGCCATCCTGGCCATCTGACGACAAGGCGGACGCCCGAGCGCTGGCTCTCGCCCGGGCATTGCGCTAGCCTTGGCGCTCGTTTTCAGTTGTCGAGTGCCATGGTTTTTTCATACCGCCTTTTAATCGTCCCTGCGTTGTTTTCGTTCGCTTGGTCGCCGATGGCTTCAGCCTTTGACCTCACCACCCAGAGCACCGTCGTGAGCGCGTATGTCACCAGCAAGGTGACCTCCGCACCCTTCGACAGAAAAGTGATAATGGCCGCCCAGGATGACGCCGCTGCGTTTATCGCCACTGACGGCCAATGGCGGGGCGCGCGGCTGGAGTCGGCACTGGATTATCTGCGCCGCAGCCAACCAAAACTTAACGCCAGCGACCTTGAACTGGCGCAGGCAATTCTCGTCCAATAATCATCCTTATTTTTTGGAGTCATTCCATGCGTAGCCCGCTGATTGCTGCCACCCTGGGCCTGCTGTTGTTGGCCGACATCGCCCAGGCGCATACGCTGGTGGCCACCAGTAACATCATTGTTCGCGCCTCCGGCCGCACCATTGATTTCACCTCGGACACCACCACCTCCATCCGCGACTCCAAAGTCGTGCGCGAAGCCCACGATGACGCCGCCAGTTTCGTCGCCAGCAATGGCGAGATCCGTGGCGCCCACCTTGAGGCCGCCTTCGACACCCTGCGCACACGCCTGCCGGAAGCCCGCGACGCCAGCGACCAGACCCTCGCCGAAGCCATCCTCGCACTGTGAGGCGAATCGTCGCCTGGCTCCTGGCCGGGGCAGTGCTGCTGTGCGCCAGCGCAGCCCAGGCCAGCCTGCAGCTGCGACTCAAGACCGAAGGTCTGAGCCCGGCTGAACAACAGGCCAGCCAGGCGTTGCTCGACGAAGCGATGCGTTCCCTGCCGCCACGCTTCGTCGAGCAGTTGGACCGGCGCATTGATGTCGGCTGGACCGACAAGATGCCCGAGAACGCCTACGGGCAAGCCTCGCTCGTGTCCGAGCTGGACCTCAACAGTAACCTGCTGGCCAGCCTGACCGACGGTAGCGCCGCCACCCAGAAAACCAATCGCCCCCACGGCACTGTGCGCCGGGAAATGCTCGCCACGGTGCTGCATGAACTGACCCACATCTATGACCGTGCGCGCCTGTGGTCCAAAGAAGACCGCACGCTGATCAATCGCTGCAGCCGCCAGAACAACCTCACCGGCCTGATCGGCCTGCCTGATCAATGCCGTGGCCAGAATGGCCGGCGCTTTACCCTGAGCGATGATCCACGCCTGCTGGATCTGGCCGGTTGGCCGCAATACGTCGGGCGCCGTGGCGAGCGTGAACAGCACAACCATCAGGTGGCTCGCAGCCCGGACATTTACGAAACCACCAGCCCGCTGGAGTTCGTCGCGGTCAACATGGAGTATTTCCTCCTCGACCCTAGCTACGCCTGCCGCCGTCCCGCGCTGTTCCGCTATTACAAGGAACACTTCGGCTGGGCCCCGCCGCAACAAGACACCTGCGCCAGCACCTACGCGTTCCTCAATGCCGGTAACGATTTTGCCAAGACACCGCTGGGCCGTGTGGACCCGGAGCGCGTCTACGAGATCGACTACCTGCTGGCCGAAGCCAACCAGAACCTGGTCAGCCGCTGGGGCCACAGCATGCTGCGCCTGGTGATCTGCGCACCGGGCCGCCCGCGTGGACCGGATTGCCGACTGGACCTGGACCAGCATCTAGTTCTTTCCTATCGCGCGTTCGTCGGTGACGTACAGCTGTCGAGTTGGGATGGCCTGGTCGGCAAATACCCCTCGCGGCTGTTCGTGCTGCCGCTGGCGCAAGTGATCGATGAATACACCAAGACCGAGCTGCGCGGCCTGGCCTCGGTGCCGTTGAAACTGACCCGCCAGGAAATCAACGATACCGTCGAGCATGCCGCCGAAATGCATTGGAGCTACGACGGCAACTACTTCTTCATCTCCAACAACTGCGCGGTGGAAAGCCTGAAACTGCTACGCAGCGGCAGCGCCAACCCGCAATTGACCGGCCTGGACAACATCACCCCCAATGGCTTGCTCGAGGTGCTGAGCGCACGCGGCCTGGCCGACACCAGTGTGCTGGATGACAAACGCAGGGCATTGCGCCTGGGTTATCACTTCGACTCCTTCCGCGAACGCTACCAAGCCATGTTCGACGTGCTGCGCAAACACCTGCCGATCAAACAGACCCAGGTCGAAGACTGGCTATCCCTGAGCGCCGAGGAGCGTCGCCAGTGGTTCGACCAGGCCGATCTGCGCACCAGCGCCGCGTTGCTGCTGCTGGAGCAGGCGAGCTTTCGCAAGCAGTTGATGCTGGCCCAGGACGAAGTCAAACAACGCTACCTCGGCGCCCGCGAGCTGAAAAACGGTGGCATGGAAAAAGCCAACGCCACGCTGCAACAGATCCTCGCCAACAGCGGTTTCCTCAGTCGCCCGGCGGAACTGCTCGGCAGCGGCGGCTATGGCTTGCCGCAACCTTCGGAAGCCACGCGCCTGGAATCGGAAAGCGCCGAGCGCCAGAAGCAGCTGCAATCGCTGACCGGCGAACTGGATAAAGAGGTGAGGGCACTGCTGGAGCCTTCCCGCTCAGCCGAGATTGCCGCCTGTGAAGCCAACCTCAAGCTGGTGGGCGAACACTTGCGCAGGCTGCACAAAGCCGCCGGCGGCCTCGAACTGCCCTAAAAACCTCAAGCAAAATATAGACAAATGTGGGAGGGGGCTTGCCCCCGATAGCGGTGTGTCAGCCTGCGCATGCAGTGACTGGCACCCTGTTATCGGGGGCAAGCCCCCTCCCACATGTTGATCTACATAAATCCAGGGACCGCGTGCATCCCCTTCGTCACCTGTTTTTTCAGCGAAAGCTGGCTGAAAGCTTACCCGTCTAGGATCGCCCCCACTGCCGGCAACAGACCGGCTGTTAACAACAACAATGGTGATTCCCGATGTCCGCCCGTACCCGCCTGTTCGCCCCAACTCCACCCGTACGCCTCGTGCCTTTCGTTCTGCGCTGACCGCCACCCGGTTCGCCATTCCCTAGCCGCGCTACGCCTGGAGTATTCCTATGCTGACTTTCCTTGGCTTTGCCATGGTCATCACGTTCATGTTCCTGATCATGACCAAGCGCCTGTCCGCGCTGATCGCCCTGATCATCGTGCCGATCCTGTTCGCGCTGTTCGGTGGCTTCGCACCCGAGATCGGCCCAATGATGCTGGCCGGTATCACCAAGCTTGCGCCGACCGGCGTGATGCTGATGTTCGCCATTCTGTACTTCGCCCTGATGATCGACTCCGGCCTGTTCGACCCGGCCGTGCGCAAGATCCTCAAAATGGTCAAGGGCGACCCGCTGAAAGTCTCGGTCGGCACCGCTGTACTGGCCTTGGTCGTGTCCCTGGACGGTGACGGCGCCACCACCTACATGATCTGCGTGGCCGCCATGTTGCCGCTGTACCAGCGCATCGGCATGAGCCCACGGATCATGGCTGGTCTGATCATTCTCGCCGGTGGCGTGATGAACATGACCCCTTGGGGTGGCCCGACCGCTCGTGCCGCCAGTGCATTGCATGTGGACCCTTCGGACATTTTCGTGCCGATGATCCCGGCGATGGCCGCCGGCGTGGTCGCGATCCTGGCGATCGCCTACCTGTACGGCAAGCGCGAGCGCGCACGTCTGGGCGAACTGCACCTGCAAGGCGATGAGATCGACCACAGCGAGATCAGCGTCTCCCAATACCCGGACGCCCGTCGCCCAAAACTGATCTGGTTCAACGGCGCGCTGACCTTCGCCCTGATGTGCGCGCTGATCGCCGGCCTGCTGCCGCTGCCGGTACTGTTCATGGTGGCGTTCAGTATCGCGATGATCGTCAACTACCCGTGCCTGCAGATGCAGAAAGACCGCGTCGCCGCCCACTCCGGCAGCGTACTGGCGGTGGTTGGGTTGATCTTCGCGGCCGGTATCTTCACTGGCATCCTGTCGGGCACCGGCATGGTCGATGCCATGTCCAAGAGCCTGCTGGCGGTCATCCCAGATGCATTGGGCCCTTACCTGGCGGTGATCACCGCACTGGTGAGCATGCCGTTCACCTTCTTCATGTCCAACGACGCGTTCTACTATGGCGTGCTGCCCGTACTCGCCGAAGCCGCCAGCCACTACGGCATCACGGCTGCAGAAATGGGACGTGCGTCGATCGTCGGACAACCCGTGCACCTGTTGAGCCCACTGGTGCCCTCGACCTACCTGTTGGTCGCTTTGGCAGGTATCGAATTTGGCGATCACCAGCGCTTCACCCTCAAGTGGGCAGTGCTGGTATGCCTGTGCATAATGGTCGCCGCTTTGCTGATGGGGATTATTCCGCTTTTCAGCACTCTATAATCCCAAACACCCAACCGCGCGGCGCTGCAGCTTGCGCGGTTTAACACTCGCTTAAAGGAATACACATGGAATGGCTGACCAATCCGGAAATCTGGATTGCCTTCTTCACCCTGACGGCCCTCGAGATCGTCCTGGGCATCGATAACATCATCATGATTTCGATCCTGGTCAGCCGCATGCCCAAGCACATGCAGGCACGCACCCGGATCTTCGGCCTGGCCCTGGCCATGGTCACGCGCATCCTGTTGCTGTTGTCGATCACCTGGGTGATGCAACTGACCGCCGACCTGTTCGTGGTCTTCGGCCAAGGCATCTCCGGTCGCGACCTGATCCTGTTCTTCGGTGGCCTGTTCCTGCTGTGGAAAAGCTCCCAGGAGATGTACCACGCGCTGGAAGGTGAAGACGAAACCCACGACGAGCCGAAGGGCGCCGGTGGCAAGTTCATCTACACCATCATCCAGATCGCGATCATCGACATCGTGTTCTCCCTGGACTCGGTGATCACTGCGGTCGGCATGGTCTCCCACGTGCCAGTGATGGTCGCGGCGATTGTCGTAGCGGTGCTGGTGATGATGCTGGCGGCCGGCACCATCAGCGAATTCATCGACAAGCACCCGTCGTTGAAGATGCTCGCGTTGTCGTTCCTGCTGGTAGTCGGTACCGTGCTGATCGCCGAATCCTTCGATGTGCATGTGCCAAAAGGCTATGTCTACTTCGCCATGGCGTTCTCGCTGGCGGTGGAAGCGGTGAACATCAAGATGCGCACCGCGATCGCGAAAAAGAAGAAACAGCAGGATCCTGTGAAACTGCGCAAAGACATTCCGGGTCAATAAACCCGAGCCAGACAATTAAGGGGCCTGCACAGGCCCCTTATTTTTATCCGCAAAAAGCTGATTTCATGACAGTTTTATTTCAATCCCCACTTTAGCTATGCGATGCTGGCGCAGAGCGCATTCGCCAACTACAGCTTAAGTACAAGACGTAGAGCGGCACGCGGCAACTTTCCTTCGCTCATTTTCGAGCGCACCCACACGGGGGGCCGAGCATGCTGACCTTGCTCAATCTGCTTTCCGCCGTGACCCTGCTTATCTGGGGCACGCATATCGTCCGTACCGGCATCCTGCGGGTCTACGGTTCCAACTTGCGCCAAGTCATCGGGCAGAACATGTCCAAGCGCTGGCTGGCGTTTATCGCCGGTATCCTGGTGACGGCCATGGTGCAGAGCAGCAACGCCACGGCAATGCTGGTCACGTCCTTTGTCGGCCAAGGCCTGATGGGGCTGATGCCCGCCCTGGCGACCATGCTCGGCGCCGACGTCGGTACCGCGCTGATGGCGCGGGTGCTGACGTTTGATTTGTCTTGGCTGTCGCCACTGCTGATTTTTCTCGGGGTGATCTTCTTCCTGTCACGCAAACAGACGCGGGCAGGGCAGTTGGGCCGGGTGGGTATCGGCCTCGGGTTGATCATCCTCGCACTGCAATTGATTGTGGAAGCGGCCGGACCGATTACCCACGCCCAGGGCGTCAAAGTCATCTTCGCGTCGCTGACCGGCGACATCCTGCTCGACGCTCTGGTCGGCGCCTTGTTCGCGATGATTTCCTACTCCAGCCTGGCCGCCGTCCTGCTGACGGCCACCCTGGCCGGCGCCGGTGTGATCGGCCTGCACGTGGCCATCGGCCTGGTGATCGGCGCCAACATCGGCAGCGGCGTGCTGGCGTTCCTCAGCACCAGCATGCAGAACGCCGCCGGACGCCAGGTAGCCTTGGGCAGCCTGTTGTACAAATTGATCGGCCTGCTGCTGATCATCCCGGTGCTCGACCCGCTCGTACGCTGGATGGATGGCCTGGACTACAGCGCGCAAGGCATGGTCATCACCTTCCACCTGCTCTACAACGTCAGCCGTTGCCTGATCCTGTTGCCCACCATTGGCCCGATGGCCCGCTTGTGTGCCTGGTTGCTGCCTGAGCGCGAAGAGATGAACGGCAAGGCCAAACCACGCCATCTGGACCTGGCCGCCCTGGCCACACCCAGCCTGGCACTGGCCAACGCTGCCCGCGAGACCCTGCGCCTGGGCGACCTGATCGACAATATGCTCACCGCCATGCTCGAAGTGCTGCGCGGCAAGCAGACCGCGATCACTCAGGAAATGCGCAGCCTCAGCGATGATGTCGAAGCGCTGTACAGCGCGATCAAACTCTACCTGGCCCAGATGCCCCGGGAAGACCTCAGTGAACATGACAATCGGCGCTGGGCCGAGATCATCGAACTGTCGATCAACCTGAAACTGGCCGGCGACCTGATCGAACGCATGCTGCGCAAAGTCCAGCAGCAGAAAACCTCCCAGCGTCGTCAGTTCTCCGAAGTGGGCCTGGAAGAACTCACCGGCCTGCACAGCCAGTTGATCGCCAACCTGCGCCTGGGGTTGTCGGTGTTCCTCAGTGCCGACCCGGAAAGCGCCCGCCAGTTGCTGCGCGAGAAGCGCCGCTTCCGCGCCCAGGAGCGGCGCTTGGCCCACGCCCATGTCAGCCGCCTTCAGCGCAAGATCGTCCAGAGCCTGGAGACCAGCTCCCTGCACCTGGAACTGATTGCCGATATGAAACGCCTGAACTCGTTGTTTTGCAGCAGTGCCTATGTAGTGTTGGAAACGTCTGACACCGGCGCGCTCTCCGCCGAAGATATTGCCGACATCACACATTCGCCCTGAACGTACGGTGGCCCGTGAAGTCAGTTAAAAATGACCTCACTCGCCAGGAAGCTTGTTATGCGTCGCCTGTTGTTCGCTTGCCTGCTCATGGGATCTGCCCACGCCTTTGCCTTTGACCGCCTGCAAGTCGAGGGCTACACCTTGCCCAACGGCCTGCAATTGTTGCTCAAACCCGGCACCGAACGCGGGCATGTAGCGATCCGCCTGGTGGTCGGTGTAGGCCTGGATGACTTCAACTGCGCAGACAAGGAACTGCCGCACCTGCTCGAACACTTGCTGTTCAGCGGCATCGACGGCGGTGGCGAAGCCGAGCTGGAAGACCGTATGCAAGCCCTGGGCGGCGAGTGGAATGCCTACACCAGCAACGCCGACACCACCTTTGTGATCGAGGCGCCCGCGCAAAACCAGCGCAAAGTGCTGGACCTGCTGCTGGCGATCATCACCCGCACCGAACTGACCGACGCCAATATCAACGCCGCCAAGCGGGTAGTGGAGCGCGAAGACGGCGGACACTACTCACACCTGCAACGCCTGTTGGACCGCCAGGACCTGGGCCACACCGCCAGCAACCAATTGGCCGTCGAACTGGGGCTCAAATGCGCCGAGCGCGCCGAGGTCGACCACCTGACCCGCGACCAGTTGGAGAACCTGCGCGCACGCTGGTACGCCCCCAACAACATGACCCTGATTATCGTCGGCGACCTCGACAAACTGCTGCCCGCCTACCTGGAACGCACCTACGGCCAACTCGACCCGGTCGACCCCACTGAGCATCCGGCGCTGCCGGAAATACAACACGCCGCTGCCAGCCATCGCGAGTTGATCCACGGCTGGGTCGGCAACAGCGCCAAGTTGCACTGGTTGTTTCCCGAACCGGTGCTGGACGAGGGGCATGATGAAACCTACGACCTGCTCAAGGATTACCTCGACTGGGCGCTGTACCGCCAACTGCGTCTCAAGCTCGGTTTGTCCTACGGCCCCTGGAGCGAGCGCGAAGTACTCGGCGGTGTCGGTTTCCTCAGCCTGAATGCCGACTTAGAGCGGGAAAACCTCCCCGAAGCGGAACACGTACTCCAGGACCTCAAGGCCCGACTGCTCAAGGACGGCCTCGACCCAGCGGTATTTGCGCGACTGCAACAAGCTGCCATTGCGCGCCAGGCGTGGGCCGTGCAAGGCAACAGCGCCTTGGCCGACTACTACTGGAGCGCGTCCGGCGATTACAACAACGGCCACTTCAGTGACCCAGCCAAGCGCATCAAGGCCGTGAGCCTGGACCAGACCAACCAGGCCATGCGTGAAGTGTTCAAGCAGCCCGGTTACTGGCGTATCGAAAAACCGCTGCTCAGCTACGACATGCTGAGCTGGATCGGCGCCGCAGTGCTGGGACTGATCGCCTTTGTGCTGATCGGCGTGCGGCTTTATCGCAAACGGATTGCGCAATGAGGCACCGGACAACGGCCTAAGACGTTATTCTGTCTGGGATTTTTTCCTACAAGACTGTGAACCGCCGAATGCCAAACCTGACCCACTTAATCCAGCGCATCCTCGAGCTGATCAAGCGCTACCCAGGGGTGATTGCACTCGGCGGTTTTATCTCAGGCGTGGGCAGCTTCATCCTGGTGGATCGCCAGCAGGGCATGGCCAGCTGGATTGCGGTGATCATGCTGGTGAGCTGGCTGTGGCTGATGCTGGAAAACAGCTTCACCCAGCTGTTCACCAGGATTTTCAAGCGCGAAATCCCCGAACCGCTGTTGCGCTACGCAACCCAGATGATCCACCAGGAAAGTCTGTTTTTCGTGCTGCCGTTCTTTTTCGTCACCACCGCGTGGAACAGTGGCCAATCAGTATTCACGGGCTTGCTTGGCGCGGCGGCGCTGATCTCGATCACCGACCCGCTGTACTACAAGTGGCTGGCGCCCAAGCGCTCGCTGTTCCTTGCACTGCACACCTTTACGCTGTTCGCGGCGCTGCTCACCGCGTTGCCGATCATCCTGCACCTGACCACCGCCGAGAGTTACAAACTGGCCCTCGGCGTGGCCATGGCACTGTCGATCCCCAGCCTGGCGGTAAGCCTGCCGCTGCGTAGCGTCAAAGGCTGGGCGATGCTGCTCGGGGTCACCGCCGCCATCGGCTGCGCCGGGTGGTTCCTGCGCAGTTGGGTGCCTCCGGCCACCTTGTGGATGACCGAAGTGGCCATCAGCACCCAACTGCAGGACCGCACACCAGGCGACGACCTCAAGGAAGTCACTGCCGCCCAACTGCGCAGCGGTGGGCTGTACGCCTATACCGCGATCAATGCGCCGCGTGGACTGGATGAACGCATCTACCACGTGTGGAAATTCAACGGCCAAGAGGTCGACCGCATCGCCCTGGATATCCACGGCGGGCGCAAAGAGGGTTACCGCGCGTGGACCCACAAGCAGAACTTCCCGGCCGACGCCGTGGGCCGCTGGCAGGTGCGGGTGCTGACCGAAGACGGGCAGGTGATCGGTGTGCTGCGCTTCAAGGTGACGGACTCAGCACAAACGGACAACCCAAAGTAGGCCGTATCGTGCTATTACGTAGGAACTGTGGATAGCCAAACAAGCTCGGAGCTTATGACCCCCCCTACAACGGCCGGCGCAGCCCACCTCGATACGTCCACCACCCCGCCACAACTGCGGATTACGGGGGACTGGACGCTTGCCCACTATGCCAGCCTGAAAAAGCTGTCGGACAAGCTCGACGGCCAATACGACGCCGGCGCGCGCATCGACCTCAACGGCCTCGGCGCCCTAGATACCGCCGGCGCCTCGTTGCTGGTGGAACTGCTGGGACCCACCCGCATCGAGCAGTCCGCCGAACAGACCGATTGCAGCTTGTCTGCCGCCGACCGCGCGCTGCTCAAGACCGTCTACCGTTCCCTGAATGATTTTTGCGTGCCGGAAAAAGCCCCGGAAGAAGCGGCGGGCATTCAGGTTCTGGCACGTATCGGCCGTGCGGTGGACACGGTCTGGCAGGACACCAAGAAACTCCTGGGTTTCGTCGGCCTGATTCTCGAAACCTTCGCCCGTAGCATCTTGCGCCCCAAGCGCTGGCGCGTGACGCCCATGGTTGCGCACCTCGAACAGGTCGGACTGGATGCCGCGCCCATCGTGGCTTTGCTGACGTTCCTGGTGGGTGCGGTGGTGGCCTTCCTCGGCGCCACGGTGCTCAAGAGCTTCGGTGCGACGATCTTCACGGTAGACCTGGTGGCGTTCTCTTTCCTACGGGAATTCGGCGTCTTGCTCACCGCGATCCTGATCGCCGGCCGCACCGCCAGTGCCTTTACCGCACAGATCGGCTCGATGAAGGCCAACGAAGAAATCGACGCGATCCGCACCCTGGGCCTGGACCCGATGGAACTGCTGGTACTGCCCCGCGTGCTGGCGCTGCTGGTGGCGCTGCCGATGCTGACGTTCCTGGCAATGCTCTCGGGCATCATTGGCGGCGGCGTGGTGTGCGCGGTGGCCCTGGATATTTCGCCGGCGATGTTCCTCTCGCTGCTGCAATCGGACATCGGCGTGCAGCACTTCCTCGTGGGTATGGTGAAAGCGCCGATCTTTGCGTTCCTGATCGCTGCGATTGGTTGCCTGGAAGGCTTCAAGGTCAGCGGCAGCGCCGAATCGGTCGGTGCCCACACCACCTCCAGCGTGGTGCAATCGATCTTTGTGGTGATCGTGATGGATGCCGTGGCCGCGCTGTTTTTCATGGAGATGGGCTGGTGAGTCGTCTACACCGAGCGCCCAGTGAGGCGGTGATTGAAGTGCGCGGCCTGTGCAATCGCTTTGGCAGCCAGAGCGTGCATGAAAACCTCGACCTGGATTTGTACAAGGGCGAGATCCTCGCAGTGGTTGGCGGCTCCGGCAGCGGCAAGTCGGTGCTGTTGCGCAGCATTGTCGGCCTGCGTCGTCCCAGCGAAGGTGAGGTGCGGGTGTTCGGCAAGAACCTGCCGAGCCTGCCGGAGCACGAACGCTCTTTGGTGGAACGACGCTTTGGCGTGCTATTCCAGAAGGGCGCGTTGTTTTCCTCGCTGACCGTTACCGAAAACGTCGCGCTGCCCTTGATCGAACACGCCGGCCTCAGCCGCCGCGACGCCGAGCACTTGGCCGCCGTCAAGCTGGCCCTGGCCGGGCTGCCATTGTCGGCGGCGGACAAATATCCGGCGTCGCTGTCCGGCGGCATGATCAAGCGCGCCGCCCTGGCCCGCGCATTGGCGCTGGACCCGGACATTCTGTTCCTCGACGAACCCACGGCGGGCCTCGACCCCATCGGTGCAGCGCAATTCGACCAACTGATCCTGACGCTGCGCGATGCGCTGGGCCTGAGCGTATTCCTGGTCACCCACGACCTGGACACGCTGTACACCATTACCGACCGCGTGGCGGTGCTGGCACAGAAGAAAGTGCTGGTGGCCGATGCCATCGATGTTGTCTCGGAAACCGACGACGCGTGGATCCACGAATATTTCCACGGCCCCCGTGGCCGCGCGGCATTGGATGCCGCTCAATCGCTCAACGAGGTATGACATGGAAACCCGAGCCCATCATGTGATGATCGGTCTGTTCAGTGTGATCGTGGTGGTCGGCGCGATGCTGTTCGGCCTGTGGCTGGCCAAGTCCAGCGTCGACAGCGCCTTCCAGGACTACGAAGTAATCTTCAACGAGGCGGTCAGCGGCCTGTCCCAGGGCAGCTCGGTGCAGTACAGCGGGATCAAGGTGGGCGACGTGATCAGCCTGAGCCTGGACCCCAAGGACCCGCGCCGCGTGCTCGCGCGCATCCGCCTGGCCGGGCAGACGCCGATCAAGGAAGACACCCAGGCCAAGCTCGCCCTGACCGGTATCACCGGCACCTCGATCATCCAGCTCAGTGGCGGCACCCCGCAGAGTCCCGAGCTCAAGGGCAAGGACGGCAACCTGCCGCAGATCATCGCCTCGCCATCGCCCATCGCGCGCTTGCTCAACAACAGCAACGACCTGATGACCAGCGTCAACCTGCTGTTGCACAACGCCAATCACATGTTCTCCCGCGAGAACGTCGAACGCCTGAGCAACACCCTGGAGAACCTGCAGCAAACCACCGGCGCGATTGCCGACCAGCGCGGCGATATCAAGGTGGTGATGCAGCAACTGATGCAGGTGAGCAAGCAGGCGACTGCGGCGCTGGAACAGACCACCGTGCTCATGCGCAACGCCAATGGCTTGCTCAACGAACAAGGCAAGCAGGCCTTCGGCAGCGCCGAGCAGGCCATGAAATCTCTTGAACAAAGCACCGCGACCATCAACACCTTGCTGACCAACAACAAGGACTCGGTGAACAGCGGCATGCAAGGCCTCAACGAACTGGCGCCGGCCGTGCGCGAGCTGCGCGAAACCCTCGGTTCGCTGCGCGCCATCTCCCGCCGCCTGGAAGCCAACCCCAGCGGTTACTTGCTGGGCAGCGACAAGAACAAGGAGTTCACGCCATGAAGCGTGCTTACACAATGATCGCCCCTTTGGCCCTGGCGCTAGTGAGCGCGTGTTCGATTCTGCCCAAGGCCGACCCTTCGGATGTGTATCGCCTTGCCGCGGCGCAGACCGCCAGCCAGGGCGCGCCGGTCAGCTGGTCACTGCGTGTGAACAAGCCGCAGACCAGCGAGTTTCTCGACAGCCCGCGCATTGCCGTGGTGCCCACTGGCGACCTGATCAGCAGCTATGCGAACTCGCGCTGGAGCGATCCGGCGCCGGTGCTGTTGCGCAACCGCTTCATGGACGGCTTCCAGCGTGATGGCCGGGTGACGCTGCTGAGCACCGATGACACCAACCTGCAGTCCGACTACGAACTGGGTGGGCAATTGCAGGCGTTCCAGAGTGAATATCACGGCGGTGCGGTAGAGGTGGTGATTCGCCTGGATGCGCGGCTGGTACGCGGCAGTGATCAACGGATCGTGGCCAGCCGACGGTTTGAGGTGAGGCAGCCGGTGAGCGACACCAAGGTGCCGGCGGTGGTCGCCGGGTTTGGGCAGGCGGGGGATCAGTTGAATAAGCAGGTGGTGGATTGGGTTGTTCAGCAAGGCAATAGTGCAGCTAAACACTGAGGGCCTCATCGGGGGCAAGCCCCCTCCCACATTTGAATGTGTTCACAGATCAACCTGTGGGAGGGGGCTTGCCCCCGATAGCAATCCGAGCCTTAACCAAAGAACCAATAGCACACCGCAATCGCCGCAACGACGCCGGCCAACTCCGCCAGCAACGCACAGCCCACGGCGTGCCGCGCGCGCTGGATGCCCACCGAGCCGAAATACACCGCCAACACATAGAAAGTGGTCTCGGTACTGCCCTGGATCGTCGCCGCGACCAGTGCAGGGAAGCTGTCCACGCCCTGGGTCTGCATGGTCTCGATCAACATCGCCCGCGCGGCACTGCCGGAGAATGGCTTGACCATCGCGGTCGGCAAGGCATCGACAAAGCGCGTGTCCATGCCCGTCCAGGCGACCACATGGCGTATGCCTTCAAGGCCGAAGTCCAACGCGCCCGACGCTCGCAACACCCCCACGGCGCAGAGCATCGCCACCAGGTACGGCAGCAGGTTCTTCGCCACGTCGAAGCCTTCCTTGGCGCCTTCGACAAACGCCTCGTAGACCTTGACCTTGCGCAGCGCACCGATCACCAGGAACAGCATGATCAGGCCGAACAAGGTGAGGTTGCCAAGGATCGAGGACAGCCCGGCCAGCGCCGTGGCGGAGAGCGTCGCCAACAACGCCATGAAACCACCCAAGACCAGCGCACCGGGGACCAGGTACGCCAGCACCACCGGGTCCCACAGCCGCAGGCGCTGCATGATTGCCACCGAGAGCAGCCCCACCAGCGTGGATGCACTGGTTGCGAGCAGGATCGGCAGGAACACCAGCGTCGGGTCCGCCGCGCCTTGCTGGGCGCGGTACATGAAGATGGTTACCGGCAACAGCGTCAATGAAGACGCGTTGAGCACCAGGAACAGGATCTGCGCGTTACTGGCGGTGTTGGGGATGGGGTTGAGTTCCTGCAAGGCCTTCATGGCCTTGAGCCCGATGGGGGTGGCGGCGTTATCCAGGCCCAGGCCGTTGGCGGCAAAGTTGAGGGTGATCAAGCCGATGGCCGGGTGGCCGGCGGGCACTTCCGGCATCAAACGGCGGAACAGCGGGCCGAGGGCCTTGGCCAGCCAATCGACGATCCCGGCTTTCTCTGCGATGCGCAGAAAACCCAGCCACAGCGTCAGGGTGCCGAACAACAGCACCATGACTTCCACCGACAATTTGGCCATGGCGAAAATGCTTTCGACCATTGCCGCGAATATCCCGGCGTTACCGCCGACCAGCCATTGCGCCAGTGCCGACACCATTGCCACGACAAAGAAGCCAAGCCACAGGCCATTGAGCATCAGTTGAATCCCCCGAAGAATGGGACGAATGATAGCGGGGCCGGCAGAAACGACAAACCCCGGAATTTTCCGGGGTTTGTCTTTAAGCCGTCACGCTATCAGCTGCGGGTGGCCTGGGCGACCGGTGCGGCTGTCTTGGTGCGCCAATGCGGCAGCGAGTTCCAGTAGCGCTCGCCCTTGGCGTCGTCGTACATGCCTTCCCAACGGGAGATCACCAGCACGGCCAAGGCATTGCCGATCACGTTCAGGGCAGTACGCGCCATGTCCATGATGCGGTCGACACCGGCGATGAACGCCAGGCCTTCCAGCGGAATGCCCACGCTGCCCAGGGTGGCCAGCAGCACCACGAAGGACACACCCGGCACGCCAGCGATGCCTTTGGAGGTGACCATCAGGGTCAGCACCAGCATCAATTGCTGGCCGATCGACAGGTCGATGCCATACAGCTGGGCAATGAAGATCGCCGCGATGCTCTGGTACAAGGTCGAACCGTCGAGGTTGAACGAGTAACCGGTCGGCACCACGAAACTGCAGATGGCTTTCGGCGCGCCGTAGGCTTCCATCTTCTCGATCACACGCGGCAGCACGGTCTCGGAACTGGCGGTGGAGTAGGCCAGTACCAGCTCATCCTTGAAGATGCGCATCAGCTTGATCACCGAGAAGCCGAACAGGCGGGCAATCAGGCCGAGGATCACGAAAGCGAAGAACAGGATAGCGACGTAAACCAGGATCACCAGTTTGGCCAGCGGCAGCAGCGAGGCAAAGCCGAAGTTGGCAACGGTCACCGCGATCAGTGCGAAGACCCCGATGGGGGCGTACTTCATGATCATGTGAGTGACTTTGAACATGCTCTCGGACACGCCCTGGAACATGGTCACCAGCGGCTCACGCAGCTCAGGCTTGAGGCTCGACAAGCCAAGGCCGAACAGCACCGAGAAGAAGATGATCGGCAGCATCTCGCCACGGGCGACGGCGGCGAAGATGTTCGACGGGATCAGGTTGAGGATGGTCTGGATAAACGCATGCTCATGCTGCACTTCGGCGGCGGTGGCGGTGTACTTGGAGATGTCGACGGTACCCAGGGTACTCATGTCGATACCCGCGCCCGGGTGGAACAGGTTGGCCAGCAGCAGGCCGACCACGATGGCGATGGTGGTGACGATTTCGAAGTAAAGGATGGTTTTGACGCCGATGCGCCCGAGTTTCTTCGCATCACCCACACCGGCAATGCCGACGATCAGCGAGGAAATCACAATCGGGATCACGATCATCTTGATCAGGCGGATAAAGATATCGCCCGCTGGCTGCAATACGTTGCTGATCCACCAGGCTTTTTCAGCACTGAAATGGTTAAGCACTGCACCGATTGCGATCCCCAGCACCAAACCGATGAGGATCTGCCAGGCGAGGCTTAGCTTTGCCTTCTTCATGTCATTACCCTTACTTCAAGTGAACTTAAGGCAAATGCGCCAGCCGCAACGCTCGAGAGCGAAAAAGTGTGTGCATCTGCCTCCATGGAAGGTCACCGCAGCATGGCCGAAATGGCTTACTGGCAGGCGAAAAAAGGCGCAACTATTCCCATGCAAGGGTTCGACGTCTAATGCCGTAAACGCCTACCCTATGCCGAATCGGCATGAGATTTTTTAATAATAACTGTCCGAACGGTCAGTTCAAATGTGACATTTTGTCCGACAAAAATGCCGTGAACCGGCCAAACCCGGCTCGCTCAGAGATTCGGGACGTCTCCGGGGACCTGGCGGAAATGCCTGAGAATTCCATCATTTAGTGTCGGAAATGTCCTATGGCACCCACCAAAATTTATCGATAGATGGTCTACCCGACACACTAAGTAATGTTTGGAGATGAGCAGAAAGGTGATTTGCGACTAAGGGCGGCATGAACAACGGAAGAAGGAGCGTTAAAGCCCGCCGCAAGTTCAGCAAGCCGATGGCTTGTGAACCTGCGTCGCAGCTTTTCGCCTGACCCGGCCCTTGCGCAGGCACTCCCTGTACCCGTAGGTCGCGCCGATCGCAGGTGATCAGAGCAACCCGGCCCCTTGGTCATGCACCGCCCTTGGCGAGCGGTGCAAACAGAAAGAAGCGAGGGCTTCCTTCTATGGACGCCGGCCCCGCAGACAACACGCGTGTCAGACGGAACCTAGTACCAATTCGGATCTTTCTTCAGCTGCTCCATCAGCAGCTTCTGCATGCCTTCATCCGGTTTACCGATAAAACGGTAATCGGCGTGCCGCGTTGGCGACTTGTCCTTAGGCAGACCGGCCGGGACTTCCACCAACATGGCGTAGGCATCTTCCTTGTCGAGGCTGAAGGCAACGATCAGGCGCTTGTTCAGGCAGGTGTCCGCGGTTTCGCAGAGCGGCCCGACCAGATACTTGTCGCCATCTTCTTCCACGGCATTCATTTGCTCAGCGGTGCCGGACAGGTTCATCACCCATTCCGGCAGTCGCTCTTCTTTCTTCACCACGCCTTGCCAGGTCTCACGGTATTGCGGGTCCGCGCTGAGCAATTCGTTGGCTCGGGACTGGCCGTCGTTGGCGGCCATCGCCAAGCCGCTGCCGCCCAGTAGCAGGGCGGCAGTAATGGCTTTGAAGGACAAAGTGGTCATTTTCAGCCTCGGCCGCGACGACCAAAGAAGAAGGAAGCGATGAACATCACCAGGAACACCACAAACAGAATTTTTGCGATACCCGTGGCAGTGCCCGCGATACCACCGAAGCCCAGGACTGCAGCCACAATGGCGATGATCAGAAATGTGATTGCCCAACTCAACATGGTGATTCTCCTTATGCTTCTTTATAGAGGTAACAGCGGTAGTGCTTTGCGGCCACGAAAGTGGCCTTTTGGTGCCTAGAACACCCAACGCTCCTGGGATGGCAGCTCACTCAGGAAAGACTCCTGGTCAACCATCCGCAGTTGCGGGGCTGTTGCATCGGCAGCAACACTGCCAACGGAACGGAAATGGGTCTGGGTCATGGACGGACGTTCAAACTGGGGGATCTGCGGCTGACTCTGCTGCCAATGTTGCAACTGCTGGCCACCGATCAGCGTGACCATCAGGGCCAGGCTGGCAAACAGGCCTTGCTGCAAGCGCAGTGGCGATACACGCAGTTGGCTGAGGCTTTGGCGAGTCATGCTGTTGTTCTCCCGCATTTTGATTATTCGTTGGAAGAGCTATTGCAGAGCGCGTGCCAGTTTTTTTACAAAATAAAACCCAATAAAATCAGATGGTTATGAACTAAAGACTCATGCACCCTCCAGCATCCTGCACGATGCCCCCGTGGATGCCGTGCGAAATGCACGATGGCCAGCGGTCGGGTCGAGGGATAGAAAACGAAGAGGGTGTTGCCGAAGTGGCAAGACGGCATGAAAACGGCATCAGACGGGGCTTTGTAGGAAGTGATGCAGATACCTGCACGACACTGCTATTTATCGATCAGAATAAACCATGCAACTTGCCCGATTATTCCGGGACTAAACACCATCATTCATAGTTTAAGGAGCGCGGGACAGATGGAATCAGCCAAGGAACTTCAAGGCCGCATTCTTTTAGTGGACGATGAGTCTGCGATCCTCCGCACCTTCCGTTATTGCCTGGAAGATGAAGGCTACACCGTCGCCACTGCGAACAGCGCGGCCCAGGCCGACGCCTTGATGCAACGCCAGGTATTCGACCTGTGCTTCCTGGACTTGCGCCTGGGCGAAGACAATGGCCTGGATGTGCTGGCCCAGATGCGAATCCAGGCGCCCTGGATGCGCGTGGTGATCGTCACCGCCCATTCGGCAGTCGATACCGCCGTCGATGCTATCCAGGCCGGCGCCGCTGACTACCTGGTAAAACCCTGCAGCCCCGATCAACTGCGCCTGGCCACCGCCAAGCAGTTGGAAGTGCGCCAACTGTCTGCGCGGCTCGAAGCCCTGGAGGGCGAAGTGCGCCAGCCGAAAGACGGCCTCGACTCTCACAGCCCATCAATGATGGTGGTGCTGGAAACGGCGCGCCAGGTGGCTGGGACAGATGCGAACATCCTGATCCTTGGCGAGTCAGGCACGGGTAAAGGCGAACTGGCCCGCGCAATTCACGGCTGGAGCAAGCGTTCGAAGAAATCCTGCGTGACCATCAACTGCCCTTCTTTGACGGCAGAACTGATGGAAAGCGAGCTGTTCGGCCATAGTCGAGGGGCGTTTACCGGCGCCAGTGAAAGTACCCTGGGCCGCGTCAACCAAGCGGACGGCGGCACGCTGTTTCTCGACGAGATCGGCGACTTTCCCCTCACCTTGCAACCCAAGTTACTGCGGTTCATCCAGGACAAGGAGTACGAGCGCGTGGGCGACCCTGTCACCCGCCGTGCCGATGTGCGCATCCTCGCCGCCACCAACCTGAACCTGGAAGACATGGTGCGTGACGGCCGCTTCCGTGAAGACTTGCTGTACCGCCTCAATGTAATCACCTTGCATCTGCCACCGTTGCGCGAGCGCAGTGAAGACATCCTGACCCTGGCCGACCGGTTCCTGGCGCGCTTCGTCAAGGAATATGCCCGACCAGCACGCGGTTTCAGCGATGAAGCGCGCGAAGCGCTGCTCAACTACCGCTGGCCGGGCAACATTCGCGAACTGCGCAACGTGGTGGAGCGCGCCAGCATCATTTGCCCGCAGGAGAAGGTGGAAATCAGCCACCTGGGCATGGCCGAACAACCTAGCAACAATGCTCCACGCATTGGCGCGGCACTCAGTCTGGACCAGTTGGAGAAAGCCCACATCGGCGCAGTGCTTGCCACCAGCGATACCCTGGACCAGGCGGCCCGCACCCTCGGCATCGACGCGTCGACCCTGTACCGCAAACGCAAACAGTACAACCTGTGAGCTGTACTCTATGAAGTTAGCGATGAAGTTGCGCACTCGATTATTCCTGAGCATCTCAGCGCTGATTACCGTTGCCCTGCTGGGTTTGATCCTGGGCCTGGTGAGTGTCATGCAAATGGCCAAGACCCAGGAGTCCCTGATTCGCAGCAACTTCGTCACCCTGGACCTGGGCCTCAAGCTACGCCAGAGCCTGGGCGATCAATTGATCATGATGCTGGAAGACCGGCCGGACCCCGAGGCGCTGCAATCCTCGGAACAGCGCTACTTCGACTTGCTGGATCAAGGCATTGCCCATGAACAGCGCGACGGTCGCGGGACGGGCTTCAGTCAGGCCCGAGGCCAATATCAGGCGCTGCTGGAGGCCTTTGATGAATCCCAGCAACCGACGCCGCCGCCCGGCGCCAAGGACAAACTCACCGATACCTTCAACACGCTGCGCAATGGCCTGATCGCCGAACACAAGCAGGCTCTGGAAAACATCAGCAACAGCGAGCACAAGTCCCGCGAACGCGCGCTATTGGTCGCCGGATTACTGGGGTTGGTGGGGCTTGCCGTGCTGATCATCGGGTTTGTGACAGCCCATGGCATCGCCCGGCGTTTTGGCGGACCGATCGAAGCGCTGGCCAAAGCGGCAGACAAGATCGGACAAGGGGATTTCGAGGTGACGCTGCCAATCTCCTCGGCAGCAGAAATGAACCAGCTGACCCGCCGCTTCGGCATCATGGCCGAAGCTCTGCGCCAGCATCAGGCGACCAATGTGGATGAACTGCTGGCCGGCCAACAGCGCTTGCAGGCTGTGCTCGACAGCATCGACGATGGCTTGCTGATGATTGACCGCCAAGGCCGCCTGGAGCATCTCAACCCCGTGGCTCAGCGCCAACTGGGCTGGGACGAGGAGCGCCTCGGCCAAGGCCTGGGCGAAGCCTTGTCGCGTCCGGAGCTGGATGAGCAACTGCACCTGGTGCTGCGCGGCGGCAACCTGGAGCGGGCGCCGGAGGATCTGGAAGTGGAGGTCGAGGGCGAACTGCGCCTGCTGACCTACAGCCTGACCCCGGTCAGCCATACCCAGGGACATATTCTCGGCGCAGTGATGGTGCTGCATGACGTGACTGAACAACGCGCCTTCGAGCGGGTGCGCAGCGAGTTCGTACTGCGCGCTTCCCATGAACTGCGTACGCCGGTGACTGGCATGCATATGGCCTTCGGACTCTTCCGCGAACGTGCGAAGTTCCCGGCGGAGTCCCGTGAAGCGGACTTGCTGGATACCGTCAATGAAGAGATGCAGCGCCTGATGCAGTTGATCAACGACCTGCTCAACTTCTCACGCTACCAGAACGGCCTGCAAAAACTCACGCTGGGGCCGTGCGACGTCACCGATCTGCTCGAACACGCTCGCGCACGCTTCGCCGAGCCCGCCAACGCGCAAGATATCGAACTGCTGGTAGAAGCCCAATCCGACCTGCCTCGGCTGTATGCAGACCAGGTGCAACTCGAGCGGGTGCTCGACAATCTACTGGGCAACGCGCTGCGCCACACTCCCGCGGGCGGGCAAATACGCCTGCAGGCACGGCGCCATGGCGAGCGGGTGATCGTCAGCGTCGAGGATAACGGCGAGGGCATCGCCTACGGGCAGCAGGGGCGGATCTTCGAACCCTTTGTCCAGGTGGGCCGCAAGAAAGGCGGCGCCGGCCTGGGGCTGGCGCTGTGCAAGGAAATCGTGCAATTGCACGGTGGCCGCATGGGCGTGTACTCGCGACCGGGGCAGGGCACTCAGTTCTATATGGCGCTGCCGCTCTAGCTTCGGTTCAACGCACGCAGAATGGCTGCACTTTCTGCATCCGGCGTGCCATCGAACAGCGACGGCCGGAAATGCATCTGGAACGCCGCGATCACATGGCGCGTGGCGACATCCAACTCGCCGGTCTGGGGCGTCTGGTAGCCCAGGCGGGCCAGCTCTTCCTGGAACCAGGTGATGCTTGGCAGCTCGGCGGCGTATTGCACCTGAAAGCGCGCAACGGCCTGCGCATCCGGCCAAACGCCCAACCCTTCGGCGGCCAGCCGCTTCCAGGGGAACAGCGGGCCTGGGTCGAGCTTGCGCAACGGCGCGATATCGCTGTGACCAATAATATTCTTGGGGTCGATACCGTTGCGCTTGCTGATGTCCTTGAGCAACACCACCAGGGACTTCACCTGCGCCTCTGAGTAGGGGTACCACAAGCGGCCCGTAGGTGTGTCCTTGTAGCCTGGGTTCACGATCTCGATGCCAATGGAGCTGGAGTTGAGCCAGGTGCGGCCCATCCACTCGCTTTCCCCCGCGTGCCAGGCGCGCTGGCTCTCGTCCACCAGCTTGTAGATGGTGGCCGAGGCGTCGTCGCCGATCAGGTAATGGCTGCTGACCTGACCATGGGTGAGCAATGCCAGCGAGCGTTCAAGGTTGGTCGAGGTGTAATGCACGATCACGAACTGCACGCGGTTGTCGTGGTTCACCGAGGGGTGGTTGGTGTCTAGGCGAGGGCCGCTGGCACAGCCTGCGAGCACAAGGAACACAAAAGCGAAGTACAAGGATTTCATGGCGGTAGACGTTACGCAGAAGACGATAATGCAACAGTGTAACGTACCGATCGCAAGCCAGCGGTCAAATCACAAAATGGAACATTTTTCAGGCAGCCTGTACCTGGTTGCGCCCCGCGGCCTTGGCCCGATACAACGCTTCATCGGCACGCTTGAGCGCAAGATCACTGCGCTCTCCCGGCTGGAACTGCGCCACGCCCATGGACACGGTGATCGTCACCGGCTCGCCCTTGAAGTGAAACGGGCACGCTTCAATCGCCGCACGCAACACCTCGCCCACGGCCAGGGCATCCGCCAGGGATGAGTCGGGCATCAGCAAGACAAACTCTTCACCACCAAAGCGCGCGATAAAGTCGGTCGGGCGCAGGCGCTTGCGCAGCACGTTGGCGATGATCTTCAGCACCTTGTCGCCGGCGAGGTGGCCGTAGCCATCGTTGATACGCTTGAAGTGATCCAGGTCCAGCATCGCCAACGATAGGTTGTTGCCGTGCTGGTGCCAGGTGTTTACCTCATAATCGAGGCGCTCGCTCCAGGCGGCACGATTGGGCAGGCCCGTGAGCGGATCGATCAACGCCTTCTGGCGCTGCACCTCCAGGTGCTCGCGATAGCCCTGGGCTTCCTGCTCCATGTTGGCAACCCGCTCAGCCAGACCTTTGAGGCGTGCCGCCGTCTCCTGCTCGCGCAGGTCGCGCTGCTGCTGATGCTCATCCATGGTACCGAGCAGGCCCTCAAGGTGACTTTCCAACACGTGCTTGAGGCTGTCCAGGTCGGCAGCTTCCTGCACGCTGCTTTGCAGGCCATCGACCTGTTCGCGGATCTGTGTGTCCAGCTCACGGGCGGCGGAGCGGCTGTCGGCATGCCCCTCGCTGGCGACTTGCAAGTGACCCTGAAACGCCTCGAGCCGTTCGTTGAGCTGCTTGAGGTAAGCCTCGAACTCATGCTGGCCGCTGTCGGTGATCGCCAGCATCAAGACTGCCAGATCGTCGAGGATCGGCAGCAGTTCGTACCAGTTCAAACCATGGGCCAGGCGCTCGCGCATGGCTTCGGCCTGGGGTCGGTGACGTTCGGGCAACGAGAGTTCTTCGAGCAGGCCGAGCAGAGTGTCTTCGATGTGCTTGGCCACGGAGCTGTAGGACGGTTCTGGCGAGTCGGGCAGGGCATAGGCTCCATCCGCTTGCAATTCGTCAGGATCAAGCGCTTCTAGCACCGGTGGAAGCGACAAGCTGCCAATGGTGGTCTCATCCGGGGTCTCGACCTGAACTTCAGGCGTTTCGATTAAGGCTGCGAGGGCGCTTTCCGGTGCGGGTTCTTCGTCTTGAGGCTTGGGCTCGACACGCGCTCCGGGTGTTTCAATAGCGTCGGCTCGAGGCGGGGTTTCATAAACGAAGGTTTCGCTGGAGGGCTCGGCCTCCTGGGCGGGGGCTACGGGCTCGATGACCGGAGCGGCGGTTTCTTGAGGCTGCGGCGCAAAGGCACGCAACGCTTGCGTCAGCTCCTCGGATTGCTCGGACGGCTGTGGCTCGACAGCGACTGGCTTGGTCGCCGCAAGCTGCGGGGCCGGTCGGGGGGTCGATTCGTCCGCCACCGCTTCGTTCGCAATGTCCTTGGCGCCGAACAGGCGCTGCAAAAGCCCAGGGCCTGGTCGCGCGGTTTCGCCGTCCGGCTCCAGGTTGTTCAGTGCCTGGCCCTGCAGGCCGCTCAACTCGCTGAGCAACAGCGGGATCTCTCGCGCCTGGCCGACGCGGCCGTCCAACTGCTTGGCGAACGTCTTCAGCGGCCGGGCCACCTCACGGGGCAATGGAAGTTTCTGTAGTTGCGTGACCAGGGAAGTCAGCGCGGTGCTGATCTGGTCGACCCGGGTTTCGCGGCGCTGCTCCGAATCCAGCACGGCTTTTTCCAGGCGCGGCAGCAAGGCGGCGAGGGCGGCGTCCATATCATCGGTACGGACGACGTCGCGCATTTCCTTCATGCATTGGTCGACGGCGCGGTCAGTGCCCTCAGCCGCCAGCGTGCTGCGCACCAGTCCACGGCGCAGCAGGTCGAGGCGGGCAGCCCAGCGGCGTTCGAGTTTTTCCTGTTGCTCGATGCTCTTGAGGTATTTCTCTTTCCAGCGCTGGGCGTCGTCGCTCATGCAAGGGGTCCGCGGGGGCCAGGGCTCAACGCGGGTAATGCATCAGCCGTGAGCGAACCCGGCAGACGAATCTCTACCGCGACCGGCAGGTGATCGGAGATGGGCTGCGCCAGCACCTGCACACTCTCGAGTGTGAGGGTAGGACTGAGCAGGATATGGTCAAGGCAGCGTTGCGGGCGCCAACTGGGAAACGTGGCTTCGGCTTGCGGCGCCAGTAGGCCGAGGTCGCGCAACGGAGAATTCTGCAACAGGTCGCTGGCGTGGGTATTCATGTCCCCCATCAGCACCTGGTGTTTGTAATTGCCAATAAGCTCGCGGATGTAAGCCAGTTGCATCGTGCGAGTGCGGGCGCCCAGTGCCAGGTGCATCATCACGACCACCAAGGCCTCCGGGCCTTCGCCAAAGCGCACGAGGATCGCACCCCGCCCCTTGGGTCCGGGTAACGGGTGATCTTCGATGACTGAGGGCTTCAAGCGACTGAGCACACCATTGCTGTGCTGCGCCAGGCGCCCGAGGTTACGGTTGAGCTGCTGATACCAATAGGGGAAGGCACCCAGCTGGGCCAAGTGTTCCACCTGGTTTATATAGCCGGAGCGCATGCTGCCGCCATCAGCTTCCTGCAGGGCGACAAGGTCGAAGTCGTTCAGCAGGTTGCCGATCTTTTGCAGGTTGCCAGCACGTCCGTTATGGGGCAGCAGGTGCTGCCAGCCACGGGTGAGGTAGTGCCGGTACTTCTCGGTACTGATGCCTACCTGGATATTGAAGCTGAGCAGGCGCAGGCGGCTGTCTGCCGGCAGGCCCGTGGACTCCAGGTGATGTTCATTGACCTGCGGATCATGCAGGCCAACCACACGTTCGGTACCCCAGCGGCGCATGACGGGCCCCTTACTTGGCTGCGCGCTCTTTGGCGATCAGTTGGTCGGCAACATTGAGGGTCTGCTCAGGACCACCGGAAGTGCCCAGGTCGAAACGGTATTTGCCGTTGACGATCATGGTCGGTACGCCTTGCACGCCATACTTCTGCGCCAGCTCCTTGGCCTGCTTGATCTGGCCCTGGATAGCGAAGGAGTTGAAGGTGGCCAGGAACTTGTCCTTGTCGACACCTTGGGTGGCCACGAAGTCAGCCATTTCGTCCGGCTTGGTCAGGCGCTTGCCTTGCTTCTGGATCGCGTCGAATACCGCGTTGTGGACTTTGTGCTCGACACCCATGGCTTCCAGGGTCAGGAACAGTTGGCCGTGGGCATCCCATGGGCCGCCGAACATGGCTGGAATGCGCTTGAAGTTCACGTCCTTGGGCAGTTTTTCAACCCATGGGTTGATGGTCGGTTCAAAAGCGTAGCAATGCGGGCAGCCGTACCAGAACAACTCCACCACTTCGATCTTGCCGGGTTCGGAAACCGGAACCGGATTGGCCAATTCAACGTAGGTCTTACCGGCTTCAAGCGGCACGTCGGCGGCTTGTGCGGTCATGCCGAAGAGGCTGGCAGTGACGAGAGCGGCGCTGAGGATCAGATTACGCATGCTTTACTCCTGGACAAATAAAGTCGCCTCACGCGACCTTTGTTGTGACAGGTCCGCGCGGGCATGAGTTCGTTAGTGTAACGGCACCGGCCACAAAAAAGGGCGGCCTGGGCCACCCTTTTTATGCTTGCATCGCGGGATTAATCGAGTGTTAACGTTGCGTGCACCTCAGTGCAGGCCCTGGATGTAGCTGGAGACCGCCGCAATGTCCTCGTCACTCAACTTGCGGGCGATGGTGCGCATGATCGCCGCGTCGCCATCGTTGGTGCGCCCGGCCTCTTCCTTACGGAAATCGGTCAGCTGCTTGGCAATGTAGGTGGCGTGCTGGCCACTCAAGTGCGGGAAGCCGGCGGCGGCAATGCCCGCGCCATTGGGCGAATGGCAACCGGTGCAGGCCGGCAGGCCTTTATCCAGGTCGCCACCGCGGAACAGTTTCTCGCCGCGGGCCACCAGTTTCGGATCAGCAGCTCCCACACTGCCTTTCTGGCTGGCAAAATACGCCGCGATGTCTGCCAGGTCCTGATCGCTGAGGTTGGTCAACAAGCCGGTCATTTCCAGGACCGTGCGCTTGCCGGACTTGATATCCTGCATCTGCTTGGTCAGGTAACGCTCGCCCTGGCCGGCCAGTTTGGGGAAGTTCGGTGCCGGGCTGTTACCATCCGGTCCATGGCAAGCACCACATACGGCGGCTTTCGCCTGGCCCGCTGTAGCGTCGCCTGCAGCATGGGCAACACCGGTGATGCCCAAGGTCAACAGCAGACTCACGATCAGTTTGTTCATCAGCTAATCCAACTACGGCTAAGGGGTTTAAGAGTTATCTACCGGGTTTACTCACCATCAATTCAATGATGGCCTGGTAATCCTCAGTACTGCAGTCCATGCACAAACCACGCGGCGGCATTGCCTTGAAACCCTGGGTCACGTGTAGCACCAGCGTGTCCATGCCCTGCGCCAGTCTTGGCGCCCAGGCTGCCTGGTCACCCCGTCTGGGGGCGCTGGGCAACTGGCCGGCATGGCAAGCCACGCAAACTCGGTTGTACACCGCTTCCGGATCCTGTGTAGCCTGAACGCCGTAAAGCGGGACCAGGGCACCGATAGCGAGCAACCACTTGGTCATACGTCGACCATTTCAGGGTTTGAGAGCGTTCTGCGTTCTAATGCGCAATAAAGGTCTATCGCTCCCGTGAACTTCATCCTTCGCTGGGACAAAGCACACACAAAATCTGCGGCATTATATACTGGCGCTACTGAAACGGAAACGACACCGCTTGCCGCACCCTTTCTCGGCACCGCCCACATCGGAAATCTCATGCAACTCAAGAATCCCATCCTCGGCCTGTGCCAACAGTCCACGTTCATGCTCAGCGCCGCCAAAGTTGACCAATGCCCCGATGACGAAGGCTTTGAAGTCGCCTTTGCCGGTCGTTCCAACGCCGGCAAGTCCAGCGCGCTGAACACCCTGACTCACGCGAGCCTGGCGCGCACCTCGAAAACCCCGGGCCGCACGCAACTCCTCAATTTCTTCAAGCTAGACGATGATCGGCGTCTGGTCGACCTGCCGGGTTACGGTTATGCAAAAGTACCTATCCCGCTGAAGTTGCACTGGCAGCGTCACCTGGAGGCTTACCTGGGTGGCCGGGAGAGTTTGAAAGGCTTGATTCTGATGATGGACATCCGCCATCCGATGACCGATTTCGACCTGTTGATGCTCGATTGGGCGGTCGCCAGCGGCATGCCGATGCATATCCTGCTGACCAAGGCAGACAAGCTGACCTACGGCGCGGCCAAGAACACCTTGCTCAAAGTGCAGTCCGAAATCCGTAAGGGCTGGGGCGACGCGATCACGATCCAGCTGTTCTCGGCACCAAAGCGCATGGGCCTGGAAGAGGCTTATACCGTGCTGGCCGGTTGGATGGAATTGGCGGACAAAGGCGCGGAACTCGCGGAATAACTTTTCTGCGGGCAAAAAAAAACCCCGGACTTCGTATGGGGAGGGGAAGTTCGGGGTTCAAGTTCCGGACCGCTAGGGCGGGGTCCAGATATCTGCCAACACTTAACACAACATAGGAGCATTGAAGGGCTTCACCACCCATTCAGTAACTCTGAGTAGCAGTTCACGGGTTAAGTTCCGGCAAGTCAGAAAAACTATTTGAAATAACCAACGGCGATTTCCGCACTAAAGCACTCTGCCACCACACAGCGCGGTGGCAGCGCCCGCAAGTCAGTGCGCTTCATCCCAGTTATTGCCGACGCCCACTTCCACCAGCAGCGGCACGTCCAGCTTCGCGGCCGCACTCATATGCTCGCGAATCTTTTCGCTGACCTGCGCCACCTGATCTTCACGCACTTCCAGTACCAATTCATCGTGCACCTGCAGGATCACCTTGGCATCCAGGCCCGAATCGGTCAGCCAGTTGTCCACCAACACCATGGCTTTCTTGATGATGTCGGCCGCCGTGCCCTGCATCGGCGCGTTGATCGCGGTGCGTTCAGCGGCCGCGCGCTCCTGGGGCTTGTTGGAGTTGATCTCGGGCAAGTACAGGCGACGGCCGAAGAAGGTTTCCACGTAGCCTTGATCAGCGGCCTGGGCGCGGGTGCGCTCCATGTACTCGCGAACCCCCGGATAACGGGCGAAATACACATCGATGTAGGCCTTGGCCGTCTTGGTATCGACGCCGATGTCCTTGCCCAGCTTCTGCGCGCCCATGCCGTAGATCAGACCAAAGTTGATCGCCTTGGCACTGCGGCGCTGGTCGGAGGTGACCTCGCCCAGCTCAACCTTGAACACCTCGGCCGCCGTGGCGGTGTGCACATCCAGGTTGTGACGGAAGGCGTTCATCAAGCCCTCGTCCTTGGACAGGTGCGCCATGATCCGCAGCTCGATCTGCGAATAGTCCGCCGCCAGCAGCTTGTAGCCCTTGGGTGCAACAAACGCCTGGCGAATCCGCCGCCCTTCGGCGGTACGCACCGGGATGTTCTGCAGGTTCGGATCACTGGAAGACAAGCGCCCGGTCGCCGCCACCGCCTGGTGATAGGAGGTGTGGATACGTCCGGTACGCGGGTTGATCTGTTCCGGCAGGCGATCGGTGTAGGTGCTTTTCAGCTTGCTCATGCTGCGGTACTGCATCAGCACCTTGGGCAGCGGATAGTCATCCTCAGCCAGCTTGGCCAGCACTTCTTCGGCGGTGGAGGCCTGGCCCTTGCCGGTTTTCTTCAGCACCGGCAGGCCGAGTTTTTCGTAAAGAATCGCGCCGAGCTGCTTGGGCGAACCGAGGTTGAACGCCTCGCCGGCGATCTCGAAGGCTTGGCGCTCCAGTTCGACCATCTTGTTGCCCAGCTCGATGCTCTGGATACCCAGAAGGTCCTTGTCCACCAGTGCACCCTGGCGCTCGATACGGGCCAGCACCGGCACCAATGGAATCTCGATATCCGTGAGCACGCTCGCCAGGCTCGGGATGGCCGTCAACTGTGCAAACAAAGCCTGGTGCAGACGCAGGGTCACATCGGCATCTTCCGCCGCATAAGGGCCGGCCTGCTCCAGGGCGATCTGATCGAAGGTCAGCTGCTTGGCGCCCTTGCCGGCGATGTCCTGGAAAGCAACAGTGTCGTAGTCCAAGTACTTCTTGGCCAGGCTGTCCATGTCGTGACGGGTTGCCGTGGAGTTCAGCACATAGGACTCAAGCATGGTGTCGAACGCAATGCCACGCACGGTAATGCCCTGCGCCGGGTCGCCGCCGATAGCGCAGTTGGCCAGGATATTCATATCGAACTTGGCGTGCTGGCCGACTTTGAGCTTGGTCGGGTCTTCCAGCAGCGGTTTCAGAGCCAGCAGGACGGTGTCGCGGTCCAACTGCTCCGGCGCGCCGATGTAGGAATGGGTCAACGGGATGTAGGCCGCTTCATGGGGCTGCACGGCGAAGGAGACGCCGACCAGCTGCGCCTGCTGGGCATCGATACCGGTGGTTTCGGTGTCGAAGGCAAACAACTTCGCGTCGTTGAGCTTCTTCAGCCAAAGGTCGAACGTCGCCTGATCGAGGATGGTGGTGTAGGTGGCCTCTGCCGGTGCTACTGCCTCGACGGCTTGCTCGGCAACCGGCGCAGCCTTGAGTTCCACGCGTTTGGCATCGCGCTGGACCTCATCAATCCAGCTCTTGAACTCCAGCAGCGTGTACAACTCCAGCAGCTTCTCGCGATCCGGCTCGATCAGGTGCAAATCATCCAGACCGATATCCAACGGTACATCGCACTTGATCGTCGCCAACTGGTAGGAAAGAAAAGCACTCTCCCGATGTTCTTCCAGCTTGGCCGGCAACGTCTTGGCGCCTCGGATAGGCAAGGTCGGCACAATATCCAACTGCTCATAAAGCTCTTTGATGCCGCCGTTCACGCCGACCAGCAAGCCGGAAGCGGTCTTCGGACCGATACCCGGAACACCCGGGATGTTGTCGGACGAATCGCCCATCAGCGCCAGATAGTCGATGATCTGCTCGGGAGCGACACCGAATTTCTCCTTCACGCCCTCGATGTCCATCGCGCTACCGGTCATGGTGTTGACCAAGGTAATGTGCCCGTCGACCAGTTGCGCCATGTCCTTGTCACCGGTGGAGATCACCACGGGGCGGGCAGCCGCCGCACTGCTGCGCGCCAGGGTGCCGATCACATCGTCGGCCTCGACGCCTTCGACGCACAGCAACGGGAAGCCCAGCGCGATCACGCTCTGGTGCAACGGCTCGATTTGCACGCGCATGTCATCGGGCATGCTCGGGCGGTTGGCCTTGTATTCGGCGTACATGTCATCGCGAAAGGTCCCACCCTTGGCGTCGAACACCACCGCGAACGGGCTGTCCGGGTACTGCTTGCGCAGGCTCTTGAGCATGTTCAACACGCCCTTGACCGCGCCGGTGGGCAGGCCTTTGGAAGTGGTCAGCGGTGGCAATGCGTGGAAGGCACGGTACAGATACGAAGAACCGTCCACCAGGACGAGGGGTGCTTGGCTCATGAGCAGAATCAACCTTTTCGGCGGGTCAGGCGCTAGAATAGCCGGACCAATGACGACAAAGGGACAAGGTTATCATGCGTACATTCAATCGCCTGCTGTTGACTGGCTTGATTGCACTCGCTCCGATGGCTGCCGTGGCGGCAGACGATGCGCCTGGGGGCGATCCGGAAGTGACCATTCGCACGGAAGGCGACAAGACCATTCAGGAGTACCGCCAGAACGGTTTCCTTTACGCAATCAAGGTCATCCCGAAGGGCGCACCTCCTTATTTCCTGGTGCGCGCGGACGGAACCGATGCGAACTTCATCCGTTCTGACCAGCCGGATATGCTGATCCCGTCATGGAAGATCTTCGAATGGAAATGATTTCTTAACTTCAATTGGCGCCGCGCACCGCGGCGCCCGTACTGGCAGTTTTAACCATGTCTGTGTTCACCCCCCTGGCTCGGCCCGAGCTGGAAACCTTTCTCGCCCCTTACGGCCTCGGCCGCCTGATCGACTTCCAGGGGATTGCCGCCGGTAGCGAAAACACCAATTTCTTTATCAGCCTGGAGCAGGGTGAGTTTGTCCTGACCCTGGTCGAGCGTGGCCCGGTTGCGCAAATGCCGTTCTTCATCGAACTGCTCGACGTACTCCACGACGCCGACCTGCCGGTGCCCTACGCCCTGCGCACCACCGACGGCGTGGCCTTGCGCGAACTCAAAGGCAAACCGGCACTGCTGCAACCGCGCCTGGCCGGCAAGCACATCAAGGACGCCAACGCCCAGCACTGCGCCCAGGTCGGTGACCTGCTGGGCCATCTGCACCTGGCGACGCAGGGCGAGAGAGTCCTCGAGCGCAAGACCGATCGCGGCCTGGACTGGATGCTCAGTGAAGGCGCGCAACTGATTTCGCACCTGAACGCCGCACAGCAACGCCTGTTGCAGGATGCTCTGACCGAGATCGCAGCGCACAAGGCCGAGATCCTCGCCCTGCCACGCGCCAACGTGCACGCCGACCTGTTCCGCGACAACGCGATGTTCGAAGGCACGCACCTCACCGGCCTGATCGACTTCTACAACGCTTGCTCCGGCCCGATGCTGTACGACGTGGCGATCGCCCTGAATGACTGGTGCTCGGACGCCGATGGCGTGCTTGATGGGCAACGCGCCAGGGCCTTGCTGGGAGCGTATGCAGGGCTGCGGCCGTTTACCGCGAAGGAAGCCGAGCTGTGGCCGACGATGTTGCGCGTGGCCTGTGTGCGATTCTGGCTGTCACGCCTGATCGCGGCTGAATCCTTTGCGGGACAGGATGTGCTGATCCACGACCCGGCGGAGTTCGAGCATCGACTGATGCAGCGTCAGCGGGTCACCGTGCAACTGCCATTTGCCCTCTAAAAGCCCGTGAGATCAAAAAGTGTGGGAGGAGGCTTGCCCCCTCCCACATTTGGTCGTCGTTTGCTGTCAGAGCGACTCCAGGCAACCCGCCAAGTCGTTGCCCAACTTATCCAGCACTTGCTCGTAGCCTTGAGCGGTAGCCGGGGTATAACCCCCCAGCGCATCCAACTCTGCCAACTTCACCGGCAACCCGGCCACCAGCGTTTCAGCCAGGCGCGGACGCAACGGCGGTTCACTGAACACGCACGTCTTGCCCACTTCCTGCAAACGGGTACGCATCGCCGCGACATGCTGGGCGCCAGGCTGGACTTCAGCGGCCACGCTGAACACGCCGGCATGCTTGAGCCCATAAGCGTCTTCGAAGTAATCGAAGGCTTCATGGAACACGAAGTAGGGCTTGCCATCGATCGGCGCAAGACGGGCTTTCAGGCGAGCATCCAGGGCATCCAGGCGCTCGTCGAAGGCCTTCACGTTGCTCTGGTAACGCGAGGCATTAGCCGGATCGGCAGCAGCCAGGTCAGTGGCCATGCGTGCAGCAATAACCCGTGCGTTGATCGTGGACAGCCACAAGTGCGCGTCCAGGCTGCCTGGGCGGTGATCGTGGTCATGTTCGTCGGCTTCATCGGCGTGGGAGTGGCTATCTTCGGCAAAACGGCGCAGCTTCATGCCCGGCAGGTCCTGCACTGCTACCGTTGTTGCCGTACGACCTTTCAACACGCGCGGCAGGAAACTCTCCATGTCCGGGCCGATCCAGTACAGCAGGTCCACCGACTGCACACGCCGTACGTCGGATGGTCGCAACGCATAGTTATGCGGCGACGCGCCCGGTGGCAACAACACCTCCGGAACCGCCACGCCGTCCTGCACCGCCGCAGCAATCAACTGCAACGGCTTGATGCTGGTCAACACCTTGACCTCGGCCTGAGCGGCGCCAGCCATGAACAAACTGGTGACAAACACGACAAAAACGGGAAAAAGTCGGGACACGATGACCACTCAATGGCGTAGGAACGGGTAACATAATAACGTCTCTATCAAATATCTGTCGCCGCTCATGCCAAAAACACCGCTTGCCAGCCGTCCCCACGACCACTCTCACTGCGTGCATACCGCGCTGTCGGAAGCCGACACCCTGTGCACACAGAAGGGGCTGCGCCTGACCGCACTGCGCCGCCGCGTGCTGGAATTGGTGTGGCAGAGCCACAAGCCGCTGGGCGCCTACGACATTCTCGGCGTGCTCAGCGAGCAGGACGGCCGCCGCGCCGCGCCGCCCACCGTGTACCGCGCACTGGACTTCCTGCTGGAAAACGGCCTGGTGCACCGCATCGCCTCGCTTAACGCCTTCGTCGGCTGCAGCCACCCGGAACACGCGCACCAGGGCCAGTTCCTGATCTGCCGCGAGTGCCACGCCGCCATCGAGCTTGAACAAAAAAGCATCAGCGACGCCATCATCAAGAGTTCTGCCGAGGTCGGCTTCCGGGTCGAAGGGCAAACGGTCGAAGTGGTCGGCCTGTGCTCGGGCTGCCAGGGGGCTTGATGAGCAACGCGTTAATCCGCCTGGAGCAGGTCGGGGTCACGTTCGCCGGGCAAAACGTGCTGGATAACATCGCACTGAGCGTGGAGCCGGGGCAGATCGTTACCCTGATCGGCCCCAACGGCGCCGGCAAGACCACCCTGGTGCGTGCCGTGCTGGGCCTGCTCAAGCCCGACACCGGCAGTGTGTGGCGCAAGCCCAAGCTGCGCGTCGGCTACATGCCGCAGAAGCTGCATGTCGATCCAACCTTGCCATTGTCAGTCCTGCGCTTCCTGCGCCTGGTGCCCGGCGTAGACCGTGCCCGCGCCCAGGCGGCGCTCAGGGAAGTCGGCGCCGAACAGGTGATCGACAGCCCGGTGCAAAGCATTTCCGGCGGCGAAATGCAGCGCGTGCTGCTGGCCCGCGCCCTGTTGCGCGAGCCGGAACTGCTGGTGCTGGATGAGCCCGTGCAGGGCGTCGACGTCGCCGGCCAGGCCGAGCTGTACAGCTTGATTACCCGTCTGCGCGACCGCCATGGCTGCGGCGTATTGATGGTGTCCCACGATTTGCACCTGGTGATGAGCACCACCGACCAGGTGGTGTGCCTCAACCGCCACGTGTGCTGCTCGGGCCATCCGGAACAGGTCAGCGGCGACCCGGCGTTCGTCGAGCTGTTCGGCAAGAACGCCCAGAGCCTGGCGATCTACCACCACCATCACGACCACGCCCACGACCTGCATGGCGCCGTCGTCGATGACCCCGCCGCCCCTCATACCCACGTTCATGGAGATAGCTGCAAGCATGGCTGATTTTCTGCTCTACGCCCTGCTGGCAGGCTTGGCTTTGGCATTGGTGGCGGGCCCGTTGGGCTCGTTCGTGGTCTGGCGGCGCATGGCCTATTTTGGCGACACCCTGTCGCACGCCGCGCTGCTGGGCGTGGCCCTGGGCTTTCTGTTGGATGTGAGCCCGACCATCGCCGTGACCGTTGGCTGCCTGTTATTAGCGGTACTGCTGGTGACCCTGCAACAGCGCCAGCCCCTGGCCTCCGACACCCTATTGGGCATCCTGGCACCCAGCACCCTGTCCCTGGGCCTGGTGGTGCTGAGCTTCATGCATGAAGTGCGCATCGACTTGATGGCCTACCTGTTCGGCGACCTGCTGGCGATCAGCCCCGGCGACCTTGCGTGGATCCTCGGCGGCAGCGCGGCCGTACTGGCGCTGCTGGTCGCGCTGTGGCGCCCGCTGCTGGCGATTACCGTGCACGAAGAGCTGGCCACGGTAGAAGGCTTGCCCGTGCCGGCCCTGCGCATGGCCCTGATGTTATTGATCGCCGTGGTGATCGCTGTCGCGATGAAGATTGTCGGCGTATTGTTGATCACGTCGCTGCTGATCATTCCTGCGGCCGCTGCCCAGCGCCACGCCCGCTCACCGGAGCAGATGGCGGTGGGCGCCAGCCTGCTGGGGATGCTCGCTGTGTGCGGGGGCCTGGCGTTGTCCTGGTTCAAGGACACGCCGGCCGGGCCGTCGATTGTGGTCACGGCCGCCGCCCTGTTTCTGCTGAGTTTTGTCCTGCCCCGTCGAGGGGTGTAGACTTGCTCGCTTTTTGCGCAAATAGAGAGTCGCAGGAATGAAGCCGTTCACCTCCCGTTATCTGCTCCTTGCCGCATTTTCCCTGCTGCTGGGCGCCTGTCAAAGCACACCGCCCGCCGTCCCCGAGGCCCCGGACGCACGCGCTGCGGCCATCGCACAGCTGGAGCAAAACCTGGCCAGCAGCGAACTGGCCACCGCAGAAGACCAGCTAGCGGCGCTGCAAGCCCAGTCGCCCAACGACCCGGCGCTGGAAACCTACCAGCGGCAGTTGGCTGAAGCCTACTTGCAACGCAGCCAGATCGTGCTGCAAAAGGGCGACGTAAACGCTGCGGCGACCGCTCTGAGCCGTGCCCGCGCCCTGATGCCCAAGGCACCCGCGCTGACCGGTGGCGTCAACAGCGCCATCAGCCATGCGCGCAAGGCCGAACTGGACAAAGCCGAAGCCGACCTGAAAGCCGCCGAGGCCAAGCCCGCCGCCAAGGTCATCGACCCCACGGCGCCCAGCACCACCGTGGCGTTGAACCTCACCAACATCGAAGAACTGCGCCATCAGCTGGATGCAATTGCCACCGACGTGGTGAATTACCAATGCGATGTGAGCATCCAGGCGCCGCGCACAGAGGATTACCCGTGGCTGGCCACGTTGCTGACCAAACGGGTGAAGCGAATTGATTCGGGGTATGACCTGAAGATTCACCGGCAGATTCTGAAGAAGATTCCGGCGCAGGTTGTGCTTATTCCGCGCAAAGCGGAATAAAACCATCGGCGGCAAGCCCCCTCCCGCACTTTGAATGTATTCACAGCTCAAAATGTGGGAGGGGGCTTGCCCCCGATGACGATCTAACAAACAACCAAAGACTTAAGCCGGAATCGCCTTGGCCTTAGGCTCACGATCCCAGACCCGGTGCTGGGCAATCGCGGCAAAGAATGCCTTGAACGCCTTGGCATCCGACCCGACGATCAGTCCCGCATCCGCCTCAAGCTTCAACAGATCCAGCAATGACTTAGCGTCGTTGGCGACGGTAATCGCCTTCAAGTGCTTGTACGCTTCCAACAGGAAGTGCAACGCCACGCCATCACCACTCAAGGCTTTAACAGAGTCTTTCCCGCCAGGGACAAATACCGCATCGAACGCAATCGACGGCATACCTTCCATGGAGGCATTCACCTTCAGGCTTTTACCATCAGCCGTTTTTACCGGTGCCGAGGTTGGCCCCAGCAGCTTGGCATGTGCGCCCTCGGCTTCCAGTGCCTTCTTCAACGCATCAATTGCAGCACCATCAACGCCGTTCGCGGCAAGAATCGCCACTTTTCGCGTTTTGATATCACCCGGCAGCAGGTTTGCCTGGCTCAATGCCGGCGAACGTTCCGGCTGGGTTTTACGGACAGGCACCGTGCCTTGGGTCGGCGCGGGCAGCCCCAGGTTCTGCGCCACGCGCTTGGCCAGTTCCAGGTCGATGTTGGCCAGGATCTCGTTGACCTGACGCGCGCGGATAAACTCGCGCTCGACCTTGCCCAGCTCAAAGCTGTAAGCCGCAATGATGTGCTCCTGTTCGTGCTTGCTCATGCTGTGGAAGAACAGACGCGCCTGGGAGAAGTGATCGCCGAACGACTCGCTGCGCTCACGGATCTTGTGCGCGTCGATGCGCTCAGGGTAGGACTCAAAACCACCATCCTGCGCAGCCGGTGGCGTTTCCTTCGGCCAGCCGCCATCGATGGAGTTCGGCTCATAAGAGGCTCGCCCTTTATCGATGGTGCTGCGGTGCATGGCATCGCGCTGGTTGTTATGCAGCGGCGTGACCGGCTGGTTGATCGGCAACTGATGAAAGTTCGGCCCGCCGAGTCGACTGATCTGCGTGTCAGTGTAGGAAAACAGCCGACCTTGCAGCAGTGGATCGTTGGAGAAGTCGATACCCGGCACGATATGGCCTGGGCAGAACGCGACCTGCTCGACTTCAGCGAAGAAGTTGTCCGGGTTGCGGTTGAGCACCATCTTGCCCAGCGGCGTGATCGGCACCAGCTCCTCAGGGATCAGCTTGGTCGGGTCGAGGATATCGAAGTCGAACGCATGCTCCTTGTCCTCGGGAATCACCTGCACGCCCAATTCCCACTCAGGGTAGTCGCCCATCTCAATGGCTTCCCAAAGGTCGCGGCGGTGGTAGTCGGTATCTTTACCGGCCAGCTTTTGCGCTTCGTCCCACACCAGCGAGCAAGTACCCGCCGTAGGACGCCAGTGGAATTTTACGAAGTTGGATTTCCCCTCGGCGTTCACCAGGCGGAAGGTGTGCACGCCAAAACCCTGCATGCTGCGCAGGCTCTTTGGAATGGCACGGTCAGACATCGCCCAGATCACCATGTGCGCCGATTCAGGCTGCAACGAGACGAAGTCCCAGAAGGTATCGTGCGCCGACCCGCCTGTAGGAATTTCATTGTGCGGCTCGGGCTTCACGGCGTGCACGAAGTCAGGAAACTTGATCGCGTCCTGAATGAAAAACACCGGCATGTTGTTGCCCACCAGGTCGAAGTTGCCTTCTTCGGTGAAAAACTTCACGGCAAAACCGCGTACATCACGCACCGTGTCACCCGAACCACGCGGGCCCTGCACAGTGGAAAAGCGGGTGAAGACCGGCGTTTTATGCCCAGGGTCACGCAGGAAACCAGCCTTGGTCAGCGCCGAATGGTTCTCGTAGGTCTGGAAATAGCCATGGGCACCGGTGCCACGGGCATGCACGATGCGCTCCGGGATACGCTCATGGTCAAAGTGCGTGATTTTTTCACGCATGATGAAATCTTCCAGCAGCGATGGGCCACGGGAGCCCACTTTCAGGGTGTTCTGGTTGTCGGAAATCTTGACGCCCTGATTGGTACGCAGGGCCTGACCGGTCGCATCGGAGCGGAAGGCCTCCAGGGCCTGCAGCTTGGCGTTGGTGTTACCACGATCCAGGGTGTCGGTGCCCGCTAGCTCGCTCTTTGGCTTTTTGCTACTCATCAGTCAAAACTCCTTATTCAAAGTGGCCAGAGCGGTCCCCGGCTCGTTTGAGCAAAACCCCAGGCACGGCACCTGGGAAATCGAGTTGCTTAAGTAGTGACTGACGCGGTTTTGTACCGTTCCTTTTTTATGACCTTTGATCGCGTTATTGCCAAATCGCTGGTTGAATACGAAATAAATGCTAAGAAACGCTATACAGACAGGCTAAAATGCGCGCCCGGCTAACCGCTGATCCCTTTTCCATGCGCCCCACAAGGTTCGCTACGTGATCGAGTTTCAAAACGTCCATAAAACCTACCGCGTCGCCGGTAGGGATATTCCCGCGCTGCACGCCACCAGTCTGAGTGTCGAAAACGGCCAGGTGTTCGGCCTCATCGGCCACTCCGGCGCGGGCAAAAGCACCCTGCTGCGCCTGATCAACCGCCTCGAAGAACCGAGCGGCGGCACCATCAGGGTAGATGGCGAAGAAGTCACCGCCCTGGACGCCAACGGCCTGCGCCGTTTCCGCCAGCAGGTCGGGATGATCTTCCAGCACTTCAACCTGCTGGCGTCCAAGACCGTCGCCGACAACGTCGCACTGCCACTGACCCTGGCCGGCGAATTGTCGCGCAAGGACATCGACCTGCGCGTCGCAGAACTGCTCGCCCGCGTCGGCCTGTCGGACCACGCCAAAAAGTACCCGGCGCAGTTGTCCGGCGGCCAGAAACAACGCGTCGGCATCGCCCGCGCCCTGGCGACCAAGCCGAAGATCCTGCTGTGCGACGAAGCCACCAGCGCCCTCGACCCGCAGACCACCGCCTCGGTGCTGCAACTGTTGGCCGAGATCAACCGCGAGCTGAAGCTGACCATCGTGCTGATCACCCATGAAATGGACGTGATCCGCCGTGTCTGCGACCAGGTGGCCGTAATGGACGCCGGCGTGATCGTCGAGCAAGGCTCGGTGGCCGATGTATTCCTGCACCCCAAGCACCCAACCACCAAGCGTTTCGTGCAAGAGTCCGAGCAGGTCGACGAAAACGAGCAACGCGATGACTTCGCTCACGTACCCGGCCGCATCGTGCGCCTGACGTTCCAGGGCGAAGCGACCTACGCGCCGCTGCTGGGCACCGTCGCACGCGAAACGGGCGTGGACTACAGCATCCTCGCCGGTCGTATCGACCGCATCAAAGACATCCCTTACGGGCAATTGACCCTCGCCGTCACCGGTGGCGACATGGACGCCGCATTTGCGCGCTTCACCGCTGCTGACGTCCACATGGAGATCCTGCGCTAATGGACGTCCTGTTGAGTTTCTTCGCCAATATCGACTGGTCCGAAATCTGGCTCGCCACCGGCGACACCATGACCATGCTGTTCGGCTCACTGTTCTTCACCGTAGTGCTGGGCCTGCCCCTGGGCGTGCTGCTGTTCCTCACCAGCCCGCGCCAACTGTTCGAACAGAAGGGCCTGTACGCGCTGCTGTCGCTGATCGTGAACATCCTGCGTTCGCTGCCGTTCATCATCCTGCTGATCGTGATGATCCCGTTCACCGTATTGATCACCGGCACTTCGCTGGGTGTGGCTGGTGCGATTCCGCCGTTGGTGGTGGGCGCGACGCCGTTCTTCGCACGCCTGGTGGAAACCGCGCTGCGTGAAGTGGACCGCGGCATTATCGAAGCCACGCAATCGATGGGCGCCAGCACGCGCCAGATCATCACCAACGCCTTGCTGCCCGAAGCGCGCCCAGGCATTTTCGCGGCGATTACGGTGACCGCGATTACACTGGTGTCCTACACGGCCATGGCCGGTGTGGTGGGTGCCGGCGGCCTGGGTGACCTGGCGATCCGTTTCGGTTACCAGCGTTTCCAGACTGACGTGATGGTGGTCACGGTGGTGATGCTGTTGATCCTGGTGCAAATTCTGCAAACCGTCGGCGACAAGCTGGTGGTGCACTTTTCTCGAAAATAACGGCCATTGCCGGGGATAAGCCGGCACATGCCCGAACAAGGAGCTTGTTGGATGAAGAAACTACTGGTTGCGTTCGCCGCCGTTGCCGCGTTTTCCGCCCACGCCGAGACCATCACGGTCGCGGCTTCGCCGGTCCCACACGCGGAAATCCTCGAATTCGTGAAACCTGCCCTCGCCAAAGAAGGCGTGGACCTGCAGATCAAAGTCTTCACCGACTACGTGCAGCCGAACGTACAAGTCGCGGAAAAGCGCCTGGACGCCAACTTCTTCCAACACCAGCCGTACCTGGATGAATTCAACAAAGCCAAGGGCACCCACCTGGTGAGCGTCGGCGCGGTGCACCTAGAACCCCTGGGCGCCTACTCCAGCAAGTACAAGAAGCTGGACGAACTGCCAAGCGGCGCCAATGTGGTGATCCCCAACGACGCCACCAACGGCGGCCGGGCCCTGTTGCTGCTGGCCAAGAACGGCCTGATCACCCTGAAGGACCCGACCAACATCCTGTCGACCATCAAGGACATCACCGCCAACCCGAAAGGCTTGAAATTCCGCGAACTGGAAGCCGCCACCCTGCCGCGCGTACTGACCCAGGTCGACCTGGCGCTGATCAACACCAACTACGCGCTGGAAGCCAAGCTGGACCCGTCCAAGGATGCGCTGGTGATCGAAGGCAGCGACTCGCCTTATGTGAACATCCTGGTGACCCGCGAAGACAACAAGGACTCGGACGCCGTGAAGAAGCTGGTTGCAGCCCTGCACACGCCTGAAGTGAAGCAATTCATCGAAGAGAAGTACAAAGGCGCGATCAAGCCGGCGTTCTGATCTGATTCGATCTCCAACACGCTGAAGATCAAAAAATGTGGGAGGGGCTTGCCCCCGATTGCTGAGTGTCAGTCACTGCATCTGGTGGCAGACCCACTGCTATCGGGGGGCAAGCCCCCTCCCACATTTGTTATGTGTCGCCTGTTACTGACGCTTCAACAACCCCGGCAACTGCGCCACCAGCTTCTGGTTGTTCAACGGCGCACGGATGAACCCGCGCTGAGTCCCATCCGGCCCGATCAATGCCAGGTTGCCGCTGTGGTCGACGGTGTAGTTCGGCTTACTGGTGTCCGCCGGAATAAACGGGATGCTCACCGCATTCGAGACCTTCTGCACCTCCTCCACATTCGCGCCCGTCAGGCCCTGGAACTGCGGGTCGAAGTAGCCCAGGTACTGTTTGAGCTGGGTCGACGTATCGCGGTTCGGGTCCACACTGACCAAAATCACCTGCAACTTATCCACAGCCTCTTTAGGCAGCTCGCTCTTGATCTGGCGCAGCTGGGCAAGGGTAGTCGGGCAAATGTCCGGGCAGAAGGTGTAGCCGAAGAACAATAGGCTCCACTTGCCTTTCAATTCGTTGACCAGCACCGGCTGGCCGTCCTGGTTGGTCATGGTCACCGGCGGCAACTGACGGCTTTGCGGCAACAGGATGATACCTGCGTCGATCAGCGCGGTAGGGTCGCCCTGGCCCTTGCCCGAGAGCACTTTGTTAACGGTCAGGCCCATGATCAATGCCACCAGGGCCACCAGGATGAAGACAGTCTTTTGAGTTCGAGTCATAGGTTCAACAGTAAGTAGTGGTCTACGAGCAGGGCGATAAACAGCAGCAGCAAGTACCAGATAGAGTACTTGAAGGTGTTGATCGCCGCGTGCGGCCGACCGCCACGGTACAACACCCAGGCCCATTGCAGAAAGCGCCCGCCCAATACCAGGGCGCAGCCGAGGTACAGCAGGCCGCTCATGTGGATCACATAGGGCATCAGGCTCACCGCCAGCAGGGCAAAGGTGTAGAGCAGGATATGCACCTTGGTGTAGTGCTCGCCGTGGGTCACCGGCAGCATCGGGATATCGGCCTTGGCGTATTCTTCCTTGCGATGGATGGCCAAGGCCCAGAAGTGTGGCGGGGTCCAGGCGAAGATGATCAACACAAGCAGCAGAGGCTCGGCGCTGACATGCCCGGTGACGGCGACCCAACCCAGCAAGGGCGGCGCTGCACCGGCCAAGCCGCCGATAACAATATTCTGTGGCGTCGCACGCTTGAGAAAACCGGTGTAGATCACCGCATAACCGAGCAGCGAGGCCAGCGTCAGCCAGGCTGCGAGCGGATTGGTGAATGCCAGCAGCAGGGCCAACCCGGCAACAGCCAGAAACAAAGCAAAGGCCAACGCCGCCAGCGGTGACACCCGGCCCTCCGCCAACGGCCGCTTGTGAGTGCGCGCCATTACCGCGTCGATGCGTCGGTCCACTACATGGTTGACCGCCGCCGCGCCGCCTGCACACAGGGCAATCCCCAGGTTGCCAAACACCAGCACGGTCCACGGCACACCAGCGCGAGTCGCCAGGAACATCCCCACCAGCGAGGTGATGAGCATCAGCACCACCACCTTGGGCTTGGTCAGCTCCAGATAATCACGCCAGATGGCCTGGCCGTGACGTGCGCCGATCAAGGTCGCCATGGCATCTCTCCTTTAAGGGTAACGAGGCCCGATACGTGTTTGCGTGGAATAAAGCGCCAGCCGAACGGCAACTGGTTGCGCACCCGGACCAGACTGGTGCGCGCGTGATAGTTGACCAGTACCAGCGTCAGTAATAACGCCGCACCGCCCGCGTTATGCCCTACCGCAACCGGCAGCGGCAGGTGGAAATACACATTGCTCAGGCCCAGGCAGATTTGCGCCGCCAGGGCGATCAACAGCAAGCCGGCCAACCGCGTCATGCCGACTGCGCGCAACTGCCAGGCCAGGCCCAGCAGCACCAGGCTGACGATGACGGCGCCGATGCGGTGGGTCAGGTGGATGGCGGTGCGCGCCTCGCTGTCCAACTGCCCACCGAGGTAATTGGGGCCGATGTGTTGAGTCAGGTGGAAGCCGTTGGCAAAGTCCGCTGCCGGCCACCACTGCCCATGGCACGTTGGCAAATCGATACAGGCCACCGCCGCGTAGTTGGAACTGACCCAACCGCCCAGGGCAATCTGGCCGATCACCAGCACCAGGCCTGCCGTCGCCCAATATTGCAGGCGCTTGGGCACGATCAGCGCGGGCAATACGCCGGACAAACGCAGGGTCAGCAGGAACAGCAGGCTCAAGGTCGCAAAGCCACCCAACAGATGCCCCGTCACCACCTGCGGCCACAGCTTCAATGTTACCGTCCACATGCCAAATGCCGCCTGGGCGAACACCACCGCCAGTACAAACAGCGGCAGCTTCACCGGCTGGCCCGGATCGCGCCGATGGCTCCACGAGCGCGCCGCCAGCAACACAATCAGCAAGCCCAGGGTGCCAGCGAAGTAGCGATGGGTCATCTCGGCCCAGCCCTTGTCCGCCTCCACCGGCGTATCGGGGAAGTGCAGCTCGGCGTGGGCCAGTTGGGCTTCGGTGTTGGGCACGCCGATGAAGCCATAGCAGCCGGGCCAGTCCGGGCAGCCCAGACCCGCATGGGTCAGGCGGGTATAAGCGCCGAGCAGCACAACGATCAGCGCCAGCAAGGTGGCAAACAACGCGAGGCGAAATCCAGGTTTGGCCATGACGGTGCCCCTATCCGATGTTCGACAGTTTCAGCAGGTGGCGCAGGTCGTTGAGCAAGTCCTTGCCCTTGACCTTGGTGTCATAGCGCAGCACCAGGTTGCCGTGGGGGTCGACGATCCACAGCTGAGCATCCCCCGGTGCAGCGGCGTTTTTACTGAAGGTCGACAGGTCCAGCGGGTAGCGTTGCAGTTGCGGGTACTCGGCCTTGAGCTTGGCGTCATAGTCGCTGTCCAGCGGCTGCGCACTGGCCAAGGCATGGCTGGCGCGGGAGGCATCGCGCCCCAGGCCAATCTGCAATTGACGCGCGAGGTAGACCAGTTGCTGGCAATCGGCGGCGCAGGCGGCGGGCGCGGTGACCAGCAGTTGCCAGCGCTGCTCATCGGCCGGCACGCCAATGTCGGCGCGGGTCTGGCCGTTGCCGATCATCTCGCCGTGGTAGCTGCGGCTTTGCGGCACCCAGAACTGCAGCTTGTACATGAAAGTGGCCAGCGCCATCGGGCCGATCACCATCATCAGGATCAGAATCAGTTGCCAACGGCCTTTGCGCCGATCAGGCACCTCAGACATGTTGGGTGGATTCATGGCCGCTCCCATGGGGCTTCTCCTTTTTGTTGTGCCATCCGAGGTAGAGGTAAAGCGCCAGCAACGCCAGCGACATGGCGAACCACTGCACGGCATACGCCAGGTGTTTTTCCGGCCCCATGGCCACGATGGGCCAGCTGGTTTCGTAAGTGCCGGGGCCGGGCTCGGCACGTAGCTCATAGGCGAAACCGCTGCGGCCCAATTGCGCCCACAACGCGGCAGGGTGCAGCGCCGTCAGCAGGCGTGGCCATTGCGCACTGGCGGGGTCGGCGTGCAATTGGAAGGTTTCGCCAGGGGCGACGTAGACCCAGGCATCCAGATTCAAGAGCTGCTCCGGGGTACTGAAAACCGGTGGCGTGCGCCGGTCCGGCCAGGGTAGCCAGCCGCGATTCAGCAACAGCCACAGGCCGCTGGCCTGATCGTGGAAGGGTTGCAGCAGCTCTACGCCGGCCTTGCCGTCGCGCATGCGATTATCGAGAAACACGCTGTGCCCGGCATCCAACTGCCCGCGCAAGCGCACGCGGCGAAAGGCCGGGTCGGCCATGTCATTGAGTTGCGCACTGCTGATCGGCTCCGCTGCGCGCCGCTCGGCATAACTGTCCACCAGCAGCTGCTTTTCATGGCCGCGCGACAGTTGCCAGAACCCCAACCCCACCATCAGGGGCAGCAGTACCAGCACCACTAAGGTGGGTGCGATCCCAGGACGAAAGCGTTTTGCGGCGCTGGCTATACTTGTTTTCATTGCCCGCCCATCCCCGTGGAGCCCGACCATGCTCAAAGCTGCTATTGCCCTGATGCTGATCGCGACCGTCGTGAGCCTGTTCAGTGGCTTGTTCTTCCTGGTCAAGGACGAGGGCAACTCCAATCGCCTCGTCAACGCCCTGACCGTGCGTGTCGTACTGGCCGTGATCACCCTGGCCTTGATCACCTGGGGCTTTTTCAGCGGCCAACTGGTTTCTCATGCGCCGTGGTAAGCCGCCTCACAGCACGTAAACGAAGAAAAACAGTCCGATCCACACCACGTCCACAAAGTGCCAATACCAACTGGCCGCCTCGAAGCCGAACTGGTGCTCGGCATTGAAATGCCCCTTGAGGATGCGCATCAGCATCACGAACAGAATGAGGGTGCCGATGGTCACGTGGGCGCCGTGGAAGCCGGTGAGCATAAAGAACGTCGCGCCATACACGCCGGAGCCCAGCGTCAGGCCCAGCTCTTTATAGGCGTGGATGTACTCCTCGGCCTGGAACCCCAGGAACGCCAGCCCCAACAGCACCGTGATCGCCAACCAGATCTTCAACGCACCGCGATGACCTTTGCGCAGGGCATGGTGGGCGATGGTAATGGTCACGCTGGAGCTCACCAGCAGGATGGTATTGACCAGCGGCAGACCCCACGGGCTGATGGTGCCTTCAGGCGCGGGATACATTTTGGGGTCAGGGTTGTTGAGCAACGGCCAGGCAAACTCGAAGTTCGGCCACAGCATGTGCGCAATGCCCTTGTGACCCTCACCGCCCAACCACGGGCCGGACATGTGCCGCACATAAAACAGCGCACCGAAGAACGCGATAAAGAACATCACTTCGGAAAAGATGAACCAGGTCATGCCCCAACGGAACGAACGGTCCATCTGCGAACTGTACAAACCGGCGCGGCTTTCCTTGATGACCGCACCGAACCAACCAAACAGCATGTAAGCCAGCAGCAGCCCACCGACAAAAAAGATCCACGGGCCATGGGATTCCGGGCGTGCCGCCTTGAGGTCGTTGAACCACACAGCCAGTCCATACACGGTGACCAGCATGCCAATCGTGGCAATTATCGGCCATTTGCTTTGCGCTGGTACGTAGTACGTATCATGAGTCGACATGTATTCGCTCTCCTGATTGAGGGGGCAAACAGTAGCTAGCCGCCGGTATGCACAGCCACCGGCGGTTGGCGCGCAGTGATATCGAACAGCGTGTACGCCAGGGTCAGATGCTTCACATCCTTGGGCATGTCGCGGTCGACGATGAAGCGCACCGGCATTTCGATCCGCTGGCCCGGCTGCAGCACTTGCTGGGTGAAGCAAAAGCATTCGGTCTTGTGGAAATACATCGCCGCTTCGGCCGGGGAAATGCTCGGTACGGCCTGGGCAGTCATCGGCTTGTCGGTCGGGTTGTGGGCCACGAACAGCATCTCGGTCACCGCGCCCGGATTGACCACCACTTCGTCCGCCTTGGCATAGAAATCCCAGACCATGTCGATGGCATTGGTAGACAGGAACTGCACGCGCACCTGGCGCGTCGGGTCGACAACCTGCTCGCCCTCATACTGCCCGGCGGTCTTACCGTTGATGCCGAACGCCTTGCACATCACGTCGTAGATCGGCACCAGCGCAAAGCCGAAGGCGAACATCGCCACCACCAGGATCAGCAGCCGTGTGACCAGGCGCTTGATCGGCAAGTATTCAGCCATGACGCCCACCCAATGTGAATGAGGCCATTGTGGGAGGGGGCTTGCCCCCGATAGCTGTTTTACAGCCAATCATGATGTCGGCTGACACACCGCCATCGGGGGCAAGCCCTCTCCCACATTGGCCGTGTAAGCAGTGCCAAGGCGTGTTCATTTGACCTCCGGCGGCGTGGTGAAGGTGTGGTATGGCGCCGGCGAAGGGATGCTCCACTCCAGGCCTTCAGCGCCATCCCAGGGCTTGGCCGGCGCCGGCGGGCCGCCACGGATGCACTTGATCACGATAAACAGGAAGAAGATCTGCGTGGCGCCGAACATGAACGCGCCGATCGACGAGACCATGTTGAAGTCAGCGAACTGCAGGTTGTAGTCCGGCACCCGGCGCGGCATGCCCGCCAGCCCGACAAAATGCATTGGGAAAAACGCCATGTTCATGCCAACGAAAGACAGCCAGAAGTGCAGCTTGCCGAGGGTTTCGTCGTACATGTGGCCGGTCCATTTCGGCAGCCAGTAGTAGGCCGAGGCGAAGATGCCGAAGATCGCGCCGGGCACCAGTACGTAATGGAAATGCGCCACCACGAAATAGGTGTCGTGGTACTGGAAGTCCGCCGGGGCAATCGCCAGCATCAGCCCGGAGAAACCGCCAATGGTGAACAGGATCACGAAGGCCACGGCGAACAGCATCGGCGTTTCGAAGGTCAGCGAGCCCTGCCACATGGTGCTGACCCAGTTGAACACCTTCACCCCGGTGGGCACGGCAATCAGCAGGGTGGCGTACATGAAGAACAACTCGCCCACCAACGGGATGCCCACCACGAACATGTGGTGCGCCCACACGATGAACGACAGGAATGCAATGCTCGCCGTGGCGTAGACCATCGAGGTGTAGCCGAACAACGGCTTGCGCGAAAAGGTCGGGATGATCGAGCTGACGGCGCCGAAGGCCGGCAGGATCATGATGTACACCTCGGGGTGGCCGAAAAACCAGAACACGTGCTGGAACAGCACCGGGTCACCGCCGCCGGCCGCGCTGAAGAAGCTGGTACCGAAGTGGATGTCCATCAGCATCATGGTCACACACCCGGCCAGCACCGGCATGACCGCGATCAGCAGGAACGCGGTGATCAGCCAGGTCCACACGAACAGCGGCATTTTCATCAAGGTCATGCCCGGGGCACGCAGGTTGAGGATGGTGGCGACCACGTTGATCGCGCCCATGATCGAGCTGATACCCATCAGGTGGATGGCGAAGATAAAGAACGTCACGCTTTCCGGCGCGTAGGTGGTGGAGAGCGGCGCGTAGAAGGTCCAGCCAAAGTTCGGCCCGCCGCCTGGCGTGAACAGCGTCGAGACCAGCAGCAGGAAGGCCGCCGGCAACAGCCAGAAACTGAAGTTGTTCATGCGCGGCAGGGCCATGTCGGGCGCGCCGATCATCAACGGGATCATCCAGTTGGCCAGGCCGACAAACGCCGGCATCACCGCGCCGAACACCATGATCAGACCGTGCATGGTGGTCATCTGGTTGAAGAACGCCGGCTGCACGATCTGCAGGCCGGGCTGGAACAGCTCGGCCCGGATCACCATGGCGAACGAGCCGCCGAGCAAGAACATGGCAAAGGCGAACCACAGGTACATGGTGCCGATGTCTTTGTGGTTGGTGGTCAGCACCCAGCGCATCAGGCCCTTGGCGGGGCCGTGGGCATGGTCGGCGTGACCATGGTCGTCGATCACAGCGCTCATGGTCGTTCTCCTGCAAGCGAGTGGGCGGGGCGGGTCGCGGTCAATGCCATGAGAGAGGTCATTTGCTTTCCGCCTGCTTGATGGCCAGCACGTCTTTAGGCGTGACCATGTCGCCTTTGTTGTTACCCCAGGCATTACGCTCGTAGGTCACCACGGCGGCGATATCCACTTCCGAGAGCTGCTTGCCGAACGCCGCCATCGCGGTGCCGGGCTTGCCGTGGTACACGAGGCTCAGGTGATCGGCGGCGGGACCGGTGGCGATCTTGGAACCCTTGAGCGCCGGGAACATCGGCGGCAGGCCCTGGCCTTCGGCCTGGTGACAGGCCACGCAGGTGGTGTGGTAGACCTTGTCGCCACGGGCCACCAGCTCTTCCAGGGTCCACTCTTTGGAGGTCAGCTCCTTGAGCTTGGCGGCCTCTGCCTTGCGCTCGCCGAGCCAGGTGTCGTAGTCGGCCCTGGACTTGACCTCGACCACGATGGGCATGAAGCCGTGGTCCTTGCCGCACAGCTCGGCGCACTGGCCACGGTAGATGCCGGGCTTCTCGACACGGGTCCAGGCCTCGTTGACGAAGCCGGGAATCGCGTCGCGCTTGACCGCAAACGCCGGCACCCACCAGGAGTGGATCACATCGGCGGCGGTCACCAGGAAGCGCACCTTGGCCCCCACCGGCAACACCAGCGGCTGGTCGACTTCCAGCAGGTAGTGTTCGCCCTTGGTCGCCTGGTTGTGGATCTGCTCGGCGGGCGTGGCCAGGTTGCTGAAGAACTCCACATCCTGGCCCAGGTATTTGTAATGCCATTTCCACTGGTAGCCGGTGACCTGGATATCGATATCCGACTCACTGCTGTCGTAGATATTGATCAGGGTCTTGGTGGCCGGAATGGCCATCGCGATCAGGATCAGCAAGGGCACGACGGTCCAGAGGATCTCCACGGTAGTGCTCTCGTGGAACTTGGCCGCGACCTGGCCCGTAGACCGGCGATGAACGATCATCGACCAGAACATCGCGCCAAACACGATGATGCCGATCACCACACAGATCCAGAATATGGTCATGTGCAGGTCGAACACAGCGTGACTGACTTCTGTCGCCCCTGGCGCCATATTCGTTGTCCAGGCGGCATGTGCCTGGCCGAATACCGACCACAACAGGAGGCCCATCCAAACATGTGGATGTCGCATCATTGCGGGTTCCCCTTATCGTTCTTGTTATCCCGCCGGTTTGCACCTGCGTCGAAGGGAGCGGCTTCCATACTGCTTACAACCGCCTGGCCTTGCCTGCTTATGCAGTCTGGCGTCATCAGCTAATCGCGTACAAATCCGAGTATAGACAGGCTCTGCAACCCCGCAATGTGTAGGGGCAAATGAGTAGAAATGACTGGCTGGAGTCAATAGAACCGGGCACGGAATCGTTTATCCGACGAACGATGGCAATTCGATATAACGCGGGCGCATAACCATGAAATAATTATGACAAATGCGTCTGAGGCGCTCGTATAAACGAGCTACCTTATCTTCTCCCTTTTCCTACGCCTGCATCACTGGAGCTTTCATGAACACCGCCGCATTGCGCGAGCAGATTTCCCGTGCCCATCAACACGAAGCCAGCACTGGCCAGCTTGCCCTGCAACTGGAAAAACAATTGCCGCACCTGCATTCGGCCATCTCCCTGGCTGACGGTGATCGCAACATTGTCATGACCCGCTTTGTCACCGCCTACATCGACTTGGTCCCGGACTTGCTGGACGCCGCCAACGACGTGGCCCGCGAGGCCGGTATCGAAAGCCAGATCAAACCGGTACTGAAAATCGCCGAGCACTTCTTCCTGCAACCGCCTGCCATCCTGGCCGGCCATGAAGGTCTCGATGGCCTGCTGGATGAGGCCTACCTGGCTCATCGCCTGGTCGAAGAGGTCAACGATCTGTATATCAAGCACTTCGGCCAGCCGTTGATTCCGGCCGATACCACGGTGGCCAATGTCATTGCCCATCAGCTGATCGGCGAAACCTTCGCCAACCAGCTGGATGAAGCGGTACACCACGCAGTGGATGAAATGCTCAACGAAGAAAGCTTTGCGCTGGAGTCCGTGGAGGCTTATCGCGAACAGCTCAAGAGCCCCGACACGGAAGCCGCGTGGAAGCGTTGGCCATGCCTGTCGCGACAGCTGGGGGTTGAGTTGGCGCTGGATCAGCCGGCCTGATCCCGCCTTGTAGGAGCTGGCTTGCCGGCTCCTACAGGCGTTGTTTTGCTGTTCAAGCTGGCGCGGAGCCTATCCCCGTCGTCGTCCTCACCCGGCCTTCCAGCCGACGCTTCAACCCGCGCGCCTCGATCACCAACGTCGAGCCCTTGGCCGCATTGGCCCGCCCCCATTCCTCCAGCAATTCCAGGCAGGAATGGTCGATGTAACTCAGGTTGCTCAGCGGAACATGCACGGTCGTCCCGGCAGGCACCGTCGACAAGACTTGAGTCAACGCGGGCACTTTCAGAAAGGTCGCCGCACCGGTCAGGCGCAGTTCCATCTCACCGTCCTGAGGCAGGTCGATCAGGCTGACCTTCAACCGCGAAGCCTTGAACGCCAGCTTGACCAACGTCAGCCCGAAGCCCACCAATACGCCGGTCAGCAGGTCGGTAAAGATGATCGCCAGCGCCGTGGCCGCGTAGGTAAACATCGGCATCCGCCCATAGCGTCCCAGTGCCTTGAAGGCCTTGATGTCGACCAGCTTGATACCGGTGTACACCAGCACACCCGCCAGGCTCGCCACCGGGATGCTTTGCAGCACACTCGACAGCAACAGCACGAACGCCAGCAGCCACAGGCCATGGAACATCGCCGACAAGCGCGTGGTTGCACCGGCCTGCACGTTGGCCGAGCTGCGCACGATCACGCCGGTCATCGGCAAGGCGCCGACCAGGCCGCAGAGCATGTTGCCCACCCCTTGAGCAGACAACTCCTTGTCGAAATCCGAACGCTGACCGCTGTGCATGCGGTCGACCGCCGCCGCAGACAGCAGCGTTTCAGCGCTCGCGATAAACGCCACGGCAAATGCGGCGATCAACAGTTGGGGATCGGCAAGGTTCAACAGGTCGCTGGGGCGTAGCCAGTCGATGGCATCAGCAAGGTTTTCCGGGACTTCGACACGTTTGACCTGCAACGCCAGCACCAGGCTGACAACCGTGGCCAGGCCCACGCCCAGCAAAGCACCGGGCACAAAGCGCAGCTGCTGCGGGCGCAATTTGTCCCAGGCGTACATCACCAGCATCGTCGACAAACCGAGCAACCCGGCCTGCCAGCCCAGGCCACCGCCCAGGGTCGGGATTGCGTCGGCCAGTGCCGCCGGGAAGCCTGCCAGATTGTCGAGCCCCGAAGGCTTGGGCGCGCCGTCGAGCATCACGTGGATCTGCGACAGTACAATCAGCACGCCGATCCCCGCCAACATGCCGTACACCACCGCCGGTGCCGTGACGCGAAACCAGCAGCCCAGGCGCAAACGCCCGGCAACCAGTTGCAGGAATCCCGCCAGCAGCAGGATCGGCCCGAGCATCAGCATGCCGTGCTGGCGCACCAACTCGAACACCAGCACCGCCAGGCCCGCCGCCGGGCCACTGACTTGCAACGGCGAGCCCGCCAACCAGCCCACCACCAGGCCTCCGATAATCCCGGTAATCAGGCCTTTGGCCGGCGGCATGCCAGAGGCGATCGCAATCCCCATGCACAAGGGCAGGGCGACCAGAAACACAACCACGGAAGCGAGCAGCTCCCTTGGCAATACAGCTTTCAATTGAGCAGCACGCATGATGACTCTCCCGAGGCATTCGCCGGGCGCGGTAAAGCCTGGCTGCGTCCATGGCAGCCACCGCTTTACCCGGCAGGGAAGTGTGTTAGAAGCGCGCTTTAGGCGTCGCGCAAGGGATCGGTCCGTCGCCGCTCAACGGTCGGAACGTCGACTGGTCGGCATCGTAGGCGCGGATTTCACTGGTCTCGATGTTGTAGATCCAACCGTGGATAAACAAATGACCATTGGCCATGCGCGAAGCCACGGAGGGGTGGGTGCGCAAATGTTGCAGTTGGGCGATGACGTTTTCTTCGGTGAGCACCTTCATGCTCTCGCCTTCATTGGCACAGTCGCAGTTGTCATGGACCATGGTCTTGGCAACCTCGGCATGCCGCAGCCAGGCCTTGACCGTCGGCATCTTCTCCAGGCTGTCAGGGTTGAGCACCGCGCGCATGGCGCCACAATCGGAGTGCCCGCAGACGATAATGTGCTGCACGCCAAGGGCGAGTACCGCGTACTCGATGGCCGTGGAAACACCGCCGTTCATCTGGCCGTAAGGCGGTACGACGTTGCCGACGTTACGCGTCACGAACAGATCGCCAGGAGAGCTCTGGGTGATCAGCTCAGGCACGATGCGCGAGTCGGCGCAGGTAATGAACATCGCCCGTGGGCTCTGGGCCGTGGCGAGTTTTTTGAAGAGTTCTTCCTGCTGGGGGAAGACGTCGTGATGGAAATGCAAAAAGCCGTCAACGATATGCTTCAGCGCTGCATCGGCGGTTTCAGCCACCTGAGGGGCAGAAGCCGACGCAGCCAACGGCTGTTTATCCTTGTCACTCATGATTCATCCTCTTGATTAATGCAGGGGAGTTTTCAGGTCAGTTGGACGCTTGGCCAGTGGATTAGTTGTAAAACGCCAGGGGCCACAGTGCCGACTCATCAGTCACTCGCTGAACAAGGTAACCGCCGAAACTTAACTCAAACTGAATGAACCGCTCTAGATCGCGGGTTTCAGTGATGTCAAAACGCGACCACTCCTACAGGAACGGTGCGTTCTGCCCTGTCAGTCTACAACAATGCCATCTGTCTGCCCGGAGGACAGAACGCCGTGCAATCCAGGTCAAACCCTTCCCGCCGGTTGAGCCCCAGCCGCTTGATGGCTTTGCTGAAGCGCTGCGCCAGCAAGTCGGCAAACGGCCCTTCGCCACGCATGCGTACGCCGAAGCGGCTGTCATACACCTCGCCGCCACGCACCTGGCGCACCAGGCTCATCACATGGGCCGCACGCTGCGGGTAATGCGCCGCCAGCCACTCCTCGAACAACGGCGCCACCTCCAGCGGAAGGCGCAGCATCATGTACGCCGCACTTTGCGCGCCCGCAGCGTGAGCTTCGGTCAGCAGGCTTTCCAGCTCACTGTCATTGATCATCGGAATCATCGGCGAGCACAGCACGCCCACCGGGATCCCAGCCTCACGCATCACCCGGATCGCGCGCAGGCGCGCCTTGGGCGCCGCCGTGCGTGGCTCCAGGATCCGCTTGAGTTCGTCGTCCAGGCTGGTGAGGCTGATCATCACGGCGACCAGCCGCTGGCGCGCCAACTCGGTGAGCAGGTCCAGATCGCGCAATATCAGCGAGCCCTTGGTGATGATGGTCACCGGATGGCGATAGCGCAGCAGCACTTGCAGGGTTTGCCGGGTAATCTTGTACTCGCGCTCGATCGGTTGGTACGGGTCGGTGTTGGACCCAAGGTTGATCGGCGCGCACACGTAACCCGGTTTCGACAACTGCTGTTCCAGCACATCGGCGGCGTTGGTCTTGGCGATCAGTCTGGTTTCGAAATCCAGCCCCGGCGACATGTCCCAATAGGCATGGCTCGGCCGCGCGTAGCAGTAGATACAGCCGTGCTCACAGCCACGGTAGGGGTTGATCGAACGATCGAACGGCAAGTCCGGCGAGTTGTTGCGGGTGATGATGGTCTTGGCCGTTTCGATGCGCACTTCAGTGCCCTGGGTCGGCGGCACTTCCTGGAACCAGCCGTCATCCTCGACCACGCTGACAGTCGGTGCGAAGCGGTTGTGCAGGTTGGTGGCCGTGCCCCGGCCACGGGGCGGCAACGGAGTAGACATGAAAACGCCTCGATACTGTTTTTATATACAGTATCGAGGCGCAAGGCTTCTGACCAGTGCCGTTTGGCGGTCAGCCAGGGATCAGTGCCGTTGCGTGACCTGGCCCAGGTCATCGCCCGAAGTGGTGCGCATATCGTTCTTGCGCAGGTCCGCCACTTCGTTGGCTTTCACCGGCGCACCTTTATTGCCCCAACTGCCCCGAATGAAACTGACCACATCCGCCACTTCCTGATCCGACAGACGCCAGGCGAACGCCGGCATGGTGAAGGTCGAGGGCGCCGCGTGGGTAGCCGGCAAGGTGCCGCCATTCAACACGATGTTGATCAACGACGTGGCATCCGCCGTCTGCACTACGGGGTTGCCCGCCAGCGCCGGGAACACCCGCGTGTAGCCATGCCCATCAGTACGGTGGCAGGCCGCGCAGTTGTCGATGTATACCGACGCGCCCGGCTTGCGGTCATCGCCTTTCCACAGCGCCTCGGCCACCTGCTTGTCGTACTGATGCGGTTGGTCGTTGGGGTCCACCGCCGGCAAGCTCTTGAGGTAACGGGCGATAGCCGTCAGGTCATCCTCCGACATGTACTGCATGCTGTGGACGACAACGTCGCTCATGCCACCAAACACCGCGCTGCGATCACTGCGGCCGGTCTTGAGGAATTGCACCAGCTGCTCCTCACTCCAACTGCCGAGGCCGTCCTTGTGGTCACCGCGCAGGCTTTTGGCGATCCAGCCCTCCAGCGGCGCACTGCCGGACAGGAAGGCGTTGCCGTCAGAGGCACTCAGGGCTTTTTCCTGCATGGTCAGGGCCCGTGGCGTGTGGCATGCGCCGCAATGGCCAAGGCCTTCCACCAGGTAGGCGCCACGGCTGACCACCGGGTCGACGGCGGCTTGCGCCTGATGCGCTTCGACAGCCGGCGCAAACATCCAACGCCACGCCGCCAGCGGCCAGCGCATGCTCAAGGGCCACGGAATATCGCTGTCCTTGTTCTGCTGAGCGACCGGCTCGACACCCTTCATGAAATACACATACAACGCCTGCATATCGCTGTCGCTGACACGCGCATAAGACGGGTAGGGCATCGCCGGGTAAAGCGTACTACCGCTCTTGGCGACGCCATGGCGCACGGCCTTGTCGAAGTCTTCGAAGCTGTAGTCGCCCAGGCCGGTCTTGTCCGGGGTGATGTTGGTGGAATAGATCACGCCGATCGGCGTTTCCATCGGCAGCCCGCCGGCGAAGGGCTTGCCGCCTTTGGCGGTGTGGCAGGCCACGCAATCACCGGCGCGGGCCAGGTATTCACCTTGCTTGATCAAATCGGTTTCAGCCGCACTTACAGAGCAGCTGCTGAACAGGGCGAAGGTGGCGATAACAAGTGCTTTCATGATCATCGCTCCTTATGCCTGAACCAGTGGGCCGGGATTTTTAAGGTATTGCTCGCGAATGGCCCGCGCCGACCAGTAGGTCAGCGCCGCCACCAGGCCGGTAGGGTTGTAGCCCAGGCCTTGTGGGAAAGCGGACGCACCTGGGACAAACACGTTGTGCACATCCCAGCACTGCAGGTAGCGGTTCAACGCGCTGGTTTTCGGGTCGGTGCCCATGATCGCGCCGCCATTGAGGTGGGTGGTCTGGTAGGACGCCGTATTGAAATGCTCACCGACCTTTTTGCCGAGCAGGGCAATCGCCTTGGGGTTCATCGCCTCGGCGACCTTGCTCATTTTCTCGACCATGAAGCGGTTCATCTTGATGTCGTTTTCCTGCCAGTCGAACGTCATCCGCAGCAGCGGCAGGCCGTAGGCATCGCGATAAACAGGGTCCAGATCCAGGTAGTTGCCCCGGTAGGATTGATGGGCACCGTGGGCATCCATCGACACCTGGTGGGTGTAGTAATCGGCGGTGGCGCGTTTCCACGCGCTGCCCCAGGCCGGTGTGCCTGGCGGGTTGGACGTACCGGCAATCGGCCGGCTGCCGGCCTGGTTGACCCACATCGGCGAGCCACCCACGAAGCCATGGGGGCCGTGGTCGAAGTTGTCGGCGTTGAAGTCATCGATGGCCACGCCATTGCCGCCTGCACCGATGAAGTTGTTGGTATGAGTGTCTTTGTCGAAGAAAGCCTTGATGGTGGCCATGTTCTGGTAGGCGAAGTTCCTGCCCACCACGCCCTCATTGGTTATCGGGTCGTAGGGCTTGCCGATGCCCGACAACAGCATCAAACGCACGTTGTGGAACTGGAAGGCGCCGAGAATCACCAGATCTGCCGGCTGTTCGCATTCCCGGCCCTGGGCGTCGATGTAGGTCACGCCGGTGGCCTTGCTCTTGGTGCTGTCGAGGTTGACCTTGAGTACGTGGGAATTGGGCCGCAGCTCAAAGTTCGGTACCTGGCGCAACGCCGGCAGGATGTTCACGTTCGGCGAGGCCTTGGAATACATGTAGCAGACATAGCCGCTGCAGAAACCGCAGAAGTTGCACGGCCCCATCTGCGCACCGTAGGGGTTGGTATAGGGCCCCGAGGTATTGGCGGACGGCAGGTTGTAGGGTTTGTAACCCACCTCGGCAGCCGCTTTCTGAAACAGCTGTGCGGAGACCGTATTCTTCTGCGCTTCCAACGGGAACGGATTGGAACGGTCCGGTGCATACGGGTTGCCGCCACGGCCTTCGCCTACCAGCTGACCTTTTACGGTCCAGGCCTGGCCGGAGGTGCCGAAGACTTTTTCCGCGTAGTCGAAAAACGGCTCCAGCTCTTCATAGCTCACGCCGAAGTCCTGGATGGTCATGTCCTTGGGGATGAAGTTTTTGCCGTAGCGTTCCTCATAGTGGCTGCGCATGCGCAGCTCGATCGGGTCGACACGGAAATGCACCCCCGACCAATGCAGGCCCGCGCCGCCCACACCGTTGCCCGGCAGGAACGCGCCCAACTGACGGTTGGGCAGGGCGACGTCATTCACGCTATGGCGAATGGTCACGGTCTCTTTGGAAATGTCCTGGAAGAGTTTTTTACGCACGCTGTAGGTCAGTTCGTCGATGACCTGGGGATAGTTGCCGTCCGGGTAAGTGTCCTGCATCGGGCCACGCTCCAGCGCAACCACGTTGAGGCCTGCTTCCGTCAGCTCCTTGGCCATGATCGCGCCGGTCCAGCCGAAGCCTACGATCACTGCATCCACTTTCTTCATGATGGTCGCCACGTTTATGCCCTCTCACCGCGGATGGAAACTGCCGGGAAGGGGTATTGCTCGTTGCGTTCAACCCAGTCCATGAAATCGGCACGAGCGCCGGGGAAGCCGATCATGGTCCAGCCGACCATGCCTTTGTTGCCACCGTGGATGGGGTCGCAAAAGAACCCTTCCTTGGTGTTTTGCAGCAACAGGTTGAAGAACATCTTGGGCGGCACCGCTTCAAAATGCGCCGTCACTTCACTGCCGCCAGCTTCCAGACGACGCAACATATCGTCTCGGGTAGCGCTGTCTTGCGCAGCAAAAGCTTTACCGTTGAAGGCTTTCGACCAGGCATCCGTCGCGGCAATGCCCAGGCGATAGATGTCCTTGGGCACCAGTTTGGACTGCCAGCCCATCTCTGGAGCGGCATCCGCGTTGAACGGGCCTTGCATGAACCACAGCGCGCCGCTGGCGTACGGGGTGTTCATCTGACGGTCGATATATTCCGGCGCACCGGCTTCCAGGGCGCCCGGGCCTTGCTCATCGGCGGGAATCAGGCGCTCGACGGCGGCGTTGATAAACGCCCACTCCTCAGCCGTGAAGTAAGCAGGCTCGTAGGCCTTTTCACTCACCACAGGCTTGGCGGGAGCGGCCTGCGCCGGTTCAGGCGTTGCCATCAGCATCGAGCCGCCAAGGCCAGTGCTGGCAACCGTGACCACCGGGATCAAGGTCAAGGATTTGCGCAAAAAGTCACGCCGGGGGTTGTCTTGATCTTGATCAGACATGGTGGCACCTCATCATGTGGTCACGGGAATATCGGCCGGCTTCTAGTGAGCGGCTTGGCCTTTTAGGCAATCAATAGTTACAAATGATAGCAGGCTATGAATTCACAGAACCGTTTCAGCGACTAAAGACTGAGGATTCACGATTCTTTGACGGCCTCCTCACGCCTCATTGACCCCCTCTGGACGAACCTGAGCACCACCCACTCCTTGCTCGGTTATGTCACCCATGCTCAAGAATCAATGGTTGTCGGGCCTCGGCCTCGCGATCATCGCGATGTTCACCTGCGCTTACGCTCAAGCCGACGACACCGTCTCCATCCGTTCACCGGAGTGGGCCCAGCCTGTGGGTAATCAATACAACTTGCACCAGATGACGCCCACCCTCTACCGCAGCGCACTACCGGATCGCAACGCCGGGCCGCTGTTGGAACAACTGAAGATCGGCACCGTGATCAACTTCCTGCCGGAGTCGGATGCCGACTGGCTCAAATCGCCTGGCATCCGTCAGGTTCAACTGACGTATCGCACCAACCATGTAGATGATACGGACGTGTTGGCGGCGCTGAGGGCCATCCGGGAAGCCGAAGCCAACGGCCCGGTGCTGATGCATTGCAAGCACGGCTCTGACCGCACTGGCCTGATGGCGGCGATGTATCGGGTAGTGATTCAGGGATGGAGCAAGGAAGACGCGCTGAACGAAATGACCTTGGGCGGGTTTGGCACCAGCAATGGCTTCAAGGACGGCGTTCGCTACATGATGAGGGCCGATATCGACAAGTTACGCACGGCCTTGGCGAATGGCGATTGCAGCACCAGCGCGTTCGCGTTGTGCTCGATGAAGGATTGGATCACGACGACGGGAAAAGACGAGAAATAACTGTAGGAGCCCGGCTGGCCGAACTCCTACAGAGGGCCGCCCGTCAGTCTTTTTTCAACTTCGGATTAGGAAAGAACTGCACCGCCTGCACCTTCGGGTCCGCCGGTGCTTTCAACGCCGTGGTATTGACCCGCGTGCCCAATTCCTTGGGCACCGACAACCCTTGATCATTCAGCGTGTCGGTATAGCCGCAGGCCACGCACTCACGGTGCGGCACGTTGTCCTCGGTCCACATCTTCAGCTTGTCCGGCTCACTGCATGCCGGGCAGACCGCCCCGGCGATAAATTGCTTTTTGGTAATCACAGGCCCTTCACTCATGCTGCCGCGTCCTCACTCAGGCCGCTGTGGCGCAAGAGTGCGTCAATCGACGGCGCGCGTCCGCGGAAGTCGACGAACAGCACCATCGGCTCCTGGGAGCCGCCACGCGCCAGGATCGCTTCGCGGAAGGCACGGCCGGTCTCGGCGTTGAGCACGCCGTCTTCTTCGAACTTGGAGAAGGCATCCGCCGACAACACTTCGGCCCACTTGTAGCTGTAATAACCCGCCGCATAACCGCCCGCGAAGATGTGCGCAAAGCTGTTGGGGAAGCGGTTGTAGGCCGGCGGACGCATCACCGACACTTCATCGCGCACGCCTTCCAGCACCTGCGCCACGCTGCGACCATCGCCGTGGGTGGCGTGCAATTCAAAGTCGAACAGCGAGAACTCCAGTTGGCGCACCATCATCAGGCCGGACTGGAAATTCTTCGCCGCGAGCATTTTTTCCAGCAGGTCCTGGGGCAGCGGCTCGCCGGTTTCATAGTGGCCGGAGATCAGCGCCAGGCCTTCCGGCTCCCAGCACCAGTTCTCCATGAACTGGCTCGGCAGTTCCACCGCATCCCAGGCCACGCCATTGATGCCGGACACGCCTGCGTGTTCTACGCGGGTCAGCAGGTGATGCAAGCCGTGGCCGAATTCGTGGAACAACGTGGTGACTTCATCGTGGGTCAGCAGGGCAGGCTTGCCGCTGTCGGCCGGGGTGAAGTTGCACACCAGGTTGGCCACCGGGCTTTGCAGCACACCGTCGATGGTGCGGCGACGGTCGCGGGCACCGTCCATCCAGGCACCGCCGCGCTTGTTGGCGCGGGCATACAGGTCAAAGAAGAAGCGGCCCACGTGTTGCCCGTTTTCCTTGATTTCGAACAGGCGGACATCCGGGTGCCAGGTGTCGAAGCCTTTCTGCTCGGCGATCTCGATGCCGTACAGGCGCTGCACGATGGCGAACAGGCCGCCCAGCACTTTGTCGATCGGGAAGTAGGCGCGCAGGGCTTCCTGGGACACGCTGTAGCGCTGCTCGCGGAGTTTTTCGCCGTAGAAACCGCTGTCCCAGCTTTGCAGGTCGGCGCAGCCTTGTTCGGCGGCGTAGGCCTTGAGCTGTTGCAGGTCCTGGGCGGCAAACGGCTTGCTGCGCTTGGCCAGGTCACGCAGGAAGCTCAGCACCTGGTCACTGGACTCGGCCATCTTGGTGGCCAGGCTCAGTTCGGAGAACGACGCATAACCCAGCAACTGGGCCAGTTCCTGGCGCAGGTCGAGGATCTGTTCCATCACCGGGCCGTTATCGTTCTGACCGGCATTCGGGCCTTGGTCCGACGCGCGGGTGCAGTAGGCCGCGTAGACTTCTTCACGCAGGGCACGGTCCTGAGCGTAAGTCATGACGGCGTAGTAGCTAGGGAATTCGAGGGTGATCAGCCAGCCGTCGAGACCTTTGGCCTGGGCGGCGACGGCCATTTGCGCCTTGGCCGAGTCGGTCAGCCCGGCGAGGGTGGCTTCATCGGTGACGTGCCTGGTCCAGGCCTGGGTGGCGTCCAGCAACTGGTTGGAGAACTTGCTGCCCAGTTCCGACAGCTTGCTCTGCACTTCAGCGTAGCGTTTTTGCTGCTCCGGCGGCAGATCGATGCCCGACAGGCGGAAGTCACGCAGGGAGTGTTCCAGGATGGTTTTCTGCGCCACGTCGAAACCGGCGGCTTCCGGGCTGTTAGCCAGGGCTTCGAAGGCCTGGAACAGCGCACGGTTCTGGCCCATCTCGGTGGAGTAGGCGCTCAATGCCGGCAGGCAGCCTTCGTAGGCTTCGCGCAGTTCGGCGCTGTTGCACACGGCGTTGAGGTGGCTGACCGGGCTCCACGCGGCGCCCAGACGATCATTCAGCTCGTCCATGGCCAGCACCAGGCCGGCCCATGTCGGATTTTTGCCCTGGCTTTGCAGGATGCCTTCGATGGCAACGCGGTTGTCGGCGAGGATCTGTTCGATGGCCGGCTGGACGTGCTCGGCACGGATCGCCGAGAACGGCGGCAGGTCGTAGGACTGCAGAAGAGGGTTGTTCGCGCTCACGGTTGGCACCTTGGCTGAAGAAACATGTAAGAACAAAGATGGGGCCATCTTAATTACAATCAACGCCCACCGCAGCTATCAGCAGAAGAGAGAGAGGCTATCGTGACCCTTCGCACCTATCAGAACCACACGCCGGCCCTGGGCGCCGGGGCTTTTGTCGATATTTCGGCGGTGGTGATCGGCGATGTCGAAATCGGCGCCGACAGCTCGGTCTGGCCGCTGACCGTGATCCGTGGCGACATGCACCGCATCCGTATCGGTGCGCGCACCAGCGTGCAGGATGGCTGTGTGCTGCACATCACTCACGCCGGGCCGTTCAACCCGAACGGTTTCCCGCTGCTGATCGGCGACGACGTGACCATCGCCCACAAGGTCATGCTGCATGGCTGCACAGTCGGCAATCGCATCCTGATCGGTATGGGCAGCATCGTGATGGATGGCGCCGTGGTCGAGGACGACGTGATCATCGGCGCCGGCAGCCTGGTGCCGCCGGGCAAGAAACTTGAAAGCGGCTTCCTGTATGTCGGCAGCCCGGTCAAACAGATTCGCCCGTTGACTGACAAGGAACGCGCCTTTTTCACCTACAGCGCCGCGAACTACGTGAAGCTCAAAGACCTGCACCTGGCTGAAGGATTCGACCGATGACCTTGCCTTACCAAACCGTCCTGTTCGACCTGGACGGCACGCTCACCGACCCACGCGAGGGCATTACCCGCTCGATCCAGTACGCCCTCGGCAAGTTGGGTATCGACGAGCCGGACCTGACCAAACTCGAACACTTCATCGGCCCGCCCTTGCTGCAGGCGTTCATGCAGTTCTACGGCTTCGACGAGGCCAAGGCCTGGGAAGCGGTGAATTTCTATCGCGAGCGTTTCAAGGTCACCGGCCTGTACGAAAACCGTGTGTTCGACGGCGTGATGCCGCTGCTGGAAGCATTGAACGATCAAGGCCGCCAGCTCTACGTCGCCACTTCCAAGCCCTGGGTGTTTGCCCGCGAAATCGCCCGGCATTTCGACTTTGCCAAGCACTTCAAGGTGATCTACGGCAGCGAGCTGGACGGGACGCGCACCAACAAAATCGAACTGATCGCCCACCTGATGAGCGAGGAAGGCCTGGACCCGGCCACCACCTTGATGATTGGTGATCGCAAGCATGACCTGATCGGCGCGCACAAGAATGGGCTGGATTCGGCGGCGGTGGGGTATGGGTTCGGCAGTTTCGAGGAGCTGGATGCCGAGGCGCCGACCTGGCATTTCGAGACGTTGGCGCAGATGCACCAGGCATTTTTGCAGCGCACTTAAGGACGCTATCGGGGGCAAGCCCCCTCCCACAGTGGAGTGTGTTCACAAATTAGCATGTGGGAGGGGCTTGCCCCCGATGAGGCCCTGAAGGCCAATACCTTGCAACTGCCTCAACGCCGTCTTGCGCTGCTCCATCGGCAATCCGCCCAGCTTCTCCACCGCCGCATAAAACCTCAGCCAATCCCCACCTTCCTGCGCAAACAACGCCGCAAACACAGGCACCCACTGGTCATACAGCCCGAACGGTAACAACCGCGCATTGTTCATGGGTTGGTTGATCCACGCGTCATACCGTTTGTCCCCGCCCCACTGGCTGTCGCGCAGCTGCCGGTAATCGCGACGCAGACGCTCGAACTCGGCCGCCTTCGCCTGGCGCATCACATCAGTGGCCAAGGGTTGGGCATAGAGTTTTTCCAATCGTTGGCGGGTATCGAGGATCAGCTGAATGAACTCATCACGCTGCTTCGACGCCGACAGGCTCTGCGGCGCCAAGCCACGTGCAGCGCGCCACTGACGCGTACCTTCCTGCTCGACGAAATTGGCAAACGACTCATTGAACTCGGTGTCGTCCTTCACATAGAAGCGCTGATGCGCCAGTTCGTGGAAGATCAACGTGGCCAGCCGCTCATCACCCCAGTTCATCATCGAATTCATGATCGGGTCATTGAACCAGCCCAAGGTGGAATAGGCCTCGACACCGCCGATCGACACGTCCATGCCTCGCTGCTTCAACAACGCCGCCTCACCACGCGCCGCACCCTGGTTGTAGTAGCCGCGATAGGCCACACAGCCCGCAATGGGGAAGCAATGGGTTTCCGGAGACAGGGAAAACTCCTGCGTGGCGAAGACGTTCCAGACCACATAGGGTCGGCCAATGTCGGCGTACAACCTGTAACTCTGGTTGTCAGGCAGATGCAGGTGTTCACTGGCGAACGTACGCGCCTTTTGCGATTGCGCCAGGTGTTCGCGCAACAACGGTGGGCGGGAAGGGTCGGCGATCACCTGCGCCACCGGCTCCCGGGCCCGCAGCAATTGCCACTGACCGCTGGCCAACTGGCTGTAATAGCTGACACTGGAACAGCCGCTGAGCAGCACAACCATCAACCCTGGAAGAAAACGCCTGACCATGCCCCGACCGCTCCTGGGTAATTTGCTCGCCAGACTATCGCGCCCAGGCAGAATTTTTCCATGGCGCGACGTGTTTATACTCATGGGAGGTCTGCCGCCGTCGCAGCAGGCTCAATTCTATCTTCCCGTTGAGTGCCTGCCATGCGCCAGCTCTTGTTACCCGTCGCCGCTTTGTTCCTCAGCGCCTGCACGACAACACCCGTACCACCGATGGATCCGCAACAGGCGTGGGTCGATTTCACTACGCCGACGCCGGGCTCCAAGCTGGTCATGGCGCAGCGCCTGGACGGCAAGAACCTGGATGACGGACGTTTCTTCCAAATGCCACCCGGCCATCATGAACTGATGGTGCGCTTCGACTTTGAAGTCCCGGCCGGCGGCGGTTTGGGTGGGCTCAGCCAGATGATGTATCGCACCTGCTTCATGACCCTGGAATATGACCACTTCCAGGCTGGCCAGCGTTATGTGCTGGAAGGACGCTCGCTGGCCTTCACGCCGAATATCCGGTTGTACGATTCGGCGCGTCAGTTGCTCGCGGAGGAACGCAGCGTCAACTGCATCTGATCAGTTGTTGTTTTTCTGGTAGATGATGCGCTTGGTGCCGTTTTCGCACGAACCGACAATCATCGCACTGTCGTGATTCTTGGCTTCTTCGGCGGTGATGATTTCCAGGGTGTACGAAGGAATCGCCTTGGCCTGGATCTTCACTTCAATCTCTTTCCTGAGCTCTTCGCAGTCTTTTGGCGCGGCCACAGCCGATGTGGCCAATACACCGCAGATGATCGCCAAGGCAAAACGTTTCATGTGTGAAGCTCCCTGAATGCATTGCGCACGGGTGTGCGCCTAGGCTGCATGGTAATAGGACCACACTTACAAAACACGAGTTCTGATCCAACGCAGGGCTAAATGTGGAAGGGGGCTTGCCCCCCTCCCACATTGGACGGGCTGTGTCAGCTGACCAAGGTGGCATCCAGGCTGATTTTTGCGTTCAGCACTTTGGACACAGGGCACCCTTCCTTGGCTTTTTTGCTCAGTTCATCGAACTGCGCCTGGCTCGCGCCCGGAATCTTGGCCTTGAGGATCAGGTGCACAGCGGTGATCGCAAAACCACCGTCAACCTGGTCCAGAGTCACTTCGGCCTGGGTATCAATGCTGTCAGCCTTGAGCCCGGCATCGCCGAGAATCATGGAAAACGCCATGGAGAAACAGCCGGCGTGGGCCGCACCGATCAGTTCTTCCGGGTTGGTGCCCTTGCCGCCCTCGAAACGGGCCTTGAAGCCGTAGGGCGCTTCACGCAGTACGCCGGTTTCCGTGGAAATAGAGCCCAGGCCAGTCTTCAGGTCACCTTCCCAATGCGCGGATGCTTTTTTAACGATACTCATAGCGGTCTCCTCGAACGGTGGTTTTGCGTCAGTAAGGGTTCTGAGGATAGTCGGCCCGGCAAAGTTCATCTTGTGAGAAAAACCTAGCGATTCAGTAGGAAATTTCCTGGCCTGCTATTGAATCTCGGGTATATGCCCTCATTGCATAGAGCATGCACATGAAGCGGCAGGTTTTGGTTCGTCTAAAAAGCCTGCGGCCCCTTTGGAGAAGCAGGCTTATGAAATCGCTGTCCGACGTAAAGTTCTCGACCCTCGACCTGGTGCCCGTGCGCGCCAACGGCAGTCCGGCGCAGTCACTGCGCAATTCCCTGGACCTGGCCCAGCATGTAGAAAAGTTCGGCTACAACCGTTTCTGGGTAGCTGAACACCACAATATGGACGGTATCGCCAGTTCGGCCACCTCGGTGCTGCTGGGTTACCTGGCCGGTGGCACCTCGACGATCCGCGTCGGCTCTGGCGGCGTGATGCTGCCCAACCATGCGCCGCTGGTGATCGCCGAACAGTTCGGCACCCTGGAAAGCCTCTACCCCGGCCGTATCGACCTGGGCCTGGGCCGCGCACCCGGCTCCGACCAGATGACCGCCCGCGCCCTGCGCCGTGAGCGCTCCGGCAGTGCCGACGATTTCCCCGAAGATGTGGCGGAGCTGATGGCCTACCTCGGCCCACGCACCCCCGACCAACGGGTAATCGCCGTCCCCGGTACCGGCACCAACGTACCGGTCTGGCTGCTGGGCTCCAGCCTGTTCAGCGCGCAATTGGCAGGTGAACGCGGTCTGCCTTACGCCTTCGCCTCGCATTTCGCACCGCGCCTGATGCATGAGGCGATTCGCGTGTATCGCAATCACTTCAAGCCTTCGGCCGTGCTGGACAAGCCTTACGTGATGCTTGGCATTCCGCTGGTCGCTGCAGATACGGATGAACAGGCTGAATACCTCGCCACCTCGGTCTATCAGCGCATCCTCGCGCTGATGCGCGGGCAAAGCCTGGTGCAGCGCCCACCGGTGAAAACCATGGACGGCCTGTGGCTGCCCCATGAAAAAGACGCGGTCGGCAGCTTCCTCGGCCTGGCCATGGTCGGTAGCCCGGCGAAGATCCGCGCCAAGCTGGAGGTGCTGATCGAACAAACCGGCGCCGATGAGCTGATCTTTACCTGCGACCTGTACGAGCACGCCGATCGGATTCATTCCTACGAACTGCTGGCGCAAGTGATGAAGGGCTAAAACCCTCAGGCGAAAAAAAACCGACGCACTCGCGTCGGTTTTTTACGTCTGCAACACGGGATTAACCGCGCTTGTAGGCGATTTCCTTGGTACCGGCTTCGCAGCTGCCGACTACCGTGTAGCCATCGGCTGCAGCGCCTTTATCCACAACTTCCAACGAATAACCCGAAGCGCCCTTGGCGTCGATTTTCGCCGCAATCTCGCTTTTCAGCTCTTCACAAGGCTTGCCTGCCGCCAGGGCTGTGCCTGCAATGCTCAACAAACCTACCGCTAACAGGAACTTCTTCATCCGTTACTTTCCTTGCGCTGATCAAAAAGAGCGTGCCGACGCTTGCGGCATCGGCACCCATTGGTTGTAGCGCAGGTTATGGCAATCGGCCAGTCAGCAAGTTCAACCGCTGCGATCAACTACTGGCAATTCGGAACCCTACCTTGAGGGTGACCTGATAGTGCGCAACCTTGCCATTCTCGATATGGCCACGTGTCTCAGTCACTTCAAACCACTCGAGATGCTTGATGCTCTTGTTGGCCTCAGCGATGGCATTGTTGATCGCGTCTTCGATGCTGGTGGTCGACGAGCCAACCAATTCGACTTTCTTGTAGGTGTGATGATCACTCATGGCAGTTCTCCTAAGGGTCGTTAAGCAAGCGTAGCAGTCAATGTTCGTACTGCTTCTGGCGACCGTTCCTACCTGAAAGTTCAGATTAACTGCACTTTCTGAAATGGCCGCAGTCGGTATCTACACACGCCACTCAATCACTTCAGGAGAGTCCACATGGCCAACACTTCTTTACGCAAAGCGTCGCTGGAAAGCATGGAAGCCGAGATTTCGAGCCTGCTCAAGTCTCTGGAAAGCCTCAAGGACGATGCGTCTGACGAATCGCGCAAAACCTTGAAGGCCCTGAAAAGCAATGCCGAGAATGCCCTCAAGCACTCCCGCCACCTGATCAGCGATGCCTACGAAGAAAGCAAAGTCAAAATTCGCGAAACCGGTGTTGCAACCCGGGACTACGCACAAGAACACCCATGGACTACAGCCGGTGTTGCCATAGGCGCACTGGGCCTGCTGGCCGCCTACCTGCTGTGCAAGCGCGGTGACTAATCTGGCTGGCGCAACAGCTCAGCCTTGAGCCACTGCGCCAGTTGCCCGGCGCGTCCGTCCGCGGCGCGCTTGGGTAGCCACAACGCCAGGTGCGCCGGGGTTTCACTGAAACCCCACGGCGCCACCAGGCGACCCGCGCGCAAGTCTTCGACCACCAGCGGTTCTGGCGCAATCGCAACGCCCAGCCCGGCCACTGCCGCCTCCAGCAAATAATACAAATGCTCAAACCCCTGGCCGTGTTTCAACGCGCCGGGTTCGATGCCGTGTTGCCGCGCCCAACTGGGCCAGGCTTGCGGACGTGAGGTGGTGTGCAACAGCGCTTCACCACACAACGCCGACGCGGGTGCCCGGCGCAGCCGCTCGTAGCCGGCGAAACGCGGGCTCATCACCGGGCCGATGCGTTCGCTGGCCAGTTCATACACCTGCATATCCGCAGGCCAGGGTGGCTCGGCGAACACCAACAGGGCATCCAGGCCGGGGCGGCGCGGGTCAAGGTCACCGTCACCCGCCGACAGGTGCAGACGCAGGTCCGGCAGGTCCGCGTTCAAGCGCCCCAGGCGCGGGATCAGCCAGCGCGCCAGCAAGCTGCCCGAGCAACCCAGCACGAACGGTGCGTCGGCACTGCTCTGGGTCAGTTCGGCGCACACGTCCCTCAGCCGCTCGAACGCCTCGGCGCTGGCGTCACGTAGACGAGTACCGGCATCTGTGAGTTTAAGGCCGCGCCCCTCCTTGACGAACAAACTCACGCCCAAGTGCTCCTCCAGCACTTTCAACTGCCGGCTGACCGCCCCATGGGTCACATGCAATTGCTCGGCTGCCTGGCTGACGCTGTTCAAACGGGCGGTGGCTTCAAAGGCACGCAAGGCATTGAGGGGTGGAAGGTCTCGACTCATCTGTGAGTTTTCCTGACAGGTTGCGGCGATCTTATCGGTTTTCAGCGCAGGACGTCAGGGGTAGAGTGGCCCTCATTGCTTCCTACACCCATTCTCTCCTGGAGCGTCCCATGACTCAGTCCCAGACCGATCTACGCAACGGCCCAGACGTCAACGGCCTGTTCGGCGCGTTCGGCGGCCGTTACGTCGCTGAAACCCTGATGCCGTTGATCCTAGACCTGGCCCGAGAATACGAAGCGGCCAAGATCGATCCGGCGTTCAACGAGGAATTGGCCTACTTCCAACGTGACTACGTCGGTCGTCCAAGCCCGTTGTATTTTGCCGAGCGCCTGACCGAGTTCTGTGGCGGCGCCAAGATCTACCTCAAGCGCGAAGAGCTGAACCACACCGGCGCACACAAGATCAACAACTGCATCGGCCAGATCCTGCTGGCGCGGCGCATGGGCAAGAAACGCATCATCGCCGAGACCGGCGCCGGCATGCACGGCGTGGCGACTGCCACCGTGGCTGCGCGCTTTGGACTGCAATGCGTGATCTACATGGGCACCACTGATATCGAGCGCCAACAGGCCAACGTGTTCCGCATGAAGCTGCTGGGCGCCGAAGTGATCCCGGTGGTCGCCGGCACCGGCACCCTCAAGGACGCGATGAACGAAGCCCTGCGTGACTGGGTAACCAACGTCGACAGCACCTTCTACCTGATCGGCACCGTGGCCGGCCCGCACCCGTACCCGGCCATGGTGCGCGACTTCCAGGCCGTGATCGGCAAGGAAACCCGCGACCAACTGCAAGCCCAGGAAGGCCGCCTGCCGGACAGCCTGGTGGCGTGCATCGGCGGGGGGTCCAACGCCATGGGTCTGTTCCACCCGTTCCTGGATGACACGAGCGTGGAGATCATCGGCGTGGAAGCTGCCGGCCACGGCATCGAAACCGGCAAGCACGCCGCCAGCCTCAACGGTGGCGTACCTGGCGTACTGCACGGCAACCGTACTTTCCTGCTGCAGGACGACGATGGCCAGATCATCGACGCCCACTCCATCTCTGCCGGCCTGGATTACCCCGGCATCGGCCCGGAACACGCCTGGTTGCATGACATCGGCCGCGTCCAGTACACCTCGGTGACCGATGACGAAGCCCTCGACGCCTTCCACAAATGCTGCCGCCTGGAAGGGATCATTCCGGCCCTGGAAAGCGCCCACGCCCTGGCCGAAGTGTTCAAGCGCGCCCCGACCCTGCCGCAGGATCACCTGATGGTGGTCAACCTGTCGGGGCGTGGCGATAAAGATATGCAAACCGTCATGCACCATATGGAACAGTCGCAGCAGGAGAAACACTGATGAGCCGCCTGCACACCCGCTTCGCCCAGCTGAAAGAACAGAACCGTGCCGCCCTGGTAACCTTCGTCACCGCTGGCGACCCTGGCTATGACACCTCCCTGGCGATCCTCAAAGGCCTGCCGGCCGCCGGTGCCGATGTGATCGAGCTGGGCATGCCCTTCACTGATCCGATGGCGGACGGCCCGGCCATTCAGCTGGCCAACATCCGTGCGTTGAATGCCAGGCAGAACCTGGTGAAAACCCTGCAGATGGTCCGCGAGTTCCGCCAGGACAACAACGACACGCCGCTGGTGTTGATGGGCTACTTCAACCCGATCCACAAATACGGCGTACCGAAGTTCATCGCCGACGCCAAGGAAGCCGGGGTCGACGGCCTGATCGTGGTCGACATGCCGCCCGAGCATAACGGCGAGCTCTGCGACCCGGCCCAGGCCGCAGGCATCGACTTTATCCGCCTGACCACACCGACCACCGACGACGTACGCCTGCCTACCGTGCTCAACGGCAGCTCAGGCTTCGTGTATTACGTTTCGGTCGCCGGCGTGACCGGTGCCGGTGCGGCGACCCTGGAACACGTCGAAGAAGCCGTGACCCGTCTGCGCCGCCACACCGACCTGCCGATCAGCATCGGCTTTGGTATCCGCACACCGGAACAAGCGGCGGCCATCGCCCGGCTGGCCGACGGTGTGGTGGTGGGTTCGGCGCTGATCGATCACATCGCCAATGCCAAGAACGACCAGCAAGCCATCGACGGCGTGTTGAGCCTGTGTGCGGCGCTGTCGGAAGGCGTGCGTAACGCCCGTAAGTAAGCGCCCGGCGCTTTCAGCTTTTTCCGCTAGGCTTGAGGGTGGACATTGCGTCCTCCCTCAACGCACTTCATGCCTATTGCCGTCTAACCGCCTGCGCAAGCCCCGCATTCCTTGCCCTCCCGGTCGTTAAGTTAGTCGCATCAGAAGTCATTCTTGGCTCTTTGGAGTACATCATGGCATTTGATCTCATTACCGCTGCGGATCGTCGTCATTCAACGCTGCAAAAAGGTTTCAACCTGCGCTGGCCGCTGGGCAATGTGCAGGGTGAATCGTCGTCGAACGGCGCCAACTTGATTTATCTCTGTTACAGCCCCCAGGACATCATCGACGCCGCCGCCCAGGCGTTGGCGATCCCCGATGGCCGGATTACGGTGCGCAGCGGTGGCCACTGCTATGAGGGTTTTGTCGCGAACAAGATGCCCGGCAGTCCCAACGAAGTGCTCTCGATCATCGATATCAGCCAACTGAACCAAGTGGTCTACGACGCCACGGGGCAGATTGCCTCACAACTGGTGCCCGCCTCGCCTCATCGCTACAGCTACCGCCTGGAAGCGGGCGGCCAGAACTGGGATGCCTATGTGGCGCTGTACAAACTGGCCAACACGAGCTTGCCCGGCGGCTCGTGCTATTCGGTCGGGCTGGGTGGGCATATTTGCGGCGGTGGCTACGGGCTGCTGTCACGCAAGGATGGCCTGGTGTGCGATTGGTTGAGCGGCGTCGACATCCTGGTGCCGAACGCCCAGGGCAACGGCCTGGTCCCTGTGCATGTCGCCCGCAATAGCACCCAACAGGACGAACTGGATCTGTTCGCCGCCTGCTGCGGCGCAGGCGGCGGGCAGTTCGGGATTATCACCAGTTACTACTTCGAACGTTTGCCACAAGCCCCCAAGGAAGTGCTGTGGCTGGTACTGGAATGGGACTGGTCCCTGCTGACCAAGCCAGCCCTCGACAGATTGCTGGCGGCCTATCAGGGCTGGTTTGCCCGCAACCAGGCCAACCCGGACACCTGGGGCCTGGCGACCAAACTTGAGATGCGCCATCAGAACACTGGCAACGTCACGATGGATGTTCATTACGTGGACAAGCAGGGCGAGCTGAATGATCAAGCGCCCTTTGAAGACTTTGTCAGCTCGATGCTCAATGCCATTGGCATTCCCGCTACCGAATGCCTGAATCCTTCCCCAGCGACCCACTTGCCACGCAGCAACCCGCCAGGGCCGACGATCAATTCACTGGCGTCTGCCCTGGCGGCGGCCCGTCGAATGGATTGGCTGCATTGCCAGCAGACACTCAACGGCTCAGGGCCCAACCAGCGTGGCCGGTATAAGTCGGCCTACCAGAAGGGTATTTTCACCGCCACTGTGCTGCAGGCGATCTGGGACACGCTGACGTGGGACGATCCCGATAAACGGCTGACTCAAAGCCTGATCCAGATCCAGTCCTTCGGCGGGCAAATCAATCAGGCCAGCGCCGCCGTGCGGCGGGAATCATCGGTTGCACAGCGTTCGTCCTACTTGAAGTGGCAACCACAATGCTATTGGCGTGACGAAAGCAGCACTTCGGATCAAGCCCATGCGCAATGGATCCAGGGACTGTTTTTCGCGGCATTTGCCAATGACAACGGCGTTCCGGTCAATGCCCAGTTCGAAGGGTGCTACATCAATTACCCCGACCGCGACATGCTGTTTATCGACGGCGACCCCAGCAAGGGACCCAACCCGCAGTGGTACAAGATCTTCTTCCCCGACCTCATGATTGAAAGCCGCCTGCGCCGCACCAAGCAGCGCTGGGACCCGCTGAATGTGTTCCGTAACGAGATGTCGGTGCCCTGAGCCGAAATGAAAAAGGGCGACCGCAAGGTCGCCCGTTTTTACAACTCGATCCGCTCGACTTTACCGACCAGCAACACGTAGGAAAGCGCCCCGAGCAAGGCCAGCACCGCGATGTAGGTAATCGCCGGCGCAAACGAATCACCGCTGGCCAAAAAGCCGATCACAATCGGCGTGGCAATCGCCGACAGGTTGCCGATGAAGTTGAACACCCCACCGGTCAGCCCCAACAGGCGGGCCGGTGCCAGGGTCGACACCAGCGACCAGGTAATCGACGCCAGGCCATTGCCAAAGAACGCCACCGCCAGGAACGCAATCACCCAGGCCGTCGAGTCCACATAGTTGGCGCCGATGATCGCCGTGGAAATCAGCAGCCCGCCAATGATCGGCAACTTGCGCGCAAACCCCACCGACGCACCGCGACGAATCAGCCAGTCGGAAAAGATCCCGGAACACAGCACGCCGACAAACGCCGCCAGGAACGGCAACGATGCCAGCAGGCCGGACTTGATGAAGTCCATCCCGCGATATTTCACCAGGTAGGTGGGGAACCACGTCAGGAAAAACCACAGCGTGGAGTTCAGGCAGAACTGCCCCAGGTAGATGCCCCAGAGTTTGCGCTTGCTCAGCACGATCCCCAGGTCGACCCAGCTGAACGGGGCCTTGGCGGTTTTTTCCTGCATGTCCACCAGGCCGCCGCCTTCGCGGATCAGCTCGATTTCAGCGGCGTTGGCGCCTTTGAAATCCTTCGGCTCGCGATACACCGCGTACCAGATGATCCCCCACAGGATGCCAACGCCACCGGTGACGACAAACACCATGTGCCAGCCGAAGGCGTGTTGCAGCCAGGCCAGTACCGGCGTGAGGAATGCCAGCCCGACAAACTGCCCGGAGGTATAGAAGCCAATCGCCGTGGCGCGTTCGCGCTCGGGAAACCAGGTGGTGACCACGCGGCTGTTGATCGGATACGCCGGGGCTTCCAGGGCACCCACCGCCATGCGCAGCACGAACAACGCGATAAAGCTGGCAGCGAAGCCGAGCATCACGGTGGCGATGGACCACAAGATCAGCGCGGCGGTATAGAGAATGCGCGGCGGCACGCGGTCCACCAGCCAGCCGCCAGGGATCTGCATGGCTGCGTAGGTCCAGCCGAACGCGGAGAAAATCAGCCCGACCTGAACCGGGTCGATGCCCAGTTCGCTGGTCAGCGCCGGGGCTGCAATCGACAGGTTGCTGCGGTCGAGGTAATTGATCACCACGGTGATGAACAGCAGCACCATGATGAAAAAACGCTTTTTGGTAGGCGTGACTAAAGAAGCCTGCCCGGTGAAGGATTCAGGGTGCATGGGGGTTGCCTCTTCTTATGCTTATTGAGGGCTTGCAGGAGCCGGCATCCCGGCTCCTGCAGGGTGCTTACCACTCGGCGAAGCTGCCGTCGGCATGCCGCCAGATCGGGTTGCGCCAGCGGTGGCCGATGGCCGCGCGCTCGATCACGTATTCCTCATTGATCTCGATGCCCAGCCCCGGCCCGTTGGGGATCTTCACGAAGCCCTGGTCATAGTCGAACACACCGGGGTCGCGCACATAGTCGAGCAGGTCGTTGCTCTCGTTGTAGTGAATGCCCAGGCTTTGCTCCTGGATAAACGCGTTGTAGCAGACCGCATCCAGTTGCAAACACGCCGCCAGGGCAATCGGACCCAGCGGGCAGTGCAGTGCCAGGGCCACGTCATAGGCCTCGGCCATGTTGGCGATCTTGCGGGTTTCGGTGATGCCACCCGCGTGGGAAGCATCGGGCTGGATGATGTCGACATAGCCTTCGCTGAGCACACGCTTGAAGTCCCAGCGCGAGAACAGGCGCTCGCCCAGGGCAATCGGGGTGCTGGTCAGCGGCGCGAGTTCCTTGAGCGCTTCGTAGTTTTCGCTGAGCACCGGCTCTTCGATAAACATCAGCTTGTACGGATCCAGCTCCTTCATCAGCACCTTGGCCATGGGCTTGTGCACACGGCCATGGAAGTCGACGCCGATGCCGACGTTGGGGCCGACCGCATCACGCACAGCGGCGACGTTTGCCAGGGCCAGGTCGACCTTTTCGAAGCTGTCGACGAATTGCAGTTCTTCGGTGCCATTCATCTTCACCGCGGTGAAGCCTCGAGCCACAGCCTCTTTGGCAGCGCGGGCGGTGTCGGCTGGGCGGTCACCACCGATCCACGAGTACACGCGGATCTTGTCGCGCACCTGGCCGCCGAGCAAGTCGCTGACGGACACGCCGAGGGCCTTGCCCTTGATGTCCCACAGCGCCTGGTCGATACCGGCGAGGGCGCTCATGTGCACCGCACCGCCGCGGTAGAAGCCGCCGCGATAGAGCACGGTCCAGATGTCTTCGATGTTGCGCGGGTCTTTGCCGATCAGGTAGTCGGACAGTTCTTCGACGGCAGCCGCCACGGTATGGGCGCGGCCTTCGACCACGGGCTCACCCCAGCCGGTCACGCCCTGGTCGGTCTCGACCTTGAGGAAGCACCAGCGCGGCGGGACGATAAAGGTCGTCAGTTTGGTGATTTTCATCTCTTGTCTCTCTTATAGATGCAGCGCCAGGGGCGCGGAACTTGATGTCAGCTCAGGACTTTCCAGGCGGCGACATAAGCCTGGGCACGGCTCGCTACCTGATCCACTGTCATACCCGGTTTGAACAACCCGGAACCCAGCCCGAACCCTTTGGCGCCGGCATCGACAAACACCTGCATGTTGTCCGGGGTAATGCCGCCGACCGGCAGCAGCAAGGTGCCTGCCGGCAGTACCGCCAGCCACGCCTTGATCACCGCCGGGCCCATCTGCTCGGCGGGGAACAGCTTCAGCACGTCAGCACCTTCGGCCAGGGCGGCGAAAGCTTCGGTCGGTGTCGCAACACCTGGCGACAGGAACAGGCCTGCGGCTTTCGCCGCTCGCAGCACCTTGGCATCGCTGTGGGGCATCACGATCACCTGGCCACCGGCCGCCTTCACCTGCTCGACCTGCTCAGGCAGCAACACCGTGCCTGCGCCGATCAGGCAATCGGCGGGCAGGCTGTCGCGCAGGGTGCGAATGCTGGTGTAAGGATCGGGCGAATTCAGCGGGACTTCGATCACACGAAACCCGGCCTCGTACAACACCTGGCCGACGGCCTGGGCTTCGTCCGGGCGGATGCCGCGCAGAATCGCGATCAAACCGTTTTGTGCGAGTGCGTGCTTGAGCATGTCAGGCCTCTAATACAGGTTGAGTGAGCCCGGATGCCACCGCCAATTGCCACAGTCCGCGCTCGGTGGCCTCCTGCGCCAGACTGACGTGGGCGAAGCCGCAGAGGGCGAGGGCGCGTTGATAGCGGGCGCAGAGGGGCGCGGCGCCGACCAGGATGATCGGCTTGTGCCGGGCACTGCCGGGCAGGCCGGCGAGTTCATGGCCGATGAGCAAGCCGGAGAGGTAATCGGGCTGCTGCTCGGCAGTGAGTTCAGCGGTGAGGCCCAGGGTGCGCGCACTGAAAAGCGTCGACAGCACGCCGCGCTCGCCGTCTTTGGACAGCGCCACCTGCACGCCGCGGTCAAAGGCGTCAGCCTGGAATTGCGCGGATTGTTGCTGGGTACGCCCGAGGATGCTGTGCTTGCTCAACACCGCAAACAGCTCGCCGGTCATGAAGGTGTCGAAGTGAGTGATGCAGCCATCGACCACCTCGACCCACTTGGAATGGCTGCCGGGCAGGCCGATCAACCCATTGGTGCTCAGCCCTTGAAGCACGCCCAGCACTTGGGTTTCTTCGCCGCGCATCACGTTGGGCAAGCCGATCTGCTCGATCACGCCCGGCACGATATGCACATCCACGCCACGCAGGCTGCGCACCTTATGCAGCGCCTGGCCAAGGCTGGCGACATCGACAGGGGTGTTGCGATAAGCCGCTTCGCTCCAGCCCTGGGCACTGCCGACCATGCCGCAGGCAATCACCGGCAAACCGGGCTCGGCGTCGAGCCAGTCACCACACGCCGCATCGAACGCCAACTCGAAGCCATCGCTGCAACGCACGCCAGCAATGTCCCGGGGTTCATTGGGCAAATGCATGATGCCCCACGCCAGCGAGCGCTGTTCCAGCACTGCGCCGACGGGGCCGAGTTTATAAGCACGAAGGGAACTGGTACCCCAATCGAGCGCGATCAATTGCGCCTGCATCGCTTCACCTGAGTTCTGAGCGGATGCAGCGAATATAAACCTACGGCGCAGAAAGTCTCAATATATAAATATCAATCCCATATTTAGGGATTTAATTTAAGAAAAGGCTGACAAGTTCAGCTCCCGCATTGCCCCCATCCAGACGGCATAGTCAGTGTGGTCCTTCAGGTCATCGCCGGTATCGGGGTGCAGGAACACCACCAGGCCATTGCGATGGATCACCAGCCACGGCAACACCACACCGATGTATTCCGGGTCGAACGCCAACTGGCAGCTCCAGTCCGGGTGCGGCCCTACAGGCCGCTCGTGCACACGGCCCATGCGCAGCGGGAACAGTTTGGCAGCGTCTTCACACAAGGTGCGTGCCTGTTCGATAGTGTTCGCGTCGAAGTAGATATGGGCGTGATAGCCCTTGATACGTTGCATGACGGACTCCGGATCCAATATGCGCCAGATGCTAGACCGCAATCGATGGCAGGGCCAGTCCGGTCAGCGACTGCGCGCTGCTGGCCTGCTCGGCCACCAGCCAGTCGACAAACCGCTCCACCAACTGCCCTCGGCGTTTGCGCTGGGGTTGCACCACGTAATAGCCGAAACGCGAGATCACCGTGTCGTGGATCGGTCGGCACAGCCAGTTCTGCTCCAGCAGGTTGTCCACCAGATGGCGCCAGCCGATGGCCACGCCCTGGCCGGCAATCGCAGCCTGGATCAACAGGGTGTAGTTATCGAAGCGCAACTGGCCGGGGGTGGGCGCAGTGGTGATGCCCAGTTCGCGAAACACGCCACTCCAGTCGAACCACTGGCTGTTGTTTTCCTGGCGCAGGTGCAACAACGGAAAATCGTGCAAATTTTGCTTAGTCAGTGGCGTGGCCTGTTCTTTGAGCCACTGCGGGCTGCACACCGGGAACACTTCCTCGTTGAACAGCCACAGGCTATCGCCCTGCTTGAAACGGCCGTCGCCAAACAGTACCGCCACATCAATATCGCTGCGCAAGGTCGCGTGGTTGCGTTCGCTAGTCACCAGGCTGACGTCCACCTGGGGGTTGGCCTGGTGGAAGCGGTGCAAACGCGGCATCAACCAATAAGCGGCGAAGGCGAAGTCGGTCGCCACTTGCAGCACTTCATGCTGATCCTGCTGGGTAATCAGGCTCAGTCCCTGGTTGATGCCCTGCAAACCGCCCTGCACATGCTCGAACAACAGGGCGCCGGCATCGGTCAACTCAATGCCACGGTAGATGCGATCAAACAGGCGGATCGCCAGTTGTTCCTCCAGGCGCTTGATCTGCTGGCTGATCGCGGGCTGGGTGGTGCCCTGTTCCATGGCAGCGGCGGTAAAACTGCGGTGGCGCGCCGCTGCTTCGAACGCGCGCAGCAGATCGAGGGACAGGTCGCCAAGGGCTTCATACATAAGCGGTGCTTATCCTAGACATTGCTTTTCATGGGCTTTACCCCATTTTCCATGGGCTGCATGCTCATTCGCATAAACACCGCCTATGGAATGCCGATAGATCATGAAGCGCAAGAACATTCTTTTCATCATGGCCGATCAAATGGCCGCGCCGATGTTGCCGTTCTACGGACCTTCCCCCATCAAATTGCCCAACCTGAGCCGCCTCGCCGCACAGGGCGTGGTGTTCGATGCCGCGTACTGCAACAGCCCGCTGTGCGCACCGTCGCGCTTTACCTTGGTCAGCGGTCAGTTGCCGAGCAAGATCGGCGCCTACGACAACGCCGCCGATTTCCCCGCCGACGTGCCGACCTACGCTCACTACCTGCGCCGCCTCGGCTACCGCACCGCGCTGTCGGGCAAGATGCACTTCTGCGGTCCCGACCAACTGCACGGTTACGAAGAACGCCTGACCAGTGACATCTACCCCGCCGACTATGGCTGGGCGGTGAACTGGGACGAGCCGCACGTGCGCCCCACCTGGTACCACAACATGTCGTCGGTGCTGCAAGCCGGCCCGTGCGTGCGCACCAACCAGCTGGATTTCGACGAAGAGGTGGTGTTCAAGGCCCGGCAATACCTGTTCGACCATATCCGCGAAGACGGCGAACGACCGTTCTGCCTGACGGTATCGATGACCCACCCGCACGACCCGTACACCATTCCCAAGCCGTTCTGGGACCTGTACGACGACGCCGACATCCCCCTGCCTGCAACGCCTGCCCAGGCTGAACTCGACCCCCACTCCCAGCGCCTGCTCAAGGTCTACGACCTGTGGGACAAACCGCTGCCCGTGGATAAGATCCGCGATGCGCGCCGCGCCTACTTCGGCGCGTGCAGCTACATCGACAGCAATGTCGGCAAGCTGCTGCAGACCCTGGAAGACACCGGCCTGGCCGATGACACCATCATCATCTTCTCCGGCGACCACGGTGACATGCTCGGCGAGCGCGGGCTCTGGTACAAAATGCACTGGTTCGAAATGGCCGCGCGCGTACCGCTGCTGGTCAGTGCGCCGGGGCAATTCGCGGCGGGCCGAGTGACGCAAGCCGTGTCCACCGCCGACCTGCTGCCGACCCTGGTGGAACTGGCCGGCGGCGAACTGGACCCGCGCCTGCCGCTGGACGGCCGCTCTCTGGTCCCGCACTTGCAAGGGCAGGGCGGGCACGACGAAGTGTTCGGCGAATACATGGCCGAAGGCACCATCAGGCCGCTGATGATGATTCGCCGAGGCGCCTACAAATTCATCTACAGCGAAGACGACCCTTGTCTACTGTTCGATGTGCACAACGACCCGCACGAGCGGGAGAACCTCAGCCAGTCACCGGAACACCGGCCACTGTTCGAGGCGTTTTTGAGTGAGGCGCGGGCCAAATGGGACATCCCGGCGATCCACCAGCAGGTGCTCGCCAGTCAACGCCGTCGTCGCCTGGTATTCGAGGCACTCACCCAGGGCAAGCTGAAGAGCTGGGATCACCAGCCACTGGTGGACGCCAGTCAGCAATACATGCGCAACCATATCGACCTCGACGACCTGGAGCGCAAGGCACGTTATCCACAACCCTGCCAAAACCAATAAATACAGAGGGAAGGCCATGCAAAAGTTGACTGTGATGTTGAGCCTGTTGGTACTGACCAGCGCCAACGTGTACGCGGACGCCAGTTGTGAAACGGTAAAAATGGCCGATCCGGGCTGGAGCGATATCGCAGCCACCAACGCCATCGCCGGTTTCCTGCTGACCGGCATGGGCTACAAACCGAAGGTGGACACCCTGGCGGTGCCAATCACCTTCGGCGGGCTCAAGGACGGCCAGGTGGACGTGTTCCTCGGCAACTGGATGCCGGCACAGCAGGGCTTCTACGACAAGTTCGTGGCCAATGGCGATGTGGTGCAACTGGCGAAAAACCTCGACGGCACCGAGTTCACTCTCGCTGTGCCCGACTATGTGTGGGACGCCGGGGTGCATGATTTTGCCGACCTGAACAAGTTTGCCGACAAGTTCGACAAGAAGATCTACGGCATCGGCTCCGGCGCGCCGGCAAATATCTCGTTGCAGGAAATCATCAAGAAGAACGACTTCGACCTGGGCCAGTGGAAGCTGGTCGAGTCCAGCGAACAGGCGATGCTGGCCGAAGTGTCGCGAGCGGTGAAGAAACAGAAATTCGTCACCTTCCTCGGCTGGACCCCGCATCCGATGAACGTGCAGTTGAAAATGCGCTACCTCAAGGGTGGCGAGAAATACTTTGGTGACACTGGCAGCGTGTATACCTTGACCCGCAAGGGTTACGCACAGGCCTGCCCGAACGTAGGAAAACTGCTGACCAACCTGAGTTTTACCCAGGAGATGGAGAACGGCATCATGGCCGAGGTCGCCAACAACAAGGTCAGCAACGCCGATGCGGCGAAGACGTGGATCAAGGCCAATCCGGCGGTATTGGATAAGTGGCTTGAGGGTGTAAAAACACTGGACGGTAAAGACGCACTCCCTGCAGTTAAAGCCAGACTCTGAGGCCTGATGCAATTCAAATGTGGGAGGGGGCTTGCCCCCGATAGCGGTGTCTCAGCCATGGATGTATCAACTGACACTCCCTCATCGGGGGCAAGCCCCCTCCCACATAGGCCCTGTGTGTACTGATACTCTGATGCAAACCTTCCGATCCGAGTCCGCGATGCCCCGGCCCAACCGCCACACACTCTTTCCCTTCCTCAGCTGGCTCCCGCGCCAAACCCGTGCCAGCGTCGGCCGGGATGCAATCGTCGGCCTCAGTGGCGCAGTCCTCGCCCTGCCACAGTCGATTGCCTACGCGCTGATTGCCGGTCTCCCACCCGAGTACGGCCTGTACGCCGCGATCATCCCGGTACTGATCGCTTGCCTCTGGGGTTCGTCCTGGCACTTGATCTGCGGGCCCACGGCGGCGATTTCCATTGTGCTGTACGCCAGCGTCAGTCCATTGGCCGTGCCGGGGTCACAGGACTACATCACCCTGATCCTGCTGCTGACCTTCCTCGCCGGCGTTTTCCAGTGGCTGTTGGGCATGCTGCGCTTCGGCGCGTTGGTAAATTTTGTATCGCACTCGGTGGTGCTCGGGTTCACCTTGGGTGCCGCCGTGGTGATCGCCCTCGGCCAGTTGCCCAACCTGATGGGGCTGGATCTGCCAAGCCAGGCCACCGCCATCAATAGCTTGTTGGCACTGATTCATCACAGCGGCGAATGGGACCACGCGTCCCTCTTACTGGGGTTTGGCACGTTGCTGGTCGGCGCGCTGCTCAAGTACCTGGTGCCTCGCTGGCCAACGCTGTTGATTGCGCTGGCACTGGGCAGCCTGGTGGCGTGGCTGTGGCCAGCGATGTTCGGGCACGTAGCGCTGGTCAGTTCGTTTGTGGGCAAACTGCCGCCGTTCAGCCCGTTGCCGATGGACCTGGACATGCTCCTGCGCCTGCTGCCGAGCGCCGTGGCGGTGGGCATGCTCGGGTTGGTGACCAGCCTGTCGATTGCCCGCTCGTTGTCGGCGCGCTCACAGCAATTGCTCGACGCCAACCAGGAAGTCCGTGCACAGGGTCTATCCAATATCGTGGGCGGATTTTTCTCCGGCTACCTGTCAGCCGGCTCGTTCACACGTTCCGGCCTCAGCTACGAGGCGGGCGCCTGCTCGCCGTTGGCCGGGGTGTTTTCCGCGTTATGGGTGGCGTTGTTCGCGTTATTTGGCGCGGCCCTGATCGCCCATATCCCGATCCCGAGCATGGCCGCGAGCATCTTGCTGATCAGTTGGGGGCTGGTGGACCGTCGCGGCATTCGTGCGCTGTTCCGCGTCAGTCGCGCCGAGTTTGTGGTGATGAGCTTGACGTGTGTGGCCACCTTGTTGCTGGAGCTGCAAACCGCCATTTATGCAGGGGTGCTGGCGTCGCTGTTTTTCTACCTCAAGCGCACCTCCCAGCCACGGGTACAACAGTGGCGAGATGGCGATGAGGATGTGCTGCGCGTGGGCGGCTCGATCTTTTTCGGCGCCAGCCATTACCTGCAAGTGCGTCTGCAAAGCCTGCAGGGCGAGCGGGTGGTGATCGAGGCGCAGCAGATCAACTTTATCGACTATTCAGGGGTGGAGATGCTGCACCAGGAGGCTCGGCGCTTGCGTGGGCTGGGCCGCAGTTTGACGCTGCGCCGGGCCAGGCCGCAGGTGGTGGAAGAGTTGAGAAAGCTGGAAGGGGCCGACAATTGCCCCATCCAGTTCCAAGACTGAAAACGATCAACAATGTGGAAGGGGGCTTGCCCCCGATAGCGGTGTGTCAGCCATGGATGTATCAACTGACACTCCCTCATCGGGGGCAAGCCCCCTCCCACATTTGGATCAGTGTCAGATCAACTGGCGGCGAAGTTCAGCCAATACAGGCGCCGAATCCGGGCGCACGCCGCGCCACAGGTAGAAGGCTTCCGCCGCCTGTTCCACCAGCATGCCCAGGCCATCCATCGCCACCGCTGCACCGTGCTCCGTCGCCCAACGGCAGAACGCGGTCGGTTCCTTGGCGTACATCATGTCGTAGCAAAAGGTCTTGCCCGGCTCGATCAGGCTACCCGCAATCGGCGGTACATCGCCTGACAGGCTGGCGGACGTGGCGTTGATGATCACGTCCACCGGCTCACGCAGCCAGTCGAAACCGCTGGCAGATACCGGGCCCAGGTCGTCGAACAGCTCGGCGAGCAATTCGGCCTTTTCCACGGTGCGGTTGGCGATGATCAGCGAGCCCGGCTGCTCGGCCAGCAACGGTTCCAGCGCGCCACGCACCGCACCACCCGCGCCCAGCAGCAGGATGCGTTTGCCTTGCAGGCTCAGCCCGGCGTTGATGGTGAGATCGCGCACCAGGCCGGCGCCATCGGTGTTGTCGCCCAACAGGCTGCCGTCTGCCAGCTTGCTCAAGGTATTCACCGCACCGGCACGTTGGGCGCGCTCGGTCAGGGTGTCGGCCAGTCGGTAGGCGTCTTCCTTGAACGGCACGGTGACATTGGCGCCACGGCCCTGCAGAAAGAACTCACGGGCACAGCCGGTGAAATCATCCAAGGGCGCCAGCAGTGTGCTGTAGTCCAGTTGCTCGCCGGTCTGCTCGGCGAACATGCGGTGGATCAGCGGCGACTTGCTGTGGCCGATGGGGTTGCCGAAGACGACATAACGGTCCATCAGACAGCCGCCTTGGGTGCGTCAAGGCCAAGCCAGTCACGGTCTTGCAGGAAGTAGTCGGTGAGGCGTGCTTCTTCGCTGCCGGCCTCGGCCTTCCAGTCGTAGCTCCAGCGCACTTGCGGCGGCAGCGACATCAGGATCGACTCGGTACGCCCGCCCGATTGCAACCCGAACAAGGTGCCACGGTCGTAGACCAGGTTGAATTCAACGTAGCGGCCTCGGCGGAATTCCTGGAATTCGCGCTGTTGCTCGGTGTAGGCGATGGCCTTGCGGCGCTGCACGATCGGCAGGTAGGCGTCGAGGTAGGCATCGCCGATGGCACGGATGAAGGCGAAGCAGGTGTCGAAGCCCCACTCGTTCAGGTCATCGAAAAACAGGCCGCCGATACCGCGCGGTTCGTTGCGGTGCTTGATGTGGAAGTAAGTGTCGCACCAGGCTTTGTAGCGCGAATACACGTCAGGACCGAACGGCGCACAGGCCTGCTCGGCCACCCGGTGCCAGTGGATGCAGTCTTCTTCGTTGCCGTAGTAAGGCGTGAGGTCGAAGCCACCGCCGAACCACCACACCGGTTCTTCGCCTTCTTTTTCTGCGATGAAAAACCGCACGTTGGCGTGGGACGTCGGCACATGAGGATTGTGCGGGTGGATCACCAGCGACACGCCCAGGGCCTCGAAACCGCGACCGGCCAGCTCGGGCCGATGCGCACTGGCAGAAGGAGGGAGGCCGCTGCCAAACACATGGGAAAAGTTAACGCCGCCTTTTTCGATCACCGTACCGTTCTCGATCACACGGGTGCGACCGCCGCCGCCGGCAGGCCGGGTCCAGGCGTCTTCGATAAAGCGAGTGTCCGTCTCGAAGGTTTCCAGGGCGCTGCAAATGCGGTCTTGCAGGTCAAGCAGGTAGGCCTTTACAGCCTCGGTGCGGGTAGTCATGGCATCACCTTGAATCGGGCAAAGCTACGCGAGGCCATTGGGCGTCGGCGGCAAATGGGCGCACAGGATAACACCGCACCCATGTGCGTCGCAGTTGACGAAGATCAAGCTTAGGAGTCCGATAGGGGGCTACGCGATTCGAACCCAGGAGAAGTGCAGATGGCCAAACGTATCCAGTTCAGCGCCCATGGCGGCCCCGAAGTGCTTGAGTATGTGGACTACACGCCGGCCGAGCCTGGCCCGCAGCAGGTTCGCGTGCGTAACGAGGCGATCGGCCTGAACTTCATCGACACCTATTTCCGCAGCGGCCTGTACGCGCCGCCGGCCTTGCCATCGGGGCTGGGCGCAGAAGGCGCCGGCGTGGTCGATGCCGTCGGCAGTGAAGTCAGCCAATTCAAAGTCGGCGATCGCGTGGCCTACGGCAGTGGCCCGCTGGGCGCCTACAGCCAACTGCATGTGTTGCCCGCCGCCAACCTGGTGCACCTGCCGGACGATATCAGCTTCGAACAGGCCGCCGGTGCCATGCTCAAGGGCCTGACCGTGCAGTATCTGCTGCGACAGACCTATGAACTCAAAGGCGGTGAAACCATCTTGTTCCACGCAGCTGCCGGCGGCGTAGGCTCCCTGGCGTGCCAGTGGGCGAAGGCCCTGGGCGTCAAGCTGATCGGTACGGTGAGCTCGCCGGAAAAGGCCGCCCTGGCCAAATCCCTCGGTGCCTGGGAAACCATCGACTACAGCAAGGAAAACGTCGCCCAGCGCGTGCTGGAGTTGACCGACGGCAAAAAAGTCCCAGTGGTGTATGACGGCGTCGGCAAGGACACCTGGCTGACCTCGCTGGACAGCGTAGCGCCCCGCGGGCTGGTGGTGAGTTTCGGCAATGCGTCGGGCGCGGTGGATGGAGTGAACCTGGGGATCCTGTCGGCCAAGGGTTCGCTGTACGTCACCCGGCCGACCTTGGCGACCTATGCCAACAACCCGCAGAACCTGCAGGCGATGGCCGATGACCTGTTCTCGATGATCAAGAGCGGCAAGGTGCGCATTGATATCAACCAGCGGTACTCGCTGGCAGAGGCAGCCAAGGCGCAGACTGAGTTGTCGGCACGGCGCACGACGGGGTCGACCATTCTGCTGCCGTAAGGCAACCGATATCTGGAGTCTGTAAGGGCCTCATCGCGGGCAAGCCCGGCTCCCACACTTGACCGCGTTGTCATGAAAGACGCGGATCAGGTGTGGGAGCCGGGCTTGCCCGCGATGGCCGCCCTCGGTCTCAGGAAGGCCGCACAACCTCGCCGGTCACCAGGTCACGAATCAGGCTGGGGTTCTTGCGCCCACCCAGGGCGCCACCCAACACCAGGTCCACCTGGCCACGGAAGTATTGCTCCACGCGAATCCGCGTACGCGCCGCCGGGCGACCCTGAGGGTTGGCCGAGGTGGAAATCAACGGCCCTACCAGTGAGCACAAATCCCGCACCAGCGGATGGTCAGTCACCCGCAGCGCCACCGTGTCATGCACACCTGTCACCCATTCCGGCAGCAAGTCCTGATGGGGCACCAGCCAGGTATTCGGCCCGGGCCAGGTGGCGGCCATGCGGTCGATCCATTCCTGCGGGAAGTCTTCGAAGAGAAAGTCGAACTGGCGGATGCTGTCCGCCACCAGGATCAGGCCCTTGTCCACCGAGCGATTCTTGATGGCGAGCAAACGGTCCACTGCTTCTTCGTTCCACGGGTCGCAGCCCAGGCCCCAAACCGCTTCGGTTGGGTAGGCAATCACTGCGCCTGCGCGAATTTCTCGTGCGGTTTCCAGCACACGCCACCGGTTGACCATTGTTCACTCTCCAGACTAAAGCTCTGCGCAGTTTACCGATCTTCGTTACAAAACCTAGCAGCGCGCAAGCCAGCGCCCGCTTTCGCAGATGACCTGGCCTTCAAGCTCCAGCTCCGTAAGCGTCGCCAACACCTGGGACAACGGCCGCCCGCTGGCAATCGCAAGCGCTTCACTGGTGTGCGGCGCCGCGTGCAGCAGCGCTACCAGCGGATGGGTCACCGGCATCGGCGCCGGACGGGACAGCGCCTGCCAGCCGCGCAAGCCTTCAAGAATGTGCTCGATGGTCTCCACCAATACCGCACCGTCGCGAATCAACTGATGGCAACCCTTGGCGCCGGGATGATGGATGGAGCCCGGAATCGCGTACACCTCGCGTCCCTGCTCGGCCGCCAGCTTAGCCGTAATCAGCGAACCACTGGCCATGCTCGCCTCCACCACCAATACGCCAAGGGACAGCCCGCTGATGATGCGGTTACGCCTGGGAAAGTTGCCGGCCTGAGGCGGGGCGTCCAGCGGAAACTCGGAAACCACGGCGCTGCCCTGGTCAATCATCGCCGCCGCCAGCCGTCGGTGGCGCTGTGGATAAAAATTTTCGAGCCCTGTGCCGAGGACGCCGATTGTCTGGCCGCCCACGTCCAATGCGGCTTGATGGGCGGCGCCGTCAATACCCAAGGCCAGGCCGCTGGTGATGACAAAACCCGCGCTCGCCAGGCTGCGGGAAAATGCAGCGGCGGTGTCCATGCCAGGACGGGATGCGCGGCGGCTTCCCACCATCGCCAGTTGCGGTTTTTCCAGGATCAGAGGGTCACCCGCGACGAACAACAGCGGCGGCGCGTCGTCAATCTGGGCGAGCAGTGCGGGGTACTCCGGTTGGTCCCACATCAGCAAATGCTGGGTAGGGCACCCCAGCCAGGCCAATGCCGCGCTGGCGCCCTCGCGGATTTCATGGCTGCGCCGGGCATCGGCGCTGATGGCCGGCAACCCTAGCGAACGCCAGGCACTGGCGGGAGCACTGATGGCCTTTGACGCAGAGCCGAACGCTTCGATCAATAAGCGAAAACGCTTGGGGCCCAGTTCCGGCAGCCTGTGCAAGCGTAGTCGGGCTTCCAGTTCTGACGGGGATATTTCATGACTGTTTATCGGATTCATTTGATCATCCTTGACCGGAACAAGCTGTGGATAACTCTGTTGGTAACTTATTTAGCAACCTATTCATTGTGTTTGATGCGCAGTCTCGAAACGGTCCATCACCGCCAGCGGTCGCGAGGCATTGAGGATCAGGCCGTAGCTGAGCTTTTCGTAGGTGCGAAATACCAGCAGGGTGCCGGCACGTTCATCGGGGAGTCTGGTCGGCGTGCCGGTGAGGCTGTCGCGCACGGTGGCGCCAGCCTTGATCACGCTGAGCAGTTGGCCTTCGACCAGGCCGTCACGGCGGCCTTTGTTCAGGGTGACAGCATCGAGCACGCCGATCTGGGTGACACCCTTGGGGATATCGATGATGTGCCCTTCGATGAAGGGTGCCGTTGAAATGACCTCAAGGGTGGCCGGATCGACAGGAGATTGCGCACGTAGCAGGCGGTCACCCGGGCGCACCTCCTGGGTCACTCGCTGCACGGCCAGGGTGGTGAGGTCGCCAGCCGTGACGAAACGGGCAGTGCCGATATCGTCGGCGTTGATGCCCAGTAGTTCTTGGGTCTGCGGGTCGGTGTAGACCTTGCCGCGTCGGAATATTCCGTAATGGGGTTGGGAAGGATCCAGGTTGCCCCTGGCATGCACCCGCTCACCGTTGCCCCCCAGCACTCGACCCGCATCAGCGGCAACAATGTACGGCGCGCTGTCCAGGTCCTGTGGCGAATCAAGAATGCGGTTGTGCAGTAAAAAGCGCTGGATGGCCTGTTGTGTCGATTGATCCAGGCGCTGGACGGGCTGGGGCAGCAGGGCCATGGCAAACGGGGCCCACAGCAGCAAGACGAGTAGCGATTTCCTCATGGGGTGAATCTCCTTTATTATGTGCGTTCGCGTGAAATGCCAGGGCCTTCGCGGCTTCGGGGCGTTTCACACCGGCTGTCTGGGTCCATCCCAACGCCGATTTGCCTTTACCTCACATGTGCAGCAATTACGCTTATGGCTATTTTGAACATCCTCGAATTTCCCGACTCGCGTTTGCGCACGATCGCCAAGCCGGTGGCCGTAGTGGACGACAAGGTTCGTCAGTTGGTCGATGACATGTTTGAAACAATGTATGAAGCCCCGGGCATCGGCCTCGCCGCGACCCAGGTCAACGTACACCTGCGCGTCGTGGTCATGGACCTGTCGGAAGATCGCAGCGAACCGATGGTGTACATCAACCCCGAGTTCGAACCGCTGACCGACGAGATGGGCGAGTACCAGGAAGGCTGCCTGTCGGTGCCCGAGTTCTACGAGAACGTCGAGCGCCCGCTGCGCGTGAAGATCAAGGCCCTGGACCGCGACGGCAAGCCGTTCGAGCTGATTGCCGAAGGCCTGCTGGCGGTGTGCATCCAGCACGAATGCGACCACCTCAACGGCAAGCTGTTTGTCGATTACCTGTCCACGCTCAAGCGCGACCGGATCAAGAAGAAGCTGGAAAAAAAGCACCGCCAGCAAGCTTGATGCCCTTCTTCCAAAGGCTTGCTGCGGCAAGCCTTTTTCTTTTGTGACTGCTTTTAACCGAGACCTCCCATGACCGAGCCACTGCGCATTGTTTTTGCCGGCACTCCAGAATTCGCCGCCGAACACCTCAAGGCCCTGCTTGCCAGCCCTTATGACATCGTCGCGGTGTACACCCAGCCGGATCGCCCGGCCGGTCGCGGGCAAAAACTGATGCCAAGCCCGGTCAAGCAGCTGGCGCTGGAGCACAATATTCCCGTGCTGCAGCCGCCGACCCTGCGTAATACCGAAGCCCAAGCCGAGCTGGCAGCACTGAAGCCTGACCTGTTGGTGGTCGTAGCCTACGGCTTGATCCTGCCGCAAGTGGTGCTGGATATCCCGCGCCTGGGCTGCATCAACAGCCATGCCTCGCTGCTGCCACGCTGGCGCGGTGCGGCGCCGATCCAACGTGCCGTGGAAGCCGGCGACAGCGAAAGCGGCGTAACCGTGATGCGCATGGAGGCGGGCTTGGACACCGGCCCGATGCTGCTCAAGGTCACCACCCCGATCACCGGCGAAGACACCGGCGGCAGCCTGCACGACCGCCTCGCCGAACTGGGCCCGCCCGCCGTGATCCAGGCCATCGCCGGCCTGGCCGCCGGCACCCTGGAGGGTGAAGTCCAAGACGACAGCCTGGCCACCTACGCCCACAAACTGAACAAAGACGAAGCGCGTATCGACTGGAGCCGCCCGGCCGTGGAGCTGGAACGCCTGGTACGCGCCTTCAACCCCTGGCCGGTCTGCCACAGCACCCTCAATGGCGAAGCCGTAAAAGTGTTGGCCGCCAAACTCGCCGAGGGCAAAGGCGCTCCAGGTGAAATCATCGGCGCCAGCAAGGACGGCCTGCTGGTCGCATGCGGCGAGCAGGCGCTGTGCCTGACCCGTCTGCAATTGCCGGGTGGCAAGGCGCTTAATTTCAGTGATTTGTTCAACAGCCGTCGTGAGAAATTTGCTGTAGGCACCATCCTCGGGACAGCCCAATGAACCCACGTCTGGCTGCCGCCAAGGCTCTCGCCGCCGTCCTCAACGGCAAGGCGTCGCTGAACAGTTCATTGCCGACCCAGTTGGACAAGGTCGAAGACCGCGATCGCGGTTTCACCCAGGACCTGGCCTTCGGCACCGCGCGCTGGCAGCCACGCCTGTCGGCACTGGCGACCAAGTTGCTGCAGAAGCCGTTCAAGGCCGCCGATGCCGATGTGGAAGCGCTGCTGCTGGTGGGCCTCTATCAGTTGCTCTACACCCGTGTGCCGGCCCACGCAGCCATCGGCGAGACGGTCGGTTGCGCCGACAAACTGAAAAAGCCCTGGGCCAAGGCTCTGCTCAACGCCGTGCTGCGCCGCGCCCAGCGCGAAAGCGAAGCGCTGCTGGCCGAGCTGGAACATGACCCGGTGGTGCGTACCGCTCACCCGCGCTGGCTGCAAAAATCCCTGAAGGCGTTCTGGCCCGAACAGTGGGAAGCCATCTGCGCGGCTAACAATGCGCATCCGCCGATGATCCTGCGGGTCAACCGCCGTCACCACAGCCGTGATGCCTACCTGCAATTGCTCACTACCGCCGGCATCAATGCCACGCCCTGCGTGTACAGCGTCGACGGCATCGTGCTCGAAGCGGCCACCGATGTGCGCAACCTGCCGGGCTTTGCCGAAGGCTGGATCAGCGTGCAGGACGAGGCCGCACAACTGGCTGCCGACCTGCTCGACCTGGCACCGGGCCAACGCGTCCTCGACGCCTGCTGCGCGCCAGGCGGTAAGACGTGTCACATTCTGGAGGTCGAAAAGGACTTGGCCGGTGTCGTCGCCGTCGACCTGGAAGCCAAGCGCCTGGTGCGCGTGCGTGAAAACCTGGCGCGCCTGGGCCTCAGCGCCGAGCTGATTGCCGCCGACGGCCGTGACACCGCTACGTGGTGGGACGGCAAACCCTTCCAGCGCATCCTGCTCGATGCACCCTGTTCCGCCACCGGCGTAATCCGTCGCCACCCGGACATCAAGCTCACCCGCCAACCCGATGACATCGCCGCCCTGGCCGTGCTGCAGGGCGAGTTGCTCGACGCGATGTGGCCGACCCTGGAAGTCGGCGGCATCCTGCTCTACGCCACCTGCTCCACCTTGCCGACGGAAAACACCGAGGTGATCGAAGCCTTCCTCGCCCGCACCAGCGGTGCACGGGAGCTGGACCTCGCCACCGCCGCTGGCATCAAGCAGCCCCACGGCCGCCAGTTGCTCGCGCAAGAAGGCGGACACGATGGCTTCTACTACGCCAAACTGATCAAGATCGCCGCCGCGCGCGGCTGAACGGGTTAAAGGGAGTGACCGGATGAAAATCATCATCCTTGGGGCAGGGCAGGTTGGTGGCACCTTGGCCGAACATTTGGCCAGCGAAGCCAACGACATCACCGTGGTCGACACCGACAGCGAGCGCCTGCGCAACCTCGGCGACCGCCTCGACATCCGCACCGTCCAAGGCCGCGCCTCGTTCCCGACCGTGCTGCGCCAGGCCGGTGCGGATGACGCCGACATGCTGGTGGCCGTGACCAACAGTGACGAAACCAACATGGTCGCCTGCCAGGTGGCCCACACCCTGTTCCACACGCCGACCAAGATCGCCCGCGTACGCGAAGCGGCTTACCTGACTCGCGCCGGGCTGTTCGACAACGATGCGATTCCGGTAGACGTACTGATCAGTCCGGAGCAGGTGGTAACCCACTACATCAAGCGCCTGATCGAAATCCCGGGTGCTCTGCAAGTGATCGACTTTGCCGGCGGCAAGGCGCAACTGGTCGCGGTAAAGGCCTACTACGGCGGCCCGCTGGTGGGCCAGCAACTGCGCCAGTTGCGCGAGCATATGCCGAATGTGGAAACCCGCGTCGCGGCGATTTTCCGGCGTGACCGTCCGATCCTGCCCCAGGGCGATACGGTGATCGAGGCCGACGACGAAGTGTTTTTCATCGCCGCCAAGGCGAATATTCGCGCGGTGATGAGCGAAATGCGCCGTCTCGATGAGACCTACAAGCGCATCGTCATCGCCGGCGGTGGGCAGATCGGTGAGCGTCTGGCCGAAGCCATCGAAAGCCGCTACCAGGTCAAGATCATCGAGATGAGCCCGGCACGTTGCCGGCATTTGTCCGACACCCTGGACAGCACCGTCGTACTGCAAGGCAGCGCCTCGGACCGCGACCTGCTGATGGAAGAAAACATCGCCGACGCCGACATCTTCCTGGCACTGACCAACGATGACGAAGCCAACATCATGTCGTCGTTGCTGGCCAAGCGGCTGGGCGCAAAGAAGGTGATGACCATCATCAACAACCCGGCCTACGTGGACCTGATCCAGGGCGGTGATATCGACATCGCCATCAGCCCGCAACTGGCCACCATCGGCACCTTGCTCGCCCACGTACGCCGTGGCGATATCGTCAGCGTGCACTCCCTGCGCCGTGGTGCGGCGGAAGCCATCGAGGCGATTGCCCATGGCGACTCCAAGTCGAGCAAGGTGATCGGCAAGGCCATCCGCGATATCGGCTTGCCGCCGGGTACCACCATTGGCGCGATCATCCGTGACGAAGAGGTGATCATTGCCCACGACGATACGGTGATCCAAACCGGGGACCATGTGATTCTGTTCCTGGTGGACAAGAAACATATCCGCGATGTGGAGAAGCTGTTCCACGTGGGGTTGAGCTTTTTCTGATCGAATGGAGTGAACGGCATGCTCGAATCCCTAGAGAAAATGCTCGCCAAGGGTGTGGATAACGCGCTGCTGCGGTTTGGCTTGGGCAAGGGTTATCTGGATCTGAAGGACAACGCCAAGGCGGCGGAGCATTTGAGCAAGTGCGTCGAGTTCGACCCGAAGTATTCGGCGGCGTGGAAGTTGTTGGGCAAGGCGCTGTTGGGGTTGGAAGATCGTGCAGCGGCGCGGCTGGCGTGGGAGAAGGGGATAGAAGCGGCGCTTGCTCAGGGCGACAAGCAGGCAGAGAAAGAGATGACCGTGTTCCTGAAAAAACTCGATCGCCAAGCCTGAGCAGGACTTAAATGTGGGAGGGGGCTTGCCCCCGATGGCAGTGTGTCAGTCGATACATATTTGACTGAGCAACCGCTATCGGGGGCAAGCCCCCTCCCACATTGGTTTTGCGTTGATCTTGAATCAGTACCAGCGCTCTTCACCCGGCGGGCGTTTCTTGAAGCGCTTCATGCTCCACATGTACTGGCTCGGGTAGGCACCGACGTAACGTTCCACCACCTTGCTCATCGCCGCGCAGGACGTGGCGGTATCGGTGCTGTACATGTCTTCCGGCGCCGCTTCCAGAATCACCTTGTAGCCCGAGCCATCCGGCAGCCGCAGTGCATGCAGGAACACGCCCACCGCCTTGTGGCCAGCAAGCATGTTCGGAACGAACTTGCTGGTGAGCGCCTGGGTGGCGAAGAAGGGCACGAAGATCCCGGCGGATTCGGCCGGCTCCGGGTCGGCGGGAATCCCCACCTGGCCGCCCTTGCGCACTTCCTTGATCACGCTGAGGATGCCTTCCTTGGTCGACGCGGCCACGCGGTTACCCAGTTGCACGCGCTGCTTGCGCAGCAGTTCATCCACCGCCTTGAGCTTGGGCGGGCGGTAGAAAATGATCGGCTTGCACTGGCTGCAATAGAAGTGGTTGAGCACTTCCCAGTTGCCCAGATGGCTGGTGATGCCGACCACGCCTTTGCCCGAGGCCAGGGCTTCGTGCAGCACTTCCAGGCCTTCGACTTCACGTACCAGGTCGATGGAGCGCTGGGCCGGCCAGATCCAGGCGCAGGCGCTTTCGGTGAGGGACTTGCCGATGTCCATCAGGCTCTGGCCGACCAGGCGCTCACGGGCAGCCGGCTCCATGTCCGGGAAGCACTTGGAGAGGTTGATCCGCACCGTGTCACGGGAGCGGTTGGGGGTTTTCCACATGATCCAGCCGATGGCCGTGCCAACCGCCTGGACAGCGCGCCAGGGCAGCAGGGCAAACAACCGCAGAGCGCCTACCAGCAAGGCGCCTTTAAACTTTTCCACAGGTCACTCCTGATCGTGTGTGGTGCGCAAAGCGCGCATTCTAACCGGCGTTGGCCAAGTCCGCGTAACGGTCGCAATCCTGAGTGTGGTCCATGACCATGCCCGAGGCCTGCATGAAGGCGTAGCAAATGGTCGGCCCGACGAAGGTGAAACCGGCTTTTTTCAGGGCCTTGCTCATGGCTTCGGCTTCGGGCGTGATCGCCGGGACTTCGCTGCGGTCCTTGAAGTGATTGACCTTGGGTTTGCCGCCGACGAAGGACCAGAGCAAACCCACCGGGTCCTCCAGCGCCAGCCAGGCAGCGGCGTTGCGCCGAGTGGCGTTGAGCTTCAGGCGGTTGCGCACGATGCCCGGATCGAGCATCAGCGCGTCTATCTCGGCGTCGCTCAGTTGGGCCAAGCGCTGCGCATCAAACCCGAACAAGACCTTCCGATAATGCTCGCGTTTGCGTAAAACGGTGATCCAGGACAGGCCCGCCTGGAACCCTTCGAGCAAAAGCAACTCGAACAAACCCTGCGCATCGCGCAGCGGCGTTCCCCACTCCTGATCGTGATAAGCCATGTACAGCGGATCTTCAGAACACCAAAAGCAGCGTGGCATAAGGCTCCAGGGAGTGGTGGCGGGGCCGAATCGGGTATACTCCCGCTCTTTAAATCGCAGCCCAAGTAACAGGTGAATTTCGTGAGCCAGCCTACGCCAGCCGTGCGTACCTTCCAAGACTTGATCCTCGCCCTCCAGCAATACTGGGCCGAGCAAGGTTGTGTGGTACTTCAGCCCTACGATATGGAAGTAGGCGCCGGCACTTTCCACACCGCTACATTCCTGCGGGCCATCGGCCCGGAAACCTGGAACGCCGCTTATGTGCAGCCCAGTCGTCGCCCGACTGACGGCCGCTACGGCGAAAACCCGAACCGTCTGCAGCACTACTACCAGTTCCAGGTGGTATTGAAGCCGAACCCGGACAACTTCCAGGAACTCTACCTGGGCTCGCTCAAGCATGTGGGCCTGGACCCATTGGTCCACGACATCCGTTTCGTCGAAGACAACTGGGAATCGCCGACCCTGGGCGCCTGGGGCCTGGGCTGGGAAGTCTGGCTCAACGGCATGGAAGTGACGCAGTTCACTTACTTCCAGCAGGCCGGTGGTATCGAGTGCTACCCGGTGACCGGCGAGATCACCTACGGTCTCGAGCGCCTGGCCATGTACCTGCAGGGCGTGGACTCGGTCTACGACCTGGTGTGGGCTGACGGCCCGTTCGGCAAGGTCACCTACGGCGACGTGTTCCACCAGAACGAAGTGGAGCAGTCCACCTACAACTTCGAACACGCCAACGTCGACAAGCTGTTCGAACTGTTCGATTTCTACGAAAGCGAAGCCAAGCGCCTGATCGAGCTCGACCAGCCGCTGCCGTTGCCAAGCTATGAAATGGTGTTGAAGGCCTCCCATACCTTCAACCTGCTGGACGCGCGCCGTGCCATCTCGGTAACCGCGCGCCAGCAATACATCCTGCGTGTACGCACCCTGGCGCGTTCCGTCGCCCAAGCCTACCTGCTGGCTCGCGCCAAGCTGGGCTTCCCGATGGCCACCCCGGACCTGCGTGATGAAGTGTTGGCTAAGCTGGAGGCTGCACAATGAGTGTTCAAGATTTCCTGGTTGAACTGGGCACCGAAGAGCTGCCACCCAAGGCACTGAACACCCTGGCCGATGCGTTCCTGGCCGGTATCGAAAAGGGCCTGCAAACCGCCGGCCTGAAGTTCGCCGCGAAAAAAGTCTACGCCGCGCCGCGCCGCCTGGCCGTGTTGCTGACCGCACTGGAAACCCAGCAGCCGGACCGCAGCATCAACCTCGACGGCCCACCGCGCCAGGCCGCTTTCGACGCCGAAGGCAACCCGACCCAGGCTGCCCTGGGTTTCGCCAAGAAGTGTGGCGTGGAACTGAGTGAGATCGACCAGAGCGGCCCGAAACTGCGGTTCAGCCAGGTCATCACGGGCAAGCCGACCGCCAGCCTGCTGCCAACCATCGTCGAAGATTCGTTGAACGACCTGCCGATCCCCAAGCGTATGCGCTGGGGTGCACGCAAGGAAGAGTTCGTACGCCCAACCCAATGGCTGGTGATGCTGCTCGGTGACCAGGTCATCGACTGCACCATCCTCGCCCAGAAGGCCGGCCGTGACTCCCGTGGCCACCGCTTCCATCATCCGCAAGCGGTACGTATCACTTCGCCGGCCAACTACCTCAACGATCTGCGCGCTGCCTATGTGCTGGCTGATGCCAACGAGCGTCGCGAGCTGATCAGCAAGCGCACCGAAGAACTGGCCCGCCTGCAGGAGGGCACCGCCATCGTGCCGCCAAGCCTGCTCGACGAAGTGACCGCGCTGGTTGAATGGCCGGTGCCGCTGGTGTGCTCGTTCGAGGAGCGTTTCCTCGACGTGCCGCAGGAAGCCCTGATCACCACCATGCAGGACAACCAGAAGTACTTCTGCCTGCTGGACGTGGACGGCAAATTGCTGCCGCGCTTTATCACCGTGGCCAACATCGAGAGCAAGGACCCGCAGCAGATCATCGCCGGTAACGAGAAAGTCGTGCGCCCGCGCCTGACCGACGCCGAGTTCTTCTTCAAGCAAGACAAGAAACAGAAGCTGGAAGACTTCAACCTGCGCCTGCAGAACGTGGTGTTCCAGGAAAAACTCGGCAGCGTCTACGACAAAGCTGTGCGGGTTTCCAAGCTGGCCGCCTACATTGCGCCGCGCATTGGTGGTGACTCCGCCTGGGCTGCCCGCGCTGGCCTGCTGTCCAAGTGCGACCTGGCCACCGAGATGGTCGGCGAGTTCCCGGAGATGCAAGGCGTAGCCGGTTACTACTACGCCCTCAACGACGGCGAGCCGGACGACGTGGCACTGGCCCTGAACGAGCAGTACATGCCGCGCGGTGCCGGCGCTGAATTGCCAAGCACCCTGACCGGTGCAGCCGTGGCCATCGCCGACAAGCTGGACACCCTGGTGGGTATCTTCGGTATCGGCATGTTGCCAACCGGCAGCAAAGACCCGTATGCCCTGCGCCGTGCGGCCCTGGGCGTGCTGCGTATCCTGATCGACAAAAAGCTGGACCTCGACCTGACCCAGGCCGTGGTGTTCGCGGTCGGCCAGTTCGGTGCCAAGGTCAAACAGGCCGGCCTGGCCGAGCAAGTGCTGGAGTTTGTGTTCGACCGCCTGCGTGCGCGTTACGAAGACGAAGGCGTGGACGTGTCGGTGTACCTGTCGGTACGTGCCCTGCAGCCGGGTTCGGCGCTGGACTTCGACCAGCGCGTACAAGCCGTGCAGGCGTTCCGCAAACTGCCGGAAGCCGACGCCCTGGCCGCCGTGAACAAGCGTGTGTCGAACCTGCTGAGCAAGGCCGAAGGCCTGGGCAACGCTGACGTCGACCCTGGCCTGTTTGCCGATGCCAAGGAGTTCTCGCTGAACTCGGCCATCGCCAAGGCGGAAAACGCGGTGAAGCCGCTGATCGCTGAGCGCAACTACGCCGAAGCATTGGCGCGCCTGGCCACCTTGCGTGAGCCGGTGGATGCGTTCTTCGAAGCGGTGATGATCAATGCCGACGATGCCGGCGTGCGGAAAAACCGCTACGCCATGCTGGCGCGCCTGCGTGGCTTGTTCGTCAACATCGCTGACATTTCGACGCTGAGCTGACCATGTTGAAACTGCTGATTCTCGATCGGGACGGGGTGATCAACTACGACTCCGACGCTTACATCAAGTCGGTGGCGGAATGGATTCCACTGCCCGGCTCCATCGAGGCCATCGCGCAGTTGAGCAAAGCCGGCTGGACGGTGGCGATCGCCACCAACCAGTCCGGAATTGCTCGCGGGTACTACGACATCGCCACCCTGGACGCCATGCACGCACGCCTGCGTGCACTGGTGGCCGAGCAGGGCGGTGAGGTGGGGCTGGTGGTGTACTGCCCCCACGGGCCGGATGAGGGCTGCAATTGCCGCAAACCCAAGCCTGGCATGTTGAAAACCATTGCAGAACATTACAAGGTGCCCTTGGCTGGGCTATGGTTCGTCGGGGACAGCCTCGGTGACCTGGAGGCGGCCAAAGCCGTCGACTCTCAGCCAGTTTTGGTCAAGACCGGGAAAGGCGAAAAGACCCAGGCGAAAAACCTGCCGGTAGGCACCTTGATTTTTGACGATCTGGCGGCCGTTGCCGCAGAACTTATCAACAACTAGCCGCCCTCGACTTCCTGACCAAGGACTGTTCGGGAGTGCGCTTTTAACAGGCGGGCGTTGTCCCGCAACGGTAAATGCCGCCATGTCGATTTTGCAGGCCATCAGAACCTTTTTCTTTTACCTGCTGTTGGGCACCAGTTCGTTTCTCTGGTGCACCCTGAGCTTTTTTATTGCGCCCTTCTTGCCGTTCAAGGCGCGCTATCGCTTCATCAACGTTTACTGGTGCCGCTGCGCGCTGTGGCTGACCAAGGTGTTCCTGAACATCCGCTTCGAGATCAGGGGCGCGGAAAATGTCCCGGACCAGCCGTGCGTGATTCTGTCGAACCACCAGAGCACTTGGGAGACGTTCTTTCTCTCGGCGTACTTCTCGCCGTTGAGCCAGGTGCTCAAGCGTGAGTTGCTGTATGTGCCGTTCTTCGGCTGGGCCATGGCCATGTTGCGTCCGATCGCCATCGACCGCGACAACCCCAAGGCAGCGCTCAAGCACGTGGCCAAGAAGGGCGATGAACTGCTCAAGGATAACGTGTGGGTACTGATCTTCCCGGAAGGGACTCGCGTGCCCTACGGCACCGTAGGCAAGTTCTCACGCGGGGGTACGGCTTTGGCAGTCAACGCCAACTTGCCCGTGCTGCCGATTGCCCATAACGCCGGCAAGTTCTGGCCAAAGACCGGATGGGCCAAGCGCGAAGGCATCATCACCGTGGTGATTGGCGAACCGATGTACGCAGAAGGTGAAGGCCCACGTGCCATTGCAGCGCTGAATGACCGCGCTCAGGCGTGGAATGAAGCGCAGCAACGGGCAATGGGTTCGCTGCCGCCAGAGCCTGTTGTGGTCGACACTCCGGTGACCTGAGCATCTGTGGATAACCTGTGTACGGTTTGTTGGCGAATTGTGCTTTTTTAATCATAACATCTTGATTTTATTGCATATTTCCCAAGCTCATAAAATCGCTGAAAAGGTGCATAAGTTTTTCCGCATAAAAAAACCGGTCCTTGCGACCGGTTTTTCATGCACAGCAGAAAAGTACGTTTTTTCAGTCTTCCAGCAGCGGTAGTTGCAGGCTGAACGTGGTGCCTTTGCCTACCACGCTTTCGCAACGGATATGTCCACCGTGGCGCTCGATTACCGCCTTGACCATGGTCAACCCCAACCCTAATCCTTCACTACCCTGAGCGGACTCAAAGCGCCGGTATTGGCTGAATAGCTCCGGCAAATCCTCTGCCGCAATCCCCGGCCCCTGATCGCTGATACGGCATTCCAACCAGCCCTGCGCACTGCTGTGCCGCAACCTGACGGTGGTACCGGAAGAGGAGTATTTGATCGCGTTCTCCAGCACATTGAACAACGCACGAGTGAGCAGCGACTGGTCAGCGGAGACCATGCCCTCGTCGGCCTCATCCAGATCATGAACCAGGTGGATCCCCTTGAGCTGGGCGATCAGCGCCACCTGATCAAAGGCGTCCATCACCAACATCGCAAATAGCGTCGGCTGGAACTGGTAACCGTCAGCTTCGGCCTTCGCCAGTTGCACGAAGGATTCGGTAAGGCCCAGGGCGCGGCGAACCTGTTGTTCTATCTGGGCGAAGACTGGGGACTCGCCGTTATGCACATCCAGCAGCGCGAGGATCGCCGAGTGCGGTGCACGCAAGTCATGAGAGAGGAAACGCAACATGGTTTCGCGGTGCTGTTGCGCATCACGCTCCTTGCTCAAATCCGTCAGGCTCAACAGCCAGCCCAGTGCAACATCACCTTCGGCCGGCAGCAAGGGTGCCAATTCCATGCGCAGGCTGCGTTGATGGATGTCGCGGAACTCGACCAGCTCCAGCGCCGAGAGGGCGGGGCGCACACCATTGTGCAGCGGCGGGTAGCCCAGGTCGGCCAATTGTTCCAGCAGGTTTTCGGTGACCAGGTCATTGCCGAACACCTCGCGGGCAATGCGGTTGGCCAGCAGGATGTTACCCATGGGGTCGGTAATCAGCGTCGCTACCGGCAGGCACTCCAGGCCATCGGCCATGAAGCGCCGCGTATCCCGCGTGCGGCTTACGGCCTGCTCCAGGGCAAAGATACGCGCTTGCAGCACGTCGCCTTTGCTGGCGGGCGCACGGCGGCGTTCGGGCAGGACTTTGGGTTCGTTATCCAGGCGTGCCAATTCCCAGCCGAAGTAGGCGAGGATCACGCTCAGGCGACGCCAGTTCCAGATCAGGTAGCTGAGCAGCAAACCAATCAGGCACGCGGCGGGCGACCACCAGTGGCCAAGACGCAACAAGGCCCAGGCGCCGAGCAACGCAGCGATCATGCAGCCCAGGGTCATCCACAGTGCATAGCGCGGGCGATAGAGCAGCAGGCCCAGCAATAACGCCACCAGGGAGGTCGCCATCAGCGCCGCGAGCCAGCCCGGCAGGTCGACAATGCTGCGACCTTGCAGCAAGCCGTTGAGCACATTGGCCTGGATTTCCACACCCGCCGTTGTACCGACCGTGGAGGAGAGGGGGGTGACGAACCGATCCCCCATACCGGAAGCCGTTGAACCCACCAGGATCAGGCGGCCTCGTAGCTGCTCGGGAGGAACCTCACCGCGCAATACGCTGACGTAGGACACGCTGGGGAAATGGGTATGGGGTGCGATAAACGGGATGCGGATGGCGTGTTCACGGTGCCAGTGTTGTGCGATCGCCTGCTGCGGCTCGCCCGGCATGTCCGATAGCTCGCCGCTCATCTCATAGGCCAGCCAGGCCAGTTGCGGTGCCGTCGTCTCGGGAGGGCCTTCACGTAGATACAGGCTGCGGACCACGCCGTCGCTGTCCGCTTCGACATTGATGTGGCCCACGCCCTTGGCGCACTTATGCAACGCCAGCATCTGACCACCGGGCTGGCTATAACTTGAAGTGCCCTCACGTACCAGAGGCAGCAAGACGTTGCCTGCATTGCATACCGCTTCGGCCAAGCGTTTGTCATTGGCGGGATCGCCGGGCTCACTGAAGATCACATCGAGGAGGATACCCGCCGGTTGCCCGGCGCTGAGGCGGTCGATCAGGTCGGCGTGCAAGCTGCGTGGCCAGGGCCACTGGCCAAGCTTTTTCAGGCTGGCGTCATCAATGGTCACCAGCAGGATGCGCGGGTCTACAGGAAGCGGGGTAAGGCGCCGAAGGCTGTCGTACAGCGGATTATTCAACGCCAGGCCTGGGCTCAACGACAGATAGACGGTAACAGGCAGCAACAGCAAACCGATCCACAACCACTCGCGCACCAGACCATGAAACAGGCGCTGGGCATGGGTGGGCTGGCGTTTCTCGGTCTTGCCCCAGAGCTTCATAGGTCAATGTGCCTGGGTGGTGGGTGGGTAGTAAAAGATGTCATAGACCCCGGTTTCTCCCTCCAGCCCGTTTTCATCGTAGGCCGAAAGGCGCACGTGGTAGAACGAGGCTTTGAGCCCAGTGAAGCTCATTTTCGGCGCACTGGAAAAGTTTTCCTGCTTGATGTCCATGAAGGCTTTGTCGGTAGCGACCTGTGCCCGGTATCGCTGGGCTCCGGGCAAAGGCCGCAGGTACAGGCTCCAGACCGGCGCATCACCTTTCTGGCCGTCCTGACCCACGAGCTTCGGTGCAGCAAGTAGCTCAACCGGTTTCAGGTCTCCCTGCTTCCTGAACAGCAGACCTTGCCGGGCACCGATTTTTACCTCCTGTTCCATCGGCTGGTTTTTTGCCTCGCGGCTGACGGCAACCTGCCCATCCAACACTTCGAGCACCGATTGCTCTGCGTCGTTACGCACCCGGAAATGCGTGCCGCGTACGCCCAACACCCCCACGGGGGTCACGATCTGAAAACGATCATGGTCGCTGGCACGCTTGATCACATACGCTTCCGCCTGGCCCTGTTCGAGTACAACCTGGGGAATCGACAGCTTGCGCTCCAGATGCAATCGAACCTGTGAACTTGCGGGCAACACCACGCGGGATCCGTCACCGAGCAACAGGCTGACGAACGCGGACGCCGAGGTCTTCACGCCTTCCTGTTCATCAATGGTCATGCCTTCCAGCAAAAGGCTCGCCTGGCCCTTGGTATCAATTTTCCAGGCTTCCCCGGTGAGATGCTGAACCACCGCCGGCAGGGGCTGGGGGCGACACAGCATGTGATCATCAATGTAAGGCGTGCGCGTCTTGCCAACCGCCCCTGCAGAGCCTACAGCCATGATCAACAATGAGGGGAGGGCACGGCACAGGCGGTTCGAAGAAAGGATCATGGTGCTCATCAAGATTGGGTTCCAGAAGGTATCTGACACCAGCACGCAGGAGTGTACGGCAGCGCATGCGTCGGCTGATCCTTTTCCTTATGGGCGGGAGCCGGTATCTTTCCCACATCGGTATCAAGGACTTTCAATGGGTTAATCGCACATTGATGCCAGCGTACCGAGAGATCCAAGGGGTCGACGGATCTGAACACAATTCTTCAGATTCAGAGACCGGCATCTGCGCAGTACGTGCCCATCACTAACCCGGCTGACGGCTGCCGTATTTTTCAAGAAGAAAGGACCCACCCATGCGTGTCGCAATACTGGATGACGAACCCGCGGAACTGCGACGGGTGGAACAGACACTGCGACAAATCCCCAGCACTGCCGAACAACCCTGGACCCTGCACTGCTTCGAACGCGGTGAAGACCTGCTACGCCAATTGCGCCGGGAAACCTTCGACCTGTTGATACTCGATTGGCAATTGCCGGATATCAGCGGTATTGCTCTGTTGCGCTGGACCCGTGAACACATGGAGTCGCCGCCTGCGGTCATCATGCTGACCAGCCGCGATGCAGAGAGCGATATCGTCACTGCGCTGAACAGTGGTGCCGATGATTATGTCAGCAAGCCCTTCCGTCCCAATGAACTGAAGGCGAGGGTGACGGCGGTTCTACGTCGCCACGGCCTGCAGAAATCAGCCAACCATGAAGTGCAGAGCTTCAACGACCTGACCTTTGATGATGCGGAGTTGACCGTGACCCGGGCGGGAAAACCGATCAACCTCACCGAACGCGAGTACCGTCTGGCCAGTTGCTTGTTTGCCAACCTGGCCCGACCGCTTTCCCGAGAGTATCTCTATGAGCGGTTTTGGACCCACGAAGAAATGGTGTCGTCGCGGCCGCTCGATACGCACATCTATCGACTGCGTAATAAGTTGGGACTGACCGCGGATAGGGGGTGGCAGCTGTTGACGATCTATGGGTACGGTTACCGATTGGAAAGTGTAGCGGTGCCCTCGCAACAGGGCTGAAAACCAGAATGTTCCACGTGGAGCATTCAGCAGACAGCCGATATTCACCCAATAAAAAAGGCCAACGCATAGCGTTGGCCTTTTGGGTTCAGCAGACTATCAGAATCAGAAGTCCAGGTTGGAGACCGCCAGGGCATTACTTTCAATGAAGTCACGACGAGGCTCGACCGCATCACCCATCAGGGTGTTGAAGATCTGGTCCGCGCCAATGGCGTCCTCGATGGTCACGCGCAGCATGCGACGCTGAGCAGGGTCCATGGTGGTTTCCCACAGCTGATCCGGGTTCATTTCACCCAGACCTTTGTAGCGCTGGATGGTATGGCGCTTGGTGCTTTCGGCCATCAGCCAGTCGAGGGCTTCCTTGAATTCCTTGACCTGCTTCTTGCGTTCGCCACGTTGAATATAAGCGCCGTCGTCCAACAGGGTGCTCAGTTGTGCGCCCAGCGTTACTACGGTCTTGTAGTCATTGCTGCCGAAGAAGTCGCGGTTGAATGTGACGTAGTTCGACAGGCCGTGGGAGATCAGTTCGACCTCCGGCAGCCATACGTTACGTTCACGGTCTTCACGCAGGCTGGCTTTGTACACCAGGCCGGACTTCTCGACAGTGCGCAGACGCACTTCGTACTGGGCCAGCCAATCCTGCATGTGCGCGTGGTCGCCCAGTTGCTCCAGGCTTACGGCTGGCAGGTAGATGAAGTGCTCGGTCAACTCCTGAGGGTAAAGGCGCGACAGACGCTTGAGGGTCTTCATCACCATGCGGAAGTCGTTAACCAGACGCTCCAACGCTTCACCGGAGATGCCCGGAGCCTCATCGTTCAAGTGCAGGCTGGCATCTTCCAGGGCCGACTGCGTCATGTACTCTTCCATGGCGTCGTCGTCTTTGATGTATTGCTCTTGCTTGCCTTTTTTGACTTTGTACAACGGCGGCTGGGCGATGTAGATGTAGCCACGCTCGATCAGCTCCGGCAACTGACGGAAGAAGAAGGTCAGCAGCAGGGTCCGGATGTGCGAACCGTCGACGTCAGCATCGGTCATGATGATGATGTTGTGGTAGCGCAGCTTGTCGATGTTGTACTCGTCGCGGCCGATACCGCAGCCCAAGGCTGTGATCAAGGTGCCAACTTCCTGGGAAGAAATCATCTTGTCGAAGCGCGCCTTCTCGACGTTGAGGATCTTACCCTTCAACGGCAGGATGGCCTGGGTGCGACGGTTACGACCCTGCTTGGCGGAACCGCCAGCAGAGTCACCTTCCACCAGGTACAGTTCGGAGAGGGCAGGGTCCTTCTCCTGGCAGTCAGCCAGTTTGCCTGGCAGGCCAGCGATATCCAGCGCACCTTTACGGCGGGTCATCTCACGTGCCTTACGCGCCGCTTCACGGGCACGTGCAGCGTCGATCATCTTGCCAACGACCAGCTTGGCTTCGTTCGGGTTCTCCAGCAGGAAGTCGGAGAAATACTTGCCCATTTCCTGTTCAACGGCAGTCTTCACTTCGGAAGACACCAGCTTGTCTTTGGTCTGGGAGCTGAACTTGGGATCCGGCACTTTCACCGAAATAATCGCGGTCAGGCCTTCACGCGCATCATCACCGGTGGTGGCGACTTTGTGCTTCTTGGCCAGGCCTTCGGCCTCGATATAGGTATTCAGGTTACGCGTCAGTGCGGAACGGAAACCCACCAGGTGAGTACCGCCGTCGCGCTGAGGAATGTTGTTGGTGAAGCACAACAGGTTCTCGTTGAAACTGTCGTTCCACTGAAGGGCGATTTCCACGCCAATGCCGTCTTCACGCTGGATGTTGAAGTGGAACACCTGGTTGACCGCAGTCTTGTTGGTGTTCAGGTATTCAACGAACGCACGCAAGCCGCCTTCGTACTTGAACAGCTCTTCCTTGCCGCTGCGCTCGTCCTTGAGGACGATACCCACGCCGGAGTTAAGGAACGACAGTTCACGAATCCGCTTGGCCAGGATGTCCCAGCTGAAGTGGATATTCTTGAAGGTTTCAGCCGATGGCTTGAAGTGGATCTGCGTACCGGTGGTTTCACTGTCGCCGACGATTTTCATCGGTTCTTGTGGAACACCGTGGACGTAGGTCTGTTCCCAGATCTTGCCGCTACGGCGCACGGTCAGGATCAGCTCTTCGGACAGTGCGTTCACTACCGAAACGCCCACACCGTGCAAACCACCGGAGACCTTATAGGAGTTGTCGTCGAACTTACCGCCGGCGTGGAGCACGGTCATGATGACCTCCGCCGCCGAGACGCCTTCTTCTTTGTGCACGTCTACTGGAATACCGCGACCGTTGTCACGCACGGTAATAGACTCATCCGGGTGGATGATGATGCTGATGTCGTCGCAGTGACCGGCCAAAGCTTCGTCGATGGAGTTGTCGACCACCTCGAACACCATGTGGTGCAGACCGCTACCGTCATCAGTGTCGCCAATGTACATACCGGGACGTTTGCGTACGGCATCCAAACCTTTCAGCACTTTAATGCTGGTCGAGTCGTACGTGTTTTCTTCGCTCATGCCTTCACTCCCGATGGTCGTGGGTCTGGGTGATACGGCCTTGTTCCACGTGGAACAAAGCGACTGGCGTTTCCGTCTGCCAGCCTTCCCTCAATAATTCGTGGTCTACACAAGTGATAAACACCTGGCAGCGTAATTCTTCCAACAAGCGGCATAGCGCGTGGCGGTGCTGCTCGTCGAGTTCCGACGGCAAGTCGTCCACCAGATAAATACACTGACCGCGCCGGGCTTGGCTCACCAAGTGGCCCTGGGCAATCCGCAGTGCGCACACCACCAACTTCTGCTGGCCACGGGACAAGATGTCCGCAGCATTGTGAGCGCCTAATCTAAGGCGCAAATCAGCCCGCTGTGGTCCGGCCTGGGTATGACCAATTTGCTGATCCCGCTGCAGGGACGTCGCGAGCACTGCACTCAGCTCACGCTCTTTGTCCCAACCACGGTAGTAGCTCAGCGTCAGCCCTTCGAGGTCCAACAACTCACTCAAGGTCTGCTCAAAGACTGGTTTCAAGGCTTTGATATAGGCGCGGCGGTATTCATCTATTTCGTCGCTGGCCAGGCACAGTTCACGGTCCCAGGCCGCTTGCGAAGCGGCGTCAAGTGTACCATGCCGCAGCCATGAGTTCCGCTGCCGCAGGGCCTTCTGCAAGCGCTGCCACGTGGCCATAAAACGTGGTTCCACGTGGAACACTCCCCAATCGAGGAATTGCCTGCGGATTTTCGGGGCACCTTCCAACAAACGAAAACTGTCGGGGTTGATCAATTGCAGCGGCAGAATTTCCGCCAGCTGCGCGGCACTGCGAGCATTTTGCCCGTCAATGCGGATTTGGAACTCTCCACCGCGATCTCGGGATATGCCCAGGCTGCTGTGCCCGCCTTCAGCCAGTTCGACCTGGCCAAACACCGTGCACGCCAATTGTTCGTACTGGATGACGGGTAACAGGCGAGCGCTGCGAAAGGAACGGGCAAGCCCCAACAGATGAATGGCTTCCAGCACGCTGGTTTTGCCACTGCCGTTGGCGCCGTGGAGGATATTGATGCGGGGAGAGGGGGAGAAGGTCACCGGGTGCAGATTGCGCACCGCGGTGACCGAGACGCGACTGAGGGACATCTAGCTTCTGCTGAGCATGGTTACAGGCGCATCGGCATGACAACGTAAGCCGAGTCATCGTTGTCGGATTCCTGCACCAGGGCGCTGCTGTTGGAGTCCGACAGAATCAGACGAACCTGTTCGGTGGTCATCACACCCAGTACGTCCAACAGATAGCTAACGTTGAAGCCGATTTCCAGTGAACCGCCGTTGTAGTCAACGCCCACTTCTTCTTCCGCTTCTTCCTGCTCCGGGTTGTTCGCCTGGATTTTCAACTGACCGTTGGCCAGTTGCAGACGGATACCACGGTACTTCTCGTTGGACAGGATCGCGGTACGGCTGAACGCTTCACGCAGCGCTTGGCGATCGCCCAGCACCAGCTTGTCGCCACCTTTAGGCAACACTCGCTCGTAATCCGGGAACTTGCCGTCAACCAGCTTGGAAGTGAACGTGAATTCGCCGGTAGTCGCGCGGATATGGTGCTGCCCCAGCACGATGCTGACGTTGCCTTCCGGCTCTGTAAGCAGACGCGCCAGCTCAAGGATACCCTTGCGCGGCACGATCACCTGGTGACGATCCGGTTGGCCGATATCGGCACGCATCGAACACATCGCCAGACGGTGACCGTCGGTGGCCACCGCGCGGATAATACCTTCCGACACTTCCAACAGCATGCCATTGAGGTAGTAGCGTACATCCTGCTGGGCCATGGCGAAGCTGGTGCGCTCGATCAAGCGACGCAGCTTGCTCTGATCCAGGCTGCACGTCAGAGAACCCGGGCCTTCTTCAACCGTCGGGAAATCATTTGCCGGCAAGGTGGACAAGGTGAAGCGGCTGCGGCCGGCCTTGACGACCAACTTCGCTTCATCAACCTTGATGTCGATCAACGCATCGTTCGGCAGGCTTTTGCAGATGTCCATCAGCTTGCGCGCCGGCACGGTGATCTCGCCAGGCTCGGCGGGTTCTTCCAGCTGTACACGACCGACCAGCTCGACTTCCAGGTCGGTACCGGTCAGGGACAATTGCTGGCCTTCGACGACCAGCAATACGTTAGAGAGCACCGGCAAGGTCTGTCGGCGCTCGACGACGCCTGCGACCAGTTGCAGGGGTTTCAACAGGGCTTCGCGTTGAATGGTGAAATGCATGGTCTAGTCCCTTGCCTTAATAAGCTGCGCTGGTGTCATCAAGTAGTCAGTGTACGCAGCAGGTTCTTGTAGTCCTCGCGAATATCCGCGTCGGATTCCTTAAGTTCGTTGATCTTGCGGCACGCGTGCAAGACCGTGGTGTGGTCGCGTCCGCCAAACACATCACCGATTTCCGGCAGGCTGTGGTTGGTCAACTCCTTGGAGAGCGCCATGGCCACCTGACGGGGACGTGCAACCGAGCGCGAACGGCGCTTGGACAGCAGGTCGGAAATCTTGATCTTGTAGTACTCGGCCACGGTGCGCTGGATGTTATCCACACTCACCAGTTTGTCCTGCAGCGCCAACAAGTCTTTGAGGGATTCGCGAATCAACTCGATGGTGATATCGCGGCCCATGAAGTGTGAGTGCGCGATGACCCGCTTGAGTGCACCTTCGAGCTCACGCACGTTGGAGCGGATGCGTTGGGCGATAAAGAAGGCGGCATCGTGTGGCAGGTCGACTTTGGCCTGATCGGCCTTTTTCATCAGGATCGCGACGCGGGTTTCAAGCTCCGGCGGCTCTACCGCAACAGTCAGGCCCCAGCCGAAGCGCGACTTCAAGCGTTCTTCCAGGCCTTCGATTTCCTTCGGATAACGGTCGCTGGTCAAGATGACCTGCTGGCCACCTTCGAGCAGGGCGTTGAAGGTGTGGAAAAACTCTTCCTGGGAACGCTCTTTACGGGCAAAGAATTGAATGTCATCGATCAGCAACGCATCAACCGAGCGGTAGAACCGCTTGAACTCGTTGATCGCGTTGAGCTGCAGGGCCTTGACCATGTCTGCGACGAAACGCTCCGAATGCAGGTACACGACCTTGGCATTCGGGTTCTTCTTTAACAGGTGGTTACCCACAGCGTGCATCAAGTGAGTCTTACCCAAGCCAACGCCACCATAAAGGAAGAGCGGGTTGTAGCCATGCTTGGGGTTATCGGCGACCTGCCAGGCGGCTGCGCGAGCCAACTGGTTGGATTTACCTTCGACAAAGTTCTCGAAGGTGAACGTACGGTTCAGGTAGCTGGTGTGCTTGAGCGCGCCTTCGACCTGGACGGTGCGCTGTTCGGCGCGGACCGGGGCTTGCTGGGACGCGGCGCCTGCCATCGGGTCAAAGCTGTCGCGGGACGGCTCTTCATTTTCTGGCGCGCTTTTTCTCGCAGACGATTTGGATGATGCCGGTGCAGGAGCAGGCGCACTGGCGGCCGGTGCGGCGGCTGCCTGGGCTTGCGACGCCGCAGCAGCCAATGGCGCATTCGGCGCAGCGCGAGGTGCAGAGCTGCGTTTGCTGCCTATTAATAAGGAGAGCACGGGCGCGAGGCCGTTGCCATGTTCATCGAGCAATTCGAGAACGCGGCTCAGGTATTTCTCGTTGACCCAATCGAGAACAAAACGATTGGGTGCGTAGACACGCAACTCGTCGCCTTCGGCTTCGACCTGTAGCGGACGGATCCAGGTGTTGAATTGCTGGGCAGGCAGCTCATCGCGCAAAAGCTCCACGCACTGCTGCCAAAGTTCCACTGACACGGATATCCCCTAAGTTGAAAGCCGGTGAGGCAAAAACAGCCGCCATTGTAGCGGCGAGCCGTCCACTTATCCACATGTAGCTTGATCACAGGCCAGCCAAAATCAACGTCTTAACAGCAATAAAGGCGACCAATGGTCTGTGCATAAGCTCTGTGGATAAGCGGCCCTGAGATCGTTGCACAAGTAGGGGCGAAAGTCTGTGGGTAACCAGCCTGTGGATAACAGCCCATTCCACACACAGCTTATCCGACAGCGCAGCACAGGCAGAGCACCGTTTCTCCCCCGTGTTGTCATTCTCTGTACATCACGTGGTATATGGCCTAAAGGCAGTTATCCACAGCTGAATGCCTGTCTAGCTTTTATAAGCTTTACAGAAAAGCTTTAAATAACTTCCTTCTTTATTTTTATATCTATCCCATGAGCACTGGAAGCCAAGCGGACAGAAAAGAGCCGATGGCCTGTGGAGATCTAATTAAAGGAAAAGCTGGTTGGAAATTGACCTAGAGGCTTGCTTTCACTAGAATCGCCGGTCTCTTAAAACGGGGGCCATTCCGGCCCGTTGTGGACGAACCAGGTAACAACGCCATGAAACGTACTTTCCAACCAAGCACCATCAAACGCGCCCGCACCCACGGCTTCCGTGCTCGCATGGCTACCAAGAACGGCCGTGCTGTCCTGTCGCGTCGTCGCGCCAAAGGTCGTGCGCGTCTGGCAGTTTGATAATCCGGTACTGGTGGTGAGTCAGGACTTCAGTCGGGAAAAGCGTCTGCTAACCCCCCGGCATTTCAAGGCAGTCTTTGACTCCCCCACCGGCAAGGTTCCGGGGAAAAATCTCCTGCTCCTTGCGCGTAACAACGATCTGGATCACCCCCGACTCGGGTTGGTGATCGGCAAGAAGAGCGTAAAGCTCTCCGTTGAGCGCAATCGCCTCAAGCGTCTGATGCGCGAATCGTTTCGCCTCCACCAGGACACTCTGGTTGGTTGGGATATTGTTATCGTCGCGCGCAAAGGCTTGGGGGATGTAGAAAACCCCGAATTGATTCAGCATTTCGGCAAGCTCTGGAAACGTTTGGCGCGTACCCACAAGCCAGCACCAGCAGTCAGCACCGAAACTGTAGGGGTAGACAGCCTTGATGCGTAAACTGGCCCTCGTTCCGATCCAGTTTTATCGCTATGCCATTAGTCCTCTGATGGCCAACCACTGTCGTTTCTACCCCAGTTGTTCCTGCTACGCGTTAGAGGCCATAGAAAACCATGGTCTTCTGCGCGGTGGCTGGCTGACCTTTCGTCGTTTAGGTCGCTGTCATCCGTGGAATCCCGGTGGTTATGACCCGGTTCCACCTATCCCTACCTCCCGTTCTTCTTCGATGGCCGAGTAATCATGGATATTAAACGCACGATCCTGATCGTCGCCCTGGCAATCGTGTCCTACGTCATGGTTCTTCAGTGGAACCAGGACTATGGCCAGGCTGCCCTGCCGACTCAGAATGTTGCTACCAACCAGGCTGCGCCGGCTATTCCGGACACCCCGCTGGGTAACAATGCGTCCGCGAGTGCCGATGTTCCCAGCGCGAATGGCGAGACAAGCGCCCCGTTAGAAACGCCAGTGGTCACCAACAAAGACCTCATCCACGTGAAAACGGATGTGCTCGACCTGGCTATCGACCCACAAGGTGGTGATATCGCGCAGTTGAAACTGCCGCTGTATCCACGTCGCCAAGACCATCCGGATGTTCCGTTCCAACTGTTCGATAACGGTGGTGAGCGTACTTATCTGGCGCAAAGCGGCCTGACCGGCACCAATGGTCCGGATGCACGTGCTACCGGTCGTCCGATTTACTCGACCGAGCAGAAGACTTATCAACTGGCTGATGGCCAGAACCAGTTGAACGTCGACCTGAAATTCAGCCTCGACGGCGTCAACTACATCAAGCGCTTCAGCTTCACCCGTGGTTTGTACGACTTGAAGGTCACTTACCTGATCGACAACGAAAGCGACAAACCATGGAGCGGCAACCTGTTTGCCCAGCTCAAGCGTGACGCCAGCTCCGATCCTTCTTCCAGCACTGCCACCGGCACCGCGACTTACCTGGGCGCCGCCCTGTGGACAAGTAGCGAACCGTACAAAAAAGTGTCGATGAAAGATATCGACAAGGGCTCGCTGAAAGAAACCGTGCAAGGCGGCTGGGTTGCCTGGCTGCAGCACTACTTCGTGACCGCCTGGATCCCGAACAAGGGTGAGGCCAACCTGGTTCAAACCCGCAAGGACAGCCAGGGTAACTACATCATTGGCTTCACTGGCCCGGCGTTGACCGTCGCACCCGGCGCCAAGGCTGAAACCAGCGCTATCCTGTACGCCGGCCCGAAAAGCCAGGCTGTGCTGAAAGAGTTGTCCCCAGGTCTTGAGCTGACTGTGGATTACGGCTTCCTGTGGTTCATCGCCCAGCCGATTTTCTGGTTGCTGCAACATATCCACAGCATTGTGGGTAACTGGGGCTTCTCGATCATCTTCCTGACCATGCTGATCAAGGGGATTTTCTTCCCGCTGTCGGCAGCCAGCTACAAGTCGATGGCGCGCATGCGTGCGGTGGCTCCGAAACTGGCGGCGCTGAAAGAACAACATGGCGATGACCGGCAGAAAATGTCGCAGGCCATGATGGAGCTGTACAAGAAAGAGAAGATCAACCCGCTGGGTGGATGCTTGCCGATTCTGGTGCAGATGCCGGTGTTCCTGTCGCTGTACTGGGTGCTCCTGGAAAGCGTGGAGATGCGTCAGGCGCCGTTCATCCTGTGGATAACCGACCTGTCGATCAAAGACCCGTTCTTTATCCTGCCGATCATCATGGGCGCGACGATGTTCATCCAGCAGCGCCTGAACCCGACTCCGCCGGATCCGATGCAGGCCAAGGTGATGAAAATGATGCCAATCATCTTCACCTTCTTCTTCCTGTGGTTCCCAGCTGGTCTGGTGCTGTACTGGGTGGTCAACAACGTGTTGTCTATCTCCCAACAGTGGTACATCACACGCAAGATCGAAGCGGCTACCGCAAAAGCCTCTGCGTAACTTACTCTGTGGATAACCACTCAAGACGCCCCCTAGTGGGGCGTTTTGCTTTCTGTCACTTTTGGTCTGGAACCTGTTGATGAGCGCTCCTCGTGAAACCATCGCTGCTGTCGCTACCGCTCAAGGTCGCGGCGGTGTCGGCATCGTTAGAATTTCGGGGCCGCTTGCGAGTGTGGCAGCCAAAGCCATGAGTGGCCGTGAGTTGAAGGCCCGTTATGCGCATTACGGCCCGTTCCTGGATGCTGACGGCAACGTGCTGGACGAGGGGTTAGCGCTTTATTTCCCTGGGCCGAATTCATTCACCGGGGAAGACGTCCTGGAGTTGCAGGGACACGGCGGTCCGGTTGTGTTGGATATGTTGCTGCAACGCTGCCTGCAATTGGGCTGCCGCCTGGCACGTCCAGGGGAATTCAGCGAGCGGGCATTTTTGAATGACAAGCTGGATCTGGCCCAGGCCGAAGCAATTGCCGACCTGATTGAAGCCAGTTCTGCACAAGCGGCACGTAATGCATTGCGCTCCCTGCAGGGTGCTTTCTCCCTGCGTGTGCATAACTTGACCGAGCAGTTGATCAGCCTGCGTATCTACGTCGAGGCGGCGATTGATTTTCCGGAAGAAGAAATCGACTTTCTCGCCGATGGCCACGTACTGGCGATGCTGGATAAAGTTCGCGATGAGTTATCCACAGTGCTGCGTGAAGCCGGGCAGGGGGCTTTGCTGCGAGACGGCATGACCGTTGTGATCGCGGGGCGGCCCAATGCGGGAAAATCCAGCTTGCTCAATGCCCTGGCGGGGCGGGAAGCCGCCATCGTCACTGAGATTGCCGGCACCACACGGGACATCCTGCGCGAACATATCCACATCGACGGCATGCCGTTGCACGTTGTAGACACCGCCGGTTTGCGCGACACCGACGACCAGGTGGAAAAGATCGGTGTGGAACGCGCGCTCAAAGCCATCGGCGAAGCGGATCGGGTGCTGTTGGTGGTGGACGCAACGGCGCCCGAGGCTGTGGATCCTTTCGCCCTGTGGCCGGAATTCCTCGAGCACCGGCCGGACCCGGCCAAGGTCACCTTGATTCGCAACAAGGCTGACTTGACGGGAGAGGCCATTGCGCTGGAAACCAGCGCGGATGGCCACGTCACGATCAGCCTGAGTGCGAAGTCGGCCGGTGAAGGCCTGGAACTGCTGCGCGAGCACCTCAAAGCCTGTATGGGCTACGAGCAGACCTCGGAAAGCAGCTTCAGTGCGCGCCGTCGGCACCTGGAGGCGTTGCGCCATGCGAGCGCAGCGTTGGAGCACGGTCGGGCGCAGTTGACCCTGGCGGGCGCCGGGGAGCTGCTGGCGGAAGATCTGCGTCAGGCGCAGCAGCTGTTAGGCGAAATCACCGGCGCGTTCAGCTCCGATGATTTGTTGGGGCGGATCTTTTCCAGCTTCTGCATCGGTAAATAACCGAGTTATCCACAGCGTCCTACCAATTGTAAGACACCGTACCGAGCAGGGTACGGCTGTCACCCCAATAGCAGCGGCCCGCATCGTTGCAACCAGATACATATTCCTTGTCGAACAGGTTCTTGGCGTTCACATCTACAGACCAGTGTTTGTCGATCTGATAGCCAACGGCTGCGTCCACCAAGGTGACGCTTCCTGCATCCAACTTTCCATACAGCGTGGGTGCGGTGTAGGAAAAGGTACTGTCGAAATAACGCACGCCACCGCCCAGGGACAAGCCCTTGAGTTGGCCATCGAAGAAGCGGTACTTGCCCCACACTGAGGCCTGGTTACGCGGAACCCCGGTCATCTGGTGGCCCTCGACCAACGACGTCGCCGAATCCTTGGTAATTCTCGCGTCAGTGTAGGTATAGGCTGCGGTGACATTCAGGTTAGGCGTGAGATTGCTGTTGACCTCTACCTCAGCGCCCTTGGCCCGGCTTTCGCCTACCTGGCGATAGCTATTGGTGGTGGCGTCAAGGTAAGTGTCGTCTTCCTTGCGCAAGTCATACACCGACACCGTCATTGCCGTATCCCAGCCGATCGGCTCGTACTTCACGCCCACTTCGTACTGGCTGCTGGTGATCGGTTTCAAGGGCGAGCCGGCGTTGGAGATCTGCTGCACGGGGACAAAGGCAGTGGAGTAGCTGACATACGGCGTCAGGCCGTTGTCGAACTGGTACATCACCCCGCCCTGATAGGTGAACTTGCGGTCTTCGGACCCGGTATTGCCGGCCTTGTTCACCTTGTCACGGAAATCGCTGTCGACCCAGTCCTGACGGCCGCCGAGCAGGAACAGCCAGTGATCGTATTTGCTCTGGATCTGTGCATAAACGCCTTTCATCTGCTGCTCGAGCAGGGTGTTTTGCACCGCCACCGGCGTCAACGGGTCACGCAGGTACACCGGGTTATACACATTGATGGTGCCGGCAAACCCCGCATCCCAATCCTGATTGAACGAGGTGCGGTCATAACTGGCGCCAAACAGCACCGTGTTTTCCAGGCCACCGACCTGGAATTTTCCTTCCAGCTGGTTATCCAGCGAATAGACCATCGACTTGTTATAGCGGTCATAGGCGGTCATGTTCAGTTGAGTGCCAAAGCCGCGGTTATTCAGGGCACTGGGCCAGGTTTCATGGCGGTTGATGCGTGACTGCATGTAGCGCGAGTTCTGACGGAACTGCCAGTCATCGTTGAAGCTGTGGCTGAATTCGTAACCGGTACTCCAGGTTTCGCGTTCGAACGTATTCCAATCCGGGTCGCCGAGCATGGTGTGCTTGGAGAGCTTGCCATTGGGATTTGTAAGCAAGGTGCCGGCAGCCGGTAGGCCGAGTTCCAGATTAGTGTGGTCTTTCTGGTAATTGGCCAACAGGGTGAGGGTGTTGTAGTCGTCGAAATTCAGGGTCAGTGATGGCGCGATGTACAGGCGATCGTCTGGCACATGGTCGGTCTGCGTATCGGATTTGCGACCGAGCATCACAACCCGGCCGAGGATATTGCCGCTGTCATTGAGCGGCCCAGAGATATCCACACCTAACTGACGCCGATTATTGGAGCCATAACCCAACTGCACTTCACCTTGTGGCGTAGCAGTAGGGTGTTTGCTCACCAGATTCACCAGACCGCCAGGCGCATTTTCACCGTAGAGCAGGGAAGAGGGGCCGCGGAAGATTTCGACCCGCTCCAGGCCATAGGGCTCACTGGTGGTGTCGTACCGATTACCTTGTACGCGCAGGCCATCTCGCAGCAGGCCGTAGCCGTAATCCGTGGCATTGAAACCGCGAATGAAGAACAGATCGCCCGCCAGCCCATCACCTGCGGCAAAGGGCGGTGCAAAGATACCGGGCACGTAACCCAACACTTCGGTCAGGGTTTGCGACTTCTGGTCCTTGATACGCTGGCCGGTGACGACCGATACCGAACGTGGTGTTTCCGACAGCGGCGTACTGGTCTTTGTACCGACCCTGCTGTTCTGCGCTTTGTAGCCCACATCCCCAGCAATCTCCTGATTGAAACCGCCCTGTTGATAAGTGCTGACTGTGGTGGGCGCGAGGGTGAGTTCGCCGGTGGAAGCGGCCTGCAGGACATAACTGCCAGGTGCCTGGACTAACGCCTGTAAACCGGAGTTTTGCAGCAGCAGCGCAAAACCTTGGTCCACGGAGTAGTCACCTTCCAAGCCTGCTGTGTTTAAACGTGTGGTTTGTTGAGGTGAAAAAGACAGGATCACATTCGCCTTGGCGGCAAATTGGCTCAAGGCGTTATCCAGGGGGCCGGCCGCAATAACGTAGTGTTGCACCGCGCTGGCGGCCTGGGCGCCCGTGGATAACAACACACTGACAGTGGTGGCCGTGCCGAGCAGCAGGCTGCATGTCATACCGTGGTAGGAAAGTCGCTGGCGGAGCTTGGTGGGAACGCGCATAGGTGAGTAAGCCCTGAAGGTGGCATCGTGATTACCTGTAGGGCCGTGTCAGGTAAAAAAAAGATAACCCCGCGTGCAGATATTTTTTCGATCAACCGATTCGCTTCACCGAAACCCAATAGCGAGTGAAGTATTTCACCTGAATCGGCAGGGTGGCCTGCAGATTGGCCAGCACTGCGTCGGTGGAATCCAGGCGAAAGGTCCCGGAAACACGCAGATGTGCCGAGGCCAGGTCGCATTGCAGGGCACCTGGGCGATAGCGGGCGAGCTCTTCGATAACATCACCGAGGCGTGCATCCAATACGATCAGTTGGCCATCGACCCAGGCGGCCTGGGATTTGCGGTAAACGGTGTTTGGCTGCACTTTTTGGCGATCGAAGTCTGCGCTTTCGCCAGCATTGAGCAGCCGGGCCTGGAGGGGCTGGTCACCAGGCGACACATTCACCCGATCCTCCAGAACGCCAACGCGGGTTGAGTCCTGCAACTGGCGTACGGTAAACCGAGTACCCAATGCCTGGACGCGGCCTTGGCGGGTTTCGACATAAAAGGGCGTCTGCACACCCAGCTTGCCGGTGTGAATAAGTACTTCACCTTCGCGCAAGCGGATCAAACGCTGGCGCTCATCAAATAGCACATCAATCGCCGTGCCGGTATTCAGGTCAATCCGCGTGCCGTCGGCCAATTCAATACGCCGGCGTTCACCTACGACCGTGCGGTAATCGGCCCACAGATTACCCAGGGGCGTGTGTTGCTGAACATTCCACCCCAGGTACCCGGTGCCGCCCAGCACCAACATCCACTTGAGTACCTGGCGACGTTGCTGTGTGGCCGACAATGCGCGGCGGGTGAAATCCGGAGGCAGGGCGCCGAGACTGCGCTGCAACTGTTCCATCTGATTCCATGCGGCCTGATGGGAGGGATCGCCGTTGAGCCATTGTTGCCAGGCTTGGCGCTCGTCGGCGGTAGGCGTCTGGGATTGAAACTGTACGTACCAACTGGCAGCAGCCTCAAAGGTTTTGCGATCGGGCGCCGCCATTACAGGCTGGCCATGATCAGTGAGCATTCAGTCAATACACGGATCATGTGCTTCTTCACCGTGGTCAGTGAAACCTGAAGCTGATCGGCAATCTGTTGATAAGTCAGCCCCTCGACCTGGGACAGCATGAATATCCGCCGTGCTCGCTCGCCGAGTGCAGACAAGGCTTTATCCACAGCCACCAACGTCTCGATGATGATGGCTTTGTCTTCTTCACTGATGGTTATGGCTTCAGGCCGTTCGGCCAGGGTCTGTTTGTAGGCCTGTTCGATGGCGTTTCGACGGTAACGATCAATCACCAGGCCTCTGGCGATGGTCGCCAGGTAGTCACGTGGTTCAACGATCTGTGCCGCATGCCGCCCGCCCAGAATGCGCACGAACGTATCGTGCGCCACATCGGCCGCATCACAGGCGTTATGTAGCTTCCCTTTGAGCCACCCGCGCAGCCAGGAGTGGTGCTGCTCATAAATGTGCTGGACCGCAGCCGTGTGTGAAGAAGAGGACATAGGGCATGACAAGGTAGGTTAATGATAATCGCTATTATTAACTGCCCCGCCGTTTTCTCACAACAGATCTCTTTTTGCTGTGCTCACCACCGAGTGAAAGGTTTCGGTTGGCGTTGTGGCGGACTGAATACAGACAGATTTGCCGATTTCTGTGGATTAAGCTCTGTGAATAACCGCCCCTGTGCCCAGTTGATAACAGGCCCTGAAACCTGAGTAAAAAGGCCTCTGTGGATAACCGTCTGTTTAATCCACAGGCTTAAAGGACTTATCCAAGGGCCTCATTGGCACATGACCACAGACTTTTGAATCTCTGTACACGCCGTAAATAAAGGCCTGTGTAGATCTATCCACAGAAAGTATGCTCAGTAGAAATAAACATAAAAACAAAGATTTAATAAATTTCTCTCTTTTAATTTCTATTGTCTGTGATTCATCCACAGCTGGTTAAATTTTGTGCAAAGGGTTCTTTAGGAAGGGCTAAGTCCCTATACTTGCCGCCAAAGCTCTAAAACTCTTTCAACAATCAATTCCTGATTACCTACATAAGCAGGCACGAGGTGCGTGGTGGATTTCCCTTCCCGTTTTGAAGTGATCGTCATCGGCGGCGGTCATGCCGGTACCGAGGCAGCACTGGCGTCAGCACGAATGGGCGTAAAAACCCTGTTGTTGACGCATAACGTGGAAACTCTCGGCGCCATGAGTTGCAACCCCGCCATCGGTGGGATCGGTAAAAGCCATCTGGTCAAGGAAATCGACGCCCTTGGCGGCGTGATGGCCATGGCTACCGATAAAGGTGGCATCCAATTTCGCGTGCTCAACAGCCGCAAAGGCCCGGCCGTAAGGGCTACCCGGGCTCAGGCCGACCGCATCCTGTACAAGGCTGCAGTCCGCGAAACCCTGGAAAACCAGCCGAACCTGTGGATATTTCAACAAGCAGCAGATGACCTGATCGTCGAACAGGACCAGGTGCGCGGAGTTGTCACCCAAATGGGTCTGCGTTTCTTCGCAGAATCCGTGGTGTTGACCACCGGTACATTCCTCGGCGGACTTATCCACATTGGCATGCAGAACTATTCCGGTGGCCGTGCCGGTGATCCGCCGTCGATTGCCCTGGCAAAGCGTCTGCGCGAACTGCCGCTGCGTGTCGGTCGGCTGAAAACCGGGACCCCGCCGCGTATTGACGGGCGCTCCGTAGATTTCTCGGTGATGACCGAGCAAGCAGGCGATACACCGATCCCGGTCATGTCGTTCATGGGCTCCAAGGAACAGCATCCGAAACAGGTGAGCTGCTGGATCACCCACACCAATGCGCGCACCCACGAAATCATTGCCGCGAACCTCGACCGTTCGCCGATGTACTCCGGGGTGATCGAAGGCATCGGCCCGCGCTATTGCCCGTCGATCGAAGACAAGATCCACCGCTTTGCCGACAAGGAAAGCCACCAGGTTTTTATCGAGCCCGAAGGCTTGACCACTCATGAGCTGTACCCGAACGGTATCTCCACTTCCCTGCCGTTTGACGTGCAAATTCAGATCGTGCAATCAATTCGCGGCATGGAAAACGCGCACATCGTGCGTCCGGGCTACGCCATCGAGTACGACTACTTCGACCCGCGTGACCTCAAGTACAGCCTGGAAACCAAAGTGATCGGCGGTTTGTTCTTTGCCGGGCAAATCAACGGCACCACCGGTTACGAAGAAGCAGGTGCCCAAGGTTTGCTGGCCGGAACCAATGCTGCACTGCGCGCGCAGGGCAAAGACAGCTGGTGCCCGCGTCGCGATGAGGCGTACATCGGTGTGTTGGTCGACGACCTGATTACCCTGGGTACCCAGGAACCGTACCGGATGTTCACATCCCGGGCGGAATACCGCTTGATCCTGCGCGAAGACAACGCCGATCTGCGTCTGACCGAGAAAGGTCGCGAACTGGGCCTGGTCGACGACGCACGGTGGGCTGCCTTCTGCAAAAAACGCGAAAGCATCGCGTTGGAAGAACAGCGGCTGAAAAGCACTTGGGTCCGCCCGGGCACCGAACAGGGCGATGCGATTGCCGAAAAATTCGGCACGCCGTTGACCCACGAATACAACTTGCTCAACCTGCTGTCGCGTCCGGAAATCGACTACGCTGGTCTGGTCGAAGTGACCGGGCAGGGTGCAGAAGACCCACAGGTCGCCGAGCAGGTCGAAATCAAGACCAAATACGCCGGTTACATTGACCGCCAGCAGGATGAAATCGCCCGCCTGCGCGCCAGTGAAGACACCAAGCTGCCTGTGGATATCGACTACACCGGGATTTCCGGGCTGTCGAAAGAAATCCAAAGCAAGCTGGGGATAACTCGGCCAGAGACCCTGGGCCAGGCTTCACGTATCCCCGGCGTCACCCCGGCAGCCATTTCGCTGTTGATGATTCATTTGAAAAAACGCGGCGCGGGCCGTCAGTTGGAGCAAAGCGCTTGAGTTCGTTGGTCACCTCGCAACACGCCGAAGAGTTATCCACAGGTGCGCGCCAGTTGGGCGTCGACCTGACCCCGGCCCAGCACGAATTGCTGTTGGGCTACCTGGCCCTGTTGATCAAATGGAACAAGGCTTACAACCTGACCGCGGTGCGTGATCCCGACGAAATGGTGTCCCGTCACTTGCTCGACAGCTTGAGCGTGATGCCATTCATCGAAAACGGTCGCTGGCTCGACGTCGGCAGTGGGGGCGGCATGCCAGGCATCCCACTGGCCATTCTGTTTCCCGGGTCGCAAGTGACCTGCCTGGACAGCAACGGCAAGAAGACCCGCTTCCTGACCCAGGTCAAACTCGAACTCAAGCTGGATAACCTGCAAGTTATCCACAGTCGCGTCGAAGCCTTCACGCCTGAACAGCCATTCAACGGAATCGTTTCCCGGGCGTTCAGCAGCATGGAGAACTTCAGCAACTGGACCCGCCATCTGGGCGACCGCGACACCCGCTGGCTGGCAATGAAGGGCGTCCATCCAAGCGATGAGCTGTTAGCATTGCCGGCAGACTTCCACCTCGATAGCGAACACGCCTTGGCCGTACCCGGTTGCCAAGGCCAACGCCATCTGCTGATACTGCGCCGCACGGCATGATTGGGAACACAAGCAAGAATGGCTAAGGTATTCGCGATAGCGAACCAGAAAGGTGGCGTGGGCAAAACCACCACCTGCATCAACCTCGCAGCATCCCTGGTCGCAACCAAGCGCCGGGTGCTGTTGATCGATCTCGATCCACAGGGCAACGCCACCATGGGGAGCGGTGTGGATAAACACGGCCTGGAAAACTCGGTCTACGACTTGCTGATTGGCGAGTGCGACCTGGCCCAGGCCATGCACTACTCCGAACATGGTGGTTATCAACTGCTGCCGGCCAACCGCGATTTGACTGCGGCGGAAGTGGTGCTGCTGGAAATGCAGATGAAAGAAAGCCGTCTGCGCAGCGCCCTGGCGCCAATCCGCGAGAATTACGACTACATCCTGATCGACTGCCCACCGTCGCTGTCGATGCTGACACTGAACGCGCTGGTGGCCGCCGATGGGGTGATTATCCCCATGCAGTGCGAGTACTACGCGTTGGAAGGGTTGAGCGACCTTGTGGATAACATCAAGCGCATTGCCGAATTGCTCAACCCGAACCTGCAGATCGAAGGCTTGCTGCGGACCATGTTCGATCCGCGCCTGAGCCTGATGAACGATGTATCGGCGCAGCTCAAGGAACACTTCGGTGACCAGCTGTACGACACGGTGATCCCGCGCAACATCCGTTTGGCCGAAGCCCCGAGCTACGGCATGCCGGCTTTGGCCTATGACAAACAATCCCGTGGTGCCATTGCCTACCTGGCGCTGGCCGGCGAGATGGTTCGCCGTCAGCGCCGCAATTCACGCACCGCTGCAGCCCAGCCAACTTAAGGAATCCCCATGGCCGTCAAGAAACGAGGTCTCGGACGTGGACTGGATGCACTGTTGAGTGGTCCGACCGTCACATCGCTTGAAGAACAGGCGGTGCAGGCCGACGAGCGCGAGCTGCAACACCTGCCGCTGGACCTGATCCAGCGCGGCAAATACCAGCCACGCCGGGACATGGACCCCCAGGCGCTGGAAGAACTGGCCAATTCGATCAAGGCCCAGGGTGTGATGCAACCGATCGTGGTGCGTCCGATTGGCGGCGGCCGTTTTGAAATCATCGCCGGTGAACGCCGCTGGCGCGCGAGCCAGCAGGCCGGCAAGGAAACCATCCCGGCGATGGTGCGCGATGTGCCGGATGAAACCGCCATCGCCATGGCGTTGATCGAGAATATCCAGCGCGAAGACCTCAACCCGATCGAAGAAGCCATTGCCCTGCAGCGCTTGCAGCAGGAATTCCAGCTGACCCAGCAACAAGTGGCCGAGGCGGTGGGTAAATCCCGTGTGACCGTGTCCAACTTGCTGCGTCTGATCGCGTTGCCGGAAGTCATCAAGACCATGTTGTCCCACGGCGACCTGGAAATGGGTCACGCCCGTGCATTGCTCGGTTTGCCGGAAAATCAACAGGTTGAAGGGGCGCGACACGTTGTCGCACGGGGGCTCACCGTTCGTCAGACCGAGGCCCTGGTTCGCCAATGGCTCAGCGGCAAACCTGCACCGGTCGAAACGGCCAAACCTGATCCGGATATCGCCCGCCTCGAGCAGCGCCTGGCCGAGCGCCTGGGCTCTGCGGTGCAAATTCGCCACGGGAAAAAAGGCAAAGGCCAATTGGTTATCGGATATAACTCCCTCGATGAGCTTCAGGGCGTCCTTGCCCACATCCGCTGAAACATTTGCTTATGTAGCGAGTGATCGGAAATCACTACCCGGCAGTTGAATAGGGGCAGAACCGCCCCTATACTCTGCGCGCATTTTGTCGGCACAAATTATGCCAAGTTATTGATTTCCGGCAGCCGACCATTGAGGAGCAAGAGTGATGGAAACCCGCACGCCAAACACGTTGCCGTTCCATCGCTTGGCCGTTTTTCCGGTTTTATTGGCTCAATTTGTCATCTTGCTGATCGCCGCATTGGCGCTTTGGTACTGGCATGGAGTCGTAGCCGGATATTCAGGACTCTGCGGAGGCCTGATAGCCTTGCTGCCCAATATGTATTTCGCTCACAGGGCCTTTCGGTTTTCCGGCGCCCGAGCAGCCCAGGCTATCGTCCGGTCATTTTATGCCGGCGAGGCAGGGAAACTGATTTTGACGGCAGTGCTGTTTGCACTGACCTTTGCAGGTGTGAAGCCATTGGCGCCGCTGGCTGTATTCGGCGTCTTCGTGTTGACCCAACTGGTCAGCTGGTTCGCTCCCCTGCTAATGAAAACAAGACTTTCGAAACCTTAGGGCGTTTGAGGCAACCATGGCAGAAACAACCGCTTCGGGCTATATCCAGCACCACTTGCAGAACCTGACCTTCGGTCAGCTTCCTAATGGCGGCTGGGGCTTTGCCCACTCCGCAGCAGAGGCCAAAGAAATGGGCTTCTGGGCTTTCCACGTCGATACGCTCGGCTGGTCGGTTCTGATGGGGCTGATCTTCGTCGTACTGTTCCGTATGGCGGCCAGCAAGGTGACCTCAGGGCAGCCTGGCGGCTTGCAGAACTTCGTCGAAGTGCTGATCGAGTTCGTCGACAGCAGCGTCAGAGACACCTTTCACGGCCGTAATGCGCTGATTGCACCGCTGGCGCTGACCATTTTCGTTTGGGTGTTCCTGATGAACTCCATCGACCTGGTTCCCGTCGACTGGCTGCCGTTTGCCGCTGCCAAAATCGCGGGCAATGATCATCTGTTCTTCCGGGCCGTACCGACTACTGACCCGAACGCGACAATGGCCATGTCCCTTTCCGTGTTCGGCTTGATCATTTTCTACAGCATCAAGATCAAGGGATTGGGTGGTTTTATTGGAGAGCTGACGCTACACCCGTTCTCCAGCAGCAATATTTTCCTTCAGGCACTGCTGATTCCGGTCAACTTCCTGCTTGAATTCGTCACTTTGATCGCTAAACCCTTTTCGCTCGCGCTGCGTCTATTCGGCAACATGTATGCCGGTGAGCTGGTGTTTATCTTGATCGCCGTAATGTTTGGCAGTGGTCTGTTGTGGTTGAGTGGTATCGGCGCCGTATTGCAAGTGGCATGGGCCCTGATTCACATCTTCATCATTACCCTGCAGGCATTCATCTTCATGATGCTGACCATCGTCTACCTGTCGATGGCGCACGAAGAGAACCATTAAGGCCAGTCTTGACTAGTCTGATGTCCTTTCCGGTCAAACGGGAAGGTGGCCCACAAGGGCTATGAAACGATTTGTTTTACCGCTTTAAAATCTAAAAAACCTAAACCATACGACGTAAAAGTCGGGAGGAAAGATGGAAACTGTAGTTGGTCTAACCGCTATCGCTGTTGCACTGTTGATCGGCCTGGGCGCACTGGGTACTGCCATTGGTTTCGGCCTGCTGGGCGGCAAATTCCTGGAAGGCGCAGCGCGTCAGCCAGAAATGGTTCCAATGCTGCAAGTTAAAATGTTCATCGTTGCCGGTCTGCTCGACGCCGTAACCATGATCGGCGTTGGTATCGCTCTGTTCTTCACCTTCGCGAACCCCTTCGTTGGTCAACTCGCTGGCTGATCACTCGAATTTTCGAGTTGATTGGTGTGATGGACAACGAACGAGCGAGGTGTTGGCGTGAACATTAATGCAACCCTGATTGGCCAGTCCGTTGCGTTCTTCATTTTTGTATGGTTTTGCATGAAGTACGTGTGGCCTCCGGTCATCGCGGCTTTGCAAGAACGTCAGAAGAAGATCGCGGATGGTTTGGACGCTGCCACCCGTGCAGCTCGCGACCTGGAGTTGGCCCAAGAGAAAGCGGGCCATCAACTGCGCGATGCTAAGGCACAGGCAGCTGAAATCATTGAGCAAGCCAAGAAACGCGGTAATCAGATTGTTGAAGAGGCTGTTGAAAAAGCCCGTATCGACGCTGACCGTGTGAAGGTTCAGGCTCAGGCCGAGATCGAGCAGGAACTGAACGGTGTCAAAGATGCGCTGCGTGCCCAACTGGGTGCTCTGGCCGTCGGCGGTGCTGAGAAGATCCTGGGTACCACAATCGATCAAAACGCGCACGCGGAGCTGGTAAACAAACTGGCTGCTGAAATTTAAGCGAGGGCGATCATGGCAGAATTGACCACGTTGGCCCGACCTTACGCTAAGGCAGCCTTCGAGCACGCCCAGGCCCACCAGCAGCTGGCCTCTTGGTCAGCCATGCTCGGCCTGGCTGCAGCAGTGTCGCAAGACGACACCATGCAGCGCGTGCTCAAGGCCCCGCGACTGACGAGCGCAGACAAGGCCGCCACGTTTATTGACGTGTGCGGCGACAAGTTTGATGTGAAAGTGCAGAACTTCATCCACGTCGTTGCCGAAAACGACCGTCTCCCGCTGTTGCCGGAGATTGTCGCTCTTTTCGACCTGTACAAGGCCGAGCAAGAGAAGTCGGTAGACGTTGAAGTGACCAGTGCTTTTGCATTGAACCAAGAACAGCAAGACAAACTCGCCAAGGTTCTCAGTGCACGACTCGACCGGGAAGTGCGCCTGCAAGTTGCGGAAGACCCATCCCTCATTGGGGGTGTTGTCATTCGCGCCGGCGACCTGGTTATCGATGGCTCGATTCGCGGCAAACTCGCGAAACTTGCCGAAGCATTGAAATCTTGAGTTTGAAGGGGCAGCAGAGCAATGCAGCAACTCAATCCTTCCGAAATAAGTGAAATTATCAAGGGCCGCATCGACAAGCTCGATGTGACCTCCCAAGCCCGTAACGAAGGCACTGTCGTCAGCGTATCTGACGGCATCGTGCGGATTCACGGTCTGGCCGACGTCATGTACGGCGAGATGATCGAGTTTCCGGGCGGCGTCTACGGTATGGCCCTCAACCTGGAGCAAGACTCCGTAGGTGCCGTTGTATTGGGCGCTTACACCAGTCTGGCTGAAGGCATGAGCGCCAAGTGCACAGGCCGCATCCTGGAAGTTCCGGTTGGTAAGGAACTGCTGGGTCGCGTAGTCGACGCACTGGGTAACCCTGTTGACGGTAAAGGTCCACTGGGCAACACCGAGACCGACGCGGTCGAGAAAGTTGCTCCAGGCGTGATCTGGCGTAAGTCGGTAGACCAGCCTGTACAGACTGGCTACAAGGCTGTCGATGCCATGATCCCAGTCGGCCGTGGCCAGCGTGAGCTGATCATCGGTGACCGTCAGATCGGTAAGACCGCTCTGGCGATCGACGCGATCATCAACCAGAAGAACAGCGGCATTTTCTGCGTCTACGTAGCTATCGGTCAGAAACAATCGACCATTGCCAACGTGGTTCGCAAGCTGGAAGAAAACGGCGCCCTGGCCAACACGATCATCGTGGCTGCCAGTGCTTCGGAATCTCCTGCGCTGCAATTCCTGGCACCGTACTCCGGTTGCACCATGGGTGAATTCTTCCGCGACCGCGGTGAAGACGCGCTGATCGTTTATGACGATCTGTCCAAGCAAGCAGTGGCTTACCGCCAGATTTCCCTGCTGCTGCGCCGTCCACCAGGCCGTGAAGCCTACCCAGGCGACGTGTTCTATCTCCACTCCCGTCTGCTGGAGCGCGCATCCCGCGTTTCGGAAGAGTACGTAGAGAAGTTCACCAACGGCGCAGTGACCGGCAAAACCGGTTCCCTGACCGCACTGCCGATCATCGAAACCCAGGCTGGCGACGTTTCCGCGTTCGTTCCGACCAACGTGATTTCCATCACCGACGGTCAGATCTTCCTGGAATCGGCCATGTTCAACTCGGGCATCCGCCCTGCAGTGAACGCCGGTGTTTCGGTATCCCGTGTGGGTGGTGCCGCTCAGACCAAGATCATCAAGAAGCTGTCCGGTGGTATCCGTACCGCTCTGGCTCAGTACCGTGAACTGGCGGCATTCGCCCAGTTCGCTTCTGACCTGGACGAAGCGACCCGTAAGCAACTTGAGCATGGTCAGCGCGTTACCGAGCTGATGAAGCAGAAGCAATACGCCCCTATGTCGATCGCTGACATGGCGTTGTCGCTGTATGCCGCTGAGCGTGGGTTCCTGACCGACGTTGAAATCGCCAAGGTCGGCAGCTTTGAACAAGCGCTGATTGCTTACTTCAACCGCGATCACGCCGAATTGATGGCGAAGATCAACGTGAAGGGTGACTTCAATGACGATATCGACGCTGGCATGAAAGCCGGTATCGAGAAGTTCAAGGCCACCCAAACCTGGTAAGCCGCAGCGGGAGCCGCAAGGCTCCCGCTTGCTAACCTGATAGGTGTTACATGGCAGGCGCAAAAGAGATTCGCAGTAAGATTGCGAGCATCAAAAGCACGCAAAAAATTACCAGCGCCATGGAAAAAGTGGCGGTCAGCAAAATGCGCAAGGCACAAATGCGCATGGCTGCTAGCCGTCCTTATGCGGAGCGTATCCGCCAGGTAATTGGGCATCTGGCCAACGCCAACCCGGAATACCGCCACCCGTTCATGATCGACCGCGCAGTCAAGCGTGTGGGTTATGTGGTTGTGAGCAGTGACCGTGGTTTGTGCGGTGGTCTGAATACCAACCTGTTCAAGGCCCTGGTCAAGGACATGGCGGTAAACCGCGAAAACGGCGTCGAGATCGATCTGTGTGTCGTTGGTAGCAAGGGTGCGGCCTTTTTCCGCAACTTCGGCGGTAACGTCGTTGCAGCTATCAGCCACCTGGGTGAAGAGCCGTCGATCAATGATTTGATCGGCAGTGTGAAGGTGATGCTGGATGCGTACCTGGAAGGCCGGATTGACCGCCTGTCCGTGGTATCCAACAAGTTCATCAACACCATGACCCAGCAGCCAACCGTGGAGCAGTTGATTCCACTGGTGGCGACTCCGGATCAGGAACTCAAGCACCACTGGGACTACCTCTACGAACCGGACGCCAAAGAGCTGCTTGACGGCTTGATGGTGCGCTACGTGGAGTCGCAGGTGTACCAGGCGGTGGTCGAGAACAACGCAGCTGAACAAGCGGCGCGGATGATCGCGATGAAAAACGCTACCGATAACGCCGGTGATCTGATCAGCGATTTGCAGCTGATCTACAACAAGGCGCGTCAGGCTGCGATCACCCAAGAGATCTCGGAAATCGTCGGCGGCGCTGCCGCGGTTTAACGGTTCAAATATTCAGAGGATCCAGCTATGAGTAGCGGACGTATCGTTCAAATCATCGGCGCCGTTATCGACGTGGAATTTCCACGCGACAGCGTACCGAGCATCTACAACGCGCTGAAAGTACAAGGCGCGGAAACTACTCTGGAAGTTCAGCAGCAGCTGGGCGACGGCGTAGTTCGTACCATTGCGATGGGTTCCACCGAAGGCTTGAAGCGCGGTCTGGACGTTGTCGACACTGGCGCTGCCATCTCCGTACCGGTCGGTAAAGCGACCCTGGGCCGGATCATGGACGTACTGGGCAACCCGATCGACGAAGCTGGCCCTATCGACACCGAAGAGCGCTGGGGCATTCACCGTCCAGCACCTTCGTTCGCCGAACAAGCTGGCGGCAACGACCTGCTGGAAACCGGCATCAAGGTTATCGACCTGGTTTGCCCGTTCGCCAAGGGCGGTAAAGTGGGTCTGTTCGGTGGTGCCGGTGTAGGCAAGACCGTAAACATGATGGAACTGATCCGTAACATCGCCATCGAGCACAGCGGTTATTCCGTGTTCGCCGGTGTGGGTGAGCGTACTCGTGAGGGTAACGACTTCTACCACGAGATGAAGGACTCCAACGTTCTGGACAAAGTGGCACTGGTTTACGGTCAGATGAACGAGCCGCCGGGAAACCGTCTGCGCGTAGCACTGACTGGCCTGACCATGGCCGAGAAGTTCCGTGACGAAGGTAACGACGTTCTGCTGTTCGTCGACAACATCTACCGTTACACCCTGGCCGGTACTGAAGTATCCGCACTGCTGGGCCGTATGCCTTCGGCAGTAGGTTACCAGCCGACCCTGGCTGAAGAGATGGGCGTTCTGCAAGAACGTATCACTTCGACCAAGGAAGGTTCGATCACTTCGATCCAAGCGGTATACGTACCTGCGGATGACTTGACCGACCCGTCGCCAGCGACCACCTTCGCCCACTTGGACGCCACCGTCGTACTGTCCCGTGACATCGCTTCCCTGGGTATCTACCCAGCGGTCGATCCACTCGACTCGACTTCGCGCCAGCTGGACCCGAACGTGATCGGCCAGGAGCACTACGACACTGCTCGCGGCGTTCAGTACGTGCTGCAGCGTTACAAAGAGCTGAAGGACATCATTGCGATCCTGGGTATGGACGAGCTGTCGGAAACCGACAAGCAGTTGGTATCCCGCGCTCGTAAGATCCAGCGCTTCTTGTCGCAGCCGTTCTTCGTGGCTGAAGTCTTCACCGGTGCATCGGGTAAATACGTTTCCCTGAAAGACACCATTGCTGGCTTCAAAGGCATCCTCAACGGTGACTACGACCACCTGCCAGAACAAGCGTTCTACATGGTCGGCGGCATCGAAGAAGCGATCGAGAAAGCCAAGAAACTGTAATCCAGGCGCCCGGAAACGGGCGCTCATCAGGTTGAGGCAATCAGATGGCTATGACAGTCCATTGCGATATCGTCAGCGCGGAAGGGGAAATCTTCTCCGGTCTGGTAGAGATGGTGATTGCACACGGCGAACTCGGTGACCTTGGCATTGCCATGGGGCACGCGCCGTTGATCACCAGCTTGAAGCCAGGTCCGATCACGCTGACCAAGCAGGGCGGGGAAAAGGAGGTGTTTTACATCTCCGGTGGTTTCCTCGAGGTTCAGCCGAACATGGTCAAGGTACTTGCCGACACCGTGCAACGTGCTGGCGACCTGGATGAAGCCTCCGCTCAGGAAGCCGTCAAGGCTGCCGAGAAGGCCCTGAACGAAAAGGGTGCGGACTTCGACTACAGCGCTGCTGCTGTACGTCTGGCCGAGGCTGCAGCCCAGCTGCGCACGCTCCAGCAGTTGCGCAAGAAGTAAGCGGCCTAGCCGTCGTACATCATGCGCGATTGATTAAAAAGGGTAGCCTCGGCTACCCTTTTTCTTTTTCAGCAAAACACTTCTCTGGTCTGAAGCCGGACCGCCCAGGATTGGTAGCCACTCATGTCTCTTGAAATCGTTATTCTCGCCGCAGGCCAGGGCACCCGCATGCGTTCGGCCCTGCCCAAGGTGTTGCACCCGGTTGCCGGCAATTCCATGCTGGGCCATGTTATCCACAGCGCCCGGCAACTGGACCCCCAGCGCATTCACGTAGTGATCGGTCACGGTGCCGATGTGGTGCGTGAGCGTCTCGCCGCAGACGACTTGAATTTCGTTCTACAAGACAAGCAACTCGGTACCGGCCACGCCACCGCGCAGGCCGTGCCCTTCATCACGGCGAACACCGTGCTGATCCTGTATGGCGACGTGCCGCTGATCGAAGTGGAAACCCTGCAACGCCTGCTGAAGCACGTCGTGCCTGGCCAGATGGGCCTGCTGACCGTTGAGCTGGATGACCCCACCGGCTATGGGCGCATTGTGCGCAATGCCGACGGGAAGGTCGCTGCCATCGTTGAGCACAAGGATGCCAGCGAAGCCCAGCGCGCCATTACCGAAGGCAATACCGGCATTCTCGCGGTCCCTGCCAATAAGCTCGCCGACTGGATGAGTCGTCTGTCCAACAACAACGCCCAGGGCGAGTACTACCTCACTGACGTCATCGAGATGGCTGTGAGCGATGGCCTGCTGGTCGCCACCGAGCAACCCCACGACCCGATGGAAGTGCAGGGCGCCAACGACCGCAAGCAACTGGCCGAACTGGAGCGTCACTATCAATTGCGCGAAAGCCGCCGCCTGATGGCCCAGGGCGTGACCCTGCGCGACCCTGCGCGTTTCGATGTGCGCGGGGAAGTGACCGTCGGCCGTGATGTGCTGATCGATATCAACGTGATCCTCGAAGGCCGTGTGGTCATCGAAGACGACGTGGTGATTGGCCCTAACTGCGTGATCAAGGACAGTACCCTGCGCAAGGGCGTGGTGATCAAGGCCAACAGCCATATCGACGGTGCCGTGATGGGCGAGGGCAGCGATGCCGGGCCGTTTGCGCGGTTGCGTCCGGGTAGTGTGCTGGAGGCCAAGGCCCATGTGGGTAACTTTGTTGAACTGAAAAACGCCCACTTGGGTGAAGGCGCAAAAGCCGGTCACCTGACTTACCTGGGCGATGCAGTTATTGGCGCGCGCACCAACATCGGTGCCGGCACTATTACCTGTAACTACGATGGCGCGAACAAGCACCAGACTGTGCTGGGCGAAGACGTGTTTATCGGCTCCAACAATTCATTGGTTGCCCCAGTAAAAGTAGGCGATGGCGCCACCACCGCAGCGGGTTCGACTATCAATCAGGATGTGGATAACTTGCAGCTCGGCGTAGCCCGCGCCCGCCAACGCAACATCGACGGCTGGAAACGCCCGGTCAAAATCAAGAAGACCTGAGTTATCCACAATGAAAAAACCTGCTGGCGCTGGCCAGCAGGTTTTTTTTGCCTGCGAACCGGCTGCTCTTCAAGTGGGGGCCAGGTTCCCTTATGCTTCAGTCGTCAGTTGAATAAGATAGAAATATTGCTAGTAGACCAATCTTATGCACATGCCCGACTTGTGAGTCAAAAAAGCGCTGGTATTTGTAACATTTATTTTCTAAATGATTTCAGATTGCCTTCAAAGCAACAAAATTTTCGCTTCTTGCCGTGCTTCGTTCGCAGCAGAAAAAGCTGTGACCCTTATAACGCGTGCGTTACAAGGTGGCTAAAAAATATAATAATTATTTTTTTGACAGATTTTGGTTTGTGATCTACCTCGATTTTTCGGTCTTTCATATTTAGTTGCTAGTTCAGATTTTGCTGACATATAGTTATGCCACCAGCGACTAAATCAACAATATCCTCTCCACCTGTACCCCTGTGGAAGATGGAAGACCCTCAGGTAGGTGTGTCATGGATGACAGTGGACAATCAGTCTTGGGGCACGCCGGACCCGAAATACTCAAACAGTCACTTATTAAAATTAATCAATTAAAAAAAGAGCTTGCTGCTATGAAAGCGCAGGCTTCAGAGCCAATTGCAATTATTGGGATGAGTTGCCGGTTTCCGGGTGGATCGTTGACGCCTGAGCAGTTATGGAACAATCTCTGTGAAGGCAAAAGTGCCATAGCGCCAATGGTTAACAAGCGTTGGGACAGCCTTTTATGGAACAGTGCCGTTCCTGGTGAGAGTGGAAAAAATTATCAAAAGACGGCTGGGCTTATTGATCACATCTATAATTTTGACGCCAATTTTTTTGGCATGTCAGAACTTGAAGTTCGCCGCACCGATCCACAACAACGTTTACTCCTGCAACTGAGTTGGGAGGCCATCGAAGACACGGGTCTGGACTATCGCATACTCGCCGGTTCAAAAACCGGGGTATATGTCGGCTTGTCCAGTGATGACTATGCCGACTTTTATACTCGCTCAGGGGATACAGGAAAAATTTCCCCGTTGTCCGCACTGGGGTGCGGAAAGAGCATCGCCCCCGGACGAATCTCTTACTTCTTTGGCTTTCGTGGCCCTGCGTTGCAACTGGACACGAGTTGCTCGTCAGCACTGGTGGCGGCAGACCTTGCCTGCTCCGCGCTGCGCAATCACGAGATAAACATGGCTGTCGTGGGCGGCGCTAATCTGATCCTTACGCCCGGCGCTTCGGTCGCGTTTTCGACCATGCAGGCGTTGTCGCCCAGCGGTGAGTGCCGGCCGTTTGATGAAGGCGCCGACGGTTATGTCCGTGGCGAAGGGGCCGGGGTTATTGTTCTCAAGCGCTTGTCCGACGCGATCAAGGAAGGGTTGCCTGTTCATGCGGTGATCTCCGCCAGTGCGATCAATCATGACGGCAAATCCAACGGCATGACGGCGCCCAACGGTTTGGCTCAACAAGAGGTGATTGCCGAGGCTTTGCGCAAAGCTCAACTCGCGCCTGAAGCGGTTCGCTATGTCGAGTGCCATGGTACCGCTACGCCGTTGGGTGATCCGATTGAGCTTATGGCGTTGTCAAAGTTCTATGGGCGCACGCACCGCACCTGGTTGGGAGCGGTCAAAAGCAACATCGGTCACCTTGAGGCGGCGGCAGGTCTGGCGGGCCTGATCAAGGCTGCGCTGGCGGTCAAGCACGGGAGAATTCCGGCCTCATTGAACTGTGAGGTACCCAACAAAAAATTTGCGTGGACGCAGAGCCACCTTGCCGTTGCGACTACCACACAAGACTGGCCGGATTGCGCCCCGGTACGCCATGCAGCCGTCAGTAGCTTCGGTATGAGCGGTACCAATGCCCATGTGGTAGTGTCCAGTCATGATCAATCGGTAACGGTCGCGTCTTCGACACTGCCGCAATGCCTGACGCTCAGCGCGAAGGACTCTGCTTCATTGCTGACCCAGCTCAAGCAACTCGAGAAGCATCTCGACGGCCTCGCCGAGGATCGACTGGCGGCTCTTTGCGCGCGGTCCAATCGTTGCCGTACGCATCTTCCTGTCAAGTTTAGTGCGCCGGCCAGCGACAAAATCATGCTGCTCGACAAGGTGCGTGAGGTCATCGCGCAGTCTGTGGTTCCAACCGCTGGGTTGATGGCAAAAACCTGCTTTGTGTTCAGTGGCCAGGGCGCTCAATACAAGCAAATGGCAAGTAACCTGTATGCATCGACGCCAGTATTCCGACAAGCACTGGATCGTGTCTCGCAATTCTATTGCCAGACGTTTGATTTTGATTTGCTGAAGGTTCTCTTCAGTCCTGAATCCGACTTTCAAGTGGAAGAGGTGCAACCGGCTCTGTTCAGTGTGCAATACGCGCTGACGGCGTTGTGGAAAGCCTGGGGTATTACGCCAACGGTAGTGATCGGTCATAGCGTTGGCGAGTACGCGGCAGCCTGCGCATCGGGCGTGATGACCATGGAGTGCGCTGCACGCCTTGTGTGGTATCGGGGCAGACTTATCCAGGCGCATACCCGGCCCGGTGGAATGTACGTGGTTTCGACCTCCTCAAGTTGCGCGGAGGCTCTTCTTGATGAAATCCCTCATTCGATCGCGGTTGAAAACACACCGGACACCTGTGTTATTTCGGTCGACGATGTTAATGCTGCTGCGCTGGAACAAACACTGGGCCTGCATTCGACTCACTATAAGCGGCTGCATGTGGCCCGTGGATTCCATTCTTATTTAATGGAACCGGTTCTTGGTCTGTTCGCATCCTATTTGGATTCTGTTGAACTGAAGACGCCCGTGACTGAATTCGTTTCTACTGTCACGGGTACTGCTGAGGCTGCGTTGTTGACCACTTCCGGCTATTGGCTACGCAATGTGCGTGACACCGTGAAATTTTCCAGTGCAGTCAGTCAAGTGATGGAGGGCGGGCCCACTCTGTTTATTGAGATTGGACCGAGTTCTCAATTGACGTCGATCATTAACGCACTGGATCACCAGAATGAGCATATAGCCTGTGCCAGCCTGGATCGTGCTACACCGGACTTGCAGCAACTTTCAAAAGTGCTGAGTTATTTATATCAACATGGCCGGATATTGAATTGGCCGGCGATTGTTCCAACGGTAACCTGCGAGCCGGATGTATTGCCGCATTACCAGTTTGCACAAACGGAATACTTTCCAGAGAAAGCCTTAAAACGCCAACTATCGGTAGGCGAGTTCGAAAACGTGCTGAAGGCAGTCAGCCTTACATAAGCCTTTTTCAACGTCTTAGTCGTATATCACGGATGAGAAATTATGAGTTCCACAAATTATGGGCGTGTCGACGACGCTGGATTTTCATGCCTGGTCACTATGTTCAAGGCACATGTGCTCGCGCATCCTGATAAAGCCGCTTTTGTATTTATTACTCGCGCACAGGAGCAAACGCTCTCGTTTGCCGAGTTGGACAAGTGTGCAAGCAATATCGCCAGTACTCTGCTCGCCCATAATCTTGCCGGGCAAAACGTGCTGTTGGTCTTCACGCCAGGCTTGGAGTTCATCAAGGCGTTTTTGGGTTGCCTTTACGCCAATGTCATCCCGGTACCCGTCAATACCCCGACCCAGACATCGTCTGTGGACCGTTTCGAGAAAATTGTGCAGGACGCTGCTATCGGCAGGGTGCTGACAACAGCCGACCTGTACGCACGATACAAGATTCAAGACTGGGACATCCCTGCGTTGCTGGTGGATGAAGTGCCGATCGCCGAGCCCGATTTTCAGCCTGACGACTCGCAGCCTGGTGATGTGGCCTTTATTCAATACACCTCGGGTTCGACGGGCGATCCAAAGGGTGCAGTGATCACCCACGGCAATTTGATCAGCAATCTGGAGATGATCAAGAGCGGCTTCGGCAATGATGAGCACATTGTCGGGGTCAACTGGCTGCCACTGTTCCACGACATGGGGCTGGTGGGCAATGTTCTGCAACCCATTTGGCTGGGCATCACCTGCATTCATATGTCGCCGCTGGAGTTTGTGCAGAAGCCGGTTCGTTGGCTGCGGGCGATCAGTGATTACAAAGGCACCACCTCAGGGGGGCCGACATTTGGCTATGCCCATTGCCTGGCTCGAATCAAGGAGGAGGACTGCGCAGGCCTTGACTTGAGCTCCTGGCGGCTGGCCTATTGCGGCGCCGAGCCGGTGAACGCGCAGGTACTGGATGCCTTCGCGCAGCGATTCGCGCCATTTGGTTTCAACGCCAGCAGTTTCTACCCCTGTTATGGAATGGCTGAAACCACCCTTATCGTCACTGGCCCGACGGCGGGCAGCGGTATGCGCAAGCTGAGCGTAGACCGGCAAGCGCTGGCGGACGGGCAGGTACTACCGGGCGTTGAGGGCTCACCTTCGGACATTTACGTCAGTAATGGCAAAGCCATCAATGGTCAACGCGTGGTCATCGTCCACCCTGAAGGTGGCGGCACACTTGCCGAAAACCAGGTTGGGGAAGTCTGGGTTGCGGGAAGTTCAATCGCTGCGGGTTATCTGAATAACCCTTCGGCCACTGCGCAACGCTTTGCCTGTCAGCCCGAAGGAGGCAGTGCCGACTTCTATCGCACCGGCGACCTGGGTTTCCTGCGCGATGGCGAACTCTACATAACCGGGCGCTTGAAGGATGTGATCATTCTGCGAGGTCGCAACTACTACCCCCAGGATATCGAGCAAGTGGCCTATGGCGCCGTTGCGGGATTGAGGGAAGGCTGCGGTGTGGCCTTTTCAACTAATGCTGATTCTGAAGAACAATTAGTCATTGTTTACGAAGTTGAAAAGAGTCACATCAACACACTGGATAAAGCCTCGGTAACAACATGCATTCGACAAGCGGTGATTAACCATTTTGGTGTTTCGCCCCATCGGATCATCTTGATAAAACCCAAGGGAATACCGAAAACATCCAGCGGTAAATTGCGCCGTTCCGCGCTTGCACAGTTGTTCACGCAAGGTGCGCTCGAAGCATTGTGAGGTTGATACCTGTGCCACCCCAGGAGAGTCTCCATGGAAGTTGCTGCTGCTGTTCATGACGTTAATCAGGAGTCGTTGAAGGGCGTGACGCTGTCCAGCCCTCAACTCAAGAAATTTCAGCTGATACATGCTTTGGTGTTATTGCTATTGCCCGCCGTGGGCACGGGTGTGGCCATCGTGTTGTATTTCATCCATGGCGTTTCACCCGTCAATATCGGAGTGTTTGCACTTTTTTATCTTCTGACGATGCTGGGCGGGTCGGTTGGCTACCACCGGTTATTCGCTCACCGGGCGTTCAGATGCGGGCGCGGGGTAAAAGTCCTGCTGGCTGTATTGGGCAGCATGACGGCCCAAGGCTCGCCGATTTACTGGGTCAGCAACCATCGCCGCCACCATGAGTACAGTGATCGCAACGGTGATCCGCATTCGCCATACGCCGTTGAGCGGCCCGGCGTGCTGGATAAGCTCAAGGGCCTATGGTTCTCCCAGGTCACCTGGACTTTCCAGCATGAACTGACCAACTCCACCCGATATGCCAAAGACTTGCTGCGCGATCGAGATATTTGCCTGGTGTCGGCGCGTTATTTTTATTGGGTTGCTCTTGGCTTGATCCTGCCGGCCATTATCGGTGGGCTATATACCTGGAGCTTATATGGGGCGCTGGAGGGGTTCTTGTGGGGTGGACTGGTGCGGATATTTCTAAGTTATCACGCCACCAGCAGTATCAATTCCTTATCGCACATGATCGGTAGCCGTCGGCATGAAACGCGGGACCGCAGCACGAATATTTGGTGGATGGGCATTATTACCGTGGGGGAATCTTTCCATAACAACCATCACGCGTTTCCTGCCTCCGCGCGCTTTGCACATGACTGGAAAGATATCGATATCGGTTATTACGCAATCAAGTTCTTGGAAGTGTGCAGGTTGGCCTGGGATATACGAACCCCATCTAAAAAAGTATCTACTGGAGGTTGTGATGAAAAATGATGTAGCGAAATTACAAGAGTGGCTGATCAATTATATCGCCGATCTCACGGGCGTCGAAAAAACAGCCATCAGCGAACAGTCGCAGTTCAGCGCTTTGGGGCTCGACTCTGCGGCGGTCATTGGTATGACGGGTGACTTATCGGACTGGTTGGGAAAAGAGATCGATCCGACCATTGTGTATGAATACCCGACCATCGAAGGCCTTGCGCAACACGCCATGGACGCTGAAGAAATTCTGGTTTGACCTCACAAAAGGATTTGTAAATGACACAGTCTTCTTCTGCGGCAATTGGCGCATCGATGGAAGCGATCCAATCGCACTACGATTTGAGCAATGACTTCTATCATCTGTGGCTCGATCCCGTGACCAAGTGTTACTCGGCAGCCCTGTGGGAGCCGGGAGATACATTCGTAGAGGCGCAGCTGCGCAAACTCGATTACCACATCGAACAATCTGGCTCGCGCAACGGCGCCAATGTGTTGGATATCGGTTGTGGTTGGGGCGGTACCCTCAAGCGTCTGGTTCAGAGTTATGGGGTTGACCGGGCGGTGGGGTTGACCTTGAGTGATGCGCAGAAAAATTACGTCGAGCAGCTCGACCTTCCAGGTGTCGACGTGCGCCTCGAGAACTGGCAGGACCACGTGCCCGCGGCCAAGTACAGCGCGATCATCTCCATCGGCGCGTTTGAGCACTTCGCCAACCTTGAACAGACCGCCGAAGAGAAAATCCTCGGTTACCGCCAGTTCTTCAAACGTTGTCACGGCTGGCTGGAAGACGGTGGCAAAGTGTCCCTGCAAACCATCACCTATGAAAACGCTACACGTGAAGATTTCAGTCCCTTTTTTGCCAAGGAGATTTTCCCGGAGTCCGATCTGCCGCGCCTGTACGAAATTGCTCAGGCCTGCGACGGGATGTTCGAAATACAGTGTGTACGCAATGACCGGGAACACTACTACCTGACTCAGAAGGCCTGGTGGCAGGGGCTCAAGAACAATAAGGAGGCGATCTGCACCACCTACGGCGTAGATATTTTCCAACGCTATAACACGTACCTGCAGATGTGCATGGTGGGGTTCAAATCCGGAACGATGGGACTGGCGCGCTTGACCCTCAAGCGTATCGACCACCCTGCCGCCAGTCTCAAAGACTGAACGTACCCGTGAGGAAGGCATAGCCATGGACGTCGCTATCGTAGGCATGGGCTGCAGGTTTCCGGGAGCCAGTGGGTTGGCTTCCTTTATCGAGCTGTTACGCAGCGGAGCCCGCGCGGTCACCGATTATCCCCAGGACCGCTTTGGCCACTTGCAAGGTTCCCTTGAGGCGCTGAGCCCGGACATGCTCAAGGGCGGCTTTCTGCCGAATATCAAGCTGTTCGATTGGGGTTTTTTCAACCTGTGCAAGGAAGAAGCGGACCACCTCGACCCCCAGCAGCGCCTGCTGCTGGAGGTGTCGTGGGAGGCTTTGGAAAATGGCGGTATTGAGCCTGCGAGTCTGCGCAAGAGCCGTACAGGCGTGTTCGTCGGCGCGACCAATGCCGACTACCACAGGATGGTGTTTGCCGATCACACCCTGCTGAGCAAGTTCAGTGCCTCCGGCACCGCGTTGGGCACCGCCGCCAATCGATTGTCTTATTTCTATGACTGGATTGGTCCCAGCCAGGTGGTGGATACCGGCTGTTCTTCGTCGCTGGTCGCGCTTGACAGCGCGGTCGGCGCGCTCAAGCGCGGCGAGATCGATATGGCTGTGGTAGGCGGGGTCAATTGTATTTTGCACCCCAATAACACCTTGGCCCACTTCCACGCCGGCATTCTTTCTGCCGATGGCGCCTGCCACTCCTTTGACGATGCAGCCAATGGGTATGTGCGCTCGGAGGGTTGCGGCGTGGTGATCCTGCAGCGCCAACCGGATGCGGTGGCCGCCCGGCGCAAAATCTGGGCGCTGATCAGCGCGACTGCGGTCAATCATGATGGTGCCAGCAATGGCTTTACCGCCCCCAACGCCCAAGCGCAAAAACGTTTGATCCAGGAGGCGTTCGCCGCCAGCGACCATGCTGTCGCCGATCTTTGCTACGTCGAGACTCACACCACAGGCACGCTGATGGGAGACGCGGTCGAGCTCAAGGTCCTGAACGATATTGTGCGTCTGGGTGCGCCGAACGATTCGGTGAAGATCGGTTCGGTCAAAACCAATATCGGTCATCTGGAGTCGGCGTCGGGCATGGCGTCGTTGATTAAAGTGGCGTGCATGGCCTATTACCGGGAGTTTTATCCAACCTGTGGCTACACCACGCCCAACCGTTTTTATAAATATGAGGCGGGGCAGCTCAGGGTCAGCATGGCGCATGAGCCGGCCCCCTCGATCGCGCATAAATGCCTGGGGGTCAGCACGTTCAGCTTTGGCGGCACCAACGCGTTCGCGCTGCTCAAGTCGGCTGCGCCATCAACGGCTCCCGACCTCGTCGCACAACCTGAGCACGTGTTCGTGCTGTCGGCTAGATCTTCCCAGGCCCTTGTTGCCCAACTCAAGAAGCTGCTTGAGTGTTTGCCTGGGTACCTGGACGAGGATTTACCGCAGCTGTGCAGGGAGCTGCTGTGCCGCGAGAAGTTCAGGTTTCGCGTGGCGATGGTGGCTTACTCGGTGGGTGAATTGGCCGAGAAGATCCGGACCATCGCCGCTCTGCCCGCGGTCTTTATCGTTGAAAGCCAAAAGCGCAAACCCTTGGCGCTGTGCGTGAGATTCACTGCCTTGGCGCGGCCGGACAGGTCGCGCAATTCGCCCGTGCCCCAAGCATTCGAGGCGCTTGTGGGGACCCGTCAGATCGCAGAGGTCGAGCACCCGGGCGTGCGCAACTTCCTGGCGTGCCTGAGCGCCGTTGAAAGGCTGCGGGCTTTCGGTTTGTTGGGCACCACGTTTCATTACGAGGGGCTGGGGCGGCTAGTGTCGGCCTACTGCGAACAAAAAGCCACCCCGCGCCAACTCATGCAGGTTCTCACTAACCAAGGGCTGTTGGCGAATTATCAACAACCTGGCCCCACGCCTGCCGAAGCACCCCTGTTGTACATCGGCGAACCGCTCGATGGCGGCGCCCGGTCGGTTTACACGCTGGCCGACGACTCGATTTTTTCTACCGTAGATTTGCCCGTGCTGATCCAACAGTTATTCCTGCGTGGCTATGCGCTGGATAGCTCTGGGGTCGACACGCAGGGCTGCGACATATGGCCGTTAGCGCCTTCGTATCAATTTGACCACTCGCTGTGCTGGTACACGTGAACCCGTGCCCGGCGCGGTTGCACCCGTAAACAACTCTCTTTTTTGGCAGGGAATGTCATGACCATCGATCAATTGGAAAGTCACCAGAAGGCTGAGGAATTGATCAGCTGGATTCGTCAATACGCAACCACCCGGATCAACTCCAGGGTGATGGATGAGCGCCGCACTATCGCGCCGCACATCATCCTGGACCTGGGCAACAAAGGCATCCTGGGGATGCAGGTGCCCAAGCGCTACGGTGGCCTGGAGCTGTCCACGGTTGATCTGATGCGCGTGATTCAACAGCTGACCGCTATTGATATGACGTTGGGTACCTTCGTCGGGCTCAATAACTGGCTGGGCATCTGGCCGATCCAGATGTACGCCAGTGAAGAGGTAAAACTTGAGTTGCTGCCTCGTCTGGCGTGGGGCCGTGAGCTGGCTGCGTTTGCCTTCACTGAACCTGGCGCCGGCTCGGATGCTCGCTCGATCAGGACCTTCGCCGTACCGGTCGGCTCGCAGCGGCAGGCGATCAGTGGGGAGAAATCGTGGATCGGTTCCGGCGCCTGGGCGGGTGTGACCACGGTGTTTGTCCAGCAGTTAGATGACCAGCAGCGGCCGAGCGGCATTAGTGGCTACGTACTCAAGGCCGATACGGCAGGTGTGAGCCAGGGGCCCGAAGCCTTGACCATGGGCATGCGCGCCATGATTCAGAACACGGTGAAGTTCGATGCCGCACAGGTCGAGGAAAAGTACCTGCTGGGCAGCAAAAACGTCGGGATGGATATTGCCCAGGACATCATGATGCATGCCCGCCTGGGCATTGCCGGTCTGAGCCTGGGGGGCATGAAGCGCTGTGCGCAGTTGATGTTGCGTTATGCCCGGCGGCGTAGGATTTCCACCGGGTTGCTGCTGGACAACCCGGTGACACAGGCACACCTGAGCGATGTTTCTGCGGCCATTACGGCCGTGGATACCCTGGTGTTCAGTGTCGGGCGCTTCATGGACCAGGGAGTGACCATTCCGTCGGAGGTGTTCACCGCCTGTAAATCCAGTGCGCCGGAGCTGTTTGGCGAGGCGGCGGATCACTTGACCCAATTGCTCGGTGCCCGCGGCTATATCGAAACCAATGGCGCGCCCCAGCTGCTCCGGGACGCCAGGATTCTGCGGGTGTTCGAAGGCCCCACGGAAACCATGAACATGTACCTGGGCGGTCGAATCCTCAAGGGCGGCGCGGATTTTTTCGCCTTTTTGGACACCACCTTGCTGGCGCCGCATATCAGCCAGGCGATTGCCCAGACGGCCCGCCAGATCCAGGAGCGGGCCGGCAGCCATGCCTTTGTGCAGGGCGATGCGCTTCTGACGAAAAAGTGGGTGCAGTACAAAGTGGGTGAAGTGTCGACCTTTGGCGTACTGCAGGGGTTTTTGCACCTCGCCATGCAAAGCAGTGCACAGCCGCGCTTCAAGCGCGCGTACGACTGGGCCAGCGCACGTTTCGAGCAACTCAAACAGGCGGCCCTGTACGGTGCGCCGTGTGAAGTGGCGCTTACCGGGATTGACGCGGTATGCAACGAAATCGATGACTTGATGGCCGATATCGCCGATATCGAGCAACAGTTGCCGGCAGACAACCAAATGCTCGATGCCTACCTGCAAAAGGAGGCAGTCGAGGAAACGTCTGCCCAGGTTGCAGCGCTGACGCCTCAGGCCGAGCCGGCACCCGCCCGGGTATCTGTGGCTGTCGGCCAGGGGCCTTCACCTGTCGAGTTGCAACAGTGGATCAAAGCCTGGGTGGCGCGCTGCATCGCGGTGGCACCGCAACAGATCGACGGTAACGAGCCCTTCACCAGCTTTGGCCTGGACTCCACCGACGCCGTGGAAATCGTCCACGACCTCGAACAGTTCCTGGACCTTGAGTTGGACGCCACGCTGTTGTGGAACTACCCCAGCATCGACGAGCTGGCGGCTTACCTGGTCTGTGAACTGGCAGGCCGCAACAGCGTTGGCCCGCCGGTGGACAAACCCCTGGACACGCCAACGGCAGAAACCTCAACGTCCCATGCCGCGATTGACGCGATGACCGACGAGCAGGTGATGGATCTGTTGATGAAAGAAATTTCCGCCTGATAGCCACGAGGGAATACCCATGAACCTGCCTGTTCAGCAAGCCGAAGATTTTACCCTGTCACAGCTACCCACCGATGCGCGAACCATGGGCCTTGGTAAAGACCTGCCCGGCCCCGCGGGGGTTCTGGGGACGGTGAACAAGTTGCGCCGCAACGCTCTGGCGGCACTGGTGGAATTCAACGAGACCTATGGTGATATCTGCCGGATCAAATTCGGCCTCAAAGAACAGGCCGTGATCATTTCCCATCCCGATGATATCCGCACTGTGTTGAGTGACCGGTATGGTCACTTTCAGAAAAACGGTAACCGCAATTTCAAGGAAATCGACCGGTTTTTTACCAATAGCCTGTTTACCAGCGACGGTGAGTTCAACAAGCGTCAGCGCAAGTTGCTCAAGCCAACCTTCAACCCGATGCTGACCGATCAGTTTGCTGCGCCGATGGTGAACGCGGCCAAAGAGATGATGGATCGCTGGGATGCGCAGAAGCTCACCCGGGTCAATCTCAAGGAAGAAGTGCTGGCGCTCACACGGCGCAATATTTGCGAAAACGTCCTTGGCGTCGACGAGCATTTTCATCAGGCAGCCCAGACCCTGCGTGAGTCGTTTGAAGTGGCCAACATCCTGACGATGGAGCGGGCACGCCAAGTGCTGCCTTTGCCTCTATGGGTGCCGACCCCGCAAAACGTGCGCTTTATCAAGGCCAAGAAGAAGATGCTGGCCCTCATCGAGAAGGTGATCGAGCACCACACCACGACACCTACGCCCACCCGCTCGATGGTGCAGATGTTCATGCAGGCCAGGTACGCCGATAACAACCAGCCTATGGAGCACGAGCAACTGCTGAGCGAGTGCATGACCCTGTGTTTCGGGGCCTACGAAACCAGTGCCAACACCTTCACCTATGCCTTCCATTTTTTGTCCAGATACCCCGATATCAGAGCACGGCTGGAGCACGATATCGACACCCTGCTGGAAGGCCGCTTGCCTGCCGTTTCGGATGTCGGGCGCTTGGGTTATGCCCGCAAAATCCTCAACGAAACCATGCGTCACTACACGCCTGGCTCCATGTTGATCCGCTGTGCCAAGCAGCAGACCGAACTGGCCGGCTACACGATTGCGGCCAACACCATGATCGTGCTGAACATCTATTCCATGCACCGCCATCGTGATTACTGGGATAACCCGCTGGCCTTCGATCCCTCTCGGTTCGACCTCGAACGCCTGAGCGAGGAAAAGAAACATGCATTCATTCCCTTCGGCGGCGGAGGGCGATCCTGCATCGGCATGGGCATGGCCATGATGGACGGCATCTTGCTGCTAGCGACGGTGATGCAGCGCTATCGAATCAACAACGCCATCGACTACGCGGACAGTGCCGCACCCAGTTTGCGCAGAATCGTGATGGGCCCGGAAGGCCAGATACCGGTGCTGCTGGAGCGGCGCCAGCCTTGCATTTGAACGCCAGCTGGCGCGTGTCATCACGCAGGCCCGGGCGGGTCGCGCGTAATCAGGGTCATGGTCGGGAATAGGGAATGAGTGTGGATAGTTCGTTGTTGACGCAACTGGAAGGGTTTACCCGGCAACAGCTGATGGCAGTGGTCGCACGGCTGCATGATGATTACGCGGTGGATGCGGACTTTACTCCGCGCAGCCATCACCAGGGCGTCAGTGCGTATGACGTGTGCTGGCGTTCCGCCGAGCTGCAGGATTACCTGCAAGCGGCCCCCCGCGTCGCACCCCGCACTGTCCTGGCCTGGACAGCCGACCCTTACCTGCTTGAGCGGTTACGCTGTGGCACCATGCACGAGCGCAGTACGAGCGGCCCATCCACTGCGACGCTGAGTGCTCGCCTGGCTGAGCTGGCCCGGCAGGACCCGCTGACACTGGTGGTTGATGTCGCGACACTGTGGGCCACTGATGACTCGCCGTCCCATGATGATTTTGCACGGCTGGCGACGTTGCTGAGCGAGCTGCGCGATGTTCTGAACAGGATTGAGTCGGATGATTTGAACCTGCTTTTCCTGACCCACGGCGCGATAAGTACCGGCGACCAAAGCCTGGGCTGGTTGCCACTGCCGGCGATCTTCCATGGCTTGGGTAAAGCGCTGAACCTGGAGCTGGACCTTGCCACGGTCACCACCGTAGACCAGGGAGCCGACTGCCAGCAAAGCCTGGCACACCTCCTGGCGGTGGCGTCGGGCAGCGAGCGTCAGGTCAAACTGGTTGAGGACCGCGTCTACTTTCCCGCGCTCGCGTTGCGCCCCGCACCCGACGTGGAGGCCAAGTCGCGCCCATGGGGTAATTGTCTGGTGGTGGGTGGTATGGGGGCGCTGGGGCGAGAGCTGGTGCATTTTTTGCGCAGCCAGGGTGCGGGCAAGATCGTGGCGGTGGGACGAACCGCTCATTCACGCATTGCCGTGCGGCAAGCGCTGGGGGAGGAGGTCATCTACAGCGTCGTCGATATTACCCGTCCGCTGGCCCTCGCTGACCTCAAAGCCACCCTGGCTGCTCAGGACATCAGCATCGACAGCGTTTTTCACCTGGCCGGCAGCCTGCATGAGGGTTTGTTCGTCGACAGTGATACCCAGCAAGACATCGAGGTGCTTCAGGGCAAGTTGATGGGCGCGATCAACTTGTTGGAGTTTTTCGACGCGCCCGATATTCGTCATTGTTTTTTTTCGTCCATCGCTTCGGTGATCGGTACGCGTGGGGCGGGCATGTATAGCGCTGCCAACGAGTTTCTGGATCAGTTGGCCCGTGGGCGCCAAGCTGAGGTGTTCTGCATCAATTGGGGGCCGATGCTCAATGTCGGCATGGCCACCCGTCACGGACAGGATGCCGCGGGTATTTGGGCATCTCTTGGCGTTCAGCCATTGGTGCCCGAGCAGGCCCTGCAAGCGTTGCGCGGCCTGAATGGCGGCCCGCGACAGCAACTGATCGCCGAGGTCGATTGGGTCACCATCCAACGTCTGGTGGGTCACAAGCTGGGCAGCCGGTTGCTGGCGGACCTGGTAGCGCAAGCACCCGCGCAAAGTGCCGGCCCTCAATCCAGGCTGCTCAAACACCTGGCAGGTCTGAAGGATCGCGAGGCGGCGATCAGTTGCCTGGAACAGTACCTCAGCGAACTGTTCCAGCGTTTTTCCGACAGCCGCGATGCGCCATTGACGCTCGACAGCAATATCAGCGAATGGAACCTAGACTCACTGGTACTGATGGAGCTGTTGAGTCAGGTCAAACGCGACCTGGATTTCATCATTTATCCCCGTGAGATTTTCACCCACAACAGCATTCGCCTGTTTTCCCGCTACCTGTATGAGCAGCTGTTCAGTACCGACGCTCCAGGTGCAACCGTGGATGACGACGAGTCGCTTGCCGGTGCGCAGGCTTTCCCCGCTGAGCTGCCGGTCATTGATGCCGACATCAAGGTCAGGGAAGGCGTTGTGTTCCTGCTGTCCAGCCCACGCTCGGGTTCCACCTTGCTACGCGCAATGGTCCAGGGCCACCCACAGATCTTTGCTCCGCCTGAATTGCATCTGTTGGCCTACGCGACCATTGGCGAATGGAAAGCCGCGTCCGAGTCCAACTATTTCGATCAGGGCTTGCAGCGCGCACTGATGGAAATTTTTTTGGAAGATGCCCAGGCCGCCAGTGAACGCATCGACCATTGGGTGCGTGAAAATACGCCGGTCAGCGAGGTGTACCAATTTTTGCTCGACCACACCCGGTGCCCGTTGCTGGTGGACAAATCGCCCAGTTACGCCTCTTCGGCGCAGGCATTGGTCAATGCTGAAAGCCAGTTCGAGCGGCCGCGTTATATTCACCTGGTGCGTCATCCCCTGCCGGTCATCGAGTCGTTTACCCGCATGCGTATGCACAAGCTGATTGGGGCCGAGGCCGAGGATGGGTTTTCCACGGCGCAGAAGATCTGGCAGAGCGGCAACCAGAATGTGCTCGATTTTTTCCAGGCGCATGTCGATCCGCAGCGGGTTATCCACATTTGTTACGAAGACCTGGTGCGCGAACCCGAGCCGGTTATCCGTCGCTTGTGTGATTTCCTCGGCGTCGATTACGACGCCGCCATGTTGAACCCCTATGCCCAGGACCGCATGAGTGACGGGGTGCACGCGACCTCCATGGCCATTGAGGACCCAAATTTCAAGACTCGTGAAGCCATCGACCCGCGATTGGCCGATGCGTGGAAAAACCAAGCGAGCCCGCGCGCGCTCAGCGCCCAGACCCAGGCGCTGGCCCGACGGCTGGGGTATGCGCCGATGCCTGCCGCGCTCGGTGTCCAGCGGCGAGAGTCGTTTGTCACCTCGTTGGCCGAACCGATGTGCGTCAGTGAGTGGGGGGCGCCGTCGTCTGCGCCTTCGATGTTGTTCCTGCATGGGCTGCTGGAACAGGGGCCCGTGTGGGATTCGCTGGTACAGCATTTGGATCTGAGCTCCCGCCGCTACGTGGCCCCCGACATTCGCGGGCACGGCCGCAGCGGTCATGGCTCGTCCGAGCAATTGGCGACGCTGCTCGACTACGTGCTGGATATGCAGGCCATTCATCAGCAATACGCAATGGCGCCCCTGCATCTGGTGGCCCATTCGTTCGGCTCGGTTATCGCGGTGGCCTACGCTTCGGCGTTCCCGCAGGCGGTCAAGAGCTTGACCCTGGTTGAGCCGGTGTTACCGGTGCAACGCTTCACGCCGCAGGTGGAGCGCTACCGCGAGCTTGTCGAGTTTCTCAAGACGCAGCACGTGCACAAACCCATGGCCGACCTTGAAGAGGCCGCCTCGCGCCTGCGCACAGTCACACCCAGCCTGTTGCCGGCCCAGGCGCTTGAATTGGCGCGACGCATTACCCGGCCTGCGCCAGAGGGCATCTGCTGGACCTGGGATGCGCGCCTGCGTTTTCGGGCGGGAATGGGGCTGGGCATCAGCAGGCTTGAGTACATCGAGCTACTGCAGGGCCTGCCTTTGGAAACCCATTTGGTCCTGGGTTCGAAAAGCCGCTCCAACCGAAAAGCCGACCTTGAGGTGTTCCACGCGGCCGTCGCGCCGCAGCGCATCCATACGCTGGAGGGCGGCCACAACCTGCATGTGGAATGCCCGGAGCAAGTGGTCGCTGTGCTTAACGGGATTCTGGAGTGAGCCATGTCCGGGACAAGGAATGACGCTATGAACGTGAATATGCCGCCACCATTGCGCCGGCCTGTGACCGAGGAGACGCCGGCCACCGCCAGTGTGCGCGTTACCCTGAGCAATCCGGTCTTAATCCGCCGCCAGCGGTTGCTGAGCCTGTTGTTCAACGGGCTGCCGTTGCTGGGCGTGTGTGCGGCCTTGTACATCGGCCTGACCCGTGGTTTCAGCTGGGTCGATGTCAGTGTGTTCGTGCTGATGTATGTGCTGAGTTTCTTCGGCATCGAAGGCGCCTACCACCGCTTCTTTGCTCATCGTGCGTTCAAGACCGGCACGGCCGGCAAGCTGATCCTGGCAATCATGGGCGCGACCGCCGCCCAGGGGCCGGTGGCATTCTGGGTCGCTAACCATCGACGCCATCACCAATACACCGATACCGAACTGGATACCCACTCGCCGTGGTTCGATCATCGTGGCGCGCTCAAGGGGTTGCGCGGGCTCTGGCATGCCCATGTTGGCTGGTCGTTCGGTGATCAGTACGTGAACGTCGCCGCGTTTGCCTCCGATATGGTGCGCGATAAAACCGTCGCGTTCGTAACGCACTATTACTTGTACTGGGTACTGCTCGGGCTGGCACTACCGGCTGCGATCTGCGGGGCGCTGGCGGGGACTTGGCAGGGAGTGCTCAATGGCTTTGTGCTGGCGGGGCTGGCGCGCATCTGGTGCGTGCAAAACGGTGTCTACATCGTTAACTCAGTGTGCCACCGCTTCGGCTCCAGGCCCTTCGTCACTCAGGAAAAAAGCACCAACAACGCCTGGCTGGCGCTACCAACCCTCGGTGCCTCCTGGCACAACAATCACCATGCTTTCCCGGCTTCTGCCACGACCCGGGTTGAATGGTGGCAGCTGGATATAACCGGGCTGATTATTCGCCTGCTGGGTAAGGTGGGGTTGGTCTGGGATATCCGCACCACCTCGCAAAAGCTTCGCGACTCCAAAAGACCTTAGTGGGCTGTTAATACTTTTATCAGGCAGGGATTGATATGTGCGCAATTTTCGGCGTTATGACGCAAGGACCGCTCGCTCTTCAACATGTGCATCGCGCGATGGACACGATGCAGCACCGCGGGCCCGATGACCGTGGGCTCTGGAGCTCGGAGGATGGCAAGGTCGTGCTGGCCCACAACCGTCTGAGCATCGTCGACCTGGCAGGCGGACATCAGCCGCTGTTGAGCGCCGCGCACGATGTTGTTGCGGTGGTGAATGGTGAAATCTACGGCCACCGCCAATTGCGCGCGAGCCTGCAGCAAAAGGGCTATCCGTTCCAGACTCACTCAGACAGTGAAGTGCTGTTGGCGCTCTATCTGGAATACGGCTCGGCCTGCCTTGAACACCTGCGCGGCGAGTTCTCGTTCGTCATCTGGGACCGGCGCAAACAGCAGATGTTTGCCGCCCGCGACCGGTTTGGCGTAAAGCCGTTGTTCTACTACCAGGACCAGGAAAAATTCATGGTCGCCTCGGAAATCAAAGCCCTGCTGGCCATGGGCGCGCCGGCCGAGTGGGATGTAGAGAGCGTGTACGACTTCGACTCAGGCATCCTGCACAACGACCGCACATTCTTCAAAAACATCAAGCAGGTTGCACCTGGCCATTTCATTCTGGTCACCCAGGGACACCTGCGCACGGTCAGCTATTGGGACCTTGACTATTTGACGACGCAGCAACTGGAGGCCGACCGCCGTACCAGTGCCGATTATGTTGAAGAATTCCGGCAACTCTTTACCGATGCGGTGAAGGTGCGCCTGGAAGCGGATGTGCCCGTAGGTTGCTACCTCAGTGGTGGCCTGGACTCCTGCAGCATCCTGGGGATGGCCAACAGCCTCAGTGCCAGGAAGCTGGAAGCCTTCACCATCTCCTTCGATGATGACCTGTACGACGAATACGCGATGGCTGAGGAAATGGCCGCGCTGGCTGGTTCACGTTTGCATCGGGTCGATGTGACACAGCAGAACCTGGCGGACCATTTTGACCAGGCGGTCCGGCACGCCGAGTCGCTGTTCATCAACCCCCATGGGGTGGCCAAGTACATCTTGTCGAGTAAGGTGCGCGAGCAGGGGATCAAGGTGGTCCTGACCGGTGAAGGCGCCGATGAAATTCTCGCCGGCTATCCCATCTTCCGTCAGGACATGTTGACCACCAGCGCCGCGATACTGGGCCAGGATGCCGTGAATCTGAAGCTTGAGCAGTTGAAGCAGGCCAACAAAACGTCTATCGGGTTGCTGCTCTCGGAGGAGTCGGGCAGCGAACTTGCCTATATCAAAGCCATGCTGGGCTACATCCCGGCGCAACTGGCGGGCAGTATCCGGCGCTTCAAGCTGTATTCCTCGTTTTATACCCCGGCGTTCTCGCAGATGCTCAGCGGGCGCGACAGTATCGCGGCGTTTCTGGACGGGATCGATGTCAGCGCCCGGCTCAGAGGGCGCGATGCGGTGAATCAGTCTTTGTACCTGTGGTGCAAGACCTCGTTTCCCAACTACATGCTCAGCGTGCTTGGCGACCGGATGGAAATGGCCCATTCGATTGAAGGTCGCCCGCCGTTTCTTGATCACCCCCTGGCCGAGTTTTGCGCCCGGTTGCCGGTGCACCAGAAAATCCATCTTGATCGCGAAAAACATCTGTTGCGCGAGGCAGCACGGGAGTTGATCCCTCAGCGCGTCTACGACCGCCAGAAACAACCGTTCATGGCCCCAACGGTTTCCCGGCACAGCTTCGGCGCATTGCAGGAGTTTATCTGCGACACCCTTAGCAGCACCGAGGCGCAGTCATTGCCGTTCTACGACACCAAGAAGCTGCTGGCGCTGGTTACCAACCTGCCCAACCTTCCCGTCAACGTACAAGCCGGTGCCGATGCGCTGTTGGTGCAAGTGGCGAGTGCCTGCTCTATGCAAAAACAATTCGGGTTATCCCTGTAGGCATAAGGAAGTCAAAGGATGAGCCTTATCAGCGAACTGTTGAAAACCTACGATGGGATGGGCCCCCATCGAACAGGTCAGCCCCAGGACCCTCTGGTTTCCGAGTGGATGCAAGGGCTTTTAAGCGAGGCGGGGCTCGAAGTGCGCACTCAGGCATTGGCCTTTACCACCGTGCAGACCCATCAGTGCTGGCTGCTGCTGGGCGAGAATCGATTTGAGCTGATGCCGTGCCAGGATACGCAGCTGCCTGAGCATATGAATCTGGAAGGCACCATTGGCTTTTCCGAGCCCTGCGATATCCGTCTGGCTCAAGTGTCGACGATGGGCAATCAGCAATTGGCGGACCTGAAGCAATCGTCGGGCGCCGCCGCCATGATCATTTTTACCATGGGGTCGCTTGCTGGGCTGACGCCACTCAATGCCGATGAATTCAAAACGCCCTTTGCCCAGCCGGGTTTTTTTGTCTCCGGTGAACACCGCGACCTTATACGCAGCCTGCTCAAGACTCACGGCAGGGCCAGAATCGAGTCGAGCCTGTGTTTTGCCCCGGCGCAGTCGACCAACATCATCGCGACGAAGCACGGCACCCAACCGCATCTGTCGCCCATCATTGTGTTTACCCCCCGAACCGGCTGGTGGCATTGCGCTTCCGAGCGCGGTGGTGGCGTCGCCTGCCTGCTTCATATGGCACAGCGGCTGAGCGATATCGAACTGTCGCGCTCCGTTGTATTCCTGGTGACCTGCGGGCACGAACTCGGCTACTTGGGCATGCAACACGCGAGTGCCGAATGGGCGCAGGGGCCAAAGGTTCATCTGTGGCTACACCTGGGCGCCAACTTTGCCGCCGCACAGGACCCGCTGTTTTTCATGCAGGCCTCCACGACGCCACTTCAAGAACACTACCTGGAACAGCTGCAACGCGCCGAGGCAGCCCCCGACATTGTCGCGCCCACCGGTGGAGAGCCGTCCGGTGAGGGCGCATTCATCCCGCGCGGTGATGACTATCTGTCGATTCAGGGTGGGAACGGCTTTTTCCATCATATCGATGACCGTTATGAGACGGCCGTCGACAAGCAAAAATTGCACGGCATCTGTGAGGCAACCCTGGCATTCCTGATCAAGCAGGCGGCCTGAATTGGTTTTGGTGAAGAAAGGAACTCTTATGAACAATACGCGCTGGCAGGAATACCATTTGGATCAAACCGACCGCTCCACCTTGAAGGGCCACAAGCCCTGCACCGTATGGTTCACCGGTTTGAGCGGCAGCGGCAAATCGACCGTCGCAAATGCGCTGGACCAGTTGCTCAACCGTATGGGCTGCCATACCTATGTACTGGATGGCGATAACCTGCGTCAGGGGTTGAACAAGGATTTGGGGTTTTCCGCCGAAGACCGGGTGGAGAACATCCGTCGCGTCGGGGAAGTGTCCAGGTTGTTTACCGACGCGGGGCTGATCGTGCTGTGTGCGTTTATCTCGCCTTACAGCAAGGATCGCGAATTCGTGAAAAACATCCTCAATCACAATGAATATGTGGAAATTTACCTCAGCACCCCGCTTGAGGAATGCGAACGTCGCGACCCCAAGGGCTTATACAAAAAAGCCCGGGCGGGCAGCTTGCCCAATTTCACCGGCGTTCACTCGCCCTACGAAGTACCCACCCAGGCCAACCTGGAAATCGACACCAGCGGCAAGGCACCCGAGCAAATCGCAGACGATATCCTGGCTTACCTGGTGAACATTGGCATTGTCACGCCGGCACTTTCCATGGGGCGGCAGCCGGCGATTGCTTGAGTCCGCATTGACCCCTCGCCGAGCGTCGGGCCCGCTCTGCATTGCTGAAAACTCCAGCTGGCGCTTGACGACTTCGCGACAATAGGTTTTGATTGCCTTCGTTATCTTTCGAAACGAAACTTATCATCACCATGTCGAAACGAAATACACCCCAGCGGCGCCACAACATCCTGACCTTGCTCAATGAACAGGGCGAAGTCAGCGTGGACGAGTTGGCCAAGCGTTTCGAAACGTCGGAAGTTACGATTCGTAAAGATCTGGCTGCCCTGGAAAGCAACGGCCTGCTGCTGCGTCGCTACGGCGGCGCGATCACCATGCCCCAGGAACTGGTGGGCGACGCCACCCAACCCATCTCGGTGTACAAGCGCGCCATCGCCCGTGCGGCTGTGATGCGCCTGCGCGAACACGCCCGCATCATTATCGACAGCGGCAGCACTACCGCCGCGATGATCCCTGAACTGGGCCACCAGCCCGGCCTGGTGGTGATGACCAACTCCCTGCACGTGGCCAGTGCCTTGAGCGAACTGGAACACGAGCCGGTGCTGCTGATGACCGGCGGCACCTGGGACCCGCATTCGGATTCATTCCAGGGCCAAGTCGCCGAGCAAGTACTGCGTTCCTACGACTTCGACCAGCTTTTCATTGGGGCTGATGGCATCGACCTGGAGCGCGGCACCACCACCTTCAACGAATTGCTGGGCCTGAGCCGCGTCATGGCCGAGGTCGCCCGTGAAGTGGTGGTGATGGTGGAGTCCGACAAGATCGGCCGCAAGATTCCCAACCTGGAACTGCCGTGGAGCAGTGTCCATACCCTTATCACCGATGATCGCCTGCCGCTCGAGGCCCGCGACCAGATCCAAGCCCGCGGCATTACGCTGATATGCGCGGCAATCATCTAGGAGAAACACCATGTGTGGCATCGTAGGCGCAGTCGCTGAACGCAACATCACTCCCATCCTGCTCGAAGGCCTCAAGCGCCTTGAATACCGTGGCTATGACAGCGCCGGTGTGGCCGTCTTCACCAATGCCGGCAAACTTGAGCGCATGCGCCGCCCGGGCAAGGTCAGCGAGCTGGAGCAAGCGCTGCTTGGCGAGCCGCTGGTAGGCCGTCTGGGCATTGCCCACACCCGCTGGGCGACCCACGGTGCACCGTGCGAACGCAATGCCCACCCGCATTTCTCCGGCGACCTGGCCGTGGTCCACAACGGCATTATCGAAAACCACGAAGTACTGCGCGAACAACTCAAGGGCCTGGGCTACGTATTTACCTCGGACACCGACACCGAAGTCATTGCCCACCTGCTCAACCACAAGCTCAAGGACCTTGGTGACCTGACGGTTGCCCTCAAGGCCACGGTCAAGGAACTGCACGGCGCCTATGGCCTTGCCGTGGTCAGCGCCAGCCAGCCCGACCGCGTGGTTGCCGCGCGCAGTGGCAGCCCGCTGGTGATCGGCCTGGGCCTGGGCGAGAACTTCCTCGCCTCCGACCAACTGGCGCTACGCCAGGTCACCGACCGCTTCATGTACCTGGAAGAAGGCGATATTGCTGATATCCGCCGTGAAAGCGTGCAGATCTGGGACGTCAACGGTCAGTCCGTCGAGCGCGAAGCCGTGCAATACCGCGACGGTGCCGAAGCGGCCGACAAGGGCGAGTACCGCCACTTCATGCTCAAGGAAATCCACGAGCAACCCGCAGTGGTGCAACGCACCCTCGAAGGTCGCCTGAGCCAGCACCAGGTATTGGTCAATGCCTTCGGCCCACAAGCTGCCGAGCTGTTCGCCAAAGTGCGCAACGTGCAAATCGTCGCCTGCGGCACCAGCTACCACGCCGGTATGGTTGCCCGTTACTGGCTCGAAGAACTGGCCGGCATCCCGTGCCAAGTGGAAGTTGCCAGCGAGTTCCGCTACCGCAAAGTGGTGGTGCAGCCTGACACCCTGTTCGTGACCATCTCCCAGTCCGGTGAAACCGCCGACACCCTGGCCGCGCTGCGCAATGCCAAAGAGCTGGGCTTCCTCGCCAGCCTGGCCATCTGCAACGTCAGCATCAGCTCGCTGGTGCGTGAATCCGACCTGACCCTGCTGACCCAGGCCGGTCGTGAGATCGGCGTGGCGTCCACCAAAGCCTTCACCACCCAGCTGGTTGGCCTGCTGTTGCTGACCCTGTCCCTGGGCCAGGTTCGCGGCACCCTCGCCGAAGGCGTCGAATCCACCCTGGTCGAAGAACTGCGCCGCCTGCCAACCCGCCTGGGTGAAGCCCTGGCCATGGACAGCACCGTGGAAAAAGTCGCCGAGCTGTTCGCCGACAAGAACCACACCCTGTTCCTCGGCCGTGGCGCGCAATACCCGGTGGCGATGGAAGGCTCGCTCAAGCTCAAGGAAATCTCGTACATCCACGCCGAAGCCTACCCGGCCGGAGAACTCAAACACGGCCCATTGGCCCTGGTGGATGACGACATGCCCGTGGTCACCGTGGCGCCGAACAACGAACTGCTGGAGAAGCTCAAGTCCAACCTGCAGGAAGTCCGCGCCCGTGGCGGCCAACTGGTGGTGTTCGCCGACGAAAAAGCCGGCATGACCAACGGTGAAGGCACCCATGTCATCAACATGCCGCACATCCACGACACCCTGTCGCCGATTCTCTACACCATCCCACTGCAATTGCTGTCGTACTACGTGGCCGTGCTTAAAGGCACCGACGTGGACCAGCCGCGTAACCTGGCGAAGTCGGTGACGGTGGAGTAACCCGCCACACCCTGGAGGCCCGACAGGGTCTCCAGCATCAACTCGGGGAGGTGAGGATTCAAATTACGTTAAGTGCGGCAGCCCGCCTAAGGTACAAACTCCACCTTCAACCCCCGGCTCGCACTGCGCCCCTGATCATCACTGACCCGCACCCGATATTCCCCCGACTTGCCCGGCCGCCAGTTCAGCGTGGTCTGCGGCGAACCCTGGCCGATCAAGGTTTGATCAGCAAACCAATACAGCGTCGCCGCATCGCTGGCCGCATTGGCATTCAGCGGGATGCTTTCCTGGGGTTGAGACAAGCGCAACTGGTAGCTCACCTGGGTCAGTGGCGAGCGGATCTGCGGCGCTTCACTCTGGTCACTCAGGCGGTTGGGCTGGCAGTTTTTCATCACACTGGGCGGCGTGCGCCGGGGCAGGCCGGCGGCGCGGTACAGGCGTTGCACGTCGCTGGGCCAGAATTCGAAGACTTCTTCGCGGGTGTACTGCGGATCGAACGGCGGGCAGGCGGCCTTGCCGGTGCGGGTGTCGATCAGCACCGGGCGGTGCAGGTTCGACACGCGAATCGGCGAGACACCGGGGATGTACCAGGTCTTGCGGGTTTGCGGGCACCAACGGTTGGGCAGTTCGCCGGACGCGGCGCAGACGTCGATGCGCACCAGCCCGGCGGGCGGTTTGTCAGGCTTGATGACGGTGTTGGGCAAGGCCAGGGGCAGGGCGTCGGCGATGCGGAAGAACAGCGGCGCAGCGGTCTTGGCACCGATAAACGCCGGGTTCGGGCGGCCATCGAAGTTACCCACCCACACCACCAGCACGTAAGGGCCGACCAGGCCCGCGCTCCAGGCATCGTGAAAGCCCCAGGACGTGCCGGTTTTCCAGGCAGTGCGCCAATGTCGACTGGGCAGGCCATCCGGGCGTGGGTTACGGCGCAGCATGTCGCGCACCATGAACGCGGCCTGGGGCGTGAGCAACGGCGCGCCGGTGGATTGCGGCTGTTCCTGCAAATAGCGCAACGGGCGCAGGTGCCCGTCACCGGCCAGCATCACATACAGCCGCGCCAGTTCTTCCGGGGTCATCTCGCCGCCGCCGAGGGCCAGGGCCAGGCCATAGTGGCTTTCGTCGCGCAGGCCTTTGATGCCGGCGCGTTGCAGCAATCCGTATAGAGACGGGGACTTCACTTGGCTGGCGAGCCACACCGCCGGGATGTTGCGACTGCGGATCAACGCATCTCGCGCTGTCAGCGGGCCGACAAAACTGCCGTCGAAGTTTTCCGGTTGGAAGTAGCCGAAGTTACTGGGCAAGTCTTTAAGGATGCTCATGGGGTGGATGACCCCCTGGTCCAGCGCCAGCCCATATAGAAAGGGTTTGAGCGTCGACCCCGGCGAGCGTCGCGACAGCACGCCATTCACCTGACCGTGCAGGTTTGTGGATAAGTAATCCGCCGAGCCCACCAGTGCCTTGACGCTCTGGTCGCGGCTGTCGATCAGGATCGCCGTGGCGTTTTCCACCCCTGTGCTGCGCCGCTCGGCGATAAACCCGGTGATCAGGCGTTCGAGCAATTGCTGCAACGGCAGGTTGAGGGTGCTGTTCAATTCATTGCCGGCTTGGGAAGCCAGTAGCTGTTCACTCAGGTGCGGGGCGAGGAACGGGATCTGCTGGCGGTTGCGCGCTTCCAAAGGCAAATCGAGCAGGCTGTCGTTGCGCGGGTCCTGTGGATAAGTCTGGCGCCAGTCCGCCATCAAGCGCAGTCGCGCATCTTGCAGTGAGGGCCCGAAGCGCGCCCGCCGCCCCGGCTGTTGCGGAATCACCGCCAGCGCCAGCGCTTCGGACAGCGACAGCTGCGTCGCCGACTTGCCAAAGTAGATACGGCTTGCGGCTTCAGCCCCTTCGATATTGCCGCCCATGGGCGCCAGGTTCAGGTAGGCCTCAAGGATATCGTGCTTGCTGTAGCGTGCCTCCAGCCACAGCGCCAGCGCCATCTGCTGCAACTTGCCCGGCACCTGGCGGGTGTTCAGGTCCCACAGGCGCCGGGCCAGTTGCATGCTCAAGGTCGAGCCGCCCTGGCGCTGGCCACCGCTGTAGGTGGCCATGGCCGCCCGCAGCAACGCCGGGGGATTGATCCCCGGATGCCAGTAGAAATTGCGGTCTTCCTTGAGCAGCAAGGCTTGGACCAGCGAAGGAGAGATCCGCTCCAGCGGTAGCCACAGGCGGTATTGACCGTCATCCGCCAGCGTCATGCGCAGCAGTGAACCATCGTCGGCCAACACTACCCGCGATGAGCTGACAGCCTGTGCCAGCGGGGCATGGGGCCAGAGCCGCAGGCCCACCAGCACCGCCGCCGCTACGAGCAGCGGCGGCGCCAGGCGCTTAAGGCTTGGTAATTTCAAGCTGGCCTACTTTGCCGCGCCCTTGCAGGGTGGTCTCGTACATGCCTTCGGCGTAGGCCGGTGGCGTGTTGAAGGTGCCGGCGTTGGTGGCGCGTACACGGTAGACGAACGTGCCGACATCACGCAGCGCGGTACCGTACAACACCACGCGATCATCACGCACATCCACGTAGTCCGGCTGCCAGTTGCTCAGCTCGGTTTCGCCGATGGGGGCTTGCCAGCTCTGCTCTTCCTGGCTGTCTGCTTCCACGTACTCGGACTCTTCGCCCTCGTTTTCCTCCGTGCTGGCGGCTTCCGGCTCCGGCGGCAAGTTATACACAGGCTCGACGCCACCCGGCAGCAGGTCGACCACGGCCACTTGCTGTACCTGATCGCGGTCGGTAGCGCGCAGGCGCAGGCGCACCAGGAACTCATCACCCACCGCAACCTTGCTCACGGGCTCGCCCTTGAGGTCGAGGTATTCGTGGATGATGTCCAGGCCATTGTTGATCGGCTTGAGCTTGGCGCCCTTGTCGAAACCGGCTTCGCTGAGCATGTAGAACGCGGTCGGGCCGTCGGATTTTTCCATCACCAGCTTTTGCGTGTTGCCCGGCACGGCGGCGCGCGGCGGCTGGCCGGCCATCTCCAGCAATTGCTGTTGCTTGTCACCCAGCCAGGCGGTGGCCTTGAGGGTCATGTCGCTTTGCGCACGCTGGCCGTAGTTGTCCAGGGCACGCAGCAACAGGGCCGCCGACAGCGAGTTATAGCGCTGTTCGTTGAGACGTTTGCCGAGTTTATCCAACAGCGCTGTAGGCACATCGTCCATCAGCTCCGGGAAGTGTCGTGCCAATAGATGCAGGTGTTCGGCGTCGTGCACCAGCGGGTCGTAATACAGGCCGTCGCTGTCCCACTTATCCACAAGGGCGCGCCATGGCACCTTGCGGAACAGGGTATCGGCCTGGCGATCCTGCTTGAGCAGCTTGTAGCTGGCTGCCAGGTAAGCGGCGCCCAGGTCGTTCTGCCAGGTGTCTTTGAAGTAGCTTTCGTAGCGCTCGCGGATATCGCTCAGTGCACCACTCACCAGAATCCCCTGACGGCTCAGCAGGTAACTGGCGTAGGCGCGGTTGCGCAATTCCGACAGGCCTTCGCTGGGACCATTGGCCAGATCTGTCAGGTACGCATTCGAGCGCACCAGCAGGTCTTCCGGCACTGGCAGCCCGCGCTCCTTGGCTTCGATCAGAAAGTCGGTGGCGTAGAGGCTGGCGTAGGGCGCCACATCCGGGTTGGCCGCCCACAAGCCAAAGCCACCGGCCTGATTCTGACGCTGGCGCAGCATGCGTACTGCACTGCCGAACGCTTGCTCGGCTTCCGGGGCGTTGCCGCCCCAGATCAATGCCGGCATGGCCTTGGACACCAGTTGCTCGGTGCAGGCGTAGCCGTAGTCGTCCAGGTAATGCTTGAGGCCGTTGGCCCATACCAGCGGCGAGGCGGCCACGCCCAGTTGCACATCGCGCAATTGGCTGAACAGTTCGCGGGTCGGTTTCAGCTCTTTGCTGGCGCTGTCGAAGCGGCCCAGGCTCAGGGCGACGCGATGTTCGCTCAGCGGGCGGATCGAGGTGGTTTCGGCGACCTGGATGCGCTTGCCATCCGGCAACACCGCGACAAAGCGCAAATCCGCCGAGCCAAGGGTGTCGCCGACCTTGATCTTGAACTCGGCCGTGCCTTCCTTGCGCGGTTGCAGGGACAGTGTGCTGCCCTTATCGCCTTGCACCACCAGACCGTCGCTGGTTTGCACTTCAAACTTCACGTTCGCCGCTGCGTCGAGGTTGCTGAACACCCCGGCGCTGACGTTGAACACATCCCCCGGCGCCACAAAGGCCGGCACGTTCGGTGTGATCACGATCGGCCCGCGTACGTCGGTGCTGGCTTCGCTTACACCCACGCTGTCGCTGTCCACGGCCACCGCAAACAGGTGCAGCTTGCCGTTGAAGCTGTCCGGCACCTGGTAATGCAGCACGGTTTCGCCGGCCGGCAAGTCCACCAGCCCGGACCACCAGGCCACCGGCGGCTGGTGTTTACGCTTGAACGGGTTGAGGTGATTGGCCAGCGCACCTTCCGTATCGCCACCGGGCGCCGCGCCACTGAGCAGGCGGCTGAATTCCGGCAGGATCAGGTCAAGGATCTGGCTGGTGCCGACTTCCAGCGCACGCTTCTGGAAGAAGAAGCCCAGCGGATCCGGTGTCTGATAGCGCGCTACTTGCAGGATGCCTTCATCGACGGCGTATACCACGGCGCGGCCCGGGCGATCAGCGTTGACCTTGATATCCAGCGTCTGCCCCGGCTCGATCTTCGCCGGACCCTCCACCTTCAAGGCCATGCGCCGCGCATCCAGGTTGATGCTGAACGGCACCACGCCGTAGGACAGCGGGCTCATGTACACCTCGGCCGAGCCCATGTCGCGCACAAACTGCACGTTCACGTAGGCATTGCCCTCAAGCCCTGCGGGAACACGGATATGTTGCACGCTGTTGGTGCTGTCGGCCTTGAACCACTGCTGGGTGTAGACCTTGTCCCGTTCGATAGTGATCAAGCCGGCGCCGGTGTACGGGGCACGGATGCTGATGGCGATTTCATCACCGGTGGCATAGCTGCGTTTATCCAGGCGCAGTTGCAGCTCGGCATTGCGTTCCAGCGAGCGCGAGGTGTTGCCACGCCCGGCCACGCTGTAGTCGATCTGGTTGAGCAGGTTGCCGTTGGCGTCCTTCAACTGCAGGGTGAAATCGCCCGGTGCCGACGTGTTAAGCGTCTGCCTGGCGCCGTCTTTCGTCATCACCAACGGTGACGCGGGCTGGCTGATGTTCTTGATGCGCGATTCGTACTTGTAGGTACCGTTGGACTGTTTCACCAGCACCGACACGTAACGGTGCTCGACCACTTCGCTGGTCAGGCCGTCCACCGCCAGTGGTGTCAGGTCCGGCGCGACGGCCAGCCATTGCACCTGGCGCGGTGCATCCTTGGCGACGTAAGACAGCGAATCCTGACTTTTCACACCCACCAGGTAGGGCGCGGACGACACCAGCAAGGCACTTTGCGCCGCCACGTTGCGACCGCCTTCGGCCTCGAACACTTGGGTCATCACCTGCAAGCGATAGGTGCTGTTGGCAAAGCGTTGCAGGTTGAGGTCGATCACGGCCTGGCCGTTGTCGTCGACGGTGGTTTCGGCCAGATCTTCGGTCGTGGCGTCTTCCAGGGAATCGTTAAGGCGGAAACGGTAGTCCGGGTAGCGATCAAACGCCGCGAGCGTCGGGCTCAGGGACATCTTCGCGGTGACACGACGGCCCGCAGCCGGAGCGCCGAACAGGTGCATGGCGGTGACCTTGGCCACCACTTGGTCCGGTGCAATCCAGCCCTGCACCGGCGTGTCATGCAGGCTCAGGCTGACTTTCATGCGGTCCGGCTCGAAGTCGCGGACCTTGAAGTTCACGCTGCCCAGGTCGGTGCGCGTCTGCTTCTGGCCGATCAACTGCAAGGTCGCGGTGTACTCCCCGGCGGGGGCGACTTCGCTGCTGGGGAAATCAAAGGTTTCAAAGCCGCTGGTGGACAGTTTCAACGGCTGGCGAATCACCTCCAGCCCACGCGGGTCGGTGATTTGCAGCTCCACCGGCAGGCCTTGCAGCATGCCCTTCCAGTTGCCACTGCGCACGATCATGCCCAGGTGCGCGGTTTCACCGGGCCGGTACAGGCCGCGGTCAGTAAACAGGTAGGCGCTGAGACGATCAATCGCACCGTCTTCTTCCAGGCCGCCTACGTCGAAACGCGACAAATCCAACTGCTGGGACTGGCGGGCGATCGGCAGGAACGACTGGTCATTGCCGCGCGTGACCACATACATCAATGGCGTTTTCTCACGACGCAGTTCATCCAGCTTGGCGAAGTGCGCGTGGCCTTCGGCGTCGGTGCGGCCACTGCTCACCGGCAAACCGTTACGCCCGATGATGTCGACTTGCGCGTCGGACACTGGTGAACCATTGCCGATGGATTGCACGTACACGTCATGGCTGCCATCACTGGAACGCTTGGCGATGATGCCCAGGTCTGTCACCACGATGAAACGCAGGTCGCTGGTGCTGCTGCGCTCGTACTCGAATGTGCGCGTGGTCGGGTCGTCCTGGGGGCTGAGCTTGAGCACGAAAATGCCGCGCCGACCGCCGTTGGCGGTGAGGTAGTGGCTGAGGTCGACATTGTCGTAGACGGTTTTCGCCGGGTCATTGGAGGACAGCGGGATATCCAACGCCTGACGCTCGACCATGCGATCGAAATACTCATTGCCGAAATTCGGCCGGGCAAAGCTGCCGCTGCTCTGGTCCACCAGGTGTTGCAATTGGTTGGGCAGCAGGCGGGCGATTTCCACATGGGCGCCGGGCACGCCACGGGCCATGAAGCCCAGGCGTTTTTCGCCGTTGAGGCTGAGCAAGGCGCCGTCGGACAGGAACTGCAAGGTACGCGGATACGCCGGCATGCTGATCAGCGACGCCGTAGGATTTTTTGCCAGGTAGCCGCCGATGGCTTCCAGGTTGGCGGGCACTCGCACATACAGGGCGCGACCGGCCGGAGCCTTGAATTTGAAGGCGTGCAGGGTGTTCAGCGGCTCGACGCTGGGCACGTGGGTCAGGTTGACCTTGGTGCTGCGGGCGAGCAGGGCGTCATCGATGTCGTTGCTGCTATAGGGGCGCGTGTCGTCCTGGGCTTTTTCCGGCAGGAGCCAGGCCTGTACTTTGCCAGCGATGGTCTCATCGGCCACGGCGCTGGAACTGCTGAACATCAGCACGGGCTCCGGCTCACCACGTTGGTTGTCGACAAAGCTGACTTCGGCGCCGGTGAAGGTCAGGCGATAGCGACCGGGCACGGTGACTTCCGCCACCAGCGGCGCAGTGCTGGCGTTGCCGCCGTCGCGGGCCTTGATGCCTTCGTCGAGCCGGGCGCTGACCGGCGTGCTTTCCAGTGGCGTGGCCAGGGCGGCGGAGCGTACGTAGGCGTTGAGTTTCTTCTCGTCGAAGGTAATTTCCGGGCGGTTGGGCAACTGGGCGTCGCGGTAGGCCAGGCCTTTGCCGAGGGTCATGCTCACCCGCTTGCGTAGGGTGTCTTCATCCACCGGGTGGGAAAAATGGAAGGTCGCCACCAGCTGTTTCAGCGTCGGGTTGGACGGGTCCTGATACAGCTCGTTTTGCGCCAGGGTGGCGCGGAACGGTTGGGTGGAAAACTGCGTGCTGTATTGGTCCAGCAATACGCCATCGGCCAGCAGGTTTTTCTTCGCCAGGTCGAGGGTGTAATGGGCGTCGATGGGCCAGTCGTTTTCCGGGACGAACAACAGGGTGCGGTCGTCCGCCCAGCGCCAGGTGCCTGCGACCGCAGGTTTCAGGGTGATACCCTCAGTGACCGGCTTGCCGATGGCCGCCAGCGGGGCCACGGATTCGCCGAAGCGCACCTGCAAGTTATCCACAACCGGCGTGGGCTGGGTGTAGTCGGTGAGGTTCGGTTTGTGCAGCGAATAGCTCGCGGTATGTGGTTGCGGCAGGTTGGAATACCAGTGCCAGCCATAGAAACCAGCGGCCGCCAGCAACGCCAGGCCTACTACGCCGGCACCGGTTTGACGTGGATAAGCGCGGGCTTGGCTGCCCAGGTTAGCCAGCCCACGGCCAACGGCACGCAGCCAGACCGGCGGATGCCACTGGCCAAAGACGGCCCCCACCACAGTCAATAACGCACCGAGAATACGGCGGCTGATCGCTTTGAACGAATCGAACATGGTGAGCATCCCTGGCTAAGTGCGGCGTATCTTACACGCGTCTTTGATACAAAAGATGACGTCGATACACCGTCCCGCCAGGCGTGTTGCACAAAAGTGAGGCGCACCTCACAACTGATACGCCGCGCCGCCGAGGCGCGGTTTGTCATGGGGCTGCTGCGCAGCCCAACTCACCACCTGCCAGATCGTTATCTGGCTTTAGAGCGGACCTCAGGTCCACCAGTAGCGCACAAGATGAAAGAAGATCGGCGCCGCAAAGCACACCGAATCCAACCGATCCAGCATCCCGCCGTGCCCTTCGATCATATGCCCCCAGTCCTTCACGCCCCGGTCGCGCTTGATCGCCGACATCACGATGCCGCCGGCAAAGCCGAGCAGGTTGATCAGCAGCGCAATCAGGAACGACTGCCACGGGTTGAACGGCGTGGTCCACCACAGGGCTGCGCCGATCAGGGATGACAGGAGAATCCCGCCGACGAAGCCTTCGACGGTTTTGGAGGGCGACAGGTTGGGTGCGATCTTGTGCTTCCCGAACAACTTCCCACACACGTACTGCAGCACGTCCGACAGTTGCACCACGATCACCAGGTAGGCAATCAGCAACAGGTTGCGGCCTTCGTAGCCAGGGATGTCGAGGGTGAGCAGGGCGGGCACGAAGGATACGCAGAACACTGCGATCATCAGGCCCCATTGCACTTTCGAGGCACGTTCGAGGAAGTGCGTGCTGTCGCCACCCAGGGAGGCGAGGATCGGCAGCAGCAGGAACACGTACACCGGGATGAAAATCGAGAACAGCCCGTACCAGTCCGAATAGATCAGCAGGTATTGCAGCGGCAGCGCCAGGTAGAACGCGGCGACCAGCGCGGGATAGTCGCTGCGGCGGGTGGGGGTGAGGGTGAGGAATTCGCGCAGGGCGTAGAACGAGACGGCGTAGAACAGCAAGATCACCGCGCCGGTGCCGAGCCAGAAGGCGATGCCGATGACCACCACCATCACCCACCAGGCGTTGATGCGGGCGTTGAGGTTGTCGATCACCGCGTTGGGCGTGCCACGGGTGCGCAGTTTGAGGATCAGGCCGATCAGCGAGGCCAGTACCAGAATCGCGCCGATACCGCCGAACAACATCAGGGTTTGGCTATCCATGTCAGACGTGCTCCGGAGCAAGGGCGAGCAGAGCATCGCGGGTACGGGCCAGGAAGGCGGCTTTGTCTTCGCCGTCTTCCAATTGCAGCGGGGCGCCGAAACTGGTGGTGCATAACAAAGGCAGCGGCAGCACGCGGCCCTTGGGCATGACGCGGTTGAGGTTGGCGATCCACACGGGGATCAACTCGGCCTGTGGGTAACTTTTCGCCAGGTGATAAAGGCCGCTTTTGAACGGCAGCAGGCCGTCTTCGAGGTTGCGCGTGCCTTCCGGGAAGATGATCAGCGAGTCGCCGCCTTCCAGGGCGTCGAGCATCGGCTGTAGAGGGTTATCCACAGGGTCCTTGCGTTCGCGGTCGATCAACACGCCGTTGAACACCCGGTTGATGATGTAGCGGCGCAGGGCGCTTTTGTTCCAGTAATCACTGCCGGCCACCGGGCGCGTGAATTTACGCAGGTTTTGCGGCAATGACGCCCAGAGCAACACAAAGTCGCCGTGGCTGCTGTGGTTGGCGAAGTAGATGCGTTGCACCGGCACCGGCGCGCACCCAAGCCACAGGCTGCGGGCGCCGGTGACGGTGCGGGCCATGGAGGTAATCAGCGTGGCGACCACGGGTTCGAACATGGGGATTCCTTATCCGGCGAAAGGCAGCCAAGGGCTGGCGAGGATCACGCCCAGGGTCAGCAGCGCTTGCGCGCCGAGCAGCCAGGCTTGTTTGCGCAACAGTTTGAGCGCGCCGCGACGGCGTTCAGCCCAGGGCCGGCCAATGCGCTTGGCCGATTGCAGGCCGAGCGTCACCAGGGCCTGGTCGAGGTCCGGCGTGCGCTCGATGTCGCGAGCCAGCAGGGCGAACAGGTCGGCGTCGAACGCCACGCGCAGCGCCCAGTACTTTTGCAGCAGCCCGAGGATAATCATCCACAGGCTGAGCAGCAGGCAGATGATCGAAATACTCGCCATCAACAACTGCGCCATGCCGAACAGCACACCGGCCAGCGTCAGGCCTGTGGATAACTGATCCAGCGAACGGCCACGACGCAGCAGGCTGGCGACCACCTGCAGTTCCATATCAGCGGGCATGGGGCAATCCCTCCAACGCTTCTCGGTGTGCGGGGCGCAGGACCACATCGGTCCGTGCTGTACGAATGATAGACAGCGCTTGCTCTACCGTCGCGGCGCGCCGGGTGTGCAGCAACCAGGCGGCGACGGCGGTAGCGCTGCGCGAGTAGCCGAGGGCGCAGCACACCAGCACGGGGCCGCTGGCGCGCAGACGTTCGATGGCTTGGGCGGCTTGCAGGCATTCGGCAGGCGTGGGCGCGATCAGGTCGAGTACCGGGATGGATTGATAGGTCCGCCCCTGTGGATTAATCGGTAATTCGGCACACAGATCGACGATGGCCTTGAAGGGCACTTGCTCGCTTGTGGCAGGAATACGCCCGAGCCAGACGTTATCCACAATCAGGTCGGGCTGTGGATGCTTGCGTGTCCACAGGCGCGAGTTGATCCAGGCGGCGGCCAGATAGGGTGCATATAGCCAGCGTGCGGCGGGCGTCTGTTGGCCGTCAGTGCGTTTCTGGAAGCCCGAAGCCCCCAGCACCAAGTAATTGGCCTTGATCAAGGCGAGGGAAACCGCCGGCCACAGTAGCCACAGCCACCAACCGCCCAGTACAAACGCTGGAATCGCCAACAGTACCGCGCCAAGCCCATAGCGCACGCCCAACCGCCAGCGCTTGGGATCTCGCGTCAGCCGTGCACTCAACAACGGGCTCGGATGTTCCACCGGCCACAGCCACACACAAAGCCACCCGGCGAGGGCGCCTGTGGGTAAGTCGATAAAGTGGTGTTGATAAGTGGTCAGCACCGAAATACCGATCAACGCGAACCAGCCATGTACCAGCCAACGCCATACGCCTTGGGTGTGGCGCTGGTACATGACCCACAGGATCACCAGCAGCGCGATGTGCAGCGAGGGCGCCTGATTGAACGGTTTGTCGAACCCGGCCAACACCGCAAACAGCCAGCCAAACACACCATCCAGTTCCGGCCGTTCGAAGGTAAAGCGCAACGGCCAGAGCAGGAAGCAGCTCACGGCAATCACCTGGGCACTCAGCAGGCGCAGCGCATGTTGCTTCAGCTCATGCCGGGTGTTGGGCAACAACAACGAAAACCCATATAGCAGGTCGATGGACCAGTAAGGCACGATCGTCCATGCCCAGAACGGCATATGGGTTTCCCAGCCGAACACCAGCGTGCCGACGTCGCTGCGCTGGCTGGTGACCCAGGTGGCAAAGCCGTAGGTACTGAAGAACAGCGGCGCCAACAGCAGCAGCCACAGCACTGCGGGTTTCAATAAACCGGGTTCGCGCATGTTCAGATCTTCTGTGCCAGGGACACGGTGAAAATGCCCCACTCATCCACACGCTGGGTGATTTTGCGGAAACCGGCCGCCTCCACCAGTTGATCCATTTCCGCCTGGCTGCGCCGGCGCATCACCCAGGCCTGGCCCTGGCGGTGGCTGGTCAGGGCACGGGCGATCAATTCCAACTGTGGGTGCCAGGGTTGGCCGGTGTAGACCAGGTAACCGCCGGGCTCGACTGCTTCGGCCAGCCCGGCCAGCGAACCGCCGACCATGCCGTTATCGGCAAACAACTCATACAGCCCGGACACCACCGCCAGGGTCGGCTTGGGGTCGAGTGCCGCCAGGTCCAGGCGATCAAACGCATCACCTTTGACGAACTGCGCGATATCCCCCAAACCCTTCTCGCGAATCAACGCGCCACCGTCGCGCACGTTGATGTCGCTGTAGTCGCGCAGCAGGATCGATTCCGGCAGCGGCGACACGCCCTGCAAGGCTTCCAGGATGTAGCGACCGTGGCCGGCGGCGATATCCACGATGCGCACTTCACGATCTTCACCGCGCAACTTGGCCATGGCCAGGCGCAGTAGTTCCTCCACATTCAGCTTGCGCTGGCGAATACCACGCCAGCCGATGGAGTTGAGGTAATTGGTGTCGATCATCCGCCCCAGCCCGCCTTTGCCGGTAGGCGTGTTGCGGTACACGTAGTCCAGGGTGCTGCCGGAGTCGAAACCGGTATCGAAGCCCAGTTTCACCCCGTCCGACAGGTTCTTGCCCAGGCCCATGCTGGCGCGGGTCATGCGCCAGTACAGGTCGCGCAGGGAGTTGCGTGGCAGCGGTGCGGCCAGGGCTTCGGATTCGGCGCAGGTGGCGCCGAGTTTGTCGGCGTCCAGCAGCGAAGCGCGATCCAGCGGGTGTTCGAAGTTCTGCAGGATGAAGCGCCGGGCACTGCTCAAAGCCGTGGCGCGATCACGTTCGCCGAGGGTGTCGTGGAAGAAACCGGGGAGAATGTGCAGCTCTTTTTTCAGGCTGCCCAGGCGGTCGAAGAACTGCTGCTGGGGCTTGCGGTGCACCACAAAGTCGGAGCCGGAGACCAGCAACTGGGTCGGCACCTGGATCGCTTGGGCATCGGCTACGACCCGGTCGGCGGCTTCGTACAGGCCCAGCAGCACATTGACCGAAATGGCCTTGGTGATCAGTGGGTCGCTGTCGTAGGACGCCACGCGTTCCGGGTCATGGCTGAGGAACCTGGCCTTCACGTAGCTGTTGACGAAAAAGTTGCCGCGAAACTTGCGCATCAACGCCAGGCCCGGCCGGGCGAAGGGTACGTAGAGCTTGACCTTGAACGCCGGGGAGGCAAGCACCAGCGCGCGGATTTTCGGTGCGTAATCATGCACCCAGGTCGCGGCAATCACCGCGCCGACGCTTTGCGCGACGACGGCAAAATTTTCTTCCTCGATGGCGTAAGTGGCGCCGATGTGGTCGCAGAAGGTCTGCACATCGCGGGCGCTGGTGGCGAAGCTGGGGCTGTCGCCGCGCTCGCCGGGGGATTGGCCGTGGCCGCGGGCGTCCCAGGCGAAGAAGTCGAATTGCGGCAGGTTCAGCTCATCCACCAGGTGGGCGATACGCCCGGAATGCTCGTGGCCGCGATGGAACAGCACGATGGCCTGGCGCTGACCGGTGGTTTCCGTGGCCGGCCAGTGGCGATAAAAAAGCTCGACGCCATCATGGGTACTGAAGGTGTGCTCTTGCTGTTCGCGCATCGCAAAAATCCTTATGCAATCGGTGAGGTTTCTTGTTGTTCTTTAAGGCCCTGGCGCACCCGGTTGACCAGGGTGTAGGCGAGCAGGGCGGCCACCAGCCACATCACCGCGTCGACCCAGCCGACGCCCAGCCAGCCCAGCGCCACGCCGGTGGCCAGTACGCCGAGCACAAAGGCACGATCACTCTTGCCCATCGGCCCGTCATAGCGGCGCGAAGCACCGACCATCGGACCGAGCACACCGGCGTACTCGCTGAACACCGCCAGCAGCGCCACCAGCAGCACCGGCACCAGGCTCACACCTGGGATCAGTGCGAATGGCAGGATCAGCGCGCTGTCGGCGATTACGTCGCACAGCTCATTCAGGTAGGCGCCCAGGCGCGATTGCTGGCCGAATTCCCTGGCGAGCATGCCGTCGATGGCGTTGAGCGCCATGCGCAGGATCATCCACAGCGGGATCAGCGCGAACAGCCACAGGTGGGTGGCGAAGCTGGCGATCAGCAGGCCGACCAGCAGCGAAATCACGCCGGCCAAAACGGTGATCTGATTGGCGGTGGTGCCGTTGTCGTAGAGGCGCTGCACCAGTGGACGCAGCAGGTTTTGAAAACGCGGCTTGAGCTGATAGATCGAAATCATGGGGGGTGACGCTTCCTTGTCCGTGAGCCCGCGAAAAACTGTTCTGGAGTGTGACGATAATTCGTTGCCGGCACTAGTGATGGCTCGCGTTTATGGGGGGTTAATCACGATCTTGACGGTGCGGTAGATCAAATGTGGGAGGGGGCTTGCCCCCGATGGCGGTGGGCCAGTTGAAACCGGTGTTGGATGACACACCGCTGTCGGGGGCAAGCCCCCTCCCACACGGGAACGGCGCACCGCTTAAAGCAATGTTTTTCGAACAAAAATTTCACGCTCCGTGTTATATCGTAACGAATTATGTACACGTGAGCGTTGAGTGGATGCAAGTGGATCTGGAAGCTGACGGCGCTTCGGTGGAAGGCCTTCCGCGTTTTCAACAAGGGTCGTTTCATGCCCGTCGATTGCGCCAGGCTGGTATCAGCCTGACGGTGCTGGCCGTTGCCGGTTGGGTGCTGGCGCTGTTTGTCGCGCTGTTTGCGCCGCTGTCGATCTGGCCGGTTGTGTTGATCAACTGTGCGTCGGCGTTGCTGCTGCTGGTGGCCGGATTGCAATCGGCGTGGTGGGTGGCGGACTGGCGCGCCCAGGCGATGGAGCAACCCGCGGCTGAAGTGCCGCTTGAAGATCCCGGCCGCTATGCACGGCTGATGCAGCGTTTTGGCACGCAGATCGGCACGCCCGTGTTGTGGCTTGGCGGCTGGGCGTTGCTGGCGTTGATCAGCATTGTCGAGTTCTGGAACCTGGGGTTGCCCGCTGCTCCGGTCGGCCAGTCGGCCAGCATCGGCGCCGCGCTGGCGTTGGCCCTGGCGTTTGGCTTGCTGGTATTTGAACGTCGCCTGGCCCAGGAAACCGCCGCGCAATGGCCGGAAGCCGGGCAGCTCGCGCAGTTGAGTCGGGTGGCGATTGTGTGCCTGGTGCTCAGTGCGATTTGCCTGCTGTTCGCTGGTGCCGAGTCCATCTGGCCATTGCGCCTGGCGGTGTTGATCGGCCTGCTGCCCGCGCTGGTCTCGCTGGAGTTTGTACTGAGGGCCGTGTTGTCGCTGTTCAGCCCACGCCAGCCCCGCCTTGAGCCCCGCCTGATGGCGCACAGTTTTATCGCCGGGCTGCTGCGCTGGCCGCCTCAACCCTTGCTCGCCTTGCAGCACGAATTGCATAACCGCTTCGGCATCGACCTGCGCCAGATCTGGGCGTTTACCTACATGCGCCGGGCGTTCCTGCCGGTGCTGCTGGTGGTGCTGGCAGTAGGTTGGGCACTGACCGGCGTGCATGAAGTGCCGCTGCAAGGCCGTGGGATTTATGAACGCTTCGGTAAACCCATCCAGGTATTCGGCCCCGGTTTGCATGCCGGCCTGCCCTGGCCGTTGGGCCGCGTGATCAGCGTCGAAAACGGCGTGGTGCACGAGCTGGCCACCAGTGTCAGCGACGCCGCCGCGCCGGCGTTGACGCCCGCCGAAGGCCCGGCGCCGCTGATCGCCAACCGCTTGTGGGACGCCAGCCATGTGAACGACAAGTCCCAGGTGATCGCCAGCAGCAGCGGCGACAAGCAGGGCTTCCAGATCGTCAACATGGACGTGCGTTTCGTCTACCGCATCGGCCTCAGCGACCAGGCCGCGCTCGCCGCCACCTATAACAGCGCGGACGTGCCGACCCTGATCCGCAGCACCGCCAGCCGCATCCTCGTACATGACTTCGCATCGCGCACTCTCGACGAATTGCTCGGCGAACAACGCACCAGCCTGGCCGACGAAATCGGCCGCGCCGTGCAGGCCGACCTGCAAAAACTCGACAGTGGCGTGGAAATCCTCGCCACGGTGGTCGAGGCGATCCACCCGCCGGCCGGTGCCGCCAACGCCTACCACGGCGTGCAAGCCGCGCAGATCGGCGCCCAGGCGCTGATCTCCCGCGAGCGCGGCGCGGCCAGCGAGCAAACCAACCAGGCCTTGTTGCAAGCCAGTACCGCCCGCGACCAGGCCACGGCCAGCGCCCGCGAAGTGAACGCTGGCGCCCAGGCGGCCGACCTGCGTTTTGCCGCTGAACAAAAAGCCTATGCCACCGCCGGGCAGGCGTTCGTGCTGGAACAGTACCTCGGTCTACTCAGCCAGGGCCTGGCCCACGCCAAGCTGCTTATCCTGGATCACCGCCTGGGCGCCGATGGCGCGCCGACGATCGATCTGCGTTCTTTTACCTTGCCGGCCGATCCTTCGCTGCCGCGTAAAGCCGTTCAATAAGGAGTCGGTCCGTTGAGCGCTCATTCCCACGATCACGGTCATCATCATGGCCATCACCACCATCATCACGGTGACGAGCACGCTGCCGGCCCATTCCCCTGGCGGCGCATGGCCTGGGCGGCGTTGCTGGTGCTGTTTGCAGTTGCAGCCGCCAGCCTGGTGCAGGTGCGGTCCGGCGAGGCCACGGTGATTACCCGGTTTGGCAACCCGGCGCGGGTGCTATTGGAGCCCGGCCTGGGCTGGCGTTGGCCAGCGCCGTTCGAAGCGGCGATCCCGGTGGATTTGCGCCTGCGCACCACCTCCAGCGGTCTGCAGGATGTGGGCAGCCGCGATGGCCTGCGCATCATCGTGCAGGCCTACGTGGCGTGGCAGGTGCAGGGCGATGCGGACAATGTGCAGCGCTTCATGCGTGCGGTGCAGAACCAGCCGGATGAAGCGGCGCGGCAGATCCGCACCTTCGTCGGCTCGGCGCTGGAAACCACGGCGGCCAGCTTCGACCTGTCGAGCCTGATCAACACCGACGCCAGCCAGGTGCGCATCGCTGATTTCGAAGCACAACTGCGCCAGCAGATTGATCAACAATTGCTCAATACTTACGGGGTGCGTGTGGTACAGGTCGGTATCGAACGGCTGACGCTGCCGTCGGTCACCCTGACGGCCACCGTCGACCGCATGCGTGCCGAGCGTGAAACCATCGCCACCGAACGCACCGCCGTGGGCAAGCGCGAGGCGGCGCAGATCCGCTCTGCCGCCGAGCGTGATGCGCGCATCATGCAGGCCGATGCCACGGTGAAAGCCGCCGATATCGAAGCGCAATCCCGGGTCGAAGCCGCGCAGATCTACGGCCGTGCCTACGCCGGCAATCCACAGCTGTATAACCTGCTGCGCTCGCTGGATACCCTGGGCACCGTGGTCACGCCGGGCACCAAGATCATCCTGCGCACCGACGCTGCGCCGTTCCGTGCCTTGGTAGACGGACCGAAGGACATCCAGCCATGACCGAGCGTGAGAGCCCGGACAGCCCATGGATACAGGCCGGGCGCCTGACGTTCCTGGCGCTGTACGCAGTGACGGTGCTGGCGGCACTGGCCTGGGCGTTTTCCAATGTGCGCCAGATCGACCCGCAGAACCGTGCCGTGGTGCTGCACTTCGGCGCCCTCGACCGCATCCAGAATGCCGGGCTGTTGCTGGCGTGGCCGCAGCCGTTCGAGCAGGTGGTGCTGTTGCCGGCGGCTGACCGGGTGATCGAGCGTCGGGTGGAGAACCTGTTGCGCTCCGATGCGGCGACCCAGGCCGACCGCGTAGCCAGTTTCGCCACGCCGCTGAGTGATGCACTGGCCGGCTCCGGGTACCTGCTGACCGGCGATGCCGGCGTGGTGCAACTGGATGTGCGGGTGTTCTACAAAGTCACCGAGCCTTACGCCTTTGTGTTGCAGGGTGAGCATGTGCTGCCGGCCCTGGATCGACTGGTGACCCGCAGCGCCGTGGCCCTGGCCGCCGCACGTGACCTGGACACGATCCTGGTGGCTCGCCCCGAACTGATCGGCACCGACAACGGCGCTGCCGAACGTCGCGAACGGCTGCGCGGCGACCTGGTGCAAGGCATCAACAAGCGCCTCGTGGAGCTAGCGTCCACAGGCTTGGGGTTGGGCATCGAAGTGACTCGCGTCGACGTGCAGTCGAGCCTGCCGGGCCCGGCGGTGAATGCCTTCAATGCGGTACTCACCGCCAGCCAGCAGGCCGACAAGGCGGTGGCCAATGCGCGCACCGACGCCGAGAAACTCACCCAGACCGCGACCCAGCAGGCCGACCGCCTGGTGCAAGTTGCCCATGCCCAGGCCAGTGAACGCCTGGCCAATGCCCAGGCGCAGACCGCCACCGTCGCCAGCCTGGCCCAGGTGAAAGACCCGGGCTTGCTGCTGCGCCTGTACCGCGAGCGCCTGCCGAAGATTCTCGGCCAGGCTGGTTCCGTGACCACGGTCGATCCGAAAGACGACGCTCGCTTGATCATCCAGGGAGCCGAACAATGAGCGCACCCATGCTGACCTCTGCAGAACAGCGCAGCGCTGCCCGGCAATTGACCCTGGCTATGTTGGCCCTGGGGTTGCTGGCGCTGGGCCTGGTGTGGCGCTGGCTGGCGCCGGACCAGAGCGGTGTGAGCCAGTTGCTGCTGGGTGTCGCATCGCTGTTGGTGGCAGTGCCGGTGATGCGTTCGGCGTGGTACAGCCTGCGATTCCCCAGCCTGCATGGCATCACCGACCAACTGATCGCCCTGGCCATGCTCGGCGCCTGGGCCACGGGTGACCTGCTGACCGCCGCGTTGCTGCCGATCATCATGATTTTTGGTCATGTGCTGGAAGAGCGCAGCGTGATCGGCTCCCAGGAGGCGATCCATGCCCTGGGCAAGCTGACCCGCAGCCATGCGCGTTTGGTGCAGGCCGATGGCAGCATCCGGGAAGTCGACAATGGCACGCTGAATACCGGTGACATCGTCGAGGTGCGTGCCGGCGACCGGGTGCCGGCGGATGGCGTGGTGCTGTCAGGCCAGGCGAGCCTGGACACGGCGCCGATTACCGGTGAGTCGGTGCCGTTGGAAGCCAGCGTGGGTGTGCAGGTGTTTGGTGGGGCGATCAACCTCGATGGGTTGCTGCGCCTGCAAGTGACCCGCACCGGTAACGAGTCCACCCTGGGCAAAGTCATCGCACTGATGCAGAACGCTGAGCGTTCCAAGCCGCCGATCACGCGGTTGCTGGAGCGGTACGCCGGCAGCTATATGGTGCTGGTGCTGCTGCTGGCGGCGGTGACCTGGTTTGTGACCAATGATGCCCAGGCGATGCTTGCCGTGCTGGTGGCGGCGTGTCCGTGTGCGTTGGTGCTGTCGGCGCCGGCCACGGCGATTGCCGGGATCGCCGTGGCGGCACGGCATGGGATTCTGATTCGCAGCTCGGCGTTCCTCGAAGAACTGGCGGACCTGACCTCCCTGGTGGTCGACAAGACCGGCACCCTGACCTATGGCGCTCTGCGTCTGCACGCCATCGACACCACGGCGCCGGACCGGCAGGTGTTGTTGAACCTGGCGGCGAGCCTGGGTTCGGCCAGCAGCCACCCGGTCAGCCGGGCGTTGGCGGGGTTGGCGACGCAGGAACACAGGCTGGCGCTGACGGATATCCGCGAACGCCAGGGCCTCGGCGTGGTGGCGCAGACCGATCAGGGCGAAGCGGCTCTGGGCCGCCCGGAATTGTTCGAGCAGTTGGGCATCGCGACCACGCCGGTGCCGAACCACGATGGGCCCATCGCCGGGCTGGCGTTGGACGGTCAGTTTCTGGCCTGGCTGTTGCTGGCCGATAGCGTCAAGCCGGAGGCCCGCCAGGCCCTGCAAGAGCTGCGCGACCTTGGCCTCGGTCGTCAACTGTTGCTCACCGGCGACCGCCAGAGCGTCGCCGACAGCCTGGCGCTGGATGTGGGCATCAGTGACGTCCAAGCCCAGGCCCTGCCGGAAGACAAGCTCAACCGCGTGCTGGGTGAAATCGGCAGCGGTTTCCGGCCGATGGTCGTGGGGGATGGCATCAATGATTCGCTGGCGCTCAAGGCCGGTGTGGTCGGCGTGGCCATGGGCGCGGGCGGGGCGGATATCGCCCTGGCATCGGCGGATGTGGTGTTGATCGGCAGCGACCTGCGGCGCCTGGGGACGTGCGTGCGCTTGAGTCGTCAGTGCCGGCAGACGTTGCAGGTCAACGTGATCATCGGTCTGGGCTGGACCTTGGCGATCGTTATATTCGCCGCGTTTGGCTGGTTGGGCGCTGCCGGGGCGATGATTGCTGCGGTGTTGCATAACCTCAGCACCTTGCTGGTCCTGGGTAATGCCGGGCGCTTGCTGCGCTTCCAGGAGCCCCTTTTGAAGCTTGAAGAATAATTTCAGAAATTTTTGCGCACCCCTGTAACGCGGATGAGGGGCCTCACTCTAGTGGTGTGTCGAGACTGAACAATCCGTTCAGCCCGACACCCCTACTGATCGTTGAGGAATACAAAAAATGAACATCAAAAATGCCGTTTCCGGTGCTGCCCTGGCTATCGCTGCCGCCACCATGTTCGCCGGTGTCGCTACCCAGGCACAGGCCGCCGACGCTACTGTTCATTGCTACGGCGTCACCTCCTGCAAAGGCATGAACGATTGCAAGACCGCTGAAAACGCCTGTAAAGGCCAGGCTGTCTGCAAAGGCCACGGTTTCAAGGCCATGACCAAGGCCGCCTGCGACGCTGCCGGCGGCAAGGTCGGCGAGTAATCGCAAGCCGAGTGCAACCGCAGCGAGCCTTCAAGCCGCTGCGGACACTTTTCCAGGAGTCCGCAATGGCCATGTCTCTTCCCTTCCTGGGTTACGGCCTGGGTTTACGCAACGAATACTACGAACAGATCCTTGAACAATCGCCGGCTGTGGATTGGTTCGAAGTGATCTCCGAGAATTACCTGGTCCAGGGCGGTAAAGCCTTGTACTACCTGGACGCGATAGCCGAGCGTTATCCGCTGGTGATGCATGGGGTGTCCCTGTCCATCGGCGGGCCCCATGCCCTCGACACCGACTATCTTAAGCAGATCAGACAGCTCGCCGAGCGTATCCAGCCGGCGTGGGTGTCCGATCATCTGTGCTGGAGCCGCGGCAGCGCCCACCAGTTGCACGACCTGCTGCCGTTGCCTTACACCGAAGAAAGCCTCTATCACGTAGCCGCCCGCGTGCGCCAAGTGCAGGACACATTGGAACGCCCGCTGGTGCTGGAAAACGTCTCCAGTTACGTGCGTTCCAAGGCCGATGAGTTCACCGAGTGGGAATTCCTCAACGCCCTGGCCCACCTGTCGGGGTGCCAGTTGTTGCTGGACGTCAACAATGTGTACGTCAGCTCGCGCAATCATGGCTTCGATGCCTGGACGTTTATCCGCAACCTGCCGCCGCAGAGCATCCGCCAGCTGCACCTGGCCGGGCACATGGACTACGGCGACTACGTGGTCGATACCCATGACCATCCGGTGTGTGACCCGGTGTGGGACCTCTATCAACAGACGCTGGAGCACCTGGGGCCGGTGTCGACGCTACTGGAGCGGGACGACCATTTCCCACCCTTCGAAGAGTTGCTTACCGAGCTCAGCAAAGCCCGTGAACTGGGCGCCATGGCGTTGGCCAGGAGATCGTTATGCGCCTGACCGATTGGCAGCTGGCCTTCGAACAGCACCTTTTATCCGAAACACCTGTCGCCAACAGTGGCTTCGCCGCGACCCTGCTGGGCGGGCCGACGCTGGATGTGGACACGGGCCTGGCGATTTATCACAACGCCTATATCTCGCGGTTGCAGGACGTCTTGCGGCATGACTTCAGCGCCATTCTCTATTGGCTGGGGGATGACGAGTTTGCCGCGCTGACCGAAGCCTATGTGCGGCGCTACCCCTCGGCCCATTACAGCCTGCGCTGGCTGGGCGAGCGTTTCCCGACGTTTATCCTTGAGCATCTGGTGGCGGAGCAAGGTGTGCCGCTGGCGGAGCTGGCGCGGTTGGAGTGGGCGTTTACCCTGGCATTCGACGCGCCGCAGGGCGAACCGCTGACCCTTCACGACATGGCAAGCCTGGCCCCTGAAGACTGGCCGGGCCTGCAGGTGACGCTGGCGCCCTCCGTGCAACAAGTCTTCTGCCGCTTCAATACCGTGGCGATCTGGCGAGCCAGCAAGGATGAGTCAGACTTCCCCCATAGCCAGGCCCTGGACCCGGTGCAGATCTGCCTGGTATGGCGGCACCAGAATGTGTGCCATTACCGCAGCCTGGAACCTGCTGAAGTCTGCGCCCTGGCAGGCATGGTGACCACCGGCTGGAGTTTTTCAGAACTGTGCGCGGAACTGGCAGTCACTTATGCAGAGGGTGCTCCACTGCAAGCCGTGACGTGGCTGAAACAGTGGGTCCAGGATGGTTTGCTCGAGCGCCGAGCCCCATAGAGGACCGCTATCAAATCGATAGCCTCCTACTTTGTCTTCGGATGGTCTACCCTCACAGCAGACGTCTGAAACAAGGGGGGACTACTCATGCTCGCGCAACTTCCACCGGCCTTACAGAATCTTCAGCTACCGCTGCGTCTTCGACTCTGGGATGGCCATGAATTCAACTTGGGCCCCGAGCCCAGTGTGACCATCGTGGTGAAGGACCCCACGGTTGTTAACAAACTGACCCATCCCACGCTCGATTCATTGGGCGAAGCCTTCGTCGAGGGTAAATTGGAGCTGGAAGGCTCCATCTCCGAGGTCATCCGGGTGTGTGACGAATTGAGTCACGCCCTGATCGAAGACGACGAGGGGAGTCGTCCGGTGCGCTCGATCCACGACAAGGCCACTGACGCAGCGGCTATTTCCTACCATTACGACCTGTCCAACGAGTTCTACCAGCTGTGGCTGGACCAGGACATGGCGTACTCCTGCGGTTATTTCGAAACCGGCAGCGAATCCATCGACCAGGCGCAACAAGACAAATTCCGCCATCTGTGCCGCAAGCTGCGGCTGCAGCCGGGCGAGTATTTGCTCGACGTAGGTTGTGGTTGGGGTGGGTTGGCGCGGTTTGCTGCGCGGGAGTTCGGGGTCAAGGTGTTTGGTATCACCCTGAGCAAGGAGCAGTTGGCCCTGGCCCGGGAACGGGTGAAGGCCGAGGGCCTGGAAGACCAGGTGGACCTGCAATTGCTCGACTACCGCGACCTGCCGCAAGACGGCCGTTTCGACAAAGTGGTGAGCGTGGGCATGTTCGAACACGTCGGCCACGCCAACCTGGCGCAGTACTGCCAGACCCTGTTCGGCGCCGTGCGCGAAGGCGGCCTGGTGATGAACCACGGCATTACCGCCAAGCACACCGATGGCCGCCCGGTCGGTCGTGGCGCCGGGGAGTTCATCGAGCGTTATGTGTTCCCCAACGGTGAGCTGCCGCACCTGGCGATGATGACCGCCGAGATCAGTGAAGTCGGGCTGGAAGTGGTCGACGTCGAGAGCCTGCGCCTGCACTACGCGCGTACCCTGGACCATTGGAGCGAGCGCCTGGAAGACAACCTGGAGGCGGCGGCGAAGATGGTGCCGGAGCAGGCGCTACGCATCTGGCGCCTGTACCTGGCCGGTTGCGCCTATGCGTTTGCCCGGGGCTGGATCAACCTGCACCAGATCCTGGCGGTGAAACCCCATGCCGATGGCAGCCATGACCTGCCGTGGACGCGGGAAGATATCTACCGCTAACCCCGTTTCTGCGAAAAATGAAGGTCCAAGTGTGGGAGGGGGCAAGCCCCTCCCACAGGGTTCAACGCAGTGTGTTAAAGAATCGGTGAAATAAGCCGCGCGACCCGCATGCCCAGTTGTTGCAGGCGGCGCGTCTCGCGGTTTTCTTGCTGGCTGACCTCATGGGCCAGGGCGAAGTCGTCCAGCAGCATCAGCTCCACTTCCCGGGCGAAGGCTTCGTCGACTGTCAGCAGCATCACTTCGAAATTCAGCCGGAACGAGCGGTTGTCCATGTTCGCACTGCCGATGGCGCTGATTTCGCTGTCCACCAGCACGACTTTCTGATGCAGGAAGCCCGGCGTGTAGCGGAACACCCGTACTCCGGCGCGCACGGCTTCGATCGCGTAAAGGCTTGATGCCGCGTAGACGATGCGATGGTCGGGCCGTGAGGGCAGCAACAGGCGTACATCGACCCCGCGCAGCACTGCCAGGCGCAGGGCGGCGAACACCGCTTCGTCGGGGATGAAGTACGGGCTGGTGATCCATACGCGTTCGGTCGCCGCATGAATGGCCTCGACAAAAAACAATGAGCAGGTTTCATACGGGTCGGCGGGACCGCTGGCGAGCAATTGGCAGAGCACGCCGTCTTCCGGGTAGGCGTCCGGCAGGATCAGCGGCGGCAGCTCGCGTGCAGCCCAGAACCAGTCTTCGGCAAACGACTCTTGCAAACACGCCACCACCGGGCCGGTCACCTGCACATGGGTATCGCGCCACGGCGCCAGCGGTGGTTTCTTGCCCAGGTATTCATCGCCGACGTTATGCCCGCCGACAAACCCGGTGATGCCATCCACCACCACGATCTTGCGGTGGTTGCGGAAATTGACCTGGAAGCGATTGAGCCAGCCGCCGCGGGTGGCGAACGCTTTGACTTTCACTCCGGCGTCCCGCAGCGATTGCACATATCGGTGGGGCAGGGCGTGGCTGCCGATGCGGTCATAGAGCACGTGGATGTCTATGCCTTCAGCCGCTTTTTCCTTCAACAGCGCGTGCAATTGGCGGCCAAGCTCGTCGTCATGAATGATGAAGAACTGGAACAGCACCGCCGTCCTGGCGTTGCGAATGGCCTCGAAGATTGCGCTGAACGTGGCCTCGCCATTGATCAACAAGCGCACTTCATTGTTGGCCAGGCACGGCATGCGGCCCAGCTTGGGCATGGCGCGCAAAGAGGTGTACGCGCTGGAGTTGCGCGCCGCGAGGGCTTCCTCGACCCAGGGGCGCCAGTTCAGCGCGGTGATCGCGGTGTGCATTTCCTGGTTGGCCTGGCGGCGGGCCTGGATGTAGGCGTCGAACGTGCTGCGGCCGAAGATCAGGTAGGGGATCAACGTGAGGTAGGGCATGAACATCAGCGACAAGGCCCAGGCGATCGAGCCTTGGGCGGTCCTGACGGTCAGCACCGCGTGGATCGCGGCGAGAGTCCCGAGAAAGTGCAGCGTGGCGATGAAGTAGGCGAGCAGGTGCGGGCCAAAGAAATCCATGGACGACGGTACTCCAGGCAATCCAAGTGCCTAACAGACCATGTCTGCTTACGAATGTCGCTATTTTATTTGCCGTGCAACACTGGCGCCCTGGCGGCGTCTAACGCCCAACATTAACCAGGAGTTACCCGATGAATGCACGTCTGCTGTCTTTAGCCATGGTTATGGGGTTGTCGCTGCCGGTGGCCGCACAGGCGCAGATGCTGGCGCCAGGCTTGTGGGAATTGACCACCAGCAATATGAAAGTCGATAACCAGGACCTGCCGGACCTGTCGCTGATCCTTGGTCAACTCAAGCAACAAATGACCCCCGAACAGCGCGCCATGCTGGAAAAACAAGGCATCACCATGGCCGGCAAAGGCGTGCAGGTGTGCCTGACACCGGCGCAGGTCGCCTCTGATTCTATCCCGTTGACCGACCCGCAATCGGGCTGCAAACAGCAAGTGACGGACAAGACCGGCAACCAGTGGAAATTCCGCTTCAGTTGCCCGAAAGCCCAGGGCACGGGCGTGGCGACCTTCCAGAGTCAGAAGGAATTCACCACCACCATCAACGGCACCTTCAATGCCACTGGTATTCAGCAAAAGGGCAGCCTCGACAGTCACGCCCAGTGGCTGGGCAACGATTGCGGTACGGTCAAGCCTCGCGCTTAACGCAGGAAATGCAATGGCAGGCCCTGGCAACTGTCGACTACCTGACCGTTGTGCCAGGCCAAGTGGCCGGAGACCAGCGTGGTGCCGACGCTATGACGAAAGCTGCGCTCGGCGAAGGGGGTCCAACCGCAGCGGGCCAGGATCGGCTCGCTGCTCACCGGCTTGCCGTGGGGCTCGGGTTTGATCAGCACCAGGTCGGCCCAATAGCCTTCGCGTAGGTAACCCCGATCCGGGATGGCGAACAGGTCGGCCACGCGATGACTGGTCTTCGCCACCAGCGTGGTCAGCGGCAGATGCCCGTCAGCCACCAGTTCCAACAGTGCCGGCAGCGCGTGTTGCACCAGCGGCAGTCCGGACGGCGCCTCTCGGTAACCCAATTGTTTTTGCCCCCAGGTGTGAGGCGCATGGTCGCTGCCAATCACGTCCAATCGATCACTCAGCAAGGCCTGGCGCAAGGCGTCGCGGTCGGCACGACTCTTGATCGCCGGATTGCATTTGATCTGGTGGCCGAGGCGGTGATAGTCGCGGTCGTCGAACAGCAGGTGGTGCAGGCAGACTTCGGCGGTGATGCGTTTTTCGGTCAGGGGCTTGTCATCGAACAGCGCCAGTTCGCGGGCGCTGGTCAGGTGCAGCACATGCAGGCGCGTGCCATGGCGCCTGGCCAACTCCACGGCAAAAGATGAGGAGCGATAGCACGCCTCAGCATCGCGGATCAGTGGATGCGCGACGGCGGGAATATTGTCGCCGAAGCGCTCGCGCAGACGTTGTTCGTTGGCCTGGATACTCGGCGTGTGTTCGCAATGGGCCAGCAGGATGGTTGGCACTTCGGCGAACAGGCGCTCCAGGATCCGCGGGTCATCCACCAGCATATTGCCGGTGGACGCTCCCATGAATACTTTCACCCCGGCGACTTCACGCGGGTCGAGGGCGGCGACGGTGTCCAGATTTTCGTTGCTGACACCAAAGTGAAAGCCGTAGTTGGCCACCGAGTGCAGGGCGGCACGGCGTTTCTTGTCGGCCAGCGCTTGCAGGTTCAAGGTGGCCGGGTTGGTGTTGGGCATGTCCATGAAGCTGGTGATGCCGCCGGCCACCGCGGCGCGGGATTCGCTGTAGAAGCTGCCTTTGTCCGGCGCGCCGGGTTCGCGAAAGTGCACCTGGTCATCGATCATGCCCGGCAGCAGCCACTGGCCTTGGGCGTCGATTTCCACCGGCTCGTTATAGCCGTCAAGGCTGGCGGCGATCTTCTCGATACGGCCATTGGCGACCAGTACATCGGCGTCGAACTCCTGGCCTTCATTCACCAGGCGGGCATTGCGAATCAGCACGCGACTCATGGCTCAGAACTCGTTTTGCAGGGCTTTGTAGCCACGCACCAGATCGACGTTGGTACGCGCCACGTCTTCGGAAAACTCCGAGGCGCTTACGCTGACCGGCGGGAATTGCGACAGGTCGGTGGCAGGCCCGATGCGGGTGGTGGAGGGCACGTAGAAGGCGGCGGGCAAATCGCGACCGTCGACCACCGAGTTGTGACGCACCACGCAGCCATCACCCACGGCGCAGTTGAACAGCACACTGTTGAAGCCGATGAACACACGGTCGCCGACGCTGCAGGGGCCGTGGACGATGGAGCGGTGGGCGATGGAAGTGAACTCGCCGATGGTCACCGCCGCGCCGGACTTGGAGTGGATGACCACGCCGTCCTGGATGTTGGAGTTGGCGCCGATGGTGATCGGGTCCATGCCCCCGCTGGCGTCGACTTCATCGGCGCGGATCACCGCGTAGGGGCCGACGAAGACGTTCTCGCCGATGATGACCTTGCCGCAGATGATTGCGGTCTTGTCGACGTAGGCTGACTCGGCAATGACGGGAAGATCGCCGGATGGGTTCTTGCGGATCATGCTGGGGGCTCCGTGAGGATGTGAACGTAGTCGCCATCGATAGCGTTGTAGAAGCAGGTCGGTCGACCGGTGTGGCAGGCCGGGCCGTGCTGGTCGACGATCAGCAACACCGCGTCGCCGTCGCAATCCAGGCGCGCTTCGACCAGTTGTTGCCAATGGCCGGAGCTTTCGCCTTTACGCCATAGCTGCCGACGCGAGCGTGACCAGTAGCAGACTTGCCCGGTGGCCAGGGTTTCGTTTAGGGCCTGGCGGTTCATCCAGGCCAGCATCAATACTTCACCGCTGCCGTGTTGCTGGGCGATGGCGGCGATCAGGCCGTCGCTGTTCCAGGGCAGGGCGTCGAGCACCTGTCCGAGTGGAAAGCGGCTGCCCACGGCAGCCCCTTCCAGATCGAGCATGCTCAGGGTCATGGCTTGCCCAGGGCCGCGCACAAGGTGTTGAGGTTGTATTCGAACAGCCCGGTAAAGGTGCTGGCCGGACCTTGCGCGGCGAGGGCGTCGGAGTAGAGCGTGCCGCCGATCTGCGCGCCACTTTCGTCTGCGATCTGCTTGAGCAGGCGCGAGTCCTTGATGTTTTCCATGAACACCGCTTTGACTTTATCTTTGCGGATCTGGGTGATCAGCGCGGCGACCTCGGCGGCGGACGGTTCACGTTCGGTGGACAGACCCTGGGGCGCAAGGAACTCAATGCCGTAGGCCTGGCCCAGGTAGCCGAAGGCGTCATGGGAGGTGACGATGCGGCGGTTGCCTGCTGGCAGCGCACCGAACTTGGCCTTGGCTTCGGCCAGCAGGCGGTAGATTTCTTTCAGGTAGGCCTGGCTGTTGCGCAGGTAGTCAGCCTTGTTCGCCGGGTCGGCGGCGACCAGCGCCTTGGTGATGTTGTTCACGTAGATTTCGGCGTTGGCCAGGTTGTGCCAGGCGTGGGGGTCGGGGATCGTTTCGCCGTCCTCTTCCATGGTGTGGGAAATCACGCCTTTGCTGGCGGTGACCACGGTCGCATTGGTTTCGGTGCTGGCCACCAGCCGGTCCAGCCACGGCTCGAAGCCCAGGCCGTTCTTGATGATCAGCTTGGCCTTGAGCAGCGCCTTGGCGTCGTCCGGCGTTGGTTCGTAGGTATGGGCGTCGGCGTCAGGGCCGACCATGTTGCTGATCTGGATGTGATCGCCACCGATCTGTTGGGTGATGTCATCGAGAATACTGAAACTGGTCACCACCTGGAGTTTGTCGGCGGCCTGGGCCATCGACAACGGCAGCAGCAGACTGAATAGCACGAGTAAAGCGCGCATCGGGAAACACCTCATTGGGATGTAAGGGAGGGCGGGCGGCGCAGCAAGCCGTGCACCGGACCGAAGACCACGGACAGCAGATACCCGGCACCCGCCACCAGCACGATGGCCGGGCCGCTGGGCAACGAGTAGTAGAACGACAACAACAAACCCAGCCACACCGACAGGCTTCCCAGCACCGCCGATACCGCGATCAACACCGGCAGGCGCCGGCTCCAGAAACGTGAAGCGATGGCCGGCAACATCATCAACCCCACCACCATCAAGGCGCCGATGGCCTGGAAACCGATCACCAGATTCAGCACCACCAGGGTCAGGAACAACCCGTGGGCCAGTGGGCCGAGGCGGCTGACGGTTTGCAGGAACAGCGGATCGAGAGTGTCCAGCAGCAACGGTCTGTAGATCACCGCCATGGCGATCAGGCTGAACCCGGAGACCCAGAGCATGCCGGTGAGGGTGGTTTCATCCACCGCCAGGGCCGAGCCGAACAGCAGATGCAGCAAGTCCAGGCGCTTGCCGGCGATGCCGAGGATCAACACGCCGGCGGCGAGGGAGATGGGGTAGATGGCGGCGAGGCTGGCGTCTTCACGCAGGCCGGTGCGACGGGTGATCCACGCGGACAGGCCGGCCATGCTCAAGCCGGCGCCGAGGCCGCCGATGGTCAGAGCCGGCAGGCTGAGGCCGGCAAACCAGAAACCGAGTGCGGCGCCGGGCAGGATGCCGTGGGCCACGGCGTCACCGATCAGGCTCATGCGTCGCAGGATCAGGAACACACCCAGCGGTGCAGTGCTGCAGGCAAGTACCAGTCCGCCGATCAACGCACGACGCATGAACACGAAGTCGAGGAAGGGCATCCACAGGTGGGCGGCGAAGTGCATCAGGCCACCTGCATTTGGGGCTGTGGGCGGATCAGCTCTTTGCTGGGGCCGAACAGGCAGCCGGTATTCTTGATCTGCACCACGTGCTGGGTGTGATGGCGCACGGAGGCAAGGTCATGGCAGACCACGATCAGCGTACGGCCTTGATCGTGCCAGGCGTGGATGTGTTTCCAGCACAGCGCCTGGCCTGCTTCATCGAGGGCGGCGTGGGGTTCATCGAGCAGCAGCACCGGCGCTTCGGCCAGGCTCATGCGCGCGAGCAGGGCGCGTTGCAGCTCGCCGCCGGAGAGAGCCATCAGCGGGCGATGTTCCAGGCCGCTGAGGCACCAGTCTTCCAGCACGGCTTCAAGGCGCCGGCCGCGTTGTTGCGGGGAGAGCTGGGTGCCCCAGAAGCCGGCGGCGACCAGCTCTTGCAGGCTGATGGGGAACTGGCGGTCCAGGTGCTGTTGCTGCGGCAGAAACGACAGACCGCCACGGCGTGGAACCGCCACCGTGACCTTGCCCGCCAAGGGCTTTTGCAGGCCGGCGATGACCTTGAGCAGGCTGCTTTTGCCGGTGCCATTGGCGCCGATGATGCCGGTGAGGCTGCCTTTTTCCAGAGTGAGGTCGAGGGCGGGTGTCAGCGGTTGGCCTGGGGCGCCCCAGCGTAAGGCGGTGCAGGTGATCATGCAGGGTTTCTCGTCCAGCGGCTTTCCGCCACGGCATCGTGCGCGTGCAGGCTTTCGGCGTGGATCACTTTCAGGTGGAAGGCGTTGACCGCATCCGAGCGTTTCAAGGCGAGGTTCAGGCGGCGGGCGGCGTCTTCGCAGAACATCAGGTTCTGCCCATTGGCCAGGGCGAAGGCCTGTTCGTCCGCGCGTTTTACAGCGGTTTGTACGGCGGTGCCGAGGGCGGCTTCGACGTTATCGATCAGTTCGGTGATGGGCAGGCTGGGTTGGTCGCCGTCCAGCTCGATCAGCAACTGCGCGCTGCTGCGCTGGCTGTGAGGTGTGGCGACGATGCCGTTGGCGCTGCCGAGCCAGGTCAACACGTCTTCATGCTGCAGCGGGGTGTTGCCGAAGTCTTCAAGAAATTGCTGCTGAATCAATTGCCTGGCGAGGGCGGCGGAGCACGGGCAGGTTGAAGAATAGGTAACATCAATTTTTAGTTCCACGTGGAACATCTGGTTTTCCAGGCGGGCCTGGATGCTCACCGGGTAGCCTTTCCAGCCAGCCAACGGGCTGACCAGCGCCGAGCGCTTGAGCAGCAGATCGGTATGGATACGCAGGTAGGCGTTATTAGATAAACCTTCATGACTGTCGAGAAAACGCTGCAGTACATTACGCAGAAGTGCAGGTGTAAGCGGCTGCTGGTCGAGCATCTCCAGCGCCAGGTACAGGCGTGACATATGAATGCCACGGGCGGCGCCATCATCCAGGCTTACGCCGGCATCGGCAGTAGCAGCAAGACGCTCGCCGTCGATGAGGATCGGCAGGGCGATGCCGCACATGCCTACCCAATCGAGTGGCAAGGCTTGGCGTGAAGCCTGCGCGGCGATATCCGGCAGAGTCAGCGCATTCATGAGCAGGTCCATCATTGGAAATAAAAGGACATGTTATAGTATAACTATTGTGTCGACGATGGTTTTTCTGCGCCAGCCTTTTTTCAGTCATGTCGAGCAGGGACGCTCCTTTTTGCGGTAACTTTTCATGCACAGACGTCAGCTTCTTAACCTGCTTCTGGCCAGTCCGCTGTTCACTTTGCCGTTTGCCGCCCATGCCACACAGATTCGTAATGCTCGCCTGTGGCGCTCGGACGACAAGCTGCGGTTGGTGTTCGACCTCAGCGGCCCGGTGCAATACAAGACCTTCACCCTGAGCGCGCCGGAGCGCCTGATCATTGATCTGAGCGGGGCCGGGCTCAGCGGTGATTTCTCTCAGTTGGCGTTGAAGAACAGCGGCATCACCTCGATTCGCTCGGGGCATTTTGGTAAAGGCGATACGCGCATCGTGCTGGACCTGGTCGCACCGATGCAGCTCAACAGCTTTCTATTGCCGCCTCAGGACGGCCAGGGTCATCGCCTGGTACTGGACCTGACCAGCGCCACCCAGGTGCCTCGCCAGATGGCCGCTGAACCTGCGCCGCGCGTGGATAAGGCCCACCCCAAGCGCGACATCATCGTGGTGGTGGATCCCGGCCACGGCGGCAAGGACCCGGGTGCAGTCGGCTCCAAGGGCCAGCGTGAAAAAGACGTGGTGCTGTCCATTGCGCAACTGTTGGCCAAACGCTTGAAGCGCGAGAAAGGCTTTGACGTGAAGTTGGTGCGCAACGACGATTTCTTCGTACCGCTGCGCAAACGGGTGGAGATCGCCCACAAGCACAATGCCGACATGTTCATCTCCGTGCATGCGGACGCGGCACCACGCATCACCGCCTCGGGCGCGTCGGTGTATGCCCTGTCCGAAGGCGGCGCGACGTCCGCCACGGCGCGGTTCATGGCGCAACGGGAAAACGGTGCCGACTTGCTCGGCGCCACCAGCCTGCTCAATCTCAAGGACAAGGACCCGATGCTGGCCGGGGTAATCCTGGACATGTCGATGAACGCTACCATCGCCTCCAGCCTGCAACTGGGCCACTCGATCCTGGGCAGCCTGGAAGGCATCACCAGCCTGCATCAGAAACGCGTGGAACAGGCGGGATTCGCGGTGCTCAAGTCACCCGACGTGCCGTCGATCCTGGTGGAAACCGGGTTTATCTCCAATGCGCGTGACAGTGCGCGGCTGGTTACCGCGCGGCATCAACAAGCGGTTGCCGATGGGTTGTTCGAAGGCTTGAAAAAGTATTTCCAGAAGAACCCACCGATGAACAGCTACATGGCGTGGGTGCAGGAACAGAAGAACGCCCAGGTCTAGCAACCCGTTATACGGCTGCAGGTGAATTTTGCGCTGGCACCACCCGAACTGGAAAACCGGTTGAGGGTGGTCCAGCCCACGCGCCGCGTGTAGCCGACCCACGCCTCACCGTCCGACGCCAACCCGGTAAAAAAGGTCAGCTGCCCGTAGCGGCTGTTGGTCTGTGCCCAGTAGCGCTTGCCTATCACCTCGTATCCGCGCAGATACGTGGTACTGCCGACCGTCGCCACGCTGTAGGCATTGCCCAACGGGTCGACACAAGCCAGCAGGTTGGCGCTGCGCGTGCAGTGGGCCAACAGGTTGGGGGCCTGGGCGCAGGCAGGTCCCGCCGCAGCCAAAAACAGGGCGCACACCAGGTATTTCATCAGGTTTCTCGTGGCAGGGAAGTGTTCAAGCATTGCGCCCTTCGTCGTGGTGAGCAAGAGGGGATTGGCTTATTTGTATTGTTATACTATAACATTAAAGCACAGCCTGACCCGTGAACCGTTCTCCATGACCGAACAAGACCTGCTGGCCCAACCGCCCGCCGACTATATGAATGAAGCCCAGCAAGGCTTCTTCCGTGAGTTGCTGCTGGCGCAACGCAATGAGCTGCAAGCGCGTATCGACGCCGAATTCCTGCTGCTGCGCGAGCAGGAAACCAACAGCGACCCTGCCGATGTGGGCAGCGCCGAAGAACAGCGCCAATGGCAACTGCGCCTGCTGGAGCGGGAAAAGAAGCTGTTGGACAAGATCGACGACGCCCTCGAATTGCTGGCACGCGGCGAGTACGGCTGGTGCCGCGAGACCGGCGAGCCCATCGGCCTGCAGCGCTTGTTGCTGCGTCCTACCGCCACCCTGTGTATCGAAGCCAAAGAACGTGAAGAGCTGCGCGAACGCCATAAACGGGCGATTTGACCGGCCAACCCTGATGAGGAATACCTGATGCCCAATCGCCTCCCCGTTACTGTGTTGTCCGGCTTTCTCGGCGCCGGTAAAAGCACGCTGCTCAACTACGTCCTGCGCAACCGCGAAAATCTGCGGGTGGCGGTGATCGTCAACGATATGAGCGAAATCAATATCGATGGCAGTGAAGTCCAGCGCGACGTCACCCTCAACCGCGCCGAAGAAAAACTGGTGGAGATGAGCAACGGCTGCATCTGCTGCACCTTGCGCGAGGACTTGCTGGAAGAAGTCGGAAAACTCGCCAAGGAAGGTCGCTTCGATTACCTGCTGATCGAATCCACCGGTATCTCCGAGCCCTTGCCGGTGGCCGAGACCTTCACCTTTCGTGATGAAAACGAGCAAAGCCTGGCCGATATCGCCCGCCTGGACACCATGGTCACCGTGGTCGATGGCATGAACTTCCTGCTCGACTACCAGGCCGCCGAAAGCCTGGCCTCGCGCGGTGAAACCCTCGGTGAAGAAGACGAGCGCTCCATCACCGACCTGTTGATCGAGCAGATCGAATTCGCTGACGTGATCCTCATCAGCAAGATCGACCTGATCAGCAGCCGCGAACGTGAAGAATTGATGGCAATCCTCGAACGCCTCAACGCCCAGGCGGAAATCATCCCGATGGTCATGGGGGAGGTGCCGCTGAACAAGATCCTCAACACCGGCCGTTTCGACTTCGAGCGCGCCGCCCAGGCGCCGGGCTGGCTGCAGGAATTGCGCGGTGAACATGTGCCGGAAACCGAAGAGTACGGCATTGCCTCCACCGCTTATCGAGCTCGCCGCCCGTTTCATCCGCAGCGCTTTTTCGACTTTATCGACCGCCCGTGGGTCAACGGCAAACTGCTGCGTTCCAAGGGTTTTTTCTGGCTCGCCAGCAAACACCAGGATGCGGGCAGTTGGTCCCAGGCCGGTGGCCTGATGCGTCATGGGTTTGCCGGCCGCTGGTGGCGCTTTGTGCCCAAAAGCCAATGGCCTCAGGACGAAGAGAGCATCGCGGCGATCATGGGCAACTGGCAACTGAGCACTGGCGACTGCCGCCAGGAGCTGGTGTTTATCGGCCAGAACATCGACTTCACCCGCATGCGCGCCGAGTTGGATGCGTGCTTGCTCACCGATGAAGAAATGGCCCTGGGCGTCGAAGGCTGGCGCTTGCTGGCCGACCCTTTTGGCCCCTGGTATGAGGAGGCAGCCGCCTGATGCTGGCCCCGGTGATTCCCCTGCGTCCCGTGATTCGCCAGACTTGCGGTGACACCCCGCTGGCGCTGTCCGACATCCTCGAAGACGGCGTCAACCTGGCGCTGTGGCAGCGCCAGCTGCCGCTGCACATCGCCGAGTTCGGCGCCTTGCTGGTGGCGCTCAACGAGCCGTTGGCCGACTCCATGGTCATCGAGCTCAACAACGACGACGCCGAGCCAAACTTGCAGGGTTTGGCGTCGAGTTGTCGTGATCTTGAGGGCTACGAAGGCTTCATCGCCGATGTGTCGTGGCTGGTCAGCGCGTTCGCCTGTCTGCTTGGTGCCAAGCGTATCGGCGTGCGCCTGCGTCTGTTGGATAAAGCCATGTGCCCGCGTTTTCACGTCGACCACGTGCCGGTGCGCCTGATCACCACCTATGCCGGAGTCGGCAGCCAGTGGTTGCGTGAAGGCGTGATGGACCGTCGCAAGCTCAGCCAGCCGGATGCCGAACCCACCGAGCGTATCGAGCAGATCCACTGCGGCGAAGTCGCCTTGCTCAAGGGCACCAAATGGCATGGCAATGAAGGCCATGGCCTGATTCACCGTTCACCCGCACTGAGGGCCGACGAGCGCCGCTTGATCCTGACACTGGATTGGCTCGCATAACCGCGTAGGATCAAACGCTCTACACGGTCCGAACGATGCCCCTCATGTTGCAGAACATTCCTACCCACGTGATTGCCGGGCCCCTGGGCGCCGGCAAGACCAGCCTCATCCAGCACCTGCTTGCCCAGCGCCCGGCCAACGAGCGCTGGGCCGTGCTGATCAACGAGTTCGGGCAGATCGGCCTGGATGCTGCCTTGCTCACTCAGGATGACGACGGCATTGCCCTGGGCGAAGTCGCCGGAGGTTGCCTGTGTTGTGTGAACGGTGCTCCGTTCCAGATAGGCCTTGGCCGTTTGCTGCGTAAGGCTAAGCCCGATCGGCTGTTTATCGAACCCTCGGGCCTGGGTCATCCGGCGCAGTTGCTCAAGCAGTTGCGCGAAGCACCGTGGCAGAGCGTGCTGGCCGTCCAGCCGTGCGTGCTGGTGCTGGATGCGCAAGCGCTGGCGGCGGACAAGCCCCTGCCCCCAGCGCAGCAGGAGGCGTTGGCGAGTGCCGGGTTGCTGGTGTTGAACAAGGATGAAGCGCTGGATGCGGCGCAGCGCGAGCAGATCGAGCACCAGTTACCGGAATGCCCGCTTTACTGGACTCGACAGGCGTATTTGCCGCTGGCGCATTTACCTGGCCTTGACGCGCGGGCTGCTGCGGCTGTGGACAACTTCGCCGTACCCAAAGGCCTGGCGCAAATGCCGGCCATCTGGACCGATCCTGACCAGCCCATTTGCCTGAGCCAGGCTCAAGAGGGCGGCTGGAGCATTGGCTGGCGCTGGCACCCCAGCCAGCAGTTCGACACCCCGCAGCTGCATAACTGGCTTACAAGCCTTGATTGGCGCCGCGCCAAACTGGTTATCCACAGTGCCGAAGGCTGGGTGTCCGCCAATGCTGTGGATAACGGCCCGCTCACCTGGCAACCCAGCGAATGGCGGCGCGATTCGCGTATCGAATTGATCTTCAGCGAGCCACAGGACGTGGGCGTGTTACAGCGTGCGCTGGCCGCCAGCCGTCAGTGACGCTTCTTGGACGCGTGGTCCTGGCGCCACTGGCTCAGCTCGATCACCTCGGCACTGGGCAACGGCGTCTTGATCTCGAACGGGTAGGGCGCCAGTTCGATCTGTGCGCTGTGGGCACCGAACTGTGTGATGGTCCCCGGATGGCGGGTTTCGCCGGTCACGGTGAACTCGAAGTTGTAGATGCGCGCCAGGCGCCGCCGACCGTTGGCATCCTTTACAAAACCGATGCGCTTGAGTGCCACCGCACCGTCCAGCAGTTCGATGTCGAGCTTGGCGCAATGCTGCTTGACCCGCTCCAGCGCCCGCTCGCGCAGGCCATGGTTGTGCCAAACCCAGGCGGCGCCGGTCGCCAGTAGCATCAACACGAACATGTTTCCCAGGGTCAGCATGCGAAAAACTCCAACAAAGTGAGGGCAGCTTAACTGTGTCGCCGGTCTGTCGTACAGGCTGCGTTTAGTCGCATACTGCGCGGCCAGAATTTCATTGGTTTTACGGAAATCTCCCGCATGAAACGCACACCTCATCTGCTTGCGATCCAGTCTCATGTGGTCTTTGGCCACGCCGGAAACAGCGCCGCCGTGTTCCCCATGCAGCGCGTTGGGGTGAACGTGTGGCCGCTGAACACGGTGCAGTTCTCCAACCACACCCAGTATGGCCAATGGGCGGGAGAAGTGTTGGCGCCACAGCAGATTCCCGTGTTGGTGGAAGGCATTGCCGCCATCGGCGAGCTGGGCAATTGCGATGCGATTCTGTCCGGCTACCTGGGCAGCGCCGATCAGGGCAGGGCGATCCTGACTGGCGTGGCGCGCATCAAGGCCATCAACCCCAAGGCCCTGTATCTGTGCGACCCGGTGATGGGGCATCCGGAAAAAGGCTGCATCGTTCCCCAGGAAGTCAGCGATTTCCTGCTGGACGAAGCCGCGGCCATGGCCGACTTCCTGTGCCCCAACCAACTGGAACTGGACAGCTTTGCCGGGCGCAAGCCGCAATCGCTGTTCGATTGCCTGGCCATGGCCAAGGCGTTGCTGGCGCGTGGGCTGAAGGCCGTATTGGTCAAACACCTGGATTATCCGGACAAGTTGCCGGACGGTTTCGAGATGCTGCTGGTGACCCCCGAAGGCAGTTGGCACCTGCGACGGCCGCTGCTGGCGTTCCCACGTCAGCCGGTCGGGGTGGGCGATTTGACCTCGGGGCTGTTCCTGGCACGTGTTCTGTTGGGCGATAGCCTGCTCGCCGCCTTCGAATTCACCGCTGCAGCGGTCCACGAAGTGTTGTTGGAAACCCAGGCCTGCGCCAGTTACGAGTTGGAGCTGGTGCGCGCCCAGGATCGTATTGCCCATCCTCGCGTGCGTTTCGAAGCCACTCCCATTGGATTGTAGGAATATTCCTGATTGAGTCAGGCAAAGAGCGTCCGGTACTATCGGGCGCCTCTTAGTCCCCTGTGCTTTTCAAGGAAGAACCATGTCTCCCGTATTCCCTTCGCCACGGGCGCTGACCGCTCTGGTGCTGACGTCGTTGCTGGGCGGTTGCAGTGTGAACGGCACTTACCCTGACGCCACCGAGCCGGACGCTGCGAAACTGCGCTTTATCTCCAATACGTCCAACACCACCATCGACGTCTACGATGCGCAACATTGCATGGGCCAGACCACCGGCATGCTCAATAATATTTTCCTGGTCGATACCCGGCGGCGTGTCGGCATGTCGGTGCCCCCTCCGGCCAAGGCCAGGGGCTTGCTGGAGTTCAAGCTGGCTCCCGGCAAGGAAACCATGCTGATGATCAACACCAATGGCGGCAGCTATGTCTGCGGCAAATCAATGAGTATCACGCCAAAGGCCGGGGAAGAGTACGAAGTGACCTTCGATATGGCGCGGGGCATCTGCACGACCTCGTTGCAGCGCCTGACGCGCTCCGGTGGCAAGGACGTGCGCATTCCACAGCCGATATTCGAGAACGGCATGCCATCGTGCGCGGGCAAAAGCCCGATATTCGGCAAGGTGATCCCGGATACGCCACACCGAACTGCGTTGATCAACGCAATCGTTGAAACCCATATGCAACTCATCACGTTGATGGAGTCTGACACGGCGCAGCGCCCGCAAGCCGTCGAGGAGGCAATCGCCGAGCGCAAGGCGCGGTTCGGCCAGTTCACTCCGCCTGAGGCCTATTGGACTCAATACCGTGAGAACTATGCACGGGTAAATCAGGAAATGGCCGGCCGCAAGGCGCGTACCCTCGAGCTGTATGAGCGGGTTTACCGCATGCGCCTGAGCGGCACCGAAGATGCGATCCTGGAGCAATGGCAGAACCCGACGGACGCCGCCGTGGTGGAGCGCGTCAAGGCGAACGACAAGTTGATGGCGCAGTACTACAAGAACACCAGCAAAGCGGTGATGGTGGACATCGTGAATCATCATATGGAGCGCATGAGCCAGTTGGACCAGCGCTTTGATGTCTGTGCCCACGATGATCAGTGCTGGCGGCTGTAGGAGCGCAGCTGCTCGCTCCTAAAGGCGGGAAATGGCCTACAGTGCGTCTGCCTTGATTTCCTGGTAGCGCTTCTCCAGTTCCTGTCGGATCTGTCGACGCTGCTGAGCCTGTACGAATCGGCGCTTGTCCTCGCTGTTCTGCGGTTGCAGGGGGGGCACGGCGGCCGGTTTGCGCTGGTCGTCCACGGCGACCATGGTGAAGAAGCAGCTGTTGGTATGGCGCACGGAGCGTTCGCGGATGTTCTCGGTCACTACCTTGATGCCCACCTCCATCGAGGTGTTGCCGGTGTAGTTGACCGACGCGAGGAAGGTCACCAGCTCGCCGACATGGATCGGCTCGCGAAAGATCACCTGGTCCACCGACAGCGTGACCACATAGCGGCCGGCATAGCGGCTCGCGCAGGCATAGGCCACTTCGTCGAGGTACTTGAGCAGGGTGCCACCGTGGACATTGCCTGAGAAGTTGGCCATGTCAGGGGTCATCAATACCGTCATCGACAGCTGGGCGTTTCCGGGTTCCATAGCACACTCACGGGTTGTAGGCATTGGTTGGGGGGCACCTCTGCGGGTGCTGGAATCTTTGCAGGACCATCCATAACGGGACGCCGGTGGGCGGCTAGCCGTCACGCGCGAACCGATCTGTTTCCATATATTGCACCGGCTTTCCGGCGGAAGTCGCGGTGTTAACCTTCAAAAGCCCATCTCAGGGCATTTCTTACGATCAAGGCAGACTTTTCCTTCCGCACTTTGCGACATTTCAAAGGCGCGCGCGGAAGTGGGAAAAGCACCAGTACCCTCAAGGAGCCCCTCGCCATGCACGCCATCAGCTTTATCCAGGACTTGGCCGTGATCATGCTGGTGGCAGGGGTTGTCACCATCCTGTTTCACCGCCTCAAGCAGCCGGTGGTGCTGGGCTACATCGTTGCCGGGTTCATCATCGGCCCCCACACCCCGCCGTTCGGCCTGATCCACGACGAAGACACCATCAAGACCCTCGCCGAGCTCGGGGTGATCTTCCTGATGTTCTGCCTGGGCCTGGAATTCAGCCTGCGCAAGCTGTTCAAGGTCGGCGCCACGGCGTTTATCGCGGCCTTCCTGGAAATCATCCTGATGATCTGGATCGGCTACGAAATCGGCCGCTGGTTCGACTGGAACACCATGGACTCACTGTTCCTTGGCGCGATCCTGGCGATTTCCTCGACCACCATCATCGTCAAGGCGCTCAATGACCTGAAGATGAAGAACCAGCGTTTCGCCCAATTGATTTTCGGCGTGCTGATCGTCGAGGACATCCTCGGCATTGGCATCATCGCCTTGCTGTCGAGCATCGCCGTCAGCGGTACGGTCAGCTCCGGCGAAGTGTTCTCCACCGTCGGCAAGCTTTCGCTGTTCATGATTGTCGCGCTGGTCATCGGCATTTTGCTGGTGCCGCGCTTGCTGGCGTACGTGGCCAAGTTCGAAAGCAACGAGATGTTGCTGATCACCGTACTGGGCCTGTGTTTCGGTTTCTGCCTGCTGGTGGTCAAGCTGGAATACAGCATGGTGCTGGGCGCGTTTCTGATCGGCGCAATCATGGCCGAATCCCGGCAGTTGATTAAGATCGAGCGCCTGATCGAGCCGGTTCGCGACATGTTCAGCGCCATCTTCTTTGTGGCCATTGGCTTGATGATCGACCCGCAGATCCTGCTGCAATACGCCTGGCCGATTGCGGTGATCACCGTGGCCGTGGTGTTGGGCAAGATGCTGTCCTGCGGCCTGGGCGCGTTTATCGCTGGCAACGATGGCCGTACCTCACTGCGCGTGGGCATGGGGCTGTCACAGATTGGCGAGTTTTCCTTCATCATCGCGGCGCTGGGGATGACGCTGCAGGTGACCAGCGATTTCCTATACCCCGTCGCGGTAGCGGTTTCGGCCATCACCACACTGCTCACGCCGTACCTGATTCGCGGCGCCGACCCGCTGTCCTTGAAGATCGCAGCGGTTATGCCCAAGCGATTGAGCCGGGTTTTCGGCATGTACGGCGAATGGCTGCGCAGTATCCAGCCTCAAGGTGAAGGCGCGATGCTGGCATCGATGATCCGCAAGATCATCCTGCAAGTCGGGGTCAACCTGGCGCTGGTGATCGCGATCTTCTTTGCCGGCAGCTTTTTCGCGGCGCGCATCGGTGGGTATCTGGAAGGCTGGATCGGCGATCCAAGCTGGCAGAAGGCGTTGATCTGGGGAGGGGCGTTGCTGTTGTCGCTGCCATTCTTGATTGCCGCGTATCGCAAGCTCAAGGCGCTGTCGATGCTGCTGGCGGAGATGAGCGTGAAGCCAGAAATGGCCGGGCGGCATACCCAGCGGGTGCGAAGGGTGATTGCAGAGTTGATCCCGATCCTTTCGTTGCTGGTGATCTTCCTGCTATTGGCAGCCTTGTCGGCCAGTATTTTGCCGACCAACAAGTTGCTGGTGCTGATTGCCGTGGTGACGGCGGCGGTGGCGGCGGTGCTCTGGCGGTGGTTCATCCGCGTGCATACGCGGATGCAGGTCGCCTTGTTGGAGACGCTGGATAACCATAAGGATACGCCGGAGCATTGAGGGGCTTGGGAGGGCTGCTTCGCAGCCCGACGCGGGGCAAGCCCGCTCGCCACAGCGAGCCCGGTCAGCCAAACAGCTCTGTCAGCTTTCCAGCCAGACGTCCCGCGCCCAGTGCCACACCGATTCCCAGGTTTCTTCGGTGACGATTTCTTCTTCGCCGGACCACAGCACCACGGTGCCGTCTTCTTCGACGCAGTAGTAGTCGTCGCCGTCCTGGCAGATCGGGATCAGGCTGCGGTCGACACCGGCATCCCAGGCGTTGGCGGCCACGTCCGGCAGGTAGGTGTGGGACTGCGGGTCGGTGACGGTCACCGGCTCCAGGCTGCCGTACACCACGTCGCTGACGGTCAGCAGGAATTCACGGAAGACAAACGGGATGTCGATGAACAGTTGTTCCTCGATCTCCACCAGTTGGTCTTCGTCAGGCAGCTCCAAGGGAACCGGGACCGGTTCGTTGGCTTCACGCAATTGTTCGATGATTTCTTCCACGGCCGGGATCCTCTTGCTAGATGGCGCGGTTTATAGGGGCGTTTTATACAGTAGCTCGCTATAAGTGCAACCGTGAAATAGAAAACCCCGGACAGGTCCGGGGTTTTTTGTATCTGTTTACCAAGCGTGCAGGGATCAGCCGTTCTGGCGGATACCGGCGACCAGCCATGGCTGGTTGTCGCCCTGTGCACGTTCCATGTTCCAGCTTTCGCTGAACACTTCGCCCTGGTCGAAACGCGAGGTCTTCGACACACCGCTGAAGGTCAGGGTGGCGATGGTCTTGTCGGCGCGATCATCCACACCGTCCAGCTGCACGCGCAGGTCGTCGATGTAAGTCGACTGGAATGCATCGCCAATCTCGGCGCGTTCGCGCTTGAGGAACTCCAGCAGTTGCGGGGTCACGAACTCGGCGATCTTGTCCATTTCGTTGGCGTCCCAGTGCTGCTGCAGGGACTGGAAGTGGCTGCGAGCCGCCTCGACGAAACGTTCTTCGTTGAACCAGGCCGGTGCATTGATCACCGGGCGGGCCGCGGCAGGTGCTGCCGAACCACCGAAGATCGAACCCATGGCTGGTTTTTGCTCGAACACTTCACGCTGCATTGGCGCGCCGGCTGGAGCCAGGTGCTCCTGCTGCTTGCGGCGACGAGCGGCGATAAAGCGGAAGACCAGGAAGGCGATGACCGCCATGATCAGGATGTCGAAGATCTGCATACCCTGGAAGCCGCCGCCCATGAACATGGAGGCGAGCAGGCCACCGGCGGCGATGCCGGCAAGAGGGCCCAACCAGCGCGAAGCACCGCCGGCCTTGGCGGCAGCGCCTGCAGCACCGGCGGCGCCTGCGGTGGCCGCAGCACCGCCGGCACCGGCGGATGGAGCCATTTGGCTGGTCTGGTGAGTCGGTGCTGCGCCTGAGCTTTTGCCGCCACCGAAGCGTTTGGCGTTGGCGTCGAGGCTCATCGTCAGGCCGATGCACAACGCCATGGCGATGCTAAGAAAACGTTTCATAAAGGGAATTCCCATTTGTGGATTGCACGCGCGCCATGTTGCACAGGTGTGGTGACAGTGGCTAGCGGCATAATGTTTCGGGCTTTTGCGTAGGACAGATTCAGAACGGTCTGTAGGACTTATTACAGATATTGGCCCGCGCTTGTTAAAAACAAGGGTGGGCCAAGAACCTTCATGTAGGCAAATGTTTCAAACGGCTTCGAGTTTCGCGTAACCCATCATCAGCCACTTGCTGCCTTCGGCGAAATTCACCTGCACCCGCGCCTGGGCACCGGCACCCTCGAAGTTGAGGATCACCCCTTCGCCGAACACCGAATGCCTGACCTGCTGGCCCAGGCTGAACTGGGTCTGCGGAATCTCCGAGCCCGCAAACATGCTGCTGGAGTTCTGCTGCTGGCCCCCGCCGAACGGGCGGCTGACGCTGTTGGACAGGCGCACTTCCTGGATCAGCCCCTTCGGTACTTCACGTACGAAGCGCGACACCTTGTTGTAGGTCTCGCTACCGTACAGGCGTCGGGTCTCGGCGTAGGTCATCACCAGGTTCTGCATCGCCCGGGTGATGCCCACGTAGGCCAGGCGGCGTTCCTCCTCAAGGCGGCCGGGTTCTTCCAGGCTCATCTTGTGCGGGAACAGGCCTTCTTCCATGCCCACCAGGAACACGTAAGGGAATTCCAGGCCCTTGGCGCTGTGCAAGGTCATCAGCTGGATGCTGTCTTCATGCTCGTCGGCCTGGGTATCGCCGGCTTCCAGCGAAGCATGGCCGAGGAACGCGGCCAGCGGTGTCAGCTCTTCGTCTTCCTCGGTATTTTCGAACGCACGGGCTGCGCTCACCAGTTCCTCAAGGTTTTCTACCCTGGCCTGGCCTTTCTCGCCTTTTTCCGCTTCGTGATAGGCGATCAGCCCGGATTGCTCGATCACAGTCTGGGTCATCAAATGCAGGGGCATTTGCGCGCACTTGGCCGCCAGGTTCTCGATCAGCTCGACAAACACACCCAGCGCACCCGCCGCGCGACCGGTCAGGCCCTTGTTGGCGATGAGCAGGCGCATGGCTTCCCACATCGACACATCGGCGTGGCGGGCGTGGTCGCGAATGGCTTCGACGGTTTTTTCACCGATGCCACGGGCCGGGATATTGATCACCCGTTCCAGCGCCGCATCGTTGCCACGGCCTTCCAGCAAGCGCAGGTAGGCCATGGCGTTCTTGATTTCCGCCCGCTCGAAGAAGCGTTGACCGCCATAGATGCGGTACGGGATGCGTTCGCGCAGCAAGGCTTCTTCCAACACCCGCGATTGGGCGTTGGAACGGTACAGAATGGCGATATCGCTGCGCGCCAGGCCGGTTTTCAGCGCGCTTTCGATGGTTTCCACCACGTAGCGCGCTTCATCGTGTTCGTTGAACGCGGCGTACAGGTTGATCGCTTCGCCTTCGCCGCCGTCGGTCCACAGTTCTTTGCCCAGGCGCCCGGTGTTGTTGGCGATCAAGGCGTTGGCCGCCTTGAGTATCCCGGCGGTGGAGCGATAGTTCTGCTCCAGGCGGATAGTGACCGCGTCCGGGAAGTCTTCGGAATACTGGTAGATGTTCTCGATTTTCGCGCCACGCCAGCCGTAGATCGACTGATCGTCGTCGCCCACCACCATCAGGCTGTCGCCACCTTTGGCCAGCAGGCGCAGCCAGGCGTACTGCACGGCGTTGGTATCCTGGAACTCGTCCACCAGGATATGGCGGAAGCGTTTCTGGTAATGCGCCAGCAGGCCTGGGTTATCGCGCCACAGGTCGAGGGCGCGCAGCAGCAGCTCGGAAAAGTCGATAACCCCGGCGCGTACGCAGGCGGCCTCATAGGCTTCATAGATGCTGCGCATGGTGGCCAGGAACAGATCGCCGCTGGCCTGGATATGTTGCGGGCGCAGGCCTTCGTCTTTCTGGCCATTGATGAACCATTGCGCCTGGCGCGCCGGCCAGCGTTGTTCGTCGAGGCCCAGCTCGCGGATCACCCGCTTGACCAGGCGTTGCTGGTCATCGCTGTCCAGAATCTGGAAGGTCTGGGCCAGGCCCGCTTCCTGCCAGTGCGCCCGCAGCAAGCGGTGCGCCAGGCCGTGGAAGGTGCCCACCCACATGCCGGCCGGGCTGATGCCCATCAGCTGTTCGATGCGGTGGCGCATCTCGGCAGCGGCCTTGTTGGTGAAGGTCACCGACAGGATGGAATGCGGGGACGCGTTCTCGACCTGGATCAACCAGGCGATACGGTGCACCAGCACTCGGGTTTTACCGGAGCCAGCACCGGCCAGGACCAACTGACGGCCAACGGGGGCCGCTACAGCCTGGCGTTGGGCATCGTTGAGGGAGTTCAGCAAAAGGGAGAGATCATCGCGCATCGGCGCATTCTATGGCCCCCGGGGAAGTGGGGCAAATGCCAATGCCGGCTGGTCGACGGAAAACCCTCGGGGTGATGACCGGTCGGTCGATGGTCGCAGCCCGCGCAGCGTCTCGCTCAAGCCGTCTGGCCCGGAAGTTTGCGCTGCATGACCGCGCAGTTTTTATGACATGGAGCAGTTTGGCCCAAGCGCTTGCTTGTGTATGCTCCGTCGACGTTTCGGGCTCACCATTATAAGAACACTGCCTATGACCCTTAGCACCGACCTGCTTGGCCCCTCGGCGGCTCCCGCGCAGGTTATCCGTAAACACTACGCCACGGAGATGGCGGTCGAGCGCACACGCCTGCTTTATCAAGGCTCACTGCTGCCGACCCTGTTGATGTTGGTCAATGGCCTGGTCTGCGCCTGGCTACTGTGGAACCCTGAGCAATACCTGTTGGACAGCATCTGGTTGATCTGGCTGCTGGCCCTGGTGGCAATGCGCGTGATCCAGGTGGCCGCGTTCGACTCGGCGATGCCCAGCCGCCAGGCCCAGCCGGTGTGGCAGCGCATGTTCCTGCTCGGCTCGGCGGTCAGTGGCCTGACGCTGGCAACGGCCGCCATCGCCCTGGTGCCGGGTGACAGCTTCATGCAGCAGGCCTGGGTATTCGGCCTGATCGGCGCGGCGACCTTGTCGGCCAGCGTGGCGTACGCCGTGAGCATGCCGGCGTTCCTGTCCTTTGCCTTGCCGTGCCTGGTGCCGTCCATCTTCTACCTGTTCTGGAGCGGCGACCCGCAGCAGCGCGGTTGGGGTGTACTTGGGCTGATCCTGCTGGCGTCCTTGAGCCTGGTGGCGTGGCAGGTCAATCGCCTGATCCAGCGCGGGCTGTTGCGCCGCTTCCAGAACCAGGCGCTGATCGAACACCTGCAACAGGCGCAGCAGCGCAGCGAGCAACTCAATCAGGACCTGGTGCGTGAAGTCGAGCAGCGCCGTCAGGTCGAACAGGAGTTGCGTGACGCCCAGATTGGCCTGCAAGACCGCGTAGCACAGCGTAGCCAGGAACTGGACGCCGCCAGCCTGGCCTTGAACAAAAGCGAAGCACGCCTGGCCATGGCGCTGCAAGCCAGTGAACTGGGCCTGTGGGACTGGAACCTGCAAACCGATGAGGTCCATCACACCCAGCTCAAGGAGCTGTTCGGCCTGGAGCCGGAGTACGTCACGGCAATGCTCAGCCACCTCAAGCCGCGCCTGCACCCCGACGACCTGCCGCTGCTCAAGCATGCCCTGGTGGAACACCTCAAGGGCCGCAGCGAGGACTATCAGGTGGAATACCGCGTGCGCCATGGTGACGGGCACTGGGTGTGGATCGAAGACCGTGGCCGCGCCGTGGAGCGTGCGCCCAGCGGCCGGGTCACGCGCATGCTCGGTACGCGCCGCGATATCAGCGCCGGCAAGGCCCTGGAGGAACAGCAGCGGTTGGCCTCGACCGTATTTGAAGCCGCCAGCGAAGGCATTGTGATCCTTGATCCGGACTACAAGCTGATCGCCGTCAACCAGGCTTTCAGCCGCGTTACGGGGTTCGAAACCGATGACATGATTGGCCGCAATGTAGTGGAGCTGCCCAGCAGTCGTGACGCCCGCCGCCATTTTCCGGTGATCCGCCAGGCGTTGCTCAGCCACGGCACGTGGCAGGGCGAATTGGTGGAGACCCGCAAGAACGGTGAGCTTTACCCGCAGTGGCTGCAGTTGAACGTAGTGCGGGATATTCGAGGCAAAGTCAGCCATATCGTAGGCTTCTTCGCCGATCTCTCGGCGCGGCGTGAGTCCGAAGAGCGTATGCGCTACCTCACTCACTACGACGAACTGACCGGCCTGGCCAATCGCTCGCTGTTTCGCGAACGCTTGCGCGAGGCGCACCAGCGTGTCCGCCAGGGTGGGCGTAGCCTGGCGCTGCTGCACATCAACCTCGATCGCTTCAAGCTGTTGAATGACAGCCTGGGCCATGAAGTGGCCGACCAGTTGCTGCAAAAAATGGCGCGACGCCTGATCAATGCCTTGCCCGAGGCCGACACCATTGCACGCCTGTCCGGGGATGAGTTTGCCGTGTTGTTCGACGCCTACGGCAACTTGTCGAGCCTGGCGCGGGTCGCCACGCGGCTGCTGGCCAAGCTGCGGGTGCCGGTGACGGTGGAGGGGCATGAACTGGTGGTGAGTGCTTCCATGGGGGTCAGCCTGTTGCCGGACAACGCGCGTGAAATTTCCGCATTGGTCAGCCAATCGAACATGGCCATGCAGCACGCCAAACACTTGGGCGGCAACAACTTCCAGTTCTACACCGACAGCCTGCAAGCCAGCACCCTGGAGCGCTTGCAGCTGGAAAACCACCTGCGCAAGGCCATCGAAGAGCGTCAGCTCACGGTGTTCTATCAACCGAAACTGTGCTTGGCCACTGGCAAGCTCAATGCTGCCGAAGCGCTGATCCGTTGGGACCACCCGCAGTGGGGCATGGTGCCGCCGGGGGAATTTATCGGCCTGGCTGAAGAGACCGGCCTTATCGTACCGCTGGGCGAATTCATACTGCGCGAAGCCTGCTGGCAAGCCTGTGAATGGCAGCGCCAGGGGCTGGCGCCGATCCGGGTATCGGTCAACCTCTCGGTGCACCAGTTGCGCCAGGGCAAGCTGGTCAGCCTGGTGCGCCAGGTGCTCGAAGAAACCGGCCTGGACCCGCAATACCTCGAGCTGGAGCTGACCGAAAGCCAACTGCTCGACAGCGTCGAACACATCATCGCCACCTTCCAGCAACTGCGTGACCTGGGCGTGAAGCTGGCCATCGATGACTTCGGCACCGGGTATTCGTCCCTCAGCTACCTCAAGCGCATTCCCGTGGACTACGTGAAGATCGACCAGACCTTCATTCGCGGCCTTGGCCAGGGGCGCGAAGACGCGGCCATCACTCGGGCAATCATCGCCATGGCCCACGGGCTGGCGCTGAAGGTGGTGGCCGAGGGTGTGGAAGATCAGCAGCAGCTGGATTTCCTGCGGGGTGAGCATTGTGACGAAGTGCAGGGCTATTTGATCAGTCGGCCGATGCAGGCCGATGGGTTGGCAGATTTGTTACGGAAAAATGCAGAATTTCCTTAACGACGCCGGGGGCGCCCCTGTGGCTACAACGCGGCCGCCCTTAGATTCAAAGGGGGGCAGGGCGATTTAGTGATGCGTCGGACGGGCAAAAGGGCAATTCTTGTAGTATAACTACAAGCTTGCTACATCCCTGGCCCTGCCCATAACAAGAGTCCTGCCCTTTGAACCTGTTGCAACATATCGCCCAGTCGCGCCACCTGTTACGCAAATCGGAACTCAAGGTTGCCGATCACGTGCTGCTTGACCCTGCGGCTGTGATGCACAGTTCGATGGCCGACCTGGCCCATAGCGTGGGTATCAGCGAACCGACCATCGTGCGATTCTGCCGCGCCATCGGTTGTTCCGGGTTCCAGGACTTGAAACTCAAGCTGGCCCAGAGCCTGGCCGCCGGTGCCAGCTTCGGGCAGTTCGCGATCCATGAAGACGATTCCGTCGCCGACTACAGCCTGAAAATCTTCGACACCACCTTGCACACGCTCATGGAAGTGCGCGAGAAGCTCGACCCGGTGGAGTTGCAAAAGGCCGTGACGGCCATGTCCCAGGCCCAGCGTGTGGAGTTCTATGGCTTCGGTGCTTCAGGTGCGGTGGCCGCCGATGCCCAGCACAAGTTCTTCCGCTTGCTGCTGACCGCTGCGGCCTACAGTGACCCGCACATGCAGGCCATGTCGGCGGTGACCCTGAAACCTACTGACGTCGCCATCTGCATTTCCCAGTCGGGCCGCTCCAAGGACCTGCTGATCACTGCCAACCTGGTGCGTGAAAGCGGTGCATCGTTGATCACCCTGTGCCCGAGCCAGACGCCGTTGGCGGAACTGTCCACGGTCAACCTGGCGATCGATGTGCATGAAGACACCGAGATCTATACCCCGCTGACCTCGCGCATCGCCCACCTGGTGGTGATCGATGTATTGGCGATGGGCGTGGCCATGGCGCGCGGGCCGAGCCTGGTCAACCACCTCAAGAGCGTCAAGCGCAGTTTGCGCAGCCTGCGTCTGTCGCCCAAGTCCGTCAAAGCCCTCGATGACTAAAGCGGTACACAGAGCAAAATGTGGGAGGGGGCTTGCCCCCGATAGCAGTGGGTCAGCCAATAAATTTGCTGGCTGATACACCGCAATCGGGGGCAAGCCCCCTCCCACATTTGGATCTCCTGCAAACCTAGAATCTTCATCAGGCTGTCATCGCTGCGTCATCGCCCAGGGCCATCCTGAACTCCCCGTACTCGCATTGGGAGACTCCAAATGGCCCGGACTTACGAAGACAGCAACAGCTCCGTCAAAACCCGTCGTCAGCAGGAAGACCAGCGCCGCATGGCGTTCCGTCGCGCAATCGAAGACCGCTGTGAGGAGCGCCAGTTGCTCCAGAGCATCAGCGACTACCCGGAACTCCACTGGCAGGCGCCCGCGGCAGCCCAGCGAAACGCTCAGCCAGTACGCTGATCTGCACCCTCTCGCTGCGGATAAAGCCCAGGAACGCATGGGCCACCGGTGACAGGCGCTTGGCCTTGGCCTGCACCAGGCACCAACTGCGGTACAGTGGCAGCTCTTCCACCGGCAGCTCCCGGAGCCCGCCGGTGGCCAGTTCCATGTTGACCGCATGACGCGTCAACAGGGCCACGCCCAATCCCGCACAAACACATTCACGCTGCGCCTCGGCCGAGGCTACTTCCACGGTCTGGGTGAAGTGCACGCGTTTTTCCTTGAAGTACTCCTCGCAGGCCAGTCGCGTGCCGGAGCCCGGCTCGCGCAGCAGCAGGGTGTAGGGTTCCAGGTCCTGCAGGCGCAGCGGGCCTTGCAGGCTCAAGGGATGGTCGGGCGGCGCCACGGCGACAATCGGGTTGTTGAGGAACGGCAGGAATTCCAGGCCCATGTCCTGGGGCACCATGGACATGATCACCAGGTCGTCGCGGTTGTCCGAAAGCCGGCGAATCACCTGGGCGCGGTTCACCACCGTCAACTGCAACTGCACTTCCGGATGCTGGCGCTTGAAGGCGGCGAACAGGTGCGGCACGAAGTACTTGGCGCTGGACTCAATCGCCAGTTTCAACTGGCCCTGCAACGAGCCCTGCATGTCCGAGAGCTGCATATCGAGGTTTTCCAGACGTCCGAAGATATCGCGGCTGGCGCGCTGCAAGGCTTCGGCTGCCTCGGTCATGTAGAGCTTTTTGCCCACGTAATCGAACAGCGGCTGGCCGATCAGCTCTTCCAACTGGCGAATTTGCAGGCTGACGGCCGGTTGCGTGAGGGACATTTCCTCGGCCGCACGGCTGTAGGAACGCAAATCGCACACCTCATGGAAGATCTGCAATTGACGCAATGTCAGTCTCATCAGTGACTTACGCATTTCTTAGTGCTCTCGCCGCAAGCTGTCCGGATGACTATAAGTCTTTACTTATGCCCAACCCAATAATTATTGATTTTTGTTAATCCCTTGGCGGGCTTAGTGTGTGTCTCGCGACTGTCATGAAACATTTGGTCACGCGCCGACCCGGCTCCAGCGGGTCGAAGAACGCAGCAATCGGCTCAAGGGAATTTCCAAGTGATAAAAAAGATCCTGATCGCCAACCGTGGTGAAATTGCCGTACGAATCGTGCGTGCCTGCGCCGAGATGGGCATTCGCTCGGTCGCGGTCTACTCCGATGCCGACCGCCACGCGTTGCACGTCAAGCGTGCCGACGAAGCCCACAGCATTGGTGCCGAGCCCCTGGCCGGCTACCTGAACCCACGCAAGCTGGTGAACCTGGCGGTGGAAACCGGCTGCGATGCGCTGCACCCCGGCTATGGCTTCCTGTCTGAAAACGCCGAACTGGCGGACATCTGCGCTGAACGCGGCATCAAGTTCATTGGTCCATCGGCTGAAGTCATTCGCCGCATGGGCGACAAGACCGAAGCGCGCCGCAGCATGATCAAGGCCGGTGTGCCGGTCACGCCGGGTACCGAAGGCAACGTCGCGGATATCCACGAGGCACTCACCGAAGGCGACCGCATTGGTTACCCGGTGATGCTCAAGGCCACCTCCGGTGGTGGTGGTCGTGGTATCCGTCGCTGCAACAGCCGCGAAGAACTTGAACAAGCCTTCCCCCGTGTGATCTCCGAAGCCACCAAGGCCTTCGGTTCGGCGGAAGTGTTCCTGGAAAAGTGCATCGTCAATCCCAAGCACATCGAGGCGCAGATCCTCGGTGACAGTTTCGGCAACGTGGTGCACCTGTTCGAGCGTGATTGCTCGATCCAGCGCCGTAACCAGAAGCTCATCGAAATCGCCCCAAGCCCGCAACTGACCCCTGAACAGCGCGCCTACATCGGCGACCTGTCGGTGCGCGCCGCCAAGGCCGTGGGCTACGAGAACGCCGGCACCGTGGAGTTCCTGCTCGCCGAGGGCGAAGTGTACTTCATGGAGATGAACACCCGGGTGCAGGTGGAACACACCATCACCGAAGAAATCACCGGGATCGACATCGTTCGTGAACAGATCCGCATCGCCTCCGGCCTGCCGCTGTCGGTGAAACAGGAAGACATCCAGCACCGTGGTTTCGCGTTGCAGTTCCGTATCAACGCTGAAGACCCGAAAAACAACTTCCTGCCCAGCTTCGGCAAGATCACCCGTTACTACGCGCCCGGCGGTCCCGGCGTGCGTACCGATACGGCGATCTACACCGGCTACACCATCCCGCCGTTCTACGACTCCATGTGCCTGAAACTGGTGGTATGGGCGTTGACCTGGGAAGAAGCCATGGACCGCGGCCTGCGTGCCCTGGATGACATGCGCCTGCAAGGCGTGAAGACCACCGCCGCTTACTACCAGGAAATCCTGCGCAACCCGGAATTCCGCAGCGGCCAGTTCAACACCAGTTTCGTGGAAAGCCACCCTGAGCTGACCAACTACTCGATCAAGCGCAAACCCGAAGAGCTGGCCCTGGCCATCGCCGCCGCCATCGCCGCCCACGCAGGCCTGTGAGGAATACAACAATGTCCAAGAAAATCTTTGTCACCGACACCATCCTGCGCGACGCCCACCAATCGTTGCTGGCGACCCGCATGCGCACCGACGACATGCTGCCGATCTGCGACAAGCTCGACAAAGTCGGCTACTGGTCCCTGGAAGTCTGGGGCGGCGCGACCTTCGACGCCTGCGTGCGCTTCCTCAAGGAAGACCCGTGGGAGCGCCTGCGCAAACTGCGCGCCGCATTGCCCAACACCCGCCTGCAAATGCTGCTGCGCGGCCAGAACCTGCTGGGCTACCGCCACTACAGCGACGACGTGGTCAAAGCCTTCGTCGCCAAGGCCGCCGTAAATGGCATCGACGTATTCCGCATTTTCGACGCCATGAACGACGTGCGTAACCTGCGCGTCGCCATCGAAGCGGTGAAGGCCGCCGGCAAGCATGCCCAGGGCACCATCGCCTACACCACCAGCCCGGTGCACACCGTCGAAGCCTTCGTGGCCCAGGCCAAGCAACTGGAATCCATGGGTTGCGACTCCATCGCGATCAAGGACATGGCTGGTCTGTTGACGCCGTATGCCACGGGTGAGCTGGTCAAGGCGTTGAAGGCCGAGCAGAGCCTGCCGATCTTTATCCACTCGCATGACACTGCAGGTTTGGCCGCGATGTGCCAACTCAAGGCGATTGAAAACGGTGCGGACCATATCGACACCGCTATCTCCAGCTTCGCCTGGGGCACCAGCCACCCGGGCACCGAGTCGATGGTCGCCGCTCTTAAAGGCAGCGAGTTCGACACCGGCCTGAGCCTGGAACTGCTGCAAGAGATCGGCCTGTACTTCTACGCCGTGCGCAAGAAGTACCACCAGTTCGAAAGCGAATTCACCGCTGTCGACACCCGTGTGCAAGTCAACCAGGTGCCGGGCGGGATGATTTCCAACCTGGCCAACCAGTTGAAAGAGCAGGGCGCCCTCAACCGCATGAGCGAAGTGCTGGCCGAGATCCCGCGCGTGCGTGAAGACCTCGGCTTCCCGCCGCTGGTCACCCCGACCTCGCAGATCGTCGGCACCCAGGCGTTCTTCAACGTGCTGGCCGGCGAGCGCTACAAGACCATCACCAACGAAGTGAAGCTCTACCTGCAAGGCGGCTACGGCAAGGCGCCGGGCACCGTGAACGAGAAACTGCGGCGCCAGGCCATCGGCAGCGAAGAGGTGATTGACGTACGCCCGGCCGACCTGCTCAAGCCGGAAATGACCAAGCTGCGTGGTGAGATCGGCGCGTTGGCCAAGTCCGAAGAAGACGTGCTGACCTACGCGATGTTCCCGGACATCGGGCGCAAGTTCCTCGAAGAACGCGACGCAGGCACCCTGGCGCCGGAAGTGCTGCTGCCGATCCCGGAAGCGGGCGGCGTGGCGCGTGCCGGTGGCGAAGGCGTCCCGACTGAGTTCGTCATCGACGTGCACGGTGAAAGCTATCGCGTGGACATTACTGGTGTCGGCGTCAAGGCCGAGGGCAAGCGCCACTTCTACCTGTCCATCGATGGCATGCCGGAAGAAGTGGTGTTCGAGCCGCTCAACGAGTTCGTCAGCGGTGGCAGCAGCAACCGCAAGCATGCTACCGCGCCGGGCCATGTCAGCACGGCGATGCCGGGTAATATCGTCGACGTGCTGGTCAAGGAAGGCGATGTGGTCAAGGCCGGCCAGGCCGTGCTGATTACCGAAGCCATGAAGATGGAAACCGAAGTACAGGCCGCGATTGCCGGCAAGGTGACTGCCGTTCATGTGGCCAAGGGCGACCGGGTCAACCCTGGCGAAATCCTGATTGAAATCGAAGGCTGAAAACAGCCTTCGACACTACCGCTTAATCCTCGGGGGGGCAGGTGCCCCCTTTTTTTTGCCTGGAATTTGGTGGGTCAGAAGCTCATCTTCCATTGTCCCATCAGGCCTTGGTTACGGCTGTTGGTACCGGCCTGGGCGCTGTAGGTCAGGCCGACGGTGTGTTGTGTCGACAGGGCCAGGTCCAGCCCGGCTTGCAGATCCAGGCTATTGCGATCCAGCGAAGTGCCCTGGACCGTGAAGCCGTCAACCCGCCCTGGCAATGCGCGGTAGGACTGGCGCACCTGGCTTTCGACCTCGCCGTAGAGGTGTTTCCAGCCGGTGCTGAGATGAGGTGTGAGGCTGACCTGGTTATCGAATCGATACACCGTTGCCAGGCGAAGGCCCACGGTGCTGCTCAGGTTCTGCTGGGTTTGTGCGCCAACGTTCAGCGCGCTCAGGCCACCGGTTTCCTTGAAGCCGTCACGGTGGTAGCGCTGGAAACCGAGGCCGGCGAAGGGCTCCACGCTGAGATCCGCGCTGCCCAGTTGATAGCCCAGTTCGGAAAACAGGGTCTGGCTCTGGGCGTTGTATTGGCCCCTGAGTTGCTCCTTGTAATCCAGCAGGTTGACGTTACGTTTGTTCTGCCCCGCATGGTCGCTGTAGATCGCGCCCAGGCGTAGGGCCAACGGGCCGTCCTGGCGCACGGCATAACCGCCCAGGTGCCAACTGTCCAACTCGGACGCGAAGCGCGGGGTATCGAGGTGGCTGGTGGATTTTGCGCCCATGACACCCACGCGCCAGGCGTGATCCAGCGCCCAGTCGGCGCCCAACAGCAGGCCTTCGGTGCTGTATTTCAAGCCGGCGCTGCCGCCTTGTTCGTCGAGGCGGCCGTCGTGGCCCAGGCCTTGAACCCAGAAGTGTCCCTCGTCGTCGGCGGGCAGTGTGCGTAGGTTCGAGAGCAATTGGCTGCCGATGTGTTGTGTGGTGTTTTGCGTTGCACCCGCGAGGTTGGCGTTCTGGCTGCCGGCCAATTGCTCAAGGCTTGCACCGATCCCGCCGGGCTGTTTCTCCAGCGCTTCCCCGAATTTATCCAGGGCTTTGATTTGTTCGGAAGTCAGCTCTCCGGACTTCAGCAAACGAATCAATGCGGGCTCCAGCACTTTTGCCACTTGCAAGCCGTTGTGCGAGGTGGCCTTGCGGATGAGATAACCGTCCAGGGGCAGCGCTTTGGGTTCGGGTGTGTAGAACCAGTCGTCATCCAGCGGATCGTAGGGCTGATACCAGTACGGCCTGTATTCGATATCGCCCCGCGCCTGTGCGGTTTGAAGGCTGGCGGTGCTGAGTGCAAGGGCAATGACAAGGGCAACTCTGTGCGGTGTAAAAGGCATGAAATCCCAACCTCTGATGAATGAGGCCGGGAATTTAGCGAGATGGTGTGGTGATAACTGTCAGGCCATCGACCCCTGGTTTGCGGGAGTTGTCTCTAGTGATGCGCGATTAAAAACTGATCCTACTTTGGTCGGTGCTTTTTGAATCTGCATTTTATTGCGTTCATAGGGGGTGCATGGGTTCCATATCTGCACTATATTGCAATTTCAGTTCGCTTTTTCAGCTGGTGAATGCGTTAAATTGCAGGTGAGAGCCATGGTCCGTCTGACATTACAAATCTACGCCGAAGGAAAATGGCAGGACGCCATGCTCCTGACAGTCGATACGCCGCAACTGGGTTTCGAAAGTCGGTGCAGTTTTGGTTATGACCAGCGCTATCTGGTGGAACACCTTGATGAAATGGCGACGCCCTTCGCCACCTCCGTGAGTGCCAGGTTCCCACTGCAATGGGAGGGTGGGAGAGCCCAGAGTGCTCCTGCTTTTGTACATGACATCGCACCGGCGGGTGCCGCTAAACGGTTTCTGATGGCGCGTATTGGTGGGGATAAGCCGGCTGACGTCAGTGCAGACCTTTTTCTGTTGATGCGCAGTACGCCTGCCTCCATTGGCCATATGCGAATCAAAGAATCGATTGAGGCTTTGGACGATCGAACCCCCATGGGGTTTGAACGTGATGAGGTTGTCCGACGGGACAACCGTTTCCTTGAGTATGCCTATGAGCAAGGCGCAGCCATCGGTGGGGCCACGGGCGCGGGCGGGGAGGCGCCAAAGTTACTGCTGACAGAAAACCAGGATGGGTTGCTATTTCCGGATGCGGTGCTGGACGACAAGCAGGTCAAGCAGCATTGGTTTGTGAAATTTGCACGCAACAAAGGCACGCAGACAGATCAGGACATTCTGCGTAGTGAATTCCACTACTACAAAGCCTTGCAGACCTTGGGTATTGATACTGTGGCGAAGTCGGGGTTGTCGCTGGAGGAGGCGAGCAAGCCCAGTGTGTGGATGCACCGTTTTGATCGACGCGTCACTGCGCAGGGGGTTGAACGCTATGCCGTGGAGTCAATCTACTCTTTGGCGGGTGTCTCGGTGCCTGGCAGCGCCATGGCGCATCGCGAGGTTGTCACGTTGTTGGTTGAATTGTGGCGAGAGGCTGGTCAGTCCAATCAAGTACCGGCGTTGGTCTCTGAGTACCTCAAGCGCGATCTTTTGAACAAAATCCTCGGCAACTCGGACAACCATGGTCGCAATACCTCGATCATTCGCGAAGTGAACGCCCTGCGTCTTGCACCCATTTACGATTTGGCGCCGATGGTAATGGACGACGAAGGCATCACGCGCACGACCAAATGGCCCAGGGAGCTTGAACGGGCGGGCGATGTGGATTGGCGGGGTGTATGTCATTTGCTGGGTGATCTTGTCGACAGCGAGAAGCTGTTCGAAGACCTGAGGGAGGCCGCGCAACAGCTTTCAGCCCTGCCAGACATACTCAATGCCAGCGGCCTGCCTGCAGTGACAATGAACCATCCAGGCATTGCGTTGAAACATCTGCCGCAGCGGTTGAAAGAATGGGGACTGAAATGAGCTTGACAGTCGAAGAACGAACCCTGTTGATTGAAAGCATTCAGGATGCCTTGGCAGAGGGCACGCTGGAAATCGCCGAAGCGGTACGCCGCTTGCGTACGGAAGTCACCGGCCTGCATCAAAGCCAGTTTGCCAGGATGTGCAAAATTTCCGTGCGCACTTTGGTGCATATCGAGCATGGCGAAGGCAATCAGACGCTGAAATCGCTGAATGCAGTCTTCCGGCCATTCGGATTGAAGATGGGCGTGGTGAAGGTTCGCAGAAGCCTCTAGGTAATGGCGCTAGCACTGAAGATCCATGTGGGAGCCTGGCTCCCACATGGATCAACGCAGGTTTGACGATTCAGGCGCGACACTCCGCCAATGTTTTCACCTGCCCATCCCCGCGCTGATTCTCCTGCGATAACCACTTCTCAAACCCCGCTCCAACCTTGGGCCACTGCGAATCGATGATCGAGTACCACGCGGTATCACGGTTCCTGCCCTTGACCACCATGTGCTGGCGGAACACCCCTTCGAAGCTGAAGCCCAACCGCTCGGCCGCGTATCTGGAGCGATCGTTGGCGTTGTTGCACTTCCATTCCAGGCGGCGGTAGCCCTGTTCGAACGCGTATTTGGCCAGCAAGTACACCGCTTCGGTGCTTTTCGGCGAGCGCTGCATGGGCGCACCGAAGGTGACGTGGCCGATTTCGATGCGGCCCTGTGCGGGAACGATGGACATCAGGCTGAGAAGCCCCTGTACCTGGCCGGTCTGGCGGTCGATCACGCAGAAGAAATACGGGTCGCTGTGGGCCGCGTGGTTGTTCAGCCAGTCATTGAAGGCGCTGCGCTCCGGGAAGGGGCCGTATGGCAAGTAGTCCCACAGCTTGGGGTCGGCACCGGGGCCCTGGAGGGCCTGGAACAATTCGTCGCCATGGCGGGCCGGGTCGAGTTTTTCCAGGCGGATGAAGCGTCCTTCAAGCAGTGTGACGGTAGGGGCCGGTGCGCCTTTCCAGTCGGCGAGGGAAGTAGTCATGCTGCGCTCCTTAAAGACCTTTGCGAAATTGGATGAACCCAGGGCGTTCGGCGATGCGTTCGTAGAGTTGGATCGCGGTGGCATTGGTTTCGTGGGTCAGCCAATGCACCTTGGCGCAGCCATCGGCCTTGGCGGTGGCGTAGACGAACTCGATCAGCTTGCGACCGACGCCGGTGCCACGTTGGGCCGGGTCCACCAGCAAGTCCTGCAGGTAGCAGGAATTCTCGATGCTCCAATTGGAGCGATGGTAGATGAAGTTGACCATGCCCACCGCTTTGCCGTCCTGCCAGGCCAGGGCCGAGTGGGTCGGTTCGCTGGCGTCGATCAAGCGTTGCCAGGTGCTTTGGCTGACCGCGTCCGGCAGTTCGGTTTCATAGAACTTCAAGTACGCCTGCCACAGCGGCAACCAGGCAGCGTGGTCGGCGGCGGTGACCTGGCGGATATTGATCGGGCTCATTCTGGGTCTCCTTGGGGAATAAAGCGGGCGAGGGTCTGGTCGCGCACATCGGCGCTGGTTGCCAGGCCAGCACGAACGCCGGCCATGTCGGCCGCGCTGCGGTTCTGGCTGAGTTTGCGTTTACCGATCAGGCGTTCGATCGGCAGGGCGAAGCCGACGATGGCCTTGAGCATGCCGTCAATGTAATCGGCTGGAGCGTCGCTGACCTTCCAGGGCTGGGCGCGGCCGCCTTCATGGCGATCGGTCAGCGCAGTGACCACCGCGAGCAAGCGATCGGCATCGTTGAATACCTCGGCTTTGCCATAAGCGTGCACGGCGATGTAGTTCCAGGTGGGCACGACTTTGCCGTGCTCGGCCTTGGCCGGGTAGAACGCCGGGCTGATGTAGGCCTCGGCACCGGCAAAGATCACCAGCGCTTCGCTGCCGTTCTGCAGGTCTTTCCACTGCGGATTGGCTTTGGCCAGGTGCCCGTAGAGCATGCCGTTGGGGCCTTCATCCGGGTTGAGCAGCAAGGGCAAGTGACTGGCTTGCAGGCCTTGCTCGCCAAAGGTCACCAACTGCGCCAGGCGGGTGTGCTGGATCAGTTGCTGCAGTTCGGGCAAATCGTCGAGGGCAAAGGCGCGAGGTGTGTACATGGAAAAATTCCTTGGCGAATGCCTGCATCCTAGGCAGGCTAATGGCTCGTTGAAAGAGCCATCTGGCACCCATTTCATAGGTCCAATATGTCGCCTGTCTCGCCGCCCCTGTCGTTCAACCCCGCTGGTATTGAACTGGATCGCCGCCAAGGCCTGACGCGCCAGCTGTATGACGCCCTGCGCCAGCGGGTGCTGGACGGTCGGTTGGTCAGCGGGACGCGCCTTCCCGCCACCCGTGACCTGGCGACGGCGTTGTCGATTTCCCGCAACAGCGTGGTACGCGCCTACGATCAGCTGTATGCAGAAGGGTTTATTGAAAGTCGGGTCGGCGATGGCACCTATGTCGCCCAATTGCCCACCGCAAAAAAACTATCCACAAAAGTATCCACAGGGTTTTCAACAGGCCTATCCCCAGCCTTATCCACAAAGTGGGCGGATTTGCCGGAAGACCTGGACAGTGAAGTTATCCACAGCGCGGGCTTGGCACGGATAAAAACCAACCACCTGTCTCTGCCTCCAGCCGGCCCGCCACGGGCATTTCGCGTGGGTGTGCCAGCCTTCGATCTGTTCCCGTTCGAGGTCTGGGCCAAGCTGAACGGGGCCTTCTGGCGCAAGCCGGACCTGGAGCTGCTGTGCTACGGCGACCCCGCGGGCGACGGCCGACTGCGGGGCCTGATTGCCGCCTACTTGCGCAGCTCACGAGGCATGCAGTGCACGGCTGAACAAATAGTGATCACCAGTGGCGCGCAGCAGGCAATCAGCCTTTGTGCACAGTTGCTGGTGGAGCCAGGGGACGGCGTGGCGGTGGAAAACCCCGGCTATCGCGCGGCGGGGCATGCGTTCGCCCTGGCGGGCGGCAAATTGCACGGCGTGCCGGTGGATGGCGAGGGTATTGATTGCCAGGTGCTCAATAGCCTGGAGGATTGTCGGGTGGCTTACGTCACGCCTTCCCACCAGTATCCGACGGGTGTGGTGATGAGCCTGGCGCGCCGCCTGGAACTGCTGGCCTGGGCCGAGCGCACAGGCGGTTGGATCATCGAGGACGACTACGACGGCGAGTACCGCTACAGCGGTGCACCGTTGTCGCCCCTGGCCGCGCTGGATCGCAGTGGGCGCGTGCTCTATGTCGGCACCTTCGGCAAGGTGGCCTTTCCCGCGTTGCGCCTGGGTTACCTGGTCTTGCCGGCGGGCCTGGTGGATGCGTTCGCCCGGCGCCGTGCCGTCGACATGCGCCACTCCGAAGTCAGCACCCAGGCGGTGATGGCCGAGTTCATGGCTGCCGGGCATTTCCAGCGGCATATCCGCCGTATGCGCCGTGCTGCGCTGAGCCGGCGCAATGCCTTGCTGGCGGGCTGGCCAAGCGGGTTGGCCGGCGTGGGTGAACTGCCCAGTGTCGCGGCAGGGCTGCATTTGACCGTGCGCGTGGACAGCCTCGCCCGCGAGCAACAGCTGCTCGACCTGGCGCGGGCCGTAGAGGTTGAAATCAATGGCTTGAGCAGTTATTGGCTCGCGCAATCCAGCCCGCCTGCGGACCAGCGCGCCGGTCTGGTGCTGGGGTTCGCCGCCGTGCCGGAACCTGCCATCGTGCAGGCCCTGGAGCGCCTGCGTACGGTATGGCAAGGTGTTCACTGACGATGCATCAAGTGTTGAAAAACATCTCTGTGGCCAGTGAGGGGCCGATGGCGGCTCGCTCAATTTCAATCTGCTGCTTATCGTTCAGCCTGGTGTACTGAACGGCCCCGCCAAGTTTTTGTTGTTCCACGGTCTTGAAGTGGCCAGCGACAAAGTCCCTCACCTCTGCTTGCGCCGAGGGATAGTGAAAGTGGGCGTACCACAGCACGGCACGGGTCTTGTGATCGAGCACTTCATATTCGTCCAGAAAGTCGTTACGGCGTTTCAGGCGCTTGCGCGTGAGGGTTTTTCTCACGGTTATCTCGCCCTGCTTGTACAGCCACTCCACACGATCGGCCACAGGCGGCTGCTGCTTGATCATCCTGATACGCGTGCTTTTACCTTGCGCATAGAACTGCTGCACCGCGTCATTGAGCTTGCGCTTGAGTTCTGCGGCCTGGGGGTGGTCGATTTCCGTCAGGTTGCGCTGGGTGAGTGCATCTTCGATGTGCTCGATGGCCCGCTCCAGGGGCGGCACTTCCAAGTGGTACAGCCCTTCGACATCCAGCGGCAGGCGCCAGGGTTTGCCTGACTTCTCGAGCCGTTTGAGCACGGTGGGCACGCCGTCGAGAAGGGACTGGCCCTCCTTGAGGCTGGTGTCCAGGTTGACGGGTCGGGAGGTTGAGGGGCGGGAGCGTTCCTCGATGTGCTTGACCCAGACGGTCGGCGACTTTTCGTGGAAGGTGGCGATCACATTGCCGGTCAATGGTGCTATGACATCCACCAATGTCGGGTCCGCCTCGCGCGGTTCGCCCACGATCACCCCGTGAAAGCGTGTCTTGATGATTTTGCGGCGTGCCGGCGGCGCAGCGCGAGAAGGGCCTGGCTTGGGTTCCAGCGCCCTGCGTTCCCTTATCAACACGGCCAGGTCGCGAACCGCCAGCTGGTTGAATTGGTCGACAAGCTTGAGCAGCTCGTTGAGAGGCTCCCTGAGTACCTGATGGCTGGCGTCGGTGTGCAAATCACGCAGGCGTTGATCGGTGATCGTGAATTGGTCCACCAGGCTGTCGAGTGCTTCGATACGTTCGGGCAAGGGGCTGTCGGCTTCAGGCTGTTGGGTATCGAGGTAGCTTTGTACGGCGAGGTCGGCGTTCGTCACGATGGTGTTCAGGCGCGTGCGAGCCTGCAGCTGCTCCGGGGCGTTACCGCGCTTGATGCACAGGTAGCGCGAGACCATGATCTGTAAGGCCTTGAGGTCGTGCAGGCTCAGGCTGGGCAAGGCCTTCGACGACATCTGGATCACCTGTGCGCCCGCGACGCCCAGCTTCTCCAGTTCTTTGAAACGCGAGTCGACATATTCCAGGCGACTGATCATTTCCAGGTTCAACGTGGACATTTCCTCGGCGAGGCGGGCTTTGTCCTCCGGCAAAGTGGCGGAGTCTTCGTCCAGGAGCGCAATGGTGCTGTTCAAGGTGTCTCGATAGGGCCGCAAGCGCTCCTCCACCGCAGATCGGGTGAGCAGCAACTGCTTGTTCAAGTAGTCGGCCATCGCCACCTGGTAGTGGGGAACCGTGTCGATGATGCCCAACGCCCGGAGCTGCCGGATGGGCTCTTCGTATTCGTCCAGCCGCCGGTTGACGTCTCGGATATACGCCTCGCGGCGCAAATCGGTCGCGGGGCCCGGCTCCGAGCCGATGGCGGCGAGGGACTCCGAAAGCGCCGCTTGCTCGCTGCTTTCCCTGGCATCGAACTCGCTGAGGTGTTGCCTCAACTCGCTGATGCGTGACGGTTTCTGCTGTTGAGCGGTGCGCCGGCGATTACGCAGGCCACCCCCCCGCAGGCGCAGGCGTGTGTCGACAAACCATTGCCCGGAGCGGTTGCTTACCAGCAGGGGGCCGGTACGCGCGGGCGCAAGGGGATCAACGATGACCACGTTATCATTTTCGTCCAGGTTGACTTCGAACCAACGCTCACCAACCGGTGCATACCACCGGTCTTTATCGGGATACAGGTTCAGGTAGGCCCCCGGTTTTCTGTTCTGCTCACCCAAGGTGGAGGGTTTCTCGGTCTTGAAGGTGTCCAGCCGGGTTCCCAGGCTCGAAGGTGCGCGGCTCAATGCGCCGCTGATGTGCAACGTGTTTTGATGCAGGGGGTAGAGGTCGCTGGCAGGCAGGTCCTGCAACTGTCTGGTTTCAACGGGCGCGGGCTTGGGCAGCGGTTGGTCCGTTGTTTCGGGGACGATATGGGGCAGGGTGTCGATGGGGTTTTCGGGTAGTGGCTCAAGGCCCGGTTTGAGGGGCTTGGCTGCAGCCTCCTTGGCCGGATGGCGCATCCCTATATGCAAGGCCAGGGCCATGCCCAGGTTGAACCACAGGTCGACGAGCGCGCTCCAGCCGTCGGCGGCGCTTGAGGGCTCTACACTTTCCTGCACCTGTTCCAGGTCTTCCATGATTTGCCACATCCAGGCGGCAACCCCCACGGTGGGGCCCAGGAAAGGCAGCGTGGCGTTGAAGATCCGCCAACCGGTCTGGCGAAACGTCGCCCAGCGTTTCTGGGTATTGGAAACCGACTGGCGGGCTGCCAGCGTGACCATGGCACTGGCGTTGGCCTGGAACAGCGCTGTGAGCGCGTCACCGCCCACGCTGCCGTCGCTCAGTTCGATAGGCCCGCTCATATGCACCGCCGTCACCGGTTCCACCCACACCCGCACCACGACCCACGGCGACGGCAGGGTATCGGGGAACACATATTGCTCGTAGTTGAAGCGTACGTCGTCGGGTAGCCAGGCAAGTACGGATTCGCGCAGCGCTCGATCCTGCTTGATGGCATCCAGCAGATTTTGTCTGGACGGAAACTGGATCAACACCGGCTCCAGCAGCGGTCGGTACAACAAGCAGGGGCCACTGGCGGCGTTGAGCGGGCCGATCACGAACATGTTGGCGACCTCGTCACGCTGAGTGCCCTTGCGCAAGGTCGGAACAAACGCCAGCGGGCGTATCACGATCTGCTGCCCGTCGACCTCCTGTTCCTGGCGCTGCACTTGCAGCGCCGCGGCGACGTAGCGGTAGCCCAACTCGTCAATGCCCTGCCGTTGCTGGATCTTCAAGTGCAGCGCCAACAATGGCAGTTGCACCCGCAAATGACTGGCGTACAGCAACTCCCGGTTCCTGGTCTTGATGGGATCGCCAAGCAATGTACTTTTGATCAGTGCCGGGTAGTGCTCGCCGATGTCGAGTGTTTCGATGACGTCCTTGAGGTAGCTGAACGTCATCCAATCGGGTGCCAGGGAGCCGTCATAAAACACGGTGGCTTGGCCTGTCGGCAGGCCGGTGAGGTTTTCCAGCGTCAGATCGATCAGGTTGCGCCGGGTGACATCGACCTGGCCGGGCAGGGCGAATGTTCCCCAGATCACCGGACTCTCGATGACCACCTCGATTTTTCTAGGATCAAGGCCCGCGCCTTCTTTGTGGGTGCGGATGTGCGCTTGCAGTCGCTGCAGGGCGTAGTCGCGCAGGGGCGGGATATCGTCCTGAAACGAACGGCCGTGGTTGGCCGTATGGATCTGGGCCAATTCAATGACGTAGCGGCTGTAAAAGGCGATGTCCTGATCCGAGGCATCGGTCAGCCAATCCGGTAATTGCTGGTGTATCTGCCGGATGTTGGACAGCGCATGATCGCTCAGGTTTTCGATACCGGGGAACACCCGCAGGAGCGGGGCAGGCATCTCGGGTGGCGGGGTAATGGAGCCGGGCATCAATGACTCCGCCTCGCCGATCGCTTCGATCTGCATGGTGATCAGGGCACAGGCCAGGCTGTCGAAAAAATTGTCGCCGGGCTCGTACAGCTGCCACTGCAGGGTAGTTCCCGATTGCAGTTGGATCAGCTTGGCCGGCAGCGCCTGGCCCAATTGCTCAAGGGATTCGAAGCGCTCGTAACCGCTGACCAGTGAGTAAGCGAGGATCATTGTGCGCTGGTTGTACTCGCCGACCAGCACTGCCATGTCCAGAACGCCGACATGTACGGTGCGGCCATCGCGTAACAGGCTGGTATCCACCAGGTAGGCACGGCTGTTATAGGGGTCGCTGGTGGCGCGTTGGGCGCGTCGCGGAAACTGGTAAAGGCCCCGTGCCATAGCACACTCAAGGACATCCCAATCCTCATGGACGCTGACGTTCCAGGCTTTGCGCAACGTATAGGCAAAGATTTGCCAGCGTGGCCATGTGCTGCCGCTCGACGCATTCCAGTAGTCAAGCTGATGTTCCTGGGACGCAACGAACAGCAGGCCGGCCAGTTCATTGATCAAATGGGCAATGGCGTCGATTTTCACGGGCAGGTGCACGGCGCTCGGTGACTCCGGGTTTAGCGTGAGAAAGTGCTCGCCTTCGATGTAGGTCACCGGGTTGGAGGCCAGCACCTGGCGTGCCAGCGCCGAGGTGAGGGACTCCACGTGGGGCCGCACGGGCACGATGCCCGATTTGAGTACCCGCCAGCGTGGCGTGACGACCATCGTCAAATCCGGGTCGATGTTAAGCCTCGGATACTGCTCGCGCAGAGCCGACCGCAAGATATCGGACGCCACTTCCCGGGTGGACGGTCCGGTGGTCAGTTGGGTGAGCAGTTCGTAGGCGTTGGTGGGGCGCCCGTTCAGGTTGTGGTTGTTGTTGGTGTGCGCGTGGGTGGGCATTTTCGGCTCCTTCTGTCGTTGACCCGGGCGAATGCGCACGGTAATGACAGAAGGAAGGTCGCGGATGGTAGTTAATTAACGGTCGACCCGGGCGGTTCAGGTTCTGCGCTTCTCGAAAAACAGCCGGCGGGCTTGCTCCAGGCTGATTTCGCTGAGGTAGAAGTCGATGCGCTGGGTTTCGCTCAGGCCTGTGGTGGTGTCAGCGGTCCGGCCCTGGCGTTGTTCGGCCACGGTTTTCAACCGCGCGGCGATGTAGTTTTTTGCCGGTGTCCAGGAGGCACTGTAGCGAAAGTGCGCATACCACAGCGGGCTGCCAGAGCTGCGCTCGGTGATGCTGTATTCATCGAGAAAGTCCGGGCGAGGGCCCTTGAGCCTGCGTCGAGAGACCGTTTTCCGGATTGTTATTTCATCATGCTCCAGCAGCCACTCGACACTCTGGGTGGTCGGCGGCAACTTCTTGTAAAGCCTGCGCACGTGATTGCGACTGCGGTTGTACAGCTCGGCGATGGCTGCTGTCAGCGCCTTGTTGACAGTGCTGGCCGAGAGCGTGTCGTCGTCGGTGATGTTGCTTTGGGTCAAGGCGCGGTCAATGGCTTCGACAGCCTGTTCCAGGCGCTGGGCTTGCTGGTGATAAAGAAATTCGATGCCCGTTGGTGTACGTGCCTCCTGGTTGGCACGCAATTCGGTACGACGATGGAAGTCGGGCAGTGTGTCCAGCAGGGCCTGGCCTTCGCTGACGGCGACGGACGTGCTGAGCGTGGGCATCGGTTTTTTAGAGGTGGGCAGCCTTTCGACCCAGACCCCCGGGCTTTTCTGGTGATAAGTGGCGATGATCCTGTTTGTAGTCGGGGAGCGGATATCCACCAGGTCGGTCTCCTGCCCGGCCGACGACAGCCGCGCTTCGCCGATGCGGATGCCATCGTAGCGGGTACGGATGAACTTGGTCAGGGGGCGCGGCCTCACGGGCGCCGGGGCGGGGCGCAACCTGAACGCATCTCTCTCGACGATCAGCAGTGCCAGATTCTGTGAAGCCTGCTGGCTGAACTCGCTGATGTGCGTGTGCAGCTGCCTGACCGGGTCCGTCTGTACATGTTCGGTAAAGCGTTCGGCAAAATCACTCAAGCGTTCGTCAAGCATCTGGAACTGACCGACCAGGCTGCCCAAGGTGTCGATACGTTCATCAAGGCGCGACTCACTGCGCTCCTGCAAGGTGTCGTTCAGGCATTGGACGACGATATCGGCGGCGTCGACAATCGCATCGATGGTCGACCAGGCCTGCGGGGCGGTGCTCAGTGTGTTTTGCGACAGGCACAAGTGGCGGGCGAGGGTGATCTGCAGGGCCTTGAGGTATTCGCGAGGATAATGCGGCAAGGTGCCCTTGGTGTCTCGGATCAAGGTGACGCCTTCCCTGGACAACAGCCGGAGTTCGTCGAAGCGCGTGTTCATGTAGTCCAGGCGCTCAAGCATGTCCTGGGTCAGGCCCATCATCTCGCGTGCGTCATCGAAGGGGCGTTCATCGGTTGGATTCTGAAGTTGGTCCAGCACCCTGCGCATCATGGGGGCAAAGCGGGTGAGGGCCTCGCGAATACCCGCGCGGGTGAATTCGATCTGTGCCTTGAGGTAGGTGATGGCCTTGGACGCGTAGTCCGATGAGGGCGCGAAGATATTCAACTGCTTGAGTTGCTGCAGGGCCGATTCATAGTTTTCGCGTTGATCGACCAGGGTCTGCAGATAGCGTTGCCGACGTGAATCGGCCGTTTCGGCGGCCCCGTTGGTCATGTCTGCGTGGGCTTTTTGCAGCTCGGCCTGTGCATCTTTTTTGGTTTTTTCGAATTCGCTCAACTGGGTGCGCAAGTGTTTCGCGCGCTCTTGCGCCAAGGCCTTGGCCCTTCTGGCTTTCAACGTAGGCCCGCCGCCGCGCAAGCGCAGGCGGGTATCGACGAACCAGTTGCCTTGGCGGTTGGCGATCAACAAGGGGCCCAGGCGCGACAGCTGTTTCCCATCGACAATCACGACATAGTCGCTTTCATCAATGATCACCTGGAACCAGCGGTTTCCCACGGGGGCGAAATATTTGTCCGCGACCTTGTAAAGGTGTTGGCTGGGGCCTTGCTCGCTGATCGGTTCGCCCAGGTTGCTGGGTTTCTCGACCTTGTAGGTGTCCAGGAACGCTCCCAGTTGCGAAGGGTTGCGGTGGGATGCACCGCTGGTGTGCAACGGCTGGGAGCGGTCTGCGGGGGTTTCAGAGGTATTGACGTCTGCGATCTTGCGAATGGTGGTCGATGGTTTTTCTTCGGGTAGTGTTGGCTCTATCAGCGGCCGCTTCGCAGGGGGAGGCAACGCCTCGGTGCGGCGAGTTACCCGGTGCAACGTGATCGCCATGCCCAGGTTGAGCAGCAAGTCGGTGATGGCATTCCAGCGTAACCGGTGCAGGGGGTCCTCCTCGGCGTCGACGACTTCTTGCAGTTGATCCATGATTTGCCAGATCCACGCCGCAACGCCGGCCGTGCGCCCCAGGAACGGCAAAGCGGCGTTGAAGATCAGCCAGCCGGTGCGCTCGAAAGTGGCCCAGCGCGCATCGGCATTGGAGACCGACTGCCTGTCGGCCAACGTGACCAGCGCATTGGCATTGGCTTTGAACAGGGCGGCTAGCCGGTCGCCATCGAGGGTTTCCTCGCCCAACCGCAACGGACCGCTCAGGCTCAGCACCTTGGCAGGGTCCACCAGGAAATCCACCACCGACCAGGGTGACGGCACGGAGCTTGGGAACACGTACCGGGCGTAATCCGTGCGCACGTTGTCCGGCAGCCAGGCCAGCACCGATTCGCGCAGGCTTGGGGATTGCTGGATCGCGTAGATCAGATTGGCCGGCGAGGGGTATTGGCTCAAGGGGTCCTCGAGCAAGGGGCGGTAGAGCAGGCAGGGCCCGGCCTGCATATGGGAGGGCCCGATCACGAACATGTTCGCAACCGTGTCCGGCTTGCCGCTGGTGTTCCGACTTACAAAGGCCAGCGGCCGGATGACGATCGTATTGCCTTCGACTTTGTGATCGGTCGCGTTGTCTTGCATCACGGCGTTCACATAGCGATAACCCCGTTCGTCGATGCCGCCGATCCGGTTGAGTTTGCAGTGCAGCGCCAGCAGCGGCAGTTGAATGCGAAGATGGCTGGTGTAGAGCTGCTCGCGTCGCCACGATTCCGTCGGGTCATCCAGCAGTTTGCTTTTGATCAGCGCGGGGTAGGCGTTGCCGACATCAATGCCGGTAATCAAGGTTTCCAGGTAGCTGACAGTGAGCCACTTGGGTATTGCGCCGCCATTGCTTCTGCGCAGGGTTTTGTTGCCCAGGGGCAGGGCGATCAGGTTTTGCAGGGCCAGTTGCGCCAGGCTGAAGGTGGTGGTCACGGTTTGTCCAGGCACGGTGAAGGTGCCCCAGATGACGGGACTCTGGATCACGATGTCGAACTTTTCCAAAGCCAGGTCCCTGGCCTCTGCGTGATCTTTGCTCATCTGCAGTTTCAGCGCTTCGAGCGCGTACTGCTCGATCGGCGCAATGCCGTCATCGTAAGCCTGGCCTTCGTTCAGGCTATGCAGCGCCGCCAGATCCTTCAGGTGGCGGCCATAGGCATCCTGGTCCGAACTGGAGGCCTTGATGAGCCATTCCGGCAAGGCTTCCCTGTACCAGTCCAGGCCGGGTGTCTTTTGGCTGACAGCCTTGGCGGCAGGTGCCGTGATTGGCCCCGGCAGGCTTTGCATCGTGTCCGTAAAGTGCAGTGCACCGATGGCGTCGATCTGAATGGAGATCAAGATGCAGGCTTGTTGGTCGAAAAAGTTGCCGCTGGGTTCGAACAGGCGCCAATCGATTTTCTTGCCCAGGGCGCGGTCCGGCAGATAATTCTCCAGGGCATTGCCCAGTGCCTCGGTGGAATTGAATTTGTCATAGCCGTGCCCCGGCGCGTATGTAAGTAAAACTTCCTGGCCGTTCTGTTTACCGACCAGTACCGCGATCAAGCTGTCATTGAGGTGGGTGGCCTTGCCTGCGTCGTCGATCAGGAAGATATCCACCAGGCAGGCTCGGGATGCATAAGGGTCGTTGCGCTTGCGCAGATCCGGGTCCGGTTCAACGTACAGGCTGCGCGCCATGACACAGTCTTCATGGGTCCAGCCCTCGACCTTGTCCACATTCCAGAAGCTGCGAAGGGCGCTAGAGAGTTGATGCCAGTGGGGGACGGCATTGCCGTTGGACAAGTTCCAGTAATCGGCCTGTTGTTCCTGAAACCCGATGATCATCACCGGTGCCAGCAAATTGATAGTGTTGGCGATGTCTTCAATGCGCACGGGCAGGTGCACCGGCGGTTCAGCGATAGGCAGTTGGGTGAGAAAGTGTTCCCCTTCGACATACAGCGTCGGTACACCGAGTACTGCCTGTTTGGCCAGCACGTCGGACAGTGCCTGATACCGAGGGGGCTTGGCGATGATCTTATCGCCGACGATGTCCCAGACGGGCGTACCGACCACGGTGATATTGGGGTCTATATCCAGATGGGGATAGTTTATTTTGAGCTCGCGTCGCAGCAATGCGGCCGCCACCTCGCGAAAGGCAGGGCCGGCAGACAACTGAGTGATCAAAGTGGCTGTGGAGTAGAAGCGGGAGGCTGACGACGAAGCAGGCGATGCTGTGGTTGATGTCATAAGGGACCTGACAGGCATGGGTGGGCGACGCCCGAGGCTGAGCCCCGGGTGTTGCCATGCTAGGAAGCATGCCGTCAGGAAGGCGGTGTTTATCTATGGCAATCAGGTGCCGGACTTGATCTTGGTCCAGGCGCGGGTCCTGGCACGTTCGGCATCACGGCCCAGGGGTTTCAGGGTATAGAGCCCCGCCATCGCCGCCTCGGTGGGGTACAGGTTGGGGTTGTTGCGGATCGCCGGGTCGACCTGTTCGGTCGCATCCTTGTTCGGGTTGGGGTAGCCGACAAAGTCGCTGACAGGTGCGATCACCTGGGGTTGCAGCAAGTAGTTGATAAAGGTGTAGGCGTCCTGTGGGTTCTGCGCACCCTTGGGAATGGCGAGCATGTCGAACCAGATCGGCGCGCCCTCCTTGGGCAGGCGCATATCCACCACTACGCCGTTCCTGGCCTCCTTGGCGCGGTTGGCCGCCTGGGAGAAGCTGCCCGAATAACCCACGGCCACGCAGATGTCACCGTTGGCGATATCGGCCATGTACTTGGACGAATGGAAATAGGTGATGTACGGGCGGATCTTCATCAACAGCGCCTCGGCCTTGACGTAGTCATTGGGGTTGCTGCTGTTGGGGTCCAGGCCCAGGTGCTGCAGGGCCAACGGCAGGATCTCCGAAGGCGAGTCGAGCAGGGCTACGCCGCATTGCTTGAGCTTGCTGATGTTCTCTTCCTTGAAAATCAGGTCCCAGCTGTCCACCGCAGCGTTGTCGCCGAGCGCAGCCTTGACCTTGGCCGGGTTGAAGCCGATCAGGATGGTGCCGTACATGTAGGGCACGGCGAATTTATTGCCGGGGTCATTGGCTTCGATCAGCTTCATCAGCTTGGGGTCGAGGTGGTTCCAGTTGGGCAATTGGCTGCGGTCCAGGGGCTGGAACACGCCGGCTTCGATCTGCTTGGCGAGGAACACGTTGGAGGGCACCACCACGTCATAGCCGGAGTTGCCGGTGAGCAGCTTGGCCTCCAGTGCTTCGTTGGTGTCGAAGATGTCGTAGACCAGCTTGATCTTCGGGTTCTGCGCCTTGAAGTCCTCCAGCGCCTTGGGCGTGATGTAGTCGAACCAGTTATAGACCTTCAGGGTTTTTTCTTCGGCGTGTGCGGTGCTGCTCAGCACGGCGGCGCAGAGCATAAGCGACTTGAGCATATTCATTGGGCGGCCCCCTCAAAACCTTCGAGCACATTGACGGCGTTGATGCCGATTTCTTCCACCGCGTAACCGCCTTCCATCACGAACAGCGTCGGCTTGCCCAGGCGTGCGATGCGCGCGCCCATGGCCAGGTAGTCCGGGCTGTCGAGCTTGAACTGGGAGATCGGGTCATCCTTGAAGGTGTCCACGCCCAGTGAGACCACGAGGATGTCGGCGCCGTAGTGTTCGATCTCCCGGCAGGCCTGCTCCAGTGCTGCGCTCCAGGTGTCCCAGCCGGAGCCGGCGGGCAACGGGTAGTTGAAGTTGAAGCCTTCGCCGGCACCTTCGCCCCTCTCATCGGCATAGCCCAGGAAAAACGGAAACTCGGCCTCCGGGTGACCGTGGATCGAGGTAAACAGCACATCGCGGCGGTCGTAGAAAATCGACTGGGTGCCGTTGCCGTGGTGGTAGTCCACATCGAGGATCGCGACCTTGCGGTGGCCCTGGTCGAGAAACGCCTGGGCGGCAATCGCGGCGTTGTTCAGGTAGCAATAACCGCCCATCAAGTCGCTGGCGGCGTGATGCCCCGGTGGGCGGCACAACGCGAACGCACTGTGGGCGCCGCCCTGGATCGCCTGTTGTGCGGTGAGCGCCACTTGCGCCGCCGAGTAGGCCGCCTGCCAGGTCCCGGCGGTAATCGGCGCGCCGCCGTCGAAACTGTAATAGCCCAATTGGCCGTGCAGGCTGGTGGGCAGCACGCGGCGCAGGGTGCGCGCGGGCCAGGTGTAGGGCAGCAGATCGCCGTCCTCGCCGTATTCGGTCCAGCGCGCCCAGGCGCCTTTGAAAAAATCCAGGTAGTCGCGGTTGTGAATGCGCTGCAAAGGCGCCAGGCCAAAGTCGTATGGCGCCTGCACTGGCCCCAATTCGCGGTCCTTGACCCGCTGCAGCACATGGTCGGCCCGCGAGGGCATTTCGAAGCAGGGCATCAGTTGCCCGTCCATCAATTCGCAGCGGCCGTGGTGCAGGTGGTGATCGTCCGAGTAGATCGTCAGCATTCTTGTTCTCCGCAGGCTGGGTCGGTGCATGCAGTCTTGCGGTGGGCGCGGTTCAAGAGAACGGCAGGAGCGGCCAAAAGGGGATGAATATGGCCAAAGTGTCTGTCCGTAATTCGCCCCTCAATGGCGCATCATGCTCGAAATTGGCTCGGTGCTACGCCGCTCCAGCGCACAAATGCATGCCGGAAACTCGCTGTTTCGCTGAACCCCAAGGCCTCCGCAATCCGGTAGATCGGCCACTGGTCCTCCGCCAGCAGTTGCTTGGCGCGCTCGAAGCGCAACTCGTCCAACAGCTCCTGGTAGCTGCAACCCTGGTCGTGCAAATGCCGGCGCAGGGTGCGCGCCGAGCAGTTCATCTGCATGGCCAGGCCTTCCAGGCCCGGCGCGGCGTTGAGTTGCGCGGTGAGCAACTGGCGAATCCTGCCCAGCCAGGCCTGGCGCCCGGTGAACTCCAGGTTCTGCTTGCGGCAGCGCTCGGCCATGGCGTGGTGGGTGACGGTGTCTGCCAGCGGCAGTGGCTGTTCGAGCCAGTGCCGGTCGAAGGCAAACGCGTTGGCGCTGGCCTGGAACTGCAACGGGCAAGGGAAGCTTTCGGTATAACGCGCGCAGTAGTCCGGGGCGCCGTACTCGAAGCGTGCGGCGAGCAGTGGCAGCGGCTGGCCCAGCAGGTCGTCGCAGATGACCTTCAGCGAGGCCAGGCACAATTCGACATTGAACATCTCAAGCGTCGGGTCTTCGCGATAATCACGGGCGGTGAACCAGACGCGCTGGCCATCTTCCTCCAGGCTCAGCTCGAAAAGTGTTCCCAACAGCGCCGGGTAGTGCAGCGCCAGGCGCAAGGCGTCACCAAAGGTGGCACTGGTGAGCAGGGCATAGCCGAGCATGCCATAGGCCGATACATGCATCTGCCGGCCCAGTTCCAGGCCGATATCCCGACGCCGCGCCACGGCATTGGCACACACGCGCATCTCCTGGTTGGTGGTGATGCGCGTGTCGGCGCGGCTCAAGTCCGCCGCGCAGATGCCGCTGCCAGCCAGCAGTTCCTGGGCCGGCAAGCCTTCGGCCTTGAAAGCGTTAAGCACCAGGGACACGGCGTTGAGAGTGGTCAGGTGGGAGTGCAGCATAGGGGACTTCCAGCCAGGGGATGGCTGGAAGGGAAGCAAGTTACAGGCCGGTCAGCTCAGCTCGCCACACAGGTCGAGTTCCACCAGACGACGAACCTCGGCGGTGTCGAGCCCTGCACCGAGCAGTGCATTGAGCTTGCCGAACACCGCTTCGCGGGTCATGCCGCCACCGGACAACACGCCGACGCCGCGCAAACGGCTGCCCGCTTCGTACACATCCAGCTCCACACCGCCTTCATGGCATTGGGTGATCGCCACCACCACAACGTCTTGATCGTGCGCGCGTTGGAGGCTGGCCAGGAACGCCGGGTTGTCGCTCGGCCCGGTGCCGCTGCCGAAGCATTCCAGCACCAACGCCTGAATGCCGCTGTCGATCAGTGCATCCAGTTGCCCGGCGGCAATACCCGGCACCAGCGGCAGCACGCCGACGTTGGCCACGACTTTGGGCTGACGGTAATGCAGGGCGGCCGGGATCATTTCGGCCTGGGCGACGCCGCCATTGCGCTGCAGGGCAGCAAACGGGTGGCGACCGAAACTGCGGATTTTCGCGCAGCGGGTCGGCGCCATCAGCGCACCGTGGAAGAACAACTGCACGCCCGGCGCCAGGCCTTCGCCCAGCGCCGCCAAGGCACCGCTGACGTTTTCCCAGGCATCGCTGTCGGGCACGCCGGCGGGTAGCATGGAGCCGGTGAACACCACCGGCGCCGGCAGGCCGAGCAGTTGGAAGCTCATGGCGGCGGCACTGTATGCCAGCGTGTCAGTGCCGTGCAGGATCAGTACGGCGTCGCAGCCGGCGTCCACCGCCTCAACCACGGCGGCGTGCAGGCGCTGCCAGTAGACGGGGGTCATGTTGGCGCTGTCGATCAGCGGCGACATTTCCTGGAAGCGCCAGGCGGGCACTTGCGCGTCGGCAAGCTGTTCGCGCATACGCGCCTCAAAACCTGAAGCGGGCGCCAGGCCGTTGGCGCTGGCCTGCATGCCGATAGTGCCACCGGTGTAGAGCACCATCACGTTGTTAGCTGGGGACATCGAATTTTCTCCTGAACGAAAAACGCCGCCGGGCCCAGAGCATGCCCAAGGCCGGGCGGCGTGTCATCTCTCTACACTCAGCGTTGCGCTTGAGCGTTCAGTTCAGCGGTAGTTTGAGCGCTTGGCTCAGGCTTGACCGGGTTGGCTGGCCAGGCCTTGCGGTCCAGGTCCAGGTCAGGGAACTGGCTGGAATCGAATACCGGGGTCTTGATGCCTGCGGCGCGCTGGTTGTCGTAGTCGTTGAGGATGCGCATGGCGATCTTGAACAGGAACGCCAGGGCGAACAGGTTGACGAACGCGAGCAGGGTCATGGTGATGTCGGCGAAGGCGAACACGGTGCTCAGGTTCTCGATGGAACCCCAGAAAATCAGCACCAGCACCAGGGCGCGGTAGCCCATCAGCACCTTGCGGTTGTTGCCTACCAGGAAGCGCAGATTGCTCTCGCCCAGGTAGTAGTTGTACATGATCGAGGTGAACACGAACAACGCCAGGGCCACCGAGATGAACATGCGACCCCAGTCGCCCACCACCGCCGCCAGGGAGTTCTGGGTCAGGGCAATGCCGTCGCCTTCGAAGCCCGGGGTGTAGAAGCCGGAGAGCAGGATCAGCAACGCGGTACAGGTGCAGATCACGAAGGTGTCGAGGAACACGCTGAACGCCTGCACCACGCCCTGGGCGATCGGGTGTTCGACCGACGCCACCGCCGCCACGTTAGGCGCACTGCCCAGGCCGGCTTCGTTGGCGAACACGCCGCGCTTCACACCCATGATGATCGCGCTGCCCACCAGGCCCCCGAAGGCCTGGTCGAGGCCGAAGGCGCTCTTGACGATGGTCGCGAGCATGGCCGGCACATGGTCGAATTGCAGCACGATTACATAGAGAGTCACGGCGATGTAGACCAGGGTCTTGACCGGCACCAGCAGGTCGGCAATCGAGGCGATGCGCTTGATCCCGCCGATGAACACCAGGCCCAGCAGTACCGCCAGCGCCAGGCCGGTGTAGGTGGTGTCCAGGCCAAAGGCGTTGTTCAGCGAGTGTGTCACGGCGTGGGCTTGCAGGCCGTTGAAAGCAAAACCGAAGGTCACCAGCAACAGGAACGCCATGACCATGCCCAGCCAGCGCTTCTGCAAACCGTGCTGGATGTAGTAGGCCGGGCCGCCACGGAAGGTGCCTTCCGCGTCGGTGCGCTTGTACAACTGGCCGAGGGAGCACTCGATAAAGCTCGATGACATGCCCACCAGTGCGGTGACCCACATCCAGAACACGGCGCCCGGGCCACCCAGTGTCACGGCAATACCGACACCGGCAATGTTACCGGCACCCACGCGACCGGCCAGGCTGAGCATCAGCGCCTGGAAGGAGCTGAGCTGGTCGGAGCTGTTTTTCAGGCTGTCGCGAAACACCGAAAACATGTGGAAGAAGTGACGCAGTTGTACGAAACGCGAGCGAATCGTGAAATAACCGCCTAGCCCGACAATGAGCACGATCAGTACTTTCCCTGAGAGGAAGTCGTTGATGACTTCGAGCATGGAGTGTTCCTCGCTGATTTTTCTAATGGCAAACGCAGGACGGTTCGACGCTATCGCTCAGCACCAGGCAGTGCACGACGTTCGACCCCAATCCTTTTGCGGGTGTTGTTATTCATGCGGTTTCGCGCTGCACAGGACCTCGTTACCGACGATCTCTGACGCGAAGAGGGGCGGCACTATACCTAGGCGAACGTGATCCGTCTGCTCGGGGCGATTAAAGGTTTCAGCTGGGCGGTGGGCCTGCAGAGCGATATTGGCGTTTTTATAGGCTTCATTTCACAACCTCGGGGCAAAAAAAAGGGCCTGAAGAACGAGCCTTCAGGCCCTCAAAAGGTGAGAGGTGTCTAGTCCCTCAGCCTGGTGAGCGGTGCAACAAACGCTTAGGCCTTCAGCGGGACCAAGCGTGGAGCAATCATGTTTTCGGGGCGCAGGATGTCGTCGAGCATGGCGTCGTCGAGCAAGCCTTCTTCGCGCACCAGTTCCAGCACGCCACGGCCGCTTTCGAGGGCGATACGGGCGATGCGGGTGGCGTTTTCATAGCCGATGTACGGGTTCAGCGCGGTAACCAGGCCGATGGAGTGCTCCACCAGTTCGCGGCAGCGGGCTTCGTTGGCGGTGATGCCGACGATGCAGTGCTCGCGCAGCATGTCCATGGCACGTTGCAGCAGGCGGATCGAGTCGAAGATCTTGAAGGCGATCAGCGGCTCCATCACGTTCAGTTGCAGTTGGCCGCCTTCGGCCGCCATGGTCAGGGCCAGATCGTTACCGATGACCTGGAACGCCACCTGGTTCACGGCTTCCGGGATCACCGGGTTGACCTTGCCGGGCATGATCGAGCTGCCCGGCTGGCGGGCCGGCAGGTTGATCTCGTTGATGCCGGTGCGTGGGCCGCTGGACAGCAGGCGCAGGTCGTTGCAGATCTTCGACAGCTTCACCGCAGTACGCTTGAGCATGCCGGAGAACAGCACGAAGGCGCCCATGTCGGAGGTGGCTTCGATCAGGTCGGCGGCTGGAACAACCGGCTGGCCGCTGATCACCGCCAGGCGCTGTACGGCCAGGGCCTGGTAGCGCGGGTCGGCGTTGATGCCGGTACCGATGGCGGTGCCGCCCAGGTTTACTTCGGTCAGCAGCTCAGGTGCCAGGGTTTTCAGGCGTGCCAGGTCTTCACCCAGGGTGGTGGCGAAGGCGCGGAATTCCTGGCCGAGGGTCATCGGCACGGCGTCTTGCAGTTGGGTGCGGCCCATTTTCAGTACGTGGCTGAATTCGACGCCTTTGGCGGCGAACGCCTGGATCAGGCTGTCGAGGCTGGCCAGCAGCGCGTCATGGCCCAGCAGCAGACCCAGGCGGATCGCGGTCGGGTAGGCGTCGTTGGTCGACTGCGCCATGTTCACGTCGTTGTTGGGGTGCAGGTACTGGTACTCGCCCTTCTTGTGGCCCATGGCCTCCAACGCGATGTTGGCGATGACTTCGTTGGCATTCATGTTGGTTGAAGTGCCGGCGCCGCCTTGAATCATGTCCACCACGAACTCTTCGTGGAAATCGCCGCGGATCAGACGGGCACAGGCTTCGCTGATGGCAGCGTGCTTGGCTTCGCTGAGCTGGCCCAACTCGCGGTTGGCGTCAGCCGCCGCTTGCTTGACCATTGCCAGACCGACCACCAATTTCGGGTAATGCGAAATCGGAACGCCCGAGAGGCGGAAGTTGTTCACCGCTCGCAGGGTCTGGATGCCGTAATACGCTTGAGCCGGTACTTCGAGTACGCCAAGCAGGTCTTTTTCGGTACGGAAAGATGCAGCGGAGGACATGACGGAAATCATCTCGATATGGACCCGGAACTGGCCGGAACGCTGCGAATGCTAGGCTTGTAGAACTTTTTGGGCCAATGCTGTTAAGCACTGGCCTATGCACAAACGGCATAATGTGAGTGTGACCCGGTTATCATGGCGGGCGTGTGTGCCAAAATGGTGCGTACCCACGGGAGGCAGCAATGAACCTTGAGAGCAAATGGCTGGAAGACTTCAGCGCCTTGGCGGCGACCCGCAGTTTTTCCCAGGCGGCGGAGCGGCGCTTCGTCACCCAGCCGGCGTTCAGCCGACGCATCCGCAGCCTGGAGGCGGCCCTGGGCCTGACCCTGGTCAACCGCTCGCGCACGCCGGTGGAGCTGACGGCGGCGGGCCAGTTGTTCCTGGTCACGGCGCGTACAGTGGTCGAACAGCTCGGTGAAGTGCTGCGCCATTTGCATCACCTGGAAGGCGGGCAGGGTGAGGTCATGCAAGTGGCTGCGGCGCACTCCCTGGCCCTAGGCTTCTTCCCGCGCTGGATCGCGCAATTGCGCAACGAAGGCCTGAACATCGCCACGCGGCTGGTGGCCACCAACGTCGGCGACGCCGTGCATGCGCTGCGCGAAGGCGGTTGTGACCTGATGCTGGCGTTCTACGACCCCGACGCCGCGATGCAGATGGATTCGGAAATCTTCCCGTCGCTGCACCTGGGCAACACCGAAATGCTCCCGGTGTGTGCCGCCGATGCCGATGGCAAACCGATGTTCGACCTGGAAGGCGACGGCAGCGTCCCGTTGCTGGCCTACAGCGCCGGCGCGTTTCTCGGTCGCTCGGTGAATTTGCTGCTGCGCCAGCGTGCGCTGCGCTTCACCACGGTGTACGAAACCGCCATGGCCGACAGCCTCAAGAGCATGGCCCTGGAAGGCCTGGGCATTGCCTGGGTGCCGCAGTTGAGCGTGCGTGCCGAGCTGGCGCGTGGTGAGCTGGTGGTCTGCGGCGGGCCGCAATGGCATGTGCCGCTGGAGATTCGGCTGTACCGCTGTGCCTTGGTACGCAAGGCGAATGTGCGGTTGTTGTGGCGCAAGCTCGAAGGCGGGGCGGCGCAGAATACTTGAGCCCCTTCGCACAAGGTTTCGTGGTGCCTTGGACTGACTTCAAGGTCAATAAAACCGCCACTTTGCACCGCTAGACAGATGGTCATCCCAGGGGCTGTTTATCTGGATTATTACGGTATACTGCGCGGCCTTCGGCCGGTCCAACCGGCCTTAATTCGTACACCAAGCCACGCCGGATTTCCCGCGTGGCTTGTTGTTTTTTGACGCGCCTGTGGGCGCCCAGAGAGAAGAGGCACGACGATGAGTGCATTGGTTGGCGTGATCATGGGCTCCAAGTCCGATTGGTCCACCCTTAGCCACACCGCCGATATGCTGGAAAAACTCGGCATTCCCTACGAAGTGAAAGTGGTCTCCGCCCACCGCACTCCGGATTTGCTGTTCCAGTATGCCGATGAAGCAGAATCCCGTGGCATCGAGGTGATCATCGCCGGTGCCGGCGGTGCAGCGCACCTGCCCGGCATGTGTGCGGCCAAGACCCACCTGCCGGTACTCGGCGTGCCGGTGCAGTCGGCGATGCTCTCGGGCGTGGATTCGCTGTTGTCCATCGTGCAGATGCCGGCCGGTATCCCGGTGGCGACCCTGGCGATCGGCAAGGCCGGCGCGATCAACGCCGCCCTGCTGTCCGCCAGTATCCTGGGCGCCAAGCACCCGCAATTCCATGCGGTGCTGAAAAAATTCCGTGCTGAGCAGACAGACAGCGTGCTGGACAATCCAGACCCACGCATCGCCTGAGGTTGTTGACGATGAAAATCGGTGTAATCGGTGGCGGCCAACTGGGCCGCATGCTGGCCCTGGCGGGCACCCCGCTGGGAATGAACTTCGCTTTCCTGGACCCGGCGCCGGACGCCTGCGCGGCAGCCCTGGGCGAACACCTGCGCGCTGACTACAGCGACCCGGACCACCTGCGCCAGCTGGCCGACGAAGTCGACCTGGTGACCTTCGAGTTCGAAAGCGTTCCGGCTGAAACCGTGGCGTTCCTGTCGCAATTCGTGCCGGTATACCCGAGCGCCGAAGCCCTGCGCATCGCCCGTGACCGCTGGTTCGAGAAAAGCATGTTCAAGGACCTGGGCATTCCGACCCCGGCCTTCGCCGATATCCAGTCCCAGGCGGACCTGGATGCCGCCGTCGCCAGTATCGGCCTGCCCGCCGTGCTGAAAACCCGCACCCTGGGTTACGACGGCAAGGGCCAGAAAGTCCTGCGCACCGCCGCCGATGTGGTCGGCACCTTCGCCGAGCTGGGCAGCGTCGCCTGCCTGTTGGAAGGCTTCGTGCCGTTCACCGGTGAAGTCTCGCTGATCGCCGTGCGTGCCCGTGATGGCGAAACCCGCTTCTACCCATTGGTACACAACACCCATGACAGCGGCATCCTCAAGCTGTCCGTGGCCAGCACCGACCACCCGTTGCAAGCGCTGGCCGAAGACTATTCCAGCCGTGTACTCAAGCAGCTGGATTACGTCGGCGTGATGGCGTTCGAGTTCTTTGAAGTCGACGGTGGCCTCAAGGCCAACGAAATCGCCCCGCGCGTGCACAACTCCGGGCACTGGACCACCGAAGGCGCCGAGTGCAGCCAGTTCGAAAACCACCTGCGGGCGGTGGCGGGCTTGCCGTTGGGTTCCACGGCCAAGGTCGGTGAGAGCGCCATGCTCAACTTCATTGGTGTGGTGCCGCCCGTGGAAAAAGTCATCGCCATCGACGACTGCCATCTGCATCACTATGGCAAGGCCTTCAAGGCTGGGCGCAAGGTTGGCCACGCCAACCTGCGCTGCAAGGACCGTGCGACGCTGCAAGCGCAGATCCTCAAGGTCGAAGCGTTGATCGCCGAGCAATAAGCCAGGGAGCGGCGGGAACCATTCGGCGACCGCCGTCCTCTGATTGCAGGATGCCAAAGCCTGACTAGGCTTTGGCATAGCTCACCTACATTCAGAGGGAAATGCCATGGGTATCATTGGAACCATTTTTATCGGCTTGATCGTCGGCCTACTCGCGCGTTTCCTGAAACCAGGCGACGACAGCATGGGCTGGATCATGACCATCCTGCTGGGCATCGCGGGTTCGTTGGTCGCCACTTACGGTGGCCAGGCCCTGGGCATCTACCAGGCAGGCCAGGGCGCAGGCTTCCTCGGCGCGCTGATTGGCGCCATCGTGCTGCTGGTGATCTACGGCCTGCTGAAAAAGAAATGATCTAAGCGACGAAGCCCTCTGCGCTGCGCAGGCGCGGAGGGCTAGAATGCTCGCCACCTGTACTTGCCGAGCCTCTCCATGCGCCGTCTTTTGTTGATACTCCTCCTGCTGGGCCCTGGCCTGGCGCACGCCGGCGAACTGCCGGAAACCGACTGGCTCGACCTGATGCCGTTGTCGGATCAAAAAGCGCTCGAAGCCATGCCCGAGATCGACCACAACTCGCCAGAGGCCCAAGGCACGTTCACCGACAAGGGTGGCCTGAAGCAGAGCAAAGGCTTGCCGGCGGTGATGTATTCAACCAAGACCGTGGCGGCCATGAATGGCAAGAACATCCGCATCGGCGGTTATCCGGTGCCGTTGGAGACCGACGCCAAGGGCCGCAGCACCTTGTTCTTCCTCGTACCGTATCCGGGCGCATGTATCCATGTGCCGCCACCACCGCCTAACCAGTTGGTGCTGGTGCGTTATCCCAAGGGCTTGAAGCTGGATGATATCTATACGCCGCTGTGGGTCACCGGCACGTTGAAGGTGGAGAAGGTGAACAACGATCTGGCGGATGCGGCGTATGCGCTGGATGCCGGAAAAGTACGCGTGGTCAAGGAATCCGATCTTTAAAGGGCAACATATAACCAATGTGGGAGGGGGCAAGCCCCCTCCCACATTGTGATTGGCGTTCTTACAGGGCGACAGCGCTGATGCTCACGCCCAAGGTGTGGCTTTCACCGGGTGCCAGACTCACCACATCATCCAGCACATTGGCTGTCTCGATGCACAACATGCCCGTCCAGCCATCGTCAGCCATGTCATCAAACGCCTTGGCACGTTCGGTCCAGGGGTTCCAGATCACCGTTGACGTCGAGCCCTCGGCAGTGAGCTGGATACGGCGCTGCCAATCTTTATCGACAATACTCAGCTGTGCAGGCGTATCGAGGTAGATACGGTCAGTCTCGCCGGTGAAATGCAGCAACCCGGCTTGCTGCTTCGTTGCCCAGTTGTCAGCGGTATCGATATACGCCGCTCCGTCCAGTCCCTCGACGTGCACCTTGCGTACGTCGCTCACCGCAAAATAGGTGTGCAGTGCCTGGCTGAGGGTCACGGTATCGTTGCCACGGTTATGGCTGGTCAGGTGGACGTGCAACTGATCGTCCAGCAACAGGCTCAGTTTAAGATCGACCTCGTGGGGCCAGCCAGGAAAGCCGCCTGTTGGAACTGGCAGTACCAAGTCCACCCGCAGTGCCTCACCTTCAAGCGCGCTCGCGGCCAATTCCCACAGCGCTGTGCGCACGAAACCATGGGCGCCGGCTGGCTGATCGCTCTGGCGCATCGCCTTGACGCTCTGCGGGTTGCGGTCGAACACGCCAAACCATGGCCAGCACACCGGTACGCCGGTGCGAATGCCTTTGCCCTGCTTGAACACCGCTTCAGGGTTCGGCCAGATCAGCGGCTGCTCGCCGTCGCGCTGGTAACTGAAGATATGTGCGCCCTGTCGGGCCACCATCAGTTCGGCGCCGTTGTGACGGATGCGCCAGCAGTCCAACTCGTCGATTTTCACGGTTTCAACGTGGGGTGTCGGCATAACAAAGCACTCTTCATGGCAGGCAATGGGGCAATTGACCGTCAAAACCCGGTGAGGTTTAACGTGCGCGCGACGGCACCGAACGCGTGCGGCCACTGCCATCGATGGCGACGAACACGAACACCGCCTCGGTCACCTTGCGCCATTCGCTGGACAGCGGGTCGTCGCTCCACACTTCGACCATCATCTGGATCGAGCTGCGACCGATTTCCAGGGCCTGGGTATAGAAGGAGAGCTGCGCGCCCACGGCGACCGGCACCAGGAACGCCATGCGATCAATGGCCACGGTGGCTACACGCCCGCCCGCGACCTTGCTTGCCATCGCGGTGCCGGCCAGGTCCATCTGTGCGACCAGCCAGCCGCCGAAAATGTCGCCAAAACCGTTGGTTTCACGCGGCAGGGCGGTGATTTGCAGGGCGAGATCGCCTTGCGGGATAGGATCTTCTTGTTCGAGTTCGATCATGCCAAGGGTGCCTCTGACCCGTAACGCTTCATGGGTATTTCAAGTGGATAGCCGTCTTATGGAAAAACGTTTCAGCACCAACATACTCCGCGTGATGCGTTTCTCGTAAGGCGTACTAAAGGGAAGCTCTGCCAAATCGGCTGGACGGCTTCCAACGACGGTTTGGCACAGCAGCCCCTCAAGACTGGGGGTCTTGCGCTTGCAAGGGCCGAGTATATCGACACGTTGTCGCCACGACGACCTCTGGGCGTTCATTTGGTCGGCAATTCGCGGCTGTATTGCGGCTTTTTCCGGCAACTGTGCTTCTGTGCGCAGATAACGCTCAGGAAAGCGGAATAATTCGCGCGGTTGAACGGTTATTCGCTCACCGCTGTGCTTTTGCGAGCGATTTGCTATCTTGCCATGCCTGCCGCAAGTCCCGGGCTTGCCGTCCCGACTACTATAAGAGAAGCCTTGCCATGTCCTCCGTGCCCGCAAGCAGTGCGCAACCTTCGCGCCCGCTGACCCGCAACGACTACAAAACCCTGTCGCTGTCTGCCTTGGGCGGGGCGTTGGAGTTTTATGACTTCATCATTTTCGTGTTTTTCGCCACCGTGGTCGGAAAACTCTTCTTCCCGCTCGACATGCCCGAATGGCTGCGCATGATGCAGACCTTCGGCATCTTTGCCGCCGGTTACCTCGCGCGCCCCCTGGGCGGCATCATCATGGCGCACTTCGGCGACCTGCTGGGCCGCAAGAAGATGTTCACCCTGAGCATCTTCATGATGGCCGTGCCCACCCTGATCATGGGCCTGCTGCCAACTTACGCGCAGATCGGCCTGTGGGCGCCGATCCTGTTGCTGCTGATGCGCATCATCCAGGGCGCGGCCATTGGCGGCGAAGTACCCGGCGCCTGGGTGTTCGTCTCCGAACACGTACCGCCACGGCATATCGGTTACGCCTGCGGCACCCTGACCAGCGGCCTGACCGCCGGGATCCTGCTGGGATCGCTGGTGGCCACCGCCATCAATACTATTTACAGCCCGGAGCAAGTCTCGGATTACGCCTGGCGTATCCCGTTCCTGCTGGGCGGTGTGTTCGGCCTGTTGTCGGTGTACCTGCGCCGCTGGCTGCATGAAACGCCGATCTTCGCCGAGATGCAGCAGCGCAAGGCACTGGCCGCCGAGTTGCCGTTGCGCGCGGTGCTGCGCGACCACCGTGGCGCCATCGTCTTGTCGATGTTGCTGACCTGGTTGCTGTCGGCCGGCGTGGTGGTGGTGATCCTGATGACCCCGACCGTGCTGCAGACCCTCTATCACTTCAGCCCGACCGTGGCATTACAGTCCAACAGCCTGGCGATCGTCACCCTGAGCCTGGGCTGCATCGCCTCCGGCGCCCTGGCTGATCGCTTCGGTGCCGGCCGGGTACTGGTGATCGGTTGTGCGCTGTTGCTGGCCACATCCTGGACGCTCTATCACAGCCTCTTCAACCATCCTGACTGGCTGTTCCCGCTGTACACCCTGACCGGTCTGTTCGTGGGCACCATCGGCGTGGTGCCCTACGTGATGGTCAAGGCCTTCCCGCCCGTGGTGCGTTTCAGCGGCCTGTCGTTCTCTTACAACGTGGCCTACGCCGTATTCGGCGGGCTGACGCCGCTGGCGGTATCGCTGCTGATGAAGGAAAGCCCGCTGGGTCCGGCCTACTACGTTGCCGCCCTGTGTGTGATGGGGATGGTGGTGGGTGGGTATTTGTGGAAGCGTTCGCGCTAAGCCATGGATGATGATCGTTCCCGGCCCTGGGAACGATCACGTTTCAACGTATTTCCAAGCCTCAATCTCTCCCTCCCAGGCCTCGTGCCTGCGCGCTTTCCGTGGCGTCGTTGAGTAGTGGCCTTTCATCTAATTGTCACATTACAGACATAGAGTGTTCACACGGCCTCCCGATACTTGGCCCCGATCCAATTATCCCTATCTGCTAGGAGCAAGGCATGAAACTGAAACGTTTGATGGCGGCAATGACTTTTGTCGCTGCTGGCGTTGCGACCGCCAACGCGGTGGCCGCTGGTGTTGATCCGGCAATCCCGGCGTACGTGAAGACCACTGGTGTGTCGGGCAACCTGTCCAGCGTTGGTTCCGATACCCTGGCTAACCTGATGACCCTGTGGGCCGAGGGTTACAAAAAGGAATACCCGAACGTCAACATCCAGATTCAAGCTGCCGGCTCGGCCACCGCGCCACCTGCGCTGACCGAAGGCACCTCCAACCTGGGCCCGATGAGCCGCAAGATGAAGGACACCGAACTGGCTGCCTTCGAGCAGAAGTACGGTTACAAGCCAACCGCTATTCCGGTTGCGGTGGATGCCCTGGCCGTGTTCGTGCACAAGGACAACCCGATCCAGCACCTGACCATGGAACAAGTCGACGCGATCTTCTCCTCGACTCGCCTGTGCGGTGGCAAAGCCGACGTGAAAACCTGGGGTGATCTGGGCGTGACCGGCGACCTGGCCAACAAGCCGGTGCAACTGTTCGGTCGTAACTCGGTGTCCGGCACCTACGGCTACTTCAAGGAAGAAGCCCTGTGCAAAGGCGACTACAAGCCAAACGTGAACGAACAACCAGGCTCGGCTTCGGTCGTGCAGTCGATCAGCTCTTCGCTGAACGGCATCGGTTACTCGGGCATCGGCTACAAGACTGCCAGCGTGAAGACCGTGGCTCTGGCCAAGAAAGGCAGCACTGACTTCGTCGAAGACAGCGAAGAAAACGCCCTGAACGGCAAATACCCGTTGTCGCGTTTCCTCTACGTGTACGTCAACAAAGCGCCGAACAAGCCTCTGGCCCCGCTGGAAGCCGAGTTCGTGAAACTGGTGCTGTCCAAACAAGGCCAGGAAGTTGTAGTGAAAGACGGCTACATCCCACTGCCAGCCAAAGTCGCCGCCAAGGCCCTGGCTGACCTGGGTCTGAAAGAAGGCAACTGATAGCCTCTGCGGGGCCGGCGTACCGGCCCCGCATCCGAATTTTCTAGTCCGCTGCCAGCCTTGCTTCGCGGCGGATTTGTTGCGTCACTGCACTGTCATCTTTCTGTCATACAGGATCGCTAGGGTGTGCGCATGAATGATCTGGCCAATTCCACCATGACGACGACTTCTCCCCCCAAGCGCATTGACTTCAATACGCCTGAGTTGCAACGCAAGCGCCGCATTCGCGCGCTCAAGGATCGCCTGACCCGTTGGTACGTGCTGGTCGGCGGCCTCGCCGTCCTCGGCGCCATCACCCTGATTTTCTTCTTCCTGGCCTACGTCGTCGCGCCACTGTTTCAAGGCGCCTCATTGACCAAGGAAGACGCACTGACCCCGGCCTGGATCCGGGACGCGGGCAAGCCGCTGATGATCTCCCTAGAAGAACAGAACCAGGTCGCCATGCGGGTTTCCGACAAGGGCCAGGCGCTGTTCTTCAATGTCGAGACCGGTGCCGAGCTCACGCGTGTCGACCTGCCCCTGCCCGCCGGCACCAGCGTTGCTTCTATCGGCGAAGACCAGCCCGGCAGCCCGCTGGTGATCCTCGGTCTATCCAATGGCCAGTCCCTGGTATTCCGCCACACCTATAAGGTGTCCTACCCGGACGGCAAGAAAACCATCACGCCGGCGATCGAATACCCCTACGGTGAAACGCCGATCGTGCTGGATGACGCCGGCCGCCCGCTGGAACACGTGGCCCTCAACGCTACGGATTCGTCCCTGGTGGTGGCAGGCTCCGCCGGTTCGCACTTGAATGTGCTGTCCCTGAGCCGCGAAGAAAACATGATGACCGGCGAAGTCACCAGCGAGCAGAAGCGCATCGAGCTGCCACAGATGACTGAGCCGGTGAAGGCAATCTTCATCGACCCGCGCCAGCAATGGCTGTATGTGATCAACGGCCGTGCCTTGGCCGATGTGTTCAGCCTGCGCGACAAGAGCCTCAATGGTCGCTACAAACTGCTGGAAGACGGGACTGCCGAAGTCACCGCGAGCACGCAGCTGGTGGGCGGCATCTCGCTGATCATCGGTAACTCCAAGGGCGGCCTGGCCCAGTGGTTCATGGCCCGCGACCCGGATGGCGAGCAGCGCTTCAAGCAGATCCGTACCTTCCAGATGGGCACCACGCCTATCGTGGAAATTTCCGCCGAAGAGCGCCGCAAGGGCTTCACCGCCCTCGACGCGTCCGGCCAGTTCGGCGTATTCCACAGCACCGCCCACCGCACCCTGCTGGTGGACCCGGTGGTCGACGGCCAAGGCGTGTACGGCATGTCGCCACGGGCCAACCGCGTGATCGTGGAGGCGGGCGGCAAGCTGCAGCCGCTGATGCTCGACAACCCGCACCCGGAAGTGTCCTGGAGCGCGTTGTGGAGCAAGGTCTGGTACGAAAACTACGACGAGCCTAAATACGTCTGGCAGTCGACCGCCGCCAACACCGACTTCGAACCCAAGATGAGCCTGGCCCCGTTGACCTTCGGCACCTTGAAGGCCGCGTTCTACGCCATGTTGCTGGCCGCGCCACTGGCCGTTGCCGCCGCGATCTACACCGCCTACTTCATGGCCCCGAGCCTGCGCCGCAAGGTCAAGCCGGTGATCGAATTGATGGAGGCGATGCCGACGGTGATCCTCGGCTTCTTCGCCGGCCTGTTCCTGGCGCCGTATGTGGAAGGGCATCTACCGGGCATTTTCAGCCTGTTGATGCTGTTGCCGATCGGAATCCTGGTGGCCGGCTTCATCTTCAGCCGCCTGCCTGAGTCCCTGCGCCTGCGCGTACCGGATGGCTGGGAAAGCGCGATCCTGATCCCGGTGATCCTGTTCGTGGGCTGGCTCTCGCTGTACATGAGCCCGTACCTGGAAACCTGGTTCTTCGGCGGCGATATGCGCATGTGGATCTCCCACGACCTGGGCATCACCTACGACCAGCGCAACGCCCTGGTGGTCGGCCTGGCCATGGGTTTCGCGGTGATCCCGAACATCTACTCCATCGCCGAAGACGCCGTGTTCAGCGTACCGCGCGGCCTGACCCTGGGTTCCCTGGCCCTGGGCGCCACGCCGTGGCAGACCATGACCCGCGTGGTCATCCTCACCGCCAGCCCGGGCATTTTCTCGGCACTGATGATCGGCATGGGCCGTGCGGTAGGCGAGACCATGATCGTGTTGATGGCCACCGGTAACACCCCGGTGATGGAGATGAACCTGTTCGAAGGCCTGCGAACGCTTGCGGCCAACGTCGCCGTGGAAATGCCCGAGTCGGAAGTGGGCGGCAGTCACTACCGCGTGCTGTTCCTCTCGGCGCTGGTGCTGCTGCTGTTCACCTTCATCATGAACACCCTCGCCGAGCTGATCCGTCAGCGTCTGCGCAAGAAATACTCGTCGCTTTAAGAAAGGTAGAAGTCTGTGAAACAGAACTCCCTGAATGGATGGTTCAAGAGCGGCGCCCCCGGCGTCTGGATCAGCGGTGGCGCGGTGTCCATCGCGGTTATCATGACCATTGGTCTGCTGGCCGTGATTGCCGTGCGTGGCCTGGGCCATTTCTGGCCGGCCGACCTGATCCAGGCCAACTACAACGTGCCGGGCCAGGAAAATCATATCGTCATCGGCGAAGTGGTGCAGAAGGAAGAAGTGCCCCGCGAACGCCTGAAAAGCGCCGGCCTGCCGGTGCCGGACCAGGGCCCTGAGTTCATGACCCGCGAGCTGATCAAGGTCGGCAACCGTGACCTGAACGGCAATGACTTCACCTGGATCGTCGGCGAGTGGCTCAAGGACCAGACCACGCCGGCGAACCTCATGACCATCGAGCGGCGTGAGTGGGGCAACTTCTACGGCACCCTGGTCAACGTCAAGCAGGATGGCAAGGTCATTGCCGAAGGCGAGGCTGCCTGGCCGGAGCTGCAGGCCCGTGTGGACCGCGTCAACAAGCTGGCTGCCCAGCTCAAGACCCTCGAAAAATCCGACATCGGCGCAATCAACGCAGGCCTGGAACGTATCCGCCTGCATGGCCGCAAACTGGAACTGGAAGGCAAGCTCGACGCCGCCGCACAGGCCGACATGGACGCCGACCGCGCCGAGCTGAATGCCCGTTACCAAGATATCGAAGCCCGCCTGGCCGACCTGCACGCCCAGTTCAACCGTGACGCCCTGACGGCACGCGATGCGAACGGCAAGGAAGTGGAAATCGGCATCGGCAAAGTGGTGCACGCGTACCAGCCGAACGCCATGGGCACGATCACCAAGATCGGCTTCTACTTCAGCAAGGTCTGGGAATTCCTCAGCGATGACCCACGGGAAGCCAACACCGAAGGCGGGATCTTCCCGGCCATCTTCGGCACCGTGATGATGACCCTGATCATGGCGATGATCGTGACCCCGTTCGGCGTGCTGGCGGCGGTGTACCTGCGTGAATACGCCAAGCAGAACACCCTGACGCGGGTTATCCGTATCGCCGTGAACAACCTGGCCGGCGTACCGGCCATCGTCTACGGCGTGTTCGGCCTGGGCTTCTTCGTGTATGTATTGGGTGGCTCGGTTGACCGCCTGTTCTTCGCCGAAGCCCTGCCGGCGCCGACGTTCGGCACGCCGGGCCTGTTGTGGGCCTCGCTGACCCTGGCGCTGCTGGCGGTGCCGGTGGTGATCGTGGCCACAGAAGAAGGCCTGGCGCGAATTCCTCGCACTGTGCGTGAAGGCTCCCTGGCACTGGGTGCGACCAAGGCGGAAACGCTGTGGAAGATCGTGCTGCCGATGGCCAGCCCGGCAATGATGACCGGCATGATCCTCGCCGTGGCCCGCGCCGCCGGTGAGGTGGCGCCGCTGATGCTGGTGGGCGTGGTGAAACTGGCGCCGTCGTTGCCGCTGGACGGCAACTACCCGTACCTGCATCTGGACCAGAAGATCATGCACCTGGGCTTCCACATCTATGACGTCGGCTTCCAGAGCCCCAACGTCGAAGCCGCCCGGCCGCTGGTGTACGCCACCGCGTTGCTGCTGGTGCTGGTGATCGCCACGCTCAACTTGTCGGCAGTGTGGATCCGTAACCATCTGCGCGAAAAATACAAAGCGTTGGACAGCTAAAGCTTTTCAATGTGGGAGGGGTCAAGCCCCCTCCCACACACAATGAATTGGTAGCACAGGGAGCATCCCATGCAGCAAGACACCCACACTCACGGCATCAACATGTCTGCCCTGGGTCGCGACAAGCAGAGCCTGAGCCTGGCCCAGGAAACCGTGGCCATCGAAGTGCCGGGCCTGAGCCTGTACTACGGTGAAAAACAGGCGCTGTTCGACGTCAGCATGAACATTCCCAAGCAGCGCGTGACCGCCTTCATCGGCCCGTCGGGCTGCGGCAAGTCCACGCTGCTGCGTACCTTCAACCGCATGAACGACCTGGTGGACGGTTGCCGTGTGGACGGTGCCATCAACCTCTACGGCACCAACATTTACCGCAAGGGCGAAGATGTGGCCGAGCTGCGTCGGCGCGTGGGCATGGTGTTCCAGAAGCCCAACCCGTTCCCCAAGACCATCTACGAAAACGTGGTCTACGGCCTGCGTATCCAGGGCATCAACAAGAAGCGCATCCTCGACGAAGCGGTCGAGTGGGCCTTGAAAGGCGCGGCGCTGTGGGACGAAGTGAAGGACCGCCTGCACGACTCGGCCCTCGGTCTGTCCGGCGGCCAGCAACAGCGTCTGGTGATCGCTCGCACAATCGCCGTGGAGCCGGAAGTGTTGCTGCTCGACGAACCCTGCTCGGCTCTCGACCCGATCTCGACGCTGAAAGTCGAAGAACTGATCTACGAGCTCAAGTCCAAGTTCACCATCGTTATCGTGACCCACAACATGCAACAGGCGGCGCGGGTTTCCGACTACACCGCGTTCATGTACATGGGCAAGCTGGTGGAATTCGGCGACACCGATACCCTGTTCACCAATCCGGCGAAGAAGCAGACCGAAGACTACATCACCGGTCGCTACGGCTAGGAAGCTGTGGTTCTGATTGCACTGACGCTGCGGTTATCCGCACCTTACCGGACGCTCCAAGGACGCCAACATGATTAGCAAAGAAGGCCTTACCCACCACATCTCCGCGCAGTTCAACGCCGAGCTCGAGGAAGTGCGCAGCCACCTCCTGGCGATGGGCGGGCTGGTGGAGAAGCAAGTCAACGATGCGGTCACCGCGCTGATCGAGGCCGACTCGGGCCTGGCCCAGCAAGTGCGTGAGATCGATGACCAGATCAACCAGATGGAACGCAATATCGACGAAGAATGCCTGCGCATTCTCGCCCGTCGCCAGCCGGCGGCGTCCGACCTGCGGTTGATCATCAGCATCTCCAAATCGGTGATCGACCTGGAGCGCATCGGCGACGAAGCCACCAAGATCGCCCGACGCGCCATCCAGTTGTGCGAAGAAGGCGAAGCGCCGCGCGGTTACGTGGAAGTGCGCCACATCGGCGACCAGGTGCGCAACATGGTGCGCGATGCGCTCGACGCCTTTGCCCGCTTCGACGCCGAACTGGCACTGTCGGTGGCCCAGTACGACAAGGTCATCGACCGTGAGTACAAGACTGCGCTGCGTGAGCTGGCCACCTACATGATGGAAGACCCGCGCTCTATCTCGCGGGTCTTGAGCATTATCTGGGTGCTGCGCTCCCTGGAGCGGATTGGCGACCATGCGCGCAATATCTCCGAACTGGTGATTTACCTGGTGCGCGGCACCGACGTGCGGCACATGGGCCTCAAGCGCATGAAGGCCGAAGTTGAAGGTTCAGTCGATCAAATCCCTAATGTTCCGGGCGTACCTGACGATAAGTAAGGTTGCCCGAGAAATTAACGCCCGGCCTTTGGTCGGGCGTTTTTGTTTGCGGGCCCGAATTTTTCAGCGAGGGGGCACAAGAAAGTCCCAACGTGACTGCAGAGTTTTTGGCAAAATGCCATCAGTCAGGCGTCTTGCGTGCCGAAGTTTTTATAGGATGAAGGGTCGATGAGTAAAGTCAGTGTGTTGGTGGTGGATGACGCCTCGTTTATCCGCGACCTGGTGAAGAAGTGCCTGCGCAACTACTTCCCCGGGATCAAGCTTGAAGATGCGGTGAACGGCAAAAAGGCCCAGGCCATCCTGATGCGCGAGACCTTCGACCTGGTGCTGTGCGACTGGGAAATGCCAGAGATGTCCGGCCTTGAGCTGTTGACCTGGTGCCGCGAGCAGCCTCACCTCAAAGCCATGCCGTTCGTGATGGTCACCAGCCGTGGCGACAAGGAGAACGTAGTCCAGGCTATCCAGGCCGGGGTTTCCGGCTACGTCAGCAAACCGTTTACCAACGAGCAGTTGCTGAACAAGGTCAAGCAGGCCCTGCACAAGATCGGTCGCCTCGACGCCCTGGTCGCCAGCGCGCCGACCAAGATGAACTCGGCTTTCGGCAACGATTCCTTGAGCGCCCTGACCGGCGGCAAACCCGAAGTGGCGCGTGCGGCTCCTGTTGCGGCTGCCGCTCCTGCGCCTAACAAAGGGTTGCTCAACAGCCCACCGGTGCAGGCGCCGGTAGCGGCTGCGCCGGCTGGCGGTCGTGGCCAGGGCCAATTGCGCCTGTCCAGTGGCACCCAGCAATGCGTGATCAAGGCGCTGAGCATCAAGGAAGCGCTGCTGGTGGTGCGTCGCGGTGAAGTCCTGCCCCAGGTACTGGAAAGCGCCGTGCTCGACCTGGAGCAAGGCGAAAACGCCGAAGTGGCCCGCCTCAATGGCTACCTGCACGCCATCGTCGCCTTCGAACCGAAGCCGGACAGCGATTGGCTGCAGCTGACGTTCCGGTTTATTGACCAGGATGCGCAGAAGCTCGACTACATCTCCCGCCTGATCGCACGTGGCACGGCGCAGAAGCATTTTGTGCCGGGTGCGTGATTCCCTGAGTGCCGGGAATCGACCGACTGTCTGATTCCCGGTACGTGCCTTGATTTATATCTGTTTCGATATAGGCTTTCGATAACGCTTCGGTGTCAGCGAGGCTTTGCTATGCCTTGAAACAAACCTCCACGTTCCTTGGCCGAATCGTCGATTACGCTTTTTCTTTCCATGAAAGGAGAAGCCAATGCCAAGGCACAAGGATGTGGTGTTTCTAGGAAGCTCGCTCAAGGATCTCAAAGCGTTTCCGCTCGATGCCCGGAGGGCAGTGGGGTTTCAGTTGGATCTCTTGCAGCACGGTGAGCAACCCTTTGACTGCAAGCCGATGAAGACCATTGGGAGGGGCGTCAGCGAGATCCGGATCACTGAAGAGTCGGGCGCTTTTCGGGTGTTTTATGTGGTCAACCGGCCAGAGGCCATCTATGTGTTGCACGCGCTGCGCAAGACCACACAAAAAACCGAAGGGCGTGATATCGAGCTGGCTCGTGCCAGATTGCAGGAGTTAGGGTGAGCCCATGACGAATCAAAAAGATTACGGCGAGCGTTTCAGTTGTGTCTGGGATGCTCTGGAAGACACACCCCAGCAAGCCGCCAATATGCGGCTGCGTTCAAAATTGCTTTTGGAGCTGTGCCAAACCATTCGTCGCTGGGAGCTTTCTCAAAAAGATGCGGCGCAAAGACTGGGGATCAGTCAGCCCCGACTTAACGACGTTCTCACCGGCAAGATCGACAAACTCTCCCTGGATGCCTTGGTCAATTTGTCGGCGGCCGCCCAAATGAACGTGGATATTTGTTTCAACGGGCTGCCTGCCTGAAGTTGTCATCAAACCGCGCTAACCTGCCGCTCAGTCATCCCGGCAGGTTTACGCCATGCTTATGCGCTTCTTGCTGTGCTGCGGGTTGGCAACGGTCGCCGTGTCGACCCAGGCCATGACCCTCTACAAATCCGTCGATGCCAATGGCCTGGTGTTTATCAGCGACCGGTATACGCCGGGCGCCCTGGCGTTCGTGATCCAGGAGCGCAAGCTTGAACGGCCGATAATCGACAGGCCTCCGGCCCGCTACCCGCCTCAGGCCTACCGCTACCCCTTGCCCTGGCGCGGCGGTCCGTTTCGCCTGACCCAAGGCCCCAACGGCACCTTCAGCCATACCGATAGTAAGAGCCGCTACGCCATGGATATCGCCATGCCCGAAGGCACGCCAATCATTGCGGCGCGCAGCGGGGTGGTGGTGAAAACCGAGAACGAGCAGACCGGGCGGGGCAGTGATGCGTCGGGGAATTTCGTGAGGGTGCGCCACGACGACGGCACCGAGGGCGTGTACCTGCACCTCAAGCAAGGTTCGGTCAGCGTCCGGGTCGGGCAGCATGTAGCGGTGGGGAGCCCGCTGGCGTTGTCGGGCAATACCGGCAACAGCAGCGGGCCGCATCTGCATTTTGTGGTGCAGCGCGTTCCCGGGGCGGGGCTGGTCTCGATCCCATATGAGTTCAATCAGCCGGTCGGTGCATTGCCCAATTTTGCATTGGGCAATTGACGGTCAATCCAGCAACAGCACCTTGGCCAGTACGATCTTCGGCCCTTTCATCTTCTTGATGATGATGCGCAAGCCTTCAACCTCCAGCACTTCTTCCTCCTCGGGCACCCGCTTGAGGGTGTCATAGATCAGGCCGGCCAGGGTTTCGGCTTCGATGTGGTCCAGGTCCACGCCCAGCAGGCGCTCCACCTTGAACAGCGGCGTGTCGCCACGCACCAGCAGCTTGCCCGGCTGATAGGCCAGGATGCCGCGCTCGGCCTTGCGGTGTTCGTCCTGGATATCGCCCACCAGCACTTCCAGCACGTCTTCCATGGTGAGGTAGCCGATGATCTTGCCGTCGGCTTCTTCCACCAGGGCGAAGTGCGCGCCGCCTTTGCGGAACTGTTCCAGCAGCTGCGACAACGGCATGTGCCGCGACACACGCTCCAGCGGGCGGGTCAGCTCGGCCAGGTTGAACGACTCGGGGATGTGGTCCAGGGCCGCCAGTTCCAGCAGCAGGTCCTTGATGTGCAACAGGCCCACGAATTCGTTGCGTACCGCGTCATATACCGGGTAACGGCTGAACTTGTGGCGACGGAACAGCGCAAGGATTTCCTTGAGCGGCGCGTTGAAGTCCAGGGTCACCAGGTCTTCCCGGGAGTTGGCCCAGTCCACCACTTCCAGCTCGCCCATTTCCACGGCGGAGGCCAGTACGCGCATGCCCTGGTCGCTCGGGTCCTGGCCACGGCTGGAGTGCAGGATCAGCTTGAGTTCTTCGCGGCTGTAATGGTGTTCATGGTGCGGGCCAGGCTCGCCCTGGCCGGCAATGCGCAGGATGGCGTTGGCGCTGGCGTTGAGCAGGTAGATCGCCGGGTACATGGCCCAGTAGAACAGGTACAGCGGCACCGCCGTCCACAGCGACAGCAGCTCGGGCTTGCGAATCGCCCAGGACTTGGGTGCCAGTTCGCCGACCACGATGTGCAGGTAGGAGATCACGAAGAACGCCGCAAAGAACGACACGCCCTTGATCACTTCCGGCGACTCGACGCCCACGGCGCCCAGCAGTGGCTCGAGGATGTGCGCGAAGGCCGGTTCACCGACCCAGCCCAGGCCCAGGGAGGCGAGGGTGATGCCCAGCTGGCACGCCGACAGGTAGGCGTCGAGCTGGCTGTGTACGGTGCGCAGGATCTGCCCGCGCCAGCCGTTCTTGTGGGCGATGGCCTCGACCCGGGTGGCGCGCAGTTTGACCATGGCGAACTCCGCCGCAACGAAGAAGCCGTTGAGCAGTACCAGGATCAGAGCAAAAAGAATCATTCCGAAGTCGGCGAAGAGTGTCGCGAGGGTGATACCAGGGGAAGGGTCCATGATGGGGTTTTGCAGGTTCCGTATGTTCAGTAAGGGGTGGCAGGCGGGCCTGAAAGGCAGGCGCAAGTCGGCCAATGTAGCGGCTGACGGGGCGCTTGCCTAGTGCCCACTGCCGGGCGGGGCCTGGAATGCACTCTCTAAAACAACACCGGTCCACTGTGGGAGGGGGCTTGCCCCCGATGGCAGTATGTCAGGCAGCACATTCATATCTGACCCGCCGCCATCGGGGGCAAGCCCCCTCCCACATGTAGGCCCGTGGTGTCTTTGGTTTAGTTGTCGTTGCCGAGGGCTCGCGAGCGCGCCACCTGAGCCGGCGGAAAATGGCAGGTAAACGTGCTGCCATGTCCCAGCACGCTGCTGATTTCCAGGCGTGCGCGGTGGCGCAGCAGCACGTGCTTGACGATCGCCAGGCCGAGCCCGGTGCCACCGGTGTTGGAATTGCGGCTGGAGTCGACACGGTAGAAGCGCTCGGTCAGGCGCGGCAGGTGCTTGGCGTCGATACCGATGCCGGAGTCCTGCACGCTCAAATGCGCACCTTGTTCGTCGGCCCACCAGCGGATGCGGATATTGCCTTTGTCCTGGGTGTACTTCACGGCGTTGAACACCAGGTTGGAAAACGCGCTGCGCAACTCGCCTTCGCTGCCCTTGAGCAGCACGGCCGGGTCGGCTTCCAGGCTGATCTGCTGCCCGCGTTGGCCGGAGAGGGCCTGGGCGTCGTTCTTGATGGTCTGCAACAGGCTTTGCACGGCCACCGGCTGGTTGTCCGACGGATAATCGGTGGCTTCCAGCTTGGCCAGCAACAGCAGGTCGTTGAGCAGGGTCTGCATGCGCGAGCCTTGCTGCTGCATTTGCTGCAGGGCCCGGCTCCAGCGTGGGTTGATCTCGTCGACGTTGTCCAGCAGCGTCTCCAGGTAGCCGCAGATCACCGTCAGCGGTGTACGCAACTCGTGGGAGACGTTGGCGACGAAGTCCTTGCGCATCTGCTCCAGCTGGTGGATGCGGGTGACATCGCGCACCAGCATCAGGTGTTCATTATTGCCGTAGCGCGTCAGGTACAGCTGGATGCGTACGCGGTCATTGGTGGGCGAGGGGATTTCCAGGGCTTCTTCGTAGTTCTCCTGTTCGAAGTACTCCTTGAAGCGCGGGTGGCGCACCAGATTGGTCACTGGCTGGCCGCTGTCCTGGGGGGTCTTGAGGCCCAGCAGGGTCTCGGCGGCGCGGTTCCACCATTCCAGGTTGCCGTCGCTGTCTAGCATGATCACCGCGTCCTTGAGCGCGGCGGTGGACTCCTGCACCCGGTCGATCACCGCTTGCAGGCGGCCGCGCACACGCTGGTCGCGACGTTGCAGGTGGTAGATGCTGTCGAACACCTCGCCCCACAGGCCGTAGCCATCGGGTGGTGCCTCATCGGGTTTATGCTGGCGTAGCCATTCGTGCAGGCGCAGCAGTTGCTTGAGGGTCCAGCCCAGGTACAGCGCGATGCCGACTGCCAGACTCCAGCCGTAATAGCCGCTGACCAGCCCAACCAGCAGGCAGCCGGTGATCAGCAAAAGCATGTGGCGGATCAGGGTGCCATGCCAGTTTTGGTTCACTTGAACATGCGTCCTTGTCAGCTGTTAAGTCAGGATCCGATTGGCTCAGCCCTTGGTAGAGAAGCGGTAACCAGTGCCGCGCACGGTTTGTACCAGATTCTCGTAGGCATCGCCCAAGGCTTTGCGCAGGCGACGGATATGCACGTCCACGGTGCGTTCTTCCACGTACACGTTGCCGCCCCACACTTGGTCCAGCAGTTGGCCACGGGTGTAGGCACGCTCCTGGTGGGTCATGAAGAATTGCAGCAGGCGGTATTCGGTGGGGCCCATCTCGGCCGGTTTGCCGTCGATGGTCACGCGGTGGCTGATCGGGTCCAGCAGCAGGCCGCCGACTTCGATAGGCGCTTCGCCATCGGTAGGCCCGGCGCGGCGCAGTACGGCCTTCAGGCGCGCTACCAACTCCCGTGGGGAAAAAGGTTTGGTGATGTAGTCATCGGCACCGACTTCCAGGCCCTGGATCTTGTTGTCCTCTTCGCCCTTGGCGGTGAGCATGATGATCGGGATGTCCCCGGTCAGCTCGTCACGCTTGAGGCGGCGGGCCAGTTCGATGCCGGAGGTGCCGGGCAGCATCCAGTCCAGCAGGATCAGGTCCGGCTTGCGGTCGACGATAATGGCATGGGCCTGCTGGGAGTTCTCCGCCTCCAGGCAGTCATAGCCGGCCATTTCCAACGCAACGGCGATCATCTCGCGGATGGGCGCTTCGTCGTCAACAATCAGAATGCTCCTGCCAACCATGCTCGAAAATCCTCTTGTCATTTAACTGTCTTGCGCCGCATTAGATAACGGAATTATTGCAGTCGTGTGACAGTAATTTAGTCGCTCGGGCAATTCCCGCCTCTCTGGACTACGCTTTGAGTCCGAATCCTGACAACCACAAAAGGAAGGTTCCGATGACTTACAGCACGATTTCCTGGAAAGCCCTGCTGGTGACGGCTGCGTTGACGCTGCCGGGCCTGGCGTTTGCGGCGGAGCCGGCGATGACCAAAGACGGAATGCTGGTGGACCACAAGGGTATGACGCTCTACACCTTCGACAAGGACGCTGACGGCAAGTCCGTGTGCAAGGACCAGTGCGCGACCAATTGGCCGCCGTTGAAGGCAGAGTCCACTGACAAGTCGATGGGCAAATGGACCGTTATCACCCGCGATGACCAGACCAGCCAGTGGGCCTATGACGGTAAGCCCGTCTACACCTACAAGGATGACCACAAGGCCGGTGACAAGACCGGTGATGGCAAAGGTGGGGCGTGGCACGTGATCAAGCCTTGATGACGCGGTGCCGCTGAAATCACCGGGGGCAAGTCGAATCGTCGTACCACCCCTCCCACAGGGGAACACATTCCAAATGTGGGAGGGGGCTTGCCCCCGATGAGGTCGGGACAACCGCCACAAAAACCTCAGCGAAACGCATAGTCCGCCACAATCCCGACAAATATCGCCAACCCCGCCCAGTGGTTGTGCAGGAACGCCTTGAAGCACTTCATGCGGTCCTTGTCCCGGGTGTACCAGAACTCCCAGGCAAAACAGCCCGCCGCGCCCAGCAGACCCAGGTGGAACCAGCCACCCAACTCGAATCGCGCCCCCGCCAGCAACAGGCACACCAACGACAGCCCTTGCAGCGTAAGGATGATCACGCGATCCGCATCGCCAAATAGAATGGCGGTGGATTTCACGCCGATCTTCAAATCGTCATCCCGGTCGGTCATCGCGTAATACGTGTCGTAACCCACTGTCCACAGCAGGTTGGCGATATACAGCAGCCAGGCCGTAGCGGGAAGGTGACCCGTTTCGGCAGTGAACGCCATCGGCATGCCCCAGGAAAACGCCGCCCCCAGCACCACCTGCGGGTAATAGGTGTAGCGCTTCATGAACGGGTAGCTCGCCGCCAGGGCCAGGCCACCGAGGGACAGCAGGATGGTGGTGGCATTGGTCAGCAGCACCAGCAGGAAACTGATGCCCATCAGCACGGCAAAAAACACCAGTGCCTCTTTGGAGCTGATCTTGCCGCTCACCAGCGGGCGTTGCTCGGTGCGCTTCACATGGCCGTCGACCTTGCGGTCGGCCCAGTCGTTGATCACACAGCCACCGGCGCGCGTCAGCACCACGCCGAGCACGAAGATCACGATATTGATTAAAGAAGGCGAGCCTTTGCCGGCGATCCACAGCGCCCATAGGGTCGGCCACAACAGCAGGTAGATGCCGATGGGCTTGTCCATACGGGTCAGTTGAATGAAATCCCAGGCCCTGGGGTTCAGGTGGTTCAGGGACTTGAGCAGACGTTGGTACATCAGCAATTCTCCGGATGGGCGTGCAGCGCGTGCCAGAAACTGGGCAAGAAGACTTCCGCGACCAGCACGCTCAGCGGCCCGCGATCAAAGCGTGAGCGGCGTGCCCACAGCCCGTCGACCTGATCGGCCGCTGGCAACCAGTGCCGAGGGTAATGGCACACTTCGATGGCCTGGCGGGTGAAGGCCTGGTCACAGAACAGCAGTTCGCCCAGGGACCGGCTGCCCAACTCATCCATATGCAGGCCGTCGCCCTGCAGAGCGCCGCGTGCGGCCACACTGCGTGCGAACACCCACGGCTGACCATGCCCACGCAGATACACCTCGCGCACCCAACCGATACTGGCCGGCGCCAGCGCCAGGGCGGCACATTCGTCATCGCGTAGCGGTTGCCAGCCTTCGAACAGTGGCGTGACGCTGAAACCGTCGTTGGACAGCCACGTCAACCGCCGCGTCAGCGAGTCTTCGTTGAACAGCCAATTGAGGGTCAAGGACGTGGGTACAGGGGCCAGGAGGCTCTGGGTCAACCATTGGCAAGCATCGGGAGGGTCGATTGAGTGCGGCACGGTGAGTCAGTATCGGCAGCAAAAGAGGCGGCGAGCTTACCATGGCGTCCAACGTTTTTGCCGGAGGCAACCGGCTGTTTGCGTCGATCATGCTTGCATCTGCCGGCCACCATCAGTACAAAACGCCCTGAGCCGTACGGCAATGCGGGTCTATCGACCGTCGGCCAAGAAGCCTGGACTCCTGAGGAAGCAAGTAATGAAGAAGTGGCAATGTGTCGTCTGTGGCCTGATCTACGACGAAAAGGACGGCTGGCCGGATGACGGAATTCTGCCTGGCACCCGTTGGGAAGACGTCCCGGAAGACTGGCTGTGCCCGGACTGCGGCGTGGGCAAAATGGATTTCGAAATGATCGAAATCGGTTGATTCTCGATTTTCAGAAAAGTATTACAAGGAGAAAGGAATGAACGCACCTGTCGTGATCATCGGCACCGGATTGGCCGGTTACAACCTGGCCCGTGAGTTTCGCAAGCTCGACAGCGAAACCCCATTGCTGCTGATCACTGCGGATGACGGGCGCTCCTACTCCAAGCCCATGCTTTCCACCGGGTTTGGCAAGAACAAGGAAGCCGATGGCCTGAGCATGGCTGAACCGGGCGCCATGGCCGAGCAACTCAAGGCCGAAGTGCGCACTCACACCCGCGTCAGCGGCATCGACCCCGGGCACAAGCGCCTGTGGATCGGCGAGGAGGCGGTGGCCTACCGCGACCTGATCCTGGCCTGGGGCGCAGAAACCGTGCGTGTGCCGGTTGAAGGCGATGCGGCTGACCTGATTTTCCCGATCAACGACCTCGAAGACTACGCGCGCTTTCGTGCCGCCGCTGCCGGCAAGCGCCGTGTGCTGCTGCTCGGCGCCGGCCTGATCGGCTGCGAGTTCGCCAATGACCTGATCCTGGGCGGTTATGAAATCGACCTGGTGGCACCGTGCGAGCAAGTCATGCCGACCCTGTTGCACCCGGCCGCCGCCGCCGCGGTACAGGCCGGCCTCGAAGGCCTCGGCGCGCGTTTCCACCTGGGCCCGGTGCTCAATCGCCTGCAGCGCACCGCTGATGGCCTGGAAGCTCACCTGTCGGACGGTGAAGTGATCGCCTGCGACCTGGTGGTCTCGGCCATCGGCCTGCGCCCACGCGTCGACCTGGCCGCCGCCGCCGGCCTGCAGACCAATCGCGGGATCATGGTGGACCGCCACCTCAAGACCTCCCACGCCAATATCTACGCCCTGGGCGACTGCGCCGAGGTCGACGGACTGAACCTGCTGTACGTGATGCCGCTGATGAGCTGCGCCCGTGCGTTGGCCCAGACCCTGGCCGGCAACGCCACCGCCGTCAGCTACGGCCCGATGCCAGTGACCGTGAAAACCCCGATCTGCCCGCTGGTGGTTTCGCCACCGCCTCGGGGCACCGAAGGCGTCTGGAGTGTCGAAGGCGAGGGCGCCGACATCAAGGCCCTGTGCCGTGACGCCAGCGGTCGCCTGCTGGGTTACGCACTGACTGGCAGCGCCGTGATGGAAAAACTCGCCCTCAACAAAGAACTTCCGCCGTTGCTGGCGTAAATACCGGTCGTTCTGTCGGAATAAGCACGTTTTTCCCTCCAGAAAGGTCGCCGCTAGACTGGCGGAGCGTGCGAGGGCATGCCATCCTCACTCCCGTCTGCCGCAGAGTAGAGCCTGCGGCGCTTTGGGCGCTGCTCCAGAAGAGAGCAGCACGGACATAACAACAAAAAACCGTCAAAGAGGCTTCACTTATGCGTAAACCAGAACTCGCAGCCGCCATCGCTGAAAAAGCCGATCTCACTAAAGAACAGGCCAACCGCGTCCTCAACGCCGTTCTCGAAGAAATCACCGGCGCCCTGCACCGCAAGGACAGCGTCACCCTGGTTGGCTTCGGCACCTTCCTGCAACGCCACCGTGGCGCTCGCACTGGCAAAAACCCTCAAACCGGTGAGCCGGTGAAGATCAAGGCGAGCAACACGGTTGCGTTCAAGCCGGGTAAATCGCTGAAAGACACTGTCAACGCGTAATAGCGTTACCGTCTCGAAGGGGGCGGGGTGGTAGGAGAGATGGGCACGCCGACTGGATCGGGTGCCCATTTTTTGTGGGGTATTGATACGTATGCCAATTCAAGCCAGTTCGTCTAATCGCGTTTTAGAGCGTCGACTTGCTCTTCCACTGCCTTGACGACATCAGCGCCACCTTCCCCGATATCAACAAATTCCCACTCCTCACTGGGCGGGTCAATCATCTTGGCCAGTGTTGAAATAGCGTGCACGATCAAAGGCTTCAACTGTACTGTGCTGTTTAAGAATCCTGGAGAAGTGAAATAAATCGTGCGGTGAATTCTGCGCCTTCATATTCTTCCAGATTGTCAGTGTTGAAAACTGCACCTCGTTGAGTTGTGAGTTTTAACAGTCGTCGCTTTAATATTTTGTTGATCTGGCTTTCAGGTTCCGCAGAGATCACTGTGAGTGCTTTTTTTGCGCGGGCTGCCACATCCTTAAAGAAAACGTGTTTGGCCTCGGCGGGGGGTATGATGTTTTCCAGGTTGCAGTTTTCAAAGGTTACATAGTCAAGTTTGCAAAGTTCAAAGTCGACAGAAATTGGGGTGTGGGGCTGATCTGATATAAAACGGACTTCCTGGAGTTTTCCAATGAATTTAATGTTGGTTATATTTTTTGCGTTAAACGAGTTATCAATGATTTTGCACTGAGAAAAGGTGCAGCTGACAAAGGTGCAATCCTTCAAGGATGCTTCACGGAAGTTGCATTTCACAAACGTGCAGTTTTCGAATTTGCTATTGCTGAAGCCGGATGCCTGAAAATCCGCATTCTTGAACGAGCAACGGGTCAAGGATGTTTTATTGAAGAATCGCGAGCCGGAAAAGTCAGCTTTCTCAAAGTCGCAATTTTCCAAAACACATTGGTCAAAAATCGGATCGCAGAGGTTCGCGTTTTTCAGTTTGCAACCACTGATGAGCTCGTTTTCAAAGCGCGTTTTTTTAGGCAAAACAAGTCCGTCCTGCTCAACGCCGGACAGTACCTTTGATGGAGTTTTTTCACTCACCATAATATTCCTTCATAACCATTGCCCCAGTCCCCGTAACGCCGCTGATGCGTGCCCCTTTTCCAATCAGCCTTCGTCGTGAGATCCCACCAGGTTTTAGTTTTAGTTTCATACACATCGGGTAGGCGTTGCCCTGATTTGGATACCTCCAAATGCCCCAGTGACGGGTCATTTTTTACTCTGTTTTTGAAGTCTGCATCTATTCTCTGCCCTACATACCGGCGATAGCGTGATCGTGCTTGTCCGAGATCACCTCTGTCATAGGCTCGTTTTACTGCTGCTCTCTGTTTCGGGGTCAACGACCGTTGAGGGTTACTGTAAACAGCCTTTCTAGCGGCATTGGCGTGTGCCTGAAGCTTGGCTGTTGTTGAACCGCAAGGTGCCCATCCCAACGGATCGATCCATCCGGAAGGATTAGGAGAATACTGATAAAGGTTAAAACCTCCTGCCAGCCCAACAGGGTCCGGCGTTGTAAAGCGCCCTATATCCGGATCATAAAACCGAAATGTATTGAAATGCAGCCCCGTCTCCCGGTCCAGGTACTGTCCCTGGAATCGTAGGTTCTGCTCTTCAATGTAGTAAGGCTCGCGCACTTCCTCGGAGGTATTGCCCCACACTTGGTAACTGGCCTGCCAGAGGGGGTGTCCATCGGCCTCGGTAAGCTGCTCAGGGAGGCCGTTCAGATCATTGTGGTAATAGCGAATTTTTTCAAGCGACCCGGTACCGTCTATTCGGGCCAGAGGCTCGTAGCTTTCCCCTTCATAAACATAAAGGCTCGTCTGGCTGTGCTTATGCTCTTGCAACAGGCGTAAACCATCCCAGGTGAAACGTGTCTGACCCAGCGGATAGCCATCGTCGTCATATTCGTTTTTTTCGACGCGTCGACCCAGTGGGTCATAGGTCATCCTGACCACGCTGCCGCTCTCATTTCGCACTTCAACCAGCCGACTTTCCGCGTCATAGGCAAAGCGCTGAAAACCACGCATGCCGCTGCGTTTTTCGATCATACGGCCCATGGCATCGTATCGATAACGCTTGTCCTGATAGGTGAGCAGCCGGTTATGTCGTACAAGTCCCCCTTGATGCCCGCTATCCAGCAGGTTGGCTGCGGCGTCATAGGCGTAGGTTTCGCTCTTTCCGACGTGGTGGCAGACAAGAATGCGGTCGGTGCTGTCGTAACCCAAGTGCTCTTGGCGATCGTGAATACGGCCGATGCGACGACGCCCGATCAGGTTATCGCTGGAATCGTAGCTGTAGCCAGTCTCGACCAACGGCGGCAACTGCCACGGTTGGTCAATACTGCGGCGCTGCCGTGAGCGAATCCTGCCACTGCGGTCGTATGTGGTACTTGTCTTGAGTTGGCCTTGAGTGCGCTGTACTTCGCGGTGCAAACGATCACGCTCGAAGTCGCTGATGACCTTTCCGTCGAGATTTAACTGATGCAGGTGGCCGCTGCCGTAGTAGAGTCGGTTCAGCCATCGACCGTCGGGCAACCGGGTCTGAATCAGGTTCCCCAATTCGTCGTAGCAATGCTGTAGGGAGCCCGCTGTACTTTGCTCCTGCAGCAGTTGCCCAAGCGCATCGTAGCTGAAGTCCAGTCGATGCTGTCGACCGTCAGGCGCGGTGGACGTGACGCTGACCAGTTGATCGTTCAGATCATGTTCGTAAACGGTGATGCCGTCTGCGGTGACTTTACTGACCAGGCGTCCGATTGGGTCTCGTTGAAACTGGTGTGAGAACGGCGCTACCGGTTCGCCTTCCGTCCCCGGCAGATAGTCCACGGCGACGACATCATCCAGCGGATCATAGGTGTAGCAGCGCCGACTCTGGTCGAGGTCTTGCTGTTGCACCATGCGGTCGGCCGCATCCCACTCGAAGCGGTAGCTTTCGCCGTTCTCATTGGTCAGCTTGCGCAGTCGCCCGTAGGCGTCGTGATCAAACATGACCGTGCGGTTATGCGCATCCCAGCGTTGCTTGACCAGGCCGCGTGTGTCATAGGCGTAGCGCGTGGTGCTACCGGCGGGATCGACATGGGCCGTCAGATAACCGCTGGCGCTGCGCTGGAACTGTTCCACACGGCCATCCGGGAGTTGGCTCTCCAAGAGCAGCCCTCGAGGGCCGTACCGGTAGCGCACCGACTCGCCTTCTGCATTGGTTTGCACCACCAGATTGCCAAAGGCGTCGTACTGATAACGAGTGGGATAACCCGAGCAATCCACCGCTTCGACCAGTTGGCTCCACTCGTTCCAATGCAGCACTTTGGTTTTTTCCGTGGCATCGATGATGCGCACCGGCTGACCGAAACCGTCATAGACATAGCAAGTACGGTTGCCCAGTGGGTCGATTTCTTCGATGCAGTTGCCTCGCTGGTCGTAGCGATAATGCCAACTGTTGCCCGCCGGATCAGTTTCCACTTGGGGCAATGCCCAGTGCGCCAGCCACTGCGTGCTACTGGTCCTGGCCAATGGATCGATCACCGTGCTCAGGTTGCCGGACGCGTCATAGTTGAAGCGCCACTGGCCGTTTTGCGGGTCAATCGCACCGAGCAACTGGCGATCTTCGTTCCACTCGAACTGCCACGTATGGCCCAGGTTATCGACGTAGCGAGTGATCTGGTACTGCGGGTTCCAATGCCGTGTGCTGACGCGCATCAGGCCGTCGGTCACACGGGTAATACCAGCGTAGAGATCGTAGTCGAAGGTGTACTCATCGCCAGCGTCTGTCCAGTGGCGGCTCACGCGCCACTCCTCGCCGTGCGGCCCGGGCACTGCACCCCATTGGTAGAAGCAGCGCAGGCCAACGGGCAATTGGTGTTCGACCATTCGCCGGCAATTGTCATAAGCAAAGCGTCGAAGGGTCGTACCTTGCCCGTCCAAGACTTCAGCCAGGTCGCCGTGACTGTCATAGCGGTAACTGACGAGCACATCGCTGCGCGCTTCGAAATGTTGCTGGTGCAGGTAACGTCGTTCGATTTCGCTCACGCGCCGTGGGTGTTCGGCCGAGTAGCTCAGCTCTACGTGCATCAAGTCATGGGTGTCGCGTAGGCGATACAGCCGCCCCTGAGTGTCGTAGTCGAGAAAGATCCGCCCTTCATTGCGATCACCCAGCAGATGCAGGCGCATCCGCGAACTGTTTAGCGGGTCGGCTTCGAACAGTCGATACAGGCCGTCGATACTCTCGATCAATATTGCGCCGTCACCGCTGCGCCTGACCGCAAGGCCTTCGCCCGGATCGAAGGCTCCACCGGACAAGGGGATATAACCGATCTCCAGGCGGCGCCCCTGCTCATCGATGTAGAACAGGTTATCGTCTGCCTCTATCTCGATCGACACCTCATACGCAACGCTCCAGCTGGCGCCAAAGAGGCCATCCCGGCGTGTGTCGAGGCTGCTGTAGAAACGCTGCCAATCTATCGGGAGCAAGCCCGGGAGGATGAAGTCGAGTTCCTCGTCCCCGCCCAGGATCTTGGCCCCGGTCGCGCTGTGAACCGGATTGGGCGAGCCATTTGTGGCGCTCTTGAGCGCAGAGGTGATCTTGCTGGTTGCGTAAGAGACGGCACCTCCTACCAACAAACCTCCGACCAGGCACGGCAGCTTGCTCCAGAAACACTTCAGGTTGCCTCGCAACGCCATCACCACAGCAATCGCCAGGCCTACGCCGGGCGTTTTTCCGCTGCGAATTTCCTGCACCACGATGGTCTCACCACCGATGCGCACATCCGGCGAGATCAGACCCTGGGCTGTCCCTACCTTGGCGTCACAGGTGCTGCGATCGCCGCTTCGCGCTGCAGGTTGCCCATTGATGAACACTGAGCTTGAGCCCTCTGCAATGAATTGCAAGGGCATCGGCGGGTGCTTGTTGCACGCAACGGTGTCCAGTCGGCAAGGCTCGGTGCCGGGAGCGGGTGAGGCGACGGTCGGTCGCCACAGTTGAGAGAAAAACTCCCCGGCCATGTCCAGAAAGCTCGGTTCTGGTGGCTCACTGGGGGCCACCGGCACAGCGGTCATCTTGCCAGCCGCTCGTGCAGCCTTTTTCCCGTTGATGAAAACGTTGTCTGAACCACTGGTAATGAAGGCGTCGATCACCGGTGGAAACACCCAATTGGCAGCTGACTCGCACCAACTGGATATTTTCAGATCGGCCCCTGTAAGCCCCGCGGTGATCCCGACGACCGCACCCACGACCAAAACCAATGCAACGCCACCGGTGGCGATGGTTGCGCCGGTTGTTATAGCAACCGCCGCCGCGACCGCGAGGCAGCCCACGTAGGTGATTGCCGCATAGGCGGCCACTTCCAGTACACCGCCGAGAATATCGGCCATCACCGAGGTGTGCAGCAGTGCGTCGCCTTCGCGGGCGGCCCAGAGGTCTTCACTCATTGCTCAGTTTCGACTCAGGGCGTGGCGAGAAAGGTGAGGGTGTTTTTCAGTGTTGCCCAATGCGCTGCCTCGGCAGACCCCAAGGGCTGGGTCTTTACGTAGCTGAGGGCGATCAAGCGACGTGTGCCGGGTATCTGCATCGCCAACTGATACTGGTAAATGTTGTCGCTGCCTTTATTGAAACGGTTCTGCACCTCAAAGGCATCGATATCCTGCGCCGGCCCCACCTTGATAGCTTGCGCTGGCGAATAACGAAGGTCTTTGACTTGCTGTTCAAGCTTCTTAAGCTGGCCCTCGAAGTTGCTGTGCAAGGTCTCGCCCTCCGCCAGTGGGCTGCGACTGACCACCAGCGTGGTACCCAGGCTGGCGAACTTGAGAATATTGATTGAGGTGTCCTGCACCTCGGCATCTGGCAGGGTGAATTGGGCTTCGTTAATTACGTAATTCATGGTGGGGAAATCTCGTTATTGATCAGCGCCGGGCTTGCCGGAAAATTTTGATTCGACGGCGGACTTGATCGTGCTTTGCACACCTTGGGCGCCGGGCGATGTGCCCTTGTCGCTGCCCAGGTTGATGTCCAGTTTTCCTTTCGTCTGGATCTTGCTGCTGCCGCTGGAAAACAGATTGAACGAGCCACAGGTCAGGTTGATGTCTCCACCGGCCTTGAGCTCGATCACACTGTCGCCGCACACCAGGCGAATACTCTCGCCGGCCTCGATCGTGTAGTGCGTGGCGGCGCTGTCCGATTTGGCGCCGCCCACCAGTACGGTGTCGTTGCTGCGCACGACACGCAGGCGGTTGTTGCCAATCGTCACCGTCTCGTTATGCCCGATGCTCTTGTTGCGGTCATGCCCCACCGAATGGCTCTCATCCACCTCGACCACGATGTCTTGATTACGCTCGGCATGGATATACAACTGCTCCAGCCCCTTCTTGTCCTCCATGCGGATTTCATTGAAGTTGGCCGGCGTGCCGCCCTTGCTCGAGCGGCTTTTCATGCCGCTCTGGGTGGCGTTTTCCGGCAGGTCGTAGGGCACGGTCTGCTCGGCGTTGTACACCCGCCCAGTGATGATCGGTCGGTCGGGATCACCTTCCAGAAAGCTCACAATCACTTCCTGGCCGATCCGTGGGATCTGCATCGAGCCCCAGTTCTTGCCGGCCCAGGATTGCGACACGCGAATCCAGCACGAGCTGTTCTCGTTGGATTGGTCGTGACGGTCCCAGTAGAAGTGCACCTTGACGCGGCCGTACTGGTCGGTCCAGATTTCCTCGCCCTTGGGGCCAACCACCAGCGCGGTCTGCGGGCCTTTGACGATAGGGCGGTGGGTGATGGCCAGCGGGCGGAAACTCTGTTGGGCGTCAATGCAGGTCAGGCTGCTTTCGAACTGTGCCGAGCCCGAGCCGCCGCCGCTCTCCAGGCTTTCCTGGACGATGTAGTAGCGGCAGCCGATGATCAGGTATTCACGGTTCTGGTCCTGGCGACTGAAGCCGGTGAGGCTGAACAAATGCCCCGAACCCAAACCCCGCGCATTGCCGCTGAATTCGATCTGCTCATGCAGGGTCTGCAGGGCTTCGATGCGGGTGCGTGCGTAGTGTTCGCCGTCCTCGCTTTGCACGTAGGTGCCGGGGTAGTCGTACAGCGGGTAGTCGCCGGCGGTGTGCGGGCGTGGCATGGCCGAGCGCACATCGATGCTGGCGCTGGGGCGCTGGAAGTCGTAGTCGTTGAGCTCCAGCGAACCGGGCTGCACCTCCTGCGCCAGGTGCCAGTTGTGCATGTGGTCGCGTTCGCGCTGCTGCTCGTCCTTAGGGTAATACGGGACCGACGCGTAGCCCGGCACCGTGGTGTGGGCGCCGTAGGCGTCGGCCAGCACCAGCACATGGCGGTCCTGTTCGTGGCGGAAGAAATAGTAGATGCCTTCCTGTTCCATCAAGCGGCTGACGAAATCGAAGCTGGTCTCGCGATACTGCACGCAGTATTCCCACTCGCGGTATGGCCGGCTCAGGGCGTCTTCGAAATCGGAAAAACCCAGGTCGCGGAACACCTGCTTGATGATCTGCGGGATGCTCAGGTTCTGGAAAATCCGGCAATCGGAGGTACGGCTGAGCAACCACAGCCACGGGCGCAGCGTCACCTGGTAACTGGCGAACTGGCCCTGGTCGATGTTCTGGCTGCACCGTGCGACGATGCCGTGGAAGTGCCGTTCACCGCCGTCCGCCAACTGCAGGCCCACGCTCATGGGTTTGCCGAGCAATTGGTTGAGGTCGATGTTGGCATCCAGGGACGTCAGTTGCAGCTCGTAGTTGAACAGCCGCCCCAGCTCTTCGCCGCCGCCCATTTCATTGAGCAGCAGTACATCCGGCCCGAGGGGGCTGGTGATTTTGGCCAGGCGTGAGGCTTGGTTGAATAGCATCGAAATACCCTAATAACTGAAGGAACCCAATCCAATGTGGGAGGGAGCTTGCTCCCGATAGCAGTGTGTCAGTGGATGCATCAGGTGACTGATTCACCGCCATCGGGGGCAAGCCCCCTCCCACATGTTGAGCAGTATTCCGTCAGGTCAATCGTTGAACTGGTAGTGCAATTCATTATCCCGACTGCTGATCTGTACCCCCGCCAACGCCTTGCCCTCCAACATGCGCGTGAGGAATTCACGGCTCATGTCCGGCAGCAGGCTGTTGGTCAGGATGGTGTCGATCATGCGCCCGCCGCTTTCGGTTTCGGTGCAACGCGAGACGATCAAATCGACCACCGCGTCGTCGTAGTCGAAGGCCACTTTGTGAGTGCTCTCCACACGCTTCTTGATGCGGTTCAGTTGCAGGCGGGTGATCGCCTTGAGCATCTCGTCGCTGAGCGGATAGTACGGAATGGTCACCAGACGGCCGAGCAGAGCCGGCGGGAAAATCTCCAGCAGCGGCTGGCGCAGGGCCTTGGCGATGTCTTCCGGCTCCGGGATGTTCGCCGGGTCTTTGCACACCTGGGAAATCAGCTCGGTGCCGGCGTTGGTGGTCAGCAGGATCAGGGTGTTCTTGAAGTCGATCACCCGGCCTTCGCCGTCCTCCATCACGCCCTTGTCGAACACCTGGAAGAAGATCTCATGCACGTCCGGGTGGGCTTTTTCCACCTCGTCCAGCAGCACCACGCTGTAGGGCTTGCGCCGCACCGCTTCGGTCAGCACGCCGCCTTCGCCGTAGCCGATATAGCCTGGAGGCGCACCCTTGAGGGTCGACACCGTGTGGGCTTCCTGGAATTCGCTCATGTTGATGGTGATGACATTCTGTTCGCCGCCGTACATGGCTTCGGCCAGGGCCAGGGCGGTTTCGGTCTTGCCCACGCCCGAGGTGCCCGCCAGCATGAACACGCCAATCGGCTTGCTCGGGTTGTCGAGGCCGGCGCGGGAGGTCTGGATGCGCTTGGCGATCATCTGCAGGGCGTGGTCCTGGCCGATGATGCGTTTTTTCAGGTGCTGGTCGAGGTTGAGCACCGTCTCCAACTCATTGCGCGCCATGCGGCCGACCGGAATGCCGGTCCAGTCAGCGACCACCGAGGCCACGGCCTGGTAATCCACGGTGGGCAGGATCAGCGGGGTTTCGCCTTGCAGGACGGTGAGGCGCTGTTGCAGGTCGACCAGTTGGGCGCGCAGTTCATCGTTGCCACTGTCCACGACGCCCGCCTTTTCACGTAGCGTTGCACGGGTGGCTAGCAACTCGTCCACCAAGGTTTTCTCTTCAGCCCAGCGGCTTTCCAAGGTCGCCAGACGCTCACGCTCAGCGCTCAACAGCGCCTCTGTATTGGTCTGGCGCGCACCAATCGCAATGCCAATGGCATGTTCGCGAGCGATGATCTGCAACTCGGTTTCCAGCGCCTCGATACGACGACGGCTGTCGTCCACTTCCGCCGGCACCGCGTGCAGGCTGATGGCGACGCGGGCGCAGGCGGTGTCCAGCAGGCTCACGGATTTGTCCGGCAACTGGCGCGCCGGGATGTAGCGGTGGGACAGCTTCACCGAAGCTTCCAGGGCTTCGTCGAGGATCTGCACCTGGTGGTGTTTTTCCATGGTCGAGGCCACGCCGCGCATCATCAGCAGCGCCTTGTCTTCCGACGGTTCGGCGACTTGCACGACCTGGAAGCGGCGAGTCAGGGCCGGGTCTTTCTCGATGTGTTTCTTGTACTCGGCCCAGGTGGTGGCGGCCACGGTGCGCAAGGTGCCACGGGCCAGGGCCGGCTTGAGCAGGTTGGCGGCATCACCTGTTCCGGCGGCGCCACCGGCGCCCACCAGCGTGTGCGCTTCGTCGATAAACAGGATGATCGGCTTCGGCGAGGCCTGGACGTCTTCGATAACCTGGCGCAGGCGCTGTTCGAACTCGCCTTTCATACTGGCGCCGGCTTGCAGCAGGCCCACATCGAGGCTGCGCAGCTCTACGTCTTTCAGCGCGGGCGGCACGTCCCCGGCGACGATGCGCAAAGCGAAGCCTTCGACCACGGCGGTCTTGCCCACCCCGGCTTCACCGGTGAGGATCGGGTTGTTCTGGCGGCGGCGCATAAGGATGTCGACCAGTTGGCGGATCTCTTCATCGCGGCCAACAATCGGATCGAGCTTGCCGCTGCGCGCCTGTTCGGTCAGGTCGACAGTGAAGCGCTTGAGCGCTTCCTGCTTGCCCATCGCACTCGGCGCCATCGCGCCGCTGGCTTCGCCCGGCACGGCGCCGGCGTTGAAACCGTCGCTGGCGCTGAGCGCGTTTTCCGGCGAGTCGCCCACGTATTCATCAAAGCGTTCGCTCAGGGCCTCGGCCTTGATCTTGTCGAATTCGGCGGACAAACCCAGCAGCGCGTGACGCAGGCTCGGCGTCTTGAGAATGCCCAGCACCAGGTAACCGGTGCGCACCTGGCTTTCGCCGAACATCAGGCTGCCGTAGACCCAGCCGCGCTCGACGGCTTCTTCCACATGGGACGACAGGTCGGTGATCGACGTCGAGCCACGCGGCAGGCGGTCCAGCGCTTCGGTAAGGTCACGGGCCAGGCGTGCCGGCTCGACGTTGAACTGGCGGATGATGCGGTGCAGGTCCGAGTCCTGCAGTTGCAGCAACTGGTGAAACCAGTGGGCCAGTTCCACATACGGGTTGCCCCGCAGTTTGCAGAACACGGTGGCGGCTTCGATGGCCTTGTAGGCCACGCTGTTGAGTTTGCCGAACAGTGCGGCGCGACTGATTTCACCCATGCTCTGGATTCCTTGAGGTGGTGGCGTGGTCGGCGTAGTGCCGGGCCAGGATTAGGTCGTTGGCGTCATGCTCGGGTTTACCGAGCCAGGTGTTGAAGCCCAGGCGGAACTGGCCGTTGAGTTGCAGCGCCGGGACTTCGGGTTGTTGCAAAACCAGGTTCAGGTCCCAGTCCAGTTCATGGCCCAGGTACTCGGCCACCCACGCCACCAGTTCGTTGAATGGCTGGTGGCCGGGCAGCATGCCCATGTAGTCATCCAGCGTGAGCGGGCCCAGGCGGATACGGAATTTGTGCTGGCGGTCCCACACGAAGCTGCCCAGGCAAAAGTCCACGCCCAGGCGGTTGGCGCTCACACTCACGCGGCTGCGTTCGGGCAGTTCCAGCCATTGGCCGACGTACTCTTCGATCTCTACCGGCAGGCCGAAATACTCGCTGAGAATCGCCTTCAGGCCGTCCGGGTAGCGGGTTTGCGCCGACAGGTGGCCGCTGTAGTGCAGCTTGGCGGTATCCGGGATCAGCCCCTGATTCAGCAGGCTCGGCATGCCCCGGCCGCTCAGCGCGGCGAGGCGTGCCGACCAGTAGTCATCGTCCGGGCGGTCGTGGCTGACGGTCGGCCGCGCCTCGGCCCAGGCCCGGTAAAACAGGCTGAGCAGGCGATGGTGGAACACATCCAGGAACTGCTTGCTGGTGCTGTCGGCGTTGTTGCGCTGACGCTCGCGCACGTACTCGGTGATGTGCAGCGGCAGCGGGCCGTTGGGGCCGCCAAGACCGAAGAAGAACTGCTCCAGGCGCGCCGGCTTGCCGTCGCCGCCGGGGTCGACCGAGGCCAGCGTGGCCGGGGCGAAGGTGCAATCGGCCTGTTGCCCCAGGCGCAGCGGGTCATCCGCCAGGCGCAGGGAATGGCCCAGGCGCGGCAGCTCCGGCGATTCGCACTCGATACGCCGCAGCGCCTGGAAGAAATCGTATTCCCAGGGCTCCTGGTGCATCGCATCCAGGGTACTCACAGGGTCGGACGACGTCCGGGCTTGGCTTTCCATCGCATGATCTCGCCGCGTTCGGTGGTACGGATCACCGTCTCGGTAAAACTGTTGATCGACACGTAGCGTGCCAGGAAGCGTTCCAATACCGCACCGAGCAGGAACACGCCGGTACCGCGAAACGCGTTTTCATCGAATTCCAGGGTGATCTCCAGGCCCCGGCCAAACACGATCGGGCCGGGCATCGGCAGGCGTCGGGTCACGGCTTTGCTGCTGACCTCGCGCAGGCCTTCGATCTGCAATTGCAGCGCGGCGTCGTTGCTGTCGCCGTACAGGCGCAGCAGTTCGCGCAAGGCGCCGGCGCCCTGGCCCTGTTCGCTCAGGGACAAATAGTTGAGCGAGAGCTGGCTGATCAGGCGCCAGGCCTTGGCGTCATGGGCGTGGCTGGGGCGCGGGCGGCTGGGGCCTGCCACGCAGCGCACCGACAATACCGGCGCGCTGTCGGCCAGGGTGAAGTCGGTCTTGCCGTTGCCCACGCTCATGAACAACGGCAGATCGCGGTTGGTGCACAGTGCGGTCACGCCGAGCTGGCGCAGATCGTGGCGGTACGGCGACTGCCGGCTGTCCACCAGGCTGACAAAGGTTTCGCTGCCCACATAGGTGGAGCGCGGCCCGTTGCGGCGCTGGTCGCTGGACAGTACGCGCGGCTCGCGACGCACGGTGTAGTACGCCTGGTCGCGGCCATAGCGCGACGGGTCGCGCACCGCGTAGAACGGCAAAAACGGCTGCTCCGGCCCGGTGCCGTGGCCGGTGATGCCGCTCAGGGAGTGAATCTCGAAATCCATCGGCCGTGTGCGATCGGCGATCACATGGTGTTCATTGACCCGGTCGGACAAGTGGATACGATCCACGCGTTTGGGGAACAGGTTGATCGCCGGGGTGCAGAACGGCAGGAACTGCGCTGCGCCGACGCTGCCTTCCAGGCTCGGTTCGTGGCGGTCGAACAGCACGATCAGTTCCAGCTCCTGGCCGTCGCAACGCTTGACCGCACGGCTCAGCTCGGCGAATTCGACGAACAGGAAGCGGTGGGGCAGGGCGAAGTATTCCTGCAGCAGGCGATAGCCCTGGAAGGCGCGTGCGACGACCGGCATCGCGGCGTCGGCGTCATCAAAACCACGGGAGCGCAGCGCATCTTGCGGCAGGCGCTCGACCCAATCGCCACCGGGCTTGCGTGCGAACACCGCGCAGGCATTGCCCAGCAGTTGCTCGTAGAGACGGAACGGTTGCTCGTCGGCGCCGCTGAGGTACAGCGGCAGGCTGTCCAGGTCGAGGCTGTTGAACGGTAGCTCGGCGCCGGTGCGCAGGGTCAGGCGCAGACCGGCCTTGGCTTTCGACTCACTGGCGGCTAAGCGTCCCAATACGGCGGCAGGGTTGCCGAAGTACTCGGCGTTGCTCACCTGCAGCGGCCACAGCGTCACCGGGTGAGCGGTGCGGTACTCGCAGCAGGTCTGGGTTTCGCGGCCCAGGGCGGCGCGCAGGACGGTGTCGCGGGGCAGCGGGAAACCACTGGCCAGCGAGCCTTCGTCCGGGTCGGTCTGCAACTGCACCACCGTCATCGACGGTGTCGGTGCCAGGTAGTGCGGGTAGGCGATTTCCAGCAGGTTGTGGGTGAAGGTCGGGTACTCGGCGTCGAGCTTGAGCTGCACGCGGGCCGTGAGGTAGGCAAAGCCTTCGAGCAAGCGTTCGACGTACGGGTCGGCGCAGTCCATACCGGACAGGGTCAGCCGACTGGCGATCTTCGGGTATTCCTTGGCGAACTCGGCGGCGCTTTCGCGCACGTGGTGCAGTTCCTGGTTGTACAGCTCCAGCAGGCGCGGGTTCATGGGCGCCTCCGCTGGTCGGCATTGACCACGCGTACGTGGCCGGATTCCAGGTCGAGGTCGGTTTGCAGCAACAGGCGCAACGGCACCGGCTGGGCCCACAGGTCGCCTTCGATCTCGAAACTCAGGGCGTTGTGGTTCATTTCGCCATGGCCGACACGGGCTTTGACACGCAGGGTGTGGCGCAGGATGCGCGGCTCAAAGGTGGCGATGGCCTGGTAGATCAGGGCTTCCAGCGCCTTGATATCCACGCTGGAAACACTGTTGCCCGCCAGCGCCGGCAGGCCGTAATTGACCACCGAGGTGCCGGCTGGAGTGTGCAGTGTGGCATCGGCATCGAGCAACGACGTGGTGTTGAGCAGCCACGCCAGGTCACGCAGCACCGAGGCTTTCAATTGGGTCAGGGACAGCACGCGTTTGTCGGCGCTTTCCTTGGGATTGGTTGGATCGTCGTCCGTCAGCCGGTCCAACAGGGACGGTTGCAGACGGTCGCGGGAAGCGATTTCAGTTACCACCAAAGCAGCTCCACGGACGGGTTGCGAGAGGGACAAAAAACCAGGGGCCGTGGCATGGCGCCACGGCCACCAGGGCTATCAGCGCTTGGTGTTGGAACGGATGTTCCAGCCAAACTTGATCGCGCCGCCGTCTTTGGTGCCGTCGGCTTTCTGCGGCTGGTAGTCGACCATCACTTGGGCGAAGTTCAGGGTGACGTTCTCGGTCAGGCGGTCATCGGTGCCCGAACCGCCGGTGCTCAGCGAGGTCACCAGCACTTCTTCCAGGTTGATCACCATGTACTCGACCTGGCTTTCGCCACCGGCCTTGCGCACGGTCAGCTTGACCTTGTCGATGTGCTTGCCGCTGGCGCAGTGCATCATCAGGTTCGGCGAAGCCTTGTCGACGTACTTGGTCAGCGACAGGTCCTGGATGTTCACCTTGCCCGCGCCGCCACCGCCGCCCACGTGCATGTTGCCGGACTGGGCCATGCCCCAGCTCCAGTTCAGCACGTCGATTTCGTCCTTGTGGGCCTTGTCCATGGACTCGCCCTTGATGTCGCCGATCTTGATGAAAATATCAACAGCCATGTTTTCTCCCTGTGTGGCGTGGGCCACTGAATTTGATTAACTCCAAATGGGCAGTGCTTTTGTGTGGGAGGGGGCTTGCCCCCGATGCAGGCACCTCGGTGTGTCAGTTACACCCCGGTGATGCCATCGGGGGCAAGCCCCCTCCCACAGAAGAGCTAGCTCATCGGTGGTTTACGCGCTTTTCGCCGAAGGCAGCTTGGATACCAGGCGCAGCGACACCGTCAGCCCTTCGAGCTGGTAGTGCGGGCGCAGGTAGAACTTGGAGTTGTAGTACCCAGGGTTGCCTTCGACTTCTTCCACGATCACTTCGGCGGCAGCCAATGGGTGCTGGGCCTTGGTGGTTTCGGTGGAGTGAGCCGGGTCACCGTCCACGTAGTTGAGGATCCAGTCCTGCAACCAGCGCTGCATCTCGTCCTTCTCTTTGAAGGAACCGATCTTGTCGCGCACGATGCACTTCAAGTAGTGAGCGAAACGGCAGGTGGCGAACAGGTACGGCAGGCGCGCGGCCAGGTTGGCGTTGGCGGTGGCGTCCGGGTCATCGTACTCGGCCGGTTTCTGCAACGACTGCGCGCCAATGAACGCGGCGAAGTCGGTGTTTTTCTTGTGCAGCAGCGGCATGAAACCGTTTTTCGCCAGTTCCGCTTCACGGCGGTCGCTGATGGCGATTTCGGTCGGGCACTTCATGTCCACGCCACCGTCATCGGTCGGGAACGTGTGGGCCGGCAGGTTTTCCACTTCACCGCCAGACTCGATGCCACGGATGCGCGAGCACCAGCCGTAGTGCTTGAACGAACGGTTGATGTTCACCGCCATCGCGTACGCGGCGTTGGCCCAGGTGTACTTGGAGCTGTCGGCACCGTCGGTGTTTTCTTCGAAGGCGAAGGCTTCCACCGGGTCGGTCTTGGCGCCGTACGGCAGGCGCGCCAGGAAGCGCGGCATGGTCAGGCCGATGTAGCGCGAGTCTTCCGATTCACGCAGCGAACGCCAGCCGGCGTATTCCGGGGTGGTGAAGATCTTGGTCAGGTCGCGTGGGTTCGACAGCTCTTGCCACGAGCCCATGCCCATCACGGTCGGCGAAGCGGCAGCGATGAACGGGGAGTGCATGGCGGCGCAGACTTTCGACAGTTCGCCCAGCAGTTCCACGTCGGGTGGCGACTGGTCGAAGTAGTAGTCGCCCACCAGGCAGCCGTAGGGTTCGCCGCCGAACTGGCCGTATTCTTCTTCGTACATCTTCTTGAAGATCGGGCTCTGGTCCCACGCGGTGCCCTTGAATTTCTTCAGGGTCTTGTGCAGGTCCGGCTTGGAGATGTTGAGCACACGGATCTTGAGCTGCTCATCGCTCTCGGTGTTGTTGACCAGGTAGTGCAGGCCACGCCAGGCGCTTTCCAGCTGTTGGAAGTCCGGGTGATGGATGATCTGGTTGACCTGGGCGGTCAGCTTGGCGTCGATGGCAGCGATGATCGATTCGATCGACTTGATCGCGTCATTGGAGACCAGGTCGGTTTGCGCCAGGGCCTGTTCGGCCAAGGTGCGCACGGCGGTTTCCACGGCTTCGCGGGCGCGCTCGGTCTTGGGCTTGAATTCCTGCAGCAGCAGGTTGGCGAACTCGCTGGCTTCTTCGGTCTGGGTGCCCAGGATCTGGGAGCCTTCGCGGGCGGTATTGTCAGTCATGATTACTGGTCCCCTGCAGGCTTAGGCGCGCTGGCAAGTGCTTGCAGCAGTGCCGGATCCTTGATCGCCTTCATGATGATTTCTTCAGCGCCGGTCTTGCCGTCCATGTAGGTCAGCAGGTTGGCCAGCTGGGTGCGGGCTTCGAGCAGTTGATTCAGCGAGTCGACCTTGCGTGCCACGGCGGCCGGGCTGAAGTCGTCCATGCTTTCGAAGGTGATGTCCAGGCTCAGGTTGCCTTCGCCGGTCAGTTCGTTCGGTACGTGAAACGCCACGCGCGGCTGCATGGCCTTGAGGCGCGAGTCGAAGTTGTCGACGTCCACTTCAAGGAACTTGCGGTCGGCCACCGGCGCCAACGGCTCGGCAGGCTTGCCGGCGAGGTCGGCCATCACGCCCATTACGAAGGGCAGCTGGACCTTTTTCTCGGCGCCGTAGAGCTCGACGTCGTACTCGATCTGCACTCGAGGCGCACGGTTGCGCGCGATGAATTTCTGAGAACTTTGCTTCGCCACGTTGCTGCTCCTGGTCGCTTGAGCGACGGTGTTGTTACTGCACAGTCGGATGGCTTACTCGCCGTCCGGCCCGCGCAGGTTTTCAAATTGGGACATGCCGTCGGGAATCAGATTGCGCACGATGGCCGCAAAGTCGGCGTGCACCAGATTCTTCGCCCGGTTCAACAGCACCGGCAGCGGGCTCGAAGGCTCGTGCCGGGTGTAGTACGCAAGGATCTTGTCGAGACTGCGCAGCACATCGTCGCGGCTGGCGATATCGCCAACGGGACGCGGTGCTGCGGGGGCGGCGGCGAAGTCGGCCGAGGGGGCATTGTCGTCACTGACGGCCTCGGGTTCGCTGCTGCCGGCGGCGCCGGGCACCGCTTGATTGAGTATCTGCAACGCCTGCTTGAGCGGCTGCTTCAAGGCGCTGAGGTCCACGCCCTGGGCGGAACCGACCTGATCATTGACCTGTTGTTCGATCGCTTCGCACGCCGCACGCGCCGTAATCAGAGCGTCGCGGGTGGCCTGTAGCTGCTCGGGGTCGCTGTCGAGGAACGCGGCGTTGAGCTGCTGCGCGCCGAGTTGTTCATCGGGGAAGCTCAACAGGCCACTGGCGTTGAGCGCCGCGCGCAGGCTCACGGGGCCGAAGGTGCGCGAGCGCGTGAGGATGCTTTCGCGCAGCAGGCGGATGTTGGTGTCGCAGGTCAGGCCGGTGAGGGCGTTGATGCGTACGGTAGGGTCGTTATCGTCGTCGGCGTCCAGGCGCGGGTGCAGGTCGGCCCAGTAATCGCGCAGCAGCGCATCGATCAGCGTCAGCGCTTCGGCCAGGCCGGCCACGCCTTGGAGGGCGAGGGCGCTTTGCAACAGGAAGTGGGTGATGCGCAGGTCTTTGCTGCGCGCGAGCAAGTCGAGGCTTTGCTGCTGGATGCTGCGCCATTCCGGCGGTTCAGCGGGCAGGATCGAGTCGCCCATGCTGCGCTCGGGTTGGCCCTTGGCATCACGCTCCAATTGCAGAAATTGCGCGTCATATTCCATGTCTTCGCCACAGGGCGAAGTCGCGGAAACGGCGGTGAGCAGCAACGGCACATCCACTGTATTTGATCTCCCTATCAGCCCGTTAGATAGCGGGCAATTCATGCATTAGTTGCGCAAGGAACTTTGCATGTTTTCTTGGTCATATAAGCAAGATGCCACTAATGTGCCATCATCGGTATTCAAGAAGTTGTGCATTTTTGGTGTAGTACTTATGCCTTGTCAAGGTAAGCTATTCGCCCTCTGTGACAGATGTGCGGTGCTTAACAACCTGTGCGACTGGTGGGTCGAACGACGTACCGGGACAGGATTTTTGTCATAGAGCCCAGTTAAGATCAGCGATCATGCTGGTATTGGCAGGTTTTGGACGGTCGATTGCTCGACCTGATGGGGATATCCCGGGAAGCGCTGTCCCGGGAATCGACCGCGCGCGAAGTATCAGCAAGGAGGCAAGATGTCGCTGTGTTTGACTATCACTAGTTATCACAAGATTACCCCTGGGCAGTGCTCCGAAAAGTCCATGAATCAGGGCTCGATGGCTATCGGCCGCAGCTCGGATAATGACTGGGTATTGCCTGATCCTGAGCGTCTGGTCTCCTCGCAGCACTGCGTTATTCAGTACAAAGATGGCCGTTATTATTTAACTGATAACAGTACCAACGGAGTGGAGTTGGTTAACGCCGGCATTCGTTTGCGCAGGGGTAATAGCGAGCTGTTGCAAGATGGCGAGCTGATCCGCATCGGCGATTACGAGATCCAGGCGCGTATCGATTTCAACGTACAGGCCGTCGACAGCCAGCCGTTTGCCGGCGAGTCGCCGAACAGTTTCGAAGCGCTGATGGGCGCCGTGTCGAATAAGCCCGCGCCTGTTCCGGTGATTGCGCCGCAATTCCAGGGCGCTTCATCGATGGACACGCTGCCGGACCTGTTCGACTTCCTCAGTCCTACCGCCGTACCGCCGCCGACCGTGCCGGACCACGTGCCTTCCGAGCAACATGACTTCCGCCCGCCGACACCGGTGGCTGTGCCGGTAGTGGCACCGCCGGTGGTGTCGGGCGCGGTGATTCCCGAAGACTGGGACCTGTTTGGCGACACGCCAGCACCCGTCGTCAGCGCTGCGCCGCCACCTGCGCCGCCACCGGTCATCCAGCCGCCCCCGGTGGTCGAGCCCCCGCCGCCCGTGGCGGAAAGCCAGCAACCGGACCTTCTGCAAGCCTTCCTGCGTGGTGCGGGCCTGGACCAACTGCGCCTGGACAAAGCCCAGGCCGAGGCCCAGATGGAAAATATCGGCCGCAGCTACCGCCTGATGGTCGAAGGCCTGATCGACGTGCTGCGGGCCCGCGCCAGCCTCAAGGGCGAGTTCCGCATGCAGCAGACCATGATCCAGCCGGCAGAAAACAATCCGTTGAAATTCGCCCCGAATGCTGACGAAGCGTTACTGCTGCTCCTGCGCCACGGCAACCAGGCGTTTATGGCACCCGACCTCGCCGTACGCGACAGTTTCAACGACCTGCGCGCCCACCAGTTGGCGGTGATGGCCGGCGTGGAAGCGGCCATCAAGCACCTGCTCAGCCGCTTTGAACCGGCGCAGCTGGAAGAACGCATGGGCAAGCCCGGCGGGCTGTCGAGCCTTTTCAACGGTTCGCGCCAGGCCCAGTACTGGCAGCAGTTCACCGAGCTCTACAGCAATATTTCCCGCGAGGCCCAGGAAGATTTCCAGGACCTGTTCGGCCGCGAATTCAGCCGGGCCTACGAAGAACACAGCGCACGACAGCGACGCTGAACCGCAGCACATGGATTTAACGGATAGCTAAGTACGTCATTGAGGACGCAGGATGATTCCCAGGTTTTTACTCGCAGTCGCCACACTGCTTTTGCTGACGGCGTGTGCCAAAGACACCGCCAAACCCGAAACAGCCGCCGAGGCCGAAGTGGATACGGCCGCCGTCGAGCTGCACTTCCATGCGATCAGCGGGCTCAACCCCGGTGCCAACGGCCAGGCCGCCCCGGTAAGGGTGCGCATCTTCGAACTGAAAAACGCCGCCACCTTCGCCCGTTCCGATTACTTCGCTCTGGCGGACCGTGCGCAATCCACACTGGGCCTGGACCTGCTGGACCAGGACGAAGTGATGGTGCAACCCGGCGAGCAATTGAGCATCCAGCGTGACCTCGACCCGTCCACGCGCCAGATCGGCCTGCTGGTGGGCTATCGCGAGCTGGACCGCGCGCAATGGCGCACGGTGATCAACGTGCCCGCGCGCCAGTACACCGAATACCAGATCAGCCTCGATGTGCGTGCCGTGCGCGCCGACGTCGTGGTCACCCCATCCAGCCCTGCCCAATAAGAAGCAATCGGAGCCCCCATGTCCTGGAACAATCGCGTGGTCTGGTCGGAAGGCATGTTCATCGGAACGCAGCACTTCCAGCAGCATGACCGTTACCTGGAAAACCTGATCGATGCCCGCAGTCGCCCGTTGTCCGCCGGCGCCTGGGGTTTTTCCGAGCTGCTGATCGACCAGGGCCTGCTGGCCCAGGGCAAGCTGGCGATCGTGTCGGCGCGTGGCCTGCTGCCCGACGGCACGCCGTTTAATATCCCCCAGGATGACCTGGCGCCAAGCCCGCTGAATATCGATGACAACCTGCGCGACGGCCTGGTGTACCTGGCCCTGCCGCTCAAGCGCGCCGGCGCCCGCGATACCGTGGATGAAGGCGAAGCCCTGGAGGCTGCGCGTTATGTGAGCCAGGTGCGCGAAGTACGCGATGACAACGCACCTTTCGAAAACCGCGCCCCGGTGGCCGTGGGTTCCCGCGCCCTGCGCCTGCTCACCGCCCAGGATGGCATCAGCGATTACGCCGCCGTGGGCCTGGTGCGCATCAAGGAAAAACGTGCCGACCGCGCATTGGTGCTCGATGACACCTACATCCCGCCGGTATTGGATGTGGCCGCGAGCAAACCGCTCACCGCCTTTCGCAGCGAACTGCTCGGCCTGCTGCACCAGCGCGGCGAAGCCCTGGCGGGGCGGGTGGTGGCATCGGGCGCCGGTGGCGCGTCGGAGATTGCCGACTTCATGCTGCTGCAACTGGTCAACCGCGCCCAACCGCTGGTCCAGCATTTGAGCCAGTTGAGCCCGTTGCACCCGGAGCGCTTCTTCAGCGAGCTGGTCAGCCTGGCCGGCGAGTTCTCGACCTTCTCCACCTCCGGTCGTCGCCCCCAGGAATACCCGCAGTATCAGCACGATGACCTGGCCCTGAGCTTCGCGCCGGTGATGGCGGCATTGCGTGAAGCGTTGTCGATGCTGATCGACAGCAAGGCCACACCGATCCCGATTGTCGAGAAAGCCTATGGCGTGCACGTGGCGATGCTGGCCGACAAGACTCTGCTCGACAACGCCAGTTTCATCCTGGTGGTGCGCGCCGATGTGCCCGGCGAAACCCTGCGCGCACGCTTCGGCCAGCAGAGCAAAGTCGGCTCGGTGGAGCACATCCGCGACCTGGTCAACCTGCAACTGCCGGGTATTGGCCTGTTGCCTCTGCCGGTGGCGCCACGCCAACTGCCGTACCACGCAGGCTCGACGTATTACGAGCTTGATCGCGGCAGCGAGCATTGGCAACAACTGGGCAATTCCGGCGGTTTTGCCTTCCATATCGCCGGGCAGTTCCCGGGCTTGAACCTGGCCTTCTGGGCGATCCGAGGATAATCCGCGATGCATCCCAATGATGATGACCGCACCCAGTTCATGCCGCGTCCGGGTGGCCGGGCGCCGGAGCCTGTGCGTGCCGAACCTTCGCCCCTGGCCATGCCGGCCGCACCGATGCTCACCGGCAAGAGCCACGGCCTCAACCCGCTGGAAAGTGCCGCCGGTCCGCTGTTGGCGCTGCTGACGCGCCTGCGCAACACCATCGCCCACCCGGCGCCGGCCAGCTTGCGCGCACAATTGCTGGCCTACCTGCGCCAGTTCGAAGAGCGTGCCGAAGCCGCTGGCATCGCTCGTAACGAAGTGCTGCTGGCGCGTTACGCGCTGTGCACCGCGCTGGATGAGGCGGTGTTGAGCACGCCCTGGGGCAGCACCAGTGACTGGGGCAAGCAGAGCCTGCTGATCACCGTGCACAACGAGGCCTGGGGCGGCGAAAAAGTCTTCCAACTGTTGGACCACTGCCTGCAAAGCCCACGGGAACGTCTGTATCTGCTGGAACTGTTGTACCTGTGCATGTGCCTGGGGTTCGAAGGCCGCTACCGCGTGATGAACGACGGTCGCAGCCAGCTGGAGACCCTGCGCGAACGCACTGCTGCAGCCATTCGCAGTGCGCGTGGCGAGCATGAGCGTGAGCTGTCGCCGCACTGGCGCGGCGTGACCGTGGCCCGCGACCGCCTGGCGCAATTCATGCCGCCGTGGATCGCCGTGGCCATCGGCTTGGCGTTGTTACTGGCGTTGCTGTTTGGCTTGCGCATGAAGCTGGCGTCGGATGCCGAACCGGTGTTCAAGAATATCCATGCCCTGGGCGAGATTCCGGTGCAAGCCATCGACCGTCCGGTGGCGCAGCCCAAAGTCATCGAGCGCCCGCGCCTGGCGGGCTTCCTGGTGGAAGACATCAAGGCCGGCCGCGTGGCGGTGGAGGATGCGGTCGACCGTTCCGTGGTGACCATTCGTGGCGATGAGCTGTTCGCCTCCGCCAGTTCCAGCATCGTCGACGACTACCAGCCGCTGATGCTGCGTATCGCCGACGCCATTCGCAAGGTCAAGGGCCAGGTGCGGGTGACCGGGCACAGTGACAACCGCCCGATTGCCACGCTGCGCTTCCCGTCCAACTGGGCGCTGTCCGAAGCGCGGGCCAAGTCGGTGCTGGAGATCCTGGCGGCCAAGACCGGCCAGGCCGAGCGCTTCAGTGCCGAGGGCCGCAGCGACACCGAGCCGGTGGCGACCAACGCCACCGCCGAAGGCCGTGCCCGCAATCGTCGGGTTGAAATCACCGTATTGGCGGAGGGCGTCGAGTGAAGGCGTTTTTCAGTTTCATGATTCGCTGGGTGATCCCCGTGCTGGGTTTGATTGCCCTGAGCCTGATCATCTGGTTTGTCGGGCCGTTGCTCGACGTGCTGGTACCGGAAGGCCGGCGCTGGGCGCTGATCGTCCTGGTATTCGCGGTATGGCTGGCCTACCGCGTGTTCCGCATCATCCAGGCCCGGCGTCAGGCCGCCGAAGTGATGCGCAGCCTGGCCGCCGAAACCCCGGCCGACCCCAACAGCGTCGCCACCGCCGAAGAACTCACCACCCTGCGCCAGCGCATGGACGAGGCCCTGGCCCTGCTGAAAAAGGCCAAGCTCGGTGGTGATGAGCGCCGCAACCTCTACGAGCTGCCGTGGTACGTGATCATCGGCCCGCCGGGTTCGGGCAAGACCACCGCGCTGGTCAATTCCGGCCTGCATTTCCCGTTGGCCGCGCAACTGGGCGCCGGCGCCGTGCGTGGCGTCGGCGGTACGCGCAACTGCGACTGGTGGTTTACCGATCAAGCCGTGCTGCTCGACACCGCCGGCCGCTACACCACCCAGGACAGCAACTCCACGGTGGATAAGGCCGCCTGGCTGGGCTTCCTCGACCTGCTGAAAAAGCAGCGCTCGCGTCGCCCCATCGATGGTGCGTTTATCGCCATCAGCTTGTCGGACCTGTTGCTGGGCACCGATGCCGAACGCGCCGCCCACGCCGCTGCCATCCGCCTGCGTATCCAGGAGCTGTACACCCAACTGGGCGTGCGCTTCCCGATCTACCTGATGCTGACCAAGCTCGACCTGGTGCCGGGCTTCATGGAGTTCTTCGACAACCTGAGCAAGGAGGAACGCGCCCAGGTGTGGGGCATGACCTTTGCCCTGGACGATGGCAAAAACAGCGACAGCCCATTGGCACACCTGCAAAGCGAGTTCGCCGGGCTGGAACAGCGCCTCAACGAACGCCTGGTCGAACGCCTGCAACAGGAGCGCGACCCGGCGCGGCGCGACCTGATCTACGGCTTCCCGCAGCAGTTCGGCGCGTTGAAGGACTGCCTGCAAAGCTTCCTCGAAGGCGTGTTCAAACCCAATGCCTTTGAAGAGCGCGTGTTGCTGCGCGGCGTGTACTTCACCAGCGGCACCCAGGAAGGCAGCCCGATTGACCGCCTGATCGGCGCCATGGCCCAGAGCATGAACCTGGACCGCCAGCATTTGGCGCGCCAGAGCGGCACCGGGCGCAGCTACTTCATCGAAAAACTCTTCACCGCCGTGGCGTTTGCCGAGCGTGGCCTGGTGGGGGTGAACCCGAAGGTCGAGCGGCGGCGCAAGTGGATTGCGCGGGGTGTGCTGGCCGCCACTGTGGCATTGGTCGTGGTGGTCAGCGGCCTGTGGTGGGTGAGTTACCGCGCCAACCAGGCCTACATCGCCCAAGTCGACCAGAAAGTCGCGCCGCTGGGCCAGGCCGTACAGAACCTGAGCCCGGCGCAGCGCGAAGTGCTCGCCGTGCTGCCGTTGCTCAACGCCGTGAAAAACCTGGCGGGCGATTCGCCGAGCTGGTCCGAAGGCCTGGGGCTGTATCAGGGCGATATGCTTGAAGCCGAGTCCGCCAGCGTCTACCGCAAGCTGCTGATCGCGGTGTTCGCGCCACGCCTGGTGACGCGCATCGAAGAACAACTGCACGGCGGCGGCAATTCCGACTTCCTCTACGAAGGCCTCAAGGCTTACCTGATGCTGGCTGACGCCGAGCATTACGACCCTGACTTCATCAAGGCCTGGATCGCCCTGGACTGGGACCGCAACCTGCCCCGCGACCTGCCGGCGGATCAGCGCCAGGCATTGGCCGGGCACTTGCAGTCGCTGTTCGAACGCCACCCGCCGAACGCACGCCTGGATCAACGGCTGATCGACGACCTGCGCCGTCAGTTGCAACAACTGCCAGTGGCCCAGCGCGTATATGACCGGGTCAAGCGCCAGAAACTGCCCGAGGGCATCCCGGACTTTCGCCTCAACGAAGCCGCCGGCCGTGACGCCGCGCTGGTGTTCAGCCGCAAGAGCGGCAAGCCGCTGGGCGAGCCGTTGAGTGGCTTCTTCACCGCCAAGGGCTATCGCCAGGCGTTCCTGCTGAGCAGCCTGAACCAGACCGGCACCCTCGCTGAAGAACAGTGGGTGTTGGGCAACGAACAGGCTGACCAGCAGAACGTAGTGAGCCTGGCCGCCGATGTGCGGCGCCTGTATTTCCAGGATTACCAGCGCCAGTGGGATGCGTTGCTGGCGGACATCGACTTTGTGCCGATCACCAGCGTGGCCCAGGCGGCCGATGTACTGCGGGTGATTTCCGGCCCGACCTCGCCGCTGAAAAAACTGCTGGTGGCGGTGGCCAAGGAAACCGACCTGCAAGCCGAAGAGCGGCAACTGGCCGCCAAAGGCGTGCCGGTAGAAGGGGGCGTCGACAAGCTCAAGGAGCGCCTGGGCAGCCTGCTCGGCCAGGAGCAACCGACGGCCAATGCGCCTGCGGCGGCGGAGGATCCGGTGACCGCGCACTTCGCCCAGCTCAACAGCATTGTCAGCAAGAACGAAGGCGAACCGGCGGCTATCGACGGCCTGCTCACCGACATGAACGCGCTGTATGTGCAGGTCAGCGCCATGGTCGGCGCCAGCGGCGATGCGTTGCTCGGCGAGGCGAAGAACCAGGCGGCGGCTGCGGCGACTCGGGTCAGTCTGAATGCCGAGCGCCAGCCGCCGCTGGTGCAAGGCATGGTCAAGTCGGTGGTCAACTCCACCACCAACAGCATGATGGGCGGCGTGCGCAACCAATTGAACGCAGCCTGGGTCAGCGAAGTGGTCAACGTGTATCGCCAGTCCCTCGCCGGGCGTTACCCGATGTCGCCGGGCAGTGCACGGGACGCCACCCTGGATGACTTCGGCCAGTTCTTCGGCGTGGGCGGAGTGATGGACAACTACTTCCGCAAATACCTGCAGCCTTACGTCGATACGTCCGCGCAGACCTGGCGCTGGCAGCCGGGCGCGGCGCAGAAGCTGGGGATTGCTCCGGGCGTGCTGCAAACCTTCCAGCGTGCCGCGACGATCCGCGATGCGTTCTTCCGCTCCGGTGGCACCCAGCCAATCGTGCGGTTTGAACTCAAGCCAGTGTCGATGGACCCGACCATCACCCAGTTCCTGCTGGACTTGGACGGCCAGCAACTGAGCTACGACCACGGCCCCAGCCGCCCGGTGGCGATGCAATGGCCGAACCCCGGCAGCATTGGCGTGGTGCGGATTTCCATCATGCCGCCCTCGGCCAGTGGCCGTTCCGGCGTGACCCTGGACGGGCCGTGGGCGTGGTTCCGCTTGCTGGAGCAGTCGGATCTTACCGCCGGCAATTCACCGGACCGCTTCAACCTGCGCCTGCGCGTCGACGGTGCGAGCATTGCCTACGAGTTGCGCGCCAACAGTGCCTTCAACCCGTTCAAGAGCCGCGTGCTCAGTGGCTTCAGCCTTCCGGAGCGGCTATGACGACGCTGGGTTTCTACGGCAAGTTGGCCAGCCGTGGCGACTTTGTCAGCCGCGCCTTGCCCCAGAGCTTTATCGGCCCGTGGGACAGCTGGCTGGCGGCGGGTTTGCTGGCCAGTCAGAACAGCCTCGGCGGTGAATGGCTAAATACTTACCTGGTCAGCCCGCTGTGGCGCTTTGTGCTGGCGTCGGGCGTGTGCGGGCCGGATGCGGCGGCGGGCGTGGTGATGCCGAGCATCGATCGGGTGGGGCGCTACTTCCCGCTGGCGGTGGTGGCGTTGCTCGATCACGACACCAATCCGGCCTCCCTGGTGGGCGGGCCGGACACTTGGTTCGAGCAGGCCGAGGCGCTGTTGCTCAGCACCCTGGATACCGGTGCGACCTTTGAAGGTTTCAACGAAGGCCTCGATGGCCTGGGCTTGCCGGCGAGTGAGCCGCGTACCGTGGACAGCCGTTTCGCCGGCCTGCAACGGGTGGCCGCGACCGTGCCGCACCAGCGCATGACGGCCCTGGCCGAACAGGCCTGCGACGGCGCGAGCCTGTGGTGGGGGCGTGGTTCGCAACGTATTTCCCCTGGTTTGCTGCGGTGTCAGGGCCTGCCTGCCGCCAGCGATTTTGCGCAGTTTTTGCTCGGACAAGAAGGTGTGGTGTAGATGGGGTCGACGTACAAATCCGCGAGCAAAAGCCATGTGGGCATGGTCCGCCAGGTCAACGAAGACGCCTGCCTGGACCTGCCGGAAAACCGCCTGTGGGTAGTGGCCGACGGTATGGGCGGGCATGCGGCCGGCGACTATGTCAGCAGCCTGATCGTCGACAGCCTGCGCAGCGTGCCGGTGGGGCGCTCCCTGGATGAATACACGGCAGCGCTGCGCAATGACCTGCTGCGCATCAACGCAGCCGTGCGCGAAGAAACCGCCAACCGTGGCGTGACCATGATGGGCAGCACCGTGGTGGTGCTGGCCGCCCGTGGCCTGCGCGGTGTGTGCCTGTGGGCCGGCGACAGTCGCTTGTACCGCCTGCGCGACGGCGTGCTCGAAGGCATCTCCCGCGACCACAGCTACGTCCAGGACCTGCAGGACAGCGGCCTGCTCAGCGAAGCCGACGCGCGTACGCACCCGCGCGCCAACATCGTCACCCGTGCGATTGGTGTGGAAGCCCACTTGGACCTGGCGGTGGTCGACCTGCTGATCGCCCCCGGTGACAGCTACCTGCTGTGCAGCGACGGCCTGAACAAGACCGTCGAAGACCATGAAATCCGCGATGTGCTCAGCCACGACGCGCCGGACGAAATCGTGCGCAGCCTGGTGCACCTGGGGCTCAACCGTGGCGCGCCGGACAACATCACCGCCATTGTCGTGAAGGTATCGCCATGAACATCGTCATCCCCGGTTATGACATCGAAGGCGAGATCGGCGAAGGCGCCATGGCCAGCGTGTACCTGGCGACGCAGCGCTCGCTGGAGCGCAAGGTGGCGTTGAAGGTGATGGCGGCGGCGCTGGCGGCCGATCCAACATTCTGCGAGCGCTTCCTGCGCGAGGGCAAGACCCTGGCGCGCTTGTCGCACCCGCACACGGTGACCATCCATGACATCGGCAATGTCGGTGAGCTGTACTACATGGCCATGGAATACCTGCCCAACGGCACCCTCAAGGAGCGCATCGCCGCCGGCATGACACCGGAGCAGGGTGTGACGCTGATCCGCCAGATCGCCTCGGCGCTGGGCTATGCCCACGCCCAGGGCCTGGTGCACCGCGATGTGAAACCGGCGAACATCCTGTTTCGCGCCGATGGCACGGCGGTGCTGTCCGACTTCGGTATCGCCAAGTCGCTGGATGACCGCACGCAATTCACCCAGGCCGGGTTTGCCGTGGGCACCCCCAGCTACATGAGCCCGGAACAGGCGCGGGGCCAGGAGATCGATGGCCGCGCCGACCTGTATGCGCTGGGCGTGGTGCTGTACGAGATTCTGGTCGGCAAGCTGCCTTACACCGGCACCGATGCACTCTCCACGGCGCTGGCGCACCTGACCGAACCGCTGCCGGAACTGCCGGTGCACCATGGCCGTTATCAGGACGTGCTGCGCAAGCTGTTGGCCAAGGACCCGGCTGAGCGTTTCCCGGATGCGGCGGCGCTGTTGCGCGCCTTGGACAACCTGCCGGCGGACTCTCCGGAAGCCACCCTGGTGCGGCCGTTGCCGATTCCGATGAGTTTCGACCTGGCGGGCATTACCCCGGAGTCCATCGAGATTCCCAGTGATAAACCCCAGCCGGTGCGCCAACCGGTGGTTCCGCCGACCCAGCACAGCGAGCAGCGCCGTGGGCCGGTGTTGGCGCTGGCGGCGGTTGCAGTGGCGGTTGCACTGGCGATTGGCGGTGCGAGCTACTGGTGGTTGAGCGGTAGCGACGAGCCGGTGGTCAAACCGCCCGCTGCCGAGGTGCCGAAAGTCACGCCACCGCCGCCAGCGGTCGCCGAAGCGGATGGCGGCCAACGCCCGTTGCTCATGGCCGGCAAGAAGACCCTGTTCCAGCGCGTGCTCAGCAAGCCGGGCGCAAAGCTTTCGACCGATGCGGGCAGCGCGCCAGGCAAGGCCCTGCCGGCGTTTTCCGTGCTTTATGTGTACCAGCGCAAGGACGTCGACGGCAGCCCGTGGGTGCGTGTCGGCGCCGCCACCGATGGGCGCAGCGACGGTTGGTTGCCTGCGTCTCAAGTCAGCGACTGGAAGCAGAGCCTGGTGCTGAAATTCACCGAGCGCTCGGGCCGGGCGCCGGTGATGTTCCTGCGCCAATCCGGCGAAGTGGAAAAACTGCTGGCTGACCCTTCCGCCGCCAAAGGCGTGCTGGCCAAGGCGCAGAAAAACAGCGAAGACAACAGCCAGATCCTCGCGTTGGAGCCTGCCGCCAGCGCCGTCCCGCAGAACCAGTTCTACCTGTTGCCGATCTTCGACTCCAAAGAGAGCTTCGACGAAAACGGCCAACCGGTGCAGTTACTCAATGTCGCCTCCATCGACCCCGGCAGCAGCGCGGCCGCCAAACCCGCGACGCCGGTGATGAATGCCAACGCCGATGCCTTCCGCACGGCCGTGGTGCTGGTGGTGGACACCACCGTGTCGATGCAGCCCTATATCGACCAGATCCGCGATGTGGTGCACGAGTTGCAAACCCGCATCGCCGAGCGCGGCGAGTTGGACAGTGTCAGCTTCGGCATGGTCGGTTTTCGCAGCAGCATCAAGAAAACCCCGGGCCTGGAATACGTGGCCAAGACTCTGATCAGCCTCGATCAGGGCCGCGATCCGCAACGCTTCCTCGACATGGCGCGCCAGGTCAAGGCGTCCACCGTGTCCAGCCACTCCTTCAACGAAGATGCGTTCGCCGGGGTTATGCAGGCGGTAGACGGCATGGATTGGTCCGGTTATGGCGGGCGCATCATCCTGCTGGTTACCGACGCCGGTGCGCTGCGCAAGAATGACCCGTTCGCCGCCACCCAGATGAACGAAGCCGAAGTGCGCCAGGCCGCGCTGGGCAAGCAGATCAAGATCTACGCCTTGCACCTGCGCACCGACGCCGGCAAGAAAACCCACGCCGGTGCCGAGAGCCAGTACCGCATCCTCACTGCCGACGCCAACCCGCAGATTGGCGACCTGTACACCGCGGTGCCCGGTGGCGATGTGCGCAAGCTCGGCGAGCGGGTGGATGAGATCGGCACGGTGTTCGCCAACCTTGTGCATCAGGTGCGCAGCAACACGCCGCAGCCGGTGCCGTTGCTGAGCAGCGCACCGAGCCTGGCGGATAAGTCCGCAGCGGTCGGCTATGCCATGCACATGGATTTCCTCGGCCGCAAAACCGCGAGCCAGGCGCCGCAACTGGTCAGCGCCTGGACCGCCGACCGCGACCTGACCAACCCGGCACTGCCCGCGTTCCAGGTGTGCGTGATGCTGACCAAGTTGCAGCTCAACGATCTGCAGCAGTCACTGAAGCTGATCGTCGACGCGGCGCGCAAGACCCAGACCTCGCCCAAGGACTTCTTCCAGGAAATCGCCAGTGCCTCGGCCTACATGAGCCGGGACCCGCAGGCCCTGCGCAAGGGCGGCAATCTGGCCGACGGCGGCATTCTCGGCGAATACCTCGAAGGCCTGCCGTACCGCAGCAAATCGCTGAACATGACCCAGGACCTGTGGTTGTCGTTGAGCGTGGCCGAGCAGGAAGACTTTATTGACGAGCTGGACTCGAAAATCCGCCTCTACGAAACCTTCCACAATGACCTGGCCAACTGGGTCCGTTTCGGCGATGCCGAGCCGGGCGATGCGTTGTACCGCGTTCCGTTGTCGACGTTGCCGTGATGCTCACCCTGAACGCGGTGCACAAGAGCCGGGGCGTCGGTAGCCAGCGCTATAGCCTGGTGATCCCGGCGCTGGCGCTGCGTGCGGGCGAGCAAGTGGCGATTGTCGGGCCCAGCGGTTGCGGCAAAAGCACCTTGCTCGACCTGCTGGCGCTGGTCTTGGCGCCGGATCAGGTCGGGCAGTTCGAGTTTTATCAGCAGGACATTGCCGGGCTGTGGCGCGCTGATCGGCAATCCGCATTGGCCGCGCTGCGCAGCCAGCACTTGGGCTATGTGCTGCAAACCGGCGGGCTGCTGGGCTTTCTCGATGTGCGCGGCAATATCGCCTTGTCCCGGCAACTGCTGGGCTTGAAGGACGATGGCAGCGTGGCGCGCCTGGCCGAGCAATTGGAGATCAGCGACCAGTTGGCCAAGAAACCGGCGACGCTGTCGGTGGGGCAGCGCCAGCGCGTCAGCTGTGCCCGCGCCCTGGCCCATGCGCCGCAACTGGTGCTGGCGGACGAGCCGACGGCGTCCCTCGACCCCCTGAATGCCGAGCGCGTGATGCACGCATTGCTGGCCCAGGCCCGTGAACACCGTTCGGCCTGTGTGATCGCCACTCATGACGAGCCCCTGGCCCGCGCCAGTGGCTTGCAGGTGCGACGCATCAGTTGCCGTCGCGACACCGATGGCGGCGTCACCGCCACCCTCGGGGAGGTGTGCTGATGCGCATCGGTCTGGTGGCGTCGCTGGCCTGGCAGGATTACCGCAACGATGCCTGGCTGTCGGCCTGTTCGGTGCTGGCGCTGGTGGCGGTGATCGCGCCGCTGCTGGTGTTATTCGGCCTGAAATTTGGACTGGTTAGCAGTTTGACCGAACGTTTGCAGACCGACCCCGCCACCCGTGAAATTATTCCGCTGGGCGGTGGTCGATTCAGCAGTGCGTTTATCGAGCAACTGGGCAAGCGCAGTGAGGTGGCGTTCGCCATACCGCGTACGCGGCAGATTGCGGCGACGGCGCAAGTGGGCACGTTGGCCCTGGAGATGCTGCCGACCGCGTCCGGTGACCCACTGCTGGCCGGCCTGCCGGTGCCCAAGGGCCTGGACCAGATTGTGCTGAGCCACACCGCCGCCGAAAAGCTGGCGGCGCGGCCTGGCGATTGGCTGGAAACCAGCTTTGCACGACAAGTGGCCGGGCGCGTCGAAGCCCAGCGCACGCGCGTGCAGGTGCTGGCGGTGTTGCCGCTGGAAGCCTTTGCTCGTGACGGTTTGTTTGCCGACCTGGGTTTGCTGGAAGCGGCGGAAGATTACCGCGATGGCCGCGCAGTGCCAGCCCTGGGTTGGGACGGGGAGGCTGCAGGCGTCAGTGAGCAGCGCGTGTACCCGGCGTTCCGCCTGTATGCCCGCAACCTTACCGATGTGGAGCCGCTGCGGGTGTACTTCGCGGGGCAGAACCTGTTGGTGTCGACCCAGGCGCAGACCATCGCGCAGGTGCAGTCGTTGAGCCGCAACCTGTCGATCGTGTTCTGGGTGATCTGCGGGCTGGCGTTGGCGGGGGCGTTTGCGGCCATTTTTGCCGGCGCCCTGGCCTGCGTCGCGCGTAAGCGGCGGGAGTTATCAGTGTTGCGCCTGTTGGGGTTTTCCACCGGTGGGTTGTTGTTATTCGTGGTGGTGCAGGCGCTGTACAGCGCGGGTTTCGCCGCCGTACTCAGTGCCGGGCTGTATGGCCTGGCCGAGTCGGGCTTGAATGAATTATTCGTGCAGGTGCCGGGCGAATACGCCAGCCACCTGCTGGCGCGCCATTACGGCCTGGCCCTGGTTGCAGTCCTCGGCGTCAGCGCCGTGGCGGCGGCGTGTGGTGGTTGGCGAGTGGCGCGGATCCAGGCTTCTGAAGGAATCAGAGATGTATAAGTTGCTGGGCGCCTGTGTGGCGCTGACCCTGGCCTCGATGGCCTGGGCCGATGAGGCGAGTGACAAGCTCGACAACCCCAAGCCGTTGGAAGGCGACGTCAGCCTGCCGTTGCCCTGTGAAGGCAACATGGTGTTCCGCTACGCCTACGTGTTGGCCCAGGGCACCCTGGATGACCGCGAGATCAGCCTCGGCTACCCCTTTGCCGAAGGCGAGGCGGGTTATCAGCAATCGTTTATTTCCGGCTACCGTCGCGACTTCATCAATGGCCAGTTCACCCTCAAGGACCTGCCCAAGGACTGGAACAAAGTCATCGCGCCGTTGATGCCGAAGACCGACGCCAAGACTCCGCTCAAGCCCATGCTGTACTTCATCGGCAAGTACGAGGTGACCGCGCGCCAGTACGCCCAGGTGATGTCCCAGGCGCAGTCCCTGGCCAGTGGCGAACCGGCGCCGGCGTGCGATGCGCCGACCGGCATGGCCGGGCGCCTGCCCAAGGTGAAACTGTCGCGCTTTGAAGCCGAGCGCTTCTCGGCGGTGTACAGCGCCTGGCTGATGAAATACCACCGCGACTTGCTGCCGGTGAGTGGCCGTGGTTCCTCGGCGGATGACGGCGGACTGGGTTTTGTGCGCCTGCCCACCGAAGTGGAGTGGGAGTTCGCTGCGCGCGGCGGTCATGCGGTGAGCCGCCAGGACCTGGAAGGGCGCCTGTTCCCGCGCCGTGTCGACGGCAGCGACAGCGACGGCCCGCTCAGTGATTACGCGGTGTTCAACCAGGTCGCCGGTGGTACCGGCCAGGCTGCGCGCCTGATGCCCATTGGTACCAAATTGCCCAATCCGATTGGTATGTTCGACGTGATCGGCAACGCCGCGGAAATGGTCCAGGAATCGTTCCAACTGGTCCACGCCGGGCGCCGCCAGGGCACCTACGGTGGCTTTGTGGTCAAGGGCGGCAACTACCTGGAAGGCGAGGGCACGCTGTTCACCGGCATGCGCCGCGAATACCCCCTGTTTGCCGCCGATGGCACCGAGCAGAGCAACGAGACCACTGGTTTCCGCGTGGCGATCGGCGCGCTGTCGGCGCCACGTTCGCGCTACAAGGAGCTGTTCGCCCAATGGCAGAAAGAGGGCCGCCTGGCCTCGCTGACCGACGCCATCGACGACGCCCAGGACCCGACCAAGCGCCTGGACAGCATCATCGCCGCCAGCGTCGATCCCAAACTGCAAGCCGAGCTGGGGCTGGTCAACGAAGAGCTCAAGCGCAACGTCTCGCTGATCGCCCAGCAACGCGAAGAAGCGGCGGGCAACCTGATTCAGTCGGCCGCGTTGGTGGCCGAGACCATCGCCAACTACAACATCCGCCTGGCCAACCTGCAGAAGAGTCGCCAGCAGGCCCTGGACAACAAGGACGCGGCCAGCGCGCAACTGTTCGAGATGGCCATTACCAATGGCCGCAGCGCCCTCGACGGCGCAGTGGCGATCTATATCGACAACCTGGCCACCGGCACGCGCTACACCGATGCGGTGATCCAGGCGCAGTTTCAACGGATCAAGGAAGAGTTGGATCGCAAGCCGGTGCTCGGCAAGAGCCTGGTGACGCGCGCAACACTGTTCGTTCGCCATGTCGGCAACTACCGCAAGCAACAGCGGGCCGACCCGGCAACGATCTTGAAGGAATTGCTCGCAGCGAGCGGTCAGCGATGAGCGCTGGCTGTATAGCGAGCTTGGAAGGGACTCAGGCGGCGGTGGGCCGTGCTGGGCAAGTCAAACTTAAAAGAGAACACACCTATGCTTTTTTCCCGTAAGGCGGTTTCCAAGCGTCACTTGCTGCTGATCGCGGCTGGCTTCAGCACTGTGCTGACCGGTTGCGCCACATCGCCGGCCTCCAAGGTCGCGTCGAGCACCAAGGTCGAGTACTACCCCAACTGCTATGAGCCCGTGCAGCACCTGCGCGCCACCGACTCGAACATGACCAAGTCGGTCGTGACCGGTGCGGCCATCGGCGCTGCCGGCGGTGCCCTGCTCGGCGCCCTGACCGGCGACAAGGAAAAACGTGGCCGTAATGCGGCCATCGGTGCTGCGGGCGGCGCCCTGGCCGGCGGTGCAGCGGGTTACTACACCGAACGTCAGAAGCAGATCGCCGATGACAACCAGCGTATTGCCTCATATGCGGCTGATGTGAACAAAAGCGTCTCCGACATCGACCGCAGCACGGCGTACGCCAAGGCGTCCCAGCAGTGCTACCAGAGCGCGTTCACCAAGTTGGTGGCTGATCGCAAAGCCAAGACCGTCAACGACACCGAAGGCCGCAAGCGCCTGGCGGAAATCGTCTCGGGCCTGAAGGAATCCAATGACCTGATCGTTGCGGTCAACGGTAAAGCCGCCGAAGACCTGAACAACTACACCCAGGCCTACGAGAAAGACCTGCAACAGGTTGGCGTACAGCGTACTGACGTGGTCACCGTGGCCAAGGCCGACACAACACCTGTTGTGACATCGGGCAAGAAGAAAGGCACAGGCACCAAACCGCCGAAAAAGCCGGTTCTGCCAACCGTACCCACAGAAGCGGTGAGCACCGAGAAGACCTTCCAGACTGCCCAGGTCAAGCAAGCTGAAAGCAAGCAGGTCGCCAGCGCCGGTAAAGCTCAGCTCGAAGGCAGCTGCCGCGATCCGAACCTGGCCGACTGGGCGCCGGTTCCTTGCCCAAACGTTTAAGTAATATGCTGCTATAAGCGTCAAACGCCAGCCGATCTTCCGCTAATGCGCAAGATCGGTGGCGTTCTTTTTGCAAATCGTTAAACTGCTGCGGCCACTCAATAATTACACCGAGGCCGTGTGCATGAAATTCCGTCTTCTCCTGTGGGTGCTGGGCCTGATGATGGGCAAAGCCAGCCGCACCAATCCTGCCTTCCAGCAACAGTTGGGCGATAAAGACCTGGCGTTCCAGTTGCAGACCCTCGACGGCAAGGTTGCCCGTCACTTCATCGTCAAAGACCAGCGCATCACCAGCCGCTCGGGTGTTCACCCGGCGCCGGCGTTTGCCATCGCGTTCAAAGACGCCGCCTATGGCTTCGCCACGATGCAGGCGAAGAACAAGCAGCTGGCGTTCATGACGGGGATCCAGGACAAGTCGATCCAGATCAAGGGCAACCCGGCGCTGGTGATCTGGTTCCAGGGGTTGACCAAGTACTTGAAGCCGAAGAAAAAGAAATAGAGCGTGGTGGATTCATCGGGGGCAAGCCCCCTCCCACATGGGCATGCATTTCAAGTGTGGGAGGGGGCTTGCCCCCGATAGCGGTCTGACAGGCGATCGATTCAGCCCTGGCTGAACTGTGACGCCAGTTCGCGCAACAGCACTTCAGCATCCAGCACTTTACCCACCACTTCTTCAGCCTTGTCACGGCTCAAGCCCAGGCGCTCCAGCAGCGCATCCGGAATCGCTTCATCCGGCCCGGAACCGATCCCGCGGCTACGCAACAAACGCACCGCCAGGCTCACCAGGTTCGGGTACTCGGCGTATTGCCCGTCGTAGGTCGGGTCGTGCTGGAAGCGCAGGGCGGTGGACAGTTCGTCCGGCATGTCCCAGTAGCGCATCAGCCAGGCACCGATCTGCTCGCGGCTGATGCCCAGCAGGTGTTGCTCGACATAGCTGTGGCACAGGTGCGGGTTGACCTCCAGGTGACGGCAGATCAGCGAGAAGTGCGGCGGGAACACGTGGGCCAGCAGCAGATAACCGAAGTTGTGCAGCAGGCCGGCAAGGTAGGTGAGGCCGGCTTCCGGGCGCTGTGCGCGGGGCATGGCGCGGGTCAAGCCTTCGATCACGGCGGCGGTGTAGATCGACTGGTGCCAGTACGGCGTCGACTGGTGCGGGTGGTCCTTGGGCAGGCTCAGGGTCTTGCCCAGGGCCAGGCCCAGCGCCAGGTTGATCACCAGGTCGAAGCCCAGCACACGCACGATGGCGTCTTCCACTGAACGAATCTTGCCCGGCGAGGCGTAGTACGGCGACGCGGCCCAGCTCACCACTTGGGCGGCCAGGGCCGGGTCGGTCTCGACCACGCCGGTGATGTCGTCGATGGTGGCGTTTGGGTCGACGCGCAGCTTGATGATCTTCTGCGCGGTGTCGGCCAGGGGCGGAATCTCGATGGTCGCTTCCAGGCGCTGCTGGATACGGCGGGCGGTGAACGCCTGCATTGCCTGGGTGATTTCCTCGCGGTCATCGTTGGGGCGGTCGAGGTTGGGGCGGATATTGCTCAACGGCTCGCCGAAGTGGCCGGCGCTGGCCTTGGTGAGCATCGTCTTGAAGGCGTCGCTGGGAATCTCCAGCAACAGGCCTGCTTCACCCGAATGCACCAGCAGGCTCGGCTCGTCGAGCAGGCTGCCTTCGTACAGGCAGGGCGAGCTGGTAAGGGGTGGCAAACCTGGCAACAGGCTCAGGTCATGTTTGTCGAGCATGCGCTTGACGCGATCCGGCGATACAGCGGTCAGGCGGCGGCCGGTGAGTTCGGCGAGGCGGTTGAGGTCGAGCAACTGGTTCTGCGGGAACAGCACCATCAGGGCGCCTACCGCATCTTCCAGCAGCACTGCCTGGACCTTCTGCGCAGGATTCAGGCCCGGGAGGTCGGCGACTTCCGTGTAGGGGATGGCGAGTTTTGCGAGCAGAGCCCGAATGACCGGCGGGGCGGTCAGTGGGGCTGTGGCGAGGGCAACTTCTGACATGGCCTGATCCAATTTCTTACAGTCATCGAAGTATAACCAGCTTGGTACAACTGTTGGTCGCTTAAGTGCGTCAGGCGTCACACTTGGCCGTATTGCTGCCCGTGCCTGAGCCAGCGATTGAGCAGCGGGCTGACGTGGTCCGGCCAGCGCTCCAGCAGTGCCTGTGCGGCATCGCGCACGGCAGGCAGCAAGTCGGCGTCGCGCATCAGGTCGGCGACCTTGAATTGCAGCAGGCCGGTCTGGCGCGTGCCGAGCATTTCGCCGGGACCGCGCAGTTCCAGGTCCTTTTCGGCGATGACAAACCCGTCGTTGGTTTCGCGCATGATGCCCAGGCGCTGGCGACCGATCTGCGACAGCGGCGGGTGGTAGAGCAGCACGCAATGGCTGGCGGCGCTGCCCCGGCCCACCCGGCCACGCAACTGGTGGAGTTGCGCCAGGCCCAGGCGCTCGGGGTTTTCGATGATCATCAGGCTGGCGTTGGGCACGTCCACGCCGACTTCGATCACGGTAGTGGCCACCAACAGTTGCAGGTTGCCAGCTTTGAATTCGGCCATGACTGCGGCTTTTTCAGCCGGCTTCATGCGCCCGTGGATCAGGCCGACCTTGAGTTCGCCCAAGGCGCTGGTGAGGTCTTCATAGGTGGTTTCGGCGGCCTGGCAGGTCAGCTCTTCGGACTCTTCGATCAGCGTGCATACCCAGTACGCCTGGCGCCCTTCGGCACAGGCGCTGCGTACGCGTTCGATCACTTCCACACGCCGGGTGTCGGTGACCAGCACGGTGTTGACCGGCGTACGGCCAGGCGGCAGTTCGTCGAGGATCGAGGTGTCGAGGTCGGCGTAGGCGCTCATGGCCAGGGTGCGCGGGATCGGTGTGGCGGTCATGATCAACTGGTGCGGGTTCATCCGCCCGCCGACGCCTTTCTGGCGCAGCGCCAGGCGCTGTTGCACGCCGAAGCGGTGCTGTTCGTCGATGATTACCAGGGCCAGGTTCTTGAACTGCACTTCGTCCTGGAACAGCGCGTGGGTGCCCACCACCATCGGTGCGCCGCCGGCAATCTGTTCCAGTGCCGCCGCGCGGTTCTTGCCCTTGAGCTTACCGGCCAGCCACGCCACTTCCAGGCCCAGCGGTTCGAGCCAGCGCTTGAACGTGATGAAATGCTGCTCGGCGAGGATCTCGGTGGGCGCCATCAGCGCCACCTGGTAGCCGGCCTCCAGCGCTTGCAGGGCGGCGAGGGCGGCGACCACGGTCTTGCCTGCGCCCACATCGCCCTGGATCAGCCGCAGCATGGGCTCCTGCTGGCTCAGGTCATAGGCGATTTCATTGCCGACGCGTTGCTGGGCACCGGTTGGCGCAAAACCCAGGTTGGCCAGGTACTGCGCAGGCAAGCGCGTGGCCTTGGGCATTGCCGGTGCACGCAGGGAGCGCATGCTCTCGCGCAGGCGTTGCTGGGACAGTTGATGGGTCAGCAGTTCTTCGAAGGCCAGGCGATGCTGGGCCCAGTGATGACCGAGCGCGAGTTCGTCGACATCGGCGTCGGCGGGTGGGTGATGCAGGTAGCGGATCGCATCGTCCAGCGGCGCCAGTTGATAGTCGCGGGCCAGTTCCTGGGGCAGCCAATCAGGCAGGCTTTTCGGACCGAGCATGGTCAGCGTCTGCATGCACAGTTGGCGCAGGCGTTGCTGGGTCAGGCCTTCGGTGAGCGGGTAGATCGGCGTGAGCGTGGTGTCGACCGGCGGCGGTTCGTCACCGGTAATGGCGCGGTATTCCGGGTGATAGATCTCAAGGCCGGATGCGCCGGGTCGCGCTTCGCCGTAGCAGCGCACGCGGGTGCCGCGCTTGAGGCCTTCCTTCTGCGCGTTGCTGAAATGGTAGAAGCGCAGGCTCAGGCCGCCAGTGCCATCCTGCAGGCGTACGACCAGACTGCGGCGCTTGCCCATCACCACATCGGCACCGCTGACGGTGCCTTCGACCACTGCGTCCTGCCCAGGGCGCAACTGGCCGATGGGCACTACGCGGGTGCGGTCCTGATAGCGCAGGGGCAGGTGGAACAGCACGTCCTGGAGGTTCTCCAGGCCCACCTTGGCCAGCTTCTCGGCCATGGCTTCACCGACACCCTTGAGTGCCGTCACCGACACCTGCGACAGCTCAGTCATACCCTGGCTTAGCTCGCGGCAGTCGGCTTGGCGACCGAACACAGGCGGATCGAGTCGGCGAGGATCTCAATCGCTTTGGGCCGTGGGAAGCTGGCGCGCCAGGCGATCGCCACGGTGCGGAACGGCACCGGCGGCGTGAGTGGGCGCACTTCGATCACGCCGGGGGCGTAGTGATGGCTGTCCACCGCCGACAGCGGCAGGATCGAAATGCCCAGGCCGGACGCGACCATGTGACGGATGGTTTCCAGGGAGCTGGATTCCACGGTGGTGTGCTTGGCGCCGTCATTGCCCTTGGTCAGGGTCGGGCAGGCTTCCAGGACCTGGTCGCGGAAGCAGTGGCCTTCGCCGAGCAGCAGCAAGCTCTTGTCGTTGAGCAGGCCAGCGTCGATGGTGTCTTTCTGTGTCCACGGGTGCGAGGCCGGCATGAGCACGTAGAACGGCTCGTCGTAGAGCGGCAGGGTCAGCACGTCGGCTTCATTGAACGGCAGGGCAATGATGATAGCGTCCAGCTCGCCGTTGCGCAGTTTGTCGCGCAGCACGTGGGTGAAGTTTTCTTCGATATACAGCGGCATCTGCGGCGCGACGCGGTGCAGTTGCGGGATCAGGTGCGGGAACAGGTAAGGCCCGACGGTGTAGATGGCGCCGACCTTGAGCGGCGCGGTCAGCTGGTTCTTGCCGGCCTGGGCCAGTTCGCGAATGCTCTGCGCCTGCTCCAGTACCTTCTGGGCCTGGGCCACAATGCCTTCGCCCACCGGTGTGAGGCGCACGGCGCTCTTGCTGCGCTCGAAAATCAGCACACCGAGTTCGTCTTCAAGCTTTTTCACGCCCACCGACAGCGTCGGTTGGCTGACATGGCAACGCTCGGCCGCGTGGCCGAAGTGCTGCTCTTGGGCGAGGGTAACGATGTAGCGCAATTCTGTAAGAGTCATAGCGGGCGTCCATGAGGTTGCGGGCCAAGCATACCGGCTGCAATCGATAGACGCACGTTATCAGACACGATGGGGTTTGCGACACCGGCTAATCGGGTGCCGCAGGTGTTTTGCCGGTTATTTCTGCGGGTATTTGAAGGTGAAGGTCTCGGTGAAAGGACCCCACCATTCGGGTACGCCGGTTTCTTTGTCGACGTGGTGGAAGAAACCATTGATCTGCGGGCTCTCGTAGCGCAGCACCACGGTATAGGTGCCTGGGCCGTCCATCTTCACGTTATTCGCATAGTGGGCGCCGTCTTTGGCGACCATCGGCAGGAGCGTGCCGATTTGCTTGTAGTCCGGAGCGCCTTCCTTGACCAGGGAATAGGAGATGCTCAGGTAAGGTACCCATTCACCGTTGGACAGTCCGTACTTGTTGTCAGCGGTGGCATGCACATCGGTTTCAAGGTGCACCGAGTCCTTGTCCATGACCATGCCCGGTGGCATTGGCGCCATCTCGATTCCGGTGAGGTACGAGGAGGCGATTTCCATGTCGTGGGTCTGGACCGGGCCGCCGATGGGGTATTCACGGGCTTGGCTGAAGGCAGAAAAAGCCAGGGTGCTGGTCAGGACCAATGCAGCGGCCACAGGTTTGTGCAGGTGTTTCATGGGTGACGCTCCAGGGTGGGTGACGACGATTGAGTGGTGCGCGACTGCACAAGGCGGCTACCCAGTACCAACAGGGTAAGGGTGGTCACCCAGGCAAACAGTTGAACGCCCAGGGGGCGGTCGGTGTAGCCGGTCAGCGCTTGCAGCGCCCGACCGGTGAGGCTTGCGTCGGACACCAGCCAGGAGGTGTCCCACAACTCGTAGCCCCAGGCCGGGATCAGGTTGATACCGGCCAGGATCGCGGCGGCGCGGCCGGCCATTCCCGCCGCGAGTACGGCGATCATCCACGTGGTGACCGAGAACAGACGCTTGAGGCTGATCACCACCAGCCCGCGATACAGCAGCCACGACAGCACGCCGCCGCCGGCAATCCCGAGCATGCCGCCGATGAGCATCGTCAGGGGTTCGGTGTGGGTGGATGCAGCGATGCCATAGAGGAACAGCACGATTTCCGAGCCTTCGCGCAGCACGGCAACGGTGATCACGATGGCCAGTGCCCACAGGGTCTTCTCGCCGCGTTGCACCGCGGCGCCGCTTTCGCGCAGTTGAGTGGCGAGTTCGCGGCCATGGCTGCTCATCCACAGGTTGTGCCAGCCGAGCATGCACACCGCGACGATAAGGATGGCGGCGTTGAAGATTTCCTGGCCGAAACCGTCCAGGGCCTGGGTAATGGCGCCGGTGAACAGCGCGAGGATCGCCGCGCCGCCAACACCGGCAGCGATGCCGCCGATGATGTAGGTACTGCGCCGCGCCAGCCCCTGGGTGGCGGCCATGACGATACCGATGACGATGCCGGCTTCCAGCACTTCACGAAACACGATCAGCAGACAGGCCAGCATGACTTACTCCTTGGCCGCGACGACGGTGACGGTGCCTTTGGCCTGGTCGGGATGGTAGTCGTCGAAAAAGCTGTAGGTGCCTGGATGCATAGGGCCGGCGAAGACGGTAATAGTGTTGCCGGGCACGACGATCTTTTCGAACTTCATGTCGTAGCTTTCAAATTCGTCGACGGTGTCGTCGTTATTGGTGAGCTGGATGCGAAAGCGCTCGCCGGCCGGCACGGTGAAGCTGGCCGGCGTGAAGGTGTGGTTCTGCACGGTCAGGCTGACCAGTTGATCCGCATGGGCTGCGCAGGGGGCGCCAGCGATTGCGAGCAGGGCAAGCGTCAGGCGGGGAGGGCAGGACATGGCGAAAGGCCTCTCAAATGAGAATTGTTCGCGCATGATTGGTGGTGTATTGAAGTGTTACAAGTGAAGAACCATGACATTGGTTTCACATTCAGTCACGGTTCAGCTTGCGGGCCTGCAAGGCTTGAAATACGGGGGAGGGGAAATGCAATGGGCACCCGAGGGTGCCCATTGGGAGCGGCTCAGCGACGACGTTTCTCGATGTTGTACACGAACGGTGCAACGATCTCGATACTGCCACCCTTGAGCATGTCTGCCGGCGGCTTGGGCAGCGGCTGGGCACGCCGGATCATGTCCAGCGTGGCGCGGTCCAGGTCGGCGTTGCCGGAGCGGCCCACCAACTCGTAGGACAGCACGTTACCCTCGGCATCCACCACGAACTTCAGGCGGTTGAGGCCTTCCTTGCCACGTGCCTGGGCACCTGGCGGGTACTTCTTGTACTTCTGCAGGTGAGCCAGCAGGGTGCCTTCCCAGGACGCTTTGGCGGCGATCTGTTGCGGCGATGGGCCAGGAACGGGCTGGGCTGATTTTTCAGCCGGTGCCTGGGTCGGCGGAGCGTCGCTCGGCGGATCCTCGGAAGGTTTCTCCTTGGGCGGCTCGATTTTCTTCTCCACCGGCTTGGGCGGCTGCGGTTTGGGCTTGGGCTTGACCGGCTTGGGCACCTGGATCGTCGGCTTGGGTGCCTCGGCCAGTTTCGGCAGGGGCAGCTCTTCCACCGGTGCAGGCGGTTGCGGCGGCGTGACCACCTTGGGCGGTGCCGGCGGCGGTGGGGCTGGCATCGGTGCCAGGTCGATGACCATGGCAGCCGGTGGCAACTGCACCGTGCGCGGCGCCGACCAGTGAAGCGCGATAGCGATCGCGATGGCATGCACGCCCAGTACGACGGCGAGGCTGGTGCCATAACGCGTCAGTTTGTGGCGCGTCGTGATCATTTCTTGGCTGCCGTCTCGAGTCCGACCAGGCCTACCTTGAGGTAGCCGGCTGCCCGCAGGGCATCCATCACGCTCATCAGGTCGCCGTAGTCCACGCCTTTGTCAGCCTGGAAGAAGATCGTCGTGTCCTTCTTGCCCTGGGTCTTGGCGTCGAGCACCGGCCCCAGGGTTTCAGCCTTGACTTCTTCTTCACCCAGGAACAGGCGTTGGTCCGCCTTGACGCTGAGGAAGATCGGTTTCTCCGGCCGTGGCGCTGGCTTGGCGCTGGACGCGGGCAGGTCGACCTTGATGTCCACGGTGGCCAGCGGTGCCGCCACCATGAAGATGATCAGCAGCACCAGCATCACGTCGATAAACGGCGTGACGTTGATTTCGTGGTTCTCGACGAGTTCGTCGTCGCCTTGATTCAAATGCAGGCCCATGGCCGATTACCCCACTTTCACCATGTGCGGTTGCGAGCTGCGCTCGGTAGGCAGGTGATCGAGGTCGCGGCTGACCAGCAGCAGGACTTCCGCCGACGCGTCCGATACCTGGGCCTTGTAGCCGGCAATCGAACGGGCAAAGACGTTGTAGATCACCACCGCAGGAATCGCGGCAACCAGGCCCAGGGCGGTGGCCAGCAGGGCTTCGGCGATGCCTGGGGCAACGACGGCGAGGTTGGTGGTCTGGGTTTTGGCGATGCCGATGAAGCTGTTCATGATGCCCCACACGGTACCGAACAAACCGACGAAGGGCGCGGTGGAACCGATGGTCGCCAGCACGCCGGTGCCGCTGCTCATGTTACGACCGCAGGCTGCCACCAGGCGCTCCAGGCGGAAGGCCACACGTTCCTTGATGCCTTCTTTTTCGCGGGTGTTGGCCGACAGGCGCATTTCTTCCAGCGCGTCGTGCACCAGGGTGTTGGCCAGGGTGCCTTTCTTGGTCGCGCTTTCGCTGGCTTCCTTGAGGGTGGTGGCCTTTTTCAGGTGGACGATTTCGGTGCGCAGACGACGCTTGGCGCCCAGCAGCTCGAAGCCTTTGGCGATCCAGATGGTCCAGGTGATGATCGAGGCGATGGCCAGGCCGATCATCACGGCTTTTACCACCACGTCAGCGTTCTGATACATGCCCCAGGGCGACAGGTCGTGGGCCATGCCCAGGGTGTTGTCTTCTTCCAGCACTACGCCGGTGTCGTCGGCGGCGGCAGGGTCAGCGGCCTGGGCCGGGTCGGTGGCAGCGGGTGCTGCGGCAGGTGCTGCCGGTGCCGCGGTGTTGTGCTCGGCAGCCGCAGGGGTGGCTGGTGCGGTGGCATCAGCGAAGGCGGCGGTCGGTGCCAGCAGTACGCTGAACAGCAGCGCAGCAATCGCGCGCCAGGCGCGGGATGGGCTGTGAAGCTTGGTTGGCGAAGCGGGGGTTGTATTACGTGTCATGCTGGCCGGACCTGAGTAAAAAAATGAGTGATCGTCCTTCCAGACCCAGGGGTCGAGGACAAATGGGTGGTTATTATTGCAAGTAATTCTTGTTAACAGAAGTAATACAGTAACTTTATTTGTGCTTTTTCTGGCCGTCTGTCATCTGCGAAGGCTAACCTAGACCTTTCTGTGCGGAGTTTTGTGATGTCAGCGCCTTCTGTTGTGATTGCCGGATGTGGCGATGTGGGGAGCCGGCTGGCCAGCCAATTGCTTGCCTCGGAATGGGAGGTATATGGCCTGCGCCGTGATATTTCGCGGCTTCCCGACGGCGTGATCGGCATTGCCGGTGACCTGTTCAAAAAGGATTGCCCCGACACCTGGCCGATTGGCGGGGTGGATTACCTGGTGTACTGCGCGGCTGCGACGGATCACGACGAGGCGGGCTACCGCGCCGCTTATGTAGAAGGGCTGAAACATGTGCTGGAGTGGCTGAGTGACTACGGCCAGGAACCCAAGCACCTGCTGTTCGTATCCAGCAGCAGCGTCTACGGGCAGCAGAATGGCGAGTGGGTCGACGAAACGTCGGAGACTCAATCGAAAGGATATTCCGGGCAGGTGATGCTGGAAGCCGAGCAAGTGGCGCTCAATAGCGGCATCCCGGCGAGTGTCGTGCGGCTTACCGGCATCTATGGTCCTGGTCGCGAACGGCTGCTGACCCAGGTTCGCCAAGGCTATCGCGTGGCAATCGATCCACCTTTATATGGCAATCGCATTCATGCGGACGACGCGGCGGGGCTACTCGCCTTTTTGTTGCGCCATGTGGAAGAGGGCGGCTCGCTGGACAAGGTCTACATCGGTGTCGACGATGCACCTGCTCCACTGGCCGAAGTGGTGGGCTGGTTGCACGAATACCTGGGTGTGACTGAGTGGGCTGAGGATGCGAGTGTGCGGCGAGCGGGCAGCAAGCAGTGCAGCAATGCTCGGGTGAAGGCGTTGGGTTGGACGCCGACTTACCCGACCTTCCGCGAAGGCTACGCAGCAATTCTCAAAGGCTGAAACTCAAAACCCGATAGCAGTGTGTCAGACACCGTTGTAGTGGCTGATGCGCCGCCATCGGGGGCAAGCCCCCTCCCACATTTGGATCTATGTTTGGTTGCTTATTGCTTTTCAAGCAGCCATTGGCGTGGGCCTGGTGTGAACGAGGGCACTTCATCCGCCTGCGCGGTGTTGATCGCCTGGAAGATTTCCAGTTGCTTGCCTTTGCGGGTAAAGATCCACGGGTTGCCCTGGCCGTTGAGCTGCAGCCAGATGCTGTCGTAGCCACCGCTCATTGAGGCGCAATCACCGGCCAGGCACAGCGAATACCGGTCCACATTGGGCAGGCCGGCGACCTTGCCGTCAGCCTGGAACTGCACGATGGCGCCGCTGCCGAAGCCGTCGCTGATCTTCCAGTCGCCGCCCAGGTAGGCTCCGTACAGCGCTCGCTCGAAGTTGGCACCCAAAGGTGCACCTTCCGGGGCCGGGTCTTTGGCGCGGGCAAACAGCTGTTCGGGCTCGTTGTCGTTGGCCACTTGCAGCAGTTGCTTGCCTTTGCGCTTGAGTTCGGTGGCGGAGCTGCCGTAGAAATCCACGCTCCACGCGCCGGACTGTTCACCCAGCAACTTGCCTTCCGCTACTTCAAAACCGTTGTAGTAGCGGGCCTGTGAAGCCTTGGTATTGACCTCCCACTCGAGGTTCGGGCCATAGCTCTGCAGGGCTTCACGCAAAGGGCCGCCCTTGGCTGCCGCATCGATGGCGACCTGGTTGATCCAGGTGCCGCTCACATCTCTGTCGGCAGGGTTACTGGCACAGCCGCCGAGCAACAGGGCGAGCATTGATGAGGCTACAAGCGCTTTGCGCATCATGAAATCCTTCTGAAACGAAGTCGGCGCAGCCTGTGGGGGCTGCGCCGGGTGTTTTACTCGATGACCAGGATCGCGTCCATCTCGACCTGCGCACCCTTTGGCAGGGCGGCAACGCCGATGGCGGCGCGGGCTGGATACGGCTGTTCGAAGTACTTGCCCATGATCTCGTTGACCTTGGCGAAGTGGCTCAGGTCGGTGAGGAAGATGTTCAGCTTGACGATGTCCTTGAACGAACCACCGGCTGCTTCAGCCACCGACTTGAGGTTTTCGAAGACCTGTACGGTCTGTGCTTCGAAGCCTTCCACCAGTTCCATGGTCTTCGGGTCCAGCGGGATCTGGCCGGACATGTAGACGGTGTTGCCCGCCTTGATCGCCTGGGAGTAAGTGCCGATGGCGGCAGGGGCTTTATCGCTGGTGATAACGGTCTTGGTCATGAATGACTCCTTGTAATGTGGGTTAGGCGCGCATGCGAGTGATGCGGATCACACCGGTCAAGGCTCGCAGTTTCTTGATCACGCGGGCCAGGTGCACGCGGTCGTGTACGCTGACCACCAACTGGACCACGCTGATGCGGCCATCGCGCTCGTCCATGCTGATTTTTTCGATATTGCCGTCGGCTGCGTTGACGCTGCTGGCGAGCAGGGCGATCAGGCCGCGCTGGTGTTCCAGCTCCACCCGCAACTCGACGTTGAATTCGCCGGTGACATCCTTGGCCCACGAGAGCTGGATGCATTTTTCCGGGTTGTGGCGGATTTCGGTGATGTTGCGGCAGTTGTCCAGGTGCACCACCATGCCTTTGCCTGCGGACAAGTGGCCGACAATCGGGTCGCCCGGGATCGGCGTGCAGCACTTGGCGTAGCTGAGCACCAGGCCTTCGGTGCCGCGAATCGCCAGCGGGCCTTCCGGGCTTGGCAACTGTTCGCCTTCGCCGAGCAGGCGGCGGGCGACTACATAGGCCATGCGGTTGCCCAGGCCGATATCTTCCAGCAGGTCCTCGATGGTTTCCTGGCGGTACTCGTGGAGCATCGCTTGCACGCGTTCCTGCGGGATCTTGTCGAGGGCGCTGTCGAAACCGTTGAGCACCTTGTTCAGCAGGCGTTCGCCCAGGCTGATGGACTCGGAGCGGCGCTGCAATTTCAGCGCGTGACGGATGTGCGTGCGCGCCTTGCCGGTGACCACGAAGTTGAGCCACGCCGGGTTCGGGCGTGCGCCCGGGGCGCTGACGATCTCGACCGTGGAGCCACTTTGCAGCGGTTCGGACAGCGGTGCGAGACGACGATTGATCCGGCAGGCGATACAGCTGTTGCCCACATCGGTGTGCACCGCATAGGCAAAGTCGACCGCCGTGGAGCCCTTGGGCAGCTCCATGATCCGGCCTTTGGGCGTGAACACGTAGACCTCGTCCGGGAACAGGTCGATCTTCACGCTTTCGATAAATTCGAGGGAGTTGCCGGCGCGTTGCTGCATTTCCAGCACGCCTTTGACCCACTGGCGGGCGCGGGCGTGAGTGCCCTTGGGCTGCTCGTCGCCGCTGGACTTGTACAGCCAGTGGGCGGCGATGCCGTTGTTGGCCATCTCTTCCATTTCGCGTGTGCGGATCTGGATCTCGATCGGCACCCCGTGCATGCCAAACAGCGTGGTATGCAGCGACTGATAGCCGTTGGCCTTGGGAATCGCGATGTAATCCTTGAAACGGCCCGGCAGGGGTTTGTACAAATTATGTACAGCGCCCAGCACGCGGTAGCAGGTGTCGACCTTGTCGACGATGATCCGGAACGCGTACACGTCCATGATTTCGTTGAAGGCCCGGCGCTTGCCGCGCATCTTCTTGTAGATGCCGTAGATATGCTTTTGCCGGCCGCTGACCTCGCCTTCGATCTCATCGATCGCCAGGCAATGGCTCAGCGACTCTTCGATCTTGTTGACGATTTCCTTGCGGTTGCCCCGGGCGCGCTTGACTGCCTGGTAGATGCGCGCCGAACGCATCGGGTGCATGGCCTTGAAGCCGAGGTCTTCGAACTCGATACGTATGGCGTGCATGCCCAACCGGTTGGCGATGGGCGCGTAGATTTCCAGGGTTTCCTTGGCAATGCGCCGGCGTTTTTCGCCGGACAGCACTTCCAGCGTGCGCATGTTGTGCAGCCGGTCGGCCAGTTTGACCAGGATCACGCGAATATCGCGGGCCATGGCCATGGCCATCTTCTGGAAGTTTTCCGCCTGGGCCTCGGCCTTGGTCTCGAAGTTCATCTGGGTCAGTTTGCTGACCCCGTCGACCAGTTCGGCCACGGTTTCGCCGAATTGCGCGCTGAGCGCTTCCTTGGCGATGCCGGTGTCTTCGATCACGTCATGCAGCATCGCGGCCATCAGGCTCTGATGGTCCATGTGCATGTCGGCAAGAATGTTTGCCACCGCAAGGGGATGGGTGACATACGCCTCGCCGCTACGGCGGCGTTGGCCGTCGTGGGCTTGTTCGGCGTAGAAATACGCTCGGCGGACCAGGTTGACCTGGTCTGGGCCGAGGTAGGCCGATAAGCGATCGGCGAGGGCGTCTATGCTCGGCAAAGTGTGAACTCCTGCCGTTGGCTGTGACCCCGCGCCGTGCTACGTCGACCAGGCATAGGCTTAGACGGCCTCGTTGGACTCGTCCTCGAACGCTGCAAACAGCGGTTCGTCTTCAACGATTTCAGCGTTGGCGATGAACTCGTAGCTCATCAGGCCTTCGGCGATTTCACGCAGGGCCACAACGGTAGGCTTGTCGTTTTCCCACTGGACCAGGGGCTCTTTGCCGCCAGTGGCCAGTTGACGGGCACGCTTGGTAGAGAGCATGACCAGCTCAAAGCGGTTATCCACGTGTTCTAGGCAGTCTTCAACGGTTACGCGGGCCATGGTATTCCTCGGAGCGAATGCAAGATGCGCGCTGCCCGGTTGGGCGAGCGGACTAAACAGTTTAAAAAATCACCAGCGTTTAGGGAAGCGCTGATTTTTCGCAGGCCCTCGCAAAACCGCTACAAGCGCCAATGTAAAGCCCTTGCAGCGGTTTTGGGAAGAGCCAATCAACCGAGCAGTTCGGCGAGTAATTTGCCGAAACGCTGTTGCTGACGCTTTTGCTGGAGCTGATTGGCGCGGAAAATCGCCTTCAAATCGTCCAGCGCGTGGGCAAAATCGTCGTTGATGATCAGGTAGTCGTAGTCGACGTAGTGGCTCATTTCGCTGACGGCTTCACGCATCCGGCCTTCGATGATCTCGTCGCTGTCCTGGCCGCGGTTGGTCAGGCGCTGATGCAAGGCTTCAAGCGACGGCGGCAGGATAAAGATCGAGCGTGCCTTGGGCATCAGCTGGCGCACTTGTTCGGCACCTTGCCAGTCGATTTCCAGGATCAGGTCGTGGCCTTCGTCCAGGGTCTGCTGCAAGTGGCTTTGCGAAGTGCCATAGAGGTTGCCGAACACTTCGGCGCGCTCCAGGAAGTCGCCGTGTTCGATCATCTTGACGAACTCGGTGCGCTCGACGAAGTGATAGTGCACGCCGTTCACCTCGCCCGGGCGCATGGCGCGGGTGGTGTGGGAGACCGAGATGCGGAGCTGCTCGTCAGCGTCGGTCAGGGCCTTGACCAGGCTGCTCTTGCCTGCGCCAGAAGGCGCGGAAATGATGTAAAGGGTGCCGGTGCTGTGGGTCATGGAGGTTGCCTTACTCAATATTCTGTACTTGTTCGCGCATCTGCTCGATCAACACCTTGAGGTTGACCGCCGCCGTGGTGCTGCGCGGATCGAAAGCCTTGGAGCCCAGTGTATTGGCTTCGCGGTTGAGTTCCTGCATCAGGAAGTCCAGGCGCCGACCGGCGGCGCCGCCGGACTTGAGCACGCGGCGTACTTCGAGGATGTGGGTGCTCAGGCGGTCCAGTTCTTCGGCCACATCGCTCTTCTGCGCCAGCAGCACCATTTCCTGCTCCAGGCGCACCGGGTCGAGATCGGCCTTCATGTCGGTGAAGCGGTCGAGGACCTTCTGGCGCTGGGTGGCAAGCATCTGCGGGACCAACTCGCGCAGGGTGACCACGTCTTCTTCGATCGAGGTCAGGCGCTCGCTGATCAGGCGGGCCAACTCGGCGCCTTCACGCTCGCGGCCGGCCTTGAGCTCCTTCAAACCCTGATTGAACAGGGCGAGGGCTTCGGCGTTGAGCGCCTGCGGGTCGGTGGCGTCGGCCACCAGCACGCCGGGCCAGGCCAGCACTTCCAGGGGGTTGAGCGCGGCCGGCTGCTTGATCAGACCGGCGATGGTTTCGGCGGCGGCGACCAATTGCGCGGCGCGGTCGCGGTCAACCTGCAGCGGCTTGCCGGTGGTTTCTTCGGTAAAGCGCAGGGTGCATTCCAGCTTGCCGCGGGAAATGCCCTGGCGCAGCGCTTCACGCACAGCGCCTTCGAGGTCGCGGAACGATTCCGGCAGACGCAGATGCGGCTCCAGGTAGCGGCTGTTGACCGAGCGCAGTTCCCAGCTCAGGGTGCCTTGTGCGCCGGCTTTTTCGACGCGGGCAAAGGCGGTCATGCTGTGCACCATGGAGGTACCTCGCGTTGCAGCCCTTTAAATGCGGGCTGATGATTGGGAAGGCGCAGGATTGTAGCGCAGTGGGGCGAGTGCGCCCAAACCCGGGCATTCGTAACTGGATTTTTTAGCAGTGCCCCGAATCGGCCCGCGGCTCTATAATGCTCGGCAGTTTTTCGTCCTCAGTACAGGTGTTCCCTATGAAACGTCCAAGTGGTCGCGCTGCCGATCAGCTCCGCTCGATCCGCATCACCCGCAACTACACCAAACACGCCGAGGGATCCGTACTGGTCGAGTTTGGCGATACCAAGGTGATCTGCACCGTCAGCGTCGAAAACGGCGTGCCGCGCTTCCTTAAAGGCCAGGGCCAGGGCTGGCTGACCGCCGAGTACGGCATGCTGCCGCGCGCCACCGGCGAGCGTAATCAGCGTGAAGCCAGCCGTGGCAAGCAAGGCGGCCGCACCCTGGAAATCCAGCGCCTGATCGGCCGTTCACTGCGCGCCGCCCTGGACATGTCCAAGCTGGGCGACGTGACCCTGTACGTCGACTGCGATGTGATTCAGGCTGACGGCGGTACGCGCACTGCGTCCATCACCGGTGCCATGGTGGCCCTGGTTGACGCGCTGAAAGTGATCAAGAAGCGTGGCGGCCTCAAGGGCGGTGACCCGCTCAAGCAAATGATCGCCGCTGTTTCGGTGGGCATGTACCAGGGCGAGCCAGTGCTGGACCTGGACTACCTGGAAGACTCGGCCGCCGAGACCGACCTGAACGTGGTGATGACCAGCACCGGTGGTTTCATCGAAGTGCAAGGCACCGCCGAAGGCGCCCCGTTCCAGCCGGCTGAATTGAACGCGATGCTGGCCCTGGCCCAGAAAGGCATGACAGAGATCTTCGAACTGCAGAACGCCGCCCTGGCTGACTGAGCCCACCTCAAGGAGAAGCGCCATGAATGACAGCAGCCAAATGCCTGTGCCGACGCCTTCCTACGAAGTGCGCCAGGGCGCAATGTTGTGCCATCTCGCGGCGTTTCTGGGTTTCGTGTTCCCCTTCGGCAGCGTCGTGGGGCCACTGATCCTGTGGCAGATGAAGAAAGAAGTGGACCCGTTCATTGATGATCAGGGCAAGGAAGCCCTGAACTTCCAGATCACCGTCGCCATCGCCTGGATCGCTTGCATTGTGCTGGCCTTCGCAGTGATCGGTTTTTTCCTGATGGTTGCCCTGGCAATCGCCACGGTGGTGCTGACCATCATTGGTAGCATCAAGGCCAACAAGGGGATCGCTTACCGCTACCCCTTGACCTGGCGAGTGATCAAATAGTGAACAGGCACAAAAAAACCGACAGCGATGTCGGTTTTTTTGTGCCTGGGAAAAGACCTCAGATGGTCAATGTCCAGTCGTAGTCCACGATCAGCGGCGCGTGCTGCGAGAATCGCGGCTGGCGCGGCAGGCGTGCACTGCGAACGAACCGGCGCAGGCCCGGGGTCAGCAGTTGGTAGTCGAAGCGCCAGCCCAGGTTGAGCATCTCAGCCTGTTCGTTATCCGGCCACCAGCTGTACTGGTCGCCTTCGCGGCTGACTTCGCGCAGGGCATCCACATAGCCCATGTTGCCGACAATCTCGTCCATCCAGGCCCGTTCCGGCGCCAGGAAACCCGGGGATTGCTGGCTGTCGCGCCAGTTCTTGATATCCAGCTTCTGTTGCGCCACGTACAGCGAGCCACAATAAATGTACTCGCGACGTTTGCGTCGCTGTTTATCCAGGTAACGGGCGAAATCGTCCATTAGCTTGAACTTCTGGTTCAAGTCTTCATCGCCGTTCTGCCCCGAAGGAAGCAGCAAGGTCGCGATGCTGACCTTGTCGAAATCGGCTTGCAGGTAGCGCCCGTAGCGGTCGGCTGTCTCGAAGCCGAGGCCGCTGATGACCGCCTTGGGTTGCAACCGCGAATACAAAGCCACGCCACCTTGGGTGGGCACTTCGGCATCGCAGGCATAAAGGAAGTAGCCATCCAGTTGGAAGGCTGGGTCGTCCAGTTCAAAGGCGGAGGCGCGGGTATCCTGCAGGCAGATGACGTCGGCATTCTGGGCTTGCAGCCAACTGAGCAAACCACGCTCGACTGCAGCCTGAATACCATTAACGTTCACACTGATGATCCGCATAAATGGCCCCAAAAATCGCGTGCGTGTATGATACACGCCGTCTACCTAATTAGCTAAATCCGTGGTATCTGAGGCTTTTTTCATGCAGGCGTATCAACGCGATTTCATTCGTTTTGCCATCGATCGCGGGGTTTTGCGCTTCGGTGAGTTCACCCTCAAGTCAGGGCGCACCAGCCCGTACTTCTTCAATGCGGGCCTGTTCAACTCGGGATCGGCCCTGGCTCAGCTGGGTCGTTTCTATGCGGCTGCCATCGTTGAAAGCGGTATTTCCTTCGATGTGCTGTTTGGCCCGGCCTACAAGGGTATTCCCCTGGCGGCCGCGACCGCCGTGGCGCTGGCTGAGCATCACGGGCAGGACCTGCCTTGGTGCTTTAACCGTAAAGAGGCCAAGGCCCACGGTGAAGGCGGCAGCCTGGTCGGGGCTCCACTCAAGGGCGACGTGCTGATCATCGACGACGTGATCACCGCCGGCACCGCTATCCGCGAAGTCATGCAGATCATCGCTTCCCAGGACGGCGCCAAGGCCGCCGGCGTGCTGATCGCGCTGAACCGCCAGGAGCGTGGCAACGGTGAGTTGTCGGCCATCCAGGAAGTGGAGCGCGATTTCGGCATTCCAGTCGTGAGCATCGTGTCGTTGAACCAGGTGTTGCAGTTCCTGGAAGATGATCCGCAGCTCAAGCAGCACCTGCCGGCGGTGCGTGCATATCGCGAGCAGTTTGGCGTCTGACCCACCGCCTTCGCGGGCAAGCCCGCTCCCACAGGGGAGCAGCGTGCATAAAAAAGGCCCCGCTCAATCATATTGAGCGGGGCCTTTTTGTTTTCAGTGTTTAGGGACGCTTGCGATTACTGATCAGCGTACCCATGCCGGTATCCGTGAAGATCTCCAGCAGTACCGCATTCGGCACTCGACCATCGATGATCAACGAGCTACCCACCCCGCCTTGCACCGCTTCCAGCGCGCAGCGGATCTTCGGCAACATGCCGCCGTAGATGGTGCCGTCGGCGATCAGGTCGTCCACCTGTTGGGTGGTCAGGCCGGTCAGCACCTTGCCTTGCTTGTCCATCAAGCCGGCGATGTTGGTCAGCAGCATCAGCTTTTCAGCCTTCAGGGCTTCGGCCACCTTGCCGGCTACCAAGTCGGCGTTGATGTTGTAGGACTCGCCATTGGCGCCCACGCCGATCGGCGCGATCACCGGGATGAAGTCGCCCTTGACCAACAGGTTCAGCAGGTCAGTGTTGACGCCTACCACTTCGCCCACCTGGCCGATGTCGATGATTTCCGGCTGGGTCATCTCCGGTGTCTGACGGGTCACCGTCAGCTTTTTCGCGCGGATCAGCTCCGCGTCCTTGCCGGTCAGGCCGATGGCGCTGCCGCCATGGCGGTTGATCAGGTTGACGATGTCCTTGTTGACCTGGCCGCCGAGGACCATCTCCACCACGTCCATGGTCTGCGCGTCAGTGACGCGCATGCCATCGATGAAGTGACTCTCGATCGACAGGCGCTTGAGCAGGTCGCCGATTTGCGGGCCGCCGCCGTGCACCACCACCGGGTTGATCCCCACGGCTTTCATCAACACGATGTCGCGGGCAAAGCCGGTTTTCAGCTCGTCGCTTTCCATGGCATTGCCGCCGTACTTGATCACCAGCGTCTTGCCGACGTAGCGTCGGATGTAAGGCAACGCTTCGGACAGGACCTTGGCAGTGTTGGCAGCGGCTTCGCGTTCGAGGGTCATTCAGGGCTCCGGTAAAAAATCAGAACGGTAATTGGAGATCAGGGGCAACACGTTTCAACTGGGCGTGGAACACGTCCTTGATGCGCTGCAACTCAGCCTCGGTATCCGCCTCGAAACGCAGGACCAGCACCGGTGTGGTGTTGGACGCGCGGACCAGGCCCCAGCCTTTGGCGTAATCGACTCGCACACCATCAATGGTGGTCAGGTTGGCGCCTTCGCCCCATTGCGCATCTTTCAGTGCGTCAATGATGCTGAATTTGCTCTCCTCGGTCACATGGATATTGATCTCTGGCGTCGAAATATCGTTCGGGAAGGTCTGAAACAGCTCCTGGGCCGTGGATTTTTCCTTGCTGAGGATCTCCAGTAGGCGAGCGGCGCTGTAAATACCGTCGTCAAAGCCGAACCAGCGTTCCTTGAAGAACACGTGGCCGCTCATTTCGCCGGCCAACAGGGCGCCGGTTTCCTTCATTTTCTTTTTGATCAACGAGTGACCGGTCTTCCACATCAGCGGGCGACCGCCGTATTCCTTGATCAGCGGCGTGAGGCGGCGAGTGCACTTCACGTCGAAGATGATCTCGGCGTTGGCATTGCGCGCCACCACGTCGCGGGCGAACAGCATCAGCAGGCGATCGGCGAATACGTTCTCGCCGGTGTTGGTCACCACACCCACGCGGTCGCCGTCGCCGTCGAAGGCCAGACCCACGTCAGCCCCGGTTTCTTTGACCTTGGCGATCAGGTCCACCAGGTTCTCCGGCTTGCCTGGGTCTGGGTGGTGGTTGGGAAAGTTGCCGTCGACCTCGCAGAACAGCGGGATCACTTCGCAGTTCAGGGCTTCGAGCAACTGCGGGGCGATCACGCCGGCTGCGCCGTTGCCGCAGTCCACCACCACTTTCAGGCGGCGCGCGAGTTTCACGTCGCCGGTGATTTGGTCAGAGTAGCGCTGCAGGATATCGACTTTGGTGACGGTACCCTTGCCGCTGGTCAGGTCGTTGTTCTTCAGACGGTCGTGCAGGGCCTGGATCTGTTCGTTGGCCAGGGTGTCGCCGGCGATGACGATCTTGAAACCGTTGTAGTCGGACGGGTTGTGGCTGCCGGTGAGCATCACCCCGGACTTGCCGGCCAGTACGTTGGCCGCGTAGTACAGTGCCGGCGTCGGCACCAGGCCCACGTCACTCACATGGCAACCGCTGTCGGCCAGGCCCTGGATCAGTTGCTCAACCAGCTCCGGGCCGGACAGGCGACCGTCACGGCCGACCGACACGTTTGGCTCGTCCTGGGCCAGGCTCTGTGCGCCGATGGCGCGGCCAATCCAGTAGGCGGTTTCGGCAGTCAGGGTCTTTGGCACCACGCCACGGATGTCATAGGCGCGGAAAATGCTGTCGGGGAATGTCGGGGCTACTCGGGCTGCGGTACTCATCGCGGGGGGAAACTCCATCTGAAGGGGGCAAGGCTGGCCTTAATGTGGCTGACCGGCAGGCTCAAACTGAAGGGTATGACGGTGTTTTCGGCAGAGAGTTCGTGGTGCAAAAGTGCCATCGGCGTGCTGGCGCTGCTTTTCTTTCTGCTTAATGCTTTGATTTCAATAGGGAAATCTCGCTGATAAGGTCCGCGCATTCTTCGTCCTGAAAAGCCTTGCGGTGGCGTCGAGCCGGGCAAAGGCGCCCGGCCGGATTCAGCTTAGTCAGTGACTGCCGGAATGCCCAAAACCGCCTGCGCCGCGTTGGGTTTCATCAAACTCCTGTACCAGTTCGAAGTGCGCCTGCACCACTGGCACCAGTACCAACTGGGCAATGCGTTCGCCGACAGCGATGTTGAACGCGGTCTGGCCACGGTTCCAGCACGACACCATCAATTCGCCCTGGTAGTCCGAGTCGATCAGGCCGACCAGGTTGCCCAGCACGATGCCGTGTTTGTGGCCCAGGCCCGAGCGCGGCAGGATCAGCGCCGCCAGGCCAGGATCGCCTACGTAGATCGACAAGCCGGTCGGAATAAGAATGGTCTGGCCCGGTTCAAGGACAGTGTCTTGCTTGAGCATGGCGCGCAGATCGAGGCCTGCGGAGCCTGGGGTGGCGTAGGCCGGCAGTGGGAATTCGTTGCCGATGCGTGAATCGAGGATCTTGGCTTGCAAAGCGTGCATGGAAATTAAACCTGGTTCAGCCGTTGGGCGATAAAAGAGATCAGTTGGCGGGCAATCTTGCCCTTGCTGGTCTGGGCGAAAAGGGTGGCGTGCAGGTCGCGGTCGATCACGCTGCAGGCGTTTTCCTCGCTGTTGAAGCCGATGCTCGGGTTGGCGACATCATTGGCAACGATCAGGTCGAGGTTTTTGTCTTTCAATTTGCGTGCGGCGTAGTCCAGCAAGTGCTCGGTCTCGGCGGCGAAGCCGACACTGAACGGACGGTCCGGACGCGTGGCGATGGTGGCCAGGATGTCCGGGTTGCGCACCATTTGCAGGAGCAGGCCGTCACCGCTCGTAGGGTCTTTCTTGAGCTTTTGCGGGGCGACGACTTCCGGGCGGTAGTCCGCAACCGCCGCCGAGGCGATGAAAAGGTCGCACGGAATGGCTGCCTCACAGGCCGCCAGCATGTCGCGGGCGCTGACCACGTCGATTCGCGTGACCCGATCCGGGGTCGGCAAATGCACCGGACCGGTGATCAGGGTGACGCGTGCGCCTGCCTCGACCGCCGCTTCAGCCAGGGCAAAGCCCATTTTTCCTGAGCTATGGTTGGTGATGTAGCGCACCGGGTCGATGTTTTCCTGGGTCGGGCCGGCAGTGATCAACACGTGCTTGCCAGTGAGGGCCAGGTGCTGAAAGCACTCGGCGGCGCACAGCGCCAGGTCGGTGGCTTCAAGCATGCGGCCCATGCCAACGTCGCCGCAGGCCTGGCTGCCGGATGCCGGGCCGAACACCTTGAGGCCTCGGCTTTGCAGAAGCTGGGTGTTGGCCTGGGTCGCAGGGTCGCGCCACATGGCCTGGTTCATGGCCGGGGCGATGGCGACAGTGGCGTCGGTGGCCAGTACCAGAGTGGTCAGCAGGTCATCGGCGATGCCTTGGGCCAGGCGCGCGATCAGGTCGGCGGTGGCCGGAGCGATCAGCACCAGGTCGGCCCATTTGGCCAGTTCGATGTGCCCCATGGCGGCTTCGGCCGCAGGGTCCAGGAGATCCAGGTGAACCGGGTGCCCGGACAAGGCCTGCATGGTCAGCGGGGTAATGAACTCACTACCACCGCGCGTCATGACCACGCGCACTTCGGCGCCCTGGTCCAGGAGCCTGCGGACCAGCTCTGCGCTCTTGTAGGCGGCAATGCCGCCGCCAACGCCGAGAACGATGCGTTTCCGATACAGACGCTGCATTGGTTTGCCTTTCCAGTTCAGTGTTGCCAGTTCAATGACGCCTGCGATGCCCCCTCCCCAGGGGAAATCGCCTGCAAAAAAGAGGGCCTACGATAACACAGCGTCCGCAAGGCAACAGCGGCACGCATGGCATACAGGGAGAGGGAGGAGGGATGAGTATTCGTGATTGGCCGGCGGCAGAGCGGCCGCGAGAGAAGCTTCTGGAGTGGGGGGCGGCGAGTCTGTCGGATGCCGAGTTGCTGGCGATCTTCCTGCGTACCGGGGTTTCCGGCAGGAGCGCGGTGGACCTGGCGCGCCATCTGCTGGCGCAATTCGGCGGCTTGCGCCCGTTGCTGGAGGCCAGCCAGACGCTGTTCAGCCAGCAATTGGGCCTGGGGCCGGCGAAGTTTGCCCAGTTGCAGGCGGTGTTGGAAATGGCCAAGCGTCATATGGCCGAGCGCCTGCGACACGACTCGGTGCTGGAAAGCCCGGTGGCGGTGCGCGATTACCTCAAGGCCATGTTGCGCCATGAGCCCCACGAGATATTCGGCTGTCTGTTCCTTGATTCAAGGCACAGGGTGTTGGGTTTTGAGGCGTTGTCCCAAGGCACCATCGACGCGGCGATGGTGTATCCCCGGCAAGTGGTCAAACGCGCATTGGCCTACAACGCGGCGGCGTTGATCCTGTGCCACAACCATCCTTCCGGGAGCCTGGAGCCGAGCGCTGCTGATCGAAAATTGACCAAATTGCTGCAGAAGGCCTTGGAGGTAGTGGATGTGCGGGTACTGGATCACATCATTGTGGGGGATGGAGATCCGTTGTCGATGGCGGAGTATGGGTGGATGTAGGCGGGAAGCAGCTGCAAGCCTCAAGCGGGCTTGCAGCTTTCAGCTCAGGGCTTGACGCTGACTTTCGAGAAATCCTGGCGGCCGAACGGGCTCACCTGGTAGCCCTCGACAGTCTTGCGGGCCAGGGCGAACGCCGTCGGGTGCGCCAGCGGCAACCACAAGGCCTGCTGCTGGATCTGTGCCTGGGCCTGCTGGTACAGCTTGCTGCGCACACCTTGCTCGCTGGTGGTCTTGCCAGCGCTGATCAGCTTGTCCAACGCAGGGTCGCAGTAGCGGGCGAAGTTGGTACCCGACTTTACCGCCGCGCAGGAAAACTGCGGGGTCAGGAAGTTATCCGGGTCGCCGTTGTCACCGGCCCAGCCCATGAATAGCAGGTCGTGTTCGCCGGCTTTGGCGCGGCGGATCAACTCGCCCCATTCGATCACGCGGATCTCGGCCTGGATGCCGACCTTGGCCAGGTCAGCCTGCAGCAGTTGTGCACCAAGGTTCGGGTTGGGGTTCAGCAGGCTGCCGGTGGGGCGGGTCCAGAGGGTGGTCTTGAAGCCGTCCTTGAGTCCGGCGCGGTCGAGCAGCACCTTGGCCTTGGCGAGATCCTGTGGATAACCCGGCAGGTCCTTTGCGTAGCTCCAGGTGTTCGGCGGATAAGGGCCGTTGGCGGCCTCGGCGGTGCCTTCAAACACGGCTTTGAGGTAGCTGCCCTTGTCGAACGCCAGGTTGATCGCCTGGCGGACTTCTGGCTTGTCCAGGGGTGGGTGCTGGCTGTTGATGGCCACGAAGGCGGTCATGAAGGCCGCGGTCTTCTCCACCTTGAGCGCCGGGTCCTTTTCGGCCTCGCCTACGTCCAGCGGCTTGGGTGACAGCGCAATCTGGCACTCATCGCGGTGCAGCTTCTGCAGGCGTACGTTGGCGTCGGGAGTGATGGCGAAGATCAAGTTATCCACAGCCGGTTTGCCGGCGAAGTAGTCCGGGTTGGCCTTGTAGCGCACCACGGCATCTTTCTGGAAGCGGCTGAAGATAAACGGTCCAGTGCCGATCGGCTGGCTGTTGAGCTTCTCCGGCGTGCCGGCCTTGAGCAGTTTGTCGGCATATTCCGCCGGGTAGATCGACGCGAACCCCATGCTCAACGCGGCGAGGAAGGTGGAGTCGGCGTGATCCAGGGTGAAACGCACGGTCAGTGGGTCGAGAGCGTCGATCTTTTTTACCAGCGTCGGCAGTTGCAGCGACTGAGCGTGAGGGAAGCCGCTCTGGGCGATCTTGTGCCAGGGGTTGGCCGGGTCGAGCATGCGCTCGAAGCTGAAGCGCACGTCTTCGGCGCTCAGGGTGCGGCTTGGGGTGAAGTACTCGGTGCGGTGGAACTTCACATCCGGGTGCAGCTTGAAGGTATAGGTCAGGCCATCCGGCGAGACGTTCCAGCTGTCCGCCAGGCTGGGCACCAGTTGGCCGCTGGTCGCGTCATAGTCCACCAGGCGGTTCATCAGCACATCGGCCGAGGCGTTGGTGGTGGTCAGCGAGTTGTATTGCACCACATCGAACCCTTCGGGGCTGGCCTCGGTGCAGACGCTCAAGTTGCTGGCGGCCGAGGCCAGCGGGGCGATAAATAGAGGGGCTAGCAATAGCGGTAGGGCAGCGAGGCGCATGTTCGGTTTCCTTTGCAGATCGAAGGCCCATCTGCGAGTGCAGTCTGGAAAAGTCCTACCGTAGTGGTCTGATAGGTAAATGACTAGCCCATTTTTGCCTGTGCTTTTGCGCCAAATGCTGTTTTGATGGCGTCTCGGCGCGTTTCGTCGTGCACTTCACTGTGCCCGCGCGCGCTGTAAATCATTCTGTGCGACGAGCGGTCGGCTGTGACAGCGGCCCCTCCTGGCAACGGTTCAGGCGTCTACCGCCAAGATTTACGCCAGTAAAAACACGCGGGCTGTTGTTGCACTGGGGTCTTTCTGGTATAAAGCAGCGCTCTTTTCTAGGGGCCCGGTTCCTTCGCTTGTAGGTGTAGCCGGTAAGACCCTAAAGAAACGCGGCGCCTGGCGCCAAATGACTGAGAGATTAAGCGGCCAACCCATGCCGGGTTGGGCATGTGGTTTTAGAGGGCTGAGGCATGTCGAGAGTCTGTCAAGTTACCGGTAAGGGTCCGGTGACTGGGAATAACATTTCCCACGCAAATAACAAAACCCGTCGTCGTTTCCTGCCGAACCTGCAGCATCACCGCTTCTGGGTTGAAGAAGAGAAACGTTTCGTCCGTCTGCGCGTATCTGCCAAAGGCATGCGCATCATCGACAAGCGTGGCATCACTGTCGTGCTGGCTGAATTGCGCCGCGCTGGCACAATCTAAGGAGCTATATCATGCGTGAATTGATTCGAATGATCTCTAGCGCCGGTACTGGTCACTTCTACACTACCGACAAGAACAAGCGTACTACCCCGGACAAGCTCGAAAAGAAAATGTTCGACCCGCGCGTTCGCAAGCACGTGATCTACAAAGAAGGCAAAATCAAGTAATTGATTTTCCTCCTGAAAAAAAGCCCGTATCTCACGATCCGGGCTTTTTTTTGCCTGTTGATTTGGCTGATCAGGCTTTCTGTTCGAACACCACGTAGATCTTGCGGCACGCCTCCAACACTTCCCAAGTGCCGCTGAAGCCGGCGGGAATCACGAATCGGTCGCCAGCGCGCAAGGTCTTGGCATTGCCGTCGGCGTCACGCAGCACGGATACACCTTGCACAATCTCGCAGTACTCATGTTCGGTGTAATTGACCGTCCACTGTCCGACTTCACCTTCCCACACGCCCGCGCTCATCTGGCCGCAGGGGCTGTTGTAGTGGTTGTAGATCGTTTGCTCGGGATCGCCCTTGAGGATTTTCTCGGCGGCAGGGCGGTAGCGCTCGGCGGCGGTCTTGGCTTGGCTGAAGTCGACGATGTCCTGGATGCTCATGTGCGTGTCCCGTCTGGCCTGCGGTTGGAGAGCCCAAAGTCTATGTTTATTAAAATGAACATCGCAAGGGCGTTTGCCGGCGTTATGTCAAATATATTGAAACACCCCCAGCCGCTGGTTTAGGGTGGCAGCTGCCTTGCGCCGAACCATTGGCTGGCGGGCAAGAATTCTTTAAGGCTGCCGTGGGACATCCCATGGCCCTTGTATTCAATAAGAGGAGGACACTCGCATGACCACCCTGACCCGTGCCGACTGGGAACAACGTGCCAAGGATCTGAAGATCGAAAGCCGCGCCTACATCAATGGCGAGTACACCGCCGCTGTTTCCGGTGACACCTTCGAATGCATCAGCCCGGTCGATGGTCGCCTGCTGGCCACCGTTGCCAGCTGTGACGCCGCCGACGCCCAGCGCGCCGTCGAAAACGCCCGCGCCACCTTCAACTCCGGTGTGTGGTCACGCCTGGCGCCGGCCAAGCGCAAATCCGCCATGATCCGTTTCGCCGCGTTGCTCAAGGCCAATGCCGAAGAGCTGGCGCTGCTCGAAACCCTGGACATGGGCAAGCCGATCAGCGACTCCCTGAACATCGACGTACCCGGCGCGGCGAATGCCCTGAGCTGGAGCGGCGAAGCGATCGACAAAATCTACGACGAAGTCGCCGCGACCCCGCATGACCAATTGGGCCTGGTGACGCGCGAGCCGGTTGGCGTGGTTGGCGCTATCGTGCCGTGGAACTTCCCGCTGATGATGGCCTGTTGGAAACTGGGCCCTGCGCTGTCCACCGGCAACTCGGTGATCCTCAAGCCGTCCGAAAAATCCCCGCTGACCGCTATCCGCATTGCGGCCCTGGCCGTGGAAGCCGGTATTCCAAAAGGCGTGTTCAACGTACTGCCGGGCTATGGTCATACCGTGGGTAATGCGCTGGCGTTGCACATGGATGTCGACACCCTGGTGTTCACCGGTTCCACCAAGATCGCCAAGCAACTGTTGATCCGCTCTGGTGAGTCGAACATGAAGCGCGTCTGGCTGGAAGCCGGCGGCAAGAGCCCGAACATCGTGTTCGCCGATGCCCCGGACCTGCAAGCCGCCGCCGAATCCGCCGCCGGCGCCATCGCCTTCAACCAGGGGGAGGTCTGCACCGCCGGTTCGCGCCTGCTGGTGGAGCGTTCCATCAAGGACAAATTCCTGCCGCTGGTGATCGATGCCCTCAAGGGCTGGAAGCCAGGCAACCCGCTGGACCCGGCAACCAATGTGGGCGCACTGGTGGACACCCAGCAGATGAACACTGTGCTGTCGTACATCGAAGCGGGTCACGCAGATGGCGCCAAGTTGGTCGCCGGCGGCAAGCGGACCCTGGAAGAAACCGGTGGCACCTATGTTGAACCGACGATTTTCGACGGTGTGACCAATGCCATGAAGATCGCCCAGGAAGAAATCTTCGGCCCGGTCTTGTCGGTGATCACCTTCGACAGCGCCGAGGAAGCAATTGCCATCGCCAACGACACCCAATACGGCCTGGCTGCAGCGGTGTGGACGGCGGACATCTCCAAGGCCCACCTGACTGCCAAGGCGCTGCGTGCCGGTAGCGTGTGGGTCAACCAGTACGATGGCGGCGACATGACTGCACCGTTTGGTGGCTTCAAGCAGTCGGGCAACGGTCGCGACAAGTCGCTGCATGCGTTCGACAAATACACCGAGCTGAAGGCCACCTGGATCAAGCTCTAAGCAACACCGCAGGCTAAATGTGGGAGGGGGCTTGCCCCCGATAGCAGTGTGTCAGGCGCCAGCGGTGCTCACTGATTCACCGCAATCGGGGGCAAGCCCTCTCCCACACTGGTTTGTGTGAACTTGAAAATGATCCGCAGGAGTGTGGAAATGCGTTGGGCGACTTATTTCGCCGTCCTGGCCTCAGTGCTCAGCGTCGGTCTGGCCCTTGGCGTCAGCATGCCGCTGGTATCCCTGCGCCTCGAAAGCTGGGGCTACGGCAGTTTCGCTATCGGCGTGATGGCAGCAATGCCGGCCTTTGGCGTGTTGCTCGGGGCGAAGGTTTCCAGTCGCCTGGCCTCTTGGCTTGGCACCGCCAACCTCATGCGTCTGTGCCTGTGGGCGGGCGCGGTGTCCATCGGCCTGCTGGCGATCCTGCCCAGCTACCCGGTGTGGCTGGTGCTGCGCCTGATGATCGGGGTGATCCTGACCATTGTGTTTATCCTCGGCGAGAGTTGGATCAACCAGTTGGTGGTGGAGCAGTGGCGTGGTCGGCTGGTGGCGTTGTACGGCTGCAGCTATGCCTTGAGCCAGCTGTCGGGGCCGCTGCTGTTGGGCCTGATCGGCACCGAGCATGACTACGGTTTCTGGGTGGGCGTCGGCCTGTTGATGGTCGCGCCGCTGTTGCTGCTGGGGCGCTCCGGTGCACCGAGCGCCGAGTCCTTCAGCGTGACCTTCGCGCAACTGTGGCGCTTCTGCCGGAGCCTGCCGGCGATTGCCTGGGCGGTTGCGCTGTTTGCTGCGTTCGAGGCGATGATCCTGACATTGTTGCCGGTGTACTGCCTGCAACAAGGGTTCACCGCCGAGATCGCCTTGGCCATGGTCAGCACGGTGGTGGTTGGCGACGCGTTACTGCAATTGCCCATCGGTGCACTGGCCGACTACTTGCCTCGGCGCACGTTGTTCCTGGGGTGTGCGCTGCTGTTGCTGGTGTCGAGCCTGGCGATTCCCCTATTGATGCACACACCAATGATCTGGCCGATCTGGGTCGTGTTCGGCGCGAGTGCCGGCGGCTTGTTCACCCTGTCGTTGATCCTGATCGGCGAGCGTTACCGCGACGACGCGCTGGTGCGCGCCAATGCCCACGTGGCGCAGTTGTGGGGTATTGGCTGCCTGATCGGCCCGCTGGTGGCGGGGGCGGGTAGCCAGTGGATCAGCGGGCATGCGTTGCCGCTGCTGATGGCAGCGGGTGCGCTGGGCCTGGTGATGTTGCTGCTGCGCCAGGGTGCATTCGGCGCGGCGCAGCCGGCCTAGAGCATGCGCTCAAGGCCGACGCTGGTGGCAAACCACGCATTGAACCGTCGCCACCAGCTCCCCGGCTCGCGGGTCAGGGTGTGCAACTGGCCGTTGTCTTCGGTCACCCACACCACTTGGCCGTCCTGCAATTTCGCTTCATAGCTCAGGGGCGGCGCCATGCCTTGCAGTGCAAGGTTGCGCACGTGTTCCGCCAGCTCGGGGCTGTCGACCAGCACACCGACTTCGGTGTTCCACAGTACCGAGCGTGGGTCGAAGTTGAACGAGCCGATAAAGGATTTCTCCCGATCAAAGATCATCGCCTTGCTGTGCAGGCTGGAATCCGAGCCCCGGAAGGCGCCTCGGCGAAACAGGTGCGGGCCACTGCCGCCGCCATCCCCGGGCTGGCGGCGCAACTCATAGAGCTTGACCCCATGCTCCAGCAGCGCCTTGCGGTACGGCGCATAACCCCCGTGCACCGCGGGCACGTCGGTGGCTTCCAGGGAGTTGGTCAGCAGGCTCACCGACACGCCCGCATCGGCGCGCCCCGTCAGGTACACCAGGCCTGGCTGTCCCGGCACGAAGTACGCCGAAATCATCATCAGTTCGTGATTGACCCCTTCCAGTTCCGGCGCCAGTTGCGTGGTGAGCAGCAACCTGGGGTCAGGGTCCTCCTTGGCCAGCACCTTGCTCGGCGCATCCCACAGCGCCTGGTTCCAGGCCCAGATCAGCTCGCGGCGCCAGGTGTCCATGCGGGGTTGGGTCTGGTAGGTGCGCAGGCGGTTGTACAGTGCGTGGTTCTGCTGGCGTGACTCGGCCAGGGACGCTTCCAGGCGTACGCGCGCGGCGGCCAGGTCACCCTTGGACGGTGCGTTGGAGACGAAATCATCGATGGGCTTGCTCAGTGCGCTGTTCCAGTACTGGTCGAAACTGTGGCCCAGTTGCTCGGCCACCGGGCCGACGCTGAGCATGTCGATATCGGTGAAGTTCAGGTTGGGCTCGGCATCGAAATACTCATCCCCCAGGTTACGCCCGCCAACGATGGCCACGCTATTGTCCGCCAGCCACAGCTTGTTGTGCATGCGTCGATGTTGCAGCGACAGGTTGAACAAGCGGCCCATGGCCCGCGTTACGCCGGTGCTGCGCCCGAGGTGCAGCGGGTTGAACAGGCGGATCTCGATTTTGGGATGGGCGGCGAGGGTGGCGATGATCTGGTCCAGGCCGTCGCTGGTGGTGTCATCCAGCAAGATGCGCACACGTACGCCACGGTCGGCGGCCTTGAGCAGTTCGTCCACCAGCATGCGGGTGCTGATGCCGTCGTGCACGATGTAGTACTGCAGGTCGAGGCTGGTCTGGGCGTTGCGGATCAGCTCGGCACGGGCCATGAATGCCTCGCTGCTGTTGGGCAGCAGGCGAAAGCCCGAGCGCCCTTGATAGGGCGCGGCCTGGGCCTGGATCGAGCGGCCGAACGATGACTGTGCGGCGGGCAGGGCGTCACTGGGGACGCGTGGCGTGCTCACGCTGGCGCAGCCGCCCAGGATCAGGGCTCCCAGCAGGCAAAACGGTAATAGCCGTTGAATCATCAAGGGAGCGGCTTCCAGATCAGGGCGGTTGTCGATATATGACGGCAATTTCCCGTGAAAGGTCAGTCGGCCGTGTCTGCCAGCATCTTGATCGCCGCAGCCCCGACCTTGCGCACGGCTTCTTCAATCTGCGCGGTTGGCTTGGCAGCGTAGTTCATGCGCAGGCAGTTCCTGTACTTGCCCGACGCCGAGAAGATGCTGCCTACGGCCACCTGGACACCTTGTTCTACCAGGACACGGTTGAGCTTCAGCGTATCAAAGCCTTCCGGCAGTTCGATCCACAGCATGAAGCTGCCTTGAGGGCGGCTGGCGCGAGTGCCTGTGGGGAAGTAGCGGCTGACCCAATCGAGCATCAAGTCGCGATTGCGCTGGTATTGGGTACGCATCCTCCGCAAATGCGGTTCGAAGTGACCACCTTTGAGGAATTCCGCAATCGCGATTTGCGGCTGCGTGGCGGTGCTGCCAGTGCTGATGTATTTCATGTGCAGCACTCGCTCCAGGTAACGTCCGGGCGCTACCCAGCCGATGCGCAGGCCGGGCGCCAGGGTCTTCGAGAACGAGCTGCACAGCAGGACGCGTCCGTCTTCGTCGAAAGACTTGATGGTGCGCGGGCGCGGGTAGCTGAAGGCCAGTTCGCCGTAGACATCGTCTTCAATGATCGCCACGTCAAAGCGCTGCGCCAAGGTGAGCAATGCCCGCTTGCGCGCCTCCGGCATGATGTAGCCCAGGGGGTTGTTGCAGTTGGGGGTCAGTTGGATGACTTTGATCGGCCACTGTTCCAGCGCCAGCTCCAGGGCTTCGAGGCTGATGCCGGTGATCGGGTCGGTGGGGATTTCCAGGGCTTTCATGCCCAGGCCCTTGAGGGTCTGCATGGCGCCGTGAAAGCTCGGCGAGTCCACCGCAACGATATCGCCCGGCTCACAGATGGCATGGATGCTGGCGGACAGCGCCTCATGGCAGCCGGTGGTGATCACGATGTCCTCGGCCGTCAGCTGGCAGCCGGAATCCAGGGACAGGCGCGCAATCTGTTCGCGCAGTTCCATACAGCCCAGGATGTTGTCGTAATACAGCCCCGGCAAATCCTGGCGGCGACTCACGCGGGCCAGGCTGCGCAGCAGGGGCTTGAGGGTGGGCGACAATACATCCGGCATGCCGCGGCCCATCTGTATGACATCCTTGCGCGGCGTTGCGCGTATCAATTCCAGCACCTGGTCCCATTGGGAAATTTCTACGGGGCGCTGAGCCGGACGACCGACTTCCGGCAGGGCCGGCAACTCGCGGCCCACCGGAACAAAGTAGCCGGATTTCGGCTTGGGCATCGCCAGACCGTTGTCCTCCAGCAAGCGATAGGCCTGCTGCACGGTGCTCAAACTGACCCCGTGTTCCACGCTCAACGCCCGTACGGAAGGCAGTCGATCACCGGGGCGATAGAAGCCTTGTTCGATGCGGGTGCCCAGCAATTCGGCGAGGTTCATGTACAGGGTCATGGCGGTCGCTCCAGAGGGACCATTACAGATAGGCAGAAAATACAGGATTCAGCGGTATATAGGCAGTATCTGTATGGATTTAATAAAGGTGGGTTGAATCTGTAATGGTTTTAGCTGCGCGCTCATGCTGGTCACTCAAGGCAACAAGCAACTGAGGGGCAGCAAAATGAACGGCATGGGCGATGTGCGGCTGGCGTTACACAGTCAGGAACTGGTGGCTGGGCAGGAGCGGGCGACGGCGCGGCGCGATATCAGTCGCTGGGGTCTGTTCTGGCGCCGTCGCCACACCCGCAAAGCTTTACTGCACCTGACCCGCGAGCAATTGCGCGATGTCGGGCTGACCGCCGAGCAGGCGCGCCACGAAGGCCTGAAACCGTTCTGGCGCGATTGATCAGACCAGCTCTTTGAGGCGGTGCCAGAGCATTCCCAGCGCCAACAGCGGCGAGCGCAGGTGCCTGCCGCCGGGGAAGGTGATGTGCGGCACCTGGGCGAACAGGTCGAAGCGCCCGTGTTGCTGGCCGCTGATGGCTTCGGCCAGCAACTTGCCCGCCAGGTGGGTGGCGTTGAGGCCATGGCCGGCGTAGGCCTGGGCGTAATACACGTTGGGCTGGTCGGCCAGGCGGCCTATCTGCGGCAGACGGTTGGCGCCGATGCCGATCATGCCGCCCCATTGGAAGTCGATGTTTACATCGGCCAGTTGTGGGAACACCTGCAGCATCTTCGGGCGCATATAGGCGCCGATGTCCTTCGGGTCTCTACCGGAATAATGACAGGCACCGCCGAACAGCAGGCGGCGATCGGCGGACAGTCGGAAGTAGTCCACCGTGACACGCTGGTCGCACACCGCCATGTTCTGCGGCAGCAGGTTGGCGGCCTGGGCTTCGCCCAACGGTTCGGTGGCGATGATGTAGCTGCCGGCAGGCAACACTTTGCCGCTGAGGTGCGGGTTGAGGCCGTTGAGGTAGGCATTGCAGGCCAGCACCAGGGTCTTGGCGCGCACGTTGCCTTGGGCGGTGTGTACGTTGACTTCGGGGCCGTAGTCGATGCGGGTGACTTCGGACTGCTCGAACAGCTTCACGCCCGATTGCTGCGCGGCGGCGGCTTCGCCGAGGGCCAGGTTCAGCGGGTGCAGGTGGCCGGAGCCCATGTCGATCATGCCGCCCACGTAGCGCTCGGAGCCGATAACGCTGCCCATTTCGTTGGCTTGCAGCAGGCGTATGTCGTGACGATAGCCGAGGCTGCGCAGTTCTTCGGCATCTTCGGCCAGGCCGTGCAGGTCGCGGGGTTTGTTGGCGAGGTCGCAGTAGCCCCAGGTCAGGTCGCAGGGGATTTGGTAGCGCGCGACGCGCTCACGCACAATCTCCACCGCTTCCAGGCCCATCAACTTCATCTGGCGTACGCCCTCGGTGCCGATCACGCTGGCGAACTGGTCCAAGCCATGGCCGACACCGCGAATCAGTTGGCCGCCGTTACGCCCGCTGGCGCCCCAGGCGATCTTGCGCGCTTCCAGCAACACTACGCTGAAACCGCGTTCGGCCAACTCCAGCGCGGTGTTCAGCCCGGAAAAACCGCCGCCGACCACGCACACATCCGCCGTCAGTTCGCCGGTCAATACCGGGTAATCAGTTTGCGGCACGCTGCTGGCGGCGTAGTAGGAAGCGGTATGCCGGGCGCTGGCAGTCATGGGGAGCATCCCTGTTTGGAAAATTTGACGCAGGATACAGCGGTCGGACGAAGCTGTCTGCGCGGGGCGTTTTGCGGCAGAATCCACGCCTATTCGCCGTTCGGTACGTGTTTCGATGAGTTGCAACAGTCAGAAAATCAGTGCGCTGCGCCGGCAGATTCCTTCGTTCGAGTGCGTCCCCGGTTGCCATGACTGCTGTGGGCCGGTGACCACCTCGCCCGAGGAAATGTCGCGCCTGCCGCGCAAGACCGCCGCCGAGCAGGACGCGGCCATGGAGGAGCTGAACTGCGTGCACCTGGGGCCGAACGGCTGCACGGTGTACGACGAGCGCCCGTTGATCTGCCGGCTGTTCGGCACCACCAAGACCTTGCCGTGTCCGAATGGGCGGCGCCCGGTGGAGCTGATTCATCCACGGGTGGAGAAGCAGATCCACGAGTACATGGCGAGCACCCGGCAGGTGCTGGTTTAGCGGTTTTACACCGTCCAAATGTGGGAGGGGGCAAGCCCCCTCCCACATGTTGACCCGAGTGTGTCAGGTCAGTCCGGGATCGGCAGGTTCAGGCTCTCTTTCACCTCTTCCATCACGATATAGCTCTTGGACTCCCGCACATGGGGCAGCTTGAGCAGGATGTCGCCGAGCAATTTGCGGTACGACGCCATCTCGGATATCCGCGCTTTCACCAGGTAGTCGAAGTCGCCAGAAACCAGGTGGCACTCGAGCACATGGGGCAGTTTCAGCACCGCGCGGCGGAATTCCTCGAAGGTGTCGCCGGACTTGTAATCCAGGCTGATCTCGACAAATACCAGCAAACTGCCCTTCAAATGCTGGGGGTTGAGCCGCGCGTTGTAGCCCATGATGATCCCTTCACGCTCCAGCCGCCGCACACGCTCGGTACAGGGCGTGGTCGACAGCCCGACCTTTTCCCCCAGCTCCGTAAACGAAATGCGCCCGTCGGTTTGCAGGATGCGCAGGATGTTGCGGTCGATCTTGTCCAGCTCCCGCTTGGTCTGGGTGTTGGTACGCATAGGGGATACGCCTCTGTGAAAAGGGTTTTTGCCGAGAATTGTCGCCAAATATAGGCAGTTATATAGTGAAATGCACTGGTCATTGTTTTTTACACTGCGCTCATCATTGCTCGAACAACACACGTCAGCGGCCATGCCCGCGATGAGGATATAAAAATGCGCGTTCTGGTCTTGGGTAGCGGCGTCATTGGTGTGACCAGTGCCTACTATTTGGCGCGGTCCGGCTTTGAAGTGGTTGTCGTCGACCGTCAGCCTGCCGCTGCCATGGAAACCAGTTTCGCCAACGCCGGGCAGGTGTCTCCAGGCTATGCCTCGCCATGGGCCGCACCGGGTGTGCCGCTCAAGGCCATCAAGTGGTTGCTGCAACGCCATGCGCCGCTGGCGATCAAGGCCACCGCCGACATCGACCAATACCTGTGGATGGCGCAGATGCTGCGCAACTGCACCGCCAGCCGTTATGCGGTGAACAAGGAGCGCATGGTGCGCCTGTCCGAGTACAGCCGCGACTGCCTCGACGAACTGCGCGCCGAGACCGGCATCGCCTACGAAGGCCGTAGCCTTGGGACTACCCAACTGTTCCGCACCCAGGCACAACTCGATGGCGCCGCCAAGGACATCGCCGTGTTGAAGGAGTCCGGCGTGCCGTTCGAGCTGCTCGACCGCGCCGGTATCGCCCGGGTCGAGCCGGCCCTGGCCAGCGTCACGGATATCCTCGCCGGCGCACTGCGCCTGCCGAATGACCAGACCGGCGACTGCCAGATGTTCACCACCCGCCTGGCCGAGATGTGCAAACAGTTGGGTGTGGAATTCCGTTTTGAGCAGGACATCCAGCGCCTCGACTACGCCGGTGATCGCATCAACGGCGTGTGGATCGACGGCAAGCTGGAAACCGCCGACCGCTACGTGCTGGCCCTCGGCAGCTACTCGCCGCAGTTGCTCAAGCCGTTGGGAATCAAGGCGCCGGTGTATCCGCTCAAGGGCTACTCGCTGACCGTGCCGATCACCAACCCGGCGATGGCGCCGACCTCGACCATTCTCGACGAGACCTACAAGGTCGCGATCACTCGTTTCGACAACCGCATCCGCGTCGGTGGCATGGCTGAAATAGCCGGTTTTGACCTGTCGCTGAACCCGCGCCGGCGGGAAACCCTGGAGATGATCGTCAACGACCTTTATCCTCAGGGCGGCGATTTGACCGAAGCTACCTTCTGGACCGGCCTGCGCCCGACTACCCCCGACGGCACGCCGATTGTCGGTGCCACCCCGTTCAAGAACCTGTTCCTGAATACCGGCCACGGCACCCTCGGTTGGACCATGGCCTGTGGCTCCGGTCGTTTGCTGGCCGACCTGATGGCCAAGAAAACGCCGCAGATCAGTGCCGAAGGCCTCGATATTTCCCGTTATGGCAACCACCAGGAGTCTGCAAAACATGTCAATCCAGCGCCAGCTCACCAATGAGCGCATGAGCCAGATCGTTGTCCACAGCGGTACCGTGTATCTGGCCGGGCAAGTCGGCGACGACATGAACGCCGGGATTGAACAGCAGACCCGTGAAACCCTGACCAATATCGAGCGTTTGCTCGACCTGGCCGGTACTGACAAGACCCGGTTGCTGTCGGTGACGATCTACCTGAAGGACATCGACGCAGATTTCGCCGGCATGAATGCGGTGTGGGACAAGTGGCTGCCAAAAGGCGTTGCCCCGGCCCGTGCCACGGTTGAAGCCAAGCTGTGCGAACCGCAAATCCTGGTGGAGCTGTCCGTCGTGGCCGCGCTGCCTTAAACAACGATCCCTCTCCCGGTGCCGAAGCCGTTGGTCGGTGCCGGTTTTTCTTCACTTTGCCGCCTAGAAGCCTGCCGCCATGCGTCCTGCCCGTGCCCTGATCGACCTCCAAGCCCTGCGTCACAACTACCAATTGGCCCGTGAAGTCACGGGTGCCAAGGCCCTTGCCGTGATCAAGGCCGATGCCTACGGCCATGGTGCCGTGCACGTTGCCCAGGCGCTGGAAGCCGAGGCGGACGGGTTTGCCGTGGCTTGCATCGAGGAAGCATTGGAGCTGCGCGCCGCCGGGATTCGTGCGCCGGTGCTGCTGCTGGAAGGTTTCTTCGAGGCGGATGAGCTGCCGCTGATCATCGAACATGATTTCTGGTGCGTGGTGCACTCGCTGTGGCAATTGGAGGCCATCGAGCAGGCCAGACTGAGCAAGCCGCTGACCATCTGGCTCAAGCTCGATTCCGGCATGCACCGTGTCGGCCTGCACCCCAAGGACTATCACGAGGCTTACCAGCGCCTGCTGGCCAGCGGCAAGGTGGCCAAGATCGTGTTGATGAGCCATTTCGCCCGCGCCGATGAGCTCGACTGTGTGCGCAGTGATGAACAGGTGGCTGTGTTTGACGCGGCGCGCCAGGGTTTGTCGGCCGAGGTCAGCCTGCGCAATTCGCCATCGGTGATGGGCTGGCCGGCTGTGTCCAGCGATTGGGTGCGCCCTGGCATCATGCTCTACGGCGCGACGCCGTTTGCCGAGGACCAGGCCGTGGCCGCGCGTTTGCAGCCGGTGATGACCCTGGAATCCAAGGTGATCTGCGTCCGTGAACTGCCGGCCGGTGAGCCGGTGGGTTACGGCGCCAAGTTCATCACGCCCAAACCCATGCGTATCGGTGTGGTTGCCATGGGCTATGCCGATGGCTATCCGCGTCACGCGCCGACGGGTACGCCGGTACTGGTGGCCGGGCAGCGCAGCCAATTGCTGGGCCGTGTATCCATGGACATGCTGTGCATCGACCTCACGGACGTGCCTCAGGCTGTCCTCGGTTCCACCGTGGAGCTATGGGGCAAAAATATCCTCGCCAGTGACGTCGCGGTCGCCGCCGAGACCATTCCGTATCAGCTCTTTTGCAACCTGCGCCGCGTGCCGAGGCTCTATTCCGGCGCTTGACCGCCGGGTACGAACGCAACCGCCCGGGATTTAGGCCCAAGTGTTGTAAATACTGAACGCTGTCGCCATGATAACGCTCAATTACAACAAAGCCTGAATCCTAGGAGGCTCCTGCATTGGACGTCGGCGAACGACTGCAATCCATCCGTAAACTGAAGGGTCTGTCCCAGCGCGAGCTCGCCAAGCGCGCGGGTGTCACCAACAGCACCATTTCGATGATCGAAAAAAACAGCGTCAGCCCCTCGATCAGCTCCTTGCGCAAGGTGCTGGGCGGCATCCCCATGTCGATGGTCGAGTTCTTTTCCGAGGAGATCCTCCAGGAAATACCGACGCAGATCGTCTATAAAGCCAATGAGCTGATCGACATCTCCGACGGCGCCGTCACCATGAAGCTGGTAGGCCGGGCGCACCCCAGCCGGGCCATCGCGTTTCTCAACGAGATCTACCCGCCGGGCGCCGACACAGGCGAAGAAATGCTTACCCACGAAGGTGAAGAAACCGGGATTCTGGTGGAGGGTCGCCTGGAGTTGGTGGTCGGTCTTGAAACTTTTGTGCTCGAAGCTGGCGATAGCTACTACTTTGAAAGCACCAAGCCCCATCGTTTTCGCAATCCGTTCGACGTGCCGGCGCGACTAATCAGCGCAGCCACGCCTGCGAACTTTTAAGAAAAGAGGCGTCCTGCCAGCGTTGCAGAGGCACCCGAGCTGTATTCCGCGGGGTCGAATCTCCCTTTAGTTAATAGGGTTGTTTCGGCCAGGCGGGCTAACCGTTATACTTTCGCCGCCTGCGAAACCGTGGCCGCAGGCGTGAATAGCCACCATTGAGGGTGAACGCGTGAACCTAATTATGAAAATGCTGGCTGCACCAGCAACCGTACTGGCCCTATGGGCTGTCAGCGCTCAAGCTGCGACCAATGATGATATTGCCAAGCGCCTGGAGCCTGTTGGCCAGGTCTGCGTCCAGGGCCAGGAATGCAAGGGCATGGAAGTGGCGGTCGCCGCAGGCGGTGGCGCTGCGAAGACGCCGGATGACATCATCGCCAAGCACTGTAATGCTTGCCACGGCACCGGCCTGTTGGGCGCGCCGAAAATCGGCGATACCGCAGCCTGGAAAGAACGCGCCGATCACCAGGGCGGCCTCGATGGCATCCTGGCCAAGGCGATCACCGGGATCAACGCCATGCCGCCAAAAGGCACCTGCGCCGATTGCTCGGATGATGACCTCAAGGGTGCAATCAAGAAGATGTCCGGCCTCTGATCCGCCGATCTTCGTCAAAAATGCCGCTTACGAGCGGCTTTTTTGTGCCTGGGGTTCGTGTTTCAGCGCTGTTCATTGCAGCAAAGACCCGGCAAGCTCGGTCCAACCCCTAATCATGGAATGTTCAGGAGGGTCGGATGGTGCAGTTGTGTTCAATCGAGCAAGCAGTTGACGACGTACTGGCGCGGTTGCCGGCGCATATCCACATGGGCATGCCCCTCGGGCTGGGCAAGCCGAACCGGTTTGCCAATGCCTTGTACCGGCGCATCGCCAAGTTGCCGGAGCGGGCGCTGACGATCTATACCGCGTTAAGCCTGGGCCGCCCGACGATGGGCGATGGTTTGCAGAAACGCTTTCTCGAACCCTTTATCGAGCGGGTGTTCGGCGATTACCCCGAACTGGATTTCCTCGCCGACCTGCACAACGACAGCCTTCCGAACAATATCCACGTCCAACAGTTTTTCATGCAGCCCGGCAGCCTGCTGCACAGCGAGTCGGCGCAGCAGGATTACGTCAGCAGCAACTACAGCCACGCCGCTCGCGACATAAACGCCGCCGGCCTGAACCTGGTGGCGCAGTTGGTCGCCAGCAGTGCCGAACACCCTGATCGCCTGAGCTTGAGCTGCAACCCGGATATCACCCTCGACCTGCTGCCGATGATTGCCAAGCGCCGCGACGCCGGCGAGACCGTGCTGATTGTCGGGCAAGTCCACACCGATTTGCCCTACATGCCCGGCGACGCTGAGCTGGGCATGGATACCTTCGATTACCTGATCGATGAAAAAGACACCACCACGCTGTTCTCCACGCCGAACATGCCGGTGGGTTTCCAGGACCACTTCATCGGCCTGCATGCCAGCACCCTGGTACGCGACGGCGGCACCTTGCAGATCGGCATCGGCTCCATGGGCGATGCGCTGACTGCCGCGCTGCTGGCGCGCCAGGCCGACAACGAGTCCTATCGGTCGCTGCTGACGGACCTGGACGTGTACCAGTGGGCGCCGCTGATCAGCCGTGAAGGCGGCGTCGATCCCTTCGTCCGGGGCCTTTACGGGTGCAGCGAAATGTTCGTCAACGGCCTGCTGGTGTTGGCGGACGCGGGGATTATCCGTCGCAAGGTCTACCCGGACGTAGCGACGCAACAGCAGGCCAACGCCGGCACGCTCGACGATGCGGCGCAGCCCGACGGCATTTCGATCCACGGCGGATTTTTTCTTGGCCCGCGCAGTTTCTACCAGCGCCTGCAGGAAATGACCCACGCCAAGCGCCTCGAATTCAACATGACGCGCATCAGCTACATCAACGAGCTGTACGGCCAGGAAGAACTCAAGCGCCTGCAACGCCTGGATGCGCGGTTTATCAACAGCGCGATCATGGTGACGCTGCTCGGCGCGGGTGTGGCCGACCAGTTGGAAGACGGTCGTGTGCTCAGTGGTGTGGGCGGGCAGTACAACTTTGTGGCCCAGGGCCATGCGCTGGAAGGTGCGCGGTCGATCCTGATTCTGCGCAGTTGGCGCGAGTCGGCGGGGGAGGTCAGTTCCAATATCGTCTGGGACTACGGCCACTGCACCATTCCCCGGCATCTGCGGGATATTGTCATCACGGAATACGGCATTGCAGACTTGCGCGGGCAGACGGATGCCAAGGTGATCGAGGCGTTGCTCAATATCACCGACTCACGCTTCCAGGACGATTTGATCAAGCAGGCGCAAAAGGCTGGCAAGTTGCCCAAGGATTTCCAGCTGGATCCGCGCTTTGCCGAGAACACGCCGGAGCGGTTGCAGGGGATTCAGGCACGCCATCGTCGGTTGTTTCCGGAGTATCCGTTGGGAAGCGATTTCACCGATGAAGAGCGGGATTTGTTGCGGGCGCTGAACTGGCTCAAGAGCAAATTCAAGCTGACGGAGATTCTGGAGCTGGGCAAGGCGGCGTTGGATGCGCCGCAGGCGCAGGTGTTTCCCAAGCATCTGGAACGCATGCAGTTGACCAAGCCGGAAGGCTTGAAAGAGGATCTGTACCAGCGGCTCCTGCTCGCCGGCCTGCAGGCCACCGCGCACTAACCGACAACACAGGTTCGATGTGGGAGGGGGCAAGCCCCCTCCCACTTTTACCACCACTTTGAGGCAGGAGTTATTCGATGAAGGTGACGACGCCACCTTCCAGCGACTTGACCCGCGCCAGCGATTCAACCCGATAACCCTGCGCATCCAATTCCGCACGTCCGCCCTGGAACGACTTCTCGATCACGATCCCCAAGCCTGCCACGGTCGCGCCGGCCTGCTTGATGATCGAGATCAGCGCCTGGGATGCCTTGCCGTTGGCCAGGAAGTCATCAATCACCAGCACGCGGTCGCTGCTGGTCAGGTGGCGCGGCGAGATCGCCACGGTGCTTTCGACTTTCTTGGTGAAGGAATACACCGTTGCCGACAGCAGGTTTTCGGTCAGGGTCAGGGACTGTTGCTTACGCGCGAATATCACCGGTACACCCAGGTTCAGGCCGGTCATGATCGCTGGCGCTATGCCCGACGCTTCGATGGTGACGATCTTGGTGATGCCCGAGTCCTTGAACAGCGCGGCGAATTCGTCGCCGATCAACTTCATCAGTGCCGGGTCGATCTGGTGGTTCAGAAAGGCGTCGACCTTGAGTACCTGATCGGAAAGCACGATGCCTTCTTCGCGAATTTTCTTGTGCAGTGCTTCCACGGAAAGCTTCCTCTAATGGCGCGTTGTGCGCCGAAAGTAGATTGAAAAGTAGTCGATTCTAGCGCTTTAACATTGCGCGTATGTCCGCCAGGGCGGTGTTGCCGCGAACGGCCTTCACCTCGGTCGGGGTGTCGTCAATGCCTTCCCAGGCCAGGTCGTCCGGCGGTAGTTCATCCAGGAACCGGCTGGGGGCACAATCGATGATTTCGCCGTACTGCTTGCGCTTGGCGGCGAAGGTGAAGGCCAGGGTCTGACGCGCGCGGGTAATACCCACGTAGGCCAGGCGGCGTTCCTCTTCGATGGTGTCGGCTTCGATGCTGGAACGGTGCGGGAGGATTTCCTCTTCCATGCCCATGATGAACACGTAGGGGAATTCCAGGCCCTTGGAGGCATGCAAGGTCATCATCTGTACACCTTCGGCGCCGTCTTCCTCTTCCTGCTGGCGTTCGAGCATGTCGCGCAGCACCAGCTTGCCGATGGCGTCTTCGACGGTCATCTCGCCGTCTTCGTCTTTTTCCAGGGTGTTCTTCAGCGCTTCGATCAGGAACCAGACGTTGCTCATGCGGTAATCCGCGGCCTTGTCGCTGGAACTGTTGGTGCGCAGCCAGTTCTCGTAGTCGATGTCCATGACCATGCTGCGCAGCGCGCTGATCGGGTCTTCGCCGGCGCACTGCTCGCGCACCTTGTCCATGAAGCGCTTGAAGCGCGACAGGCGATCGGTGAAGCGCGAGTCCAGGTGTTCGCCCAGGCCGATCTCGTCGGTGGCGGCGTACATCGAGATCTTGCGCTCAGTGGCGTAGTTGCCGAGCTTTTCCAGGGTGGTGGAGCCGATCTCGCGACGCGGCACGTTGATCACGCGCAGGAAGGCGTTGTCGTCGTCCGGGTTCACGATCAGGCGGAAGTAGGCCATCAGATCTTTTACTTCCTGGCGTCCGAAAAAGCTGTTGCCGCCCGACAGGCGATACGGCACCTGGTGGTGCTGCAATTTCAGCTCGATCAGCTTGGCCTGGTAGTTGCCGCGATAGAGGATCGCGAAATCGCTGTAAGGCCGGTCGGTGCGCAGGTGCAGGCTGAGGATCTCGACGGCCACGCGTTCGGCTTCGGCGTCTTCGTTGCGGCAGCGGATCACGCGGATCTCGTCGCCGTGGCCCATCTCGCTCCACAGTTGTTTTTCAAACTCATGGGGGTTGTTCGAGATCAACACGTTGGCGCAGCGCAGGATGCGGCTGGTGGAGCGGTAGTTCTGCTCCAGCATCACCACTTTCAGGGACGGGTAGTCGTCCTTGAGCAGCATCAGGTTTTCCGGGCGCGCGCCGCGCCAGGCGTAGATCGACTGGTCATCGTCACCGACCACGGTGAACTGGTTGCGCTTGCCGATCAGCATTTTTACCAGCAGGTACTGGCTGGCGTTGGTGTCCTGGTATTCGTCCACCAGCAGGTAGCGCACCTTGTTCTGCCATTTTTCGAGGATGTCGGCGTGTTCCTCGAACAGCTTTACCGGCAGCAGGATCAGGTCGTCGAAGTCCACTGCGTTGAACGCCTTGAGCGTGCGCTGGTAGTGGGTGTAGACGATGGCGGCAGTCTGTTCCTTGGGGTTGCGTGCGTTTTCCAGGGCCTGGGGCGGCAGGATCAGGTCGTTTTTCCAGGCGCCGATCATGTTCTTGATCTCATCCACGCCGTCGTCGCCTGCGTATTCCTTTTGCATGATGTCGGTCATCAGCGACTTCACGTCGGTCTCGTCGAAGATCGAGAAGCCCGGCTTGTAGCCCAGACGCGCATGCTCCTTGCGGATGATGTTCAGGCCCAGGTTGTGGAAGGTACACACGGTGAGGCCACGGCCTTCGCCACCCTTGAGCAAGGTGCCGACGCGCTCTTTCATCTCCCGCGCGGCCTTGTTGGTGAAGGTCATGGCGACGATGTACTGGGCGCGGATGCCGCAGTGCTGGATCAGGTGCGCGATCTTGCGGGTGATCACGCTGGTCTTGCCGGAGCCTGCGCCGGCGAGCACCAATAGAGGGCCGCCGACGTAGTTCACGGCTTCTTGCTGCCGGGGATTGAGTCGGGACATACAGAATTCAGGGAGTCGTTGTTCAAAAGGGCGGGCATTTTAACAGGCTGGCAGGATTCTGCTCTGTCAGAACGACAGTGTGACGTACCACTCGATCTAAATTTGCCGGTTTTGATACTTTGCCGCAGGATGTGAGGGTTGTTTTGAGGCTAATGTTCACAGTTCGCGTGTTTGAAAACCCCTATCATTGGTGATTCTCAGGCCGCACGTCATAATGCCCGTCGCCACGAATTTTTGCAGAGTCTAGGGAGCTAGCTTGTCTACGCCTGTCGAACCCTTGCGTTTGCTGCTGCTGGCCGATGAGCCCGCGTGGGCAGCGTTATTGCGCGAGTGCCTGGCGCCGATGGGCGATGGGGCTGTGCTGATCAGCGCACCAAACTGGGAATCCGTGAGCCGTCTGTTCGATGACGACCACAGCGCCGTGCTATTGACCACGCCCAGCCTGCAACCCGGGCCTGGCCGTTGCAGCCTGCCGTGCGTGTTGTTGCTGGAACAGGAACCGCTGGTTTCACCGCTTGGCGTCAGCGATTGGCTGGTGCGTGATGTATTGGATGCCGATACAGTGCGCCGCTGCCTGCGCCACGTCCGCGAGCGCGGCGTGCTGGAAAACACCCTGCAACGCCTGGCCGAGCAGGACCCGCTCACCGGCATCGCCAACCGCCAGGGCTTCCAGACCCTGTTGACCGCGCGTCTGGCCGAGAATGAAGGGCGTGGCCTGGCCCTCGGTCACTTGGACCTCGACAACTTCCGCCACGCCAACGATGCCCTCGGCCACCAGGCCGGCGACCGGTTGATCCTGCAAGTGGTGTCACGGCTCAAGAGCCAGCTGGAGGTCGGCGACCAACTGGCGCGCCTGGGCAGCGATGAATTCGCCCTGCTGATCGATACCCGCCGTGCACCCCAGCGTGCCGAGTGGATGGCCGAGCGCATTACCGAGGTCATGGCCGAACCCTATTGGGTGGATGGCGAAAGCCTGCTGATCGGTTGCAGCCTGGGCGTGGCCCATGCCCGCGCTCGCGCCGGTGCCGACCCTTTGATGTGGCACGCTCATATCGCCATGCAGCAGGCCAAGAGCACCCAAGGCTGCACCTTTCATATCTTCAACGAACGTATCAACCGCAACGCGCGCAGCCTGGCCGACCTGGAAAGCGAGCTGCGCCGCGCCTTGCGCCGTGACGAACTGGAGCTGCATTACCAGCCACGCCTGGACCTGGACGACGGCCATATCGTCGGCCTGGAGGCCCTGGTGCGCTGGCGTCATGGCGAGCGCGGCCTGTTGCCGCCAAGTGAATTCGTGCCGTTGGCCGAGCAAAGCGGCTTGATCGTGCCGCTGGGCTACTGGGTGATCTCCCGGGCCCTGCGCGACATGCAAGACCTACGCGAACGCGGCCTGCCGGCGTTGCACATGGCGGTCAACCTGTCGTTCCGCCAGTTCCAGGACAGCCAGTTGCTCTCCACACTCAGCCGGCTGATTGCCGAGCGGGGCGTGGAGGCGCAATGGCTGGAGTTCGAACTGACCGAAACCGCCGTGATGCGCCGCAGTGACCTGGTCAAGCAGACCATGGATGCCCTCGGCCGCCTGGGTGTGCGGTTTTCCCTGGATGACTTCGGTACGGGTTTCTCATCGTTCGTGCACCTCAACAGCCTGCCGATTGCCTTGTTGAAGATCGACAAGAGCTTTGTCGGTGGCATGGAGGAGCGCGAAGAAAACCGCAAGCTGGTGCATGCCATGATCAACCTGGCGCACAACCTCAACCTGGAGGTGGTGGCCGAAGGGGTGGAAACGCCTGAGCAACTGGCGCTGTTGCGTTTGTTTGGCTGCGACCAGGCCCAGGGTTACCTGATCAGCAAGCCGCTGCCGTTGCCGGAGTTGGTGGAGTACCTGACCTTCGGCAAAAGCCAGCAAGCTTTGCTCGGTTAGGAATGTGGGAGGGGGCTTGCCCCCGATGGCGGAGTGTCAGCCAGTTCATCTGCAACTGACCCAACGCTATTGGGGGCAAGCCCCCTCCCACATTTCCTGCCGCGGCGGCTCCTGGCGAATCATCCGCTTCATCTTCGCCTCAAACGCCCAGGTCAGGCTCACTGCCGCGCATGCCAGGCCCAGCGCCAGGCCCCACCACACACCGGTCGGTCCCCAGCCCAGGGTGAAGGCCATCAGCCAGGCCGATGGTGCGCCAATCAACCAATAGCAGCCCGCGCCGATCAGGAAGGTGGTCTTGGCGTCCTTGAGCCCGCGAATGCAGCCCATGGCGATGGTCTGCACGCCATCGAACAGCTCGAACCAGGCGGCGACGGCCAGCAGGCTGACGGCCAGGACGATCACGTCGTGGAACGCCGGGTCGTTGTGGTCGATGAGCAGTCCGATCAGCGGGTCGGAATAGAGCCACAGCACGGCAGCAAATCCCAGCATGATCGCCGCGCCAAAGCCGATGCCGACACGACCGGCCAGGCGCGCCTGCAGCAACTGCCCGGCGCCGTAGTGCTGGCCGATGCGCATGGTCACCGCGTAGGACATTCCCGCAGGCACCATGAACGCCACCGAGACGATCTGCAATGCGATCTGATGCGCCGCCAACTGCGTACTGCCCATGGTGCCCATGCACAGCGCCGCAAACGCAAACAACCCGACCTCCACCGCATAGGTGCCGCCGATCGGCAGGCCCAGGCGCCACAATTCGCGCAGGTACTGGGTGTTGAGGCGAAACAGGCCTGTGCTCAGCGGGTAGGCCGCATAGGTGCGGTTGCTGCGGATGTACCACATCAGCGTCAGCGCCATGCCATTGGCAACGATGGCCGTGACCAGGCCGATACCCATCAGGCCGAGCTTGGGCAGGCCGAACATGCCTTCGATCAGCGCGTGGTTGAGCAGGTAGTTGGCTACCGTGCCGCCAAGGCTGATCACCATCACTGGCGTCGCCTTGCCGATTGCACTGGTGAAGCCGCGCAGGGCCATGAAACTCAGGTAGCCGGGCAGGGCGAACGGCAAGATCGTCAGGAATTGCCCGGCCGAGTGCACGTTGGTCTCGGTCTGGCCAAACATCAGCAGCACTGGCTTGAGATTCCACAGCAGCAAACCGGCCGCCAGGGCCATCAGCCACGCCAGCCATAGCCCGGCCTGGGTCAGGCGGGTGGCGCCGTCGATATCGCCCGCGCCGTGACGGATGGCCACCAGCGTGCCCACGGCGGCAATCACGCCGATGCAGAAAATCGCCACGAACGAGTAGGTCGCCGCGCCCAGGCCGCCACCGGCCAGGGCTTCGGGGCTCAGGCGCGCCATCATCAGGGTGTCGGTCAGCACCATCAGCATGTGTGCCAACTGTGAGGCAATCAACGGCCCTGACAGCCGCAGAATGGCCCAGAGTTCGGTACGTGCCGGATGTTGCATGATCATCACGCTCGACAAGTCAGAGGGTTGGGGAAGGCTTGATTCTCGGCGCTCTGGGTTAATTACACAAAAGGATTAAAGCGATGGTGTACATGACTTAAACTCATGTGTATTGATCTGATAGTGTTGGTGGATCGCTATGCAGGAATTTACCGATGTCTCGTCGCCTTGCTCCGCTGTATGCCTTGCGCGCATTCGAGGCCGCCTCTCGGCACAATTCCTTCACTCGGGCAGCGGAGGAGCTCTCCATCACGCAAAGTGCGGTGAGCCGACATATCCGCACGCTGGAAGAGCATTTCGCCTGTCGCCTGTTCCAGCGCAGTGGCCGCACCTTGCAGCTCACCGAGGCGGCGCGCCTGCTCTTGCCCGGCGTGCGCGAAGGTTTTGCAGCGTTGGAGCGGGCCTGCCATACCTTGAACGCCGAAGACGACATCCTGCGCATGAAGGCACCGTCGACCCTGACCATGCGCTGGCTGCTGGCGCGGCTCAGCCGCTTCCGCGCGTTGCAGCCAGGCAATGAGGTGCAACTGACCAGCGCGTGGATGAGCGTGGACGAGGTGGATTTCAACCAGGAGCCCTTCGACTGCGCGGTGCTGCTGAGCTACGGGCACTTCCCGGCGGACTGGGAGGCCAGCTACCTGTTTCCGGAGCTGCTGATCCCGGTAGGTGCGCCGAACCTGCTGGAGGACGGGCCCTGGGATGCTGCACGCCTGGCCACCGCTGAATTGCTGCACCCCACGCCCGACCGTCGCGATTGGCGCAATTGGTTGGAGCGCATGGGGTTGTCATCCCAGGTGTCGCTCAAGGGCGGGCAGGTATTCGATACCCTCGAACTGGGCATGATCGCCGCTGCGCGGGGCTACGGTGTGTCCATGGTCGATTTGCTGATGGTGGCCGAAGACGTGGCCCAGGGTCGATTGAGCCTGCCCTGGCCAACGGCGGTGGCCAGTGGCGAAAACTACTACCTGGTATGGCCGAAAACCCGCCCCGGCGGTGAGCGTTTGCGGCGCTTGGCGGAGTTTCTGCAGGCGGAAGTCAAGGCGATGGAATTGCCTCAGGTCGAACGCCTCGAGTGAGGGGCGACAGACTGTTTGTGCAATCGTTTGCGTGATACCCCTGCGGATCGCTCAAGTATTGCCTCGGCTCGCCGAAGTAGGTGTGTTGGAACCATCGTACACCAACGTTTCCCACTGGATAATTTGCCGAGCAACGCTATGAGATCAGGATGATCCTGGCCTCGGCCAGGAGCCGTCATGTCTCAACCTCGCGCCCGGATAGCCTCCCAGTTAGGCCTGGCATTAGCCGTGATTCTGGCTGTCGTCATCAGCGGCAGCACCGTGTTTGCCTTGCGTTCCCTCGACTCCGCCAATCTCGCTACCCGCGAGGAGCACCTGGCCAGCGAGGCACGTTTGCTCGCCGACCAACTCAACACCTTCCACAGCACCTTGCGCGAAAGTACCCAGCGTTTGGGCGGGCTGTTTGAAAAGCGCTTCGGCGCCGGCTTGAGCGTGCATGCGGACCAGCCTGTGACCGTGGCCGGTGTGCAGACGCCTAGCCTGTACCTGGGCAATCAGGTGTTGAACAACAACTTCAATGAAGTGGATGAGTTCAAGCAGATGTCCGGCGGCGTGGCCACGGTATTCGTGCGCAGCGGCGAAGACTTTATCCGCATCAGCACCTCGTTGACCAAGCAGGATGGCAACCGGGCCATCGGCACGGTGCTGGATCGCCAGGGCCCGGCTTACCAGCGGGTGCTCGGCGGGCAGACCTATATCGGCCGCGCGGTGCTGTTCGACCGCTCCTACATGACCCAGTACAGCCCGGTGCGCGACAGCAGTGGGCAGGTGATCGCGGTGTTGTTCATCGGGTTCGACTACACCGATGCGCAGAATGCCCAGTTCGAGAACCTCAAGCGTTTCCGCATCGGCCAGACCGGCTCCCTCGCCTTGCTGGATGAGCAGAAGCGCTGGCTTGTACCGCCGGCAGGCGTGCAGGCGCTGGATCAAGCCGTACCCGTGATGCTGGACCTGGCCAAGACGCCGGGCACCGGGCGCTTCTGGGCAGACAAAAACGAAGATTTCTACAGCGTGTCGGTACCCTTCGAGGGCGGGCCATGGGCCGTTGTCGCGAGCATGCCCAAGGCTGAGATCCGCTCGGTGACGTGGGACGTCGGTATCCGCCTGGTCATAGGCAGCGTGCTGGCCATGCTGCTGGCGGTTGGTGCAACGGTGTGGCTGCTGCGCAGCAAGCTGGCGCCGTTGGGCGACCTGGTGCGCCAGGCCGAAGCCCTGGGCGCGGGCGACTTGAGCGCGCGCTTGAATGTGTCCAGTCATGACGAAATCGGCCAACTGGCGCGCAGCTTCAACCAGATGGGTGAAGCGCTGTCGACCATGGTCTCGCATATCCGCAAGGCGGCTGAAGAGGTCAACAGCCGTGCGCAGGCGCTGTCCGGCTTGTCCGGTGGCGCCTATGAAGGCATGGAGCAGCAGTCCGGCGAGATCACCAGCATGGCCGGCGCGGTGGAAGAGTTCAGCGCCACCTCGCTGAACATCGCCGACAACATGGGCAGCACCGAACGCCTGGCCCAGGAAAACGCCCAACAAACCCGCATCGGGCGCAACTCGATGCAAGAGGCGTCGTCATCCCTGGAACACATCGCTGCCGCGCTCAACAGCACAGCCACGGTGATCAACACCCTGGGACAACGCTCCCAAGAGATCGGCGGAATCGTCGGTGTGATCACCTCGATTGCCGAACAGACCAACCTGCTGGCGCTCAACGCCGCCATCGAGGCTGCCCGCGCTGGTGAACAAGGCCGTGGGTTTGCGGTGGTCGCCGATGAGGTGCGCAACCTGGCGTCGCGTACTCGAGAGGCCACTGACGAAATCTCCGGAATGATCCAGAGCATCCAGCAGGAAACCGGCAACGCCATCAGCACTATGGAGCGCGGCAATGTGTTGATGCAGGAAGGCCTGTCGCGTAACGCCGACGTGGCGTCGGCCCTGGCGCGTATCGACGAGCAAAGCCGCTCGGCCGGTCAGCAGTTTGCCGCGATCACCACCGCCACTCAGGAACAGAGCAGCACCGCGACCTTGCTCAGCAGCAACTTGCAGAGCATCGCGCTGGCCAATAGCGAGCAGCGGGAAGTGGTGTCGAACCTGGCGATTACCGCCAAGGAACTGGAGACCCTGGCGGCAGGCTTGCGGCATGAGGTAGATCGGTTTCGTTGAGGCCTAGCGGTCGCCCAGGCCGGGGTCCACGCGCTTGCCGATGTCCTTCAGGCGCGCCAGTTGGTCGACCATGCCGGGGGCTTCGTCCATGCTGGTGACGAAGGTCCACAGGTAAGTCATGACTGCATAGATATGGCCGGCCTTGACCGCAGGTGACTGTGCCAACTGGCTGATGGCGACCACAAACAGCAAGGCGGCCAGCGTGCCAAGAAACAGGTACGCAGCCGCCTCGCGGTCTGACAGCCAGATGCGCAGGCGCGAAAGCACCTGGTAGTGGCGCCGCAGGGTCGGTGCGCCGACCTTTTCCACCAGGCCGATTTCTTTTTCCAGCCGGTTGTTCAGCCGTTCATGCAGCGCTTGGTTGCGCCGGGCAAAGCGTGGCAACAACGTGATGCACAGCACCAGCGCGCCCAGGCACGCCAGGCCTACCCAGGGCTCGATCACGATCAACATCACTGCCGCGCCGATAATCGACACCAGCGCCGTGGCGATGATCGGTACATGCTTTTCAAAGAAGTCGACGAACTCCCGAGCAAGCACCACCCGCGCCGCCGATTTCGACGTGCTGTGGTTCTGCAGGCGTTGGTTGAGGATCACCGGCACCGCCAGATCGGCGTAGATCCGCGTGAAAGTCCGCGTATCCAACGCCCGGCGCGCCGCGCCGACCACCCAGAACGCCAGGACCACGGCGGCGTAGAGCAGCGCGTTACCCGTGTCGCCGCGGATGATCGCGTCCACCGCAAACCCGGCAAACAACGGGTAGGCCAGCAGCAGCGCGTTCTCCAGCGCGACCAGCGACAGCGTGGCGGACAGCTTGCCCGGATAGGCTTTGGCAATGGCCTTGAGCGTCTGGCCGGCGGATTGCTGGCCGATTTTCTGACTTTCTTCGATCAGGATTTGCGGTGTGACGGATGACATGGGGTGCACCAAAGGAGTGATAGACGCTATTATTGAGCGACTGCTCAAGTATCCTTGAGCGATCGCTCAAAAAGCAAGCGCCGCTTATCTGCCGGTGCCTGGAAGGAATTGCCCATGTCGCGTATCGACCGTAAAGACCAGATCATCGCCGCCGCCCTGGAACTGTTTCGCAGCAAGGGTTTTGCCGATGTGTCCACCCGCGACCTGGCCGAACATGCAGGCCTGTCCCGCAGCCACGTCTATCACTACTTCAGCGACTGGAAGGAGCTGCGCCGCGAAGCCTTCGTGCGATTTGCCAACGAACAGCTGGACGAAGTACGCGCGCCCCTGGCAGAAGCAGCGCCCCTGGAAGCCTTTGTGGGGTTTTTGCGCGACTGCCTGCCAAGCACCGCCGATGCGGGGTGGGCGCTGTGGCTGGATGCCTGGGACGAAGCCATGCAGGACCCGGAAATGGCCCAGGCTTACCTGGCGATCAACGCCCAATGGCAAGGCATGCTCGCCGAAGTGATCGAGCGGGGTGTGGCTGCCAACGTCTTGCGTTGTGACTCGCCACAACGCGCTGCCCGCCAGATCTTTGCCGTGGCGATGGGCTATGCCGACGACCTGATGCTCAAACCCTCCATGGAGTCGGCCGAAGCGGCCCTGGATGAAGTGATGGAAGTGGCGCGGCTGCTGCTGGACTTCCCAGAGGCGCCCTAGCCGACGGCCGCGGGCCGATATTGCAGCGCTTCCGCCAGGTGCGGTCGAGTGATGTTATCGGCGTGCTCGAGGTCAGCCAGGGTACGCGCCACTTTGAGCAGGCGATGGGCCGCGCGCAGGGATAGCGTCAACCGTTCACAGGCGGTTTCCAGCCAGCCTTCATCGGTCTTCGTCAGCTTGCAGTGCTTGCGCAGCCCTGGCAGATCAAGGAACGCATTCGCACAGCCCTGGCGTTGCCGTTGGCGATCGCGGGCCTGGGCGACCCGTGCCGATGCCTCGGCCGTGTTATCGCCCACCTGCTGGGTTGGATTCAACGCGGTGGTTTCCCGCGCCACAGTGAGGTGCAAGTCGATGCGGTCCAGCAAAGGGCCGGAGAGCTTGTTGCGATAGCGCTGAACCTGCTCCGGCGTGCAGCGACAACGCCCGTTGGGTTCGCCCATGTACCCGCAAGGGCAGGGGTTCATGGCGGCTACCAGTTGGAAGCGGGCCGGGAAGCTGACGCGATCGCGGGCGCGGGAAATGACGATGTGGCCCGATTCCAGAGGCTCGCGCAGCACCTCCAGCACCTTGCGGTCGAACTCCGGCAATTCATCGAGGAACAGTACGCCGTGATGGGCCAGGGTAATCTCCCCAGGCTGCGGTTTCGACCCGCCGCCCACCAATGCCGGACCTGATGCAGAGTGGTGCGGCTGGCGAAACGGTCGGTGTGGCCAGTGACTCAGCGGTGCCAGGCTGACGACCGACTGGATAGCCGCCACTTCCAAGGCTTCCTGCTCGCTCAACGGTGGCAACAAACCCGGCAGGCGACTGGCAAGCAGTGTCTTGCCGGTGCCGGGCGGGCCGCTGAACAGCAGGTTATGCGCGCCCGCCGCCGCGATCAGCAGTGCGCGCTTGGCGGCGAGCTGGCCCTGTACTTCGCTCAGGTCCGGGTATGGCTTGTTCAGGTACAGCAAGCCGTCGGACTTGTAGGGCTCTATGGGCTGATGCCCATTCAGGTGCGCCACGACCTGCAGCAAATGATCTACCGCAATCACCTTCAACCCCGAGGCCAGGCACGCCTCCTCGGCATTCGCCCGCGGCACTATCACGGTGCGCCCGGCCTTGCGTGCCGCCAACGCGGCCGGCAGCACGCCTTTCACTGCTCGCACTTCGCCGGACAGCGCCAACTCGCCGAGGCATTCCACCTCATCGAGCATCAGCGCCGGCACTTGAACGCTGGCCGCCAGGATGCCCAGCGCTATCGCCAGGTCAAAGCGTCCGCCGTCCTTGGGCAGGTCGGCGGGTGCCAGGTTGAGGGTGATGCGCCGGGCAGGGTATTGCAGGGCGGAGTTGAGAATGGCGCTGCGCACCCGGTCCTTGCTTTCCTTGACGGCGGTTTCCGGCAAACCCACCAGGGTGAGGGATGGCAAACCGTTGGCCATGTGCACTTCGACGGTGACGGCAGGGGCTTCGACGCCGATCTGGGCGCGGCTGTGGACGATGGCGAGGGACATGCTCGTTCCTTGAAAAGAGGGCCGCTTCCTGCGGTTTTTCAAGGGTAGACGAGGTGGAGAAATGCGAGGCGAGGGAGGTTTTACAGAACGTATCCAGCGTCGTTCGCAGCGCTTTATGTGGGAGCTGGCTTGCCTGCGATAGCATCGCCTACGTGCAACTGATACACCGAGGCGTCTGCATCGCAGGCAAGCCAGCTCCCACACTGACCGCGTTTATTCAGCAGAGGGCGGCGTCAGTCGTGCTTCCAGCTCCGCCACCTTCGCCTCCAGGCTCTCCAGCCGCGCACGTGTGCGGGCCAGCACCACCATCTGGCTATCAAACTCTTCCCGGCTCACCAGGTCGAGTTTGCTGAAGCCGCTTTGCAGCAGCGCCTTGAACTGGCTTTCGATTTCATTGCGGGGCAGCGGGGTGTCGCCGCTGAACAGGCGAGAGGCGTGGCCGCTCAGGGCGTCGAGGAGGTCTTTGGGCGCGAGCATGGGAAATATTCCGGAATACTGTTGGCCGGCAGTGTACCACGCAGCGTCTATAGTCTTTTCCGTGGCGGCGAGCGCACGCTTTTCGCGCAGCGGGTCGGGCGGTTGCGCACTGTTTTTGTGCGCATTGCCGCCATCAAAAAGCCCCGCAGTTGGGCAAAAGTGAGCAAAGGACTGATTTCAGTGATTTTTACGGAGCTGGCAAGGTTTCTGCTTAGACGATCATGACCCATGCACTGATGCAGTCGCTGTGACGAATGCAGTGCGCCGACGGATCAGGGGTACAGGTTTCGTCACCAGTGGTTCGCTGGCGTCGCAACGGCAAATGCCGAGGCGACGACGCGTTACAAAGCCAGGCACTGCGCTTAGACTTGAGACGGGTTTGTTTTCCTGGGGCAAGTCCACCAATTCGGGAGAGAGTTTTCATGAAGCTAGTCACTGCCATCATCAAGCCGTTCAAGTTGGACGATGTACGCGAGTCGTTGTCCGAGATCGGCGTGCAGGGCATTACCGTTACTGAGGTCAAAGGCTTCGGTCGGCAGAAGGGTCACACCGAGCTGTATCGCGGCGCGGAATACGTAGTCGATTTCCTGCCGAAGGTGAAGATTGATGTCGCGATTGACGACAAGGATCTTGACCGGGTTATCGAGGCGATAACCAAGGCCGCCAACACTGGCAAGATCGGTGACGGCAAGATCTTCGTGGTCAATCTGGAACAGGCTATTCGTATCCGTACCGGCGAAACCGATACCGACGCAATCTAAGCCGCCAAACCCCAACGCCCCAGGAGAAAACAATATGACTCTGCGTAAATTCGCAGGGCTCGGAGCCCTGTTGTCCATCGTAATGCCAAGCCTGGCCATGGCGGCAGACGAAGTGGCGGCTCCAGTCCTCAATTCCGGTGACACAGCGTGGATGCTCACATCCACCGCGCTGGTGCTGTTCATGACCATTCCAGGCCTGGCGCTGTTCTACGGCGGCATGGTGCGCTCCAAAAACATTCTTTCCGTGATGATGCAATGCTTCGCCATCACTGGCCTGATCAGCGTGTTGTGGGTCATCTACGGCTACAGCATCGCGTTCGACACGACCGGTATGGAGCAGGGCGTCGTCAACTTCAACTCCTTCTTCGGCGGCATGGGCAAGGCGTTCCTGGCGGGCGTAACCCCGGCCAGCATCACCGGGCCTGCGGCGTTGTTCCCGGAAGCGGTGTTCATCACCTTCCAGATGACCTTCGCCATCATTACCCCGGCGCTGATCGTCGGTGCGTTCGCCGAGCGTATGAAGTTCTCCGCGATGCTGATCTTCATGGCCATCTGGTTCACCCTCGTCTATGCGCCAATCGCACACATGGTCTGGAGCGGTAATGGTGGCTTGCTGTGGGACTGGGGCGTGCTGGACTTCGCCGGTGGCACAGTGGTGCACATCAACGCCGGTGTGGCTGGCCTGGTGGCGTGCATCGTGCTCGGCAAGCGTAAAGGCTTCCCGACCACCCCGATGGCACCGCACAACCTCGGTTACACCCTGATCGGCGCGGCCATGCTGTGGATCGGCTGGTTCGGCTTCAACGCCGGCTCGGCCGCTGCGGCCAACGGCACTGCCGGCATGGCGATGCTGGTCACCCAGATCGCTACTGCTGCTGCGGCGCTGGGCTGGATGTTCGCCGAGTGGATCACCCACGGTAAGCCAAGCGCACTGGGCATCGCCTCGGGTGTGGTGGCTGGCCTGGTAGCCATCACCCCAGCCGCTGGCACCGTCGGGCCGATGGGCGCCCTGGTGATCGGCCTGGTCGCCGGTGTGATCTGCTTCTTCTGCGCCACCAGCCTCAAGCGCAAGCTTGGCTACGACGACTCCCTGGACGCATTCGGCGTGCACGGTATCGGCGGTATCGTCGGCGCGATCCTCACCGGTGTATTCGCAGCCCCTGCGCTGGGCGGCTTCGGCACGGTGACTGACGTGGCTGCACAGGTCTGGATCCAGGCCAAAGGGGTCGGCTTCACGGTGATCTACACCGCTATCGTGACCTTCATCATCCTCAAGGTGCTGGACATGGTCATGGGCCTGCGGGTGACCGAAGAGGAAGAGGCGGTCGGCCTCGACCTGGCGCAACACAACGAGCGCGGCTACAACCTGTAAGTACGCGAAAAAAAGACGCCCGGCTTGCCGGGCATTTTTTTGTCTGTTGTTTGTCAGTCATAACGAGCTGTACCGGTTTTTATCCAGTGTTTGTGATGGGATGCACACGGCACTTTTCCGCATGCCAATGTCTTACAGGCATGTAGGCGTATTCGGCACTTTGTTTTTTCCCTGAGCGCGCTAGAATGCGCGCCGATGGGCGGAGAACTGTATGTGGCAACAGACCCTGATTACCCTGCGGGCCAAGCCCCGGGGCTTTCACCTGGTAACCGATGAGTTGCTGGCCGGCTTGCCTGAATTGAAGGCCTGTCGCGTGGGCTTGTTGCATCTGTGGCTGCAGCACACCTCGGCCTCGTTGACCGTCAACGAGAATGCCGACCCGGCGGTACGCCGTGACTTCGAACGTTATTTCAATTCGCTGGTGCCGCAAGGCCTCGCAGGGTTCGAACACAACGACGAAGGTCCGGACGACCTGCCGGCGCACTTCAAGGCCAGTCTCCTGGGCTGCCAGCTGAGTTTGCCGGTGAAGGCCGGCCGCTTGGCGATGGGGACCTGGCAAGGTGTTTATCTGGGCGAGCACCGTGATCATGGCGGTGCTCGTAAAGTCCTCGCCACCTTGCACGGTGATGGGGCATAAGCCACTGGTTAACCAGTGGATGTTGATTTTTTTCCGGCAGCCGTCGACAGAGGGTGAAGCTGGGCTATAACTAATCTGCTTTTCGCAAGTCATGAGGTAGAACATGAGCGACGATGATCTGGAAAACGACGAACTCGAAGTAGGTGACGAAGACGACACCGAAGAAGGCCTTGAGGCGGCGGAAGACGTTGCCGACGACGACAGTGGCGATGATGCGCCTGTCCCGGCCGCCAAAGGCAAAGCCAAGGCAGCTGTGTCGGTAGATGAATTGCCAAGCGTTGAAGCCAAGAACAAAGAGCGTGATGCCCTGGCCCGTGCGATGGAAGAGTTCCTCGCTAAAGGCGGCAAAGTGCAGGAAGTCGAGGCCAACGTGGTGGCAGACCCACCGAAGAAGCCGGATAACAAGTACGGCAGCCGACCTATTTGAGGTCAGTCACCTGCTTGTAAGAAAAAGCCCGCCGTCGCTGCGGGTTTTTTCATGCCTGGACGTTACCGGCGATAAAAAATGTGGGAGGGGGCTTGCCCCCGATAGCGGTGTATCAGCCAACGAATATATTGGCTGACCCACTGTAATCGGGGGCAAGCCCCCTCCCACATGCTGACCTACGGTGTTACTTCCAGCTGCGCAGCAGTTCCGGCAACTCTGTCAGGCTACGAATCTGCGCATCCGGTCGCTTGTCCCCCTCCCATGCCTTACCCGTCGGGTTAAACCACACTGCCCGTAACCCCGCCTGCTGCGCCCCGGCAATGTCATCCCCCGGATGATCGCCAACATGCACCGCCGCACTTGCGTCCACGCCACCACGCTGCAAGGCCTCCTGAAACAACCGCGCATCTGGCTTGGCGATGCCGATATCTTCGGCCCGCAGTGCAAAATGGAAGTAGTCCGCCAGGCCAACACGCTGCACATCGGCATTGCCGTTGGTGATCACACCCAGCAGGAAGTGCTGGCGTAGCGCCTGGAGCATAGGCTCGGCTTCGGGAAACGGAGTGAGCTGGTGGCGCGCATGAATGAATGCTTCGAAGCACACATCGGCCATTTCCGTGGCCTCAGGCTGCGGATAACCAGCCTCTTCAAATGCATGCATCAACACCCGGTGACGCAGGATGCTGATGCGGTGTTTCAGCTCGGGATGGCGCTCCAGCACCTGTTGGCGAAGACTGGCGAAGTGTTCCAGCGGCAAATCGCCGACCTTGGCGGCGTTAAGCGCCAGCCATTCGCGCATCGACGCCTCGGCGCTGATGATGACAGGTACGTTGTCCCAGAGCGTGTCGTCCAGGTCGAAGGTGATCAGCTTGATACTCATGAGTCGCCGTCCTTGATGCGTTTGGCCCTTGGGTGGGCGCTGTCGTATACCGTTGCCAGGTGTTGGAAATCCAGATGGGTATAGATCTGTGTGGTCTTGATATCGGAGTGGCCCAGTAGCTCTTGCACGGCGCGCAGGTCCTGGGACGATTCCAGCAGATGGCTGGCGAAAGAGTGTCGCAGCATATGTGGGTGCAGGTTCTGCCCCAGCTCTCGCTCCCCGGCGGCCTTCACCCGCACCTGAATCGCCCTTGGTCCAAGACGCCGGCCTTGCTGGCTGACGAACACCGCATCGTCCGCCGGGTTGGTCAGCAGGCGCAGCGGCAACCACAGCTGCAATGCTTCCCGTGCCTTGCGGCCTACCGGTAGGACGCGGGTCTTGCTGCCCTTGCCGAGCACTTGCACCAGGCCGTCGGCCAGGTCCAGTTGATCCAGGTTCAGGCCGGTCAGCTCAGAAAGGCGCAGGCCCGAGGAATAGAACAATTCCAGAATCGCCTGGTCGCGGTGGGCCAGGAAATCATCCTCGACCGCACCGTCCAACAGTTGCAGGGCACGATCAGTGTCCAGGGTCTTGGGCAGGCGCCGCTCGCCCTTGGGTGGCGACAGGCCGTTGGCCGGGTCGTGGTCGCACAGGCCTTCACGGTTCAGGTAGTGATAGAGCCCACGCACCGCCGAGAGCAGGCGCGACAGGCTGCGCGAGGATTGGCCGGCCTGATGCAGTCGCGCGATCAGGCTGCGCAGGCCCTGGATATCCAGGGCCTGCCAGCTGCTGATCTGTTGTTTTTCGCAGTACGTCAGGACCTTGTTCAAGTCCCGTCGATAGGCTTCCAGGGTATGGGGCGACACCTGGCGCTCGTTGCGCAGGTGAGCGCAGTAAGCGTCCAGTTGCCGATCCATGGCTAGCGCACCGCGCGCAGGGCGGTGGTGAAACGCGGCAAGACGCGGCCCAGTACTTCGGCGATGTAGGTCAGGAACAAGGTACCCACGGAGCTTTTGTAGTGCTGAGGATCGCGGCTGGCGATGGCCAGCACGCCATGCAGGCCTTGATGACTGAGGGCGACGACGGCAGTGGAGCCGATCTGCTTGCGCTGTTCGGCCCCAAACAGGAAGTCCAGCTCATGCTCACGCAAGGTGCCGCTGATGGTCTTGCCTTCGGACAGCAGGCCACCGATGGTGGTTTGTGCGTCGCTGCCGCTGACCCAACGACCCACCGGCATCGGGTTGTCGCTGAACAGGATCAGGCTCACGAACGGCACCTGGAAGTCCTGGCGCAGGCTGTCTTCCACCGCGATCACCGTTTCTTCAAGGCTGGTGGCATCCATCAGGGTCAGGATCAGGCGGCGGGTTTTCTCGAACAGGCGATCGTTGTCGCGGGCGACGTCCATCAGGTGCGAGAGCTTGTGGCGCATTTCAATGTTGCGCTCGCGCAGTATCTTCATCTGCCGCTCTACCAGCGATACGGTATCGCCGCGCTGGTGAGGGATGCGCAGGGCCGGCAACAGCTCTTCGTGTTCGACGAAGAAGTCCGGATTAGCCTCAAGGTACGCCGCGACAGCAGCGGCCTCCAGGCTGTTGCTCGGGGATGCTTGTGCGGGTACTTGAGGCTTATCGGTCATTGGCTTGGCTCACTCATAGACGGACCTGTCCTTCGTATACGCGCGAGGCCGGCCCGGTCATCATCACCGGGTGGCCAGGGCCAGCCCACTCGATGGACAAGCGTCCGCCGGGCAGGTCGATCAGCAGTGGCGAATCCATCCACCCCTGGCTGATCGCGGCCACGGCAGCGGCGCACGCACCGGTGCCGCAGGCCTGGGTTTCTCCGGCGCCGCGTTCCCACACGCGCAATTTCGCGCGGGAACGGTCGATCACCTGCAGGAAGCCCACGTTGACCCGTGCCGGAAAGCGCGGGTGGTGTTCGATCTTCGGCCCCCATTCATGCACGGGCGCATTGTTGATGTCGTCGACCCGCAGCACGGCATGGGGGTTGCCCATGGATACGGCGGCAATATCGATGGTCTTGCCGTCCACGTCCAACGCATAGCTGACAGCCTGCTCGGTGGCCTGGAACGGAATATCCGCCGGCACCAGGCGTGGCGCGCCCATGTTGACGCTGATCTGGCCATCGCTGCGGATATCCAGCTCGATCACGCCGCTCTTGGTCTCGACGCGGATCTGCCGCTTGGCGGTCAGGCGCTTGTCCAGCACAAAGCGCGCGAAGCAGCGTGCACCGTTGCCGCACTGTTCCACTTCGGAGCCGTCGGAGTTGAAGATCCGGTAACGGAAATCCACCTCCGGGTTGCTCGGCGCCTCGACGATCAGCAACTGGTCGAAACCAATGCCGGTGTGACGATCGCCCCACTGTTTAGCGTGCTTGGGCAGGATATGCGCGTGCTGGCTGACCAGGTCGAGGACCATGAAATCATTGCCCAGCCCGTGCATCTTGGTAAAACGCAGCAGCATGGCTTACTCCGGCAGCAGGCTTTCGCCAGCATACAACTCGGCTACCGTCTCGCGGCGACGCACTTCAAACGCTTGATCACCGTCCACCAGCACCTCGGCGGTACGCCCGCGGGTGTTGTAGTTGGAACTCATGACAAACCCATAGGCACCGGCCGAATGCACGGCCAGCAGATCGCCTTCTTCCAGGGCCAGCTGACGATCCTTGGCCAGGAAGTCGCCGGTCTCGCAGATCGGGCCGACGATGTCGTAGGCGCGGGCTTCACTGGCGCGAGGCGTCACGGCGGTGACATTCATCCAGGCCTGGTACAGCGCCGGGCGGATCAGGTCGTTCATCGCCGCATCGACGATTGCGAAGTCCTTATGCTCGGTGTGCTTGAGGTACTCGACCTGGGTCAGCAGCACGCCCGCGTTGGCGACGATATAGCGGCCCGGCTCGAACATCAGCGTCAGGTCGCGGCCTTCGATGCGCTCGCGCACGGCCTGGATATAGTCAGCGATCAGCGGTGGCTCTTCATCGCGGTAACGCACGCCCACGCCACCACCGAGGTCGATGTGGTGCAGGTAGATACCGCATTCGCCGAGACGGTCGATCAGCGCCAGCAGGCGGTCGAGGGCATCCAGGAACGGAGGCAGGCTGGTCAGTTGCGAGCCGATATGGCAGTCGACGCCCAGCACTTCCAGGTTCGGCAGTTGGGCGGCGCGGATGTACACATCTTCGGCGTCGGCAATGGCAATGCCGAACTTGTTCTCTTTGAGACCGGTGGAAATGTACGGGTGGGTGCCGGCGTCGACGTCCGGGTTGACGCGCAGGGAGATCGGCGCGCGAACGCCCATCTCGGCGGCCACGACCTGCAGGCGCTCGAGTTCATCGGTGGATTCGATGTTGAAGCAATGCACGCCGACTTCCAGGGCGCGGCGCATGTCTTCGCGGGTCTTGCCGACGCCGGAGAACACGATCTTGTCGGCTTTGCCGCCGGCAGCCAGCACACGTTCCAGCTCGCCACGGGAGACGATGTCAAAACCAGCGCCGAGGCGCGCCAGGACATTCAGTACACCCAGGTTGGAGTTGGCCTTGACCGCGTAGCACACCAGGTGCGGCACGCCGTCGAGCGCATCGGTGAACGAGCGGTACTGGGCTTCGATATGCGCACGGGAATACACATAGGTCGGGGTGCCAAAGCGCTCGGCAATCGCGGACAACGCCACGCCTTCCGCGAACAGCTCGCCGTCCCGGTAGTTAAAAGCGTCCATGGAGTACCCTTATTCGTAGGTGTCGTGCTTATGCGCTTTGGATGGTTTTTGCGACGATTGCGCCTGTTCATTCGGGTCTTTGCTGTCATCGGGCAGGTACAGCGGGCCTTTTTGACCACAGGCACTAACGAGGCAAGCGACCGCGACGAGCGCAGCAAGGGAAGAGATCAGGCGCTTCATGGCGAAATCCTTGAATATGCATTAATTGCGCCCGAGTATACCGACCACCCGCCAGCTTGCCTATGCGCTGGAATACCCGTCCGGCGGGGGGTTGCCGACATGAAGATGAAGTGGACTACGCTGGCCGTGGATATTTCGTACCGCCAATCGTGATGGAATCGGTATCCTTTGCAATCGGCGGGGCTCGCCCGTATCGTGCGGCGCTCGAGCAAAACCAGACACTTTTGAGGTTGCCACAATGAGTTTGACCGAAGCCCGTTTTCACGACCTGGTGGATTCGACCCAGCAGGCGCTGGAAGATATTTTCGACGACAGCGGCCTGGACGTGGACCTGGAAAACTCGGCCGGTGTACTGACCGTCAAGTTTGAAAACGGCACTCAATTGATCTTCAGCCGCCAGGAACCGCTGCGTCAGTTGTGGCTGGCTGCGCGTTCCGGTGGTTTTCACTTTGATTTCAACGAAGAAGACAACAATTGGCAGTGTGACACCAGCGATGAACTGCTCAGTGAAATGCTCGCGCGCCTGGTCAAGGAACAAGCCGGCGCCGACCTGGATTTCGACGAGATTTGATGGTGACCCAGCCTGCTCCCGTCCGTCCGCCCAAGCCGCTGTTCAGTAATGTCAGCCCGGCGGTGCCGTCACCTTGTATCAGTTTGTGTCGCCTGGACGAGCAGAAAGTCTGCCTCGGCTGTTTCCGCCATGTGGAAGACATCCGTGAATGGCGCTCTGCCGACGATGCACGGCGCCGGATCATCTGCGCCGAGGCCGAGCAGCGCCGGGCCCGCGCCTGAGGCCGTCTTGTTTATTTGTGACGCTGTGGTAGTGTCCGGATACGCCTCAACTCATCGAGGCCCGTGAGAACCCCGCCTTTCCTGGCGGGGTTTTGCTTTTTTGTGCAGAAAAAAGGAGTCTGCCTGAATCATGACCACCGCACCGTCCATCATCCTCACCCGTCTTGACGTGCAGCGTCTGGAGCAACTGATCGACCGCCTGGGCGACGAATCTCCCGGCGTCGAAGCGTTGCAAGCCGAACTCGACCGCGCCGAAGAAGTGGTTGGCCACGATGAAGTGCCTGCGGGTGTCGTGACCATGAACTCCAGCGTGCATTGCCGTGAGCAAGGCAGCGGCAAGGACTACCACCTGACCCTGGTCTACCCGAAAGATGCCAATGCCGATGAAGGCAAGATCTCGATCCTGGCACCGGTAGGCAGTGCTTTGCTTGGCCTGCAGGTTGGCCAGCATATCGACTGGCCGGCCCCTGGCGGCAAGACGCTCAAGCTGGAATTGCTCAGTGTTGAAGGCCAGCCCAAGGACGGCGGTGCCTTCCCTCTTTAAATCCGGCTCAGCGCCTCGTTGAGCGACAGTTCCAGCTCGGCCTTGTAGCGCAGGTACAGGTTGCTGGGGCTTTGCACATCACCGAGCAGGCCGGACAGGTCTAAGTCGGTGATGTAGCAGCGGTAACGTTCGGGCTCCCGGCGTTGCCCGACGATTTCCTGGGCGACCACTGCAAACAGCTGGTCGCCAAATTCCAGCTCGGAAAACTCCCGCTGATTGCAGTACAGGGTGATCCCCACTTGGCCCGGCGCTGCCTTGCCGATAATCGCCTGCACGTCATAGAACGGTTTATTCGCCGGGTTCGACGGCGCAGGGCGAGGCTCGATGCCGCGCGCGCGACCGCTGCCCGACGGCAACAGTTGGTAATACAAGGTTTGCACTGCGCCCAGTGGCTCATGCGTGTCCAGCGGTGACAGCGCGTCGCGGCGATAAATGATCGACTGCAAAAAGCGCTGCAACGGCGCCAGCAGGCTCTGTTCGTCATGGAACGGCAAGCGCTGCTGCCACAACGCGTTGAATTCATCCAGCACATACAACTCGGCGAAGCCTTCGTTGACTCGGTAGAACACCTGCACGCAATCGGCTAGCCCCATCGGCAGCAGCAGCGCCAGGTCATGGTCTTCCAGGGCCATGGCGTCCAGATGCAGCGGGCTGTAGCAGGCCAGTTCTTCGCTGAGGTAGGCGATCAGCGCGTCCTGGGTGGGCAGTGACACGTGGGTCGCCTGGCCCGGTATCAGCTCCATCACGTGATAGTGCTGCTGTACCTGGAGCAGGTAACGGTGATTGCCCTGACCGAGCAGCAGGTTCTGGGCGGTGTCGAAGATTTCTTCCACGCGCTGGGCAATGAACTGTGCGCGGTTGTGACAGAAGCAGCGCACCCGCAGCCGTGGCAGATGGTCCGCCGGCAATTGATTGAGGTAGTCGCGCAGGCAGTCGAGCAGGGCGTGAGGGCCGTCGTAGCGGCTGACCATCACCTCGTTCCAGCTGTTGAGCGTGACCTGGTCCAGGGTCAGCACCAGGTTGTCGCGCACACCGGCATAACTCAGGGAGTCGGTGCGTTCGGTGGTCATCAGGATGTTCAGGTCGCGGTGGTGCTTGAGCGGGTCGACGCCGACGTTGATCAGCAGCAGGACTTCCTCAGGCACCGCCGAGCGCAGCAGGCGCTCTTCATCGACGCTGGCCAGGGGCAGGGCGACGCTCTGTTGCAGGCTGCCCAGCAGGTTGAACAGCTCGAACTCAGTCATGTCGCTGGTGCCGGGGTGCAGGGCCAGGCGGGTGCTGCTGTCGATCACACCGTTGCGATGGCACCAGGTGAGCATCTCCAGCAGGTCGCGGCTGCGCTTGATCGGCGCGAAGTGCTCCCATTCCAGGGCCGTGAGGTTGCCGTTGTACAGGCCCCAGTGGTGTTGGCCCGGCTCCTTGCGATTGGGCGATTGCACCAGGGTCAGGGTGTCTTCGGCCAGGTCCGGGGCGATGCCGGGGTTGATGAACTCGACTTTGCCGGCCTTGCGTTCAAAGGCGGCATACAGGCGCCGGCCCAATACGTTGAGGTCGCGCTTGTTGATCAGGCTGACGGTCTGTTCGGTGCGAGCGAACTGGGTCAGGAAGCGATAGCTGTAATTGAGCTCGTTGACCAGTGCGCGGCGCTCGGAGGCGACCTGGCGTACTTTCCATTGGCTGCGACTGTCCAGCAGTGTCAGTTGGCGCTGGTCCCAGCCCCATTCATGGGCCAGGCGCTCCAGCAGCAGGCGTTGCCAGCTGGTGCTGCGCTGGCCGGCGCTGAGCTTGCGGTTGACCTTGAGGTACAGCGCACGCCGCACCAGCTCCAGGCGTTCTGGCTCGTTGCGGGCCTTGAGGTATTCCTCGATACGGCGGTAGACCACGATGTAGGGGTCCAGCTCGTCCAGGTCCATCTGGTTGGCGAATACCGCGCGCTTGAAGCGCAGGCTCAGGCAGTGCACGTTCGGGTGTTCGCTGGCATAGACCTCGGTCAGCAGCAGCTTGAGCACCGACTTGTAGGGCGACTCGATGCCCTTGAACAGCTGCCACAACCCGGCGCCGATGAATTCGCCCGGAGGGATGCGCGCCAGGTGGCCAAGGTCCAGGGTTTCGTCGGCACGGATAAAGCGCTTGGAAATCAGCGTGTGGGTGAACTCGGCATAACGAGTCTCTTCATACACCGGCACCAGCCACCAGATCGGTGTACGCCCGGCGAGCCAGATGGCGGTGCGGTAGAACTCGTCCAGCAACAGGTAATGCTGGGTGGTGCCGCAATCGTCGGAACTCAGTTGTGTGTCGCGCTCACCGAGCACAAAGCGTGTCGGCTCGATCAGGAAGAAGTGCGCCTCGGCACCCATGGTCAGGGCCCAGGCTTCCAGCAGTTGGCATTTCTTGCGCAGTTCGGCCAGTTCCACCTCGCTCAGGTCGGCGGCGTGACACACCCACACATCCATATCGCTCTGGTCGGCCTGGGCCAGCGTCCCAAGGCTGCCCATCAGAAACAGGCCGTGAATCGGTCGCGGTGGGTTGCCGTGGCGTGGCTTGTAGGAGAACGAGCGGGTCAGGCGCTGGGCTTCGGTCAGTGCCTGGGCGTCGGGTTCGAAATTCGACAGGCCGGCCGGTGTACTGCCCGATACATAGCCGGGCAGCAACGGGTGATTGACGTGGAAGAACAGCGGCAACAAGGTCAGCACGCTTTGCTGACGCGGAGTCAGCCCTTCGACAGCCCGGGCCATGCGCCCTTCGTTGAGGGCCATGAAACGCGCGCGCAATTGGGCCAGCACCTTACGGTCGATGCCTTCGTCCAGGTCGGGGCGGATCTCATGGGTGCGGGTCATGTCGAAGTCGGTGGCTCGCAGAGCCCGACGTGGGCGGCCATGTAGGAGTTTACAGCCAGTAGCGTAGGAGGTTTAGAGGGAAATGGATTTTGACGTCAGAATTTTCGCACCTCCAAAGCAATGCCCCCGGAATCCGCCAGTAGCGGACTCCATGGGCGGTGTAGGGAATCAGGCAGCTTCTTTGGTAGTGGCAGTGGTCAGGATGGTCAGCAGGGTCTGGGCTTGTTCGGCAGCGTCCCGGCCAAGGCTGGTCAGGTAGCCCCCGTCCGGTTGGTCGATAAGTCCTTTCGCGTGCAGGCGCTTGGCAGCAGCGATGGCAGTGGGCGCGGCGGTCTGGTGAACTTTCAGACCTTCCTTGGTGCTGTCCAATGGGAAGAGTACAAGGATTTCCAGTTCGGCAACCAACTCAGGGGTATACGACATAAGGACTCCAGACTTTCTAAGAATTTATTAGAGGCTAGCAGGCCATAAGGTGAACGCACTTTGCCGAACTGTCCAGCGTGTTGCTGCGCCCCCTGATTATTGCTTTTCCGGGGGCAGTTCCGGCAGGGCGCGCAGTGCAGTTTCATACCATTCGGTATTGAACGCACGGTCCTCTTCCAATAGCGCATCAATCTCGACAGCCAGCACGTGGGCCATCAGTTGCAGGATCTCTTCACGCTCGTAACCCACCAGTGTCAGCTTGTTGAACGTGGCTTTGGCCGCCGGCGGGTTTTCGCTTTCGATCTGGTTCTCGATTGCTTCGATCAGGGTGTTTTCGGCGAATTCTTCTTCGTCGTTGTCGATATCGGTCGGCTCGCTCATGGCTGGCTCCTCAAGGAAAGGGCGTCAGTCTACCCCCATTCAGGCGGGTGATGCTGCTGGCAAGGCCGGGCCCTGGGGGCTATAACCCTTGCAGCCAACCCCATTCCCGGCCTGGAGGCACCTGCAATGCTCAAGCTCTACGGATTCTCGGTCAGCAACTACTACAACATGGTCAAGCTGGCGCTGCTGGAGAAGGGACTGCCGTTCGAAGAGGTGCCCTTTTTCTCTGGGCAGACCCCCGATGTCTTTGCGGTGAGCCCACGTGGCAAGGTGCCGGCCCTCGGCGTAAAGCAGGGGTTTATCAACGAAACCAGTGTGATCCTCGAATACATCGAACAGACCCAGGAAGGACCTTCGCTGTTGCCCGCCGAGCCGTTCCAGCGAGCCCAGGTGCTGGCGCTGTGCAGGGAGATCGAGTTGTACATCGAGCTGCCGGCCCGCGCGTGTTACGCCGAAGCGTTTATGGGCATGCCGGTGCCGGAGGCGATCAAGGAGAAGTCCAGGTCCGAGTTGCTGCTGGGGGTCGGTGCGCTGGGCAGGCACGGCAAGTTCGCGCCGTATGTGGCGGGGGAAAGCTTCACGATTGCGGATTTGTACTTCATGTACAGCGTGAACCTCGCCTGTGCGGTGGGCGAAAAACTGTTCGGCCTGGATTTGCTGGCTGAAATGCCGGCGGCCAAGGCGTTGCTGGACATGTTGCATGCGATGCCCAACGCTCAGAAAGTGGCGGAGGACAGGGAGGCGGCGATGCCTGCGTTCAGGGCCATGATTGCGGCCAAGAAATAACCCAGGCTGCACCGCACCTCCCACCTGTTTAGCGGCTTGCGAGCAGGGCCTGGCCGCGTACCACTGCGGCTTTTACCTGCGCCGGGGCGGTCCCGCCCACGTGGTTGCGGGCGTTCACCGAACCTTCCAGGGTCAGCACGGCAAACACGTCCTGTTCGATCTGGTCGCTGAACTGGCGCAGTTCTTCCAGACTCATTTCCGCCAGGTCCTTGCCGGTGTCCACGCCGTACTTCACCGCATGGCCGACGATTTCGTGGCAATCGCGGAACGGCAGGCCACGGCGCACCAGGTAGTCGGCCAGGTCGGTCGCCGTGGAGAACCCGCGCAGCGCCGCTTCACGCATGATCGCGTGCTTGGGCTTGATCGCCGGGATCATGTCGGCAAACGCACGCAGCGAGTCGCGCAGGGTGTCGGCGGCGTCGAACAGCGGCTCCTTGTCTTCCTGGTTGTCCTTGTTGTAGGCCAGGGGTTGGCCTTTCATCAGGGTCAGCAGGCCCATCAAGGCGCCGAACACGCGGCCGCTCTTGCCACGCACCAGCTCGGGCACGTCGGGGTTTTTCTTTTGCGGCATGATCGAGCTGCCGGTGCAGAAGCGGTCCGGCAGGTCGATGAACTGGAATTGCGCGCTGGTCCACAGCACCAGCTCTTCGGAGAAGCGCGACAGGTGCATCATCGCAATACTGGCGGCGGCACAGAATTCGATGGCGAAGTCACGGTCCGACACGCCGTCCAGCGAATTGCCGCCAACAGCGTCGAAGCCCAGCAATTGTGCGGTGTACTCGCGGTCGATCGGGTAAGTGGTGCCGGCCAGGGCGGCGCTGCCCAGAGGCATGCGGTTGGCACGCTTGCGGCAGTCCACCAGGCGCTCGTAGTCGCGGCTGAGCATTTCGAACCAGGCCAGCAAGTGGTGGCCGAAGGTCACCGGTTGCGCGGTCTGCAGGTGAGTGAAGCCCGGCATGATGGTGTCCGATTCACGCTCGGCCTGCTCCAGCAAACCTTTCTGCAGGCGGGTGATTTCGGACAGGATCAGGTCGATCTCGTCACGCAGCCACAGGCGGATATCGGTGGCCACCTGGTCGTTGCGGCTACGGCCGGTGTGCAGCTTCTTGCCAGTCACACCGATGCGGTCGGTGAGGCGGGCCTCGATGTTCATGTGCACGTCTTCCAGGTCGACGCGCCAGTCGAACGTGCCGGCTTCGATCTCGCCACGGATGGTGGTCAGGCCGTCGATGATGCTATCGCGCTCGGCATCGGTCAGCACGCCGACCTTGGCCAGCATCGTCGCGTGGGCGATGGAGCCCATGATGTCGTGGCGGTACAGGCGCTGGTCGAAGGTGACGGAGGCGGTGAAGCGGGCGACGAAGGCGTCGACGGGTTCACTGAAGCGGCCGCCCCAGGACTGGTTGGTCTTGTCGGTGCTCATGGATTCGCTCGTGATCTGCTTAATAAAGAGGCATGGAAGTGTGCCGGCGATAATAACAGGGTTGCCCGTGGACGCGGTGCTGCGGGTCGTCGGCATTTTTATTTGTGCAAAGGATGGCTAAGTGCCTTGCCGTCGACCGCGTCCAGGACGAGACTGAGGAAAGGGGCTTATTGAAACGATATTTGACGATTGAGCAATGTCGTCTCGGCGAGCGTCTACAGTTGGACTGATAGTGTGTGAATGCACCAAAGTCGGGTAATGCGGTCAGAGCCCAGACTATCCATTAAAAAGGGGGGTATTCGGATTGTGTATCAGCAAACCCTACGACGATGCCCGAAGGCAGCAGGTCTTGGGCGCTATTGAACAGGTCCGGGTAAATATGGGTGCCACTCTCAGGGCACTTTTTGCCGCTCGCGCTAGTCTTAGCGTGGATCGCTGTGACGCAAGTCACCGCACCTGTCTACGCTATCCTTGTGCGAGACTCACGCAGGAATCCAGCGCAATATGAATGTCCTGATCGTTGATGACGAACCCCAAGCCCGCGAGCGACTGAGCCGTCTGGTCAGTGAACTCGAGGGTTACGCAGTATTAGAGCCGAGCGCCACCACGGGCGAAGAGGCGTTGACGCTGATCGACAGCCTCAAGCCGGATGTGGTGTTGCTCGATATCCGTATGCCGGGCCTCGATGGCTTGCAAGTGGCGGCTCGATTGAGCGAGCGAGAGTCGCCACCTGCCGTGGTGTTTTGCGCAACCGGTGAAGAGTTTTCCACGGAAACGCTGGAAGCCAGCGGTGTCAGCTTCCTCATCAAACCGGTGGTGGGCGACGCCTTGCTCAAGGCCCTCAAAAAGGCTGAGCGCCCAACCCGCGTCCAGCTTGCCGCCCTGACTCAGCCTGCCGCCCAGAGTGGTAACGGGCCACGCAGCCATATCAGCGCCCGTACCCGTAAAGGCATCGAACTTATCCCGCTGAGTGAAGTGGTCTATTTTATTGCCGATCACAAGTACGTGACGCTGCGTCACCAGGGCGGCGAAGTGCTGCTCGATGAGCCGCTCAAGGCGCTTGAGGATGAGTTCGGCGACCGCTTCGTGCGTATCCACCGCAACGCGCTGGTGGCCCGTGAGCGCATCGAACGTTTGCAGCGCACGCCCCTGGGGCATTTCCAGCTTTTCCTCAAAGGCCTTAACGGCGACGCGTTGATCGTCAGCCGGCGGCATGTGGCCGGTGTGCGCAAGATGATGCAGCAGCTTTAGCCCAGGGGTTGTAGCGAGGCCTGCATTCCATATCCCGGTGCGAGGTGGCCAGGGAGGCCCCGCACTTGCTGATTCAAATCAAAGCGTATTTGCCTGAGCTGTTATTATCTGCCGTATCTATTCAGTACGGATTGATCCATGTCCTCTCGCGAAATCCGCATCGCCACTCGTAAAAGCGCCCTGGCCTTGTGGCAGGCCGAATACGTCAAAGCACGCCTTGAGCAGGCCCACCCTGGCCTCAAGGTGTCCCTGGTGCCCATGGTCAGTCGTGGCGACAAGCTGCTCGACTCGCCACTGTCGAAGATCGGCGGCAAGGGCCTGTTCGTCAAGGAACTGGAAACCGCGCTGCTGCAAAATGAAGCCGATATCGCCGTGCATTCGATGAAAGACGTACCCATGGACTTTCCAGAAGGCCTGGGCCTGTTTTGCATCTGTGAACGTGAAGACCCGCGTGACGCCTTCGTTTCCAATACTTATGCATCGTTGGATGAGTTGCCTCTGGGCAGCATCGTCGGTACGTCGAGCCTGCGTCGCCAGGCGCAGCTGCTGACTCGTCGTCCGGACCTGCAGATCCGCTTCCTGCGTGGCAACGTCAACACCCGCCTGGCGAAGCTGGATGCCGGTGAATATGACGCGATCATCCTCGCCGCCGCCGGCCTGATCCGTCTCGGTTTTGAAGACCGCATCACCTCGGCCATCAGCGTCGAGGACAGCCTTCCCGCCGGTGGGCAAGGCGCCGTTGGCATCGAATGCCGTACCGCCGACCGAGAAATCCACGCCCTGCTCAAACCTCTTGATCACCAGGACACCGAAGTGCGCGTCACGGCCGAGCGCGCCCTGAACAAGCACCTCAACGGTGGCTGCCAGGTGCCGATCGCCTGCTACGCCGTGCTCGAAGGTGAAAACCTGTGGTTGCGTGGCCTGGTGGGTGATCCGGAGGGTGGCACCCTGCTGACTGCCGAGGTCCGTGGCCCGCAACGTGATGCCACGGCCCTCGGTATCCAGGTGGCTGAAGCGCTGCTGGAGAAGGGCGCCGGTGCCATTCTGCAAAAAGTCTACGGCGAGGCCGGCCCGCAGTGACCGAATGGCGTGTGCTGCTGACGCGGCCTGCCGAGGAATCGATGGCCCTGGCGGCCACGTTGTCCGATGCGGGGGTTTTCAGCAGCAGCTTGCCGTTGCTGGATATTGAGCCGCTGCCGGTCACTCCTGAACAGCAGGCTGTCTTCCATGACCTGAGCCGCTACTGCGCGGTGATCGTGGTAAGCAAGCCGGCGGCGCGACTTGCGGTCGCGCAGTTGGATCGCGCATGGCCGCAGTTGCCATGGTTCAGTGTTGGCGCCGCCACCGCGCAGGTATTGGCTGATCACGGCCTCACCGTTCACTATCCCCCCACTGGCGACGACAGCGAGGCCTTGCTTCAATTGCCTGCGTTGCGCGAGGCTATCGCACGCCCTGATGCCCAGGTCTTGATCCTGCGAGGCGAGGGTGGTCGTGAGCTGCTGGCGGAGCGTTTGCGTGAGCAAGGTGCTAGTGTCGACTACCTGGAGTTGTATCGCCGTTTCCTGCCGGCCTACGACGCCGGGGTACTGATGCAACGCATCCAGTTGGAACGCTTGAACGGCCTGGTGGTCAGCAGTGGGCAGGGTTTTCTACACCTGCAAGCCCTGGCCGGAGCCGATTGGCCGCAAGTGGCACAGCTACCGTTGTTCGTGCCGAGCCCGCGAGTCCAGGAGATGGCGCGGGCCGCCGGTGCAGAAAAAGTTGTGGATTGTCGTGGTGCGAGTGCCGCGGCTTTGTTAGTGGCGATACGGAGCTATACCGTTCCCACTCTCTGAAACGCAAAGGACGGATACGTGAGCGAAACAGCCTTGCCTAAAGATGAAACCCAACCCGCACTTGATGCGCCGGTTGAGTCACCGGTCACCGCGCCGCGCCGTGGCAATGGCCTGGCAATCGTCGCCCTGCTGCTCGGAGCCGCCGGTGTTGCCGCCGGCGGTTGGGGGATCTGGCAGGTCCGCGCCCTGCAGGCCAGCAGCCTACAGCAGTTGGGCCAGGTGCAGACCCTCGATGACCAGTCCCAGTCCCTCAAGCAAAGCCAGCAGCAACTGGCGGCGCGCCTGGCGCAGTTGCCGGGTGCGGATGAGCTTGAGGAGCGCCGTCGTCTGGTGGCCCAGTTGCAGGGCGACCAGCAACGTCTGAGCCAGCGCCTGGAAACCGTGCTGGGCGCCAGCCGCAAGGACTGGCGTCTGGCCGAGGCCGAACACTTGATTCGCCTGGCGAGCCTGCGTCTGTCTGCCCTGCAGGACATCAACAGTGCGCAGGCGCTGGTGCAGGGTGCCGACGAGATTCTTCGCGAGCAAAGCGATCCCGGCTCCTACGCGGCACGCGAGCAATTGGCCAAGAGCCTTGCCGCGCTGCGTAGCACCGAGCAGCCGGACCGCACCGGGCTGTACCTGCAATTGGCGGCCTTGCGCGACCAGGTCGTGCAATTGGCGGCCATCGCCCCCGAATATCAGTTGACCGAGCCGGCCTCCCAAGGCCGCCCGACCACCGACACCGAAAGCCGCTGGAGCCAATGGTGGGAGCAGATTTCCCGCTACTTCCGCATCGACTTCAACCCGGATGACAACATCCGCCCGCTGCTGGCCGGCCAAGGCTTGAACCAGGTGCGCCTGGCCCTGAGCCTGGCCCTGGAGCAAGCACAATGGGCCGCTCTCAATGGCGAGTCGGCAGTCTATAGCCGCTCCCTGGGCGAGGCGCGCAGCGTCTTGCAGGACAACTTCAACCAGGACAACCCACAGAGCAAGGCGATGCTGGCGCGTATTGCAGAGCTTGAGCCCAAGGCGGTGTCGGTGGTGACGCCGGACCTGGCTGCGAGCCTGGCGGCTGTGCAGGCGTACCTTGAGCGGCGTCATCTGTCTGCCGACGAAGCCAAGGCGGCGGCGACGCCGGCGAAGCAGGAGTAGAGCTGATGAAACGTTTCTATGTGGTCCTGGTGCTGGCGATTGCCATCGCGCTGGCGCTGGCGGTGGGCATTTCGAAACACACCGGTTACGTGCTGGTCACCTACCCGCACGTGCTGCATTACGAGTCAAGCCTGTGGGCGACCGTGGTGGCGGTGTTTGCCATCGGTTTGGCGATTTACCTGATCCGCGTGCTCCTGAGCCTGGTCACCACTTCCGGTGGCGTGGTCAACCCGTGGTCGCGGCGCAACCGCAGCCGCCGCGTGCAGATCGCCATCGAACAAGGTCAGATGGACCTCGCCGAAGGCCGCTGGGCCAGCGCCGAGCGACACCTGCACCGCGCTGCCGAAGCCGAGCGTCAGCCACTGCTGTACTACCTCGGCGCGGCCCGTGCTGCCAATGAGCAGGGGCGCTACGAAGAGTCCGATGGTTTGCTGGAGCGTGCCCTGGAGCGTCAGCCCCAGGCCGAGCTGGCGGTTGCCTTGAGCCATGCCCAACTGCAACTGGACCGTGGTGATACGGAGGGTGCGCTGACCACCTTGCAGGCGATGCACGAACGCCATCCCCATAACGCGCAGGTGCTGCGCCAATTGCAGCGCTTGCATCAGCAGCGGGGCGACTGGTCATCGGTGATCCGCCTGTTGCCGGAATTGCGCAAGGACAAAGTCCTGCCCGCCAGTGAACTGGCCGAGCTTGAGCGTCGTGCGTGGGGCGAGAACCTCAGCCTCGCAGCCCAACGTGAAGAACAGGGCGAGGCCGGCTTGCAGTCCCTTGAACGGGCTTGGCAACAACTGACATCCGCTCAGCGTCAGGAGCCGCAATTGGTCCTGGCCTATGCCGAGCAATTGCGTCAACTGGGCGCCGACGCCAAGGCTGAGGAAGCATTGCGCGGCGCCATCAAGCGTGGTTACGACAGCCACCTGATCCGGCTGTATGGTCTGTTGCGTGGCAGCGATCCGGCCCGGCAGCTGAAGTTTGCCGAAGGTTGGCTGAAGGATCATCCTGGCGATGCCAGCCTGCTGCTGACGTTGGGCCGTCTGTGCCTGCAAAACAGTTTGTGGGGCAAGGCACGAGACTATCTGGAAAGCAGCCTGCAAGTGCAGCGTAACCCTGAGGCCTGCGCCGAGCTGGCGCGCTTGTTGGCCCAACTGGGTGACACCGAGCGCAGTAACCAATTGTTCCAGGAAGGGCTGGGTTTGCTGGATAACCGTTTGCTGGCCTCACCGTTACCCGTCCCGGCTCGGGTTTGAGGTAGGAAGACAGGCGAGGGTTGGCTCGGATATATCTGGCAGCCAATCCCTCAGGACCTCGGAAAGCAGCTATCAGCGCGATTGTAGGTAAAGTCCGACCCTCTGTTGTCTAAAGTCTTCCATCTTCTGGCGGGATCTCCTTACCCTCTCGCGGAATCGTCTGCTCCAGCATGTATTGAAAGCGGTCAGGCCTTTCCTCTACCGTAGCGACCTATCTTTCGCGATGCGGATAAAGCATGTCTTTGGCCCCTTCACGCTCCTTGTATGTCCTTGCGTTCCTGGCGGGTGCGCTGACATTGGGCGCCTCGTTTTACCTCGAGTTCGGGGTCTCGTTGCGTCCTTGCTTCCTGTGCCAGATGCAGCGGGGTTTCCTGGCCGGTTTCACATTAGTCAATCTGGTCGCCGCCCTTCATAACCCCAAGCGCTCGGTTATCTGCCTGTATGGGCTGGCGAGCATGGGCTTCGCACTGCTGGGTGCCATTACCGCCGTACGCCAGGTACTGCTGCAAAACGCCGCACCGGGACAGTCGGCTGATTGCTGGCCCAGCCTGCATTACATGATCGAAAACCTGTCGTTTTGGCAGGCTCTGCAATTGACCGTCAAAGGCACCGTCGACTGCGTTGAGATCAACTGGACGCTGTTTGACTTGAGCCTGCCGGAGTGGAGCCTGCTGTTCTTCATTGGGATGTTGATACTGGGCGTCATGCAATTTTCACAGCTGTTTTTGAGCCAGCGTTTGCGCCCGGCGAGGCGCTGATATCGGGTCGCAGTTTGTAGGACGGGATTAAACACTTGTATGAACTTTCTCTCCTGCGTACCTTGAAGCCATAGTCATGCGGGCATAATCTGGCCCGCACGTGTAGTTCAAACCGTTTGTCAGATGCGGCCTTGTCCGGCTGCTGCTTTATCCTTGAAGTGTTGCGCGGGCACCAGGCGGCAGCGCCCCTATTAGGGAAGAGAGATCATCATGCTGGAAAGTTGTCAGAATGCTCAGGAACGCTGGGGTGGGGTGCACAAGCTGATCGACAGCTGGCTGAAGGCACGTCACGAACTGGTTCGGGCCTTTGATGCTCTTGGCGCCAAGCCTGAAGCACTGGCCGAGAACCGTGAACCGTTGCAGGACTTTTGTGGTGTCTTGGTGGACTACGTGTCAGCCGGCCATTTCGGTGTCTACGAGCAACTGACCAAGGAGGCGGAGGCCTTTGACGATCAGCGTGGCCTGGATTTGGCGGAGACCCTCTACCCGCGCATCGATGTCATCACTGAGAAGCTGCTCGAGTTCACCGACCTGTGCGATGCCGGTAACTGTGTGGCGGATAAATTCAAAGAATTGGGCGCGTTGCTTCACGAACGATTCGAGCTGGAAGACTGCTTGATCGAAGTGCTGCACAACGCTCACAAGGAAGAGTCTGCTACCCAGGCTTGATCCTCGATAATAGGGGTACAAAAAACGGTGCGCATGGCGCACCGTTTTTTGTTGCCTCAGTGTCGGGTACCGAGCAATTCGATCTCGAACACCAGGGGTGTATAGGGCGGGATCAATTCGCCGGCACCGTCGGCGCCATAGGCCTGGGACGATGGAATCACCAGGCGCCATTTGGCGCCCACCGGCATCTGTTGCAACGCGTTGCTCCAACCGCTGATCACACTGTCCAGGCGAAACCATTGAGGTTGCGCGCTCTGGTCGAACACTGTCCCATCGGGTAGCCGTCCCACGTACTTCACTTGAACCTGATCGCTGGCCTTCGGCTTGTCGCCAGTGCCTGGGGTGAGCTCGGTAAGCAGGATTCCATCCGCCAACTCGCGCACACCCTTTGCGGCTTTTTCTTTGCTCAGGAATTGTTGTTCGGCCGCGAGTGCTTTTTCGCTTTGAGGTGCCTGCGCGTCAGCTTCGCTTTGTGCTTCGTGCTGGGCAAGAATCTGTTCGATGCGTGCGTTGTCCAGCGCCAGGGGTTTGCCTTGATAGGCTTGTTTGAGGCCTTCGACCAGCGCCTGGATCTGCAAGTCGGGAACCTCCTGGCGCAGGCGTTCGCCGAGGCTGGCGCCCAGGCTGTAGGCGAGGTCGTGCTGGTTCTGGTCGGTGTTTTTTACCGGCGATTGTTCGCTCGCATTGGCCACCGAAATCGCCAGGCCAAGCACAAGAAAAAAGTAACGCGACATGGGCATCCTCCCGCCGAAAGTGCGACGGATTATGCCAGTGTGGTGACGTAAAAAGTGCCGCGTATTTTCGTTATCTCGATAAGAATTTTCTCACGGTGCAACGCCAGGCAAACGATACTGTCAACATGCCCTAGCGGCGGTAAGAGCAGAGGGCTAGTATGAGCCGCACCCACGTCAGCCAGGAGGTAAACCATGTCGGCCAAACAGAAGCCTGTTAATACCCCGTTGCATTTACTCCAACAACTCTCGGGCAGCTTGCTCGAGCATCTGGAAAGCGCTTGTTCCCAAGCGTTGGCCGATGCAGAAAAACTGCTCGCCAAGCTGGAAAAACAACGCGGTAAAGCGCAAGAGAAGCTGCACAAATCCCGCACCAAACTGCAAGACTCCGCTACTGCCGGCAAGGCCAAGGCACAAGCCAAAGCCAAAGACGCTGTCAAAGAACTTGAGGATCTGCTGGACGCCCTCAAGGATCGCCAAGCTGAAACCCGCGCCTACATTTCCCAACTTAAAAAAGATGCTCAGGAAAGCCTGAAGCTGGCCCAGGGCGTTGGTCGTGTGAAGGAAGCCGTTGCTAAGGTGCTGGGCGCTCGTACCCCAGCTAAAGCTGTTGCAGCGAGCGCGAAGAAGCCGGCGAGCAAAGCTGTTGCTGCCAAGGCACCCGCTAAAGCCGTAGCAAAACCTGCTGCTGCCAAGCCAGCCTCTAAAACCGCTGCTGCAAAACCAGCCGCCAAGCCAGCCGCTAAAACCGCTGCTGC
>NZ_FOWT01000006.1:0-444285 GCF_900115535.1 Pseudomonas sp. NFPP28 | reverse complement strand
CGAAGCCAACATGGACCGCCTCGACGGTGCCGGCGCCGCGGCTGCGCTGGAAGCCCGTAACGTGACCGCCAACGACTCCGCCGCCATCGTCCGCGCCAAGGCTGCGCTGGACAAACTCGACGTCGCCGAAGGCCTCGCCGAACTCGAAGGCGCCTCCGCCCGCGTCGCCGTTGACGAAAAGCGCATGATCAACTGCCGCGCCGACCTCAACCAACTCGTGCCGTTCAAGTACGACTGGGCCTGGCAGAAGTACCTCGACGGCTGCGCCAACCACTGGATGCCGCAAGAGGTCAACATGACCGCCGACATCGCCCTGTGGAAAAACCCCGAAGGCCTGACCGACGACGAACGCCGCATCGTCATGCGCAACCTCGGCTTCTTCTCCACCGCCGACTCCCTGGTCGCCAACAACCTGGTGCTGGCCGTGTACCGCCTGATCACCAACCCGGAGTGCCGCCAGTACATCCTGCGCCAGGCCTTCGAAGAAGCGATCCACACCCACGCCTACCAGTACTGCATCGAATCGTTGGCCATGGATGAAGGCGAAATCTTCAACATGTACCACGAGATCCCATCGGTCGCCAAAAAGGCCGCCTGGGGCCTGAAGTACACCCGCTCGATCTCCGATCCGAAGTTCGAAACCGGCACCGTCGAAACCGACAAGGAACTGCTGCGCAACCTGGTCGCCTACTACTGCGTATTGGAAGGCATCTTCTTCTATTGCGGCTTCACCCAGATCCTGTCCATGGGCCGTCGCAACAAAATGACCGGTGTGGCCGAGCAGTTCCAGTACATCCTACGTGACGAGTCGATGCACCTGAACTTCGGTATCGATGTGATCAACCAGATCAAAATCGAAAACCCACACCTGTGGGATGCCGAGATGAAGGAAGAAGCGACCCAGATGATCCTGCAAGGGACTCAACTGGAGATCGAATACGCTCGCGACACCATGCCGCGTGGGGTGTTGGGCATGAATGCGGCGATGATGGAGGATTACCTCAAGTTCATCGCTAACCGTCGTCTGTCGCAGATTGGGTTGAAGGAAGAGTACCCAGGGACGACTAACCCGTTCCCGTGGATGAGCGAGATTATGGACTTGAAGAAAGAGAAGAACTTCTTCGAGACCCGTGTGATCGAATACCAGACTGGCGGCGCGCTGAGCTGGGATTGATTCCTGAGCCAAGCAACCCCATGAAGCCCTGACGTGTTCAGGGCTTTTTTGTGCGCGGTGAATTGCCACTTTTTGAAGCACATCAGGCTGACCTCCTCGCCCCGAAGGGTTCGGATCGCATCACCAATGCTGTAGCCTTGTGCCCCAATTGCCATCAGTGTTGTCACCGGTCGAGTGACCGGGACGTCTTCAACGAGGGGCTTTACGCCAGGGTCGGAAGATTGGCACGGGAGTAGACTCCCGCTGTCACACCTGATGCACACTCAAAAGATACCCGATAGGACCGAGGCCAACCCGTGAACCCAGACATGCTCGAAGCCGGCCCCGCTGACGCCAAAGTACTTTCCGTCTTTGACTTCGACGGCACCCTGACCCACCACGACAGTTTCGTGCCCTTCCTCAAGTTTGCCTTTGGCCCCGGTGAGTTCTACGGCCGGATGGTCAAGCTGGCGGTGCCGGGGCTGCGCTTTCTGGTGCGGCAGATCAGCCGGGATGAGTTGAAGGCGCAGTTGATCCGCACCTTTATGACCGGGGTGGAGAAAGCGTGGGTGCAGCAGAAGGCCGAGGAGTATTGCCAGAAGACCTGGGCGCGGCTGATGCGGCCGACAGGGGTGCTGTCGGTGGAGCAGGAGTTGGGCTCCGGGGCGGAGGTCACGCTGTGTTCGGCGTCGCCGGCATTGGTGTTGCAGCCGTTTGCCAATCGGCTGGGGATCAAGTTGATCGGTACGGAGCTTGAGGTGGTCGACGGGGTGTTGACCGGCAAGCTCACCGGGAATAATTGCCGGTGTGAGAACAAGGTGTTGCGGCTTGAGGCGGTGTACGGGGATTTGGGCGAGTATCGGCTGCGTGCCTGGGGCGATACGCGTGGGGATCGGGAATTGCTGGCGGCGGCGCAGGATGCGCATTTTCGGCATTTTCATGCGAAGAAGAAGCGGGCTCGGTTGCAGCGGTGATGCGGGTGGGTGGGGTTGGCGGGTAGACCGTGGGTCGCGCACTAGCATGGGGTGCCAGTGCGCGGATGGCCCATTCCGATCAATCGTCCCCGCTACCCAATTCTTGATCTTCAAATGCGGATCGCACCGCTTCCACAACCCGTTCGGCTAGGTGAATCACTTCCAGCTGCGGATAAGCTTTCTTCAATTTCCCCGATACCTGCCAGCCATTTTCCTTTAACGAGCGAATGACTCGGTTTGCGTCCTGGTCAGGCATTTCCAGCACTTCTTTTAGCCGTTCCTGGGCGCGCTGAAAGATGACCAACACACGCGCTTCATCAGCCATCTCTATACGAACCGTGTGCGCCACTACCTGTGCCGTATACAAGACTTGGTCGGTCAAGTCTGGGTAGCGCCACGCGAATTGCGCATCGTCGTAGTCATCGAAGACCAGATTGCTGCGGGTTCCGTCCTCGTAGACTACAAGTTCTCCAAATCGATAGGAGCCAGCGTAGCGTTGCATGAATGGCCGCGAAAATGCCTCCAGCGTACGATCGTAACGTGCCCGGAAATCAATCGAACTTGTGATTGTGGCCGACACTGGCAAGATTACGCCTTCAGGCACCGCCTTATCACGGATCAAGGTATCGTTGATCAGAAAGCGATGGATCCGACCATTGCCGTCTCGCATAGGGTGGATATAGACAAAAGCGAAAGCGATTACAGCGGTCCGGGCCAGCGGCTCAGCGCCCCGTGTTGCCAACTCGAATGCTTTCAAGCCGTCGAGCAATTGCATTAGCACCTCAAATGGCGGCGCAATGTAGTGCACGATGTCCTCGCGCATAGTGGCCTGCCCCACGAAGACCGGTGAGTGCCGTAAGCCCAGCCCTAGCGCCTCTTCCCCCAAAATACCGGCTTGCAAGGTGTGCAGGCTTTCATTACTCAACGGATTCTCGATGTGACCACAGTACTTGGCGATCACGTGGGCAAACCGCTGGATCCTGTCGGCTTTGTCTGCCTCTCTCTCGATCAAAAAGCTGGCACGCGACTCCTTGAACGTCAGCCAACTCGCCGTGCGCATCAGGATATCAGCGCCAAAGGTCTGGTTCAGCTCCCCCAGTGCTGCGCCCAGATCAAACTGCAACGCTTCTTGCACGGCTTCGGTGCGACGGATCAAGGGAGAGAACGCAGGTACGCCGGGAAGATTATCGTTGATGCGCCAACGCCTTATACGCAAAGGCTCAACTCGGGTCAGGTAATGCTGTGATGAAACAGCATCGACATAGCCGCCATTGGTAACATCTGGTACATCAAGGTGCAGTCCGGTTAACCACTCGTACAGGAATCCGGTGCGGCGGGCATATTGACCAAAAGGCGTTTGCCGGCACCAGGCTTCGACGGGCTCAGGGCCGGCTGCAGCAAATAGGCGAGCGAAGAATTCGAGGTGAATTTCTTCGTACTTGAGCCCGAACTCGAAATGCCCAGCGAAGTCGTCCGAGGGTTGGTAGCTGAGTGGATACTTACGCTCGACATGTCCATTGCTCTCGTGGCTCATGCGGGTCGTACCGATTGCCGATTCGACGCGCAGTGGCTGTGCCAGCGAGATACGGTAGCGGTCAGCGAGCGCCTTGAAGCCTACCTGCATGGTCGAATCCCCTAACGAACGATAAAAAACGATAACTATTGGGGGATAGTAGGCGAAAACGATAATTTTGCGAGTGCGAAAACGCTAACGCGCTCTAAAATTTGCTAACAAATCAGCCATTTCATTTGAGAACGATAACAACCTAAAGGGCAGCCATCCGAGTTGAGGGGCCGGCAGGAGACCGAGGCGATCCCTTCGCAGCCTCGCTGGGGCTCGACAGCTCCCACAGTTGATCGCTGTCGCTCGGAGGGACGGTGTTCGGCTTGAGTGTTATGCCGTGGCTTTAAGGTCTACGCCCAAGGCTGTGGCGAAGGCTTTTACCATCGGGCTGCGTGGGGCGTTGTGGCGCAGGATCAGGTTGAAGGCCGTGCTCAGGTGAACTTGCTCAGGGCACAATGCCCGTAGGCGCCCTTCTCTTACCAAGGGCGTGGCGTAGTGTTCGGGCAAGAAGCCGAGGAAACGGCCAGTAAGGATCAGGATCGCGACGGCTTCGACTTGTGAGGCCGAGGCGGACTGGCTGTCATAGTTGACGAAGTTGGCCTTGTCACGATGGATCGCATACCGGTGGTTAACCACTTCGTATTGGCGCAAGACCTCGGGCGTGATGTCGTTCGCCTCGAAGAGTGGATGTCCTACAGCACAGTAAGCGTGGGCCTTTTCTTCATACAGCGGGAAATAATCGAATTCTTCGCGGCGCTGGTACACCGGCACGATGCCTACGATCAAGCGTCCCTCCACCACGCCGCGTTCAACTTCGTCCAGTTGTGAAGCATGTAGGCGCAATCTAATTTTCGGCGATTCGCTATGTAATTTCCCCAACGCGGCAATAAGCGGGGAATTAACGTCGGACACGGTGTTATCAATTACGCCCACACTAAGGTCGCCAATAAGCTCATTCTGCGCCGAACTAAGCTTGTCGCGAAAACTGTCCACCGAGGTAAATAACTCGATGGATGCCTGATACACCAACTTGCCTTCTTCGGTCAGCCCAAACCCTTCGCGACCCCGAGTGCACAGGCGCATGCCGATGCGAATCTCAAGGTCGGAGATCTGTTTGCTGATCGCCGCCAGGCCCACGTTCAGCTCGTTTTGCGCGGCACTGAAGCCGCCGGCTTCGACCACGGCCATGAACACGCGCAGCAGTTTGAAGTCCAGCCCGCTCAACTGCAGGGGCGGTCTTGTGCCGGGTTTGGGTAGCAGGTTTCCAGAAGTGGAAAGTGGGGTTTCCATAATACGCGTTGACCTCAAGTGCCATATTCAACAGGCTTCAACCCAATCCTTGAACATAGCCAGGCGGCGATAATGAACATAAACATCCGCCCTTGGCAACCTTGAATACGGCGCGTCAGACGCTGGTTCAGTCTAGTTGAAAACTTATTTTTACTGCCTCCGACTCTTCTAAAAACAAGCGTGAGGAACAACCATGTCCCAGCCCACCGACCGCCTTTGGGGCGCTCGTTTCAAGACCGGCCCGTCTGCTGCATTGGCCGCGTTGTCGCGTTGCCCTGAGCGCTATTTCCGCCTGACACCCTACGACCTGGCCGGCTCCCGTGCCCATGCCCGTGAATTACAGCGCGCCGGTTTGCTGGATGAGTCGGAGACCCTGCGCACCCTCGACGCGCTGGACGGTATTGGCGCAGATTTCGCCGCCGGCACGCTGCATCCGACCCTGGATGACGAGGACGTGCACACCTTCATCGAACGCGTACTGACCGAACGCCTCGGCGCCCTGGGTGGCAAGTTGCGTGCCGGGCGTTCGCGCAACGACCAGACGGCCAATGACCTGCGCCTTTTCCTACGCGACCATGCGCGCACCATCACCACCGAGGTGTTGGGCTTGCAACAGGCGTTGGTGGAACAGGCTGAGCAGCATGTGGAAAGCATCTGCCCGGGCTTCACGCACTTGCAGCAGGCGCAACCCATTGTGTTCGCCCACCACTTGCTGGCGCATGCCCAGTCGATGTTGCGCGATGTGCAACGCCTGGTGGATTGGGATGCGCGCACGGCGTTGTCGCCACTGGGTGCGGCGGCAATGGCGGGTTCGGCGATTGCGCGGCAACCGGAGCATTCGGCCAGGGAAATGGGCTACACCGGGCCGTGCGAAAACTCCATCGACGCCGTCGCCAGCCGTGACCATGTAGCGGAGTTCCTGTTTGTGGCGGGCATGCTCGGGGTGAATATTTCGCGCCTGTCCGAAGAGTTTTGCCTGTGGTCCTCGCGGCAATTTCGCTGGGTGGTGCTGGACGATGCCTACGCTACCGGCAGCTCGATCATGCCGCAGAAAAAGAACCCGGACATTGCCGAATTGGCGCGCGGCAAGGCTGGGCGCTTGATTGGCAACCTGACCGGCTTGATGTCGACGCTCAAATCATTGCCGCTGTCGTACAACCGTGATTTGAGTGAAGACAAGCACAGCGTGTTGGACAGCGTGGATACATTGCTGCTGGTGTTGCCGGCGATGGCCGGAATGGTTGCGACCATGAAGGTGCAGGTACAAGAGCTGCGGCGTCAGGCGCCGATGGGCTTCACCTTGGCGACTGAGGTGGCGGATTGGTTGGCCACCCGTGGCGTGCCGTTTAAAGAGGCCCACGAGATCACCGGCGCGTTGGTGCAGGCCTGTGAGAAGCATGAGATTGAGTTGTGGGAAGCCTCGCCGGCGATGTTAGCGGAGGTGGATGCACGACTCACACCAGAAGTGCGCGACTGCCTGACCCTGGAAGCGGCGATTGCGGCGCGCAGTGGGTGGGGTGGAACAGCGCCGGAGCGGGTTCGGGAGCAGATTGGGCGGTTGAAGTCCGCATTAGCGGCTCAACAGCAGTGGGCAGAGAGTTATCAGGGGTTCCGGATTTAAATCTGCGGTGTTTGGGCGGGCGTCTTCGCAGGCAAGCCAGCTCCCACATTTGGACCGCGTACAGTAGTTAGAGCGTTGTAAGTTTTGGAGATTCACCATGAACCAAACCCCGGCCGAGCGCTTGGCAGCCGAGCGCAAGTTGTCCGAGAACCAGTTCGATATCACGCAGTACGAACACGTGCCGCGTCGTTATTACGGGCGGATGTTCTTTGCCACGTTGATCGTGATCGTGTTGGCTGCATTGCTGCGTGCCTTCGCCAACGGCCAGATCGAATGGTCCTACATCGGGCAGTTCCTCACGTCTGAGGCCATCCTCTGGGGCTTGGTCAACACCATCGTCATGTCGATCCTGGCCATGGTGCTGGGCGTGGTGATCGGGGTGATCACGGCGATCATGCGTATGTCGGCCAACCCGATCCTGCGCTATGTGGCCATCACCTACACCTGGCTGTTCCGGGGTACGCCGCTGATCCTGCAACTGCTGCTGTGGTTCAACCTGGCGTTGATCTTCCCGGTGATCGCGATTCCCGGCGTGTTCAGCATCGACACCGTCGACCTGATGACGCCGTTCGTGGCTGCCCTGCTGGGCCTGAGTATCAACCAGGGTGCGTACACCGCCGAAGTGGTGCGCGCCGGTTTGCTCTCGGTCGACACCGGCCAGTATGAAGCCGCCAAGTCCATCGGCATGCCGAGCCTGCAAGCACTGCGTAGGATCATTCTGCCGCAGGCCATGCGGGTGATCATTCCGCCTGTAGGCAACGAGTTCATCAGCATGGTGAAAATGACCAGCCTGGCCAGCGTGATCCAGTATTCGGAACTGCTGCACAACGCGCAAAACATCTATTACGCCAACGCCCGGGTCATGGAACTGCTGATTGTGGCCGGCATCTGGTACCTGGCGGTGGTGACTGTTCTTTCATTTGGCCAAAGCCGCCTCGAGCGCCGCTTTGCCCGCGGCGCCGGCAAGCGTTCGTAAGTCTGGGTCGAGGAGAATTGCCCCATGAGAAGCATCGTCAAGGCCGTCAACCTGAACAAGTACTACGACCAGTATCACGCGCTGCGCGACATCAATATCGAGGTCGAGCAAGGCGAAGTGATGTGCATCATCGGCCCGTCCGGCTCAGGTAAAAGCACCCTGCTGCGCTGCGTCAACCAGTTGGAAAAAATCGACAAGGGCGGCCTGTGGGTCGACGGCGAACTGGTGGGTTACCGCGTGGTCGGCAACAAGCTGCATGAGATGAATGAATCGCAGATTGCCCGCCAGCGCCTGGCCACCGGCATGGTGTTCCAGCGTTTCAATTTGTTCCCGCACATGACCGTGCTGCAAAACATCATCGAAGGCCCGTGCCAGGTACTCAAGCGTTCGCCCAAGGAAGCCACCGAGGACGCCCTGGAGTTGCTGGCCCGCGTCGGCCTGGCGGACAAACGCAATGCCTATCCGGTGGAGTTGTCCGGCGGGCAACAACAGCGTGTGGCGATCGCCCGTGCGCTGGCGATGCGCCCCAAGCTGATGCTGTTTGACGAACCGACGTCAGCCCTCGACCCGGAGCTGGTAGGAGAAGTGCTGTCGGTGATGCGCGACCTGGCCACCACTGGCATGACCATGATCGTGGTCACCCATGAGTTGGGCTTCGCCCGCGAGGTCTCCAACCGCATGGTGTTTATGGATGCCGGCCAGATTGTGGAAGCCGGCAGCCCCGAAGAAATTCTAATAAGCCCACAAAACCCGCGTACCCAAAGCTTTATTTCTGCCGTTCGCACTTAACTAAAAAACAAACGAGAACGCCTCCATGACGAAAATAGTTATCCCCACGTTGCTCGCAGGCCTGATGGCCTCTTCCGTTGTTTTCGCGGCATTGCCGGCGGCAATCAAGGACAAGGGTGAGATCAGCGCGGCCATCGTGCCGAACTACCCGCCGATGGACTTCAAGGACCCGGCCACCAACAAGATCACCGGCCTGGATTTCGACCTGGGCAACGCCCTCGCCGAGCGCCTGGGCGTGAAGATCAAGTGGCAGGAAACCGGCTTCGAGCAGATGCTCAGCGGCCTGACCACCAAGCGCGTGGACATTGTGCTGTCGGGCATGACCGACACCGCCGAGCGCCAGAAAGCGGTGACCTTCATCGACTACTTCACCAGCGGCCCGCAGCTGTACACCCTGGCCAAGCGTGACGACCTCAAGGAATTGACCGACCTGTGCGGTAAAAAAGTCGGCACCAGCCGCCGTACCACCTGGCCGTCGGAAATTGCCGCGTGGAGCAAGGAAAACTGCGAAGCGGCGGGTAAACCGGCGATCGTGGTGATCGGCACTGAGGGCTCGGCGGATGCACGGGCGCAGTTGCAACAGAACCGCCTGGACGCGGCGATGCAGGGCAGCGAGACCATTCCTTATCTGATGTCGCTGGATAAAGGCAAGTACAAGCCGGTGGGCCTGGCGATTTCCAAGCAGTTCACCGGGCTTGGGATTGAGAAGAGCAACACGGAATTGGTCACGGCGATCAGTGAAGCGTTGCAAGGCATGATCGATGATGGGACCTACGGCAAGATTCTGAAGAAGTGGGACCTGGAGCAAGGTGCGGTCGAAAAAATCACCATCAACTCCGGCCAATAACTCGATCTGAACAATGTGGGAGGGGGCTTGCTCCCGATAGCGGTCTATCAGCCAAGCATCTGGTGACTGAGCCACCGCCATCGGGGGCAAGCCCCCTCCCACCCTGGATTTTCGTTGTCCACAAAGATAACAAGGACACCCGCCCCACCGTGGCCACCTACTCCCTGGTAATCCGCCGCCTGATGATTTGCTCGGTGACCATCGTGGTCAGCCGCGCCATGACCAGCCCGTTGCTGGCCCTGTTGCTGAGTACCCGCCTGGGCCTGAACCAGCAGGACATCGGCTTGCTGATGGGCATCGCGGTGTTTATCGCGACATTACTGGGCCTGTACGGTGGCTACATCATCGACCGCCTGGAAAAGCGCAAGCTGCTGATCCTGGCCATGCTGTCCAGCTCCATCGGTTTTCTATTGCTGACCTTTGCCAGCAACCTCTACCTGACCACCCTGACCCTGGTCATCACCGAAGCGGCGTCGGCGCTGTTCCTGATTGGCTCAAAAGCCATCATCAGCGAGAACCTGCCGGTGGGCGAGCGTGCCAAGGTGTTTTCCCTGCGCTACACACTGACCAACGTCGGCTACGCCACAGGCCCGATGGTCGGCGTCGTGATTGCCGGCCATATGCAACTGGCACCGTTCCTGATCGCCAGCGCGATCGCCTTTGGCAGCCTGTTCCTGATGATTGGCATCCCGCCCACCCAACGGGATGACAGCAACAAGCCCTTGAGTTTCCTCATCACCCTGCGCACCTTGCGCAACGACCGCACGCTGATTCTGTTCACCAGCGGCAGCCTGCTGAGCACCATTGTCCATGGGCGCTACACCTTGTATCTGTCGCAGTTTTTGCTCGTAGCCTACAAACCTGCCGAGGCGCTGAAGATTCTGTCTGCGGTACTGGCCTGCAATGCCATCACTGTGATTTTGATGCAGTACCAGATCGGCCGTTTCCTCAAGCGTGAGCAACTGCGCTATTGGATCGTGCTAGGTACGTTGCTGTTCATTGCCGGGCTTATCGGTTTCAGCCTCGCAAACAGCCTGGTCACCTGGTGCCTGGCAATGTTCGTGTTCACCCTGGGCGAGATGATCATCTACCCCTCCGAGTTCCTGTTTATCGACACCATCGCACCTGATGCGCTGCGCGGCAGTTACTACGGTGCGCAGAACCTGGCGGCATTTGGCGGGGCAATGAGCCCAGTGATTTGCGGCTATCTGTTGATCAATGCCACGCCGGCCAGCATGTTCTATGCGTTGGGGGCACTGACTGCGGTAGGTGGCACCTTGTGTTTCTTGAGTGGACGACGGGTAGCAGGTTCTTGCTGATATTTACCCAGGATCCCGCTATTAATAGCGAAACCTCCCACGGACCAGCGCCCCATGAAATTCGATACGGCCTACAGCCTGAGTCTCGATGACAAGCTGTCGATCTACGACGTACGAGACCTGAATTTCGACGAAACCGCCGACTTCGATTCCGACAGAGATCGCTTCCTGTGCCCCAACGACGAATGCCGGGCAGCGTTTGATACCAACAATACCCTGAGCACCTTCAACGCCAAAAACGTCAATTACCTGCGCACGCCGCACTTCAAGAACAAGACCGGCACCCAACACATCGATGGCTGCCGCTACGCCAGCACGCACAAGACCACCGCCGGCGAAAGTGATGACGAGCGTGAGGACAATTTCCCATCGGAATTTGTCCTCACACGCCGCCAGTACGAGCGCAAGATCCCGTTGGCGGGCACCGAAGGAAGCATGCCACTAGAACCAACCAAGACCCCCTCAGACCGCAACTCCGTTTCCCACGGCGCCAGCGACACCACACCAGACAAAACCAGCGTGTTCGCCCACCCGGTGGAATGCTATGTGTCCAACATCGACGACAAGGACAAACTCAAGTCCATGCCGTTGAAGATCGGCGACCACACCGCCACCTACTGGACGTTCTTCAAGAAGATCGAATACCTGCAGGACAACAAGGGCCTGATCTACTGGGGCAAGATCAAGGAAATCAAGGACTACACCAGCAGCTTTCGCATCGATTTCGAAAAGAAGGCGTGGCTCGACAAGAAGCCCTACTCGGTCAACGTCTACCTGAGCAAGAAACTCATCGAAAACTACCGCAAGCGCAAGGCATTCCTGGAGCAGATCAAGGCGGCGGTGGACAGTGAGCGGGCGTTGTACTGCTTCTTCTATGGGGTGACGCCGGAGCTGAAACAGGTGCCGAGCAAGAAAAACCCCGAGCAGACGTTCGGGGTGTTCAGCGCGAATATCGAGAACCTGGATCACCTGATCATTCGCGAGGCGCCAGGGGTGGAATAACGGGTCGTTGAACATCCAGTTGATGAGCGGTCAAAACAACTGTACAAAAACACAGTATAGTTTGCCCTCCCCCGTCGAATCCTGGAGAAAACCCATGTCCTCTCTGGCAATGAGCTCTTTCGTAGAACAGCAGATCGTCCTGCATCAATTCACCGCCAAACACAGCGTGCAAGCGCGCGCGATGCTGGGCTGGAGCAGGGAACACCTGGCTATTCAGGCCGGCGTGGCGGTCGAAGCGGTTCAACAGTTTGAAAATCAATACGACGTGGGGGATGAAACCCGCCTGGCATTGGCGTTTCGGTTGGAAGCTGAAGGGCTGGCGTTCTTCCCGGGGTTTGCGCCGGGGTGGGGGATGAGTGCGCGCCGCTTTGACACCGCCACAACCGAACACGCGGCGCAAGGGATCATCTCTCGGTTGATCGGCGCAACTTCGTCATCACTTGACTCACCAACGCCACAACCTAATGGTGTGTAGCGCTTCAGGCCTGCAGTTGCAGTGCCCGGCGCATCAATTTGGGCCCCTGGCCCTGGGGCCAAACCTGTCACATCGCAAACCCGCCTTACGCTACGGTTCGAGTTGATCAAGGGAGACGGACCTCTGCTGTGCATCTGCCAGCAGAGGTTGAATCAACCTTATGCGAGGTTTGTAGGTTCCTCTATAGTGGCGCCTGTATCAACGGGTGCTGGCGAGAAGGGCGTCCCCGGAAGAAAGGCGGGTTCCTTGATCGACGGGGAAGCTTGTTCATAGACATAAGCAGCCGAGAGTAAGGTCGCTTCACTTTTAGCTGTGCCATATAAATAGAGCGCTGTCGGCATACCTTCATCATCCATCCCGGACGGGATGGACATGCCCGGGTAGCCCGCGGCGGCGGCGTAATAATAGTTGTGAGAAAGAAAGTTCGACACCATGGCATCGAGTTTGTGTTCTTTGATGGGATCATCGATGATTTTCTGGAAAATCGGAACGATATCCTGCCACAACTGATCGCGCCTCTCCTGGGTCACTTTCAGATCGTTGATGATTTCCAGAAGCTTCTGGTCAGGCTCTCCTGGCTGCAAGTGACGTTTGTTGAAAGCTATCACTTCCGAGATCGACTTGACCGGCAACCCCTCCCGACCTGCCAGGTAATTTTCCAGTTGTTGTTTGACGTCTGCAAACAACGCTTCGTTATAGTCCTTGTAGTTTTGTTCAGTAATGCCTTCATCCAATTGTCCGACCGGAACCAAGATAGCGCCCCTATCCTTCAACACTTTTATTGCAGCCTCATAGTGTTTTCGGTCTGCCCGTTTCGCTGGGTCTTTGGCATCCTCTTCAGACAGTTCAGGCAGCGGTGTGTAGCCAATTCTCTTGCCTTTCAAGGCATCAGACCGCAGGCCTTCAGTGTAGCGCTTGCTTTCGGTCATTGCGTTGAGTACCTCTGCCGCATCCCGGACAATACGTGTGAAGGTGCCTACCGTATCCATACGTGAACTGATCATGACACCCTCGGTACTGACCAGTCCAACCGTGGTTTTCAGACCGAAAACACCGTTGTAGGCCGCCGGGGTAATGATCGAACCACTGGTTTCCACCCCTAACGCCACAGCAACAAGCCCTTGGGCAACCGCAACAGCAGAACCGGAACTCGACCCAGCCACCTGGCCTCCCAACCGATGAGGGTTGAGCGTCTGGCCACCTCGGGAACTCCACCCATCAACGGGAAATTCAGAGCGGAAGTTGGAAAATTCACTCATGTTGGTTTTACCCACAACCACCGAACCAGCCTTCAGCAATTTGTCCACTACCTTGGCGTTCTTTGGCGCCGGTGCGCCTACCAATGCCTTGGAACCTGCACTTGTCTGCATACGGTCCTTGGTTTCAAAAACGTCTTTCAACGCAACCGGAACGCCGTGTAGATATCCACGAGTGATGCCTCTGGCACGCTCCTGATCGCGCATTTGCGCCTGCTTGCGGGCATCGGGGTTGATTTCTATAAACGCGTTGCCACCTTGCAACCCGCGATCAATATTGGCGATTTGTTTCAGCGAGTCGTTAACCAGCGATTCTGAAGTGGCTTGGCCTTTTGCCATTTCCTCTGACATTTGAAAGGCACTCTTGAAGCCTTGCGGCTGATTCAAAAGTGCCTGCAGCACACCGTCTGTTAATCCGCCTGCGATAATCGGTCCGGTCATAAACTGCCTCACTACTTGACTGAATGTCAGGCTATCGGTCGATAACCCGACATCAGTCTAAGAAGTCCCCCGTGGACAACCGTTGAGGCTAATCCTGCTCCGGGGTCCGATCATTCACTACTCGATGTAGGCATCCGCAAGGAATCTTTCAGTAACCGACGATAGAACCGAACCAGTACCAGTATGCGGTCACCGGCCCAACGAGCACCGTAAAACCACAGTTTCGTCCCGTCCTCAAGCAGCTCGCATGCTCCGGGATACCCGCTGGCGCACGCGCCATGAAACGCTGCGCTTTTACTTTCGGACACAAGGGCATCAAGACTTTGCTCACCGACGCGCTCATCGATCTCATTGCGAGTATACGCAACGAATGGATTGGCCCTGTCAACTCGCAAGGCATCCAGCGCCACCAGTTGCGCGCCCGCCGAGCGCAAGGTATCCAGGGCTTGTAGGAAAGCAGGACTGTGGTCGACGACCTCGCTTGCACCGGGTCCAACGTAACGGTTGGCAAACCCTATGCGCCAGCCAACCAATACCTGAGTGCGGGTGAAGGGGCTGTTGTTCATCACGGGAGGGACTTCAGCCATCAACGGCCCCGAGGGGTCAATACCACTCAATGCGATCAATGACAGCGACGGGTCGCGCGGGGGTTTGAGGGCAAGTCCCGGGGCGTCATACCCCGGGATCGGGACGCCCCCTCGGGTGCCATGAGCCTGGGGATCGACACCGAAAACGATACCACGAGGGCTTGTATGCTCTTGGGCTGTCGTTGCCTGGGCTGACGCGTCAGTGAGCGCAGACACCGGTTGCCCCGTCGGACAGGGCAGCCCCACCTGCCAATATTTCTTACACTTGCACTCCATGAAATATGTCCCCCGACACATAAATTTCCGGGGATCATCGCACCGTTGCCTGGCGCCTGTCGCAGCTCTGAAACAGCTTGAAAACTCCTTTTTCCATAGCCTCCTCCGTCAGCCTGCGAGGTGTTCCTGTGCCCCCTGGGTTTCCACCTCCAGCCACCACGCACCTCCACGCTCTGGCTGATTCAAGCTGAACGCCTGCCCCATCTGCGGCGTAGTGATCGACACGTTGCGCTCCCAGGCCAGGGCCATGATGCGGTCGAACGGCTCATGCCAGGCATGGAACGCCAGGTCGAAAGTGCCGTTGTGAATCGGCAGCAACCAGCGGCCCTTGAGGTCGATATGCGCTTGCAGGGTTTGCTCTGGCTGCATGTGCACATGGGGCCAGTCGACGTTGTAAGCACCTGTTTCCATCAGTGTCAGGTCAAATGGACCGTACTGTTCGCCGATGCGTTTGAAACCGTCGAAGTAACCCGTGTCACCGCTGAAGAAAATCCGCCGAGGTCCATCGATCATCACCCAGGAACACCACAGGGTCTGGTTGGCATCAAACAGACCGCGCCCGGAAAAATGTTGCGCAGGGGTGGCGACAAACCGAACGCCATCCACCTCGGTGCCCTGCCACCAATCCAGCTGGCGCACCTTGCTGCCATCCACCCCCCACTTGACCAGGATGTCGCCCACGCCCAGCGGCGCAAGAAAATAACGAGCCTTGTCGGCCAATTGGACGACAGCCTTGCGGTCAAGATGGTCGTAGTGGTTGTGGGACAGAATCACTGCCTCCAGGGGCGGCAACTCTTCAAGGCTGATCGGCGGCTGATGGAAGCGCTTGGGGCCGGCCCAACTGAACGGTGAGGCGCGCTCGGCAAATACCGGGTCGGTTACCCAGAATTTACCGCGCATTTTCAGCAACACGGTGGAATGTCCAAGGCGGAATACGCTGTGATCCGGGGCCGCCAGCAATTGCTCGCGCGTCAGCGGTTGTACCGGAATCTGCCCCACCGGCCGCGTGCTGCGGGGTTTGTTGAACAGCATATTCCAGAAAATGCGCAAGGTTTTGCCGAAGCCACCGTGCTGCACGGGGGCATCGTTGCTGAAGTGCCCTTGGCCTTGCTTGGGCGCTGCTGGCGAAGAATCGACACGGGACGAGATCGTGGCCATTACCGGGTGACTCCTACAGATCGCTTATAAATTACACTGCACAGTGTAGTTTCAAGATTGCAACAAAACCCGGAGCAAGTAAACTACCGAGTGTAATTTTCGTCCAAGAGCCGAGCCCCACCCATGACTGCCCCTCAACGCCTCACCGACCGTAAACGCGAAGCCATTGTGGCTGCGGCCATCGCCGAATTTCGCGCAAACGGTTTCGAGGTCACCAGCATGGACAAGATCGCCGCCACTGCCGGCGTATCCAAGCGCACCGTGTACAACCACTTCCCCAGCAAGGAAGAACTGTTCGCAGAAATTCTTCATCAGCTCTGGGCCAGCAGCGTCGCCCAACTTGACGTCAGCTACGCCAGCGACCGCCCATTGCGCGAACAACTGCGCGGGTTGTTGGAGGCGAAGATGAAGATGATGTCGGACACCAACTTCCTCGACCTGGCCCGGGTCGCCATCGCCGCCACCATCCATTCGCCGGAACGTGCGCAAGACATGGTCACCCGCCTGAGCCAACGCGAAGAAGGCTTCACCCAATGGGTTCGCGCCGCCCAGGCAGACGGCCGGCTCAACTGCTCCGACCCGGCCTTCGCCGCCCACCAGATCCAGAGCCTGCTCAAGGCCTTCGCCTTCTGGCCACAGATTACCCTCGGCCAACCCACCCTGGATGCCGCCCACCAGGCCAGCGTGATCGAGTCGGCCATCGACCTGTTCCTCGCCGGCTACGAAGTCACCCTGCCCCGCCAGCCATAAAAAACCTGTTGTGTGAGCGACATTCCAGGTCGCTTTTGACGCATTCGCCCTCTGTTTTGCGCAAATGGCCTGGAAGGACACTGATTATTCCCACGCGAATAACTGACAATATTCACAGGCATTATCCGATCAACGGTTGATCCAGCGAACGTGCGCCACCGTATCTGCAAAAAACAGCTGCCCCAGGAATTTATGGAAAACAGACAAGGCAAAGGGCTTTCATTTGCCAAGCGTATCTACAAGCCAAGGATCATCGGCCTTTCTATCGGCTGTATCAGCGTCAGCGGCGCCCTTTACACTCTCGCCATGCCGGGCTGGGTGTGGGCACTCCTGCTGTTCAACGGGTTTGCCTGGGCGCATGTGGCGTATCAACTGTCGGCCCGCTCGCAGTACCCCTACCAGGCAGAACAACGCAACCTGCTGTATGACTCGCTGCTCGGCGGCTTCTGGGCCGCCGCCACGCAGTTCACGCCACTGACGGCCGTGACCATTCTGTCGATGATGACCATGAATAATGTCGCCGCCGGCGGCAAGCGCCTGTTCCTGCGTGGCCTGTGCGCACAAGGGCTTGGAATCGGCGTGGCCGGCGCGCTGTTCGGCATCCGGTTCAACCCCGATGTCAGCCTGCTGCAGGTCTACACCTGCCTGCCGATGCTGACGCTCTACCCCATGGCCATCGGCATGGTCTGTTATCAACTGGCAATCAAACTGTCCGAACACAAGCGCGCCCTCAGCGCCCTGAGCCGCACCGACAGCCTCACCGGGCTGCTCAATCACGGTTCCTGGAAGGACCTGCTGCACCTCAAGTTCCACAAGTGCCGGCAGCAGCGGAGCCACGCCACCATTGCCTTGATCGACATCGACCACTTCAAGCAGATCAACGACACCCACGGCCATATCGTCGGCGATGCGGTACTGCGGCAGTTGAGCCTGGAGTTGCGGCGCAACCTGCGGGAAAACGACCTGGCCGGTCGTTACGGGGGCGATGAGTTCTGTGTGATTCTTCCGCAAATGCCGTTGGAACAGGCTGCCGAAATCATGGAACGCATGCGCGAAACTTTCAGCAATTACCGCAACCCGCAGATCCCCGAATTGCGGGTCAGCCTGAGTATCGGCCTGGCCGATTTCCAACCCTTCTTCAGCGATGCCGCGATGTGGCTGAATGCAGCGGATCGCGCGCTGTACGCCGCCAAGGACACCGGGCGCAACCGGGTCAATGTCAGCGACGAAGTGATCGCCCATTCCGCCTGAAGTCGTCCTACGACTCCTCGTCTGAAAAGACCAGAAAGCACCCAACAAGAAAGCATAATGCCACCACTGGTCGCCTACCCAAAAAAGGTCCTCCCACACGGGCGAACTTCTTGTCAGGCTGATCACTCTGAACCCGTTGTCCCACCCCCCTCTGTCAGCACAAGGAAGCTGGCAATGAGCAAGTCAACCGTATGGCGTACGCCTTACGGGGGCAGGCGCATATCCAAGGAAACCCCAGAGTCTGCTTGCCCGAGCACCGCACATGCTATTCAACACACATAAAAGAACCATCAGCACCCAGCAACACACCATCGCCCAACAGGCCAGCCTGCTGGACGCTATCGAGCGCTCCATGGCGGTGATCGAATTCGACCTGTCCGGCAATGTGCTGCGCGCCAATGCCAATTTCCTGCAGACCATGGGCTACCGCGCCGAGCAGGTAGAGGGCCAGTCCCATCGAATGTTCTGTACCCCGGCCTTCGCCCGTAGCCCCGAGTACAGCCAACTGTGGTCAAACCTGCGCAACGGCCAATTCCAGTCCGGCACCTTTGAACGGGTGGCCGGTGATGGCCAGTCGGTGTGGCTGGAAGCCAGCTACAACCCAGTGCGTGATGACGCGGGCCTGGTGACCAAAGTGGTGAAATACGCGATGGACGTCACCCCGCGCCTGCAGGCCGAAAGCGAAGCCAATGCCAAACTGGATGCCATTGGCCGCGCCATGGCGGTGATCGAGTTCAACCTCGACGGCACCATCATCACCGCCAACGCCAACTTCCTGCAGCGCATGGGTTACACCCTGGCGCAGATCCAGGGCCAGCATCACCGGATGTTCTGCAGCGCGGCACTGGCCAGCAGCTCAACCTACAGCGACTTCTGGAAACGCCTGAACCAGGGGGAAATGTTCAGCGGCCAGTTCGAGCGGGTGGATAAAAACGGCCAGGTCGTGTGGCTCGAAGCCAACTACAACCCGGTGTACGACGCCAGCGGGCGGCTGTGCAAAGTGGTGAAGTTCGCCTCGGACATCACCGCCCGCGTGCAACAGCATGCGGCGGACGCGCAGAGTGCGGCGCAGGCCTATCACCTGTCCTTGAACACTCAGGACATGGCAGAAAAAGGTGCCGAGGTGATTCAGAAAACAGCCAACGGCATGCGCGAAATTTCTGCCGACATCGACAGTTCCTCACAACTGATCGCCAAGCTCGGTGATCGCTCGCAACAGATCACTGCCATCGTCAACACCATTCGCGGTATCGCCGACCAGACCAACCTGCTGGCCCTCAACGCCGCCATCGAGGCCGCGCGTGCGGGTGAACAAGGCCGTGGTTTCGCCGTGGTAGCCGACGAAGTCCGGCAACTGGCGGCGCGCACCAGCGGCTCCACCACGGAGATTTCCAGCATGATCGCGATGATTCAGGCTGAAACCCGACAAGCCATCGACAGCATGGACGCCACCCGCGACCGCGCCGCCCAAGGCGTTGAAATGGCCAACCAGGCTGGCACAGTTATCCTGCAGATTCGCCAAGGCACCAGCGAAGCGGTGCAGGCGGTGAGTGCATTCGCCAACGAGCGTGGCGGCAACTGACCCGATCTTCATACGGAGTGCCGGGGGCTCGGTCTATAGTGCTGGTTGTTCTTCAAGCATGAGATCCGAGCCCGCCATGACCCCAGAAAAGCCCGAAGCCACCCCCGTCGACCACCTGCGCTTCCACCGCCCCCACGCCCACCTGGCGCCGACCTTCGGCAACGACACCTTTGCCCTCAAGGCCGAAGCCTTCGCGCGCTTCTTCGGTACGCCGACCTTCCTTGGCGCACAAACCGCCATCGTGGTGTTGTGGGTGGTACTGAACATGACCGGCATCACGCATTTCGATGTGTACCCGTTCATCCTGCTCAACCTGGCGTTCAGCCTGCAATCGGCCTACGCCGCGCCGCTGATCCTGCTGGCCCAGACCCGCCAGGCCGCACGCGACAAGGCGCAGTCCGATGCGGATGCGCAGCACCGTGAAGCCCTGGCGATCGCCAATACCGAGCGCCAGGCCCAGGCGGCGCAGACCACCAAACAGTTACTGGAACTGCTGGAGCAAAACACCCGGCTCACGGAAATGACCAAACAACTGACTGAGCACATTGAAAGCCTGACCTGCGAAATGCATGAGCATTTTGTGCGAAAAACCTAAGGCAAACGCACCTGCCGTCCCAGCTCATCGAACAGGGTCACCACCGAGCGCAACGCTCGGCAGTCCGGGCGCGTGAGCAGCCACAACGCGGTGTCATGCCCTGCCAACGCGGGGCCGAGCGATTGCAGGCCGTCGCCCAATAGAAAGTCCGGCAAGGCTGCCACCCCCAACCCTGCCCGTACCAGCTCGGTAACCGACAACATGCTGTTGCAGCGATAACTGGGACGTACACCGGGCAGATGCTCGCGACGCCAGGCGACCGTGGGGTGGTCGGGCAGGAAGTCATCCGGGGCGATCCATGGCAGGTCGGCCAACTCGCGGCCGGCGTGCTGACGAGCAAAATCCGCGCTGGCACACACCTGATAAGCCACGCTGCCCAGGCGTCGACCAACCAGATGCTCCGGCGGCGTGCGGGTCAGGCGTAGGGCGATATCCGCGTCACGGCGGCTGAGGTTGGCGAAGTCATTCGAGGTGCTCAGTTCCAGGGTCAATGCCGGGTAGTGCGGCATGAACTGCGCCAGGGCCGGCAACAGCAGACCTTGCAGTACGGAGTCGGTACAGGTCAGGCGCACCGTGCCGCTGATCACCTCACCGCCCTGCTCCACGCCAATGCGCGCCGCCTCCAGCGCTTGTTCGGCACGCTCGGCCTGCTGCGCCAGGTTGCTTGCCAGGCTGGTGGGCAGGTAGCCGGCGCGGTTTTTTTCAAACAATGTCTGGCCCAGCGCCGCCTCCAGGCGCCGCACCGCGCGGAACACCGTGGACACGTCCACCCGCAACAACGCGGCCGCCCGTGCGAGCGTACCGCCACGCACCAGCGCGAGGATCAGCGACAAATCAGGGTAATCGAGTGAATAGTGCGTAGCTGCATTGAACATATGGGCAAACGCCAATATTGATTGCGTGAACGCCAATCTATAGTGCGCCCCAGGACACCACAAGTCATGGGATGTACACGATGAAAACCACACCTCTGCACCTTGCCCTGATCGGCGATTACAACCCCGATGTCATCGCCCACCAAGCCATTCCCGTGGCCTTGCAACAGGCCTCCGAGACCCTGGGGCTGAGCGTGCATGTCCAATGGCTCGACACCGATACCCTGCCGCAATCACTGCACGATTTCGACGGCTTCTGGTGCGTCCCCGCCAGCCCCTACCGCGACACCGATGGCGCACTGCGGGCGATCCGTTTTGCCCGCGAGCAACGCCGGCCGTTCCTCGGCACCTGCGGCGGTTTTCAGCACACGGTGGTGGAATATGCGCGCAACGTACTGGGCTGGAAGGATGCCGAGCACGGCGAACTTGCGCCGCACGCCAGGCGCGCCGTGATCGCGCCACTGAGTTGTGCGCTGGTGGAAGCCACCGACACTGTGCGCCTGGTCTCCTACACGCGTATTGCAGAAGCCTACGGCACTCTTGATGTGCAGGAAGGCTATCGTTGCCGCTACGGCGTGAACCCTGAGTTTCTCGACGCACTGCTGGAAGGCGACCTGATCCCCAGCGGCCATGACTCGGCAGGTGATCTGCGAGCCGTGGAGCTGCTCGACCACCCGTTCTTCGTCGCCACCCTGTTCCAACCCGAACGCGCCGCGCTTAAAGGCATCACCCCACCCCTGGCGATTGCCCTGCTCAAGGCTTGCCAGCAAGCATGATCAAGAGGCTCGTTGTGGTGAGCAGGCTTGCCTGCTCACCACAGGATCAGCTTACAAGACTGCGCAACGCACTGATCTGCGGAACCTCCACCCGCCGCATATACACCCGCAACGGTTCAGTGATGTTGATACGGTCGTCGATGTTCTGGTCCAGCAGCAACTGGATGCGCTCGCGGGACAGCGTCATGGTCTGTTCCGGGGCCGGCAGCCAGACGAATTCGGCGGTGGGAATGATGCCGTCATCGGCCACGTCCATGCCGAAGGCGTCTTCGCTGAAACGCACGATGTACTGGCCGGTCTTGCGGTTGAGGCCAACAAAACCACGGAGTTGGTCGGCGGCCTGGCAGATAAGCTCGGAGGTGATGCGCATGGTAAACCTCACTGAAAAGTCCCACAGGGACTGGAAAGATGGTTTACACGCGTGGCACAAAGTACCGCCCTCTAACGGGGCAGCTTCGGGCAAGAGTACTGCAATGCCTGCAAAAAAAACGCAGAAAATCGAGGCGTGCACACGTTAATGTCGGTTTGGTGATAGCGCCTTTCGCAATCAATTGTTAAAAAGGAGGCCTTCTCAAAGCTACCTCCACGAAAGGACTTCGCATATGCCTGTCACGTTTACCAAGAGTGCCTTGCTGCTCGCCCTGATGCTCGGCCTTGGCCAGGCACAGGCTGCCGACCCGATCAGCCCGGCTGAATTGGCAACCAACGAAGGCATTCCGTACCCAGCCGTGATCGCCCACCGTGGCGCGTCCTACGACGCCCCCGAATCCACCGCCGCGGCCTACAAGATTGCCCGCGACCTGGGTGCCGACTATCTGGAAATGGACCTGCAGCGCAGCAAGGACGGCGTGCTGTTCGCCCTGCACGACAACAACCTGCAGCGCACCACCGACGTGGCCACCAAGTTCCCCGACCGCAAGGACGCCCCGGCCAACGAGTTCACCTGGAAAGAACTGCAAACCCTCGATGCCGGCAGCTGGTTCAACGCCGCCTACCCGGACCGCGCGCGTCCAGGCTTCGTCGGCCTGAAAATCCAGAGCCTGGACGACATCATCAAGATCGCCGAAGGCAACCCGTCGCACAAACCCGGCCTGTACATCGAGACCAAGGAGCCCAAGCAATTCCCGGGCATCGAAGCCGACCTGAAGAACAAGCTGCTGGATAAAGGCTGGCTGAGCTCCGCCGGCTCCAAGCTGGGCAAGAGCAACACCGGCGTCGGCCAGGGCAAGGGCCGCGTGGTGCTGCAAACCTTCGAGGTTGCCAGCCTCAAAGAGCTGCAGAAAGAAATGCCCAACACCCCGAAGATCCTGCTGTTGTGGGTGGGTGAAGGCAGCATCGAGCCGAAAAACAAGCAGACGTTCGCTGAGTCCGGCGAAACCACCAAGGCCGCCTACTACGCCAAGCAGGAACCGAAGGATGCCGCCGAGTTCGAAAAATGGGTCGACGAAGCCAAGAGCCTCGGCGCTATCGGCACCGGCCCATCGGCCGAGCTGACCAACCACGGCGACCAGAGCTATTCGGACCTGGTCAAACCGGAGATGAACAAGCTGACCCACGACAAGGGTCTGCTGGTGCACGTCTACACCGTCGATGAGCCGGTGGACTTCGACAAAGTGATGAAGGCCGGCGTCGATGGCATCTTCACCAACCGCGCCGCCGAACTGCTGAAGTTCTACAAGCGCTGGCCGTCGTCCAGCGTGCAAGACCTGCTGAACGACTATAAGTACTGAGTGGTCAGTGTGCCATTAAGGATGAGTTAAGTTGCGCCGGTTAATCTGGCGCCACTTAAACAGCTCACCGAAGAAGGACACACACCATGAAAACCTTGACCGCTCTGTTCGCCGCTACCGCCCTGACCCTGACCGCCGGCCTGGCCCAGGCGGATGTTCGCCCGGATCATATTGAAGGCCTGCTCAAGTCCGGCGCCGTGATGCCTTTCGACAAACTCAACGCTGCCGCCCTGGCCAAACACGCTGGCGCCACCATCAACGACACCGAGTTGGACCACAACAACAGCGGCGTGCTGGTCTACGAAGTCGAGCTGACCGACACCGCCGGCAAGCGGTTTGAAGTGAAGCTCGACGCCAAGACCGGCGCCGTGCTGGAAGACAAGCTGGACACTTGATTTACCCCCTGTGAAAAACGCGCCACCTTCGGGTGGCGCGTTTTTTTGTGGGCACCGTCAAACGGTCACAGAATCGTCATATCACCTTGCAATGATTCGCTGCGCGACCTGTGAAACGTCCTACAGGCCCTTTCTCTGCGAGTCTCCATGAACCACAGCATCGACCACAGCCACCAGGACTCAGACCTGTTCGGCTTGCTTTACGGTTTCCGTTTTCGCCCCGGTGAAAAGGGCGAGCAGATCGATTCGGCCACGGCCCTCCAGGCCTTGCGCCAGCCGGCCGACCCGGACGAGTTTTTGTGGTTGCACCTGAACCTGGCCCACGCCGCATGCGAGCGCTGGATGCAGGCGCATCTGGACCTGCCGGAAGAGTTCTTCGAAGCCCTGCATGAAGGTTCGCGCTCAACCCGCATCGAGCATGTTGACTCGGCCTTGCTGGCGGTGGTCAACGACGTGGTGTTCAACTTCAGCAGCATGGTCTCGTCGGACATTTCTACGCTGTGGGTGTGCGCCCGCAGCCGCCTGTTGATCAGCGCACGCCTGCAACCGCTGCACTCGGTGGACAAGCTGCGCTCGTCGGTGAAAGCCGGTGAAAGCTTCCGCTCACCGCTGGCCTTGCTCGTGCACTTGCTGCGTGACCAGGGTGAAGTGCTGACGCAGATCGTGCGCAAGACCAGCATCAGCGTCGACCATATCGAGGACCAATTGCTCTCGTCACGGTTGTCCACCAACCGCGCTGAACTGGGGGCCGCACGCCGGGTGCTGGTGCGCCTGCAACGCCTGCTGGCGCTGGAACCGGGTTCGCTGCTGCGCCTGCTCAACCGCCCGCCGCAATGGCTGCAAAAAGAGGACGTGAAAGAGCTGCGCAAATCCACCGAGGAGTTTGCGCTGATCATCAACGACCTGATGGCCCTGGGCGAACGCATCAAGCTGTTACAGGAAGAGATCGCCGCCAACCTCAACGAGCAGAGCAACCGCACACTGTTCACCCTCACCGTGGTGACGGTGCTGGCGTTGCCGATCAACATCATCGCCGGTTTTTTCGGCATGAACGTGGGAGGTGTGCCGCTTTCGCAGGACCCGGAAGGCTTCTGGATCCTGGTGGCGTTGGTGGCGACCTTTACCTTGATTGCCGGGCGGTGGGCCTTTCGCAAGCGTAAAGACTATTGACTTGAGATTTGCGTAACCACGCCCCTAGCAGGGGGTCCTAATTAAACCTTGACGCCTGAAACAGCACCGTCTTGAAAGACAAGTAAACACGTGATTTTCAAATAAATAGAGGCGCCAACCCAGTTTGGCGCCCGTTAAAACATTTATCTCAGCCTCACGTGCCCTCATTGAGAAGCAAGAGTGTTTCTGAAATATCCGTACCATGGACATGTGCAACCGTATATCCGATTGTTTGCCAGCAGCACTTTAGCGCAAAGGGTGGGATATCAAGTAGAATAAGGTCGGAGTCCCCTGGTTCAAGCAATGTTTCTTGGACTGGCTTGCCATCAATCAGTACTGTGACAGTGTTATACCCAAAAGGTGGAGTGTAAGTAATTGGAGGAACAACAACTTTCAATATATCAAAATGCCCCACGCGGACGCTTTCACCATAGGCATTAGGTATAGCTTGAGGAATCTGGATTTTTGGGAGAGTAGGAATAGCCATCACATTCACCTTTTTTAAATTAATTGAATCAGGCCGACAACTCGATTAAACCGCCCCCCTCATTAGTACGTCTACTGTCAAATATAACAGGTACATACGAGTATCAAGTCACTCTGAAACAGGCATTACCAATAAGACCCGACATCAAACTTAACAACACTGAAAATTGTCTCCTTCAATAGGCATTGCCTCCTGATGATGGCGGACCGGACGTTTAGAATGACTACTGACCAGCAGCATGCTCAATCCTCCAAACACTGACCTATGGCAGTATCTTTGTAACATTCTGCAATGACTATGAACGGCATCCTCCCCACACTGGATGCCCCGGCATGGCCACCCCTTCCCTGACTGCCTCCACCCACGCCTCACCCGCCGCGCCCAAGCCCAGGCTGGACAAGAAACCCGGCCTGGTGACGGTAATCATCTTCTTTGCCGTGCTCGCCATGGGCCTGTTGTTCACCGCCTACAGCCTGATGCACGACATGCATGAAATGGGCGCCCAGCTCACCACCTGGACGCCGTTTCTGCTGCTGGGCGTGGCGCTGTTGATCGCCTTGGGTTTCGAGTTCGTCAACGGCTTCCACGACACCGCCAACGCCGTGGCGACGGTGATCTACACCAACTCGCTGCCGCCGCATTTTGCGGTGGTGTGGTCGGGCTTTTTCAACTTCCTCGGCGTGCTGCTTTCGAGCGGCGCGGTGGCGTTCGGGATTATTGCGTTGCTGCCGGTCGAGCTGATTCTGCAGGTGGGTTCTTCCGCCGGCTTTGCGATGATCTTCGCCCTGCTGATCGCCGCGATCCTGTGGAACCTCGGCACCTGGTGGCTGGGCTTGCCGGCGTCGTCGTCCCACACGCTGATCGGTTCGATCATCGGCGTGGGCGTGGCGAATGCCTTGATGCACGGGCGTGACGGCACCAGCGGTGTGGACTGGAGCCAGGCGATCAAGATCGGTTACGCCTTGCTGCTGTCGCCGCTGATCGGCTTCGCGTTTGCGGCGATGCTGTTGCTGGCCCTGCGCGCCTTCGTCAAGAATCGCGCGCTGTACAAGGCACCCAAGGGCGACACCCCGCCACCGTGGTGGATCCGCGGCATGCTGATCGCCACCTGCACCGGCGTGTCCTTTGCCCATGGCTCCAACGATGGGCAAAAAGGCATGGGCCTGATCATGCTGATCCTGGTGGGCACCTTGCCGATGGCCTACGCGCTGAACCGCACCATGCCGGCCGAGCAGTCGCTGCAGTTCGCGGCAGTGGCCGAAGTCACCCAGGTCGCCCTGGTGAAAAGTGCCCCGCAAGCGCTGACCGGTGACCCGCGCCCGATCCTCTCCACCTACGTGCGCACCAAGGAAGCCACCCCGGAACTGGTCCCCGCCCTCGCCGCCCTCGCCGGGCAGATCGGTGATGAAGTCAAAGGTTATGGCTCCCTGGCCAAGGTGCCTGCCGAAGCCGTCGGCAACGTGCGTAACGACATGTACCTGACCAGCGAAACCATTCGCCTGATGGACAAGGGCAAGGTCGGCAGCTTCGACGCCGACACCCAGGGCAAGCTGCAACTGTTCAAGCAACAGATCGACAATTCCACGCGCTTTATTCCGCTGTGGGTGAAAATCGCCGTGGCCATCGCCCTGGGCCTGGGCACCATGGTCGGCTGGAAGCGCATCGTGGTGACCGTGGGCGAGAAGATCGGCAAGACCCACCTGACCTACGCCCAAGGCGCCTCGGCGGAGATGGTAGCGATGCTGACCATCGGCGCGGCAGACATGTATGGGTTGCCGGTGTCGACCACCCATGTGCTGTCGTCGGGTGTGGCGGGGACCATGGTGGCGAACGGGGGCGGGTTGCAGATGCGCACGATCCGCAATCTGGCGATGGCGTGGGTGCTGACGTTGCCGGCGGCGATTCTGCTGTCGGGTAGCCTCTACTGGCTGTTCACCCAACTCTTCTGACACAACAGTGATTGAACATGTGGGAGGGGGCTTGCCCCCGATTGCAGTGGGTCAGCTATAGAGAAGCTGGCTGGTCCACCGCTATCGGGGGCAAGCCCCCTCCCACAGTTTTATCCAGCGAACAGCCCGGACATGATCTTCAACCGCTTCTTGTAGACACGCCGCGCCTCCAACGCCTGCTCCAGCGTCACCGCCACAAACCCTGCCCGCTGGTTCGGTTGCATCTGCCCGATCAAATCCAGGTCGGCGCTGATCACCGTGCCGATCATCGCGTAGCCACCGCCCGACACCGCGTCCCGGTGCAACACAATCGGCTCCAACCCGGCCGGCACCTGGATCGAACCGATCGGGTAGCAACTGTCGACGATGTTCGACGGGTCCGACCCCGCGCCAAACGGCTGCTCCCGTGGCTGGAAGTTCAACGCACTGCCGCCCTTGAAGCGATAGCCGATGCGGTCGGCTTCGGAACCCACGGCCCAGGGCTCGGCGAAAAAGCTGCTTTTTGCCGCATCCGTGAGGCGCTCGTAATACAGCCCCGGCACCACGCGCAGGGTGATATCCCCGCCCACTGAGCGACGCAACGCCATCGGCAGACTGTTGCCCGCGCGTCCCGTGCCACTGGCTTCACCGATGGGCAATTCATCGCCTTCCTGCAAGCGCCGCCCCTGAAAGCCGCCAAGCGCGCCGAGGGTGTAGGTCGAGCGGCTACCGAGTACCAGCGGCACATCAATGCCACCGGCCACCGCGAGGTAAGTACGCGCCCCCGCCTTGGGAAATTCAAAGCGCAACACCTGCCCGGCGCGCACCTGGAACGCGGTGTCCTGGTGCACCACTTCACCGTCCAGGCGCGGCGACATCAGGGCGCCGCTGAGGGCCACCAGCGCATCCTGTTGGAACTGCAGTTCAGGGCCGATCAATGTGCATTCCAGACCCGCCGCGCCCACCGGGTTGCCCACCAGGTGGTTGGCCGCGCTCAACGCGTATTGATCCAACGCACCCGACGGCGGGATGCCCAGGTGGTAGTAACCTTCGCGGCCAAGGTCTTGCACGGAGGTGGCGAGGCCGGGTTTGAGGACCTTGATCATGCCAGCGCCTCCTGCAGGGTTTTCGGGTAGCCAATGGGGTCGGCGAGAAAAGCGTCGAGGGAAAATTCCACCGGACGGATACGCAGGTCGAAACGTCCTGCGTCCACCTCGGCCACCGCTCGGTCGTAGGCGTCACGGTCCATGGGTTTGAACTGCACGATATCGCCTGGCCGGAAGAACACCATGTGCTCCTTGAGGTAGGCCAACTGCTGCGCCGGGTCATAGATCGGCGCCGGGGTCACGCCGAACATCTGGTAACCGCCGGCACCGCGCACCGAGTAGATGCAACCAAAACAGCCGCCATGGCCGAGGGTGAGTTTCGGCGTGTCGGTGCGCGGGCGCAGGTACTTGGGCACCTGCAACTGCCGCTCGCGCTCGACCATCTGGAACATGAACGGCAAGCCCGCGACAAACCCGACCATCGACACAAACCACGGCGCACCGCTGTGGGCAGCGATAAACGCGTCGACATCGGCCAGGCCATTGATACGCGCAGCGTATTCCAGGTCGGTGCCGCTGGGGTCCTGGTGGCGGTCGCGAAAACGCATGAGGGTTTCATGGGTCCACGGGTCGTTGTACAGCACCGGGATTTCGATGATGCGCGTGTGCAGCGTGCGTTCGGCCACGGCCTGGGCTTCGGCGGTCTGCACCGCGTCGAGCAATACATGGGGCGCGATGCGGTCGGGGTCGAAGCGGATCTGGAACGATGCGTTGGCCAGGCACACATCCAGCACGCCTTCCAGCGCCAGGCGCTCCACCGCGCGGGTCACCGCCATGCCCTTGAAAAAGGCCTCCAGGGACATGCTGTCGCTGACCTCGGCAAACAGGTGTTCATCACCGCCGAAGCTGTAGCGGATGGGGGACGTTTCAGCCATGTCTGTTCCTCTTGGAATCATTGTAGAAAGGCAGGCGAAAAAATAAGGCGATGATTTTTATTGTGGTGTCTTGACCGTGATGCCCGCTTGGTCCAGCGCTTCGCGGGTGGCTTCCACCAGCTCCAGCGCACCGGGGGTGTCGCTGTGCAGGCAGATGGAGTCGAATTCGATAAACAGGTCTTCGCCTTCCACGGTTCGAACAAGTCCCGTCTGACAGGCCCGCAGGACGCGCGCCGCCACCGTCGCCGGGTCCAGCGCCCGCACATTGCGGGTAAACACGATGGAGCCGGTCAGATCGTACTCACGGTCGGCATAAAACTCCCGGACCACCGGCTGTCCCAGCTCCTGCGCGACACGCCAGATCACCGAGTTGGGCATGCAGTACAGCAGCAGCGTCGGCTCGATGATGCGCAGGTTCTGCACCAGCAGGCGCGCGGCTTCTTCGTCGCGGGCCAGGTGCATGTACAGCGCGCCGTGGGGTTTGATGTGTTGCAGGGTCATGCCCTGGGCGCGGGCAATTTCCCGCAGGGCGCCAAGCTGGTAGAGCATGTCGTCCACCAGCTCCTGGGCCGGAGCGTTGATATGGCGGCGGCCAAAGCCGACCAGATCACGGAAGCCAGGATGCGCGCCGATGGCCACGCCCAATTGCCTGGCCCGCTCGACGGTGCGGCGCATGGTGCCGGGGTCGCCGGCGTGGAAGCCGGTGGCGATATTGGCCGAGCTGATGTAGGCCATCAGCTCAGCGTCGACGCCATCGCCGATGGTCCAGGGGCCAAAGCCTTCGCCCATGTCCGAATTGAAATCCACTGCCTGCATCGAAGTCGCTCCGCCTAAGTGATGCAGGAAAAGTAGGCTGCCCCTTGACCCCTTGGGAAGATCTATTATCAGATGACCCATCTTCTGAAAATCAGATAGCCCTACGTTTTGGAGAGGCCGATGTCCCTGACCTTGCGCCAAGTCCGCTACTTTGTCGCCACCGCCGAGATCGGCCAGATTTCCCAGGCGGCCATCCACCTGAACATCTCCCAGTCGGCGGTGACCACGGCGATCAAGGAGCTGGAGGGCATGCTCGGTGTGCAACTGTTCGTGCGTTCGGCCCAGGGCATGAACCTGACTGACGCCGGGCGGCATTTTCTCAACCGCGCCTACGTGATCCTGCGCAGTGTCGATGACGCGCTGAACAGCCCGCTGCCCGACTACCGCGCCAGCGGCGTGCTGCGCCTGGCGGCCAGCTACACGGTGCTCGGCTACTTCCTGCCGCACCACTTGCAGCGCATGGAGCACTGGCACCCGGACGTGACCATCGAGGTCTTCGAGCAGGAACGCCAGGCCATCGAACAGGGTTTGCTCGACGGCCAGTTCGATATGGCGGTGGTGCTCACCGCGAACCTTACCCACCCGGCTATCGTCTCGGAGATCTTGTTCAACTCGGAACGCCGCCTGTGGCTGCCCAGCCACCACCCGCTGTGCGAGCGCGGCGCCGTGAGCCTGGCTGATGTGGCCCGGGAACCCTACATCCTGCTCACCGTCGACGAGGCCGAACACAGCGCCATGCGCTATTGGGAACAGGCCGGGCAAACGCCCCAGGTGCGGCTGCGCACCAGTTCGGTGGAAGCGGTGCGCAGCATGGTCGCCAATGGCAGCGGCGTGGCGATCCTGTCCGACCTGGTGCATCGGCCCTGGTCCCTGGAAGGCAAGCGCATCGAAACCCTCACCGTCACCGACCCCGTCACGCCGATGAGCGTGGGCCTGGCCTGGCACCGCGAACGCGCGTTCACCCCGGCGATGCAGGCGGTGCGCGATTACTTCCACGACGCGTTCCTGGCGCCGCAGCAATTGTCGGCACGGCGTTAGAGCTGGGCTTGCAACGTCGCAGCCAGCCACTCCATGAATACCCGCACACGTTGCGGCAAATGCCGTTGCCCGGCATAGAGCATCGACACGTCCAATGGGGGAGCCGGGTAATCCGGCAGGACGCTGACCAGTTCGCCTCGCGCCAGCAACTCGCGGATACCGAGCAACGGCACCTGGGTAATCCCGAAACCACCCAGGCAAGCAGCCTGATAGGCATCTGTGCTGTTGACCGTGACCCGCCCGGCCATCGGCACGCGGTGCACCTTATTGCCCTGCTGGTATTCGAAGCCCGCCGAGCGTGACCCCAGCGGCCGTACGTAATGCACCAGTTGATGCTGCGCCAGGTCCGCCAGGGTCATCGGCGTGCCATAGCGTTGCAGGTAGACCGGGCTCACGCAGTTGACCATCGGCATGCTGCAGACTTTTCGTGCGACCACCGTTTGATCCGGCTGGGCGCCGACACGCAACACGCAATCAAAGCCTTCGGCGATCAGATCCACCTGGCGGTCGGAACTGCTGATCTCCAGCTCGATCAGCGGGTGCGCGTCCATGAATTCGGGCAAGCGCGGCAGGATCAACTCCCGCGCCATCACGGTGGGCATGTCCACCCGGATGCGCCCGCTCAGTTGCGCCTCATCCTGGCGAAACAACCCTTCCAACTCCTCCATGTGCGACAGCAGGTCCTTGCTGCGCTCATACAAAACCCGGCCGTCCTGGGTCGCCTGCACCTTACGCGTGGTGCGTTGCAACAGGCGCGCCCCGAGCAGTTCTTCCAGGGCTTGCACATGCTCGGACACGGTCGAGCGCGGCAGGCCGAGGCTCTCGCCGGCCTGGGTAAAACTCGACAGTTCGGTGACGCGCACGAAGGTACGCAACAGCTCAAGTTTATTCATGGGATTGTTCGCCTTATCCGGCCAGTGATTCCGGTATGGCGCTGTTTATCACGTTACGGACGAATAAATACACTCAGTCCCACCAATCACCTGAGAGGACTGCACCATGCCCCGTAAAATCGCACTGATCACCGGCGCCAGCCGTGGCCTGGGCAAAAGCGCCGCGCTGCACCTGGCGGCCCAGGGCGTCGACATCATCGGCACCTACCACAGCGCGGCAGCTGAAGCCCAGACGGTGGTCGAGCAGGTCCAGGCCCTGGGTGGCCGCGCCGCCATGCTGCAACTGGATGTGAGCCAGAGCGACCGCTTCGATGCCTTTGTCGGCGAAGTCGGCACCCTGCTCAAGGACGTGTTTGCACAGGATCACTTCAACTTTCTGATCAACAACGCCGGTATCGGCGTCCACGCCAGTTTTGCCGAGACCACCGAAGCGCAGTTCGACCAATTGGTAGCGATCCACTTCAAGGCACCGTTTTTCCTCACGCAAAAATTGCTGCCGCTGATCTGCGATGGTGGGCGCATCCTCAATATTTCCAGCGGCCTGGCGCGGTTCAGCCTGCCGGGGTATGCGGCTTATGCGTCGATGAAAGGTGCGGTGGAAGTGCTGTCGCGCTACCAGGCCAAGGAACTGGGCCCGCGCGGGATCAGCGTGAACACCCTGGCCCCTGGCGCCATTGCCACGGATTTCAGCGGCGGCGCCGTGCGCGACAACCCGGATGTGAATGCGATGGTGGCCAACAACACCGCCCTGGGTCGCGCCGGTTTGCCGGACGACATTGGCGGGGCGATCTCGACCCTGCTGGCCGATGGCAGCCACTGGATCACCGGGCAACGCATCGAAGCCTCAGGCGGCATGTTCCTCTGATTTCACACATAACCTGCAGGCGCGTTTCTGTTGATGATTTTTTCCCGGATCACGTCATACCCCCAGTGATACACATAGGTGTACGGCAGGAAAAACAGCAACACGCCGATGTCGAGCATGAACGCCTGCATCAGGCTGATGTTCAGCCACGCCGCGATCAGCGGCACGGCGACGATGATCAGCCCGCCTTCGAACATCAGCGCATGCAACACCCGCGTCCAACCGCCGTTGGACAGTTGCAGGCGCACCTTGAGGCGGTCGAACAGGCTGTTGAAGATGATGTTCCAGGTCAGCGCCAACAAGCTCAGGCCCAGGGTCACCGCGCCCATTTCCAGGGCCGGCCTGCCGGTGATCCAGACCAGCAGCGGCGTACAGATCAACAACGCCAGGCCTTCAAAACCCAGGGCCTGGCAAACGCGTTCAGTAATCGACTTGGTAGGGCTCATAACCTGTGCTCGGTGAAGGACGATGGTTGCCATGATTACCCTTTGAATCGATACTTCATAACTAATAACCATCGATCAAGGCGATAGTCATGGCCTCCCACGAAGTGCTGCAAGCGTTTGTCCAGGCCGCTACCCAAGGCTCGTTTTCGGCGGCGGCACGCAAGCTGGGCAAGAGCCAGTCCACCGTCAGTGCGGCCGTGGCGAGCCTGGAGATTGACCTGGATGTGGTGCTGTTCGACCGCAGCAGCCGCAAGCCGACGCTGACCCCGGCCGGCCATGTGCTGCTGCAGCGCGCCGAACAGGTGCTGGAGGCCAGCAGTCGCCTGGAACTGGCGGCGAGCCAGTTGTCCCAGGGGTTGGAGCCGAAGGTCACGATCGCCATGTCCGATACGTATCAGTCGGAACGCTTCGAGATCGCCCTCAAGGCCTTTGAACATCGCTACCCGGACCTTGAACTGGAATGGCTGATCGCCGAGTGTGAAGACCTGATCGCCCTGGTGCAGAGCGGCCGTGCACAGATTGCCTTGATCGAAGCCCAGCACATCTACCCGCCCGACCTGACCCACTCGCCCGTGGCCGAACGCACGGAAATCGCACTGTTCGTCGCCCCCACTCACCCATTGGCGCGCGTAGAAAACATCGACTCGCAGGCCCTGCAACAACACCGGGAACTGCGCCTGGCAAGCATCATCAGCCCCAACGAGACACGCCCCATGGGCCGGGTGTGGTCGGCGCCGAGTTTTCTGATGCTGATGGAGATGGCTCAACTCGGTTTCGGCTGGGCGGAGTTACCACGCTGGTTGGTGGAGCGCTTTGGCAATGCCGAACTGATTGAACTCAACGTTCGGGGTTGGCCACGCTCGGTGGCGGTGGATGCGTTGTGGTCGCGACAACACCCACCTGGGCCGGCGGGCAGTTGGATGCTCAGTCAAATGCTCGAATGACACCGCCTACAGGTTTTGCAAACGTTGTTCGAGGAAACGTCGTTCCGGGCCCTGCTGGGTCAGCGACTGGGCTTTTGCGTAGGCGGCGCGCGCCTCTTCGACGCGCCCCAGTTGCCGGCAGAACTCCCCCCGCGTCGAATGCACCAAGTGGTAATCCAGCAACTCGCCGCGTGCCAGAATGCCCTCCACCTGCTGCAACCCCGCCAACGGCCCATCGCGCATGGCCAGGGCTACGGCGCGGTTCAGTTCGATCACCGGTGACGGCACGGCCCTGAGCAATACATCGTAGAGCCCGACGATCTGCGGCCAGTCCGTCTCATCGGCACGCGCCGCTTCGGCATGCACCGCGGCGATGGCGGCCTGCAGGCAATACGGACCAAAGCGCCGTGTGCCCAGCGCGCGCTCGACCAGGGCACAACCTTCGGCAATCAACGAGGCGTCCCACAGCGAGCGATCCTGCTCAGCCAGCAGCACCAACTCACCCTCGGCCGAGGTGCGCGCCGGGCGGCGGGACTCGTGCAGCAGCATCAAGGCCAGCAGGCCCATGACTTCCGGTTCGGGCAGCAACTCCAGCAGCAGGCGCCCCAGGCGAATCGCTTCGCGGGTCAACTCCTCGCGGGTCAGGTCGGCACCGATGGACGCCGAATACCCCTCGTTGAACACCAGGTAAATCACCCGCAGCACCGCATCCAAACGCTCCGGCAGCGCGTCCCTGGACGGCACTTGATAAGGGATTTTCGCCTCGCGGATCTTGCCCTTGGCGCGCACGATGCGCTGGGCGATGGTGGCCGGCGTGGCCAGGAACGCCCGGGCAATTTCCTCGGTGGTGAGGTCGCAGATCTCACGCAGGGTCAGCGCCGCCTGGGCATCTGCCGCCAGTGCTGGGTGGCAGCAGGTGAAAATAAGGCGCAGGCGGTCGTCTTCCACGTCTTCATCGCTCCAGTCAGCCGCTTCCAGCGTGTCGGCCTGCTCCTGCAACAACGGGGTAAACCGCGCCTGGCGGCGCAGACGGTCGATAGCCTTGAAGCGCCCGGTCGACACCAGCCATGCCCTTGGGTTGGCTGGCACACCGTCCAGGGGCCAGCGCTGCACGGCGACGAAAAACGCGTCGTGCAGGGCTTCTTCGGCCAGGTCGAAGTCGCCCAGCAAGCGAATCAGCGTTGCGAGAACCCGACGTGATTCGCTGCGGTAAAGGGCATCGACCGAGGTTGTTGCAGTCACAGATTCAATTCACGCACGGGACGCACTTCTACACTGCCGACCCGGGCGGCCGGAATACCGCCAGCCACCTGGATCGCTTCGTTCAAGTCACGGGCCTCGATCAGGTAGAAGCCGGCGAGCTGTTCCTTGGTTTCGGCAAACGGCCCGTCGGTGATCGACAGCTTGCCATTGCGCATGCGCACGGTGGTGGCGGTGCTCACCGACTCCAACGGCTCGGCGGCCAGCATGCGACCGCTGGCCTGCACGGACTGCGCGTAGGCGAAGCACTCCGGGTCGGCGGGGCTGTCCGGCGAGGTGTGCAGCACCTGTTCGTTGCTGTAGATCAGGCACAGGTATTTCATGGCGTTCTCCGTTTTCGGATTGCTGACTATAGATCGCGCAGGTCAAGGTTTCAGGTCGAACAGACCGGCGCCGGTTTCCATGTCAAAAGGCGCGGACCAGTGCTCATGCACCACCTTCCACTGCCCGTTGATGCGCTGGTAACCGGCGCTGACCCGCATCCAGCACGTCTTGAGCACGCCATCCGGCCCGGCGCCACCACAGTGGGCGAGCCAGTGGGCAAAGGCGCTGTCTTCTCCGGCTACGATATGCAGCTCATGAAAGTCGAAAATGCCGGGGCCGGGACAGAACTCCATGCAGGCCTTCCAGTGCGCCTGGTAGGCGGCCTTGCCTTTGAATTGCAGGGCGCCAACGGCGTCGAACGCGACGATATCCTCGGCATAAAAGCTGACAATCTTGTCGACATCCTTGGCGGTGACAGCTTGCTTCCATTGTTCGATCAGGGTGTTGATGGCAGTGCTCATGGCGATACTCCTCGGGTTGGAAAACATCACGGAAGACACCCTTGGTCGAATGGCCCGCCGACAAATCGACACCCCGCTTAAAAATAATTTCGCCCTCGGCAAACCCGCTAGAATCCACGCCTCTTTGTAGGATTTCGGATGCGCCACCGATGGAAACCCGCCTCGTCGCCTATGAGACGCTGAGCCTTGTGCAGAAACAGCAACTCGACACCCTGCAAGTGCATCCCGAGCAACTGCCGTACTCCGGCGATATCTACTGTGCGCTGAACAGCCTGCTGGTCAATCCCAGCACCGGTGCCATCAAAGGCTTCGCCCTGCTCGCCGATGAAATCCCGGTGGCCTTCCTGCTGCTCAAACGCCCACCGTGCCTGCCCCATTGGGCCGATGAGCACAGCGCGACCCTGCATGCGTTGCAGGTCGATCGGCATCAACAAGGGCGCGGGTTCGGCAAGGCGTGCTTGCAGGCGCTGCCGGCGGCGGCATTGGCTGCGTGGCCGCAGATCAGGGGCCTGGAGTTGTCGGTGGACGCGGACAATGTGGCGGCGATGGGGTTGTATCTGTCGGCTGGTTGGGTCGATAGCGGGGAGGCGTATAAAGGGCGGATCGGGTATGAGCGCAGATTGAAGAGGGTGTTTAACCCAGCCCTTTGATGTCACGTAAACATGACTTTCAGACGTTAATGTCCTGTTTACGTGACATCGGCGAGTGCTTCAGCCTCTTTCGCCCACCGGCAACCAGATCTCCACCGTCCCGGTGCCCTTACGCGCATCAAAATCCTCGCTGTAGCGTTCGAAATCCGCACCCATCACCTTGTAGCCCGAGTGCGGCAGCCACTCGAACATGATGCGTTCGTACGTCTGTTCCAGCGCCTGCACCGGCCCGTAATGCGGGAACACGGCATAGTTGAGCGGCGGAATTTCGATGTATTCAAAGTTGCTCGGCACGTCGCCCTTGTTGGGGACTTCGACACCCGCCATGTAGTCGAATTCGCCATGGTTGGGGTTATGGCAAACGCCATAGGTCACACCGCCGACGCGCTTCTTGATGTCCTTGATGCAGGTGTCGAACAACTCCCACAGCTTGGGGATATCGCCCACGGTGGCCTTCGAATAACGCCCTTGTACACCGGCAATCACCAGGGCCTTGCCTGCTTCCATGCGTGGCTCCAACGGTTGTTTTGTCTGCTGATCCATACGAACAGTCTCCTTCTTATGAGGGAACAAACCCGTATCGAGTATAGGGGCATATCCACGCGCTACTCCATGCAGAAAATTTTCCTACGCATCTGGACAACTGGCCATCATCGACCGTATTGTCTGCCCCGCAGGCCACCGCAGTGGCCGACGTCGCTCGGACGGTTCCGGGCGCTTACGTACTCTCGAGGCAACAATGGCCGACCAAGGTTCGCCGCGCCGCTTTGCGCGCATAGATCGACTCCCCCCGTATGTTTTCAATATCACTGCCGAGCTGAAGATGGCTGCGCGTCGGCGCGGCGAAGACATCATCGACTTGAGCATGGGTAACCCTGACGGCGCCACGCCTGCCCACATCGTGGAGAAAATGGTCACCGTCGCCCAGCGTGAAGACACCCACGGCTACTCCACCTCCAAAGGCATTCCGCGTCTGCGCCGGGCGATTTCGCGCTGGTACAAGGACCGCTATGAAGTGGACATCGACCCCGAGTCGGAAGCCATCGTCACCATCGGTTCCAAGGAAGGCCTGGCGCACTTGATGCTCGCCACTCTGGACCAGGGCGACACGGTGCTGGTGCCCAACCCGAGCTATCCGATCCACATCTACGGTGCGGTGATTGCCGGTGCCCAGGTGCGTTCAGTGCCGCTGGTGCCTGGCGTGGACTTCTTCGCTGAGCTGGAACGGGCGATTCGCGGCTCGATCCCCAAGCCGAAAATGATGATCCTCGGTTTCCCATCCAACCCTACCGCGCAGTGCGTGGAGCTGGATTTCTTCGAACGCGTGATCGCCCTGGCCAAGCAGTACGACGTGCTGGTGGTGCATGACCTGGCCTACGCCGACATCGTCTACGACGGCTGGAAAGCCCCGTCGATCATGCAAGTGCCTGGCGCCAAGGACATTGCGGTGGAGTTTTTCACCCTGTCCAAGAGCTACAACATGGCCGGCTGGCGCATCGGATTCATGGTGGGTAACCCGGAGCTGGTCAACGCCCTGGCGCGGATCAAGAGCTACCACGACTACGGCACCTTTACCCCGCTGCAAGTCGCCGCGATTGCTGCATTGGAAGGCGACCAACAGTGCGTGAAGGACATCGCCGAGCAGTACCGCCAGCGCCGCAATGTGCTGGTCAAGGGCCTGCATGAGCTGGGCTGGATGGTGGAGAACCCCAAGGCATCGATGTACGTCTGGGCCAAGATTCCCGAGCAGTATGCCGCCCTGGGCTCGCTGGAATTTGCCAAGAAATTGCTGTTGGAGGCGAAGGTATGTGTGTCGCCCGGGATTGGATTTGGCGAGTATGGCGATGATCACGTGCGCTTTGCGCTGATCGAGAACCAGGACCGGATCCGCCAGGCAGTGCGCGGGATTCGCGGGATGTTCCGGGCGGATGGCCTGGTCACCAAAGCCTGACCGCATCCACCTGTAGAACTGCAGTCAAAACTGTGGGAGGGGCTTGCCCCCTCCCACATTTGTTCCACGGTGTGGCTTAGACCACCAACGACAGCAGCATGATGAAGATCAGCGCGACCACCGACAGAATGGTCTCCATCGCCGTCCACGTCTTGAACGTCTCGGCCACGGTCATGTTGAAGTACTGCTTCACCAGCCAGAACCCCGCATCGTTGACGTGAGACAGGATCAACGAGCCCGCCCCCGTCGCCAGCACCAGCAGCTCACGGTTAACCCCCGGAATCATCCCCACCACCGGCACCACGATGCCCGCGCCGGTAATGGTCGCGACGGTAGCCGAACCGGTCGCCACACGGATCACCGCCGCCACCAGCCACGCCAGCAGGATCGGGTTGATCTGCGCGTTCACCGCCATGTGGCCGATCACATCGCCCACGCCGCTGGTCACCAGCATCTGCTTGAAGCCACCACCGGCACCGATGATCAGGATGATCGCGGCGGTCGGCGCGAGGCTGGCGTCGAGCAGCTTGAGGATCTGCTTGGAGTGGATGCCCTGGCGATGGCCAAAGGTGTACAGCGACAGCAGCAACGCCAGCAGCAAGGCGGTGATCGGGTGACCGATCATGTCCATCCAGTTGCGTACCACGTTGCCTTCGGCAAACGCGATGTCGGCGAAGGTTTTCAGCAGCATCAGGAACACCGGCAGCAGCACGGTGACCAGGGTAATGCCGAAGCTCGGCAGGTCTTTGTTCTCAGGCTCGCGGGCCAGTTGATCGACTAGTTCCTGGGACGGGTTGCCCGGGATGTACTTGGCGATGAACGTACCGAAGATCGGGCCGGCAATGATCGCTGTCGGCAGTGCGACGATCAGGCCGTAGAGAATGGTCTTGCCGATGTCCGCGCCAAACACGCCGATGGCCAGCAGCGGGCCCGGGTGGGGTGGCACCAGGCCGTGTACCGCCGACAGGCCGGCCAGCAACGGGATGCCGATCTTGATCAGCGACACACCGGTACGGCGCGCGACGATGAATACCAGCGGGATCAGCAGCACGAAGCCGATCTCGAAGAACAGCGGGATGCCCACCAGGAACGCGGCGAACATCATGGCCCACTGGACCTTCTCTTTGCCGAAGGCGCGGATCAGGGTCTGGGCGATCTGATCGGCACCGCCGGATTCGGCCATCATCTTGCCGAGCATCGTACCCAGCGCGAGGATGATGCCGACAAAGCCGAGCACTCCGCCGAAGCCGTCCTGGAACGCCTTGATGATCTTGTCCACGGGCATGCCCGAGGTCAGGCCGAGGAAGCCGGCCGCGATGATCAGTGCAATGAACGGGTGCACCTTGAACTTGGTGATCAGAACGATCAACCCGATGATGGTAACCACTGCGTCTAGCAGCAGGTAGGACTCGTGGGACATGCCAAACATGGGGGGTCTCTCCTGTTTGTTGTTGTTATTAAAGCGGGTGTTGAATTTCCTGCCGGGGACAGCGCTATCTTTTCCGGCAAAAAATCAATGGGTTGGTTCAAAGCCGTGTTGCAGCCACCAGGCATTGGTCTGCTCGGCCAACTGCTCGACGCTGTCTTCGCTGGCATTGAGGGCCAGGGTCAGCGGCTCGCCCTTGGGCGATTCAAGGGTAGCGAACTGGCTGTCTATGAGGCTGGCCGGCATGAAATGCCCGGGGCGATGGGACACACGGTCGGCGGCCACCTCACGGGTCAGTTCCAGGAACACAAAACCCAGGCCCGGGGCGGCTTCGCGCAGGTGGTCGCGGTATTTCTTCTTGAGGGCGGAACAGGTGAGCACGGGATGCTCGCCCGCCTTGAGCGAACGGCGCAGTTCATCGCACAGGATGTCGAGCCAGCCGGCGCGGTCGTCGTCGTTGAGGGGGTGGCCGGCGCTCATCTTTTCGATGTTGGCGGCGGGGTGAAAGCTGTCGCCTTCGATCGCGGTGGCGCCGTTCAGGCGGCACAGGGCCTCGCTGACACTGGTCTTGCCACAGCCGGCGACACCCATGATGACCAGGGCGGTAACAGGTTGACTCATGAAACACCTCAGGACGCAGATAGCGCTACCTTTGCACGCTGTAAGGCTAGTGCAAAAACAGGCTTTCCCGCGCCGTCTTGTCATTTTTATGGAGTGACGCGTGCATCCTCTCCAATCATTTGAACCGGATCAGGCAACCCAGCGTTCAAGCATTTGCAGCTACTTGGAGACAGCGCTACCTTAGTGCCTCGATTTTTGTTTGGCAAGCCGCCTGATGACCTCCAAGAACGATAAAAAAATGCGCACCACGGGTCGCCCGACCCTTAACGAAGTCGCCCGCCTGGCCGGCGTCAGCCCGATTACCGCCTCCCGCGCCCTGCGCGGCATCAGTACCGTCGCCACCGAGCTGGTGGAGAAAGTACAGCAGGCCGCCGCCGAACTGAACTATGTGGTCAACCCCGCCGCCCGCGCCCTGGCCTCGGCCCAGAGCCATTCGGTGGTGGTGTTGGTGCCGTCGTTGTCCAACCTGCTGTTTATCGAAACCCTCGAAGCCATCCACCAGGTTCTGCGGCCCAAGGGCTTCGAAGTGCTGATCGGCAATTCCCACTATTCCCGCGACGAAGAAGAAAACCTGTTGCGCAACTACATGGCCTATCAGCCACGGGGTTTGTTGCTGACCGGCTTTGATCGCACCGAAAGCGCCCGACGAATGGTCGAGGCCAGCAATGTGCCTTGCGTGTACATGATGGACCTGGACCCCAACGCCGGGGTGAACTGCGTGGGCTTCTCGCAACTGGCGGCGGGTGAGACGGCGGCGGCGCACTTGCTGTCCCGTGGGCGCAAGCGCCTGGCGTATATCGGCGCGCAACTGGACCAACGCACGCTGTTGCGCGGTGAAGGTTTCCGCCGGGCGCTGCAACAGGCCGGCCAGTACGACCCGGCGCTGGAACTGCTGACGCCGCGCCCTTCCTCAGTCGGCCTGGGAGGTGAATTGTTCCTGCAGTTGCTGGCAACCCATCCGGACGTGGATGCGATCTTTTTCGGCAACGACGACCTGGCCCAGGGCGCCCTGCTGGAGGCCATGCGCCATGGCATCAAGGTGCCGGAGCGCGTGGCTGTGCTGGGCTTCAACGATTTACCGGCGTCGTCGTTCATGGTGCCGCGCCTGAGCAGTATCAGTACACCAAGGGAAGCGATTGGTCGGCGGGCGGCGGAGCATCTGCTGACGATCATGGCAGGCAGCAAGATCGCCAAGCCGGTGGTGGATATGGGCTTTGAATTGCAGATACGGGAAAGCACTTGACCCATGTGGTAGGGGCAACCCCCCTCCCACATTGCTATCACCCCTGCTAGATTGAGCCTTCTCCAAATGCCAGGGAAGCACCATGGGACACTCACTGAAAATCTTGGGCCGCACCTCTTCCATCAACGTGCGCAAAGTACTCTGGACCTGCCAGGAACTGGGCATCGACTACCAGCGCGAAGACTGGGGCATCGGCTTCAAGCCCACTCAATCCGCTGAGTTCCTCGCCCTGAACCCCAACGCCCAGGTGCCGGTGCTGATCGACGACCACGGCGTGCTGTGGGAGTCCAACACCATCTGCCGCTACCTCGTCGGCCTCTACCAACGCCACGACCTGCTCCCCGCCGAACCCGCGCCACGGGCGCGCGTCGAGCAATGGATGGACTGGCAAGCCACCGAACTCAATCCGTCGTGGGGCTATGCGTTCCATGCGCTGGTGCGCCAGAACCCGGACTACCAGGACCCGCAGCGCATCCAGGCTGGCGTGCAAGCGTGGAATGACAAGATGGGCCTGCTCGAACAGCAGTTGCTCAAGACCGACGCCTACGTCGCGGGCGATGAGTTCACCCTGGCCGACATCCTCATCGGCCTCTCGGTGCACCGCTGGCGCAACGCCCCACTGGCGCATCCCGACTATCCTGCGGTGCAAGCGTATTACCAGCGCCTCAGCCAGCGCTCCGGCTTCAAAACCTTTGCCCTCGACGGCCATAACTGAGCACGCTGCGAGAGAAAGCATCCCCAGGATGGCGCGTTTCAAACAGTCGAGATTCCGATCACTTATTGAGTTTTCCCATGCCCGTACTCTCTAGCACCGACGGCATCGACCCGATCCGCGCCGCCCACATCAGCGCACGCATTGACCGCCTGCCCGCCGTCGCCACCGTCTGGCGCCTGGTCGCGCTGCTGTCCATCGGTGGTTTTTTCGAGCTGTATGACCTGTTCCAGACCGCCTACATCAGCCCCGGCCTGATCAGCGACGGGATTTTCCACACCGGCAGCGAGGGTGTGTTCGGCTTCTCGGATCAGGCCGCCTTCGCCTCGGCGACCTTTCTCGGTCTGTTCCTTGGCGCCAGCCTGCTAAGCCCCATCGCCGACCGCTTCGGGCGCCGGGCGATCTTCACCTTTGCGTTGATCTGGTACACCGTCGCTACCGTGTTGATGGGGCTTCAAACGTCAGCGCTGGGCATCATCGGCATGCGTTTCCTGGTGGGGATCGGCCTGGGTATCGAACTGGTGACCATCGACGCCTACCTCTCGGAACTGGTGCCCAAGCGCATGCGCAGCTCGGCGTTTGCCTTTGCGTTTTTCATCCAGTTCCTGTCGGTGCCGGCGGTGGCATTGATGTCGTGGTGGTTGGTGCCGCAAGCGCCATTCGGCGTGTCGGGCTGGCGCTGGGTGGTGCTGAGCAGTGCGGTGTTTGCGCTGTTTATCTGGCAACTGCGCAAGCGCCTGCCAGAGTCACCGCGCTGGCTTGCGCAAAAGGGCCGCTTCGCAGAAGCGGGGACGATCATGGACAACCTGGAAGCACGCTGCCAGAAAGACCACGGCAAACCGCTGGACGAACCCGAGCCGCAAGCCGTCAGCGTGCAAGGCAGTGGCCGCTTTGCCGATATCTGGCAACCGCCGTACCGCCGCCGCGCGTTGATGCTGATCGTGTTTCATGTGTTCCAGGCCATCGGCTTCTTCGGCTTCGGCAATTGGTTGCCGGCGTTGCTGTCCGGCCAGGGCGTCAGCGTGACCCACAGTTTGCTCTACGCCTTCATCATCACCCTCGCCTACCCGTTGGGGCCGCTGCTGTTCGTGAAGGTCGCCAATCGCTTTGAAAACAAATGGCAAATCGTCGGATCGGCGCTGGGCGCGATGATCTTCGGCAGCCTGTTCGCCCTGCAAACCACGGCGGTGGGTCTGGTGATCTGCGGGGTGATGATCACCTTCTGCAACGCCTGGCTGAGCTTCAGCTACCACTCCTATCAGAGCGAACTGTTCCCCACCAACATTCGCGCACGGGCGGTGGGTTTCTGTTACTCGTTCAGCCGTTTGTCCACGGTGTTCAGCAGCTTGTTGATTGGTTTTATCCTCGAGCATCTCGGCACGCCTGGAGTGTTGGCGTTCATTGCAAGCAGCATGCTGATCGTGATGATCACCATCAGTTGGTTCGGGCCGCGTACGCGGAACCTGGCGCTGGAACACATCGCCCATTGACGGCAACGGCTGGCCGCCGGCAGGACAACCCTTGCCGCGCAGGCCACGCCATCCCCAATAAAACCGGGCACTTCACGCCCGGCACGCTATTTGCTCCACCTGTGGCACCGCACATTTCCACAGGTGACCGATCATGCTGGTTAACAACAACACCCAAGCCGTGTCGACCGTTCAACAGATCAAACGGCCCGACATGGACCCCGCCAACGCCGCCGCCAGCGCGCTGTACAGCGGTGCCCTGCAGGCCGCGCAGCAAAGCGTGACCGTGCCGGCCGCGCAGAAGGAACTGGACAAGGCCGCCGACCGCATCGACGAAGCCTTCGCCAAGACCCGTGTGCAGTTGCAGACCAGCGCGGCGACCTCGGATGTGCCGGCTACCAGCGCCACCTCCGGCGCACGTGCCGAATTCACGGACTACATGAGCAAATCCCCGGCCGAGCGTATCCGCGAGCAATTGCTCAAGGAGCAGGGTTTGACCGAGGCGGATGTGCAGAACATGTCCCAGGAAAAGCAGGACGCAATTTCCAAGCAGGTGGCTGAACGCCTGAAGCAGCAGCAAGAACAGCAAGTAGCGGCGAAAACCGCTGAGCCGCAGGCGCAGACAGTCAAAGAAACCCTGGCTGCGATCTGACGCCATCCGCCCCTGCGGGAGCGAACGCGCTCCTGCAGGCTATTGCAGTTGCAATGTCGAGTTGAACTGCCCGATCGCATCCACCACATGCCGTGACCCTTCCTGGATTTCCAGGATCACCTGCCCCGCCTCATTCGCCAGTTCCACCCCCAGCCCCGTGCGGCTCAAGCTCGACTGCATGCTCAACACCGCGCTCAGCGACAGGTCGTGGTTCTTGCGCACCACATCGACAATCTCCACCGTCGCCTGGCTGGTACGTGCCGCGAGGCTGCGCACTTCATCGGCCACCACCGCAAAGCCGCGCCCATGCTCGCCCGCCCGCGCCGCTTCAATCGCCGCATTGAGCGCGAGCATATTGGTCTGTTCGGCAATACTGCGGATGGTCTGCACGATGCTGCCGATGATGTCCGATTGCTTGTTCACCGCATCAATGCTCTGCGCCGCCTGGTTCAGGTCGTTGGAAATTTCTTCAATGATCTGCACGGTCTGCTGCACCACCTCCGAGCCCTTGCGCGCGCAGACATCGTTTTGCACTGACGTCGCGTGAGCCGAGTCGGCGGCGTTGCGCAGGGTGGTGACCTGGTCGGTAATGTCGCTGGCGAACTTCACCACTTTGTACAGGCGCCCGCTGGCGTCGAAGATCGGGTTGTAGGACGCCTCCAGGAACAATGTCTTGCCGTATTTGTCTTTGCGCTCGAAACGGTGCGAGTGGTACTCGCCGCGGTTCAGGGACGCCCAGAACGCCTTGTAGGCTGGCGACTCGACGTCACGGCGATGGCAGAACAGGCTGTGGTGCTGGCCGACGATTTCATCCAGGGAGTACTGCACGGTTTTCAGGAAGTTTTCGTTGGCGTTGAGGATCTGGCCCTGGGGAGTGAACTCGATTACCGCCATGGAACGGCTAATGGCATCGATCAGGCTCTGGTTTTCATGTTCATGGTGAACCCGCGCGGAAATATCCGAAGCGACCTTGATCACGCTCTGCACGTGATTGTCCTTGTCCAGCACCGGCATGTAGCTGGCTTCGAGCCACACTTCCTGGCCGTGCTTGTTCAAGCGCATGAAGGTGCCACTGAGCGCCTCGCCCCGCGCCAGGTCGTGCCATAGCTTGGCGTAGGCGTCGGTGTGGGTGTAAGCCTCGTCGCAAAAGATGCGGTGGTGTTTGCCACGGATGTCTTCAACGCTGTAGCCCATGGTTTTGCAGAAGTTGTCGTTGGCGTCGAGGATCACGCCGCCAGGGTCGAATTCGATCATGGCCATGGAACGGCTGATGGCGGCGAGCTTGGCGTTGGATTCGGACAGGGCGCAGGAGAAACGTTCGATTTGCTGCAGGTCGGATTTGTGGTGGAGGTTGAACATGTTCGGATCACCCTTCAATTACCAGCGCCTGGCGGGGCGCATTCCATTCACGGATCGAATACAGTCGCAAACCATCCAAATCGCTTTATATACCAAGCGTCATCAACGGTTCTGGATGAGCATAGACAGGGCTTGGCACTCTGCAAGCCACTATTGAGCCAGCATTTCTAACAATGCACGGGCGGCGGCTGAAGGTGGACGATTTGGCGTACCGACCAAGGCAAACTCACGGTGCAGCGGCACCTTCAGTGCCATCACCCGCAGCCCCTTACGCTGGATGGGCAGGGCCATTTCCGGCACCAGCGTAACGCCAACCCCCTCGCGCACCAGGCTGAAGGCACTGTTCCATTCGCGCACTTCCACGCGGATATCCCGCAGGGTCAGCCCCGCTGCGGCCCCCAGGCTGCGGGCATTGGCGGTACAGCCACCGGTGGCCAGTACGAAAGGCTGCTCCAGTAACTCCTCAAGCGACACACACGCATCAGCCGGGCGTTGCGCCAGGGCATGGTTCGCTGGCAGCACGGCCATCCATAAGTCACGGCCCAACACGGTGGCATTGCGCTCGGGCGCGGGGTTGAGCACCACGCCCAGGTCGATGAGGCCGGTGTCGAGCAGGGTGAGTACTTCGTTGTCGGTGACATCCAGGGTGGTGACCTCGATGCCGGGATAGAGCTGCGCAAAACGCTGCAACGCGGGTGTCAGAAACGTCGCCAGCACCCTCGGGAAACTGGCGATGCGAATCGTCCCCCGCAGCATGGGCCTGGCTTCGTCCACGGTGCTGCGGATCGCCTGCAAGGCACCGAGCATCACCCGCGCCTGTTCGATCACACTCAAGCCCAACGCCGTAGGCAAGGTCTTGCGCGGTTCACGGGTGAACAGTTGCGCGCCCAGCGTCGCCTCCATGCCGGCCATGGCCTGGCTGGCAGCGGACTGGGTCATGCCTACCCGCTCGGCGGCGGCGGTGATGCTGCCGTGATCGGCCACGGCCACCAGCAGGCGCCAGTGCATCAGGTTCATCATGGCAGTAGCTGTCCTTATGGCAGGGGTCTGAAGGTTTAATTTTACGCACGGTGCCACGCCCGCGAGACTGGCGCAAATTCAACGGAGCTGCCCCAGATGAAACTGTATTTCTTCCCTCACGCCTGTTCCCTCGCCCCGCATATCGTGTTGCGCGAATTGGCGTTGCCGTTCGACCTGGTGCTGGTCGATAACCAGGCCAAGACCACTGCCGAGGGCGAGGACTTCCTGCAGATCAACCCCAAGGGCTACGTCGCCGCCCTGAAACTGGACAACGGCCAGGTACTGACCGAAGCCAGCGCGATCCTGCAATACCTCGCCGACCTGAAACCCGCCGCCGGCCTGGCCCCTGCCAATGGCAGCTGGGAGCGGGTGCGTTTGCAGGAATGGCTGAATTTTATCGCCACCGAGATTCATGGCGGCCTGGCGGTGTTCTTCAACGACGCGATCCAGGGCGACGTGCGCGCGCTGTTCGAGGCCACACTCTTCAAGCGTTTCGCGGTGCTGGTGCAAACGCTGGAGCGCCAGGATTACCTGTTGGGGTCGCACTACTCGGTGGCGGATGCCTACCTGTTCGTGGTGCTGCGCTGGGCCGCGTTTCACGCAATTGACCTGGGCCGGTGGCCGGCGCTGGCGGCGTTTCAGCAACGCGTGGATGAGCGACCTGCGGTGGTTGCCGCATTGGCCGCTGAAAACCCATGAGTTGAGATGAAGCGGCTCAGCGCCAACACATCCACCGAGCCCGAGCGATCCTGATCCAGGTGCGCCACCTGGCTGCGCACCTCGGCATGGATCTGCCCGGAGCCCTGCCCCAATCGCAACGCACCCCGCAGGTCCACCGCCTGCGCCGCGACGATCAGCTCGATGCTGGCCAGCCACACGACCCGCTCGACCAACCGCCGGGTTTTGTCGACCACCGCCAAGGCCTGCCCCGCATAGTCTTCGACACGATCCGCCACCGGCACGCTCACCGCCGGCAGCGGATTGGCCAAGTGTCCGATTTCCGCGACCAGCGCCGAACTGGTGCGCTGCAACGCGGCCATGCCGACATGACCCGGTTGAGTGATCAGGAAGCGCGGCAAGTCACTGGACCCAGGCGAGAGCAACTTGGCGATGCGTTCTGCACTGCACGCCGCCACTCGATTCAGCGCCAGGCCCAGCCCTTCTGCGGCGAGTGCCAGATGCGTGCTGTCGAAATTCGCCGTGGCCAACACCAGCGCTTCCTCGCTGATCAATGCCGGATTGTCCGCGCCGCTGCGCAGTTCCAGTTCGATCAGCTCATGCAACTGGTGCAACGCCTGCTGCGCCGCGCCCTGGACCACCGTGGCGCAGCGAAAGCTCAGTGGGTCTTGCAGGCGACGTGGGCTGTCCGCCAACTCGCCCCCCGCCAGCAAGCGCAACAGCGCCGCCGATTGCTCGGTTTGCCCCGGGGCCGGGCGCAGGCGTGAGGCCCATGGCTGGAACGCACTGAGATTGGCGCGGTAGCCTTCACACGACAACGCCAGCGCCGCGAGCACAGCCTCCAACGCCTGCTGCGCCTCAGCCACCAGCAACGCACCGAGCCCAACGCTGGCGGCATTCGCCGAGACCAGCGCCAAGCCATCCTTACCGGTCAAAGGCACCGTCAGCGCCAGGCTCAGGTGCGACAATGGCGCCAGGTCGCTTTCGCCCAGGGAACCCAGCAACGGCACCTCGGGCTCGACGCCCGAGTTGAGCAGGTCCAGCAATGCCTGCGCCGCTGCCGGTGAAATCCCCGAGCGACCCTGGGCCAACCCGGCCAGGCGCGCCGCGGTGATGGCGCGCAACTCCTGGCGATTGGCAAGGCGCCCCACCCCCACCGCACGCCCCAACGGAATGCTCGCCTGCACCGGCGCCACCGGCGTATCCACCGCCGCGCCAAGGCCGGTGTTGACGCCATAGATCGGCGTGCCGTCAGCCGCCAGTTTCACCAGCAGCCGATGGCCTTCGTCGATACGTTGACGTGCCGATTGACTGATATCCGCCGGTATATCCTGCCGCGCAATCGCCAGCAAATCCGCCAGCACCAAGCCTTGGGGATCGAAGTGAATCATGCCCAGCGCAACCGCTGGCCGATGCCCAGGCGCCTGGATTTTTCCAGCAGCGCATGGCCCAATGCGATATCACTGAGGCTCAGCCCGCGATGCCAGAACAGGATGGTTTCCTCGGGGGTTTCCCGGCCATTCTTCAAGCCGGCCACGATCTGGCCCAACTCGGCATGCAGGGTCTCGGCGCTGAGTTTTCCTGCATCGACATGGGCACGCAACGAACCGAACAGACCGCCCTTGCACTGGCCCCAATCATCCACCACCAACTTGCTCATGATGTCGGTGAGCGACAGTTCCACCGCGCTCATGGTGCCGTAGGGCACCACGAAGGCGCCGGGTTTGATCCACTCGGTGCGCAGCAGCGGTTCGGGCTGGTCCAGGCGCGAGGCCTCGACGACGATGTCGGCACCACGCACGGCGGATTCCCAATCGCCGGTGACGATCACCGGCTTGCCCAGGTCCCGGCGCAGGCGTTCGGCAAAGGCCTCGCGGCTTTCACTGCGGCGCGAGTGCACGCGGATTTCGTCGAAGTCGAACAGGTGATCCAGCAGGCGCACGTTCCAGTAGGCCGTGCCGCGCGCGCCGATATGCGCCAGCACTTTACTGTCGGGTCGGGCCAGGTATTTGGCGCCGATGGCCGTGACCGCGCCGGTGCGCATATCGGTGATCGCCGAGGCATCCAGGATGGCCCTGGGAATCCCGGTGGCCGGGTCCAGCAGGTTGAGAATCGCCAGTTCCGAGGGCAGGCCCTTGCGATAGTTGTCGACAAAATCCCCAACCACCTTGACCCCGGCATAACCGATAGCGCCGCCAAGCACACCGCGCAGCACGTTGAAGTGGCCGTTGATCTCGCCACCGGGAATCAGGTGGGTACGCGGCTCGATCACCGCCTCGCCACGGCCCTGGATCGCCAGGCTGGCTTCGATGGCGCTAAGGATTTCATCGTTGGAGAGACCCAGTTCGTCGATGTCGAGGCCGTTGAGAAAATCGATGTAGATCGGTTGCATGGTCTGCTCACTGATTAAGGGCTTTTGTGGTTGTGGCAAGCCCGCTCACCACACATTCATGGCGCCTTGAAGACGGCTTGCTGCACGTCGACCTTTTTCGGGATCAGGCCGTTGGCGAAGAACAGGTCCGCTGTGCGTTGCTGGGTCGCGACGTCCGAGGCTTGCAGCGGCCGGATCGGCGCGGGCGAGCGGTGTTCGAAGTAGCTTTTCACCACCGCCGGTTGCAGGCCCAGGGTCTTGGCCATCAGTGCGATGCTTTCTTCGGGCTTGTCGAGGGACAGGCGCTGCGCCTTGCCCAGGGTCTGGATGATCGTGCCGATGGACTGCGGGTACTGCTTGGCAAACGGGCTGCTGACCACAAAGAAACTGCCGGCCGGGTTGAGGCCCTGGCCGTCACCCAGCACACGGGCGGAGCCGTCGACCACGGCGGCGGAGTAGTACGGGTCCCACACCACCCAGGCATCGACTTTGCCTTGCTCGAACGCAGCACGACCATCGGACGGCGACAGGTACACCACGTTCACGTCCTTCCATTGCAAGCCGGCGCGCAGCAGGCTTTTGAGGAACAGGTTGTGCGCGCTGGAGCCCTTGAGCAGCGCCACGCGCTTGCCCTTCAGTTCAGCCACGCTCTGCACCGGACTGGCCTTGGGCACCAGCACCGCTTCGGTCTTGCCCTCATTGGGCTCGACGGCGAAGTATTGCAAGTCGATGCCGGCGGCCTGGGCAAAGATCGGCGGGATGTCGCCGATATTGCCGATGTCCAGGCTGCCGCCATTCAGCGCTTCGATCAGCGGCGGGCCACCGAGGAATTCGATCCACTGCACCTGGGTGCCGGGCAGCGCCGCTTCGAAGAGTTTGTGCTCACGGGCCAACACCATGCTCACCGAGCTTTTCTGGTAACCGATGCGCAAGGTGGAGGGCTCGGCCGCCAGCACGTGACCGGCGATCAACGAAAGTACGGCTGCAGCGAAGACTTTAAGCATCAGAGCGCTCCCTTGACCTTGGCCGCGACATCCGCCGGCACCCATTGTTGCCAGACGTCTGGATGGTCCTTGAGGAACGCCTCAGCCACCTGGCGGGGCGGCGTGCGTTTCTCGCTCATGTCGCCGAGAATGCCGTTGAGCAGATCAATCGGCAGGTCGACCTTTTCAAACACACTCACCAGTTGCGGGTACTGCGCCTTGAACGGCGCCGACACACCAATCGCCAGGCGTGCCGGCATCGAGCGGGTGCCGATGGGGTTGGGGTTTTTCGCGTCGGACAGGGTCTTCCAGGCATCAGCGTTGAACGGCGGCTCTTCCAGCTTGACCAGCTTGAACCGGCCCAGCAGCGGCGTTGGCGACCAGTAGTAGAACAACACCGGCTTGCCACGGCGGATCGACGAGGCCACTTCGGCATCCAGCGCCGCGCCGGAGCCGGTGCGGAAGTTGACGAAGCTGTCAGTGAGTTTGTAGGCCTTGAGTTTCTGGCTGTTGACGATCTCCGAGGTCCAGCCGGTGGGGCTGTTGAGGAAGCGCCCACGGCTCGGATCTTCGGGGTCGCGGAACACATCCTTGTAGCGCGGCAGGTCGGCCACCGACTTCAGGTCCGGCGCCAGGGGCTTGATACCGCGCGCCGCATCGCCCTTGATCACGAACTCCGGCACCCACCAGCCTTCGGTAGCGCCTTTGACCGTGTCGCCCAGGCCGAACACCTTGCCCTCGTTTTCCGCCTTGACCCACGCCGGACTGCGCCCGGCCCACTCTTCGCCGATCACCTGGATATCGTCCTTGGCCAGGGCGGCTTCCAGGCTCACGGTGCTGCCGGGCAGGGTGTCGGTGGGCAAGCCGTAGCCCTTCTCGACGATCAGGCGCAGCACCTCGGTGATCAGGCTGCCGCTTTCCCAGGTGATGTCACCGAAGTGGATGGGTTTGACGGCTTCGGTGGCGTGGACGGTTGGGGACAGCAGGCTCAGGGCCAGCAGGCCGCCGCCCAGGAGTTTCTTCAGATGCTTCATCGGCAACCTCATAGTTGTGCGGTGATGTTCGTTAAAAGTCATAACTGAGCCGCGTGTAGTAGAACGCCCCTTCCGGCGCCGACGGCGACAGGTAGCTGTACTGCTGGCCCGGGGTCTGGCGCAGGCGGGTGTTGAAGTCGTCGGGTTTGCTGTCGAACAGGTTGTTGGCGCCGATCGACAGGCGCAGTTGCTGGGTGAACGCGTAGTTCACGTCCAGGTCGGTGTTCCATTGCGCGGCGAAGGTCTGGTCGTACTGGGCGTTGGCTGCGCTGGCGGCGTATTTGCGGTACTCGCCGTAGCGGGTTTCGCTGAGGGCGATGGTCCAGGCGCCGATGCGGTGGGTGGCGCCGAGCACCAGCTTGTCTTCGGGGTAACCGTGTTCGAGGAAACCACGGGCTTCGCGGGTGAGGATGTCGAACCCGTTGGGGTTCTCGTGGACCTTCTCAATCGTGGTGCGCGCCCTGGTGTAACCGGCCGACAGGCTCAATGCGCCGTACTGCGCCAGGTCCAGGTTGTACTTGCCGACGATGTCGACACCCCGCGTGCGCGTATTGGCCGCATTGGTCATGAACTGCGCCCAGGTGTACTGGCCAAACCCGGCCTGCTGCAGGATCTGTTCGGCGCGCGGCCCGGAAATGCCGCCGCTGTAGAGCAGGCGGTCACGGATCGAAATCTGGTAAGCGTCAACGGTCAGGGACGCGTTTTCGACCGGCCGCAGCACCAGGCCCAGGGAGTAGTTGGTGGACTTCTCGGGCTTGAGCGGCTCGGCGCCCAGGGCACGGGCGGCCGGGTTGTCGGCGGGCAGCATGCGCGTCAACACCGGGTTGCCGTTGATGTCGACGTTGGTGGTGGTGGTCCACGACGTGCCGATCTGGCCCAGGGTCGGTGCGCGGAAGGAGTTGTTCACCGTGGCGCGCAGGCCCACCTGCGGGGTGAAGTCATAACGCGCCGAGAGCTTGCCGGTGGTGGCCGAACCGAAGTCCGAGTAGTGCTCGGTACGCCCGGCCAGGCCGATCTGGAATTTATCGGTGAGCTGATGTTCGAGGCCGAAGTACACACCGCCGACATCACGCTTGTAGGTGCCGGCGTCATCCGGCGTGAGCCCGGAGGCTTGCACCGCACCGACCTGCACGCCGTTGATGCCGCCAAAGGAGTAAGACTCGTAGTCGCCCTCTTCCAGCCGATATTGCTCATGGCGGTAGGCAATGCCCGCCGAGACGGTCAGCGGATGGCTCGACCAGTTGACGTCCAGATCCTTGGCGTAATCCAGGCCGAGGTTGGTCTGCTCGTTGACCAGGGTGGCCACGTCGAACTTGGTCGGGCTGTTCAAGCCGTAGCTGGGGTTGACCGTGTTGAAGGCCAGTTCATCGTGCTGGTCGCGCCCATAGGTGGCACTGAGGTCGAAGCGGCCGAGGGTCTCGTCTTCGTAGCGGGTGCCGACGGTCAGCGCACCGTCTTCATAGCGGTAGCGGTACTTGGGAATGGTGCCGTTGGGGTAGATGCCCGGCACGTTGTTCGGGTTGTTGGCCAGCAGCGGCGGCGTGTTGTTCACCGACTTGTCCTGGCCGAAGGTGGCGAAACTGTAGAGCCGCCACTGGTCGTTCAAGCCGATTTCGGCATTCGCCGCCAGGTTGAATTTATCGCGCCCGGCACCGCCCCAGCGGGGGTCTTGCAGTTGGCCGTCGGCGACATATTTGTCGCCAATGTCGGTGGGTTTGTTGTTGAGGGTGTTGAAGCTCAGCGTGAGGAAACCATCCCCCGGCAAGCCCAGGCCGTACCAGCCATCGGTGGTCTTGCTGAAGCCGTCGCCCTGGGCGTATTTGCCCAGCTGGGTGTTGACCTGGCCGCCGCTGTCACGCTCCTTGAGCACGATGTTGACCACGCCCGCCACCGCATCCGAACCGTATTGCGCCGAGGCGCCATCGCGCAGCACTTCGACGTGGTCGATGCTGCTGATGGGGATCATGTCCAGGTCCACCGGCTGCGCGCCAATGAACGGTACGCCACCGGAGATGTTCACCACCGCCGAAGCATGGCGGCGCTTGCCGTTGATCAGCACCAGCGTCTGGTCCGGGGCCAGCCCGCGCAGGGAAGCGCCCTTGGGGTTCTGGCCACGGGTGGCGCTCTGGTTCTGCGGAAAGTTGAACGACGGCAGCAGTTGGAACAAAGCCTGGTTGAGGCTGGTGGCGCCGGTCTGCTTGAGTTCTTCGGCGTTGATCACATCCACCGGCGCGGCGCTGGTGAGGGCCGTGGCGTCACTGCGCCGGGTGCCGATGGCGACCACGCGGTCCAGGGTCGGGGCCTGGGCGGCGCTGGTCTGGGCCTTGACGTTGCGGATGGCGTTGTTGCTCGCGCTTTCCTTGATGATGAACGCGCCGTCCGGGCTGACCTGGACGTGCAGGCCGGTGCCCTTCAGTGCGGCGTCGACGGCCTGTTGCGCCGACAGCGAACCGTCTACGCTGGACGAAGAATAGTTTGCCAACTGTGGCGTGAACGAGATCACTTGGCCGCTTTGCCGGCTGATATCGAGCAGTACTTCATCCAACGGGCCAGGGGCAATGTGATAGGTCTGGCGCGCCTCTTCGGCACTGGCGGCGAACGAGAAAAACAGACTGGCCAACGGCACCAGGGCAAAGGTTCGACGCGGCACACGGTTGAACTGACTCACTTTGGCTCCCCCCAAGGAAACTCGAGAACGCTGCTCCCCGCAGCGCTTACGGGAGTGATGTGGCACGGCCGGGGGAAAACTTGCAGATCGTTTGGTTATGTCGATAGAACCAAGGTCACGCGGCATTGACGTTCACCCACAGACCGGTGCGGCGAGTGATGTGGATCGGCAAGGTGCGCGCCAGGGTATCGAGGATTTGCTGGGGGTTGTCCAAGCGGTACAGGCCGCTGACACGCAGGCCCGCCACGGAGGGGTCCAGGCGCAACACGCCATTGTGGTAAGGCCGCAGCGCCTCGATGACTTCAGACAGCGGGCGGTCGCGCACTTGCAGGAAGCCGTCGACCCAGGCCGTGGCTCCGGAGGAGCTGGCCTGCACCGGGCCGAAACCGGCACGGTCATAGTGCACCTCATGGCCGGCGGCAAGTTGCAGGCGCTCGCCGTTCTGGCTGTCGATTTCCACCGCGCCGTTCAGCGCGACGACCTGGCCCTGCCCTGCCCGCTCGCGCACCAGGAGGCGGTTGCCATAGGCACGCAAACGCGCCTGGTCGGTCTGGATCATAAAAGGCCGAATGCGATCGCCAGCCACCTTGGCCAGCAACTCGCCTTCGCGCAGGCGCACCAGGCGCCGTTGTGGGTCGAACTGAATATCCGCCGCGCTTTGCGCGTTGAGCGACAGCTCGCTGCCGTCGTCCAACGTGACGGTGCGGCGCTCGCCGGTGCCGGTGCGGATATCCGCCGTGAGGTCCGCCAACGGCACACCCAGCGGCTTGGCCAACCAAGTCGCGCCAGCAGCCACACCAGCACCGACCAGCGCGACCTGTAACACCTGGCGACGGCTGGACGGTGCGTCCAATGCCTGCTGCAACAGTTGGCCGCTGACCCCTTGTGCCTGGGGAATCTGGAACACGCCGAGGCGCGTTTCCAACTGCCGGCACAACGCGTCATGGCGTGGGTCGGCGGCACGCCAGAGTTGGTAGCGCTGCCAGTCGCCCGCCGTGGCCTGGCCGGAACGCAGCAGCACGTACCAGCGCGTGGCGTCGTTGATCAGGTCGTCGTTCATTCCAGGCACAGCCGCAGGCAACGGTTGAAGGCGCGGGTCATGTAGTCGCTGACCGAGCGCTGGGAAATCCCCAGCTCGGCGGCGATTTCCGGGTAGGTCAGGCCATTGAGTTGCGAAAGCAAAAAGGTCGCCTTGACCTTGGCCGGCAAGCCGTCGAGCAGCTGGTCGATGGCGTGCAGGGCTTCGAGCATTTGTGCCAGCTCTTCCGGGGATGGCGCGGTAGACGTCGCATCGTTGTCGAGGGCATCGAGGTAGGCACGTTCCAGGTCACGGCGACGCCACAGCTGGTACATCAGGCGCTGGGCGATCGTAGTGAGCAAGGCGCGGGGCTGGCGGATCGGCACCACACCCGGCGCACTCAGGAGCTGGACGAAGGTGTCGGCGGCAATGTCTTCGGCGTGGGCGCGGGAATCAAGGTGGCGGTGCAAACGGCTGCACAGCCAGTCGTAATGACTGCGGAACAATCCGCCCACGTAATCGCTGTGAGAAGTGTCGGCGCCGGACATAGTGGCTCCATTTGAGAGGGTTGCACGTTATGTCCGGTGTTCCGGTGGAGCGATCCTAGCAAGGCTGCTTATTCTTTAATAATATTTAAAAGGTATTTTTATATAACTCTATTGAAGTACAGGATAGCCGACGCTGACGGCCTGATCCTGGTAGGTCAAGAGCACTGCGTAGTCGTCTTCGCTGGCGGGGAATACTTCATGCAAGCCCAGTGTTTCGGCCACCTCGGGTAAGTCCTGCAACGCCTGGTTCATCGCCTGGCGGACCTGGACCACCTGTTCATCGCTCAAGCCCGGCGGGCCGATGTAGGGCAAGGTCGGGCTCGGCGCGCTGTGGGTGACGATGCGCAGCCCCGCCACCTCTTGCGGCGCGAAGCGGGCGAGGTAGTCGTAGGTCACGCTGTCGATAGCGGCGAGGTCGGCACGGTCTTCGCGCAGCCAGCGCAGGCTTTCGCGATGGGCGCCGCTGATGCCGACACTGGCGAAGAAACGCCCGTCGCGCTGCAACGGCGCCAGGCGTTCGCGCAACAGGTTCATGCCGCTGTTGGAGTCGTGGCCGTTGATCACGCCACGGCTGTTGTAGAAGTCCGCCAGAGGGTGGCGCGGGTTGTCGTCGCGGGTCAGCAACAGGCTGCAATGTTCGCCCCGGCTGCTGTGGGGCAGCTCATAGCGCGGTCGACCGATCACGCGGACCTGGCCGCGCAATTGGGTCATCAGTGGATAACCGCAGGTTTGGGTCACCAGCAATTCGGGGGCGAGCCACAGGCCGGGCAAGTCCAGATGATCGGCATTGAGACGGCGCAGTCCGAGGTGTTCAAGGATGCGCTCCAGCCACTGTTGGTTGGCCTGCCGGATCGGCTCGGGCGCGACATACATCAGCAGTTCGGCGTAGTGCTCACTCATGCTCGTCTCTCACGCAAAGGGGTGCCGGGGGCTGTCGATGGCCTTGAGCCCGTGGCGGCCGATCAACTGGCCGTAGCCTTGCACCAGGAAGCCGCCGCTGCGCGCGATCCATTGTTCACGCCGGGCACGGTAGACCGTGGGCAGCAAGTACCAGGGCAGTTTCGGCAAATCGTGGTGCACCAGGTGCAGGTTGTTATTGAGGAACAGCCAGGTCCACGGCCAGGACGCTTCGTTGAGCACGCTGCGTTGCTCGGGCCGGGGGTGCGGGCGGTGTTCATAGTAGGAACGGATCGAGGCCAGGGACAAGGCCGGCACGCTGACCAGCAGCAGGTAATGCCCCACCGACAGCGCGCTGCAGTGGGCGATGAATATCAACATCAGCATGGTGACGGCACCGTGGGCCAGCCACATCGGCCATACCTGTGGCAGGCGCTGGCATTCGTGGCGGATCAGGCGGCCAATTGCCAAAGGGGCAGAAAGCAGGAAGCGGCCGAGCACGGTCTTGGTCACCCCGTGCACGCCGCGTTCGAACAGCGAGCTATGGTCCCATTGCTGCTGGGTGAGGTAGCGGCTTTCCGGGTCGATGCCCGGCAGGGTCAGGTCTTCGTCGTTGTGGTGCAGCAGGTGGCTGTCGCGGTACAACGTGTAGGGGTACCACACGGCAAAGGGTGCATAGCCGAGAAGTTTATTGAGCAGCAGCGAACGGGTGGGATGGCCGTGGAGCAGTTCGTGTTGGACCGACAACCACAGCGTCACGAGCGGGATCAACAGCAGTGTGCTCAACCACGGGCCCAGCCAGTGACTGCCAAGGATCACGGCAAACCAGCCGGCGTATACGCCGATCAACAGTAGCCAGGTCGGCCATTCGGTTCTGGCGGTAAAGCATTGGGCCAGGGTTTCGATTTCCCGGCGTTGGGCAGGATCAAGGTAGTGGGCCATCGGCAGCTCAGAGCAGGTGTTTCCTGCTCTGTGCAATGGCGCGGGAAAATCTTGCAGATCGTTTGGCTATAAGCTTGTAACTCAGTGACCGAACAGGCCTGTCTCGGTTTTCTTGGCTTTCTTGTCGGCGCGTTTTTCATCCGCGGTCTTCGCCGGTTTTTTCTTCGCGGCTTTCTTTGAATCCATACCTTTGGCCATGATGCGTACTCCACTTTAAGGGGTTGCAGTCATGGGTATACCACCTATTGCCTCGCACAAGGCGTTTATAATCCCCGGCCCTTGATCACGCTGCCTGAAGACCATGCCCCCATTGCACATCGAACCGCTGGCCGAGCCCTTGTGGCCCCTGCTGAACAAGTTTTACCGCAGCCACAATTCGTCGATGAAAGCGCTCAAGGGCGGGCGCTTGTGGGTGGCGCGCGACAGCGAGATTGTCGCCGGCCTGTGCCTCACGCCCGTGGTTGGCGGGCAGTGGTTGACCGGGGTGTTCGTTGACCCGGCCTATCGCGGCCAAGGCTTGGCGGCGCGGCTGATCACGGCGGCTGCGGCCGATGTGGACGGTATGTTGTGGTTGCTGTGCCATCCGGAACTGGAAGGGATGTACCGGCGCATGGGCTTCACCCAGGACACGCTGTTGCCGCAGTCGCTCAACGAACGGCTGGTGCGCTACAAGCGCAACAAACCGATGATCGCGATGGGCTTAGATCGTTTGGTGAGGTCGACCACCGATAATGTGTGATCAGCATGTACAGGGCCCATGCTAGCCTCGGCGGCACAATGGCCCTTTACAGGATGATCATGAAAACGACGCTCGCAGCTCTCTCCCTCACCGCCCTGCTCGCCCCGGCCTTGAGCCAGGCCGCCGATGCACCGATCAGCGCCCGGCAGTACCAAAGCGTGCTGGCCGGCAGTTGGCGCGACCCGGCCAACAGTGCCCGCGACGGCTATCGCCACCCGCAACAGACCCTGGAGTTTTTTGGCCTGGGCGCCAGGCAAACCGTGATCGAGATCACCCCGGGCGGCGGCTGGTACAGCGAAGTACTGGCGCCGCTGCTCAAGGATCACGGGCAGTACATCGCCGCCGTGCAGGCCGCGAGCAGCAGCGCCTACGCGCGCACGTCGGAAGAGAACCTGAAGAAGAAATTCGCGGCCGACCCTACGCGCTACGGCAAGGCCTCGGTGGTGGAGTTCGATCCCAAGGCGCCGGTATTCGGCAAACCCGCTTCGGCGGATGCGGTGCTGACGTTTCGCAATGTGCATAACTGGGTAGCGGCAGGCACCGCGCCGGCCACCTTCAGTGCGTTCTACCGGGTACTGAAACCGGGCGGTGTGCTGGGTGTGGAAGATCACCGGGCCAAGGACGGGGCGGATCTGCAGGCAATCAAGGACAGCGGCTACCTGACCACCGCCCAGGTGGTGAAGCTGGCGACCGATGCCGGGTTCAAGCTGGCGGGACAGAGCGAGGTGAATGCCAACCCGAAGGACACCAAGGATTACCCGGCGGGCGTGTGGACGTTGCCGCCGACGTTGAAATTGGGAGAGCAGGACAAAGCGAAGTATGTGGCGATTGGCGAGTCGGATCGGATGACGTTGCGGTTCGTCAAACCGACCCAATAACCCGCCTTGAAATACAGTCACCCTGTGGGAGGAGGCTTGGCCCCCTCCCACAGGGTGATCTCAGTATGTCTGAGAGTTAGTCGTCGGCGGTGGGGTCCATGTCCGGGAACATCACCTCGATAAACCCGAACTTGCTGAAGTCGGTGATCCGCGACGGGTACAACCGGCCGATCAGGTGATCGCACTCATGCTGCACCACCCGCGCATGAAAACCGTCGGCAAACCGCACAATCGGCTCGCCCTTGGGATCAAACCCTTCATAGCGAATCTGCTGATAGCGGTTTACCGCACCACGCATACCGGGTACGGACAGGCAACCTTCGTACCCCTCTTCCAACACCGGGCTGAGGGGGGTAATCAACGGGTTGATCAGGATCGTCTGCGGCACCGGTGGCGCGTCCGGGTAACGTTCGCTGGCCTCGAAGCCGAAGATCACCAATTGCAGGTCCACGCCGATCTGCGGTGCGGCCAGGCCTACGCCGCCCACGTGCTCCATGGTCTGGAACATGTCATCGATCAATTGCCACAGCTCGGGGCTGTCGAACATTTCCGGCGGAACCGGAGGCGCGATACGCAGCAAGCGCTCGTCGCCCATTTTCAGGATTTCACGGATCATCGATCAGACTTCGTCAGGGGTGGGCTTGGAGTGGTCCCGGCCGAGGCCGGAGACGTGCTGTTTTTCGCCGACAGGCGGCGCGGACTGATCGAATTCCTTTTCACCCGGGTCCTTGCCTTCGGCGGACATGTGTTCGATCACCGCGTTCATTTCCGCCCCCAGCAGCAACACGGCGGCGGAAATATAGAAATACAGGAGCAGCACGATGATCGCACCGATACTGCCATACATGGCGTTGTAGTCGGCGAAGGTTTTGACGTAGTAGCCAAAGCCCAGGGACGCGACAATCCACACCACCACCGCCAGCACGGAGCCTGGGGTGATGAAGCGGAATTTCTGCTCGACGTCCGGCATCACGTAGTACATGAGGGCCACGGCGAACATCAACAAAATCACGATCAACGGCCAACGCAGGATGGTCCACAGGGTCACAACGAATTCCTGCATGCCGATCTGCCCGGCCAGCCACTCCATCACTTGCGGGCCCAGTACCATCAGCGCGGCCGCGGCCAGCAACATGCCGGCGATGCCGACGGTGTAGAAAATCGACAGCGGGAAGCGCTTCCAGATCGGCCGACCTTCCACCACGTCGTAGGCGGCGTTCATCGCGCTCATCATCAGGCGCACACCGGCCGAGGCGGTCCACAGCGCAATCACGATACCCACCGACAGCAGGCCACCCTTGGATTGCTGCAACTGGTCGATCACCGGGTTGACCTGCTCGAGGGCCTGGGGCGGCAACACCAGCTCCGATTGCAGGCGCAGCCAGGTGAAGAAATCCGGCAGGTGCAGGAAACCGATCAGGGCAATCAGGAACAGCAGGAAGGGGAACAGCGAGAACAGCATCTGGTAGGCCAGTGCCGAAGCGTAGGTGGGCATTTCGTCATCGACGAATTCCTTGACGGTACGCAACAGCACTTTATGCAGCTTGAGACCATCGAGAACCGGAAAAATCATAGCGTCTCCTTTCGCCGCATAAAGGTTGAGTTTGTGGGCGACTCAGGGGCCGTTTTCTACATCAAGGTAGCCTATTTGGCGACCTTGAAACAATTTCGAAACTTTAATCACGCCATGTGACATAAAAACGGCCATCCGTGGATGGCCGTCAGGTTGCGCAAAAGCAGGCCTATTTGGTCGCTTTTTTTACTGCATCCTTGGTATCGCCGACGGCTTTTTCCACCTGGCCTTTCTTTTCCTGCACCACGCCTTCAGCGCGCAGTTTGTCATTACCGGTGACTTTGCCGACGCCTTGCTTGATATTGCCGACGGCCTCGTCTTTCAAACCTTTTGCCTTATCCGCTGTGCTGCCCATGGTATTTCTCCGAAAGAACAATCAAAGGGTTTTGGTCATTACCTAAAGATTGACCCGGGGCCGTTCGGCAGAGTTTCAATTATTTTCGTCGGGCATTTCATCGCCGACCGCAGGTTTGGCTTTATGTTTTGCGGCCAACCCACGAGAATGCCCGGCACATTCAGGCTACAACGCTGAATAACAGATCCCGTAGGAAGGTTATGAAACTCAATAAAGCACAGGCCATCGCCCGCAGAAACACCGAACTGGGCGGTGCCGTACTCGGCGTCAACAACTGCCACTTCACCGACCTGGACCGCAAGCGCAACATCTGGTGGTTCGACCTGCCAGTGGGCCGGATTGCCGTGGGCCAGTACGAGTGGATCCACCTGTTGATGCACAACGCCGAGACCGATCAGTTGCTGCACCTGAAGGTGCCGACGGTGTTCCTGCGTGAAAAGCTCGAAGGCCTGGTGGTGCGCAATGCGGGCAAGCGCAAGCCTGAGATCACTCTGGAGCTGAGCGCGGACAAGGACTCGTTCTTGAAAGATGTGCGCCCCGCCGGGGCTGGCGTGAGCTTCGCGCAGTTCGCCCTATAGAAACCGCTGTTCAAAATGTGGGAGGGGGCAAGCCCCCTCCCACATTTGTATAGCGTTACTTTTTAAGACCGAGCTTCTTCAACTCTTCATCACGCAGCTCACGCCGCAGGATCTTGCCTACGTTGGTGGTCGGCAGGGCATCGCGGAACTCGACAGCCTTGGGCACTTTATAGGCCGTGACGTTGGCGCGCATATGCTCCATCACTTGGTCCTTGGTCAGGGTGGCACCCGGCTTGACCACGATAAAAAGCTTGATGTGCTCCCCGGACTTCTCGTCCGGCACACCAATGGCCGCGCACTGCAGCACGCCCGGCAGGCCCGCCAGTACGTCTTCCAGCTCGTTGGGGTATACGTTGAAGCCCGAGACCAGGATCATGTCTTTCTTGCGATCGACAATGCGCATGTAGCCGTCCGGCTGGATGATCGCGATGTCACCGGTCTTGAGCCAGCCTTCGCTGTCGAGCATCTCGTCGGTGGCGTCCTGGCGCTGCCAATAGCCCTTCATCACTTGCGGGCCTTTGACGCACAGCTCGCCGGTTTCACCCAGTGCGAGTTCGGTGCCGTCGTCGGCGATGACCTTGCAGACGGTGGACGGCACCGGGATGCCGATGGTGCCGATCTGGATATGCTGGATCGGATTGACCGTGGCCACCGGGCTGGTCTCGGTCATGCCGTAGCCTTCGCAGATGCCACAGCCGGTCACGGCCTTCCAACGCTCGGCCGCCGCCAGTTGCAGGGCCATGCCGCCGGACAGGGTGACTTTCAGCGCAGAGAAATCCAGCTTGCGGAACGCCTCGTTGTTGCACAGCGCCACAAACAGCGTGTTCAGGCCGACAAAGCCGCTGAACTTCCACTTCGACAGTTCCTTGACCATCGCCGGCAGGTCGCGCGGGTTGCTGATCAGGATGTTGTGGTTGCCGATCAGCATCATCGCCATGCAATGAAAGGTGAACGCGTAAATGTGGTAAAGCGGCAGCGGCGTGATCAGGATCTCGCAGCCTTCATTCAGGTTGGAGCCCATCAGCGCCTTGCATTGCAACATGTTGGCGACCAGGTTGCGGTGGGTGAGCATCGCGCCCTTGGCTACGCCGGTGGTGCCGCCGGTGTATTGCAGCACGGCCACATCGCTGCTGGCCGGACTGGCATCGCTGACCGGTTGGCCGTGCCCCTTGGCCAGCACGTCGTTGAACTTGATCGCCTTGGGCAGGTGATAGGCCGGGACCATTTTCTTCACGTACTTGATAACGCTGTTGATCAGCAGGCGCTTGAGCGGCGGCAACAGGTCGGCGACTTCGGTGACGATCACATGCTTGACGGCGGTCTTGGGCACGACCTTTTCCGCCAGGTGCGCCATGTTGGCAAGGCACACCAGGGCCTTGGCGCCAGAGTCGTTGAATTGGTGTTCCATTTCCCGCGCGGTGTACAGCGGGTTGGTGTTGACCACGATCAGGCCGGCGCGGATGGCGCCGAACACGGCGACCGGGTATTGCAGGACGTTGGGCAGTTGCACGGCGATTCGGTCGCCGGGCTTCAAGTCGGTGTGCTGTTGCAGGTACGCGGCGAAGGCGCCGGACAGTTCGTACAATTCACCGTAGGTGATGGTCTTGCCCAGGTTGCTGAAAGCCGGTTTGTTGGCGAAGCGCTGGCAGGACTGCTTCAGTACCGCCTGAATATTCGGATACTCGTCTGGATTGATTTCTGCGGCAATCCCGGCGGGGTACTTATCCTTCCAAAAGTCTTCGTTCATGGAAGCCCACTCCTCAGCGACGTCAGCGACGCGAATTCATCATCGCATTTGATGCGATTATTATTGGTGTATGTTTTTTTAGGTGAATCTGGCGCTTTCAAGCAGGCCGAGACGTCACAAAGCGCGCCGAGAGTAGCAGCTTTGCCAAAGGCCGCCTAGAGCCAAAAGAGGGGGTCACGGTCATAAACACGACTGTCCTACAATATTTGGTCACACTTTAAACCAAGCTGAAATAGCGGCATAGATGGCTCTGGAACGGGGCTTTCAGAACAACACAGTACAAATGTGGGAGGGGGCTTGCCCCCGATGGCAGTGGTTCAGTCTACGCATCTGGTGACTGACCCACCGCCATCGGGGGCAAGCCCCCTCCCACTTTTTTTCAGCATATTTCAGGTCAAGCGATATCGCGCAACTCACGCCGCAAGATCTTGCCCACCGGCGTCATCGGTAACGAGTCGCGCAACACGATGTGCTTGGGCACCTTGTATCCCGTGAAGTTGGTCTTGCAGTATGCCTTCAACTCTTCAAGGCTCACCCCTTGGGCACGCGCCACCACGAACAGCTTCACCGCCTCCCCCGTGCGTTCATCCGGCACGCCGATCACCGCGCAGTTGGCCACTGCCGGGTGGGCCATCACGACATCCTCGATTTCGTTGGGATACACGTTGAAGCCCGAGACGATGATCAAGTCTTTCTTACGGTCAACGATGCGCACAAAGCCATCGTCATCGATCACCGCGATATCACCGGTCTTGAGCCAGCCTTCGGCGTCCAGCGCCTCGGAGGTGGCGGCCGGCTGCTGCCAGTAGCCCTTCATCACCTGCGGGCCCTTGATACACAGTTCACCGCGCTCGCCCAATGGCAGCTCAACACCCTGATCATCGATCACTTTCATCGCCGTGCCCGGCACCGGAATACCCACCGTCCCCAGGCGGGATTTGCTGCCGTAGGGGTTGGTGCTGGCCACCGGTGATGTTTCTGTCAGGCCATAACCCTCGCCAATCGCGCAACCGGTAATCTGCTGCCAGCGTTCGGCCGTGGCCTTGATCAGCGCAGTGCCGCCGGAATTGGTGAGCTTGAGGTGGGAGAAGTCCAGGGTCTTGAAGTCCGGGTGGTCCATCAACGCCACAAATAGCGTGTTGAGCCCCAGCAGCCCGGTGAACCGCCACTTTTTCAGTTCCTTGATGAAGCCGCCGATGTCTCGCGGATTGGTGATCAGCACGTTGTGATTGCCCGAGACCATCATGCACATGCAATTCGCCGTGAAGGCATAGATATGGTAAAGCGGCAGCGGCGCGATCATCACCTCCTGCCCTTCCTTGATCAGCGGATGACCGTCATCGCCGGTCTGGGACATACAGGCGCGCACCTGTTGCATGTTCGCCACCAGGTTGCCATGGGTGAGCATCGCGCCCTTGGCCAGGCCGGTGGTGCCGCCGGTGTATTGCAGCACCGCGATGTCGTCCAGTGTGACGGGGTGGCGGGTCACGCCCAGGCCCGCGCCCATGTGCAGGGCGCGCTTGAATGACACCGCGCGCGGCAGGTTGTAGGCCGGCACCATCTTCTTGACCTTGTCGACCACCGTGTTGATCAGCCACCCTTTGGCAGCGGGCATGAAGTCGCCCATCTTGGCTTCGATCAGGTAGTCGATCTCGGTGTCGCTGCACACCTCCTGCACCCGCGAACCGAACAGGTTGAGGTAGACCAGCGCACGCACGCCGGCGTCCTTGAACTGGTGACGCATCTCGCGCGGGGTGTAAAGCGGGTTGGTGTTGACCACGATCAGCCCGGCGCGCAAGGCGCCGAACACCGCAATCGGGTAATGCAGCACGTTGGGCATCTGCACCGCGATGCGCTCGCCCGGCTTGAGGTCGGTGTGCTGCTGCAGGTAGCCGGCGAACGCGGCGCTCTGGCGTTCCAGTTCGGCGTAGGTCAGGGTGATGCCCATGTTGCTGAATGCCGGACGGTCGGCGAAGGCCTTGCAGGAGCGCTCGAAGACTTCGATCACCGACTTGTAGGCAGAGAGGTCAATGTCGTTGGGAACGCCCGCTGCGCGTTTGTCATTCCAGAAATCAGGTTGCATTATTCTTGTCCTCTTACCTGAGTGTGTCCGGCCGCTTTCTGACTGCTATGAAAAGCGGAGCTTTGGGGACGTTAGCAGCTATGGCCAAACAGGCAAATACAGGAAAGAGCGTCATTAATTGCGTGAATCTTCCTACAAGGCTTCGCACTGATCAGACGCAGCCGTGCGGATGAGCTATACACTGCAACGACGCTGAGCAGACCTTGAGCAGACCTTGAGCAAAGGAACCGCCATGAACCACACCTCCTTCTGGCTGACCGCGAATGACCGCAGCCGCCTGTACGTCAATCAATGGATGCCCGACGCTCCGCCCAGGGCGCTGGTGATGCTGTCCCATGGCATGGCCGAGCACAGCGGGCGCTATGCGCGCCTGGCGCAAGCCCTGTGCGACGCTGGCTACGGTTTATATGCGCCGGACCAACGGGGTCACGGCCGCACCGCCGACGAAGGCACCCTGGGCCTGTACGCCGAGCACGACGGCTGGAACAAGGTGGTGGGCGACCTCGCCAGCCTCAACCAGCACATCGGCCAGCAGCAGCCGGGGTTGCCGATCATCTTGCTGGGGCACAGCATGGGCAGCTATATCGCCCAGGCCTATCTGCTGCACCACAGCGCCAGCCTGGATGGGGCGATTCTCAGCGGTTCGAATTTCCAGCCGGTGGCGCTGTACCGCGCGGCGCGATTGATCGCACGGGTCGAACGACTGCGCCAGGGATTGCGCGGGCGCAGTGCGCTGATCGATTTCCTGTCGTTTGGATCGTTCAACAAGGCGTTCAAACCCAATCGCACCGCTTTCGATTGGCTCAGCCGTGACCCGGCCGAAGTGGACAAGTACATCAACGACCCACTGTGCGGGTTCCGCTGCACCAACCAGCTGTGGATCGACCTGCTCGGCGGCTTGCAGCAAATCAGCAAAGCGTCCAATCTCGCGCAGATCGACCCGGGCCTGCCGATCCTGGTGATGGGTGGCGAATGTGATCCGGTGAGCGAAGGCAAGCGTCTCAACAGCCTGGCCGACGCCCTGCGTGAAGCGGGCTGCCAGCACCTGCAACTGAATATCTACCCGCAGGCGCGCCATGAAGTGTTCAACGAAACCAACCGTGATGAAGTCACGGCGGATGTACTGAGCTGGCTCGACCAGGCCCTGACCTTGCGCAGACCGGCGCGATGCGAATAAATTTTCGATTAAAATCAGTCAGTTAAATTACCGATTAGCCACAGGATGCACGTTTAGATGACCCAGGTAACCAACACCCCGTACGAAGCCCTCGAAGTCGGCCAGACCGCCAGTTACAGCAAGTTGGTGGAGGAGCGTGATATCCAGCTGTTCGCCGCCATGTCCGGCGACCACAACCCGGTGCACCTGGATGCCGAGTACGCAAAGGCGACCATGTTCAAGGAGCGTATCGCCCACGGCATGTTCAGCGGTGCCCTGATCAGCGCAGCCGTTGCCTGCGAGCTGCCTGGGCCGGGCACGATCTACATCGGCCAGCAGATGAGCTTCCAGAAGCCAGTGAAAATCGGCGACACCCTGACCGTGCGCCTGGAAATCCTCGAGAAGCTGCCAAAGTTCCGCGTGCGCATCGCCACGCGTGTGTTCAACCAGCGCGATGAGTTGGTGGTGGATGGCGAGGCGGAAATCCTGGCGCCGCGCAAGCAGCAGGTGGTGACGCTGACCGAGTTGCCGCCGATCAGCATTGGCTGAAGTCTACGCAAGACAAATGTGGGAGGGGGCTTGCTCCCGATAGCGATAGATCAGTCGATATTTCAATGACTGAGGCACTGCTATCGGGGGCAAGCCCCCTCCCACATTCTTTTACAGCGCAGGGCTTACGACTGAGCGCGAGCCTGGTTACGCAGAGCTTTCACCTGGTCGTGGTTGCGTTGCACGCCGTGGTACTGACGCTCAACCAGGTCACGAATGCCCAGCAGGTTGTGCTTGTTGATCTTCTCGATCGCTTCCTTGTAAGCCTTCAGTGCGTGGTCTTCACCGCGCTCGGCTTCGTTCAGCACCGCTTCTTCATCTTTACCGGTGAGCATCGACTTCACGTCGACCCAACCACGGTGCAAAGCGCCGGCAACGCTGCCGGAATCTTCCGGATCGCCACCCAGGGCACGCACGGCGGTTTTCAGCTCGGCGGCAGCGGTGGCGCAGTCGGCGGAACGCTTGGCGAACAGGGCTTTGAGCTCTGGGTGCTTGATGTCTTCAGCGCACTCCTTGAAACCCTTTTGGCCGTCGATGCTGGTTTCGATCAGGTCGTTCAGTACGGAGATCGATTCTTTATTGATGTCAGTCATTTTTCAATTCCTTGTACGGGTTAGAAGGTTGTCTTAGTGATTGCAGCGCCCGTGCCAGGTTTTAAAAAAACAAAATACATATATATTTCAATCACTTAAGATTAATTGAACCATCTGTATGTATGTTATTTGCATGATCTGTCATTTGGCCTTCATGCAGAATGCCTGTATTTTCCAAGGTCACGACTCAACCCTCCGAGCCTTCATGAATCCCGAAAAACTCGCACTGCTGATCACCCGCGAAATGCCCTTCGGCAAATACAAGGGACGGATCATCGCCGACCTTCCTGGCCCCTACCTCAACTGGTTCGCCCGTGAAGGTTTCCCCCACGGCGAACTCGGCGGCTTGTTGGCGTTGATGCAGGAAATCGACAGCAACGGATTGTCCGAGTTACTCGAACCGCTACGTGCCAAACACGGCAAACCCGCCCCGCGCCATTGAGAGCTCCCAATGCCACGCAATGCTGACAACGAACAACATTGGCAGGCCGTTTCCGAGCGCTACGCCTTGGAGACCGGCCCGATCAACCTGGAAAACGGTTACTTCGGGCGTATGAGCCGAACGGTGCAATCCCATTACCTGGACCAGGTTGCGCTTATCAACCGGAGTAATTCGCTGCATGTGCGCCAGCGCTTCGAGCAAGGCGAGAACGTCGAGATTCGTCGGCAACTGGCCGAGCTGATTGATGTGGCCCCGAAGTCGGTGGCCTTTACCCGCAACGCCACCGAAGCCTTGCAATCACTGATCCGCAACTACAACCGCCTGCAACCGGGCGACCAGGTGCTGATCAGTGACCTGGAGTACGACACGGTCAAGGGTGCCATGCGTTGGCTGGCCGGCGTTCGCGGGGTGGAGGTGATCGAACTGTCCCACACACACCCGGCCAGTTTCGACAGCCTGGTGCAGACGTATCTTGATGCGTTCGTCCAGTACCCACGTCTGAAGCTGATGGCGCTGACCCACGTCACCCACCGCACCGGCCTGGTGATGCCCGTCGAAGCGGTCGCCAGGGCGGCGCGCGAGCATGGCGTGGACGTGATCCTCGACGGTGCCCATGCCCTGGGCCAGATCGAGTTCAACCTGGCCGAGCTGGGCATTCAGTTTGCCGGCTTCAACCTGCACAAATGGATCGGCGCGCCACTGACCCTGGGCTTCCTGTACATCGCCCCGGAGCGCCTGGCCGATATCGACCCGGACATGGGTGAGTTTCACTACCCCGCCACCGATGTGCGTGCGCGTACGTCCTACAGCACGCCGAACTTTCCGGCGCTGATGACCTTGCCGCTGGTGTTTGAAGAGCATCGCCAATTAGGTGGCTCGGCGGAAAAAGGCGCACGGGTGAATTACCTGCGCAACCTGTGGGTCAGCCAGGTGCGGGCATTGCCGGGGATCGAGGTGCTGACGCCGGATGATCCGAGGGTGTATTGCGGGATTACGGCGTTCAAGTTCAGCGGGCGGGATCAGCAGGCGATGGTCGATAGACTGCTCAAGGACTACAACCTGTTTGTCACTACCCGAACCGGTGCGTCGTTCGGCACCTGTATCCGGGTGACACCGGGGCTGGTGACGTCGGCAACCGAGATCGCCGTGCTGGTCAAAGCCATCACCGAGTTGAGCGTCGGCTAAGCGCCTTTTCTGCAGACAAAAAAAAGCGGTACACCGACCAAGTGCACCGCAAAAATGCCGTCAAGCACAGCAACAACGATTCAGTAAAAGCAGATCAATCCAGCAGGGCCAGCGCCTGCGCGGTAACTTCCTGGATACGCGCCCAGTCGCCGTTCTTGACCCATTCCGGGTCGAGCATCCAGCTACCGCCCACGCACATCACGTTTTTCAACGCCATGTAGTTTTTGATGTTGGCCGGGCCCACGCCGCCGGTCGGGCAGAATTTCACTTCGCCGAACGGGCCGCCCAGGGCCTTGATCGCCGCCACGCCGCCGCTGACTTCCGCCGGGAACAGCTTGAAGCGGCGATAACCCAGGCCATAGCCTTCCATGATGCCGGAGGCATTGCTGATGCCCGGCAGCAGCGGGATCGGGCTGTGTACCGAAGCTTCCAGCAAGTCGCGGGTGATGCCGGGGGTGACGATGAATTGCGAGCCGGCCACTTCGGCCGCTTCGAGCATGTGACGGTCCAGCACGGTGCCGGCACCGGTGCACAGTTCAGGGCGTTGTTCGCGCAGTACCTGAATGGCCTTGAGGCCGAACTCCGAACGCAGGGTCACTTCCAGTGCGGTCAAACCGCCGGCTGCCAGGGCATCGGCCAGCGGCAGGATGTCCTGTTCGCGGGCAATGGTGATCACCGGCAGGATCCGCGCCTTGGCGCAGAGGCTGTCGATCAAGGCAACTTTATCCGCCATGGACACGGTCGGTTGAGGGCTTTTCATAGCGGCTGATCCTTGGCTCATGGGCACCAGTAAATCTCTAATGTAGGTTGCAGAAACGCGCGAATCGGCATGGCAGCGACGTCATCGCTGGCCAGCGCGGCGCTCAAGGTGGTCAATTTCGAACTGCCGGAAATCGACAGTACGGTGTAGTTCGCCGTGGCCAGCAGCGCGCGACTCATCGTCAGGCGCTGGTGCGGCACGGTCGGCGCCAGCATCGGCCAGCAACGGCGGGTACCGTCGGCCTTCAACGCTTCGCCCAGGTTGGGACTGTCGGGGAACAGCGATGCGGTGTGGCCGTCATCGCCCATGCCCAGCACCAGTACGTCAATGGCTGGCAATTCGGCCAGCAGGCGATCGGCCTGCTCGGCTGCGTCTTCAAGATTGGCCGCAGCGCTGTACAGGCTCAAGAACCTGGCCTTGGCCGCCGGGCCTTGCAGCAGGTGCTGCTTCAACAGGCCGGCATTGCTGTCGGCATGTTCCACTGGCACCCAGCGCTCGTCGGCCAGGGTGATGGTGACCTTGGACCAGTCCAGGCCCTGCTTGGCCAGGTGCTGGAAAAACGCCACGGGGCTGCGGCCACCGGACACCACCAGGGTCGCTTCGCCACTGGCACTGATGGCCGTGCGCAGTTGCTCGGCCACGTCATTGGCCAGGCCTTCCGCCAACAGCACCGGGGTGCGGTACTCGTGAGGGGTTACGCCCTGGGGCAGTTTCAAATCAGATATCGCCATACCACGACCTCCCATCCCGCGTGATCAGTGCAATCGAGCTCATCGGCCCCCAGGACCCGGCCGCGTACGGCTTGGGCGCATCACCGGATTTTTTCCACCCGGCGATCAGCTGGTCACACCACTTCCACGCGGCTTCGATTTCATCTTTGCGAACAAACAGGTTCTGATTGCCGCGCATCACTTCCAGCAACAACCGCTCGTAGGCATCCGGGATACGGGCGCTGCGGTAGGTGTCGGAAAAATTCAATTGCAACGGGCCGCTGCGCAGTTGCATGCCCTTGTCCAGGCCCTGCTCCTTGGTCATCACTCGCAAGGAAATGCCCTCGTCCGGTTGCAGGCGGATGATCAGTTTGTTGCTGATCTGCAGGCGCTGCTCGGGGGCAAAGATGTAGTGGGACGGTTCCTTGAAGTGGATGACGATCTGCGACAGCTTCTGCGGCATGCGCTTGCCGGTGCGCAGGTAGAACGGCACCCCCGCCCAACGCCAGTTGCGGATATCGGCACGCAGGGCAACGAAGGTCTCGGTGTCGCTCTGGGTGTTGGAGTTCTCTTCTTCCAGGTACCCCGGCACCGGCTTGCCGGCGCTGTAGCCGGCGATGTACTGGCCGCGCACCACCTGGGTGGTCAGGCCGTCCGGGCTGATCGGCGCCAGGGCCTTGAGCACCTTGACCTTCTCGTCACGGATGCTGTCGGCGGACAGGTCCGCCGGCGGGTCCATGGCGATCAGGCACAGCAGCTGCAGCAAGTGGTTCTGGATCATGTCGCGCAGCTGGCCGGCCTTGTCGAAGTAGCCCCAACGGCCTTCGATACCGACCTGCTCGGCCACGGTGATTTCCACGTGAGAGATGTAATTCTGGTTCCACTGGGTTTCGAAAAGGCTGTTGGCGAAACGCAGGGCGATCAGGTTCTGGACGGTCTCTTTGCCCAGGTAGTGGTCGATGCGGTAGGTGCGGTTCTCCGGGAAGAACTGGGCCACGGCGTCGTTGACCTTGCGCGAGGACTCCAGGTCCGAACCAATCGGTTTCTCCAGCACCACGCGGGTGTTGTCCGCCAGGCCGACCTTGGACAGGTTCTCGCAGATAGCGCCGTACACCGCCGCCGGTGTGGCGAAGTAGGCGATCAAGCGTTGTTCGGTGCCGGCGACTTCCGCCAGGGCCACGTAGTCATCGGCTTTCATGAAGTCGACGTGAACATAGGTCAGGCGCGCCAGGAAACGCTGGGCGATGGTTTCGTCCAGTTCCTTGCCGACGTATTTACGCAGTTCTTTTTCAATGTGCGCCAGGTGCTGTTGCTCGGAACCGGCTTCGCGGGCCAGGGCCAGGATGCGCGTGTCGTCGTGCAGGAGCGCGGCGCCATCGAGTTGATAGAGGGCAGGAAATAACTTGCGCAGCGCCAGATCACCCAAGGCGCCAAACAGGGCAAAGGTGCAGGGTTCTACGGTTATCGAAGGCATGATGTTTGTTCTTTTATCAAGTTAAGCTACAAATACCTTTTTTCAAGGCATCACTCAAGGAAAAATGTAGTAATAACCACAACATTTTCCCGAAATACGCATTCCGAGTGGTGGTGTTCAGCTACCCTCAGTAGGATAGGCCACCGCAAAAGGCCACTCGTCGATTGGTTGCCACCCTAATTTGCATCGTCGCCCGAAGGAAAGACTGAATGGACCGCGTGCGAAATCTTCTGGAACAGATCCAGAACCGCCTCGAAGAATTGAACAAGGCCGAGAAAAAAGTTGCCGAGGTCATCCTGCTCAACCCGCAGCAGGCGACCCGCTTCTCCATCGCCGCCCTTGCCCAGGCCGCCTCGGTCAGTGAACCGACGGTCAACCGTTTCTGCCGTTCGTTCGGCGTGAGCGGCTACCCTGAACTGAAATTGCAGCTGGCGCAAAGCCTGGCCAGCGGCGCGGCGTATGTCAGCCGCGCAGTGGAAGCCGATGATAACCCCGAGGCCTACACCCAGAAGATCTTTGGCAGCGCAATCGCGTCGCTCGACAGCGCCTGCCAGGCCCTGGACCCGGCCCTGATCAGCAAGGCCGTGGACCTGTTGATCCAGGCGCGGCAGATCCACTTCTTCGGCCTGGGCGCTTCGGCACCGGTGGCGATGGATGCGCTGCACAAGTTCTTCCGCTTCAACCTGGCGGTCACCGCCCATGCCGACGTGCTGATGCAGCGCATGATCGCCTCGGTGGCACACACCGGCGAGTTGTTCGTGATCATTTCCTACACCGGGCGTACCCGTGAACTGGTGGAAGTGGCGCGCATCGCCCGTGGAAACGGCGCTTCAGTGTTGGGCGTGACCGCCGAAAACTCGCCGCTGGCCAAGGCCAGTACGGTGAGCCTGAACATTCCACTGCCAGAAGACACCGACATCTACATGCCGATGACCTCGCGGATCATCCAGTTGACGGTGCTGGACGTATTGGCCACCGGCATGACCTTGCGTCGCGGGGTGGATTTCCAGCCGCATTTGCGCAAGATCAAAGAGAGTTTGAATGACAGCCGGTATCCGGTGGGGGATGAGTTCAACTAGGCCTGCCTTTGTGTTGGCTGTACTGGCCTTATCGGGGGCAAGCCCCCTCCCACATTTTGACTGTATTCACAGAGCAAAGTGTGGGAGGGGGCTTGCCCCCGATGAGGCCACCAGCAACACAGCTAAACCCCAGCCCTGGCCTGCAAACTCAGATGCGCCCTCTCCCCCGGCGCCAGGCTCGCCCCGGCCATCGCCGACTCCACGCACACAAACCCCGACGCCTCGTTGAAGCTCACGCCCAACAGCGGTCGGCTGCCCGGATGCCACACCACCGTGTCGGCGCTGTCGCCGGTGTCGATGCACAGTTCGCGCTGCCAGGCGTGGTCCTTGAGTTGCAATTCGCCTTCGTGCTGGAACACCCGCTGGCAACCGCCTTCTACCCGCAACTCACCCTCCTGCTGGCAGACCTGGCGGTTGAGCTGGTCGTAACCTTGCGCACCGTCGAGCCCAGACAGCGCTATCTCATCAACATGACCAATACGCCAGTAAGCGTGCAATGCATGGCTCAGTTGGCACGGCAACTCATCCTGATGCTCGGTGCTCAGGCGCAGCTCCAAGGTTTCGCCCAGGTGCGCGTGCAGGTCGACCTGCCAGTCGCACAGCTGCAATTGCCAGTGCAGGCGCACACCGTCGTCGTCAGTGCTGCTGTCGAGCAATTTCCAGTCGATCAAGCGCGCCCAGCCATGGGATGGCCAGGCATTTTCACTCGGGTGACGGCCATACCACGGCCAGCACACCGGCACGCCTCCACGGATGGCGCCGACTTGCGGCCACTTGGCGGCACACCACAACCACGGTTTCTGGCCGGTAGGCTGAAAGTGCAGCAATTGCGCGCCCTGGCGACTGAACACCGCCTGGCACAGCGGATGATCGATCACCAACACATCACGCATCTGAAAACGCTCCCAGGCGAACACCGGACGCTCGCGCAGGGATTTGAAAAAGCGTTGCAGCGGTTGCTCATGCATGTGCCACGGTCCTGATTGTCTTCACAGTGCGACCCAAAAAAAGCGGGTAGCCATGGCTACCCGCAAAATGCGCACAGAGAGAAGGAGCTTATCGCAACAGCGTTAGAACGTAGACTGAATTTTCAGGCCCGCCACCAACGCGTTGTCGACTTTGTCCACGCCGCCAGGCTGGACAACGTATTGCAGGTTAGGACGCACGGTCAGCCAGTTGGTGACGTGGAAGCCGTAGTTGAGTTCAACGTTGTACTCGGTCTCACGGATCGGCGTGTAGAGAGGATTGTCATAGTCGCTCACACCATTGGCGGCGTTGAGCAGTTCAGAGTTTTTCTTCACGTCATCGTTGACGTGCAGGCGCGCGACACCAATGCCGACGTCATCTTTCGGACGCGCGTCGAATGGGCCTTTGTACACCAGCATGAGCGACTGATAGTTGTCGACCAGGTTGGTTTCCTTATCGTGGAAGGTGGCGTTGGCCGCGATGTTCAGGCCGCGGGAGGCATCGCCGTTATGGGTGGTGAGTTGCTGTTGAGCAACGAACCAGTAGCCTTTCTTGCTGCTGCGGGTACGGTAGGCGGCGCGGGTGGTCGCAGCATCATTGCCGTTGATGTCTTCACGGACGTCAGAGGCATCAGCCGCGCTCTTGTAGTAACCCACACGGTATTCGCCCGGCAGGTTGTTGACCTTCGGCGACCAGACCAATTCCACTGGGATCACGGTGCCCTTGGTACCGCTGCCGCTGAGCTTGAAGCCATTACCGTGTTCGAGCTGCGAGGGGTTCTGGTTGTACGCGCCGATCTGCGCATACAGCTCAGGCGTGATGTTGTACTTCACACGGATCGCGGCCTGACTGACCGGCCAGTTGTACCAGGTGTTGACGTAGTTACCCACTTGCGAACCGCAGAACGACAGGTTCTGGAAGTCGCACGGGAAGGTGTTGAAGTCTTCGCCTTCGCCGAAGTAACCAAGCTTCACGTCCAACTTGTTGTCGAACATCTGGTGCTGGATCCAGAACTGGGTCAGACGCACCATATGGCCACGGCCGTACACTTCTTGAGACGAGCTCAAGGTGCCGGCACGCGGATCGCCGATGCGGTCGTTGGAGATGTTCTGGCCATTACGGTTGGTCAACTGGATCTTGGCCTGGGTGTTATCCCAGCCCCACAGTTTTTGCAGGTCGAGTGCCACGCCGAGACCGAACTGGTCAGAGTAGCGACCGGTCTTGTCGTGGTTGTAACCGCCCTTGGCGTTGTAGCCCATCTCCCCAACGTAGTCAGCCTTGATGTCGATACCTTGCTCGATCAGCTTGGTACGCTCACCACCCCAATCGCCGGTCATCCACTTCGAATCAGCACTGAATGCATCGGCCGCCATCGCATTGGCGGACAAAACCAGGGCTGCTGCAGCTGACATTTGGCAGATCAGCCGAGTGTTGTTGTGTTGCTTTTTCATCCCTACATCCTCGTCTTTATTGTTATTAAACTGTTTTTATCTAACGCGGGTTACTTTTTTATTTGAAACAACAACTTAGCTGCTTCAGCGGCCTTTGAATTGGGCCACGTTGTCGGCATGCCCCTGTGCGGGCAATGAAGAAGCAGTGCCTAGGCGTTCGCCAGTGTTGGCGTCGAACAACAATACCTTGGCCGGATCAAATTGCAGGGTCAGGGTCTCGCCGACCTGGGGCGCCACATCCGGCGCCAAACGGCAGCAGACCTTGGTGTCATTGAGCTGCACGAACACCAGGGTGTCCGGACCGGTCGGTTCGGTGACCTGGACTTCAGCACGAATGCTCGACGAGCCGTTGCCCTCACCCGCCGCCAACACGATCTGCTCCGGGCGCAGGCCCAGAATCACATCACGGTCCTCCAGACCTGCGTCGTTCATGCCTAATGGCAATTCGCAACGGGCCTGGCCGCTGTCGAGCAGCGCGACCAAACGACCTTCCTTGCGTTTTAGGCGCATAGGAACGAAGTTCATGGGAGGTGAACCGATAAAGCTTGCCACAAACAGGTTGGCCGGGTCGTTGTAAATTTCTTTCGGCGTGCCAAATTGTTGGATGATGCCGTCCTTCATCACCGCCACTTTGTCGCCCAGGGTCATCGCTTCGATCTGGTCGTGGGTCACGTAGACCGTGGTGGTCTTGAGGCGCTGGTGCATCAGCTTCATTTCGGTACGCATCTCGACGCGCAGCTTGGCGTCGAGGTTGGACAGCGGCTCGTCAAACAGGTAGATCTTCGGCCGACGCGCCAGGGCACGGCCCATGGCCACGCGCTGTTGCTGGCCGCCGGAGAGCTGGCCCGGCTTGCGGTTGAGCAGGTGTTCGATCTGCAGCAGTTTTGCAACCCGCGCCACTTCGGCGTCGATATCCGCCTGGGCCATCTTGCGGATCTTGAGGCCGAACTCGATGTTCTCGCGCACGCTCATGGTCGGGTACAGCGCGTAGGACTGGAACACCATGGCGATGTCCCGGTCCTTGGGGCTCATGCCGCTCACGTCCTGGTCGCCGATCATGATCGCGCCGCCGGTGATGGTCTCTAGGCCGGCGATGCAGTTCATCAGCGTGGATTTGCCGCACCCTGAAGGGCCGACCAGGATCAGGAACTCGCCTTCCTTGATCGACAGTTCGATGTTCTTCAAGGTGTCGGGCAGGCCGGCGCCATAGGTCTTGTTTACATTGCGAAGTTCAAGCGTAGCCATGATTACCCCTTGACCGCGCCGGCCGTGAGGCCGCGCACGAAATACTTGCCTGCGATCACATAGACCAGCAGGGTCGGCAGCCCGGCGATCATCGCCGCCGCCATATCCACGTTATATTCCTTGGCCCCGGTGCTGGTGTTGACCAGGTTGTTCAGCGCCACCGTGATGGGCTGGGAATCGCCACTGGAGAACACCACGCCGAACAGGAAGTCGTTCCAGATCTGGGTGAACTGCCAGATCAGGCAGACCATGATGATCGGGGTCGACATCGGCAGAATGATCTGACGGAAGATGGTGAAGAATCCCGCACCGTCCAGGCGTGCCGCCTTGATCAGCGCGTCCGGGATGCTCACGTAGTAGTTACGGAAAAACAGCGTGGTGAACGCCAGGCCATAGACCACGTGCACAAACACCAGGCCGGTGGTGGTGCTGGCCAGGCCCATCTTGCCGAGGGTGAACGACGCCGGCAGCAGCACGGTCTGGAACGGCAGGAAGCAACCGAACAGCAGCAAGCCGAAGAACAACTGCGAGCCTTTGAAGCGCCAGAACGACAGCACATAGCCGTTCAACGCACCGATGGCGGTGGAGATCAGTACGGCCGGAACGGTGATCTTGATCGAGTTCCAGAAGTAACCGTCCACAGTGGCCCAGGCCTTGACCCAGCCGATGCCGGAGACCACGGTCGGCCAGCTCAGCAGGTTGCCGGTGCTGATGTCTTCCGGGGTTTTGAAGCTGGTCAGCAGCATCACCACCAGCGGCACCAGGTACAGCAGCACGGCGAGGATCAGCACCGCGTAGATCGCGATGCGACTCAGGCTGACAGGTGATTTGGAGGCGAGACTAGTCATGACGTTTGGTCCTCAGCTCGGAGTAGAGGTAAGGCACGATGATCGCCAGGATCGCACCGAGCATCAGGATCGCACTGGCCGAACCCATGCCCATCTGGCCACGGCTGAAGGTGAACGAGTACATGAACATGGCAGGCAGGTCGGACGAATAGCCCGGGCCGCCGGCAGTCATTGCCGCCACCAGGTCGAAGCTCTTGATCGCAATGTGCGCCAGGATCATCACCGCACTGAAGAACACCGGACGCAGGCTGGGCAGCACCACGCTCCAGTAGATGCGTGGCAGGCTCGCGCCGTCGATCTGGGCGGCACGGATAATCGACTGATCGACGCCACGCAGGCCGGCGAGGAACATCGCCATGATAAAGCCCGAGGCTTGCCATACAGCGGCGATCACCAGGCAGTAGACCACGCGGTCCGGGTCGATCAGCCAGTCGAGACGGAAGCCTTCCCAGCCCCAGTCACGCAGGAGTTTGTCCAGGCCCATGCCCGGGTTGAGCAGCCATTTCCAGGCCGTACCGGTGACGATCATCGAGAGCGCCATCGGGTACAGGTAAATGGTGCGGATAAAGCCTTCACGACGGATTTTCTGGTCGAGGAAGATCGCCAGGGTCACCCCGATAACCAGGGTGATGCCGATGAACATCCCGCCAAACACCGCCAGGTTCTTGCTCGCCACCCACCAGCGGTCGTTGTCGAACAACCGCGCGTATTGCGCAAGGCCCGCCCATTTGTAGCTTGGCAGGAACGTGGAATTGGTGAACGAGAGTACAAACGTCCACAGGATGTAGCCGTAGAAGCCCACCAACACGATGAACATGCTGGGCGCCAGCACCAGTTTGGGTAGCCAGCGCTGCAGTGCATCGAACGGCGAGGCTTTGCTGAACACAGCAACAGAACTCATGGGAAAATCCAGTACAGGGAAAAAGGACTACAGGAACACGCCTTATGGGGGGCAAGGGAGTCCCCCCCATAAGGTCAACCGTTACTTGGCGGACTTGATCGCAGCGCCGAGTTTCTTGGCGGTGTCGGCCGGGTCGGCTTTCGGGTCGTTGATGTAGTTGGTCACAACGTCAAAGAATGCACCTTGCACCGCCAGGGTCGTGGCCATGTTGTGCGCCATGCTTGGCTGCAGGCCGCCGGTCTTGGCGTCTGCCAGGAAGTCCTTGGCAGCGGTCTGGGCGCAGGAGTCGAAGCCGTACGAGTCCATTTTGTTCAGCATGTCGTTACGCACAGGGATCGAACCCTTGTTGATGCTGAACACTTTCTGGAAGTTTTCACCCAGCACGACTCTGGCAATGTCCTGCTGACCCGCCGCAGTGCCTTTGTCTTTCTGCTTGAACACCGCCAGGGAGTCGATGTTGTAGGTGAAGGCTTTGTCGGTACCCGGGAAGGCTACGCACTCATAGTCTTTGCCGGCGACCTTCTTGGCGGCGGTCCATTCGGACTTGGCCCAGTCACCCATGATCTGCATGCCGGCCTTGCCGTTGATGACCTTGCCTGCTTCGAGGTTCCAGTCCTGGCCTTTGCCGTCGACGTCCATGTAGGTCGCGACTTTTTTCAGCTCGGTCAGGGCCTTGACCATTTCCGGGCCGGTCAGTGCAGCGTTATCCAGGTCGACCAGGGCTTTCTTGTAGCCATCGGCGCCCATCACAGAAAGCACCACCGCCTCGAACACGGTGCTGTCCTGCCAAGGCTGGCCACCATGGGCGAGCGGAATGAAGCCGGCTTTCTTCAGCTTGTCGCCAGCGGCGTAGAATTCTTCGAGGGTGGTCGGGTTCTTGGTGATACCGGCTTTCTTGAAGACTTCCGGGTTGATCCACAGCCAGTTCACGCGGTGGATATTGACCGGTACGGCAACGTAGTCACCGTCGTACTTCACGGTATCGGAGACTTTCTTGTCGAGCAGGGAGTCCCACTTTTCTTCTTTGGCGACGTCCTTGAGCACGTCGGTGTCGAGCAGGCCGGTGGACGCCCATTCCTGTATGTCGGGGCCTTTGATCTGGGCAACGCCTGGCGGGTTGCCGGCGACTGCGCGGCTTTTCAGCACGGTCATGGCCGTGGCGCCACCGCCACCTGCGACGGCACCGTCTTTCCAGGTGAAGCCGTCTTTTTCAACTTGGGCCTTCAGGACATCTACAGCCGCCTTCTCACCACCCGAGGTCCACCAATGCACAACTTCAACCGTCCCTTTCGAGTCGGCGGCAAATGCACTGAGGGGAAACAACGAGGCAATGGAAATAGCGACGGCGAGGCGATTAATCGCGTTCATCTGAGTACCTTTTCTTGTTGTTATGCATGCAAGTCTTAGGCTTGCGCTGCACGGAGTTTAAACAGGGTTTTTTGAGGCGCAGGTAACAAAGGGATGCACAAATGTCACCAGTTGGTGACATAGTGCCCAGCCCCGATGGCACTGGCCATGCTGGGTGCCAAGGGCAGTGCAGGCAGCACTACCGCTTGCCAGGCATGGTACAGGTCCGGCTTGCCGCCCCATATTTTGCTGCTGGGTTGGTTATGCGGGCTGAGTTCGTGATGCCAGCTGCCGTTGATGCGGTCGATGAAGTGGGTTTCGCAGAATTCCCAGAAGCGCCGGTACCAGGTTTCGTAATGCGATTCGCCGGTGCGTTTGAGCAGGGCCTGGGCAGCAGCGCTGGCTTCGGCGTGAGTCCAGTGCAGGCGCTCGCGCACCACCGGGCGGTGGTTCCAGTCGAGGGTGTAGACGATGCCGGGGGCACCATCCACCGCCCAGGCGTACTCACAGGCACTGGCGAACAGGCCTTTGGCGTCGGTCACCAGCCACTCGGGTGTGGCGAGCCCGGCTTGCAGACGCGCGGCCTCAAGGTGCAGCACCAGCCGCGCCCACTCGAAGCCATGGCCGGGGGTAATGCCGTAGGGGCGGAAGCCATCGGCGGGATTGTCTTCGTTGTAACCGAGCAAGGGTTGCCAGCCTGTATCGAAATGCTCGATCACCATGAACTGGTTGCCGGCGGCATGGGTATGGATCACGCGCTCGACGATCCGCAGCGCACGGTCCAACCAACGTGTATCGCCGGTCACATCGGCCAGGGCGAGGAAGGCTTCGGTGGCGTGCATGTTGCTGTTGGCGCCGCGATAGGCTTCGACGCCGCTCCAGTCCTGGGCAAAGGACTCGAGCATCACGCCCTCCTCTTCACTCCAGAAGAACTGGTCGATGATATGGATGGCGTCATTCAGCAAGTGTTGCGCGCCGGGAGCGCCCGCCACCACTGCAGAGCTGGCGGCCAGGGCCACGAAGGCGTGCAGGTACGCGGCCTTACCACGGTTGCCGTCGACGGCGTGGGGTGCGGCGAACCAGCCGCCATGCTCACTGTCGCGCAACGGGCCGTTGAGGGAGGCAACCCCGTGTTCAATCAGTTCGGCATAGCCAGGCAACCCCATGGCGTGGGCCATGGCGAAACTGTGAGTCATGCGGGCGGTGTTCATGGTTTCAGCGCGGGCATCGGCCGGCAGCCGGCCTTTGTCGTCCAGGTTGCCAAAGCCATCGGGCAGTCGAGACGCCTTGGCAAACGCCAGCAGGCGCTGGCCTTCGGCAGCGAGCCAGGCGTGATGGGCAGGCGCGTTCAGCCAACTGCTGGCAGGCAGTGGTTGGGTGGTCATGGGTGGCCCTTATTATTGTTTGTGGGATGACCGGAGTCTAAACAAGGGCGCACTGGGAGCAAGTAACGAAGGGGATGGGAAATGTCACCGAGTGGTGACATTTCTACAAGAGACCTCATTGCCCGAGCGGGGTAACTCTCGCCGGCGCGTTAAGTTGTTGGTTGAGGTTCTGCACCTGGCTCTGCAAGGTGGTGATATTACGCGTGGTCTGGATGCGGAACACGTCGAACTCCTTGTTGGTAGGCGCATCACTGTTGGCCGACGCGTTGTCCTGGGCGCTCTTGAGCACCACGAGGTCCTGTTCGATCCGGGCGATGGCGGCGCTGGGGTTACCCTGTTTCTTCAAGGCGGCCACGTCAGCGGCCAGTTCCTTGATCTCGGTATCGCGCTTGCCGGCGTCAACCTGCGCCGCCTTGAGGGTCGCCACGGCGTCGGTCAACGCCTGGACCTGGCCTTGCAGCTTGCTGTTGGCGTTGGACAGGTCGGTGGTGCTGGCGGTCATTTGCGCCAGGCGCTTGTCCAGCTCGGTGGCCTGGCCGGCCACGCCGATCTGCTGTTTACCCTGCTCCAGCAACTGGCTTTCAAGCTGCTTGATCTGCAGTTTCAGCGCTTCGCTGCCGTTGTTGACGCTGGCCTCGCTGGCCACCACCTTGCCGGAAATATCCTGCAGGCGCCCCGCCGCTTCTTCGCTGATGCGCGCAAAGCTCTCCTGGGTGGCAACCAACTGCTGGCCCATCAGGGAGATCTGCTGGAAGCTCCACCAGGCCAGGCCCGCAAAGGCGATCAGCAGCGCGCCGATCAAGGCCCACAACGGGCCGGTGCTGGCGCTCTTGACCTTGACCACCTTGGTGTTACGCGAACGCACTGAGGTGGCCGGGGTAGGTTCGAAGTCATCGTCATCCCCGACATCCGCCCGCAGGCTGGGAACGTTGTCGAAATCGTCTTTAGCATCGTTGCGCATGTATCAACCCTGAATCGGTGAGGTGGCGAGCGACGGGAGTATAAACCGCGTTCCCGACGCCCTGATCGACCCGGAACGCCGAATTCGGTTCCCGAAGTGTTGCCTGTTGTGTTCTTACTTCAACCCAGGGTCCTGGGCCTTCCACCAACTGCAAAACTCGTCGAGGGCGGTCCACAGGCTGACCTTGGGCTCGTAGTCCAGATAATGCCTGGCGCGGCTGATGTCGAGGGTGAAATCTTTGTTCATCACTTGCATGCCCAGGCGCGACAACGCCGGCTCGGGACGACCGGGCCACATCGCGCAAAACGCTTCGTTGAGTGCTGCCACGCTGTAGGACAAACCGTAGGACCGATACCGCGTCACCTGCGGCAATTCCATTTGGCGCATCACGTAGTTCACCACATCCCACACCGGCACTGGCGCACCGTTGCTGATGTTGTAGGCCCTGCCCAGCGCCGAGCCCGTGGCGAGCAAACTGCTGAGCAGCGCTTCGTTGAGGTTGTGCACGCTGGTGAAGTCGACCTTGTTCAGACCATCGCCGACGATGGCCAGGCGATTCTTGCGCTGCATTTTCAGCAGGCGCGGGAAGATACTCATGTCACCGGCGCCCGTGACGAAGCGCGGACGCAAGGCCACGACTTCGAGGCCGAACTCCTGGGCACCGAACACCTTCTGTTCGGCCAGGTACTTGGTGGCGGCATAGGGGTGCTTGAAGCGCTTGGGCACTTGCTCCTCAGTCAGCCCCAGGTGATCGCGCCCATCGAAATAGATCGACGGCGACGACAGGTGCACCAGCCGGCCCACGCGCTCCTTGAGGCAGGCCTCGACGACATTTTCGGTGACCAGCACATTGCCCTGATGAAAGTCCTGATACTTGCCCCACAGCCCGACGGCGCCGGCGCAATGCACCACGGCTTCGACATCGCGGCAGAGATCGCGCACCAGGTCGGCGTCATTCAAATCACCCTGGATAAACTCGGCGCCGCGCCTGACCAGGTGTTCCACACCTTCGGCACGTCGCCCGTTGACCCGCACGTCCAGGCCCTGCTCCAGGGCGAAACGCGCAAAGCGCCCGCCGATGAAGCCGCTTGCGCCGGTGACCAGAATCTTCATGTATTACCCCGTGTGCTTTCGTTTTTCATCGCTGTTGCCTTGACGCACGCCATCACTCCAACGGCACCAACCACTGCCCGCATGCCTGGGCCAGATGGTCGGTCAACAAGCCCAGCAGTTGCCCGCCACTGCGCCAATGATGCCAGTACAACGGCACATCGATGGGCTTATCTGGCAATAACTCGACCAACAGGCCCTTTTGCAGTTGGTCGCGCACCTGCAATTCCGGCACCAGCCCCCAACCCAGGCCCGCTTCGGTCAGGCGAATAAAGCCTTCGGACGATGGGCATAAATGGTGTTCGAAGCCGCCATCCACGCCCAGGGATGCCAGGTAGCGGTGTTGCAGGAAATCATCCGGGCCAAAAACCAATGCCGGGGTGCGTGCCAGTTGGTCGGCGCGCACGCCGTCGGGAAAGTGCCGGGCAATAAAGGCCGGGCTGGCCAACGCGCGATAACGCATGGCCCCCAGCAGCAGGCTGCGTGCCCCGGCCACCGGGCGCTCGCTGGCGCAGATACAGGCCGCCACTTCACCGGCGCGCATGCGCTTGAGGCCTACGGTCTGGTCCTCCACCACCAGATCCAACAGCAGATGCTGTTCGGCGCAAAAACCACTGACGGCCTCGGCCCACCAGGTGGCGAGGCTGTCGGCGTTCAACGCGATACGCAGGCGCTCGGGCATGCCTTCCTCATCCAGGGACGGCACCTGGCTTTGCAGGTCGCGCTCCAGCAGGCGCACCTGTTGCACATGGTTGAGCAGGCGACGGCCGATATCGGTGGGTGTCGGCGGCGTGGCCCGCACCAGTACCGGCTGGCCGATACGCGCCTCCAGCAACTTGATGCGCTGGGAGATCGCCGACTGCGACAACCCCAGCACCTGGGCGGCGCGCTCGAAGCCCGCCTGCTCCACCACCGCCGCCAGAGCGGAAAGCAATTTATAGTCGAACATCAGTTTCTCTAATGAGCGATCAGCAATATTGGTTTTTCTTATACAGCCTGCGCCATGAGAATAGCCAGCATCGCTTCTCTCTTTATAAGGAACCTCCCATGGCTGGCGAAACCGCCCTGGCTACCCTGCTGCGCAGCATGAGTCCTCATCTGAATGACGGCGACTACGTATTCTGCACCCTGCCCGATCAGCGAATCCCTGCCGATTGCGAGGTGATCGGCAGCTTCCGCGAACAAGAAGGCCTGACCCTGATCGTCGAACGCCAACAAGCGGAACAGGCTGGGCTGGCCTTCGACTACGTCGCCGCGTGGATCACCTTGAATGTGCACTCGGCCCTGGAGGCCGTGGGCCTGACCGCCGCCTTCGCCAGTGCCTTGGGCAAGGCCGGCATCAGTTGCAACGTGATTGCCGGCTATTACCACGACCACCTGTTCGTCGGCCGTGCCGATGCCCAGCGTGCCATGCACGTGTTGCAGCAACTGGCGGCAAACGCGGAGTAGACCCTATGTGGCAAAGCTACCTGAATGGTTTGCTGGTCGCCCTCGGCCTGATCATGGCCATCGGCACCCAGAATGCCTTTGTCTTGGCGCAAAGCCTGCGCCGTGAACATCATTTACCCGTGGCAGCGCTGTGTGTGGTGTGCGATGCGCTGCTGGTGGCCGCCGGGGTGTTCGGCCTGGCGACAGTGCTGGCGCAGAGCCCGATACTGCTGGCGATCGCACGCTGGGGCGGCGCGGCTTTCCTGATCTGGTACGGGGCCTGCGCACTCCGCCGGGCCTGTTCGAAACAGAGCCTGGACCAGGGCGGCAACCTGCAGGTGCGCTCGCTGCGCGCGGTGCTGCTGAGCGCGCTGGCCGTCACCCTGCTCAACCCTCACGTGTACCTGGACACCGTGTTGCTGATCGGCTCGCTCGGCGCCCAACAAACCGAACCCGGCGCCTACGTCGCCGGCGCGGCCAGTGCGTCGCTGCTGTGGTTCGCAACCCTGGCGCTCGGCGCGGCGTGGCTGGCCCCCTGGCTGGCACGCCCGGCCACCTGGCGCCTGCTGGACCTGTTGGTGGCGGTGATGATGTTCAGCGTGGCCTATCAATTGATCAGTGCCTGAGGAATATTCCAAAACGCTCTGGAACCTCTATCCCACACAGTTGTTGCGTGGTTTTGCCACAACCCCGGTGCTATGATCCTGACCCTGCGCCGCAAAGAGTACAAACTCCCCGGCGCTTGTTTGGCCGCCCGTGATCGGCCTTGCGCTCACCGCAACTGACCTGATTAGGAGATTTATCATGGCTTTCGAATTGCCGCCGCTGCCCTACGCACACGATGCCCTGCAGCCGCACATCTCCAAGGAAACCTTGGAATACCACCACGACAAGCACCACAACACCTATGTCGTGAACCTGAACAACCTGGTGCCAGGCACCGAGTTCGAAGGCAAGACCCTGGAAGAGATCGTCAAATCCTCTTCGGGCGGTATCTTCAACAACGCTGCCCAGGTCTGGAACCACACCTTCTACTGGAACTGCCTGGCGCCAAACGCTGGCGGCCAACCCACCGGCGCGCTGGCTGAAGCCATCAACGCTGCGTTCGGTTCGTTCGACAAGTTCAAGGAAGAGTTCACCAAGACCTCCGTCGGCACCTTCGGCTCCGGTTGGGGCTGGCTGGTGAAAAAGGCTGACGGTTCCCTGGCCCTGGCCAGCACCATCGGCGCCGGCAACCCGCTGACCAGCGGCGACACCCCGCTGCTGACCTGCGACGTCTGGGAACACGCCTACTACATCGACTACCGCAACGTGCGTCCAAAGTATGTGGAAGCGTTCTGGAACCTGGTCAACTGGAAGTTCGTGGCTGAGCAGTTCGAAGGCAAGACCTTCACTGCCTAAGCAACGCTTGCAGTAAAAAAAGCCCGGCGAATCAGGCTGTGTGAAAACCTAGCAATCTGCCGCCCGGTTTAAGAAAATGCCCGTATCGCAAGATACGGGCATTTTTCTTATGCGCTATATCCAAGGTGAAGACCGTACTCAAGGCGCTCTGTTTCCAGTCTCACTGGACGAAAGTGCGGTCGACGCGAAACACCGCCTGATCGTGCATCACGAAGTAACCCAGGAAGGTACTGATAACCGTCAGCTTGAGCCGATGGCGGCCAGTTCCAGGCGTGTGAAGATGCTGGTATCACCCCCTTTGTCCCGCCCAATCGAGCTGTAAATACCCAGGGTGGTGAAGAGCAAAATCTTGATCGCACACTTTTCAGTTACGACGAGGAAAGTGATAGCTACCACTGCCCCAACGGCACGGTACTCACGCTTAAAGCGCTCAACAAAGGCGACCGGAAATGGCACTTGCGATACAGGCGTACAACCTGAAACGAGCCATAAACGTGCTGGGTGTGCAAAAGATGATGGGGTTGATGGGCTGAAAAGCCCTTTTTCATTATCCGAAACCTAAAAAGCAAATGCCCCGATAAGTCGGGGCATTTGCTTTTGACCGGCGCAGGCTGCGTTTTCAGACAGCCTGGAATGCCGGTTTTTTTGCGCAACATATAGTCATTCAGGCTCAGGAACTCAGCCATTGTCATTTGCCACGTATTCAGTGAGACGAATTGAGGTCTCTTACCTGTCGGAGAAATAACAATGACTATTGGTGCACTGGCACAACTTCCCGTAGTGGGTGATCTGGTGAAAACAGGACTTCCTGTGGTTGGCGACATAGTCAAAGCGGTCGCGCCGCTGCTGCAACCCTTTGCCGATGCCCTGGCTAAACAGATTGCCGGCAAAGAGGAAGAGCCCCCAAGCAAAACCATTGAGCTCCCCATGGAGAAAGGCGCAGGAAAAATAGCCATCAGCTTCAAGCAATAAGCACTGACTGAGTTAAAGAAGAAACCAAGGGGTGGCGGGAGCGCCTCTCTCCGCCCCCCCCTGATGACATAGGATCGAAACGTACAGATACGCCCAGTCAGAACCGGATTTGCGGTTGTTTGCTGACACCGCTTCCTGCCAAATCGATTGCACCGCCCACCATGTCCCTCGCGGCATCCGTAGCCACTTTTGCTGCCTGACCTGCAACGGATAGAACCACGGGGGCCACGGCGGCGGCGACGGGTGCCAGTGCTGCGGCGGCTATTGCTACGCTCATAAGTAAATACTCCGATATTCAATGAAAGGCACATTCCTCTCCCGCCCTGAGTGGGCATTTCCAAGGAGAGGGTTCCATGTCTCATGACCTTTTTGCGGCTGACCCAATGTCCCTTTGACTGCCAACCCCAGATTGCCAATACTCATGGCATATTGAAGGCCACCCGCATGAGACAAGGAATGCCCCTTTGAAGCTGGAACTCAAAAACAGCTTGTCGGTGAAGTTGCTACGGGTTGTGCTGCTGTCGGCATTGATCGTGGGCGTCGTGCTGAGCGTGGCGCAGATCGTGTTCGATGCCTACAAGACACGCCAGGCCGTAGCCGGTGATGCCCAGCGCATCCTCGACATGTTTCGCGACCCCTCGACCCAGGCCGTCTACAGCCTGGACCGCGAGATGGGCATGCAAGTGATTGAGGGCCTGTTCCAGGATGACGCGGTGCGCATGGCGTCCATCGGCCACCCCAACGAAACCATGCTGGCGGAAAAAAGCCGTGCCTTGCAGCAAGCGCCCAGCCGCTGGTTGACTGACCTGATTCTCGGCCGGGAACGCACCTTCACCACGGCGCTGGTGGGCAAAGGCCCCTACAGCGAGTATTACGGCGACCTGAGCATCACCCTCGACACCGCGACTTATGGCCAGGGCTTTATCGTCAACTCGGTGATCATCTTCATTTCCGGGGTGTTGCGTGCCCTGGCCATGGGCCTGGTGCTGTACCTGGTCTATCACTGGCTGCTGACCAAGCCGCTGTCACGGATTATCGAGCACCTGACGTCGATCAACCCGGACCGGCCCAGCGAACACAAGATCCCGCAGCTCAAGGGCCACGAGCGCAACGAGTTGGGGCTGTGGATCAACACCGCCAACCAATTGCTCGAATCCATCGAACGTAACACCCATTTGCGTCATGAGGCCGAAAGCAGCCTGTTGCGCATGGCCCAGTACGACTTCCTGACCGGCCTGCCGAACCGCCAGAAACTGCAGGAGCAACTGGACAAGATCCTCATCGACGCCGGCCGTCGACAACGGCGCGTAGCGGTATTGTGCGTGGGGCTGGATGACTTCAAGAGCGTCAACGAACAGTTCACCTACCAGGCCGGTGACAAATTGTTGCTGGCCTTGGCCGACCGATTGCGTGCCCACAGCGGCCGCCTCGGCGCACTCGCCCGATTGGGCGGCGACCAGTTCGCCCTGGTACAGGCCGATATCGACCAGCCTTACGAGGCCGCCGAACTGGCACAAAGCATTCTGGACGACCTGGAGGCGGAGTTCGCTCTCGACCACGAAGGTATCCGCCTGCGCGCCACCATCGGCATCACCCTGTTCCCGGAAGACGGCGACAGCACCGAAAAGCTGCTGCAAAAAGCCGAACAGACCATGACCCTGGCCAAGACCCGTTCGCGCAACCGCTATCAGTTCTACATCGCCAGCGTCGACAGCGAAATGCGCCGCCGCCGCGAGCTGGAAAAAGACCTGCGCGAAGCCCTCAGCCGCGACCAGTTCCACCTGGTGTACCAACCGCAGATCAGCTACCGCGATCACCGCGTGGTCGGTGTGGAGGCGCTGATCCGCTGGCAGCATCCAGAGCATGGCCTGGTACCGCCGGACCTGTTTATCCCGCTCGCTGAGCAGAACGGCACCATTATTCCGATTGGCGAATGGGTGCTGGACCAGGCCTGCCGGCAATTGCGCGAATGGCACGACCTGGGCTTCACCGACCTGCGCATGGCGGTCAACTTGTCCACCGTGCAACTGCACCACACCGAACTGCCACGGGTGGTCAATAACCTGATGCAGATCTACCGCCTGCCGCCGCGCAGCCTGGAACTGGAAGTCACCGAAACCGGCCTGATGGAAGACATCAGCACCGCAGCCCAGCATCTGCTGAGCCTGCGTCGCTCCGGGGCGTTGATTGCCATCGATGACTTTGGCACCGGTTACTCATCCCTCAGCTACTTGAAAAGCCTGCCCCTGGACAAGATCAAGATCGACAAGAGCTTCGTCCAGGACCTGCTGGACGATGACGACGATGCCACCATCGTGCGCGCGATCATCCAACTGGGCAAAAGCCTGGGCATGCAGGTGATCGCCGAAGGCGTGGAAACCGCTGAGCAGGAGGCCTATATCATCTCCGAGGGCTGCCATGAGGGTCAGGGTTACCACTACAGCAAACCCTTGCAGGCCAGGGAGTTGGCGGCATTTCTGAAGCAGTCGGAGCGTAACAACGCCGTCATTCTTTGACCGGCCAAAACGATACTGAATATTTCCCGCGTATAACCCTTTACACAAAATGCAAATCTTTCGCATTATGTCGCAGTTTTTGCGCTCCCCCCCGCGCGCCCCATCAACAACCGAAGCAGGATGTTCGCCATGATTCGTATGCCCCTGGCCACCGCCAGTCTGCTGGCCATTGCCATTTCTCTCGCCGGCTGTGGCGAAGGTAAAGACAAGGCCGCAGCGCCACAGGCGCCGACCCCGGCTGCCAGCACTACCGCTCCAGCGGCTGCCACCCCTGCCGGTCAGGTCGACGAAGCGGCCGCCAAGGCCGTGGTCGCGCATTACGCAGACATGGTATTTGCGGTCTACAGCGATGCCGAGTCCACCGCGAAAACCCTGCAGACCGCGATCGACACGTTCCTCGCCAAGCCGAACGACGAAACCCTGAAAGCCGCACGTACCGCCTGGATCGCGGCCCGCGTCCCGTACCTGCAGAGCGAAGTGTTCCGCTTCGGCAACACCATCATCGACGACTGGGAAGGCCAGGTGAACGCATGGCCGCTGGACGAAGGCCTGATCGACTACGTCGACAAGTCCTACGAGCACGCCCTGGGTAACCCGGGCGCCACCGCCAATATCATTGCCAACACCCAGATCCAGGTCGGCGAAGACAAGGTCGACGTGAAGGACATCACGCCGGAAAAACTCGCCAGCCTCAATGAGCTGGGCGGTTCCGAAGCCAACGTCGCCACCGGCTACCACGCCATCGAATTCCTGCTGTGGGGCCAGGACCTGAACGGCACCGGCCCAGGCGCCGGCAACCGTCCGGCGTCGGACTACCTGACGGGCGACGGTGCCACCGGTGGCCACAACGAGCGCCGCCGCACTTACCTGCGTGCCGTGACCCAACTGCTGGTCAGCGATCTGGAAGAAATGGTCGGCAACTGGAAACCCAACGTCGAAGACAACTACCGCGCCACCCTGGAGGCAGAACCTGCCACCGACGGCCTGCGCAAAATGTTGTTCGGCATGGGCAGCCTGTCCCTGGGCGAACTGGCCGGTGAGCGCATGAAGGTGTCCCTGGAAGCCAACTCGCCGGAAGACGAACAGGACTGCTTCAGCGACAACACCCACAACTCGCACTTCTACGACGCCAAGGGCATCCGCAACGTCTACCTGGGCGAGTACACCCGCGTCGACGGCACCAAAATGACCGGCGCCAGCCTGTCGTCCCTGGTGGCCAAGGCCGACCCGGCTGCCGACACCGCCTTGAAAGCGGACCTGGCGGCGACCGAAGCGAAGATCCAGGTCATGGTGGACCACGCCAACAAGGGTGAGCACTACGACCAGTTGATCGCGGCCGGCAATGACGCGGGCAACCAGATCGTGCGCGACGCCATCGCCGCATTGGTCAAGCAGACTGGCTCGATCGAAGCGGCAGCGGGCAAGCTGGGTATCAGCGACCTGAACCCGGATAACGCTGATCACGAGTTCTGATCCAGGTGGGAGGGGGCTTGCTCCCGATAGCGGTGTGTCAGTGAAGCAGGTGTTTACTGACACATCGCCATCGGAGGCAAGCCCCCTCCCACATTTGACTGCATTGCCTCAAACCCCGGTTTACATGCCCCGCACCCCAGGTAGAATGGCGCCTCTGCCCTACCTCGAGCGAATTTCATGGCGTTGCCGACCCTGCGTATCATCGGTTTCATCATCGGCATCTTCCTGATCACCCTCGCGATCGCCATGGTCGTGCCCATGGCCACCCTGGTGATTTTCGAACGCACCAGCGACCTGCCTTCGTTCCTGTGGGCCAGCATGATCACCTTTCTCGCCGGCCTGGCCCTGGTGATTCCCGGTCGCCCCGAGCATGTGCACCTGCGCCCGCGGGACATGTACCTGCTGACCGTCAGCAGCTGGGTGGTGGTGTGTGTCTTCGCCGCGCTGCCCTTTCTGCTGACCCAGCACATCAGCTACACCGACTCGTTCTTCGAAAGCATGTCCGGCATCACCGCCACCGGCTCCACGGTGTTGAGCGGCCTGGACACCCTGTCGCCGGGCATCCTGATGTGGCGCTCGCTGCTGCACTGGCTCGGTGGTATCGGTTTTATCGGCATGGCGGTAGCGATCCTGCCGCTGCTGCGCATCGGTGGCATGCGCCTGTTCCAGACCGAGTCCTCGGACCGCTCGGAAAAAGTCATGCCCCGCTCGCACATGGTGGCGCGGCTGATCGTGGCCGCCTACGTGGGCATCACCATCCTTGGCAGCCTGGCGTTCTGGTGGGCGGGCATGGGCCTGTTCGATGCAATCAACCACGCAATGTCGGCGATTTCCACCGGCGGTTTCTCCACCTCGGATGAGTCCCTGGCCCATTGGAAACAACCGGCGGTGCACTGGGTGGCGGTGGTGGTGATGATTCTCGGCAGCCTGCCGTTCACCCTGTATGTGGCCACGTTGCGCGGCAACCGCAAGGCACTGATCAAGGATCAGCAGGTACAAGGCTTGCTCGGTTTGCTGATCGTGACCTGGTTGGTGCTCGGTACCTGGTACTGGTGGACCACCAACCTGCATTGGCTCGATGCCCTGCGCCATGTGGCGTTGAACGTGACCTCGGTGGTCACCACCACCGGTTTCGCGTTGGGGGACTACAGCCTTTGGGGCAACTTCTCACTGATGCTGTTCTTCTACCTGGGGTTTATCGGTGGTTGTTCGGGCTCGACAGCCGGCGGGATCAAGATCTTCCGTTTCCAAGTCGCCTACATCCTGCTCAAAGCCAACTTGAACCAGCTGATTCACCCGCGCGCGGTGATCAAGCAGAAGTACAACGGCCATCGTCTGGACGAAGAGATCGTGCGTTCGATCCTGACGTTTTCGTTTTTCTTCGCCATCACCATCTGCGCCATCGCCCTCGCTTTGTCGCTGCTGGGCCTGGACTGGATGACCGCCTTGACCGGCGCCGCCAGCACGGTGTCCGGTGTCGGCCCGGGCCTGGGGGAAACCATCGGCCCGGCGGGCAACTTCGCCAGCCTGCCGGATGCGGCCAAATGGATCCTGTCATTGGGCATGCTGCTCGGTCGACTGGAGATCATTACGGTCTTTGTTCTGTGTATTCCGGCTTTTTGGCGTCACTGACAACCGAGGATTCCAACAACCGCGTCCGGTATTCACCGGGCGTGGCATCGAACCAGCGACGAAACGCACGGAAGAAGTTGCTCGGGTCGGCAAAACCCAACAGGTAAGCGATTTCCAGTAAGGTCATGCTCGGCTGTGCCAGGTATTGCTCGGCGAGTTCGCGTCGGGTGTCGTCGAGCAGGGTCTGGAAGCTGGTGCCCTCCTCTTGTAGCCGCCGCTGCAAGGTGCGCTGGGACAGGTGCAACGTCTGCGCCACCACTTCACGCTTGGGCTCGCCTTGGGGCAACAGCCGGCACAGCACTTGCCGCGCCTTGTGGGTCACGCGGCTTTCCGAGAAACGCGCCAGGTATTCACCGGCAAATCGATCATGCAACAGCGCCATGGCCTCGTTGGCCGTGGGCAGCGGCGCTTCCATGTCGGCCCGCTCGAAAATCAACGCGTCGTAGGGCGCGTTGAACTCCAGGGGTGCGTGGAAGGCTTGTTTGTACGGGCCAAGGTCCGCCGGCTGATCACCTTGCAGCACCACCTTGCGTGGCTGCAGGGTGCGGCCGGTGAGCCAGCCACACAGCGCCAGGGCACTGGCCAGCGAGGCTTCGGCGCTTTGCCGGGTCGGCGGCAGGTGATCCCCGTGCACCGTCAGAATCAGCGCATACCCTTCGGGGATCAGTCGGAAACTCAGGTCGGCACTTTCAGCGATGATGCGCTGGTAACGCACCAAGCGCATAAAACCCTCGGCGAGGGTGTTGCTGGACATCAGCGCATAGCCGGCCACATGAAACGACGCCGGGCGCACCACCTTGCCCATGTTCAGACCGATCGCCGGATTGCCCGACAGCTCCACCGCGCGCTGCCACAGGCGGGTCATGCAATCCTGTGGAAACCGCGCATCGGGGTCATTCAGGGCGGCGTAGTCCAGGCCCAACTGCCTGAACAAGGCGCGGCAATCCAGGCCGTCCATTTCCAGTGCCTTGACTATCCCCATCGCCCAGCTTGCAGAAGTTGTTCGTTCGCTCATGGCGTCTTCTTAATAAAGCAGGCTCAAACGACAGCCAGGAAGCCAAGGATACTAAAGTGGCATCTATTGTCACTGGCTGTTACTACTGATCACTCTAGACTCAAATAAGCTCCCCGCCGAACATCTGTTGGGCGGCATAACAATCAAAGGGCCAGCCACTGTGGAAAACGTCAAGCGATTCAATAGCTTTGCTGAGTTCTACCCCTATTACCTGGCCGAGCACGCCAACAGTACCTGCCGGCGCCTGCATTTCATCGGTACCACGCTGGTAATCGGCATTCTGGCGTATGCCATCGGCCGCGGTTCGTTGGGTTTGCTGGTGGCGTTGCCGATTGCCGGCTACAGCTTTGCCTGGGTCGGCCACTTCTTCTTCGAAAAGAACCGCCCGGCGACCTTTCAGCACCCGTTTTACAGCTTGTTGGGGGACTTTGTGATGTACCGCGACATGATTCTGGGCAAGGTGCCGTTCTAGGCGAACGACCGTTTAAACGATGAAAGTTCCTGCATCCGGCGACATAAAAATCTTTTTGTCATTTGCGGTGCTGTATCCTGCCAAGGCTTTTTGAGAGCGCGGAATCACCTGCGATTGAAAAAACAGACCTTGCGAGGAGCGACCACGATGCACGAGATACCTAATCTCCCCTTCCCAAGCCTGCACCCTACAGAGCAGCCAACACCGCAGCAGGCCAGCGATAAACAGCCTGAGGCCAAAAAAGAAGCCAAACCAGTCGACAGCAAAAGCCAGGACTGACGCCGTACCAGACCGTGTGGAAAGCGCAATGTTGAGCGCTTTCCACACTGCCTGAATGAATCGAGGCCCCGCCATGACCGATACCCTCCCCGACAACCCGGACACCGCTGTACTCGACGCTGCCCTGCAGATGGTCGAGGTGTGGAACCGCCTCAGCGTGGAGAAACAGGCCGTACTGCTCAAGCGTTTCGGCACCCAGGAAAACGCGCTGGCCGCCCTGGTCACCACCCAACTGCTGGCCGCTGCGCGCGCCTGAGGTCTTTTTGATCCGAGGTTTTTGTGTTTTAGCGCCCTGCGCGAAGCAAACCACCGGTATCATTAGCAACCTATCTTTACCTGCTGCGACAGTGGACCCCTCCCATGCTCGATACCCAGCGCCCCATGGCGGTCACGCTGCAAGTTGTTTCCATCGTCCTGTTCACCTTCATCGGCTACCTGAATATCGGCATCCCCCTGGCCGTGTTGCCGGGCTATGTCCACAGTGAGCTGGGCTACGGCGCGGTGATTGCCGGCCTGGTGATCAGCGTGCAATACCTGGCTACCCTGCTGAGCCGCCCGTACGCGGGCAAGATCATCGACAACCTGGGCAGCAAGCGCGCCGTGCTGATAGGCCTGGCCGGCTGCGGCCTGAGCGGCGTGTTCATGCTGCTCGCTGCGTGGTTCTCCAGCCTGCCGGCCTTGAGCCTGGGCAGCCTGTTGATCGGCCGCCTGGTGCTGGGCAGCGCGGAAAGCCTGGTGGGCTCGGGCGCCATCGGCTGGGGCATCGGCCGGGTCGGCGCGCAGAACACCGCCAAGGTCATTTCCTGGAACGGCATCGCCAGCTACGGCGCACTGGCGGTCGGTGCACCGTTGGGCGTCGTGCTGGTGAAGAGTTTCGGGCTGTGGAGCATGGGGGTCAGCATCATCCTGCTGGCCATCGTCGGCCTGCTGTTGGCCTGGAACAAGGTCGCCGCACCGATCGTGGCCGGCGTGCGCCTGCCCTTCATGAATGTGCTGGGCCGGGTATTGCCCCACGGCTGCGCGCTGGCGCTGGGCTCGATTGGATTTGGCACCATCGCGACCTTCATCACCCTGTACTACACCACCCAGCACTGGGATAACGCGGTGTGGGCCTTGAGCCTGTTCGGCGCCAGCTTTATCGGTGCACGTCTGCTGTTCGGCAACCTGATCAACCGGATCGGCGGGTTTCGCGTGGCGATTGCCTGCCTGTCGGTGGAGATCCTCGGCCTGCTGTTGCTGTGGCTCGCCCCGGATGCCAGCCTGGCCCTGGCCGGCGCGGCGTTGAGCGGGTTTGGCTTCTCCCTGGTGTTTCCCGCCTTGGGCGTCGAAGCCGTCAACTTGGTACCGGCGTCCAGCCGGGGCTCGGCGGTGGGGGCTTACTCGCTGTTTATCGACCTGTCGCTGGGCATCACCGGCCCGCTCGCCGGGGCCGTGGCGGCAGGCTTCGGCTTTGCGTCGATCTTCCTGTTCGCCGCCCTCGCCGCCGTGGGTGGCTTGCTGCTCAGTGTTTACCTGTACCGACAAGCGCCAAAAGCCCGTGAGGCACGTGGCGACTAAAAGTCGACCTTGCCACGCCCGGCCTTGATGCTGCCGCGCTTGGTCTTGGATTCGAGGCGACGCTTTTTCGAGCCCAGGGTCGGTTTGGTCGGGCGGCGCTTCTTCTCCACCTTGGTCGCACTGAGGATCAACTCCACCAGGCGCTCCAGCGCATCCGCGCGGTTCTGCTCCTGGGTCCGGTATTGCTGGGCCTTGAGCACCAGCACGCCCTCACTGGTAATCCGACTGTCGCGCAGCGCCAGCAAACGCTCCTTGTAGAACGCCGGCAGCGACGACGCCGGGATATCAAAGCGCAGGTGCACCGCACTCGACACCTTGTTGACGTTCTGCCCACCGGCGCCCTGTGCGCGAATGGCGGTCAGCTCGATCTCGGTGTCGGGCAGGTGGACGTTGTTGGAAATTACCAGCATGAGCGGCAGCTACCTCGAATGGAGAAGCTCAAGGATACGCGAATGCGCACTCCCTCCGTCCTCTAAGCAGCAAACCCGGCACACGGCCGGGTTTGCTTGATCACGGATTACGCTTACTTAACTGCGGGCACTGCCGCGTCCAAGGCTTGCTGCGCACGACGCTTGTTCTTGATCCAGTAACACACCGCCATAAACGCCACCCACACCGGTATCGCATACACCGACACCTGGATGCCCGGAATCATCAGCATGATCACCAGGATAAACACCACGAACGCCAGGCACACGAAGTTGCCGTAGGGGTACCACAATGCCTTGAACAACGGCACCTGGCCGGTGCGGTTCATGTGCTGGCGGAACTTGAAGTGCGAGAAGCTGATCATCGCCCAGTTGATCACCAGCGTAGCCACCACCAGGGACATCAGCAGTTCCAGCGCGTGCTGCGGGATCAGGTAGTTCATCAGCACCGCCACCAGGGTGATCGCCGCCGAGGCGAGGATGGAACGCACCGGCACGCCGCGTTTGTCGATCCTGGCCAATGCCTTGGGCGCATCGCCCTGCTCGGCCATGCCCAGCAACATGCGGCTGTTGCAGTAAGTGCCGCTGTTGTACACCGACAGCGCCGCTGTCAGGACCACAAAGTTGAGAATATGCGCGGCAGTGTTACTGCCGAGCATCGAGAACACCTGCACGAATGGGCTGCCGCTGTAGGCGTCACCCGAGGCGTTGAGGGTCTCCAGCAGGCTGTCCCACGGCGTCAACGACAACAGCACAACCAGGGCGCCGATGTAGAAAATCAGGATGCGGTAGATCACCTGGTTGATCGCCTTCGGGATCACGGTGCGCGGTTTGTCCGCCTCGGCAGCGGTGAAGCCGAGCATTTCCAGGCCGCCGAAGGAGAACATGATGATCGCCATGGCCATCACCAATCCGCCGACGCCGTGAGGGAAGAAGCCGCCGTGTTCCCACAGGTTGGTCACCGAGGCCTGTGGCCCGCCACTGCCGCTGACCAGCAGGTAGCTGCCCAATGCGATCATGCCGACGATGGCCACCACCTTGATGATGGCGAACCAGAACTCGGCTTCACCGAACACTTTGACGTTGGCCAGGTTGATCAGGTTGATCAGCACGAAGAACGCCGCGGCCGAGACCCAGGTCGGAATCTCCGGCCACCAGTAGTGCACGTATTTGCCGACGGCGGTCAGTTCCGACATGCCCACCAGGATGTACAAAATCCAGCAGTTCCACCCCGACAGGAAGCCGGCGAAACCGCCCCAGTACTTGTGGGCAAAGTGGCTGAAGGAACCGGCGACCGGCTCTTCGACGATCATTTCGCCAAGCTGGCGCATGATCATGAAGGCAATGAAGCCGCAGATGGCATAACCCAGAATCATCGACGGCCCGGCGGATTTGAGCACCCCGGCCGAGCCGAGGAACAGGCCGGTACCGATGGCGCCACCGAGGGCGATCAGCTGGATATGCCGGTTTTTCAGGCCGCGTTTCAGCTCGCCTGAAGAGGAATGGGGTCCACTCATGAAAAGGGTCTCACGCAAGGTTTGAGAATTTTGACTGCAGGTTGCTGCGTTGAATCAACGACTCAAGCAGCGCCGCTCAAACCCCAGCGCAGGCACCAGGAGTACAGCGTCTTTCTTACGGTCATGCGTCACCTGTTTGTTTTTATCTGTGACGAAATCGAACCCGTCCGGCTCATGGCCAGGCGGAGTGATCAGGGTGGGTGAACCCTGAGGTCTTGTCCTTTTGCGTGGTTACGCAAGGGGGTCACAGTAAAACGCGGCGGATTGTACACCGCTCGACAGCTTGGAGGCGCCCGCGAAAAGCGAGTGCGACGATCTGTCAGGTAATTCTTACAGGGCAAAAAAGGTCAATGATGCCGACATTTACTCGTAAATTAATCGTTACAGCACGGAAAATTAACGTTACAGCCATGATCTTCATAAAAATTGACGGTAGGAAGATTCTGACCCAGCAGTCGCTTCAGCCGCCTGTATTTACTCAAGAAAAAATCAAATGGGAAAAACAGAACAAAATATCTAAATGAAACCGTGTCAATAAAAATTTTGCATTTTGAAACACTCTCTCCTAGGTTCATCCCACTTGCTGACGAAGCCCGTTGGCAAGCCGTTCTCAAACACCGTCCTCTAGGAGATACACCATGCAAGCACTGGAAAACGACCTGGAAACCGAACTGCAACTCGACGACTGGTTTGAAGCACCGACCCATGACGCCGCCGTTGAGATGATGCAAGCCGATGCCGTTGTGCCATTTGGCACCGCGATGTGGCCCTTCTAAAACCGGCACGCTCCCGGCAGGTGCCGCGCTCGGCACCTGCTCCCTTACCCAAGGCACAGAAGGATGTACGTCATGGACAAGGCCCGCGCCGTCGAACACTTTCTCTACTACCTCGCGCACCATCCGGCCCTCAGTGGCTTGAGCCGCCCCACCGTGCTGCTGGGCCATACCGAGCGCTACGACGCCATCGCCCAGGCGATCACCCAGGGCAGCGCCGCGCGTTTCAACTTCCAGGTGCAGCGCCTGGACCTCGCCGCCAGCGACACCCTGGCCACTGCCATCGAAGCCTGCGACCTGTACCTGTTTCTCTACGATTCCTCCACCCTGCCCAACCCACGCGCCGAAGGCCCGGACTTCATCCGTGCCCTGCAGGGCGTGATGGCCGAGCACTGGAAAAAATCCCTGCTGTTCAAGGATTACGGCGACTATTTCTACGACACCTTCAGCGTCGAGCCGCAGCGCATCGCCGACCTCAACGCCACGCTGATTCGGCGCATGTCCCAGGCCAACGTGCTGAGCTTTACCGACAAACATGGCTCGCGGCTGGAAGCGCCAATGAGCAGCATCAAGAAGTGGACCAATATCAACGGCGTCGGCAACCACGACCTGGCGCCGGGTGAGATCGCCACGCACAGCGAAGCGATCAATGGCCAGGTGCGGTTTGTCGGCACCTTTCTCAGCACTATCCCGTTCGCACGCAAATACGGCGTGCTGGAGTCACCGCTGGAGCTGTGGATCGAGAACTCGACCATCTGCAGCGTGGCCAGTGAAGTGCCGGGGTTGGCCGATGATTTCAACAAGTACCTGAATGCCAATCCGTCGAACCGGCGTGTGGAAGAGTTGGGGATTGGTACCAATGAAGGGGTGAAGGATCTGTATGCGCGCAACGCCGGGTTCGAGGAGCGCCATTGCGGGTTGCACCTGGGACTGGGAGGTGGGCAGAAAGGCAGCCATCATCTGGATCTGATCTTTGCCAGTGGGGTGTTGGCGCTGGATGACAAGCCGGTGTTTGACGGGGCCTTTGCGTTCTGAGCAAAGCTTTAACTAACACTGAAAATCTGAATGTGGGAGGGGGCTTGCCCCCGATGGCAGTCGGTCAGTTGATGTATGTGGTGGCTGCCATACCGCTATCGGGGGCAAGCCCCCTCCCACAGTTGAATGCATTTCAAATTCAGATAAAAAAAAACGCCAACTTGAGGGTTGGCGTTTTTTATGCGGCGATCAAATCACTGCGGCTTCTTGCGACCAAAACCAGGACGCTGGCCGGAACCGGCCGGTGCGCCACGGCGCTTGCCAGACGGCTCGTCCGCGACCAGTTTCGGGCCAGGGCGCTTGTTCGCCGCCGGCCTGGCTGGACGCTTGGTGCTGGCGTTGTCGGCTGGGCGATCCTCTTCACCCCGGTTGCTGCGACCACCGGCCGGGGCCGGACGCGGTGCACGCGGCGCACGCTCGCCTTCCTGACGCGACGGCGCGGTTGGGCGGCGTTCACCTTCGATCTGCGGCTCTCGGGAGATACGACCGCCAGTCGCCGGTGCATTCAACGCAGGTCGCAGGGTGCGGGCAACACGCTCGGTGCGCGCCACCGGGCGCGACGATTTACGCTGCATCCGCTCAAGCTTGTCTTTGCTCTTGGCATTCATCTGCGGCATCGCCACCGGCGTCAGGCCGACTTCGGCGCTGAGGATGTCGACTTCGTACTGGCTCATTTCGCGCCAGCGGCCCATCGGCAGGTCGGAGTTGAGGAACACCGGACCGAAACGCACGCGCTTCAGGCGGCTGACCACCAGGCCCTGGGATTCCCACAGGCGACGCACTTCACGGTTACGGCCTTCCATCACCACGCAGTGGTACCAGTGGTTGAAACCTTCGCCACCCGGTGCCTGCTTGATGTCGGTGAACTTGGCCGGGCCGTCTTCCAGCACCACGCCCGCCTTGAGGCGCTCGATCATCTCGTCATCGACTTCGCCGCGTACACGCACGGCGTACTCGCGGTCCATCTCGTAGGACGGGTGCATCAGGCGGTTGGCCAGCTCACCGTCAGTGGTGAACATCAGCAAGCCGGTGGTGTTGATGTCCAGACGACCGATGTTGATCCAGCGGCCTTCTTTGGGTTTGGGCATCTTGTCGAACACGGTCGGACGGCCTTCCGGGTCGTCACGGGTGCAGATCTCGCCATCGGGTTTGTTGTACATGATCACGCGGCGCACCGATTCGGCGGCCTCTTCACGCTTGATGACCTTGCCATCGATGGTGATTGCGTCGTGCAGGTCGACGCGCTGGCCGAGGGTAGCCTCGACGCCGTTGACCTTGATGCGCTTCTGGGTGATCCAGGCTTCGACGTCGCGGCGCGAGCCCACGCCGATACGCGCCAGCACCTTTTGCAGTTTTTCGCCTGCTGGGCCGATTTCCTGGCTGTCGTTCTGGTCTTTGTCGTTCATCTTAAGCACCTCCCGGTGGGTCGATTCAGGCATGGCCTGAAGAGTGTTGAAAGCGGGGCTTTGGCCGAATAGCTCGGCAAAGGGTCGCGAATCATACGCGCATGGCGCGCGTTGCGCATCAGAGACTAGTCGATTAGTGGCCGGTCGTCGGTTTTTCCGCCGACCGGTGAGCCATGTGGGGTCCGGGTCAATCTTCGAACTGGCGGCGCTCGGCCTCAATGGCTTCAGCCAGGGCCCGGGCTTCGTCTTCTTCGTCGCTCAACGGCGGCTGTTCGAGGGCGGCGACGGCGGCCAGGAGTTTTTCGCGGGCTTCAGCGACGCCGAGGATGTCTTCTTCAGGGTCGGGTTCCGGCTCGGGGTCAACGGTTTCCTGGGGTTCTGCCTCAGTCACACCGTCACGCAACAAGTCATCAAAGTCGGTCTTGATGCCCTGCTCCATGTCGTCCAGTTCCAGCAGCAAGGTATGGAAACTGGTTTCGTCCTTCGGCTCTTCCGGCTCTGCCGTCGCATCGGCGAGCTCTTGCAGGCTGGCCGGCACCGGGGCATCGTCGAAGTCGAGCACCGGCTCCGCTTCCATCTCGCGCAATTCGGCCAGCGGCGGCAAGTCGTCGAGGTTTTTCAGGTTGAAATGGTCGAGGAACACCTTGGTGGTGGCAAACATCGCCGGTTTGCCGGGCACGTCACGGTAACCGACGATGCGGATCCACTCGCGCTCCAGCAGCGTCTTGACGATGTGGCTGTTGACCGCCACGCCCCGCACGTCCTCGATCTCGCCCCGGGTGATGGGCTGGCGATAGGCGATCAGCGCCATGGTCTCCAGCATCGCCCGCGAGTAGCGCTGGGGGCGCTCTTCCCACAGGCGGCCCACCCAAGGGGAAAATTTCTCACGAATCTGCAGGCGATAACCCGACGCCACCTCGCGCAGTTCGAACGCACGACCGTCGCAGGACTTGCGCAGAATCTCCAGCGCCTTCTTGAACACTGGCGGTTCGGGGCGTTCGGCTTCTTCAAAGAGTTCGAACAAGCGTTCCAGGGATTGCGGTTTGCCCGACGCCAGTAGGAAAGCTTCCAGCAGCGGTGCCAGTTCGCGGGGTTCAGTCAGATTCATCGATTCAGCTCGTTATTCGGCTCGCGCCCGCACGTGGATAGCCGCAAAAGGCTCATTCTGGACCAGCTCGACCAGGGACTCCTTGACCAGTTCGAGGATCGCCATAAACGTCACCACCACTCCCAGGCGCCCTTCTTCGGCGGTGAACAGCTCGACAAACGGCACGAAACCACCGCCCTTGAGGCGCTCCAGTACGTCGCTCATGCGCTCGCGGGTGGACAGCGCCTCGCGGCTGACCTGGTGACTTTCAAACATATCGCCACGGCGCAGCACCTCGGCCATGGACATCAGCAATTCTTCCAGGCTCACGTCCGGCAACAGTTTGCGCGCACGGGCCTCGGGGGCATCCAGCTTGGGCACCACCACGTCGCGGCCCACCCGGCTCAGGCCATCGATGCCTTCGGCGGCGGCCTTGAAGCGTTCGTACTCCTGCAGGCGGCGGATCAGTTCGGCGCGCGGGTCATCTTCTTCGGCTTCCACCGTCTCCGAGCGCGGCAGCAGCATGCGCGACTTGATCTCGGCGAGCATGGCAGCCATCACCAGGTACTCGGCGGCCAGCTCCAGACGCACCGACTGCATCAACTCCACATAGCCCATGTACTGACGGGTGATCTCCGCCACCGGGATGTCGAGGATGTTGATGTTCTGCTTGCGGATCAGGTACAGCAGCAAGTCCAGCGGGCCTTCGAACGCCTCAAGGAAGACTTCCAGCGCGTCCGGCGGAATGTACAGGTCCAGAGGCATTTCCATGACCGCCTGGCCATACACCATGGCAAACGGCAGTTCCTGCTGGGCCCCCGCCTGGCTGTCGACGGTTTCCACGGCCGACATTCAGGCCTCGACCATGAACGGAGCCGGATCGCCGCAACCCACGCGGATCACTTCGGGTTCGCCGTCGGCCAGGTTGATCACGGTGGAGGCCTTGTTGCCGCCATAGCCGCCGTCGATGATCAGGTCGACGTGCTTTTCCAACAGCCGGCGCATTTCGTAAGGATCGTACAGCGGCTCGACTTTACCCGGCATGATCAACGACACGCTCATCAACGGCTCACCCAGCTCTTCGAGGAGCGCCAGGGCAATGGGGTGCTCTGGCACCCGCAGGCCGATGGTGCGCTTCTTGGGGTGCAGCAGCAGGCGCGGCACTTCGCGGGTAGCGTTGAGAATAAAGGTGTAGGGCCCCGGCGTGTGCGCCTTGAGCAGGCGGAAGGTGCCGGTGTCGACCTTGGCAAACAGCCCCAATTGGGACAGGTCGCTGCAGATCAGCGCGAAGTTGTGCTTGTCGTCCAGCTGACGCAGGCGTCTTACCCGCTCGACCGCACCCTTGTCGCCGATCTGGCAACCAATGGCGTAGGACGAGTCGGTGGGGTAGATCACCACGCCGCCGGCGCGGATGATCTCGACGGCCTGTTTGATCAGGCGCGCCTGGGGGTTTTCCGGATGAATCTGGAAGAATTGACTCACGTGTTCTACCTGTTCAGACGGTGGCAATAATGGGGTCATGCTTGAATCGCCCCCACAAGAGCGGCAAATCTTCCGGGACGGGGCGATACTCGCCGATCTCGGACCAGCCGCCTGGGCCATGAAAATCACTGCCGGCGCTGACCAGCAGACCAAATTCGCGGGCAAGAATCGCCAGGCTGCCGACCTGTTCGGCGGGTTGATGCCCGTTGACCACCTCGATTGCGTGGCCGCCCGCTCCAATATAGTCGGCAATCAGCTTGCGGCGCTTGCTGCGGGTGAAATCGTAGTGCCAGGGATGGGCCAGGCTGACCCAGGCCCCGGAGGTGCGCAGGGTCTCGACGGTGTCTTCCAGGGTCGGCCAGTGTTGCTTCACATCCCCCAACTTGCCGGCGCCCAGCCATTTGCGGAACGCTTCGGCGCGGTCCTTTACAAAACCTTCACGTACCATCCAGTCGGCAAAGTGCGGCCGGGCCGGTGCGTTACCGCTGTCACCCAGTTCCTGCTGGATGGCGCGGGCGCCGTCCAGGGCACCGGACATACCTTTAAGGCCGAGTTTGCGGCTTATTTCTTCGGACCGCAGCCAGCGGCCATCGTGCAGTTGGGCGATGGCTTCAACCAAAGGCGGGGCGTTTTGATCAAAACCGTAGCCGAGCACATGAATGGTGGCGCCGCCCCAGGTGCAGGACAATTCCACACCGTTGACCAACTGCATGCCCAAGGCATGCGCGGCTTCCCGGGCTTCGTCGAGGCCTTCGAGGGTGTCGTGGTCGGTCAACGCCAGGACTCGCACGCCTTTTTCAAACGCACGCGCAACCAGTACCGCGGGCGCCAGGGCGCCGTCGGAGGCCGTGCTGTGGCAGTGCAAATCAACATTCACGGGGATCTGTAACCTCAAGTCAGCTGGCGCTTTCGCTACCAAGGATGTTTGTTATTATGCCGCCACATCCAGCTTCTGGCTCTTACTGTGAAACAATTCATCGACTTCATCCCGCTGTTGCTGTTTTTCATCGTTACCAAGCTCGACCCCAGGGTCATCGAAATCGCCGGTCATGCGTTCTCGTTCGGGGGCATCTACAGCGCCACCGCCGTGCTGATCATCAGCTCTATCGTCGTCTACGGCGCCATTTTCATCTCCCAGCGCAAGCTGGAAAAAAGCCAATGGCTCACCCTGGTCGCATGCCTGGTATTCGGCGGCCTGACCCTGGCGTTCCACAGCGAAACCTTCCTCAAATGGAAAGCACCGGTGGTGAACTGGCTGTTCGCCCTGGTCTTTATCGGCAGCCACTTCATCGGTGACCGTCTGCTGATCAAGCGGATCATGGGCCATGCGCTGACCCTGCCGGATCCGGTGTGGACACGCTTGAACGTTGCGTGGATCGTGTTCTTCCTGTTCTGCGGCGCCGCCAACCTGTTCGTGGCCTTTACCTTCCAGGACTACTGGGTCGACTTCAAGGTCTTCGGCAGCCTGGCCATGACCGTGCTGTTCCTGGTCGGCCAGGGTATCTATCTGTCGCGCCACCTGCATGACGTCGCCCCTACCACTCCGAAAACCGAGGATTGACATGCTCTACGCCATCATTGCCACCGACGTTGCCGACTCGCTGGAAAAACGCCTGAGCGTGCGCCCGGCCCATGTCGAGCGCCTCAAGCAGCTGCAGGCCGAAGGCCGTATCGTGCTGGCGGGTCCACACCCTGCGGTAGACAGCAACGACCCAGGCGACGCCGGGTTCACCGGTAGCCTGATCGTCGCCGAGTTTGCCTCCCTGGCCTTGGCCCAGGCCTGGGCCAAGGCTGATCCTTATGTAGCTGCCGGCGTTTACGCCGACGTCGTGATCAAGCCGTTCAAGCAAGTCCTGCCTTGATCACGGCCACGCCGAACCTAATCGGTTCGGCGCGCTCCTAATTGCTCATTATTCTCGGTAACCTGCCGACAACGTTCTGAATATTCGTGTGGAATCAGGAGTTCCGATGCGCTTACGTCAGTTGTGTCTGTTGGCAGTGGTAATGATCGGGGCTACGGCCCACGCTGAAGAAACCTCGAACACCGGCAGTTCCACGCCTCTGTCCTTGAGTGCCGGCGCCCAGATCACCGAGTTGCAGCAGCGGTTGAAAGAAAGCGAACGCCAGCGTGAAGAATTGAGCAAGCAACTGCAAAACGTAGAGGCTACCCGCGAAAGCGCCCAACTGAGTCGCCTTCGCCAAGAGAACCAACGCCTGGCCCAGCAACTCAAAGAAACACAGGGCGGCGCCTTGACCCGATGGCTGACCGAGCAGCAACAATGGTTCGTCACCGGTGGGGCCGTCGCGCTGATCGCCTTGCTGTGCGGGATCTTCGCCAGCGGTGGGCACCGTCGCCGTCGACAATGGCTAAATTGAGTGAGTCATGAGCGAGCTGTTACTGATAGATGATGACCAGGAGCTCTGCGAGCTGCTGACCAGTTGGTTGAGCCAGGAAGGCTTCCAGGTGCGTGCCTGCCATGATGGCTTGAGCGCCCGCAAAGCCTTGGCCGACAGTGCCCCGGCCGCGGTGGTACTCGACGTGATGCTGCCCGACGGCAGCGGCCTGGAACTGCTCAAGCAATTGCGAAACGACCACCCGGAGCTGCCGGTGCTGATGCTCTCGGCACGCGGCGAACCGCTGGACCGCATCCTCGGCCTGGAACTGGGCGCCGACGATTACCTGGCCAAGCCCTGCGACCCACGCGAGCTTACCGCCCGGCTGCGCGCCGTGCTGCGCCGCAGCCACCCGGCCGCCGTGTCCACCCAGCTCGAATTGGGCGACCTGTGTTTCAGCCCGGTGCGCGGCGTGGTCAGCATCGATGAACAGGAATTTTCCCTCACCGTCTCCGAAAGCCGCCTGCTGGAAGCCTTGCTGCGCCAGCCCGGCGAGCCGCTGGACAAACAGGAACTGGCGCAGATCGCCCTGGGTCGCAAGTTGACCCTTTACGATCGCAGCCTGGACATGCACGTGAGCAACCTGCGCAAAAAAATCGGCCCGCACCCGGACGGACGGCCACGCATCGTGGCGTTGCGCAGTCGGGGTTACTACTACAGCCTGTAAAAACACGCGGGGTCCATTCTGATGCAACAAGCCCAGCTGGCAGGCTGGGCTTGTTGTTCAAGGGGTTTTCATCGCGTCGGTCGTCGCCTTGATGATCGCTTTCGCCGCTTCGACACTGATGGGCAGCGGTGCCTGCAAATCATCTGGATCTGACTTGGGCCGGTGGTGGAAATACCGTAGCAGCGCGATCAACAGCAGGGTCGGGACGGTTGAGAGGGCCACGATGATGGGAATATCACCCGTACTGTGCGGGCGCACGGCGCTGAAAAAATACCAGGCGCCGGCTGAGACCCGGATGTTTCCCAAAAAGACGAAGCCCAACAGCGCAATGTAAAACAACAAGATCAAGACGACGGTGACGGTCGTCAGTCGCTTCTCCCACCTGAAGCGCCAGGACTCTCTTCTCAGATAGTCGCTGATCAGGCCAGGATTATCAGCCTCGCCTCCCGCCAGGTCGTCGCTGGTATCAATCATAAAAGCCCAATCGCCTTCAGCCTGAATTCCATTGCTGCCGTCGACACACCAAAAGCACTGGCCAGCTTTACGATGTCTGTGACGCGCTGCTCAAGCACCATATGTTTCACCAGCGCGGCCGGCATCAACAGAGCAGCGGCAAATCGATTGGCTGCGATCTCTTTCGGGTCCCTGGACTTGGCACTGAACTGCTCGGAAGTATCTCGAGGTGCGTCCAGGTCTCCGTGCACATGGTGACCAATCTCGTGCGCAATGGTGAAACGCTGCCTTACCGGCGCATCCATGAAGTTGTAAGTAATCAGCGGAGCGCCGTCCCGGAAGGAGTAATGGCCGCTTTCATTCGGTCGCCAGGTATCCGGTTCAAAAGGTGCAAGCGCCTTCACCTCGATAGCCATTGCCTCGGCAATGGCTATCGGGTTCACCGGCAACCGACCATTCCAGTGGGCACGCAGGACGTCGTCTGCAGTTCGGTACTCCATGCGGCCTCCTTAATAGATGGCGGGAACGGTAGTTTGACGGGGTCAGAAATGAGATCGAAGTCTGAACAAGTCGATAGACCCCGTCAAATTGTAGTTGACAGGTTAAAAATGTTTAGCACTCAGGGCCTCATCGAAAAAAGCTGTTCATTTATACAGCCATCACGACCACACGCCAACTCCCTCAAGACATGCTGTAGCAATTGAGTGAGCCCCTCTTTTCCTATAGCTATCGGCAGTTTTGTCAACTCAGTCCAAAACCCTCTTTACCCAAGCTTTACCCACACCTGACCGCCGCTGACCTTGATCGCCTTAATCTACTCACATCCGGACTCACCGGAATAGAGACAGGAGAATTACCATGCGCAAGACCCTTATCGCTTTGATGTTCGCCGCTGCCCTGCCGACCGTTGCCATGGCGGCAATGCCCGAAGGCCCGGGCCCGATGGGCGGCCCTGAAGGCCATATGATGGGTGGCCCGGGTCACGGCGGCGAACACGGTCCGCGTGGCAAAGGCGGGCCCTTCAGCCAACTGGACCTGAGCAAGGAACAGCGCGAGCAGATCCGCAAATTGATGAGCGACCAGTGGCACGCTCGCAAGGACCTGACCAGGAAGTACCTGGACAAGCTCCCGGCTGCTGACCAGAAGGCCATGCAGGACGAAATCGCCGCCGGCAAGCAGAAAACCCAGGCGGATATCCGCGCCGTACTCAAGCCTGACCAGCAGAAGAAATTCGACGAGATCGTCAAGCAGCAGGAACAGCGCCGCGCCGAATGGAAGGAATTCCAGGCCTGGAAAGCGCAACAGCCGCAAAAAGCGCAATAATGCCCCCGCGTTAACGCTCCTAGCCCAGTGGCCGCCGCCACTGGGCTTTTCCTGCTTGAGGGTTTCCTGTGCGTTCATTGTTCTGGCGCATCCTGGCCAGTTTCTGGCTGGCCATCGCCTTGGTTGCCGGGTTGTCGATCCTGCTTGGGCATATGCTCAATCAAGATGCCTGGATTCTCAGCCGTCACCCAGGCCTCAACAACCTGGCCGAAGAGTGGACCCAACTCTACGAAACCCAGGGTGAGGACGCTGCCCAGGATTTGCTGCAACAGCGCAAACGCCAGTACCACATCGACGTGCAGGTGCTGAACGAAAGCGGCGAGCCGGTGGTGCGCGGCACCTTTCCCCGCCGTGCCGCCGCCTTCGAAGCCCGCCAGAACGATAGCAAGGACGGCCACCTGCCCTGGCGTCGCCTGACCGCTGAATACACCAGTGAGAAGACCGGCGACACTTACCTGTTGATCTACCGCATCCCGCACCCGGAACTGGACGAATGGCATCGCAGCAGCCTGACATGGCCGTTGAGCGCATTGGTCATCGCCTTGGTGGTGCTGACCCTGTTCAGCCTGTTCGTGACGCTGTCCATCACGCGCCCCTTGAGCCGACTGCGCGGCGCCGTGCATGACCTGGGGCAAGCCACCTACCAGCAAAACAGCCTGGCGCAGCTGGCCAACCGACGCGATGAATTCGGCGTGCTGGCCACCGACTTCAACCGCATGGGCGCGCGCCTGCAAAGCCTGATCGGCAGCCAGCGCCAGTTGCTGCGCGACGTGTCCCATGAACTGCGTTCGCCGCTGGCCCGCCTGCGCATCGCCCTGGCCCTGGCCGAACGCGCCAGCCCCGAAGAACGGGAAAAACTCTGGCCTCGCCTGACCCGCGAATGTGATCGCCTGGAGGCACTGATCAGCGAGATTCTGGTACTGGCCCGCGTCGATGCCGATAACGCCAGCGCCGAAGAGATCGACCTCAACCCGTTGCTCAAGACCCTGCAAAAGGACGCCCAACTCAGCGCGCCCGACCAGGTGGTGCAGCTCACCACCGATCCCGAACTGCATCTCAAGGGGTGGCCGACCATGATCGAACGGGCAGTGGACAACCTGCTGCGCAACGCCCAGCGCTTCAACCCGCCGGGCCAGCCGATCGAGCTGCACGCCCACCTTCACGGCGAGCATATTGTGATCAGCGTGCGCGACCACGGCCCCGGCGTTGACGCCGAACACCTGAGCCAATTGGGCGAACCGTTCTACCGCGCCCCAGGCCAGACCGCACAAGGTCACGGCTTGGGCCTGGCGATTGCCCGTCGCGCCGCCGAGCGCCATGGCGGCAGCCTGTTCCTGGCCAATCACGCCCAAGGCGGTTTTATCGCCAGTATCGACCTGCCGCTGGAACCCGGGATTGTCACACCGGCCTGATGATCTTCTATAGTGGCCCTTCTCTCATGGAGGGCCTTTGATGACAAACCTGCTGACTCCCATCCAAGCCGCACTCGATCTACCGCCCACGCCGCTGACCAGCACCGAAGCCGGCGCCCTGCCCTCGGCCTTTGCCGTCACCGACCTGGCCGTTGCCAGTATCGGTGCGGCCGGCCAGGCCGTGGCCCAGCTGATCCAGCAACAGACCGGGCGCCTTCCCGGCGTCAGCGTAGACCGGCGACTCGCGTCCTTCTGGTTCTCGTCTTCGATTCGTCCGGTAGGCTGGGAGACGCCGCCGCTGTGGGACCCGGTGGCCGGTGACTACGCCAGCGCCGATGGCTGGATTCGCCTGCACACCAACGCACCCCACCACCGCGCCGCCGCCGAACGGGTACTGGGCAAGGTGGCTGATCGCATCGCGATGGCCAACAAAGTTGCCACTTGGAATACCGCCGAACTGGAACAGGCGATTGTCGATGAAGGCGGTTGCGCCGCGCAGATGCGTACTTGGCAAGCCTGGCAAACCCACCCTCAGGGCCTGGCCGTCAATGCCGAGGCCCTGGTGCAGCGCCAGACCTTTGCAACCTCCGTCAAAAAGCCCTGGCTCGGCTCGGTGGCGCGGCCGCTGGCGGGCCTCAAGGTGCTGGACCTGACCCGCGTGCTGGCCGGCCCGGTGGCCAGCCGCTTCCTCGCAGGGTTGGGTGCGGATGTATTGCGTATCGACTCGCCGACCTGGAACGAACCCGGCGTGGTGCCGGAAATGACCCTGGGCAAACGCTGCGCCCGCCTGGACTTGAAAAGCGCCCAAGACCGCGAGGTTTTCGAGCGCCTGCTCAAGGACGCCGACATTGTGTTCCACGGTTACCGTGCCGACGCCCTGGAACAACTGGGCTACAGCGCCAGTGAACTGCAAACCCTCGCCCCCGGCCTGATCGACGTGAGCCTCAACGCCTACGGCTGGAGCGGCCCGTGGCGCAATCGCCGGGGTTTCGACAGCCTGGTGCAGATGAGCAGCGGGATTGCCGCCGCGGGCATGGCCTGGAAACAAGCGGACAAACCGGTGCCGCTGCCATTGCAGGCGCTGGATCACGCCACCGGGTATTTGATGGCGGCCAGTGCGATTCAGGCACTCAGTGAGCGATTGAAATCCGGCCGTGGTGGGTCGGCGCTGTTGTCGCTGGCGCGTACGGCGAAGTTGCTGGTGGACGCCGGACAAGTGCCGGAGCAGCCGGCGTTGCGGGCAGAGCAACCGAGCGATCAAGGCCTGGTAGTGGAACAGACGGCCTGGGGCCAGGCGCATCGATTGTTGCCGCCGGTGACTATCAGCGGCACGCCGTTGCAGTGGGATCTGCCGGCTGGGGAACTGGGTTCACACCGAGCGCAGTGGTGACTCGACTATCGCCATCGGGGGCAAGCCACTTCCCACATCTTGACCACATTCCAAAGGATGTACTCGGTCAAGTGTGGGAGCTGGCTTGCCTGCGATGAGGCCAGTACAGGCAACATCAATCTAAGCGCTGCAACGACGTCCAGAGATGCTGCGCTGCATACGCCCGCAACGGCCGCCACGCCTCGGCCCGCGCCAGCAACTGCCGCGCCGACACCGGCCCTCCTTCCAGTGCCGCCAACGCATTGATCAACCCGATATCCCCCGACGCAAATGCATCCGCCTCACGCATCTGGCGCATGGCGATGTACTGCGCGGTCCAGTCGCCAATCCCCGGCAACGCCACCAAGCGCGCCACACCTTCCTTGAGGCTGGCCTTGGGTTCGAACACCTCAGGGTCATCCAGGAGCGCCTGCGCGACACCGGACAAGGTCCGCCCACGCGCCTTCGGCATGCCCAAGGTGGCCAGGTCCGCCGCCGCCAGCACCTCGGGCGCGGGGAACACATGGGTGATACCGGCGTACGGCGTCTCAAGCAGTTGGCCATACTGCGCCACCAACTTGCCCGCCAGGCGAATCGCCGCCACCACCGTAATCTGCTGGCCCAGCACTGCACGAATCGCCAACTCCAGGCCGTCCCAGGTGCCCGGCACACGCAGGCCGGGACGGGCCGCAACCAGCTGAGCCATCAAGGGATCAGTCGCCAGTTGAGCGCTGATCCGTTGAGGTTGGGCGTCCAGATCAAACATGTTGCGCAAGCGCCGATCGATCTCGGGCAGCGCCGCCGCCTCCGGAAAATCCACCGCAACGTCCAGCCAGTCACCCGCGCCCGGCGCGACGCTGAGCCAGCCATGCCGGCCACCCACGCTGATGCTGCGCCGGTAAACGCCGGCCTCGACGGTCTCCATACCCGTAATTGCCCGCGCCGCCAGAAAACCCACCATCGCCGCCCAATCATAAGGCGGCTGATACGTCAGCCTCACAACGACAATACCCCACTGTACAGCCCATACGCCGCCAGCCCCGCGCCGGTGATCACACAGCTGAAAATGCCTTTTTCCATGTGGGTAAACAAGGGCTGGCGCTGCTCACGCTTGGCGAGGGCAAACAGTATCGCCCCCGGCGCATACAACAGCGCCGACAGCAGCAGGTACTTCAAGCCCCCGGCGTAGAGCAGCCACACGGCGTAGCCGAGTGCAATCAGGCCCACCAGCAAGTCCTTCAAGCGCTGGCCGTGGGCATCTTCGTAGGTTTCGCCGCGCCCGCTCAATAACACGGCATACGCCGCCGACCACAGGTAGGGCACCAGGATCATCGACGAGGCCAGGTAAATCAGGGTGGTGTAGGTGCTGTGGGAAAACAGCGTGATCACCAGGAACACCTGGATCATCACATTGGTCAGCCACAGCGCGTTGACTGGCACCTGGTTGGCGTTTTCCTTTTTCAGGAACGCCGGCATGGTCTTGTCATGGGCCGTGGCGTAGAGGATTTCCGCACAGAGCAGCGCCCAGGACAACAAGGCGCCGAGCAGTGACACCGCCAGGCCGATGCTGATCGCCATCGCCCCCCAGGGGCCGACGATATGCTCCAGCACACCGGCCAGGGACGGGTTTTGCAATTGCGCGAGTTCCGGCTGGCTCATGATGCCCAGGGACAACACATTCACCAGCACCAGCAGGGCCAGCACGCCCAGAAAACCGATCACCGTGGCGCGGCCCACGTCCGAGCGTTTCTCGGCCCGCGCCGAGTACACACTGGCGCCCTCAATGCCGATAAACACAAACACGGTGACCAGCATCATGTTGCGCACCTGGTCCACCACGTTGCCCATATTCGGGTTGCCCAGGCCCCAGATATCGCGAGTGAAGATATCCGCCTTGAACGCTACGGCGGCGATCACGATAAACATCAGCAACGGCACGATCTTCGCCACCGTGGTGATCTGGTTGATGAACGCTGCCTCCTTGATCCCGCGCAGCACCAGAAAATGCACGGCCCACAGCAACAATGATGCGCAGCCGATGGCCACCGGCGTGTTGCCCTGGCCGAACACCGGGAAAAAGTAGCCGAGGGTACTGAATAGCAACACGAAGTAACCGACGTTGCCCATCCACGCGCTGATCCAGTAGCCCCAGGCCGACGAGAACCCCATGTAGTCACCGAACCCGGCCTTGGCGTAGGCATACACGCCCGAATCCAGTTCGGGCTTGCGATTGGCCAGGGTCTGGAACACGAAGGCCAGGGTCAGCATGCCGACCGCGGTGATCGCCCAGCCGATCAACACGGCCCCCACCTCGGCGCGTGCGGCCATGTTTTGCGGCAAGGAAAAAATCCCGCCGCCGATCATCGACCCCACCACCAAGGCAATCAGGGCACCAAGACGCAGTTTCTGGGCCGGTTGAGACATGAACACTCCTGAATGAACTGCAACTTGAGCTGACAACCGTGCACTCGGCTAATTAACTCAGCGAGTGTAGCGGTTATTAGTGAAGGCGATAAAACAGACGAGCTCATAACACAATGGCATGTCAGGTCGTCCCGTTCAGGCGTATTTAGAATTTAAATACGCCTGGGTCTGAGACTTCGTAAAACATCGTTCAAAAAGTTTGCACATTCAGGAATACGGACTAGCTTCAAACGTCCATAGACTTGGCCAAATGATTAATCAAAAAGGGATAGATGGCTCTGCGCCAAGCTTTCCCGAGGATTTGCATCGCCCACGAACTTCTACCCTAAGTCATTAATTCACAATGGAATGTGCCAATGAAGTGATCTGAGTCAGCTGTTTGATTAGCGCACGGATTTATTCTGTGGTCTCTCTTCTCCTGCATTGGAGTTATGCGATGTCTGAATCTCCCGGAAAACTACGACTCGGCGCACTGGTTGCACTTGTCGTGGGCTCGATGATTGGCGGCGGGATCTTTTCACTGCCGCAAAACATGGCCGCCAGTGCCGATGTTGGCGCGGTATTGATTGGTTGGGTAATTACCGCCATCGGCATGTTGACCCTCGCTTTTGTGTTCCAGACCCTCGCCAACCGCAAGCCCGACCTCGACGGTGGCGTGTACGCCTACGCCAAGGCGGGTTTCGGCGATTACATGGGTTTCTCGTCCGCCTGGGGTTACTGGATCAGTGCGTGGCTGGGCAACGTGGGTTACTTCGTGTTGCTGTTCAGCACCCTGGGTTACTTCTTCCCCATTTTCGGCGAAGGCAACACGCCGGCTGCGGTGATCGGTGCCTCGGTGCTGCTGTGGGCCGTACATTTCCTGGTGCTGCGCGGGATCAAGGAAGCGGCGTTCATCAACCTGGTCACCACCGTCGCCAAGGTCGTGCCGCTGGTGCTGTTCGTGCTGATCGCGCTGTTCGCATTCAAGCTGGACATCTTCACCGCCGACATCTGGGGCGTGAAAAACCCCGACCTGGGCAGTGTGATGAACCAGGTGCGCAACATGATGCTGGTCACCGTGTGGGTGTTCATCGGCATCGAAGGCGCGAGCATCTTCTCGTCCCGTGCGGAAAAACGCTCCGACGTGGGCAAGGCCACCGTGATCGGCTTTATCACCGTGCTGCTGTTCCTGATGCTGGTGAACGTGCTGTCCCTGGGGATCATGACCCAACCGGAACTGGCCAAGCTGCAGAACCCGTCGATGGCCGCCGTGCTGGAGCATGTGGTGGGCCACTGGGGCGCGGTGCTGATCAGCGTCGGCTTGATCATCTCGCTGCTGGGGGCGCTGCTGTCGTGGGTGCTGCTGTGTGCGGAGATCATGTTCGCCGCAGCCAAGGACCACACCATGCCGGAGTTCCTGCGCAAGGAGAACGCCAATCACGTACCGGCCAACGCCCTGTGGCTGACCAACGCCATGGTGCAGATATTCCTGGTGATCACGCTGTTTTCCGCCAGCACCTACCTGTCGCTGATCTACCTCGCCACCTCGATGATCCTGGTGCCCTACCTGTGGTCGGCGGCCTACGCGTTGCTGCTGGCGGTACGCGGCGAGACTTACGAAAACGCCATTGCCGAGCGCAAGAAAGACCTGTTCATCGGCGCTATCGCGCTGGTCTATGCGGTCTGGCTGCTTTACGCCGGCGGCGTCAAATACCTGCTGCTTTCCGCCCTGCTGTATGCCCCCGGCGTGATCCTGTTCGCCAAGGCCAAGCATGAACTGGGCAAACCGATTTTCACCAACGTCGAGAAGCTGATTTTCGCCGCGGTAGTCATTGGCGCCCTGGTGGCTGCCTATGGCCTCTACGACGGCTTCCTGACTCTGTAATTCTGACTGGAGGATCTGTAATGACCACGGAAAAAGTGAAGTACGGCGTACATTCCGAAGCCGGCAAACTGCGCAAAGTCATGGTGTGCTCCCCAGGTTTGGCCCACCAGCGGCTGACCCCCAACAACTGCGATGAACTGCTGTTCGATGACGTGCTGTGGGTGGCCCAGGCCAAGCGCGACCACTTCGACTTCGTCACCAAGATGCGCGAGCGGGATATTGATGTGCTGGAAATGCACAACCTGCTCACCGACATCGTCGCCATCCCCGAAGCATTGGACTGGATCCTGGAGCGCAAGATCACCGCCAACACGGTTGGCCTCGGTCTGGTCGATGAAGTCGGCTCCTGGCTGCGCAGCCTGGAGCCGCGCAAAATCAGTGAGTACCTGATTGGCGGCGTGTCGGCCGACGACCTGCCGAGCAGCTTCGGCGGCAAGACCATCGAGATGTTCCGCGACTTCCTCGGGCATTCGAGCTTCATCCTGCCGCCGCTGCCCAACACCCAGTTCACCCGCGACACCACCTGCTGGATCTACGGCGGCGTGACGCTGAACCCGATGTACTGGCCGGCGCGACGCCAGGAAACCCTGCTGGCCTCGGCCATCTATAAATTCCACCCCGAGTTCACCAACGCGGACTTCCAGATCTGGTACGGCGACCCCGACCAGGAGCACGGCGCCTCCACCCTGGAAGGCGGCGACGTGATGCCGATCGGCAACGGCGTGGTACTGATTGGCATGGGCGAGCGCTCATCCCACCAGGCCATCGGCCAACTGGCGCGCAACCTGTTCAAGAACAAGGCGGTGGAGCGCGTGATCGTCGCCGGCCTGCCGAAATCCCGCGCGGCGATGCACCTGGACACCGTGTTCAGCTTCTGCGACCGCGACCTGGTGACCGTCTTCCCCGAAGTGGTCAATCAGATCGTGCCGTTCACCCTGCGCCCGGATGAGAGCAAGCCGCACGGCATCGACATCCAACGCGAGAAAACCAACTTCCTCGAAACCGTGGCCGCAGCCCTCAACCTCAAGGCACTGCGCGTGGTCGAGACCGGCGGCAACAGCTTCGCCGCCGAGCGCGAACAGTGGGATGACGGTAACAACGTAGTGGCCGTGGAGCCTGGCGTGGTGATCGGTTACGACCGCAATACCTACACCAACACCCTGCTGCGCAAGGCCGGCGTGGAAGTCATCACCATCAGCGCCGGTGAACTCGGCCGCGGGCGTGGCGGCGGCCACTGCATGACCTGCCCGATCATCCGCGACCCTATCGACTATTAAGGAGATTCCATCATGGCTTTCAATATGCGCAACCGCAGCCTGCTGTCGCTGATGCACCACACCACCCGCGAACTGCACTACCTGCTGGACCTTTCACGCGACCTCAAGCGCGCCAAATACACCGGCACCGAGCGTCCGCACCTGCAGGGCAAGAACATCGCGCTGATCTTCGAAAAAACTTCGACCCGCACCCGCTGCGCGTTCGAAGTCGCGGCCCATGACCAGGGCGCCCACGTCACCTACATCGACCCGGTGTCGTCGCAGATCGGCCACAAGGAAAGCATGAAAGACACCGCCCGCGTGCTCGGCCGCATGTTTGATGCGATCGAGTACCGTGGCTTCGAGCAGGAAATCGTCGAAGAGCTGGCCAAGTTCGCCGGCGTGCCGGTGTTCAACGGCCTCACTGCCGAATTCCACCCGACCCAAATGATCGCCGACACCCTGACCATGCGCGAACACAGCGACAAGCCGCTGCATGACATCAGCTACGCCTACCTCGGTGACGCGCGCTACAACATGGGCAATTCGCTGTTGATGATCGGCGCCAAGCTGGGCATGGACGTGCGCATCGGCGCACCGAAAGCGCTGTGGCCGCACGCGGACTTCATCAAGCAATGCCAGGCGTTTGCCGAAGAAAGTGGCGCACGCATCACCATCACCGAAGACCCGAAGGAAGCAGTGAAAGGCGTGGACTTCATCCACACCGATATCTGGGTCTCCATGGGCGAGCCGGTGGAAGCGTGGGACGAGCGCATCGAGCAACTGCTGCCGTACCAGGTCAACGCCAAGATGATGAAAGCCTCGGGCAACCCACGGGTGAAATTCATGCACTGCCTGCCGGCGTTTCACAACAGCGAAACCAAGGTGGGCAAGGACATCGCCGCGCGGTACCCGAACCTGGCCAATGGCGTGGAGGTGACTGAAGAGGTGTTCGAGTCGCCGGCCAACATCGCGTTCGAGCAGGCGGAAAACCGCATGCATACCATCAAGGCGATTCTGGTGTCGGCTCTCGCAGATATCTAAACCTCTAGTTGGCAATGAGGACAAATGTGGGAGCCGGGCTTGCCCGCGATGCAGGCACCTCGGTCTTTCAAGAAGGCTGCAGTGATGCTATCGCAGGCAAGCCAGCTCCCACATTGACCGCGCTCCGTCATCAGAACTTTCAGAAGGACATTTTGTATGCGCATCGTCGTAGCCCTGGGCGGCAACGCCCTCCTGCGCCGTGGTGAACCCATGACCGCGGACAACCAGCGCTCCAATATCCGCATCGCCACCGAACAGATCGCCAAGATCCATGCCGGCAACGAGCTGGTGATCGCCCACGGCAATGGCCCGCAGGTCGGCCTGCTGTCGTTGCAGGCGGCGGCCTACACCCAGGTGTCACCGTACCCGCTGGACGTGCTCGGCGCCGAGACCGAAGGCATGATCGGCTACATCATCGAACAGGAACTGGGCAACCTGCTGGACTTCGAGGTGCCCTTCGCCACCCTGCTCACCCAAGTGGAAGTGGACGCCAAGGACCCTGCCTTCAAGAACCCGACCAAGCCCATCGGCCCGGTGTACTCCAAGGCCGAAGCGGAGAAACTCGCCGCCGAAAAAGGCTGGGCCATTGCGCCGGATGGTGACAAGTACCGTCGCGTTGTTGCCAGCCCACGGCCCAAACACATTTTTGAAATCCGCCCGATCAAGTGGCTGCTGGAAAAAAGCGCTATCGTGATCTGCGCCGGCGGCGGCGGCATCCCGACGATGTATGGCGAAGACGGCAAGCTGCGCGGGATTGAGGCCGTGATCGACAAGGACCTGTGTTCCTCGCTGCTGGCCTCGCAACTGGACGCCGATTTGCTGGTGATCGCCACCGACGTCAACGCGGCCTTCATCGACTACGGCAAGCCGACCCAGAAAGCCATCGGCCAAGCCCATCCCGACGAAATGGAAAAGCTCGGCTTCGCCGCCGGTTCCATGGGCCCCAAGGTGCAAGCGGCCTGCGAGTTCGCCCGCAAGACTGGCAAAACCGCCGTCATCGGTTCACTCTCGGACATCGAAGCCATCGTCCAGGGCAGCGCCGGCACCCGCATCAGCACGGCAACACCTGGCATCACCTATCTGTGAAGTAGAGGAGAGACGCCTATGGCCACCTTTGAACCCGGTCACTTGCATGTTGAACGTCACGCACTGAATGCCCAGGACTACAGCTACAACCTGTGCATCGACTACGAAGTCAGCCAGGACCCAAAGGAGGGCAAGGGCATGCTGTTCAAGCTGCATGGCTCGGTGCAGGGCAAGGACCTCAAGGAAGAGTTCTTCCTGCCCAAGGACCAGGCGTTCGACTTTGCGCGGCATGCGATGAACATCGCGCAGAAGTATGGGATGCCGAAGGTCGCGGTATTGAACGGCTCGATGCACAAGCAGTACGACCTGATGTTCGAGGATGTGCGGCATCAATTGGATGTGAAGGCCGGGGACCCGATCAAACCCGAACACCTGGAATAAAGGACACTCAGCTTCAACGGTGGGAGGCGGCTTGCCCCCTCCCACATTTTGATCTCCAACATCTGCAAGGCATACTTGCCGCCTCCAGCTCCCCAGAATCGTTAGCGCCCCATGCGTATCCACGTCAGCTTCATCGACCGCGTCGGCATTACCCAGGAAGTCCTGGCCCTGCTCGGTGGGCGCAATCTCAATCTGGATGCGGTGGAGATGGTGCCGCCCAACGTCTACATCGACGCGCCGACCCTCAGCGCCGATGTGCTCGAAGAACTGCGCGACGCGCTGTTCAGCGTGCACGGCGTGCAGGCGGTGACCGTGGTGGACATCCTCCCCGGCCAACGCCGTCACCTGCAACTCGACGCCCTGCTGGCCGCCATGACCGACCCGGTGCTGGCGCTGGACAGCGCGGGCAAGATCCTGCTCGCGAACCCGGCGCTGATCGCCCTGTATGGCCGCGAACCGGCCGGCGAAAGCATCAGCGCACTGTTCAACGACCCTACGCTGCTGGACACCTTGCTGGAACAGGGCTTTCGCTTGCCGCTGCGCGAGATCAGCGTCAACGGTCAGACCCTGCTGCTGGACGCCACGCCGATCACTGACGCGGGCGCCCTGCTCACCCTCTACCAACCCAACCGCATCGGTGAACAACTGTCGGCGCTGCACCATGATCATGCGGAGGGCTTTGACGCGCTGCTTGGCGAGTCGCCGGTGATCCGCACCCTAAAGGCGCGCGCGCAGCGCGTGGCGGCGTTGGATGCGCCGCTGTTGATCCAGGGTGAGACCGGCACCGGTAAAGAATTGGTGGCGCGTGCCTGTCACGCCATCAGTGCACGTCACAGTGCGCCGTTCCTGGCCTTGAACTGCGCGGCGCTGCCGGAAAACCTCGCCGAGAGTGAACTGTTCGGCTATGCGCCCGGCGCCTTTACCGGCGCGCAGCGCGGTGGCAAGCCGGGGCTGATGGAACTGGCCAACCAGGGCACGGTGTTCCTCGATGAGATCGGCGAGATGTCGCCGTACTTGCAGGCCAAGCTGCTGCGTTTTCTCAATGACGGCAGCTTCCGGCGTGTCGGTGGCGACCGTGAAGTGAAGGTCAATGTGCGCATCCTCAGCGCCACCCACCGCGACCTGGAGAAGATGGTCAGCGAAGGCACCTTCCGCGAAGACCTGTTCTACCGCCTCAACGTGCTCAACGTCGAAGTACCGCCCCTGCGCGCACGCGGCCAGGACATCCTGTTGCTGGCCCGCTATTTCATGCAGCAGGCCTGTGCGCAGATCCAGCGCCCGGTCTGCCGCCTGGCGCCCGGCACTTACCCGGCGCTGCTGGGCAACCGCTGGCCGGGCAACGTACGCCAGTTGCAGAACGTGATCTTCCGCGCCGCAGCGATCTGCGAAAGTAGCCTGGTGGACATCGGCGACCTCGACATCGCTGGCACCTCGGTGGCGCGCCAGAGCGACGGCGAAATCGACAGCCTGGAACAGGCGGTGGAAGACTTCGAGCGCAACCTGCTGGAAACCCTCTACACCAGCTACCCCTCGACTCGCCAACTGGCCAGCCGCTTGCAGACTTCCCATACGGCGATTGCCCATCGTCTGCGCAAGTACGGCATTCCCACCGGCAAGCCCTGACTGGCTGGGTCGATAGAGGTCAAATGTGGGAGGAGGCCTGCCCCCTCCCACATTGGCACCATTCCAAACGTTGACCGCATTACAGATTTTGGTCTGAGAACGACATCCGCTGTACTGAAAGCGCTACAGCGTAACGATATCGCTACAACCCTGTTTTTTACGCGCCATGCAAGGCTTTGATCCACATAGGCTTTTTTTCACAGGCCCAACTGTAGCGAAATCGATACAGCCAACATGCATATCCTCATAACCGATTTTATCAAGCTATTGATTTACAACGGTTTAATCACGTTGGCCGCGATATTGCTAAGCAACTCCTCATTATTCCAATCCCGTCCACCAGACGAATCTGGCCCTGAGGAGTTTCCATGAGCGAGTTGCGTTTCACTGAAGATCACGAATGGCTGCGCGCCGAAGCCGACGGCAGCGTCACCGTGGGTATCACCGCTTTTGCGCAGAACGCGCTGGGTGATGTGGTTTTCGTGCAACTGCCGGAGTTGCAGGCCTACGACAAGGGCGCCGAAGCGTCCACCGTGGAATCGGTCAAGGCCGCCAGCGGCGTGTACATGCCGCTGGACGGGGAAATCCTCGAAGTGAACGACAAGCTTGACGGCAGCCCGGAACTGGTCAACGAAGACCCGATGGGCGAAGGTTGGTTCTTCCGCTTTAAACCGGCCGATGCCGGGGCAGTCGCTAAACTGTTGGATCAGGACGCGTACGATCGCCTGATCAAAGCCAACGCTGAAGCTTGAGGAGCGCGCCATGACCGTTAATCTCACCACCGCCAACGAATTCATCGCCCGCCATATCGGCCCGCGCCACGAAGACGAGCAGCAGATGCTCGCCAGCCTGGGCTTTGACTCCCTGGAAGCCCTGAGCGCCAGCGTGATCCCGGAAAGCATCAAGGGCACCAGCGTGCTCGGCCTGGAAGACGGCCTCAGCGAAGCCGAGGCCCTGGCCAAGATCAAGGCCATCGCCGGCAAGAACCAACTGTTCAAGACCTACATTGGCCAGGGCTACTACAACTGCCACACGCCGTCGCCGATCCTGCGCAACCTCCTGGAAAACCCGGCCTGGTACACCGCCTACACCCCGTACCAGCCCGAAATCTCCCAAGGCCGCCTGGAAGCGCTGCTGAACTTCCAGACCCTGATCAGCGACCTCACCGGCCTGCCGATCGCCAATGCCTCCCTGCTCGACGAAGCCACCGCCGCCGCCGAAGCCATGACCTTCTGCAAGCGCCTGAGCAAGAACAAGAGCAGCAACGCCTTCTTCGCCTCGATCCACAGCCACCCGCAGACCCTCGACGTGCTGCGTACCCGTGCCGAACCGCTGGGCATCGACGTGGTCGTCGGCGATGAGCGTGAACTGACCGACGTCAGCCCATTCTTCGGCGCCCTGCTGCAATACCCGGCCAGCAACGGTGACGTGTTCGACTACCGCGAACTGACCGAGCGCTTCCACGCCGCCAATGCCCTGGTGGCCGTGGCCGCCGACCTGCTGGCCCTGACCCTGCTGACCCCACCGGGCGAGTTCGGCGCCGACGTGGCCATCGGCAGCGCGCAACGCTTCGGCGTGCCGCTGGGCTTTGGTGGCCCGCACGCGGCGTACTTCTCCACCAAGGATGCGTTCAAGCGCGACATGCCGGGCCGTCTGGTCGGCGTGTCCGTCGACCGTTTCGGCAAGCCGGCCCTGCGCCTGGCCATGCAGACCCGTGAGCAACATATCCGTCGCGAGAAAGCCACGTCGAACATCTGCACCGCCCAGGTGCTGCTGGCCAACATCGCCAGCATGTACGCCGTGTACCACGGCCCCAAGGGCCTGACCCAGATTGCCCGGCGCGTGCACCAACTGACGGCGATCCTGGCCAAGGGCTTGACCGCCCAGGGCCTGACCGTCGAACAAGCCAACTTCTTCGATACCATTACCCTGAACACTGGCGCCAAGACCGCCGCCCTGCACGACACGGCCCGCGCACGAAGCATCAACCTGCGCGTGGTGGACGCCGAGCGCCTGGGTATTTCGGTTGACGAAACCACCACCCAGGCCGATATCGAAGCCCTGTGGTCGATCTTCGCCGACGGCAAGTCACTGCCGGCCTTCAACGCCAGCGTAGACAGCACCCTACCTGCCGCCCTGCTGCGCCAGTCGCCTGTGCTCAGCCACCCGGTGTTCAACCGCTATCACTCGGAAACCGAGCTGATGCGCTACCTGCGCAAACTGGCCGACAAGGACCTGGCGCTGGACCGCACCATGATCCCGCTGGGCTCGTGCACCATGAAACTCAACGCCGCCAGCGAAATGATCCCGGTGACCTGGGCCGAATTCGGTGCCCTGCACCCATTCGCCCCGGCCGAACAAAGCGCCGGCTACCTGCAATTGACGTCCGAGCTGGAAGCCATGCTGTGCGCGGCCACCGGCTACGACGCGATCTCACTGCAACCGAACGCCGGTTCCCAAGGTGAGTACGCCGGCCTCCTGGCCATTCGCGCCTACCACCAGAGCCGTGGCGAGGAACGTCGCGACATCTGCCTGATCCCGTCATCGGCCCACGGCACCAACCCGGCGACCGCCAACATGGCCGGCATGCGCGTGGTCGTCACCGCGTGCGACGCACGTGGCAACGTCGACATCGAAGACCTGCGCGCCAAGGCCATCGAGCACCGCGAGCACCTTGCGGCCTTGATGATCACCTACCCGTCCACCCACGGCGTGTTCGAAGAAGGCATCCGCGAAATCTGCGGCATCATTCACGACAACGGCGGCCAGGTGTACATCGACGGTGCCAACATGAACGCCATGGTCGGCCTGTGCGCCCCGGGCAAGTTCGGCGGCGACGTGTCCCACCTGAACCTGCACAAGACCTTCTGCATCCCCCACGGCGGTGGCGGCCCGGGCGTCGGCCCGATTGGCGTCAAGTCGCACCTCACGCCGTTCCTGCCCGGCCACGCGGCCATGGAACGCAAGGAAGGCGCGGTGTGCGCCGCGCCGTTCGGCAGCGCGAGCATCCTGCCGATCACCTGGATGTACATCAGCATGATGGGCGGCGCAGGCCTCAAGCGCGCTTCGCAATTGGCGATCCTGAATGCCAACTACATTTCCCGTCGCCTGGAAGAGCACTACCCGGTGCTGTACACCGGCAGCAACGGCCTGGTGGCCCACGAATGCATCCTGGATCTGCGCCCGCTGAAGGACAGCAGCGGCATCAGTGTGGATGACGTGGCCAAGCGCCTGATCGACTTCGGCTTCCATGCGCCGACCATGTCGTTCCCAGTGGCCGGCACCTTGATGATCGAGCCGACCGAAAGCGAATCCAAGGAGGAACTGGACCGTTTCTGCAACGCCATGATCGCCATCCGCGAAGAAATCCGCGCAGTGGAGAACGGCACGCTGGACAAGGACGACAACCCGCTGAAAAACGCACCCCACACCGCAGCTGAACTGGTAAGTGAGTGGACCCACCCCTACACCCGCGAACAGGCGGTGTATCCAGTGCCATCGTTGATCGAAGGCAAGTACTGGCCGCCGGTGGGGCGTGTCGACAACGTGTTTGGTGACCGTAATCTGGTGTGTGCGTGCCCGTCGATCGAGAGCTACGCATAACCAAAGGATGCATTGGGTACAAATGTGGGAGGGGGCTTGCCCCCGATTGCGGTGCATCAGCCACAGATAAGCTGACTGACACACTGTCATCGGGGGCAAGCCCCCTCCCACACTAGATCGAGTCAACTTTCAGAAAATAATAAGAAACCGGAGAACAACCATGTCCCTTAGCGTGTTCGACCTGTTCAAGATTGGCATTGGCCCCTCCAGCTCCCACACCGTCGGCCCGATGCGTGCGGCCGCTCGATTCGTCGAGGGTCTCAAGCGTGACCACCTGCTGGGCGCCACCACCTGCGTCAAGGTGGAACTCTATGGGTCGCTGGGCGCCACCGGCAAAGGCCACGGCAGCGACAAAGCCGTGTTGCTGGGCCTGGAAGGCGAACACCCGGACACCGTGAATACCGAAACCGTGGCAACACGCCTGGCGCAGATGCGCAAGGACGGCCACCTGAATCTGCTCGGTGAACACCGCATTGCGTTCAACGAGAAAGAACACCTGGCGATGATTCGCAAACCCCTCGCCTACCATCCCAACGGCATGATTTTCCGTGCCTTCGACGCCGCCAACATCCAGATTCGCAGCCGCGAGTACTACTCGGTGGGCGGCGGTTTTGTGGTGGATGAGGACGCCGCCGGTGCCGACCGGATTGTCGAAGACGCCACACCCCTGACCTTCCCGTTCAAGCACGCCAAGGACTTGCTGAGCCATTGCACCACCTATGGGCTGTCCATCAGCCAGGTGATGCTGACCAATGAAAGCGCCTGGCGCCCGGAAGCGGAAACCCGCGCCGGCCTACTGAAAATCTGGCAGGTGATGCAGGAATGCGTGGACGCCGGTTGCCGCAACGAAGGGATTCTGCCCGGTGGATTGAAGGTCAAGCGTCGCGCGGCGGCCCTGCATCGCCAGTTGTGCAAGAACCCGGAGTCGGCGTTGCGCGATCCGTTGTCGGTGCTCGATTGGGTCAACCTCTACGCCCTGGCGGTCAATGAAGAAAACGCCAACGGCGGGCGCGTGGTCACGGCGCCCACCAATGGTGCGGCCGGGATTGTGCCGGCGGTGCTGCATTACTACATGCGCTTCATTCCCGGCGCGAATGAGGATGGCGTAGTGCGCTTCCTGCTCACGGCGGCCGCCATCGGCATTCTGTACAAGGAAAACGCCTCGATCTCCGGCGCCGAAGTCGGCTGCCAGGGCGAGGTCGGCGTGGCCTGTTCCATGGCCGCCGGTGCGTTGTGCGAAGTGTTGGGCGGCAGCGTGTCCCAGGTGGAAAACGCCGCCGAAATCGGCATGGAACACAACCTCGGCCTGACCTGCGACCCGATTGGCGGACTGGTGCAGGTGCCCTGCATCGAGCGTAACGCCATGGGCTCGGTCAAGGCGATCAACGCAGTGCGCATGGCCTTGCGCGGCGATGGGCAGCACTTTGTGTCCCTCGATAAAGTGATCCGCACCATGCGCCAGACCGGCGCCGACATGAAAAGCAAATACAAGGAAACCGCCCGCGGCGGTTTGGCGGTCAACATTATCGAGTGCTGACGCCTAACAGCGCGCCAGCACGTTTTTCAGGAGCTGAATATGTCCACCGAAACCCTGTTGAAAACCCCTCTGCACGCCCTGCACCTCGAACTGGGCGCACGCATGGTGCCCTTCGCCGGCTACGACATGCCGGTGCAATACCCACTGGGCGTGATGAAGGAACACCTGCACACCCGTGATCAAGCCGGTTTGTTCGACGTGTCCCACATGGGCCAGATCCGCCTCACCGGCGCCAACGCTGCCAAGGCCCTGGAAACCCTGGTGCCGGTCGACATCATCGACCTGCCGGTGGGCATGCAGCGCTACGCGATGTTCACCAATGAGCAGGGCGGCATTCTCGATGACCTGATGGTGGCGAACCTGGGTAACGACGAACTGTTCCTGGTGGTCAATGCCGCCTGCAAGGATCAGGACCTCGCGCACCTGCGCCAACACATCGGCGACCAGTGCACCATCGAGCCGCTCTTCGAAGAGCGTGCGTTGCTGGCGCTGCAGGGCCCGGCCGCGGTCAAGGTGCTGGCGCGCCTGGCACCGGAAGTCACCAAGATGACCTTCATGCAATTCGCCGCCCTGCGCCTGCTGGGCGTGGACTGCTATGTCAGCCGTTCGGGCTATACCGGTGAAGACGGCTTCGAAATCTCCGTACCTGCGGCCAATGCCGAAAGCCTGGCGCGCAGCCTGCTGGCCGAGACCGAAGTACAGGCCATCGGCCTGGGTGCCCGCGATTCGTTGCGCCTGGAAGCCGGCTTGTGCCTCTACGGCCACGACATGAACACCGACACCACCCCCATCGAGGCCAGCCTGTTGTGGGCTATCTCGAAGGCCCGCCGTGCCGACGGTGCACGTGCCGGTGGCTTCCCTGGCGCCGACCAGATCTTCACCCAGCAGCAAACCGGCGTGAGCCGCAAACGTGTAGGCCTGCTGCCACAGGAGCGCACACCCGTGCGTGAAGGCGCGGAAATTGTCGACGCAGACGGCACCGTGATCGGCAGTGTGTGCAGCGGTGGTTTCGGCCCGACCCTCGGCGGCCCGCTCGCCATGGGTTACCTGGACAGCGCTTTTATTGCACTGGATACCGAAGTCTCTGCGCTGGTGCGTGGGAAAAAGGTGCCACTTCGTGTAAGTAAAATGCCATTTGTGCCACAACGTTACTATCGTGGCTGATTGACTGTTTCTATAAGTAACGAGGTTGCGTTAACGTGCACTAATCTGTAACGCAACCGCCATAAAACAGTGCACTTCCGATAGTCTTTTATAGAGGGTTCAACCTATAACAAGTGACCAACTCTATCGAATAAGTCAGTTCCACACTGTTCAACCAAGTGTCATGAGCCCCAGCAAAACCTGGGCTTTTGGCAGGGCTTGTTTTTTCTCTATTAGTTGGCGTAGAGTTTGCCCACTGTGTTTGCATGGGTCGCTTGGAACCTGGACCTGGGCAGTAGCTGAAGAAGTCCGCTACAACCCGTTCGACGTCTCTTACTTTCCTGCAACCCAGCCCAGTACTCTTTCATGCGAAAGGGGCTGTCATTAATTTTTAGCGTCAAGGAAATAAGAAAATGGCTGAACGTCAGAGCGGTACCGTCAAGTGGTTTAACGACGAGAAAGGGTTTGGTTTTATCACTCCAGAAAGCGGTCCGGATCTGTTCGTGCATTTCCGCGCTATTCAGGGCAACGGCTTCAAGAGCCTGAAAGAAGGCCAGAAAGTGACATTCGTTGCTGTGCAAGGCCAGAAGGGCATGCAGGCTGACGAAGTACAAGCAGAAAACCACTGAGTTCTTCTGCGACAAAAAGCCCCTGATGGTGACATCAGGGGCTTTTTTATGTGCATTTGCTCGTAAAATGGCTTTTTTTCATAAGAGAGCCCTGCCATGTCGAAACCCCTGCTGAGCCCGCAAGGCGAATTCCCCGCCGTTGGCCTGGGCCGTCGCCTGGCAGCGATGTTCTATGATTTCCTGCTATGCACCGCACTGCTGATCGTCACCGCGTTTATCTACAAGCTGATCTGGATCGCGTTTGTCGGTGAAGCCAGGATGCGCACCCTCACCGAATCCGGCGCGCTGGACGGCGACCCGTTGCTGTCGACGATCCTGTTGTTTGTGCTGTTCGGCTTCTTCGCCAAGTTCTGGACTCATTCCGGCCAGACCCTGGGCATGCAGGTGTGGGGCGTACGCGTGCAGAACGCTGACGGCTCGCGGATCAGCCTGTGGCAGGCGTTGCTGCGCTTCGTGGTGTCGATTGCGTCGTGGTTGTGCGTAGGGCTGGGGTTTATCTGGTCGCTGTTTGATAAGCGCAAACGCAGCTGGCATGACATCTATTCCGACAGCCAGCTGGTTCGTATCCCCAAACAGAAAAAGTAGCGACTCAGGCGTTACCCGCCAGCTTCAAGCGCGCGGCCTGGGTAAAGTCCAACATGCGCTTGAGCGGACGCACAGCCTGCGGGATCACCGAAGGCTCGACGAATATCTCGTTACTGCCTTCACGCAGGCACTGCAACGTGCGCTCCAGCGTGTTCATTGCCATCCATGGACAATGCGCGCAACTGCGGCACGCCGCACCATTGCCGGCGGTAGGCGCCTCGACGAAGACCTTGTCCGGGCACAGTTGCTGCATCTTGTAGAAGATGCCGCGGTCGGTCGCGACGATAAAGGTTTTATTCGGCAGGCGTTGGGCCGCGGCAATCAGCTGGCTGGTCGAGCCTACGGCATCCGCCAGTTCGATCACCGATGTCGGCGATTCCGGATGCACCAGGATGGCCGCATCCGGGTACAGCGCTTTCATGTCTTCCAACTGCTTGGATTTGAATTCTTCGTGGACGATGCAGGCGCCGTCCCATAGCAGCATATCTGCACCGGTCTGGCGCTGGATGTAAGTGCCCAGGTGTTTGTCCGGCCCCCAGATGATCGTCTCGCCGTTGTCCATCAGGCTTTCGACGATTTCCAGCGCGCAGCTTGACGTCACCACCCAATCCGCCCGGGCTTTGACCGCCGCCGAGGTGTTGGCATACACCACCACGGTGCGTTCGGGATGCTGGTCGCAGAACGCCGAGAACTCATCGACGGGGCAGCCCAGGTCCAGGGAGCAGGTGGCTTCCAGGGTGGGCATGAGGATACGTTTTTCAGGGGTGAGGATCTTGGCGGTCTCGCCCATGAAACGCACACCGGCGACCAACACGGTCTTGGCCGGGTGAGCGGCGCCGAAGCGCGCCATTTCCAGGGAGTCGGAGACACAGCCACCGGTTTCTTCGGCCAGGGCCTGGATCACCGGGTCACAGTAGAAGTGGGCAACCAGCACCGCATCCTGAGCCTTGAGCTCGGCGGCGATGGCAGTGCGCAGGCTCGCCTCTTCATCGGCGCTGAGGGCCTTGGGCTGCTTGGCGTCGAGGTGGGCTTGAACCAGAAGGCGTTCGGAAATTTGCGTCATGTTCGCAAGACCTGCAGGCGCAGTTGCGCGAAAGTCGAGTGTACCACCGGCTCTGGAGCCCTTCGGGCGCCGCCGGACGAAGTGATTGTGTTCATCAAGCACGGGTTAAGGTGAAGCTCGGCAAGGCTACAGAATATCGAATGGTTTCAAAAGCCTAATCTGGTGTTCGCCTGCGCCTGCGTCGGGCAAAAAAAACGGGAAGCCCCACATGGGCTTCCCGTATTTACCGCCGGTTTTTTTATCAAAAACGGTAAGTCACCGAGCCACCGAACCCGTTGGCACTGTTTTCATATTTGGCATCGTAAGTCAGGCCAACCTGGGAAAGGTTCTGCCGCACCTTGATCGGTTCTTCCTTGAGGTAGGAATACGCCACATCGAAGGTCAGGTTATCGACGGGCGTCCAGCCAGCACCCAAGCTGAAAACAGTGCGGTCCCCCGTAGGAATTCGAACGGAGCGGTCGGTGTTGTTGGTAGGCGTCTGGTCCACCGAGAAACCGGTCCGCAGTACGAGTTCTTTGTTGACCCGATAGGCCGCGCCAATGGCATGGGACCAGGTGTCATGCCAATGCTGTTGTTCGGTGATCGAACCCAGGCCACCGAATTGAGCGGTGAGGTCGGAGACCCCGTCGTTGTTGATGGTGATCTTCTTCAACTGGCTCCAACGGGTGTAGGTGCTGCCGAGGTACAAGGTCCAGTCATCATTGAGTTGATGGGTTACCGAGAAATCCACCGAAGAGGGCGTAGTCACATCCAGGCTGGCGTCATACTTTTGTGGCCCACCGTCGAAGGCATCGGAGATCAAACCGGACGCGTGGGTCTTGCCGCTGAGGTGGTAGACCACCTGCGAGTGATAGGTCACACCGATGCGCGTACTTTCAAGGGGCTGCACCAGGAGACCGGCATTGAACCCGGTGGCGTTGTCGTCGCCTTTGACCTTCACGCTTTCGCCGGCTCCGCCACCCAGCGGCACATTGGAATCCAGCTCGCCACTGATGCGATTGAAGGTCGGGCCAAAGCCCACCGACACTTTGTCGTTGAAGGCATAGCTGACCGTCGGCTGCACGGTGATGACCTGGACCTTGCTCTTGTTGCCAAAGCCATTGCCCTGGAAGCTGTGCTCATAGTCGGTCACCAGGCCGAACGGCGCGTAGATACCCAGGCCGAACGCCCAGTGCTCATCAATGGGCGTGACCAGGTACCCCATCGGCACGGCAATGCCGGGCACCATGTCGCCCTTATTGGTGCCTGGGTTGTTGGCACCGAACTGCGAGGAACTGGCGTCCTTGATGTTGGATTTGGCATCGAGGTAAGTCGCGCCGAGGCTGACTTCATTCTGCTTCAGACGCGACATGCCGGCGGGGTTGCCGAACACCGTGCTGGCGTCTTCGGCGGAGGAGGAACGACCGGCGTAGCCCGTGCCCATTGAACTGATGCTTTGTTCATTGAGCGCGAAACCACCGGCGAACAACGGGGTTGAGGCAAGGGAAACGGCGAGCGCCAAGGCGCCTTTAAGAGTTTTGTTATTCATTATTAGGACTCGAATTGTGGGGCAGCGATGGGGAAGCTACCAACGTTCGAGCGGCCGGTTTATGAAGAGTTTTTCATGCGCAGGATTGTCGGACAATTCTATGCATTTCAAAGACTTTGCCTGTTTTTTCGTTTCCAGTAATGACCTTGAAACCCGATTGTGACCTACGGGTTTCGGCGATAGCGTCAGCCTCGCGCAGACGCAAAAAAGCCCCAGGCTTTTCGTTGGCCTGGGGCTGTCGGGTTTTCAGGCAGGCAAAAAAAAACCCGGAAATCCTCACTTGCGTGGGCCTTCCGGATTTTCTAAACCGCCAAAAATGGTGGGTCGTGTGGGATTCGAACCTACGACCAATTGGTTAAAAGCCAACTGCTCTACCAACTGAGCTAACGACCCGCTGTGTGGTGGCGCGTATAATACTGATTTCTAAGGATTATTCAACACCTTATTTGAAATAAATCAGAAATAACGCGTTGGGTCAGTAATTCCGGCGGCTTGGAAGCCTTCTGCACGCAGTCTGCAGCTGTCGCATTTCCCACAAGCACGGCCGTCATCGTCTGCCTGATAGCAGGAAACAGTCAGCGAATAATCGACGCCAAGTCCTACGCCTGCCTTCACGATGTCAGCCTTGCTCAGGTTTTGCAGCGGCGCCAGGATACGGAAGCCCTGCCCTTCTACACCGGCCTTTGTCGCCAGGTTGGCCATGCGTTCGAACGACTCGACGAACTCCGGACGGCAGTCAGGGTAACCTGAATAATCCACCGCGTTGACGCCGATGAAAATGTCGCGAGCGTGAAGTACCTCTGCCCAGCCAAGCGCCAGGGACAGGAACACCGTGTTACGTGCCGGCACGTAGGTCACCGGGATGCCTTCACCGGGGGTTTCTGGCACATCGATGCTGCTGTCGGTCAGTGCTGAGCCGCCGATGCCGTTGAGGTTCAGGCCAATCACCTTGTGTTCGACCACGCCCATGTCGCGGGCGACGCGGGCCGCAGCGTTCAACTCGGCACGGTGACGCTGGCCGTAGTCGAAGCTCATGGTGTAGCAGCTGTAGCCTTGCGCCTGCGCCATGGCAACCACCGTGGCGGAGTCGAGGCCGCCGGACAGCAGGATTACCGCGCGTTTTTGATCCATGGTGTGTTCAGTCATATCAGCGTCCTGGCTCGTCGTTCCAAAGGTATTTATGCAACTGCAATTGCAGGCGCACCGGCAGATTGTCCGCAACCACCCAATCGGCGAGGTCACGTGCATTCAGGTCATGGTGGCTTGGTGAGAACAGCACTTCGCCTGCACGGCGGTCCAGCCCGTATTGAATCAGCTTGGAGTTCGCCCAGTCGTAGTCGTCACGCGAACAGATGACGAACTTGACCTGGTCGTTGGCCGTCAACAGCTCGATGTTCTCGTAGCGGTTGCGATGCGATTCCTTGGAATCGGGGGTCTTGAGGTCGACTACCCGGCTTACGCGGGGGTCAACTGCAGAGATATCCAAGGCGCCACTGGTTTCCAGGGAGACCTCGTAACCGGCGTCACACAGCTGCTTGAGCAATGGGATGGCATTGGGCTGGGCCAGCGGCTCACCGCCGGTCACACAAACGTAGCGCGGCTTGTAGCCGGCAACCTGCTCCAGGATGTCATCGAGGGTGCGCACCGTGCCACCACTGAAGGCGTAGGCGCTGTCGCAGTACTGGCAACGCAAGGGGCAACCGGTCAGGCGCACAAATACTGTGGGCAGGCCGGCCGTCCGCGTTTCACCCTGCAACGAGTAAAAAACTTCGGTAATACGTAATGTGTCTTGCATAGTCGCCACGGGCGTAACAGCTAAACAGGCTGTCCGCCTCCGTCAGGCACTTTGAGGGACCCCGCCAACGCGTAGACCCCAAAAAGCGTGTTTCATAAAAGGGCGTGGATTCTAACGAAAAAACCCGCGCCAGGCGCGGGTTTCTTCTAAACGGGCAAACATCGCTTACAAGCGCTGCAAGTCCCGTTGGGCCAACTGGGCAGCGGAAGTCCCGGGATACTGGGCCACCACCTGTTGCAGAATGCCTTTGACCTTGTCGGTATGACCCAGGCGGCGTTCTACGTCAGCGAGTTTGTACAGCGAGTCCGGCACCTTGGCGTGCTTGGGGTACAGCTGGCTGACCTTGGCAAATGCCTGGCCCGCGCCCTGTAGGTCACCCTTTGCCAGGTTGACTTCACCTAACCAGTATTGGGCGTTGCCCGCATATTGGCTGTTCGGGTATTTACGCAGGAAAGCGGTAAAGGCCTGGCTGGCCTTGTCGAAATCCTTGGCTTTGATCAGGTCGAAGGCTGCATCGTAATACAGCTTTTCCTTCGCCGGATCACCCGGTTCGCTGCTCGCGGCAGGGGCTTGGCTGGCAGCCGCCCCTGCTGCTGCACCGGCAGCAGCGCTAGGCGCGCCACCGGCAGGAGAATTATCAGGAGTTGCGGCAGGTTGAACGCCGGCTCCAATACGTTGATCAAGATCCTTGTAACGCTCCAGGCCTTCTTGCTTGAGCTGGTTCACCTGGTTTTGCAGTACCTCAATAGCGCCTTGCTGCTGCGCGATTTGATCCTGCATGCGTTGCAATTGGTTGAACAGTTCGCCCTGTGCCGAGGGAGCGGACGTAGCCGCTCCCCCCGCATAGGCGCCGTTCGTGCCATAACCCGCTGGCGGATAACTGCTCCCGCTATTGTTATAGCCAGAGTTGCTATCTTCCACAGGAACCGCAGCCCACACCGCAAGCGGTGCGAGGCTGAGAGCCAATACAGTCAGAGCACGACGGCACGTTCGCATGACGAATTACTTACGCAGTTCGACGCGACGGTTTTGAGCCCAGGACTGCTCGTCGTGGCCAGTAGCAACTGGACGCTCTTTACCGTAGGAAACCAGTTCCAGTTGGCCTGGAGCAACACCTTGCAGTACCAGGTAGCGCTGAACGGCCTTCGCACGACGCTCGCCCAGTGCCATGTTGTACTCACGAGTACCACGTTCGTCAGTGTTACCTTCCAGAACAACGCGAGCGCCGTTAGCTTTCAGGTCCTTCGCGTGAACGTCCAGAGCGCGCATGGCTTCTGGTTTCAGGTCCGAACTGTCGTATTCGAAGTAGAAAGTGGTGATAGCGCGCAGAGCAGCTTCTTCGCTCAGGGAGCCGTCAACCGCACCAGTGTTAGCGCCGTAACCAGCGTTTGGATCAACAGCTGCGCCTTCACCGGCATTGTCGCCGCCTTTAGACGAGCAACCAACGGCTACGGACAGAGCCAGAGCCAGAGCAGCAAACTTACCAAACTTCAGCATTTCCATCGTGAAACTCCTAATGAACCCCAGTGTGTTAAGCAAATCTTTTTGTAGCGCCGCGTCAGTTCAGGTAAGGGGACCAGGATGGTTCTCTGACTTCGCCTTGTGCGGTAGGAAGCGGGAGCCTTACGCGTCCATTAATGGACACGAGCATCAAGACTCCCCGGCCCTGCTGGCGGGTGGCGTAGATTACCATGGTGCCGTTGGGCGCAACAGTGGCTGACTCATCAAGGTTGGTATCTGTAAGGATTTTTACGGTTCCGCGCTGCAAATCCTGGGCCGCAACCCGGAAATTAGTGAAACCATCCTGACGATGAATCATCACCAACGTCTTTTCATCAGCCGAAAGTTTAGGGTTGGCGTTGTAGTTACCGATAAAAGTAACGCGCTCTGCACCACCACCATTCACATTCGCCTTATAGACCTGTGGCTTGCCGCCACGGTCAGAGGTGAAGTAGATGGTCGAACCATCCTTGCCCCAGAACGGTTCGGTATTGATACCTGGGCCGCTGGTTGCGCGAGTGATCTGGCGTGAAGCCATGTTCATCACGTAGATGTCCGGGTTGCCGTCCTTGGACAGCACGAACGCCAGGCGCGAACCATCCGGTGACCAAGCCGGCGCACCGTTGAGGCCTTCGAAGTTGGTGATCTGCTCACGACGGCCAGTATCAATGTGCTGGACGAAGATACGCGGACGCTTCTGCTCGAAAGACACGTAGGCAATACGCTTGCCGTCCGGCGCGAAACGCGGCGACAGGATTGGCTCACGGGATTGCAGCAAGGTCACAGCGCGAGCACCGTCGTAGTCCGAACGCTGCAAGGTGTAACGAGTGTTGTCTACGGAGAAACGCTCAGCCGTTACATACAGAAGACGCGTCGAGAAAGCCCCCTTGATACCGGTGAGTTTTTCGAACGACTGGTCCGAGATGTAGTGGGCCATGTCGCGGATCTGCTCGGCCGTACCCGAGACGCTGCCGGTCAAGACCTGCTGCTCTGTCGCCACGTTGAACAAGGCGTAGGTGATTTGCAGACGACCACCGGCCGGCGTGATATTGCCGACCATCAGGTACTGCGCGCCCACTGCTTTCCAGTCACGGAAAATGACTTCGCTGGCCTGGGTAGGCTGGCTGATCATGTTGCCTTTCGGAATCGGTGCGTAATAGCCGGAGTTGCGCAGGTCATCACTGACGATCTGGGCCATGTCGTCCGGCAGTACGCTGCCGCCCTGCCAGCCGAACGGTACTACTGCGATCGGAGTGGCCCGATCACTACCGCTGGTAACCAGGATGTTCTTTTCATCCGCCGCCGCTATCCCTGCCATACAGCAAATAACGACAAGCATTCCTCGAAGAAGGTTTCTCACAAGGCTAGATCCTCAGGTGTGAATGTCATCTTGAATGAACGATAGGGAGCGAAGTCGCTTGGTTTCATTCCCTGCATCTCGGTCAACCGGCCAATGTTCTTGACTGCGGCAACCGCCGAACTGTCGAACGAACCGTCACCACTGGACTTGGCCACGCTGACCGAAGTCACCGTACCGTCCGGCAACATGCCGATCTGCAGCACTACTGTCATGCCTTTGCGCGCCGAAGGTGGACGTGTCCAGCCTTCCGCTGCCCGTGCCCGAATCAGATCGTCGAAACTGCCCGCGACTTCATCACCACGTTCATCGGCCAAGGCTTGCTGACGCTGCGGCGTGTCGGAGAGCAAATCTGCCAAGGCCTGGGCCTTCTTCTCTTCGGCGGATTTGCGCGCTGCTTCCTGGGCCTTTTTCTTCTGGGCGTCGGCGGCAGCTTTCTTCTTCGCGTCGTCGGCGACTTTTTTCTTCGCCTCGTCTGCTTCAGCTTTTTTCTTGGCGTCTTCGGCGGCTTTTTTCTTCGCGTCTTCGACTATTTTCTTCTTGGCGTCTTCAGCGGCCTTTTTCTTGGCCTCTTCTTCGGCAGCCTTCTTGGCTTCTTCTTCAGATTTCTTCTTGGCTATATCAGCCAATTGTTTCTCTTCGGCCTTTTTCGCTTCGGCAGCTTTCTCGGCTTTCTTGGCTTCATCAGCCTTTTTCGCCTCGTCAGCCTTCTTGGCTTCGTCAGCCTTTTTCGATTCCTCGGCCTTTTGAGCCGCCTCTTCTTTCTTTTGTTCCGCAGCCGCCTTCACCGCTTCCTGCTCGACCTTCTTCTGTTCCATCTGTTCGACTTCAGTCTGGCGCGCAGCCGACTTCTGGGCTTCACCCGCAATCTTCTGATTGGTCTGGGTGGTGGCCTGGCTTTTCGACTTCAGCTGATACAGGGTCGCCTGCACGATCGGCTTGGCTGGCGGCAGGTCCGGGGTCATGGCGAAGCTGACGAACAGCATGCCAAACACCAGGACATGCAGCGCAATCGCCCAGACGCTAGGCCAGAAGTAGCTTTCCGAGGCGGACGGCTCTCGCTGTTGCTGCATCAGGGCGCCTCGGTAATCAAGCCAACGTTACCCACGCCGGCCTTCTGCAGCCCGCCCATGGCGCCCATGACGGAGCCGTAGTCGACCGATTTGTCGCCACGGATGAACACCTGGGTGTGCTTGCCGCCTTCGTTGCCGGAGCGAATGATCTTGGTCACTGCATCGGTCATCGCAGGCAAGGTGAGCGCCTTGTCTTGCTGCTTCTGCGTGTCGACTTCGCTGCCAAGGTTCCAGTAATAGGTCTTGTCAGCCTTGATCGAAATGGTCAGGACTTGAGTGTTGTTGTCTTGCGGCAAGGCTTCACTGGAAACCTTGGGCAAATCAACCTTCACGCCCTGGTTGAGCATCGGCGCGGTCACCATGAAGATAACCAGCAGCACCAGCATCACGTCGATGTAAGGCACTACGTTCATCTCGGCGACCGGCTTGCGCTTTTTGCGAGCTCGAGCGATTAAAGCCATTGGGAATTACCTGCTTATTCTTCGCTGGTGTGCACTTTACGGTGCAGGATCGCCTGGAACTCGTCGGCGAAGGTGTAGTAACGACCGATCAACGTTTCGCTGGTAGCAGCGAAGCGGTTGTAGGCGATTACTGCGGGGATAGCGGCAAACAGGCCGATCGCGGTGGCAATCAGGGCCTCGGCGATACCCGGTGCCACGGTGGCCAGGGTCGCTTGCTGGGCCTGAGCCAGGCCACGGAAGGAGTTCATGATCCCCCACACGGTACCGAACAGACCGATGTACGGGCTCACGGAGCCGACGGTGGCGAGGAACGGCAGGCTTTGCTCAAGCTTTTCTTCTTCGCGGGAAATGGCCACGCGCATGGCACGGGCCACACCTTCCATCACCGCTTCCGGGTCAACGCCTGGCTGCTGGCGCAGACGGGAGAATTCCTTGAAGCCGGCGCGGAAGATCTGCTCGACGCCCGAGTCCGGGTCCGGGTTGCTGCCGGCCTGGCGGTACAGCTTGGACAGGTCGATACCCGACCAGAAGCGCTCTTCAAAGCTCTCCAGGGCACGTCGACCGGCACGCAGCAGGTTGCTGCGCTGAAAAATCATGACCCAAGAGGTAACCGATGCGGCTACCAGGGTCAGCATGACCAGTTGAACCACAACACTGGCATTGCTGACCAGGCTCCACATGGAGGAATGGTCGACGACGGTAGGTTCCACGCTAAATCTCCTGCTTTGATTGTTTACCCGCGCCGCTTACGTCAGCAAAGGCCGCACGTAGAGCTTCGGGAATGGCCCGGGGTTTCAAGCTATTGGTGCGCACACAGGCCACCAGGAACTGCCCCTCACAGAGCAGCGTTGCATCCGTTGCCCGCCTGACCTGCTGCTTGAAACGCAGGCTGACACGGTTCAATTCGATTACTTCAGCGCTGACCAACAATTCGTCGTCCAGCCGCGCCGGCGCGTGATACCGCGCCTCGCTGGAGTGCACGACGAATAACAGGTCCTCCCCTGCCAGCTCGGATTGGGCAAAGCCCAGCTCCCGTAGCCGCTCGGTTCGAGCCCGCTCCATGAACTTGAGGTAGTTGACGTAATACACGATGCCGCCGGCATCGGTGTCCTCGTAATAAACGCGACAGCGATGTGCGAACGACTGATCCCCGTTTTGCGCGCGCATACTCTAGTGCTTACTCCTCAGGTTGCCAATCCGGCTGGGCAACTGTTTTTTCATTGTCTGAAACATTTCTAACGACTGAATGACGACACCAGCCACTAGGACAGCACAAACCTCGGATAAATCGACTGGCTATAGGTTTTTAATCGTCCACTGCATCGAGGAATTCGTCTACTACGGGCATCTCGCCCAATCGTGACGGAATGTTTAACCCAAAGTGCAGATAGGCGTGACGCGTCACCACCCTGCCCCTTGGCGTGCGCATGATGTAGCCCTGCTGGATCAGGTACGGTTCCAACACATCCTCAATGGTGTGGCGCTCTTCACTGATGGCCGCCGCCAGGCTGTCGACGCCCACCGGGCCACCGTCGAACTTCTCGATCATGGTCAGGAGCAGACGTCGATCCTGGTGATCGAAGCCGTGCTCATCCACGTCCAGCAGGTTCAAGGCCAGGTCGGCCACGGCCTTGGTGATGTGCCCCTTGGCCCGCACCTCGGCAAAGTCTCGCACGCGTCGCAGCAGGCGGTTGGCGATCCGCGGCGTGCCGCGGGCCCGACGGGCGATTTCAAACGCGCCTTCCGGGTCCAGCGGCAAGCCGAGAATGCTCGCCGAACGGCTGACAATGGTCGCCAGATCAGCCGTGCTATAGAACTCTAGACGTTGAACAATGCCGAAACGGTCTCGCAGTGGGTTGGTCAGCATCCCTGCGCGGGTTGTAGCGCCGACCAGCGTGAACGGCGGCAGGTCGAGCTTGATCGAGCGGGCGGCCGGGCCTTCGCCGATCATGATGTCGAGCTGGAAGTCTTCCATGGCCGGGTACAACACTTCTTCGACGATCGGGGATAACCGATGGATCTCGTCGATAAACAGCACATCGTGCGGTTCAAGGTTGGTCAGCAACGCCGCCAGGTCACCCGGACGTTCCAGCACCGGGCCGGAGGTGGACTTGATCGATACGCCCATTTCCTGGGCAATGATGTTGGCCAGGGTGGTCTTGCCCAGGCCCGGTGGGCCGAAGATCAGCGTGTGGTCCAGGGACTCACTGCGCCCACGCGCAGCCTGGATGAACAATTCCATCTGCTCGCGCACGGTGGGCTGGCCAATGTATTCGGCCAGGCTCAGGGGGCGGATGGCGCGGTCCTGGACCTCTTCACGGTCACGCGGGCCGGTGGCTGCAATCAGACGATCAGCTTCAATCACTTAAATCATTCCCTTCAGGGCGCGGCGGATCATGTCTTCACTGCTCAGGTTCTTGTCCTTGATGGCCGATACGGCCTTGCTGGCTTCCTGGGGTTTGTAACCCAGGGAAATCAGCGCACTGACCGCATCGCTTTCGGCGCTCGCCACCTGGCCGGCCGGCATGTCCGGCTGGTTCGGTACAAGGGCGAACATGCTCGGTACGACCTCCCAGGCCTTGAAGCGGTCCTTGAGTTCCACCAGCAGGCGCTCGGCGGTCTTCTTGCCGACGCCTGGCACCTTGGTCAGCGCCGAGGTGTCCTGGGCCGAAACGGCACGCACCAGCTCATCCACTTCCAGGCTCGACATCAACGCCAGGGCCAGTTTCGGCCCTACGCCATTCAGGCGGATGAGCTCACGGAAGAAGTCACGGTCACGCTTGCCAATGAAACCATAGAGCAATTGCGCATCTTCACGTACCACCAAGTGAGTATGCAGCGTAATCGGCTCACCGACCGACGGGAGGCGATACAAGGTGGTCATGGGCACTTCCAGCTCATACCCCAACCCATTTACATCCAGAATCAGGTGTGGCGGCTGTTTCTCAGCCAGAGTGCCGCGCAAGCGTCCAATCACGGTTCAGATCCTTAAAGCTAGGGTCAGAGCAGGGCCCGACCGGAAATAACGATTGCGCTGATGCTATCAGAGACGCAGGCGCCCGCCACGACTGCGTGCCGTGCCCAGGCCGTGAGGCAGTAAGCTTGAGCGAGTGTGCGCATGGCAAATGGCAATAGCCAGGGCGTCCGAGGCGTCGATCTGCGGTTTTGAAGTGAGCTTGAGCATATGCATGACCATCATCTGCACCTGCTCTTTGTTCGCCGCGCCGGTGCCGACCACGGCCTGTTTGACCTGGGTGGCGGTGTACTCGGCGATTTCCATGCCCTCCTCGGCGCCGGCAACGATGGCGGCGCCACGGGCCTGGCCAAGCTTCAACGCGGAGTCGGCATTCTTTGCCATGAACACCTTTTCGATACCCATGGTCACCGGCCCGTAGGTCTGGATCACCTCACGCACGCCGCGATAAACGATCTGCAGGCGCTCGGCCAACTCGCCCGCGCCGGTGCGGATGCAGCCCGAAGCCACGTACACGCAGCCACGCGGGGTCTGTTGCACCACGCCAAAACCGGTGATGCGCGAACCGGGGTCGATACCTAGGATTAAAGTCATAACGCCTGCGGGTTGGGTAAGCACATTTTTTGACACAGAGAAGACCCTATGTGGGAGGGGGCTTGCCCCCGATAGCGGTGAATCAGTCGATTTATACGTAACTGACACACTGTCATCGGGGGCAAGCCCCCTCCCACTTTTTGATCTACATCGTCCTTCAGCCTAGCTGTTCGGCTACAGACTCAGGGATGTCGGCGTTGGAATACACGTTCTGCACATCATCCAGGTCTTCGAGCATATCCAGCATCTTCAGCACTTTCTGCGCACCGTCCAGGTCCAGCTCGGAGCTGGTGGTCGGCAGCATCACGATTTCCGCGTCGGTACCTTTGAAACCGGCCGCTTCCAGGGCATTGCGCACCGCATAGAAGCTGGCGAACGAAGTGAACACGTCGATGGAACCGTCTTCGTTGGTCACCACGTCGTCGGCATCCGCCTCCATCGCCGCTTCCATCAGCGCATCTTCATCGGTGCCCGGCGCGAAGGTAATCTGCCCCTTGCGCTCGAACAGGTAGGCCACCGAACCGTCAGTGCCGAGGTTGCCACCACATTTGCTGAATGCATGACGCACAGCGGCGGCAGTACGGTTGCGGTTGTCGGTCATGCACTCGACCATCACGGCCACGCCACCCGGGCCATAGCCTTCGTAGCTCAGCTCGACCATGTCGTCGGTATCGGCAGCGCCGGCACCGCGGGCCACGGCGCGGTCGATGATGTCGCGACTCATGTTCGCGCCAAGGGCCTTGTCCAGCGCCAAGCGCAGACGCGGGTTGGAGCCTGGATCACCCCCACCCTGGCGGGCCGCGACAGTCAGCTCGCGGATCCATTTAGTGAAAATCTTGCCTTTCTTGGCATCCTGACGCTCTTTGCGGTGCTTGATGTTCGCCCACTTGGAATGGCCAGCCATAACACAACTCCAAAAATTCTCTAGAAACCTTATCAATTCCGCCCCAGGCGGAATGCAACCCTTGTAACGCAAAGGCGCATCCGAAGATGCGCCTTTTTTGACTGCGTAAACCTCAGTGCGCTTTCACGCAGCAGCCTTACTCAGCCTTCGGCGTCTCGCGCAGACGGATGTGCAGCTCGCGCAATGCCTTGGCATCCACCACACCTGGCGCCTGGGTCATGACGTCCGCAGCGCTCTGGGTTTTCGGGAAGGCGATCACTTCACGGATCGACTGGGCGCCGGTCATCAGCATCACCAGGCGATCCAGGCCGAACGCCAGGCCACCATGGGGCGGCGCACCGTATTTCAGGGCGTCGAGCAGGAAGCCGAACTTCTCTTCCTGTTCCGCTTCGTTGATGCCCAACAGGCGGAACACCGCTTGCTGCATTTCCTTGCGATGGATACGGATCGAACCGCCACCCAGCTCGGTACCGTTCAATACCATGTCATACGCGCGGGACAGCGCGCCAGCCGGGTTGGCTTCCAGTTCGGCCGGCGAGCATTTCGGCGCGGTGAACGGGTGGTGCAAGGCGCTGAAGCTACCGTCGTCGTTTTCTTCGAACATCGGGAAGTCAACGACCCACATCGGGGCCCATTCGCAGGTCAGCAGGTTCAAGTCGTGACCCAGCTTGATGCGCAGCGCGCCCAAGGCTTCGCTGACGATCTTGGCCTTGTCGGCGCCGAAGAACACGATATCGCCGTCGACTGCGCCGACGCGATCGAGGATCGCGTTCAGGTTGTCCAGCGGAATGTTCTTCACGATCGGCGATTGCAGGCCGTCAACGCCATTGGCGCGCTCGTTGACCTTGATATACGCCAGGCCCTTGGCACCGTAGATGCCAACGAACTTGGTGTAGTCGTCGATCTGCTTGCGCGGCATGCTCGCGCCGCCAGGCACGCGCAGGGCGGCGATGCGGCATTTAGGGTCGTTGGCCGGGCCGCTGAACACCTTGAAGTCGACTTCTTTGAGTTGGTCGGCCACGTCCACCAGTTCCAGCGGGTTACGCAGATCTGGCTTGTCGGAACCGTAGCGGCGCATGGCCTCTTCGAAGGTCATGTGCGGGAAGTCGCCGAATTCCAGGCCCAGCACTTCCTTGAACAGGTTGCGGATCATCTGTTCGGTCAGGCCCATGATCTCTTTTTCATCGAGGAAGCTGGTCTCGATGTCGATCTGGGTGAATTCAGGCTGGCGGTCAGCGCGCAGGTCTTCGTCGCGGAAGCACTTGGCGATCTGGTAGTAGCGGTCGAAGCCGGCGACCATCAGCAGTTGCTTGAACAGCTGAGGCGATTGCGGCAGGGCGAAGAAGGAACCGGCGTGGGTGCGGCTAGGCACCAGGTAGTCACGCGCGCCTTCCGGGGTGGCCCGGGTCAGGATCGGGGTTTCGACATCGAGGAAGCCGTTTTCGTCGAGGAAACGACGGATGCTGGTGGTCATGCGCGAACGCAGACGCAGCTTCTCGGCCATTTCCGGACGACGCAGGTCCAGGAAGCGATAGCGCAGGCGGGTTTCTTCGCCCACGTCAGAGTATTCGTTGAGTGGGAACGGCGGGGTTTCCGACTCGTTCAGTACTTCCAGCTCATAGCCCAGCACTTCGATGCCGCCGGACGCCATGTTCTTGTTCACGGCACCCGCCGGACGCAGGCGAACCTTGCCGGTGATCTTCACGACGTATTCGCTGCGCACGCGGTCGGCGGCGGCGAAGCTTTCGGCGCGATCCGGGTCGAACACCACCTGGGCCAGACCATCACGATCACGGATATCGAGGAAGATCACCCCGCCGTGGTCGCGGCGACGGTGAACCCATCCGCAAAGGGTGATTTCCTGACCTTCCAGGGTCTCGTTCAGTTGGCCGCAATAGTGGCTGCGCATCATGGTAGTGGTTTCACTTCTCGTAATTCGAAATTCGGTGGAGGCCTGCCTCGTCACCGTACATTAAAGCAGGGGACGGATAATGCAGGAGCCTGCGCGTAGAGTTCAACTCAGTCTGCTTTGTCGCCGCCGGCCAGGTTCTTCTTCGAGCCGGTCTTGAAGTCGGTCTCGTACCAGCCGTTGCCGCTCAAGCGGAAGCCCGGCATGGACAACATCTTCTTGAGCTCAGGCGCCTGGCAGGCTGGGCAATCGACCAACGGCGCTGCGCTGATCTTCTGAATGGCTTCCAGCTGATGACCGCAGGAAGCACATTGGTAGTCGTACATGGGCATGGCGATGTCTCGGCGATCAGAACGTTACTGCGCCACGCCTGCCCTACGGGTCCGCAGCATGCGTAGCAAAGCGCGGGATTATATCTGGTAAATCGAGGCAGCGCAGCCGGCATTCTGCCCAGGGCCCTGCCCGCCATGATGGAGGGCCGGCCCCGAAGCCCGGTGGCTATCCCGGTGAGCACGCAGGGTCAAAACGCCCTTTGAGGACATGAACCACGCACACCACCCTGACCAACCCACTGAAGTTCTTCACACCGCCATAACGCAAGTGTACTTCCCGATCGACATAAGACAGCAACGCACTGACTGAACAGGCATTGATCCTGGCGATTTCCGTGAGGATATTCCAATAGATCTGCTCCAGCCGCAGGCACGTGGAAAAACCATTGAGCCTCACCGACCGGGACAGCGGCTTGGCCAGCCCCATATCGAACCCTTTTGCAAAAGGGTCGATCTTTATCTTATGGAAACCACCGGTTTCCATCACTCCATTACCGACTCCGCGTGACATACACCTGACACTCCATTGCCAAACAACCGCCCATGGGTCGTCCCATTGGGCAATGCCCTATAAAAACAGCAGGGAGCGGCAGGCAGCCAGAAGACGCGGAGTTGATCGACGTAGGACAACGCCAGGAAATGCGCGGAAACAAGCGAGCGGCGCCAGGGCGGCGCCACTCAAGGTCAGCGTTTACTGATTTTCAAGCAGGGACCGCAGCATCCACGCGGTTTTCTCATGCACCTGCATACGCTGGGTCAGCAGGTCGGCCGTCGGCTCATCGCTGACCTTGTCGAGCAGCGGGAAGATACCGCGCGCGGTGCGGGTGACCGCTTCCTGGCCAGCCACCAACTGCTTGATCATCTCTTCGGCACTGGGCACGCCCTCTTCTTCCTTGATGGAAGAAAGACGGGCATAGATGGAGTAGGCACCCGGCGCAGCAAACCCCAGGGCACGGATACGCTCGGCAATGGAGTCCACGGCCAGGGCCAGTTCGTTGTACTGCTCTTCGAACATCAAGTGCAGCGTGCGGAACATGGGGCCCGTGACGTTCCAATGGAAGTTGTGGGTTTTCAGATACAGAACATAGGTATCGGAAAGCAGTCGCGAAAGCCCGTCGACGATGGATTTACGATCTTCTTCACTGATACCGATATCGATTGCCATGTTTATCCCCTTCAATTGACAAGCATTCATTGATCAGGTGCAGGACCACTCTAGCAAGAGTGCCGGTGATGCGCAGCCCGGCGCGGCAATTCGCCCCGGTGCGCCCTGCCGACCGGAGCAACCCAAGCCTTTGAGGCAAGTAGGAAATTTCTCTGCTGGCCGTTTGAAAAACCTGCACGTGTCTAGGACAAGCGTTTGCTGCAGAAATGCCATCGCCCTTGCAATACCCCGAAATGCTTGATTTGAGTAGGCACAGCCTTTGCTGTTAAATAGACAGCGTGTCGCCGCCGTTACTTTCTGCGGCAGCGGCATAGGCTGATACCCCGCGCACGTGCCCAACGCCTCCCATTGTTCAGAAGCGAACCGTGCCAGTCAGCTCTTCCTTGTGATCCGTCTTAACGTGAGTTAATCAAAATGTTGAAAATCGTCCACCTGCTAACGGGCGTTGCAGCTTTGCTGCTGTCCTTTATCCCGAGCCTGCAGCCTGAAAGCCTGCCGTATCTGGAACAACACGACGCTCTGTACCTGGCCATGTTCGGCCTTCTTAACCTGACGCTGGCACCGGTGATCCCTTACTGGAACAAAGGCACGCGTCATCAACTGCAAAACCTGGTCAGCGCGCTGCTGGTACTGACCGTTGTCGTACAAACCCTCACCCTCCTGGCACCCATGCCTGAAGTCGGCGGCCACCCGGCCATCCTGCTCAGCCTGGTGATCGCTGTGGTCGCCATCGTTCTTCACCTGGCCATCAGCTTCTACCGTTCGTCCCCTGCGGCCTCGTCGCAAACCTACGACATGACCAATCGGGATACCGGTACCGTCAAGTGGTTCAACACATCCAAAGGCTTCGGCTTTATTTCCCGTGATTCGGGCGACGATATCTTCGTCCACTTCCGGGCCATTCGCGGCGAAGGCCATCGCGTCCTGGTGGAAGGCCAGCGCGTGGAGTTCTCCGTGATGAATCGCGACAAAGGCCTGCAGGCCGAAGACGTGATCGCTGCACTGCCGCGCCGCTGATACCTGCGTTCGCAGCAAAAAACCGCGATCCAGCCTGGCTGGGTCGCGGTTTTTTTATGCGTGGCTATCAATAGTGAGGAGGCGGCGCTTCTTCTTCGGAGGTTTCGAACTGGCCGCCCATTTCTTCCTGGCGCTTGAGCAGCGCGGTCATCTGCAATTGCAGGCGCTCTACAGCACGCTGCTGCGTGACGAGGATGTCATTGAGGGTCTCGATGGTGTCGTCCTGAAAGGCCAGGCGGCTTTCCAGGTCGGTGACGCGGTCTTGCAGGTCCATGATTCAGCCCTGGTTGAAAATGAAGTCAGCAGGCAACAGCTCGCGCAGACGGGCGCGGATGGCAGCGACTTGCTCATCGGTGTAAGGCTGCGCCGGATGCTTGCCCCATACCGGCGCCGGCCAGGCAGCATCGTCGCGCTTGCGCACGATCACATGCACGTGCAATTGGCTGACCACATTGCCCAGGGCGCCGATGTTCATCTTGTCGGCGGCCAAGCCTTCATTCAACAACTGGGCCAGGGCAGTCGTCTCTTGCCACAAACGCTGCTGGTCGGCGACATCCAGTTGAAACACTTCGCTGATAGCGTTGATGCGTGGCACCAGGATGAACCACGGATAGTTTGAGTCATTGGACAGCAGCAGGCGGCACAGCGGGAAGTCCCCGATGACCAGTGTGTCTTGTTGCAGGCGTTGATCTAGGGCGAACACCGCGGGCACTCCGTTCGGCAAGTCAGGTTCAGGCGCCCAGCATACCTTCGAATGCGCACGGCTTCACGACGAATGCAGGAAAGCGCCGGCGCCAGTGATGAAAAAATATGCACTCTTTCGAGGCGGTCGAATATTTGAGCTACGCTAAACCGGGCCTCACCGGGACGCACCAAAATGACCCACTTGTGCCTCAAAGGGATCCGCCAAGTACCCACTCATGAGGGTGAACCGGTAACGTTTTTCCGTCGCACAGGTTTTATGTACCACCGAACAGGGGTAACACAGCCGCGTCAAGCCCAAACCAAACGGCGTAAAAAGCCCGTGCTTATGCGGTTTTTACAGGGCCGGAACGGTTTTCACGAAAAAATGACATTCGGTTACCGCTTTGTGCACGCTTGTTGCATTGACACCTGCATCGTCGGCAACGACACCCGATTGGAAGCAGGTGTTTCGCGATAAAGAACAGCAGCGTTTCAATGCGTATCAAGGAAGCGTTCAAACTTTGAAAAGGGTTTGGAAACAGTATTGAAGTTGTCAGTCCGGTTACAACAGGACTGTGGATTTGCGACATGGAGCTAGCAATTTACGACAGCCTCGTAAAGAAGCTGAAAGGATAGATGGGTAAGTATCGTCAATAGAGTCTGCGTGATATAACTTTGCGCCGACACATAAAAGAAAGAGCCGCCCAGATAAAAATACAGGTGGGACGGCAGTACTCTTCCTAAAACCAAAGGAGCAAATCACGATGCGCGTGATGAAGTGGAGCATGATCGCCCTGGCTGTTTCAGCAGGCACCTCGCAGTTCGCAATGGCGTCCGCCCAGGACGATTCCAAAGGCTTTGTTGAAGACAGCACTTTCAGCATCAATACTCGCGCTCTGTACTTCAGCCGCGACTTCCGCAACGAACCACTGCGTGGCTACGAGCAAGTCAACGGCAAGAACAAAAGTCGTGCCGAAGAGACTGGCCTGGGCTTCAACGCCCTGTACCAATCGGGCTTCACCCAAGGCACCATCGGTGTTGGTGTTGACGTGATCGGCCTGCTGGGCGTCAAGCTCGACAGCGGAAAGGGTCGCGCCGGTACCGGTCTGTTCCCCACCGGTGCAGACGGTCGCTCGCAAGACGATTACTCCAAAGGCGGCGGCGCGGTTAAATTCCGTATCTCCGATACTGTGCTGAAAGTGGGTGATCAGTACACCACAGCCCCAGTATTCGCCTCCGACGACAGCCGTTTGCTGCCTGAGCTGCCACAGGGCATCTCGATCACCAGCAACGAGATCAAGGGCCTGAAACTGGAAGGCGGTCACTTCACCTCCAGCGTCGCACAGAACCAGACCTTCCGTGACAGCCTGGGCCTGACGAAAACCGACTTTGCCGGTGCCGTCTACTCTTTCACCCCAGAGGTCACTGGCAGCCTGTACTACGCAAAAACCGAAGATTACTTCCGCAAGTGGTACAGCAACCTTAACTGGACCCACGCGCTGAGCAACGATCAGTCCTTCGCACTGGACTTCAACATCTACGACACCAAAAGCGACGGCGAAGGCAAGCAACGCGCTTACTACGACAACTCCGTCAAGCTCGATAACCGTGCATTCAGCTTGCAGGGTGCGTACACCATTGGCGCTCACACCTTCACCCTGGCAGCACAGAAAGTCACCGGTGATGGCGACTACGGCTACGGCGTAGATGGCGGCGGCTCTGTATTCCTGGCCAACTCCATTGCCCGTTCCGACTTCAACGCCGAAGGCGAGAAGTCCTATCAGGCGCGTTATGACATCAACATGGCGACCTTCGGCATTCCTGGTCTGAGCTTCATGACTCGTTACGTAACCGGTAGCGGCGCTCAAACCGCCACAACCTCCAACGGTAAAGAGTGGGAACGCGATATCGAAGCCAAGTACGTGATCCAAAGTGGTCCCGCCAAGGACCTGAGCCTGCGTCTGCGTCAAGCCACCTATCGTTCGGGTGATGGCGTTTACTACGGTTCGCCTTCGATCGACGAACTGCGTCTGATCGCGAACTACCCGCTGAACATCTTGTAATTGACCGTTTGATTACAACGATGGCTTAGGGCTTCGGCCTTAAATAAAAAGCCGCCCCCTTGCAGACAAGGAGGCGGCTTTTTTATTGCCGTTTAATTTCAATCGAAAAATAACTAGCAAGCTAACTAACGAGATTAACCCGTCGACCTTGAACCTGACCTTTTGGCCAAGTTCAACGCCATTGTCCTTAGTTACTTCGTAACACTTTCCTGCATCACACGAATAACCCGCTGCGGAAATGGAATATCAATTCCCGCCGCTTTCAAACGGTCACGCGCCAGTTCATTCAACATGAACATCACATCCCAATAATCCGCTGTCTTGGTCCAGCAACGCAGGGAAACGGTGATCGAACTGTCGCCCAAAGTCGAAACCACCGCCACGGCGGCCGGATCGGCCAGTACGCGCGGATCCTTCGCCAGCTCCAGCAGCACTTCACGGGCTTTCTGCAGGTCGGCTTCATAGTCCACACCCACATCAAACACCACCTTGCGGGTCGGCTGGCGGTTGGTGTTGGTGATCAGGCCGTTGGACAGGCTGCCGTTAGGGATGATCACGGTCTTGTTGTCGCCGGTGCGCAGCACGGTGTGGAAGATCTGGATGCTGTCGACGGTACCCGAGGTGCCCTGGGCTTCGATCCAGTCACCAATGCGGAACGGGCGGAACAGCAGAATCAGCACGCCGCCGGCAAAGTTCGCCAGGCTGCCTTGCAAGGCCAGGCCGATAGCCAGGGTGGCGGCACCAATCGCGGCTACGAACGAGGTGGTTGCCACGCCGATCATCGAGGCCACGTTGACCACCAGCATGACTTTGAGCGCAATGTTCGCCAGGCTGGTAATGAAGTGTTGCAGGGCCAGGTCGGCATTGCGCATTGCCAGCAAACGTCCCACGCGGTGGGTCAACACATTGATCAGCCACCAACCGATGGCCAGGGTGACCACCGCCAGCAAAAACCGGCTGCCGTATTCCATGATCATCGGCAGCCACGACTCTGAGGTCTTGATCAGGTGATCCACTTCAGCATTGAAATCCATCTACATTCTCCTGGTTACCGGATGTTCGGCGTATCGAGTGGCCATAAATGCAATTGAGCCCAGGAGGGCTCAATAGTAGGCGCAGGTTGTGGGGCGTGGGACGTCAAAAACGCCCACAGGTTCCCCAATGTGCAATCAGTCGCGGAAGTTATTGAACTGCAGCGGCATGTCGAAGGTCTTGGCGCGCAGGGCCGCGATGGCTTCTTGCAGGTCGTCACGCTTCTTGCCGGTAACGCGTACCTGTTCACCCTGGATCGCGGCCTGGACTTTCAGCTTGGCGTCCTTGATGTGGGCGACGATCTTCTTCGCCAGCTCCTTGTCGATGCCTTCCTTGAGCACGGCTTCCTGCTTCATCAATTTGCCGGAGGCGTAGGCGTCCTTTACTTCAAGGCACTGCACATCGATCTTGCGCTTGACCAGCGACAGCTTGAGGATCTCGATCATCGCTTCCAGCTGGAAATCGGCTTCAGCGGTCAGGTTGACGGTCAGCTCTTTTTCCTTGAATTCGAAGCTGCCCTTGCCTTTCAAGTCATAGCGGCGATCCAGCTCCTTGACGGCGTTCTCGACGGCGTTGGTGACTTCGTGTTTGTCCAGTTCGGATACCACGTCGAACGAAGGCATGTCATATCTCCAATATAAGGGGCGGGCTCAGTAGAGATGGAGCGCGCCCAAGCTAAAATGCCGGGGCATTATAGCGGTTCTTTCGTCCCGTTCGCTGCGGGCGACCCTACGGAGCAAAAACTGATGTCGACCACCTGGCATATTCTCGGCGCCGGCAGCCTGGGCACCCTTTGGGCCACTCGCCTGGCGCGCGCTGGCGTGCCCGTACGGTTGATCCTGCGCGATGAAGCGCGCTTGGCCAGTTATCAGGCAGCCAAGGGGCTGACCCTGGTGGAACAAGGTGTAGAACACACCTACCCGGTGATCGGCGAAACAGCTGACAGTCCGGGGCCGATTCATCGCCTGCTGGTGGCATGCAAAGCCTACGACGCTCAAGCCGCCGTCGCACAGTTGCAACACCGCCTTGCACTGGACGCCGAACTGATCCTGTTACAGAACGGCCTGGGCAGCCAGGATGCCGTCGCCGCGCAACTGCCCCAGGCCCGCTGCATCTTCGCCTCCAGCACCGAAGGCGCGTTTCGCGATGGCGACTGGCGCGTGGTGTTCGCCGGCCATGGCTACACCTGGCTGGGCGATGCGGGCCACCCTACCCCGCCGCTGTGGCTCGACGACTTGCACGCCGCCGGCATCCCCCACGATTGGAGCACCGACATCCTCACGCGGCTCTGGCGCAAGCTGGCGCTCAATTGCGCCATCAACCCGCTGACCGTGCTGTATCAGTGCCGCAATGGCGAGCTACAGGCCCACCAGTGCGAAGTCGCCACCCTGTGCGCCGAACTCAGCGAACTGCTGGAATGCTGCGGCCAGCCCGACGCCGCGCTGGACCTGCAACACGAGGTGAAACGGGTGATCCAGGCCACCGCCGCGAACTACTCCTCCATGTACCAGGACGTGGCCGCCGGCCGCCGCACCGAAATCAGCTACCTATTGGGCTATGCTTGCCAGGCGGCCGCCCGCCACCAACTGAACCTGCCGCACCTTCAACAGCTAAAAGTGCGCCTGGTCGAGCAGTTGCTTGCACGCGGATTGCCCCGCGACTGAACCACGCGCTACCCTGCCCGCCTGTCTATCACCTGGGAAAACCCTGATGCCGCTGCGCCAGCGTCTTGAAAACCTACCGGTCGGGCAGAAACTGCTGGCCGCCTTGCTGGTGCTGTTGACCACCGTACTGCTGGTGGCCAACCTGACCTTTATCAGCGCCGCCTACTGGATTTCCCAGGAAAGCATGGCGCCCCAGGCCTTGCAGGCCATCGGCCGCCTGGTGTCCAACCCGGCGCTCGCCGCCGAGGCCCTCGAATCGCCGGCCAAGGCCGACGCATTGCTCAATGAACTGACCAGCTATTCGCCGTTGCGCGCCGCCGCCCTGTACGACGGCGAAGGCAACCGTTTAGCGCAGATGCAACACGGCGACCGCCTGCACCTTCCCGATAACTACCGGCATATCGAGGCCTGGCGTGTCACCGAGTTTCGCAGCAATCAAGTCATCACCCTGCCTCGCGCCGGCCAACCGTCCGGGCATTTGCTGCTGGTGGCCAGCAGCGAGCTGCCAGTGGCGTTCTACACCGGCACGCTGACAGCCAGCCTGGGCATCCTGATTTTCAGCGTACTGTTGTGGCTGGTCATCGCCCGCCAGATCAAACGCCTGATCACCCGGCCGATCCACGAGCTGGAAGAACTGTCGCGCCAGGTCACCCGCGAAGAGAACTACGCCCTGCGTGCCGGTCGCGGTAACCGCGATGAAATCGGCAGCCTGGCCGAAGCCTTCAACACCATGCTGTCGCGCATCGAAGCCCGAGAGCAGCAGCTCAAGCGTGCACGGGACGACTCCCAGGCGGCGTACGACCAGGCCCAAGGCTTGGCCGAGGAGACGCGCCACACCAACCGCAAGCTGGAGCTGGAAGTCCAGGTCCGCAGCAAGATCGAGAAAAAGCTCACCGGTTTCCAGAATTACCTGAACAGCATCATCGACTCGATGCCCTCGGCCTTGATCGCCCTGGATGAACAGCTCTACGTCACCCAATGGAACCAGGAAGCCAGCGCCCTCTCCGGCACGCGCCTGGATGAAGCCCTGAATCAGCCGATCTACCTGGCCTTCCAGCCGCTCAAGCCTTACTTGCCGCAGATCAGGGCGGCGGTCGAGCAACACACGGTGGAGCGCATCGAACGCGTCACCTGGTTCAAGGACGACGAAGCCAAGCACTATGCCCTCACGTTTTACCCGCTGATGGGCGGTGCCGGGCGTGGCGTGGTGATCCGCATCGATGACATCACCCAGCGCCTGTCCCTGGAAGAAATGATGGTGCAGTCGGAGAAAATGCTTTCCGTCGGCGGCCTGGCCGCCGGCATGGCCCACGAGATCAACAACCCGCTGGGCGCGATCCTGCATAACGTGCAGAACATCCGCCGCCGCTTGTCCCCCGACTTGCCGAAGAACCTGGAACACGCGGAACAGGTGGGTATCGAGCTGGAGACCGTCAACCGCTACCTGCAAAGCCGCGAAGTGCCGCAGTTGCTCGACGGCATCCAGCAGGCCGGGGCGCGGGCGGCGAAGATCGTCACCCATATGCTCAGTTTCAGTCGCCGCAGCAACCGGCAGATGGCGCCTTGCGACTTGCCGGCATTGATCGACCAGGCGGTGGAGATCGCCGGCAACGATTTCGACCTGGCCATCGGCTTTGACTTCAAGGGCCAGGCGATCATCCGCCAGTTCGATCCCCAACTGGGTCCGGTCCCCGGCACCGCCAACGAACTCGAACAGGTCCTGCTCAACCTGCTGAAAAACGCGGCCCAGGCCATCCACCTGCGTGAAGACGACAGCGAACCGGGGCGCATCATCCTGCGTACCCGCCTCAACCCGCCGTGGGCAGAGATCCAGGTAGAAGACAACGGCATCGGCATGAGCGAAAACGTGCGCAAACGCACTTTCGAGCCGTTCTTCACCACCAAGGAAATCGGCCAGGGCACCGGGCTTGGGCTGTCGGTGTCATATTTCATCATCACCAACAACCACAAAGGTCAGATGGAAGTGCACTCCACCCTCGGTCAGGGCACCTGCTTTACCTTGCGCTTACCCCTGGCCGGCAGCCAACTGCCGCCTTACGAACTCACCCAACTGGAGCAATGAACATGGGCTTTCGCCTGTCGAAAATCTACACCCGCACCGGCGACAAGGGCGAAACCGGCCTGGGCGACGGCCGCCGCGTGCCCAAGGATCACCCACGGGTGGAGGCCATTGGCGAGGTTGATACGTTGAACAGCCAGTTGGGCTTGTTACTGGCCAGCCTGGAAGAACAGAGTGGCAAACATCCGGAACTGAAGGATGTGATCGAGGTGCTTACGCCTTGCCAGCATCGCTTGTTCGACTTGGGGGGCGAGTTGGCGATGCCGGTGTACAAGGCGTTGAATGCGGCGGAAGTGGACCGGCTGGAGGCGGCGATTGACCGCTGGAATGAAGAAGTGGGACCGCTGGAGAACTTCATCCTGCCCGGAGGCTCGGCGTTGATCGCCCAGGCCCATATGTGCCGCAGCCTGGCGCGCAGTGCGGAGCGGCGGTGTCAGCAGTTGAATGCGATCGAGCCGTTGGAAGGGGTGGGGTTGGCGTATATCAATCGGTTGTCGGATTTGCTGTTTGTGGCGGCGCGGGTGATTGCAAGGCGCCAGGGCGTGGCCGAGGTTTTATGGCAGGCTGCCGCTAAACCCCACTGATTATCCAGCGCCTGATCTGACGCCTTCGCAAGCAAGCCCACTCCCACATTTGACCGCATTCCAACGGTAGAACTCGGTCGAATGTGGGAGGGGGCTTGCCTCCCCGATAAGGCCGGTCAGAACAGCCTCAAATCTCAGGCCAGAACGCGCGAATCCCTGCTACACCTTGGGCCCCAGCCTCCCAAGCCTTCTCCCGCTCGGCGGGTCCAACCCCGCCCAACAGAAACACCGGTTTGCTGAACCCACGGATCAGCTCTGCGGCCTGCTCCCAACCCAACGGCTGCGCATCAGGATGGGTCTGGGTCGGTTGCACCGGCGACAGCGTGACAAAATCCACGTCCATCATTTCTGCCAGAGCCAATTCCTCGGCGTTATGGCAGGAAGCAGCCAGCCAGCGATCCTTTGGCAACGGGCGCCCCTTGCTGGCGTATTTGCGCAATTGCGCCGAGGTCATGTGCCAACCGGCCGCAGGAAAATCCCCCAGCCACTCAAACGGCCCCTTGAGCATCAACTGGGCCTTGCCCGCACACAGGCCCACCGCATCCACCGCAAGGTCGCGGTATTTGGGGTCGTAGCCGTTGGGCGCGCGCAGTTGCACCAGCTTGATGCCGCCAGCAATGGCTTTCTGAATACCCCGCAGTAACGTCGGGGTTTCCAGTTCGCCCGGTGTGATCAGGTACTCGGCAGGTAAACGCGCAGCCGCAACGATCGGTGCATTGGCCGCCGGGAACTCGTAGTTGAGCAGATCCCGGGGCGCCACCCACTCCAGCGGTTGCCCTTCGGCGCCATGGGGCTCACCGGTAAAAGCCGAGACTTCCCAGACATCCAGTAACACCTGCTTGTCCGGGTAGTCATGCTGCACCTTGATCAGCGGTCGCGCCGTGGTGACCTGGATGCCCAGCTCTTCCTGCAATTCGCGGGACAGTGCGCCGGCTACCGATTCATTGGCTTCCACCTTGCCGCCGGGAAACTCCCAGAGGCCGCCCTGATGCTGGGTATCGGCGCGGCGCGCCAGCAGGATTTTGCCGTCGACACCGCGGATCACCGCTGCTGCTACATGCACTCGTTTCACCGCGCTTATCCTCTTAGGTACGGTATTCCGCGTTGATCTTCACGTACTCGTGGGACAGGTCAGTGGTCCAGATGGTTTCGCTGCATTCGCCGCGACCCAACTCGATGCGGATGGTGATTTCTTCCTGCTGCATGACCGCCGAACCCTGGGCTTCGGTGTAGGTTTCAGCACGGGCGCCACGGCTGGCAATGCACACATCGCCCAGGAACACATCGATCTTGCTCACGTCCAGGTCCGGCACACCGGCGCGGCCGACGGCCGCCAGGATACGGCCCCAGTTCGGGTCAGAGGCGAACAGCGCGGTCTTGATCAGTGGCGAGTGAGCCACGGTGTAACCCACGTCCAGGCATTCCTGGTGGTTAGCGCCGCCGTTGACTTCAACCGTCACGAACTTGGTCGCGCCCTCGCCGTCCCGCACGATGGCCTGCGCCACGTCCATGCACACTTCAAACACCGCCTGCTTCAACGCGGCGAACAGCGGGCCGCTGGCCTCGGTGATCTCCGGCAGGTTGGCCTGGCCGGTGGCGATCAGCATGCAGCAGTCGTTGGTCGAAGTGTCGCCATCGATGGTGATGCGGTTGAATGACTTGTTGGCGCCGTCCAGGATCAGGCTGTGCAGCACGTCGCGGGAGACTTTGGCGTCGGTGGCGATGTAGCCGAGCATGGTGGCCATGTTTGGACGGATCATGCCCGCGCCCTTGCTGATGCCGGTCACGGTGACGGTCACGCCGTCGTGCACGAACTGGCGGCTGGCGCCTTTTGGCAGGGTGTCGGTGGTCATGATGCCGGTGGCGGCCGCCGCCCAGTTATCCACAGAAAGGTCGTCCAATGCGGCTTGCAGCGCACCTTCGATTTTTTCGACGGGCAATGGCTCACCGATCACGCCGGTGGAATACGGCAGCACTTGGCTGGCGTCCACGCCGGTCAGTTGGGCCAGCTTGGCGCAGGTACGCGCCGCCGCTACCAGACCTGGCTCGCCGGTGCCAGCGTTGGCATTACCGGTGTTGGTCAGCAGGTAGCGGATGGTACCGGCCACGCGTTGCTTGGCCAGGATCACCGGCGCGGCGCAGAACGCGTTGAGGGTGAACACACCAGCAACGGTAGAGCCTTCGGCGCAACGCATCACGACCACATCCTTGCGCCCCGGGCGCTTGATGCCGGCCGAAGCGATACCGAGTTCAAAACCGGCAACCGGGTGCAACGTGGGCAAAGGACCAAGACCAACAGCCATGAATGCGCTCCTTAAAAATGGGTGATGTCTGTGCCGTCGTGAGCGACGGTGAAATTAATGGCAAAACGCCGCGACGGCAGGAGCCGGTCGCGGCGCAGGGTGTTGCAGCGTCAGGCGGAAATCTTATTCGATCTGGCCGTGGCAGTGTTTGAACTTCTTGCCCGAGCCGCACCAGCACAGCTCGTTGCGACCCAGCTTCTGTTCGTTGCGCACCGGGCTTTTAGCCAGGGCCACATCGATCTCTTCGCCCAATACCTCAGGAGCTTCCAGGCCCGGTGCTTCGTCGTGCTGGAACTGCATACGCGCAGCCAGTGCCTCGGCTTCCTGACGCAGGCGGGCCTCTTCCTCGATCGGGTCTTCGCGACGCACCTGAACGTGGGAGAGCACACGGATGGAATCGCGCTTGATCGAATCCAGCAGTTCGGAGAACAGCGTGTACGACTCGCGCTTGTACTCCTGCTTCGGGTTCTTCTGGGCGTAACCGCGCAGGTGAATGCCGTGACGCAGGTGGTCCATGGTCGACAGGTGGTCTTTCCACAGGTCGTCCAGCACGCGCAGAACGATTTGCTTCTCGAAGGTGCGCAGTGCTTCGGCACTCGCCTGCTCTTCTTTCTCATTGTACGCGGCCAGCAATTCGGCCATCAGTTTTTCGCGCAGGGTTTCTTCGTAAAGATGGTCGTCTTCGTCCAACCACTGCTGGACCGGCAAGTCGACACCGAAGTCGCTCTTCAACGCCGCTTCCAGGCCGGCAACATCCCACTGCTCAGGCAGGGATTGTGGCGGGATGTGCGCGCTGACGGTGGCGTTGAGCACGTCCTGGCGGAAATCGGCGATGGTCTCGCCAATGTTGTCGGCGGCCAGCAACGTGTTACGCATGTGATAGATCACTTTACGCTGTTCGTTGTTGACGTCATCGAACTCGAGCAGTTGCTTACGAATATCGAAGTTGCGGCCTTCAACCTTGCGCTGCGCCTTCTCGATGGCGTTGGTCACCATGCGGTGCTCGATCGCTTCACCGGACTGCATGCCCAGGGCCTTCATGAAGTTTTTCACGCGGTCCGAGGCGAAGATGCGCATCAGGCTGTCTTCCAGGGACAGGTAGAAGCGGCTGGAACCGGCGTCACCCTGGCGACCGGCACGGCCACGCAGCTGGTTGTCGATACGGCGCGATTCGTGACGCTCGGAAGCGATCACCTGCAGGCCGCCGGATTCCAGCACGGCCTGGTGGCGCTTCTGCCAGTCGGCCTTGATCTGGGCGATCTGCTCGGGGCTCGGGTTGTCCAGGGCCGCGACTTCCACTTCCCAGTTGCCGCCCAACAGGATGTCGGTACCACGACCCGCCATGTTGGTGGCGATGGTCAGTGCGCCCGGACGACCGGCCTGGGCGATGATCTCGGCTTCTTTTTCGTGGAACTTGGCGTTGAGGACCTTGTGCTCGATGCCTTCCTTGTTGAGCAGGTTGGACACATGCTCGGAAGTCTCGATGGTGGCGGTACCCACCAGAATCGGACGGCCCTTGGCCATGCCGTCCTTGATGTCATTGATGATCGCCGCGTACTTCTCTTCGGCGGTCAGGAACACCAGGTCGTTGTAGTCCTTACGCGCCAGTGGCTTGTTCGGCGGGATAACCACCACCGACAGACCGTAGATCTGGTGGAATTCGAACGCTTCGGTGTCGGCCGTACCGGTCATGCCGGACAGTTTGTTGTAAAGACGGAAGTAGTTCTGGAAGGTGGTGGACGCCAACGTCTGGCTTTCAGCCTGGATGTTGAGGTGTTCCTTCGCTTCGATGGCTTGGTGCAGGCCTTCGGACAGACGGCGACCCGGCATGGTACGGCCGGTGTGCTCGTCGACCAGCACGACCTGGCCGTCCTGCACGATGTACTCGACATTGCGATGGAACAGCTTGTGGGCACGCAGGCCGGCATACACGTGGGTCAACAGGCCCAGGTTGTGCGCCGAGTACAGGCTTTCCCCCTCGGCCAGCTCGCCGATCTGGGTCAGCATTTCTTCGACGAACTGGTGACCGGCTTCGTTGAGTTCGACCTGGCGGGTCTTCTCGTCGATGGTGAAGTGGCCTTCTTTGGTCACCACGCCTTCGACTTCCTCGATGTGCTGCTCCAGGCGCGGGATCAACTTGTTGATCTCGGTGTACAGGCGCGAGCTGTCTTCGGCCTGGCCGGAGATGATCAGCGGGGTACGGGCTTCGTCGATGAGGATGGAGTCGACTTCGTCGATCACGGCAAAGTTGAGTTCGCGCTGGAATTTTTCTTCCATGCTGAACGCCATGTTGTCGCGCAGGTAGTCGAAACCGAATTCGTTGTTGGTGCCGTAGGTGATGTCGGCGGCATAGGCGGCGCGCTTCTCCTCCGGCGGCTGGAACGGCGTTACCACGCCGACGGTCAGGCCGAGGAATTCATAGAGCGGGCGCATCCAGTTGGCATCGCGGCGAGCCAGGTAGTCGTTCACCGTCACCACGTGCACGCCCTTGCCGGACAATGCGTTGAGGTAAACGCCCAGGGTCGCCACCAGGGTCTTGCCTTCACCGGTGCGCATTTCGGCAATCATGCCTTCATGCAAGGTCATGCCGCCGATCAACTGGACGTCGAAGTGGCGCATGCCCATGACACGCTTACCGGCTTCACGGGCGACCGCAAAGGCTTCGGGAAGCAGCTTGTCGAGGGTTTCACCTTTGGCTATGCGGGCCTTGAACTCTTGGGTCTTGGCGCGCAATTGCTCGTCCGAAAGGGCAACCATCTGCTCTTCGAAGGCATTGACCAGCTGCACCGTCTTGAGCATGCGTTTGACTTCGCGCTCATTCTTGCTTCCAAAAAGTTTCTTTAACAAAGGCGCAAACATATCGGCAGGTTCTTCCACACATAGGGATGGAGGGCGCACCGTGAGTGGCCCGAGCAGCCCTCACGGCCGCATGCGAACGCGCATTCTACCCGGAATCGTGGGTGAGGAAAGTGGCGTTGTTCCCCGATGCTGGCATGGGGCGGTGAGAGGGCTTGTTTAAAATAAGGGCTTTTACCGGAACTTCAACCCATGGAGCGCAGAAGTTACCGATTGATTTCACGAACAAAACCCATGGATGCAGCGCCTGGGGCGTACGGGGGCTTTCTGCTACGATGGCAGCTCTGTTACTTAAGGTGTCCAATAATGGCATTTCGCCCCTCACCAGCCCGCGCGCCTGCGGTGTTGCTTCGTGATGCCAAGCCGCTGAAAGCCATCTTCGGCCATGCGCAACGCCTGGGCCGCCTGCAACGCCTGCTTGAAAGCCAGCTGCAACCGGCCGCGCGCGAACACTGCCGCGTAGCGTCCTGGCGCGAAGGCAACCTGCTGCTAATTGTCACAGATGGTCATTGGGCGACACGTCTGCGTTATCAGCAAAAACGCCTGCAACGTCAATTGATGGCCTTTGATGAATTCGCCGGCCTGACGCGCATCCAGTTCAAGGTACAACCGCCCACCACCCTGCCTGCCGTGGTGGAGCATACTCACGACCTGTCGACGAATGCCGCCGAAACCATTCAGGCAACAGCCGACGGGATCAGCAACCCCGCCTTGCGCGCTGCACTTGAGCGGCTGGCAGCCCACGCCAGGCCCAAACCCTGAATCTCTATTTGCGCTTGCTGCCGCCTAGCAACGATCCCAACAAACCACGCACCAGTTGCCGTCCCATCTGATTGGCGGCCTGCTGCATCGCCGATTTCAACGCCTTGCCTGCCGTGGTGCCCAGAAATGCACCGGCCCTGTCGGTGAAGCTCGGCTCGTCGTTGGTCGGCCTGGTTTCTTCGGTCGGGCCAAGCGCCTTGCGTGACATCAGCACTTCGTAAGCGGACTCCCGGTCGATCGGCTTGTCATAACGCCCCTGCAGCGGCGAGCTGGCTACCAACGCGGCGCGTTCGGCTTCGCTGAGCGGCCCTATCCGTGATTGCGGCGGTGCCACCAAAACGCGCTGGACGACTTCCGGCGTGCCTTTTTCCTGCAAGGTGCCCACCAAGGCCTCACCTGTGCCCAGTTCCGTCAATACCGACAAGGCATCAAATGCAGGGTTTGGCCGAAACCCATCCGCTACGGCGCGCAGGGATTTCTGTTCCTTGGTGGTGAACGCCCGCAAGCCATGCTGGATGCGCAGGCCGAGTTGGGCCAACACGCTGTCCGGCAGGTCGCCTGGCGATTGAGTGACGAAATACACACCGACGCCTTTGGAGCGAATCAGCCGCACCACCTGTTCCAGGCGCTCCTGCAAGGCCTTGGGCGTATCGGCGAACAACAAATGAGCTTCATCAAAAAACAGTGCAAGCAGCGGCTTGTCTGCATCGCCACGCTCGGGCAGTTGCTCGAATAGCTCCGCCAACAGCCACAGCAGGAACGTCGCATACACCTTCGGCGCCTCGTGCACCAGGCGGCTGGCGTCCAGCAGATGGATGCGCCCGCGCCCATCGCTGGTGGGTTGCAGGATGTCTTCCAACTGCAGGGCCGGTTCGCCAAACAAGGCTTCAGCGCCCTGTTGCTCCAGCACCGCCAGGCGCCGCAAGAGGGCCTGGCTGGATCCGGTGGTCATCAGCGCCGCGTCTTCACCCAGTAATTCCGGGTGATAGCGCAGGTGGTTAAGCAGCGCCTTGAGGTCCTTGAGGTCCAGCAACAGCAAGCCTTCGCGATCCGCCACCTTGAACGCTGCGTAAAGCGCCGACTGTTGGCTGTCCGTGAGCTCCAGGAGACTACCGAGCAACAACGGGCCCATCTCGCTGATGGTGGTGCGCAATGGATGACCGGACTGCCCGTGGATATCCCACAGCGTGACCGGATAAGCCTTGGCCGTGTAGTTCAGGAAAGGCATGCTGGCGATGCGCTCGGCGACCTTGCCTTGCGGGTTCGCTGCGGCGCCCAGGCCGCAAAGGTCCCCTTTGATGTCCGCGGCAAACACCGCCACGCCGGCGTCACTGAAGGCTTCCGCCAGGCATTGCAATGTAACGGTCTTGCCCGTGCCGGTGGCACCGGCGATCAACCCGTGGCGATTGGCCAACCGCATGGCCTGGGCGATGGGTTGGCCGGAAAGATCGGCACCGATAAGCAGTTGCGAGGAGTCAGGCATTTCGTCACCCATGGTTAATCTTTAGTGTCGCCAGGTCGATACAGGCAGATGTGAGACCCACAAAGTCTAAAAATAGGTCAGATAGTTCCTACATGGACCACCAGAGCTACTACAAGAAGTATCACACCTTTTTTGACGCTGTCATTTTGCGCATCCCACAAGGACGCGCCTTGGATATTAAGACCTTAGCGGACCCTACAAGCCATGAATAAAAATCTGCGCTTCAGCCACAAAATCCTGCTTGCAGCCTCCCTTATCGTCATCGCGGCTTTCGCGCTGTTTACCCTCTACAACGACTACCTGCAACGCAACGCCATTCGCGACGACCTCAACAACTACCTGCATGAAATGGGCGACGTCACCGCCAGCAACATTCAAACCTGGCTTAGCGGGCGTATTGCGCTGGTGGAAAACGCCGCACAAAACATCGCCATCAACCCCGAGCCGTCTGCGGTTGCCGGCCTGTTGGAACAGAAAACCCTGACGTCCTCATTTATGGCGACCTACGTCGGCGACAGTCAGGGCGCCTTTACCATCCGCCCCGACACCAAGATGCCGGATGGTTTCGACCCGCGTGTGCGGCCCTGGTACAAGGGCGCCCAAAGCAGCAACGGCTCAACCCTGACCGAACCCTATATCGATGCGGCCACCGGCAAATTGATCATCTCCGTGGCTACCCCCAGCACTCGAGGCGCTCAGAGCATCGGCGTAGTGGGTGGCGACCTGAGCCTGCAAACCCTGGTGGATAACATTGGCGCGCTGGACTTCGGCGGCATGGGCTATGCGTTTCTGGTCAGCGCCGATGGCAAGGTACTGGTACACCCGGACAAAAACCTGGTGATGAAAACCCTGGCTGACGTTTATCCAAAAAACACACCGAAGATCAGCCCTGACTTCAGCGAAGTCGAGGTCAACGGCAAGGACAACATCGTGACCTTTACACCGATCAAGGGCCTGCCCTCGGTGAACTGGTACCTCGGTATTTCAGTAGATAAAGACAAATCCTTCGCCATGCTCAGCGAATTCCGCACTTCGGCGGTAATAGCCACGGTTATTGCCGTGGTGATCATCATTGCCCTGCTCGGCATGCTTATCCGCGTATTGATGCAACCGCTGCATGTGATGACCCGCGCCATGCAGGATATTGCCGATGGCGAAGGCGACCTGACCCGTCGTCTGACCATCCAGAATCATGATGAGTTCGGCACACTGGGTAACGCGTTCAACCGCTTCGTGGAGCGTATTCATACGTCGATCCGCGAGGTGTCCTCAGCCACCGAACAGGTGAATGAGGTAGCACTGCGGGTGGTCAGCGCGTCCAACTCGTCGATGGTCAACTCCGACGAGCAGGCCAACCGTACCAACAGTGTCGCCGCCGCCATCAATGAATTGGGCGCAGCCGCCCAGGAAATTGCGCGCAATGCCGCGCAAGCGTCCCATCAGGCCAGCGATGCGCGGCATCTGGCTGAGGACGGCCAGCAAGTGGTCGAGCGCAATATCAAGGCGATGAATCAGCTGTCAGCGATGATCAGCGCTTCCAGCAGCAATATCGAAGCGCTTAACAGCAAGACGGTGAATATTGGCCAGATTCTCGAAGTCATTACCAGTATTTCCCAGCAAACCAACCTGCTGGCGTTAAACGCTGCCATTGAAGCGGCACGTGCCGGGGAAGCGGGCCGTGGGTTTGCGGTGGTTGCCGATGAAGTGCGCAACCTGGCGCATCGCACGCAGGAATCCGCGCAGCAAGTGCAGAAGATGATCGAGGAACTGCAAGTCGGCGCCCGGGATTCGGTCAGTACCATGAGTGATAGTCAGCGCCATAGCCTCGACAGCGTGGACATCGCCAACCTGGCCGGCGAACGCCTGAACAGCGTGACCCAGCGCATCGGCGAGATCGACGGCATGAACCAGTCGGTCGCCACCGCGACTGAGGAACAGACTTCAGTGGTGGAGTCGATCAACATGGACATTACCGAGATCAACACCCTCAATCAGGAAGGGGTGGAAAACTTGCAATCCACGCTGCGAGCATGTGCCGACCTTGAGCAACAAGCGACACGGTTGAAGCAATTGGTCGGTAGTTTCCGGATTTGATCAGCAGTCCTCAGGCTCGGACCTGGCCTGCTCCTGCTCCCACAACTCGGCGGCACCGGGAAATTCGGTGCCGTCCTCGCTGTCCAGGTCATCCGGGTCATATCGACTCAAACACCCCTCCCCCAACGTAGCGGGGGCTTTTGACGTGGCTTTGTCCAACGGATCACTCATCGCTCAATCCTCAAAGGCGCGCAAAGAAAAAAGGCCTGGAACGATTTAACGCCCAGGCCCTTCATTCTTCAATCACAACAGGTCGGTCAGAACACCACTGTCTTGTTGCCGTGCACCAGCACGCGGTCTTCCAGGTGGTAGCGCAGGCCTCGGGCCAGGACCATCTTCTCGACGTCACGGCCGAAACGCACCATGTCTTCAATGCTGTCGCTGTGGCTGACACGCACCACGTCCTGCTCGATGATCGGGCCGGCGTCCAGCTCCTCGGTGACGTAATGGCAAGTCGCGCCGATCAACTTCACGCCCCGCAGGGAAGCCTGATGGTACGGCTTGGCCCCTACGAACGACGGCAGGAAGCTGTGGTGAATATTGATTACCTTGCCGGCGTATTCGCGGCACAGTTCCGGCGGCAGGATTTGCATGTAGCGCGCCAGCACCACAACGTCAGCCTCGTGCTGCTTGACCAGGCGGGAAACCTCGGCGAACGCCGGCTCCTTGTCCTGCGGGTTGACCGGCACGTGGTAATACGGAATGCCATGCCACTCGACCATGCTGCGCAGGTCGTCGTGGTTGGAAATCACGCAAGCGATCTCGCAGTCCAGTTCATCACTGTGCCAGCGGTGCAGCAAATCGGCCAGGCAGTGGGATTCGCGGCTGGCCATCAACACCACGCGTTTTTTCTGCTCGGTGTCGGTGATGTGCCATGTCATCGAAAACTCTTCGGCGATCGGCGCAAACGCTTCGCGGAAGGCATCAAGACCAAAAGGCAGCGAATCGGCACGAATCTCGTGACGCATGAAGAACCAACCGCTGAGATTGTCCGAGTGATGACTCGCCTCGGTGATCCAGCCGTTGTGGGAGGCCAGAAAGTTACTGACTTTGGCAACGATGCCGACCCGGTCCGGGCAAGCAATCACCAGCCGAAAAGTGCGCATTAGGGGAAAACTCCAGAACTTCGCAAAGGTCGCCATTCTAGCGATTGCGCAGGAAAACTGCAGTACTCGTTAACGTTTATTCCGATCACCGCCCACAGCCTTGTCCCTTAATAGCCTATGGTTTTACCACTGCATATATGAGGCTGTTGCGCCACGTCACGGCTGCTCCCGCTTTTCAAGCAGATTTATCTTAGGGTCTACGCCCTGGTAATTAACTCGAATGCATAGCATTGCTACAAACATTCAAAGTAATTCACATAAATGCGACCTTAAATGTTTACTTGGGCAAACCGCCTGACTATTATTGGGCCACTATCCCTGTCAATCAGCGCTCTACATAAGGTAGTCCACATGTCTCTGATCAACGAATACCGTGCCACCGAAGAAGCTATCAAAGAGCTGCAAGCCCGTTTGAAGAACCTGTCCCAAGACGACAAACTGCAAACCGAGCTGGAATTCGAAGGTAAATTGCGCGCCCTGATGGGTGAATACTCCAAATCCCTGCGTGACATCATTGCGCTGCTGGATCCAGAGTCGAAAGTTAAGGCTCCACGCGGCGCCGTAAAAACTACCGGTACCAAGCGTGCCCGCAAAGTCAAACAGTACAAAAACCCGCACAACGGCGAAGTGATTGAAACCAAAGGTGGCAACCACAAAACGCTGAAAGAGTGGAAAGCCAAGTGGGGCGGTGACGTAGTTGAAGGTTGGGCTACCCTGCTGGGCTAAGCCTCACCAGGCTTGCGCCTGAGCCGTTACACATAAAAAACGCCAGCTTGCTGGCGTTTTTTATTGTCTGCATAGTCTGCAAAACCGACTACAGATTCATTCTGGTTGCTAGAGAGTCCGCATACTCCTGCCATTGCTCCAGCACCTGGGACTGCAACGGTGAAGCACTTATAGCGAATTCACGCCGAGCCTGTTCAAACGCCTCAAGGGTATTCGGTGCGCCCCATTCCGGGCTCGACAAACGTTGCTGACAGAAAAGTTTCCAGCGCAGTTGCTCCTCGCTGTTCAACGTATCGGGGAAGTTGCGTGCTCGGTAGCGGAACAATAATTCAGGCAAACGCTCGTCATCAAAAGGCCACTGCTGGCGCGCTAATTGCGCAGGTTCAGCCGTTCGGACTTGTTCACATAAACGCCGGTCACGGTCTCCGATAAAACCGTCGTAAAGCTGTTGCTCAGGGTCCGAACTCGGCGTGAAGTCTTCGTGCGCGTAAATGGCCGCCAACTTATCGCGCCAAAGTTCCTGTGCGTCAGTTAGCCGCAGCGCCCGCTCCTGATAAATACTCATGTCCAAGTGCAGACGCTCACGATCTTCTGCGCGCAGCACATTCAAGGGCGCCACCACGGGGCAGCGATTGATATGCACCAATTTGAGGGGGACCGGCAGTTCACCGTCGGCCAGATCGTCACGGCGAGTGTAGAGACGCTGGCGCAAGGTATCGGCATCAAGGTCCAGCAGCCCTTGCGGGTCGAGTCCGAGGTCACAGACAATCAATGCATTGCGATTACGCGGGTGCCATGCAAGCGGCAGCACCACCCCCAGGTAATGACGTTCGGCAGAGAAACGCCCGGAAATATGCACCATCGGTTGCAGCAGACGCACCTGGTCCATCACCCGTTGCTTGCTGCGCAGTTGAAACAGCCATTCATACAACTTGGGCTGTTTCTCACGTACCAGCCGAGCCAATGCAATCGTGGCACGCACATCGGATAACGCATCGTGTGCCTGGCCATGGTCGATACCATTGGCTTCGGTCAGCCGCTCCAGCTTGAGCGTGACACGCCCATCCTCCTGCGGCCACTCGATGCCCTCCGGGCGCAGGGCGTAGGCGGTGCGAACCACGTCGATCAAATCCCAGCGACTGTTACCCCCCTGCCATTCTCGTGCGTAGGGGTCGAAAAAATTTCGATAGAGGCTGTAGCGCGTCATCTCGTCATCAAACCGCAGCGTGTTGTAACCGGCGCCGCATGTACCCGGGACGGCCAGTTCAGTGTGCACCCGAGTCATGAAGTCGGCCTCGGCCAAGCCTTTTTCCGCGAGTATTGCGGGCGTGATTCCAGTGATCGCACAGGCGATGGGGTGCGGCAGGATATCGTCGCTGGGCTGGCAATAGAGATTGACCGGCGCGCCGATCTCGTTGAGTTCAAGGTCGGTACGAATTCCGGCTACCTGAAGAGGGCGATCGCTGCGCGGGTTGATGCCGGTGGTTTCATAGTCGTACCAGAAAATGGAGTTCACGGGCTGTTCCTGTACTGAAGATCGACAAAGTCTAGGCGCTGGAAGGCGTCCGCGACCAGCACCAAATATACTGTACAAACATCCAGCAAAATCTTGAGTGGTTGCTTCCATCCCCGACACTGCTAGCATCCGTGTCTTCCAGCCACTCTGCACTGCCAAGGATCGCGATGCCGTCAGCCCCATTGGACACCCGCTACCAGATCGAGACCCCGGAGGGCATCGACCTGCCCCTGCGCCCGGCCGGCCTGGTGCCGCGCGTGCTCGCCTTTGCCTTCGACCTGGGCGTACGCGCGGTGGTCATGGGCGTTCTGCTGGTGCCATTGGCCTTGCTTGGCAACGTCGGTATCGGCCTGGGAGCGCTGCTGCTGTTCCTGATCAGTTGGTGGTACATGGTGCTGTTCGAGGTGCTCAACCAGGGTTGCTCACCCGGCAAGCAGGTCATGGGGTTGCGTGTCGTACAAGATGACGGCACTCCGATTGGCTGGTCCGCATCACTGATCCGCAACCTGCTGCGGTTTGTCGACATGCTGCCGTTCGGCTACTGCCTCGGCGCGATCAGTTGCCTGCAGCACCCCCATTTCAAGCGCCTGGGCGACCTGGCCGCCGGCACTCTGGTGATCTACCGTGAACAGCCGCTGGTACGCCCCCAGATTCCTCAAGCGACGGCCCTGCGCCTGCCCTTCGCCCTGGATTTGAGCGAACAACGGGCGATCCTTGGTTTCGCGGAACGCCAGGGGGAACTGTCCACCGAGCGCGTTCACGAATTGGCCTCGATTCTTGCCGCCCCCTTGCAGGTATCCCCTGCCCGCGCTGCGGAACAACTCAATGGCGTGGCCCGTGGCCTGCTGGGGCCAGCATGAAACAGAGCCTTTTCGAAAGCCGTCACCAGCGCCAATGGCAAGCCTTCGCCGAACAGCTCAAACAGTTGGAGCAAGGCCAGGCCAAGGCCGGTGACGTGGCCGATTTCCCTCATCAATATCGACGCCTGTGCCAGCATTTGGCCCTGGCCCAGGAACGCGGCTACAGCAGCTATCTGGTAGACCCATTGCAACAACTGGCCCTGCGCGGCCACCAACAACTCTACCGTCATCGCAGCCAACTGGCGGCGAATGCGCTGAGCTTTGTACTCGCTGATTTTCCTCGGCTGGTACGGGAGCAGTGGCGGTTTGTGCTGATCGCCAGCCTGCTGTTCTTTGGCAGCCTGGTGGGTATTGCCCTGCTGGTCTACCTGTTTCCCGACCTGATCTACAGCATCGTCAGCCCGCAACAGGTGGCCGAGATGCAGGGCATGTACGACCCTGATGCCAGCCGCCTGGGCCGCGCCGCCGAGCGTGCATCGAGCGAAGACTGGATGATGTTCGGCTACTACGTGATGCACAACATCGGTATCGCGTTCCAGACGTTTGCCGCCGGTTTAGTGTTCGGTCTGGGCAGCGTGTTCTTTCTGGTTTTCAACGGCCTCATCATCGGTGCGGTCTCCGGTCACCTGACCGAGATCGGCTATGGCCAGACCTTCTGGTCATTCGTCATCGGCCATGGCGCATTCGAACTGACCGCGATCGCCCTCGCCGGGGCCGCAGGCTTGCAGTTGGGGTGGGCACTGATCGCTCCGGGACAATTGACCCGTGGTGAATCATTGCGGCTGGCTGCACGCAAGAGCGTGCAAATGCTCTGCGGTGTCATGATTTTCCTGCTGATCGCAGCGCTCATCGAGGCTTATTGGTCATCCACCACCGTGATAACCCCGTGGGTCAAATACCTGGTGGGCGCTGTTCTGTGGCTGCTGGTGGGCACTTACCTGGGCTTTGCGGGAAGGAATCGCCATGCGCCTGACTGATGCCAGCGTGGTCATACGGCCGCGTACTGCCTGGGAAGCCATGGATCTTGGCGCCTTGATGGCACGGGAGCATCGCGTGCTATTGATGGGCAGTTGGGCATTGGTCACCGTACCTGTGTTCGCCTTGCTTACAGCCCTGCTGTGGCAGTATCCGTCCACCGCCATATTTCTGTTCTGGTGGCTCAAGCCGGCCTTCGACCGCTTGCCGCTGTACATTTTGTCCAAGGCCCTGTTTGGTGAAACGCCCACTATCAAGCACGCTGTGCGCCAGTGGCCGCTCCTCCTCAAGGGTCAACTGCTGGCCAGCCTGACCTGGCGACGGCTGAGCCTGAGCCGCAGCTTTGTAATGCCGGTGAGCCAGCTCGAAGGCCTGGACGGCCCGGCACGCCAGAAACGCCTGGGCGTGTTGCAGCAACGCAATGCCGGAGCCGCGCGCTGGCTCACCATCATCGGAATGCACCTGGAAATAGGCCTGTGGTTCGGCTGCATGGCACTGTTCTATCTGTTCATCCCACAAAACCTCGAGATGGATTGGGACTGGCAGCGCCTGTTATTGGCGACAAGTTCGGAAGGGTTATGGCTGGAGCACCTGGGCAACGCATTCTATGTCTTGCTGCTGATATTTTGGGAACCCATCTATGTCGCCTGCGGCTTCAGCCTCTACCTTAATCGTCGCACCGTATTGGAAGCCTGGGACCTGGAGCTGGTCTTCCGACGCCTTCGTCAGCGCCTGAGCAATGTGGCCCCGCTGTTGTTATTGATGATCGGACTGATGCTGCTGCCTCTCAGCCCTCCTGTCATGGCCGAAGCTTCCAGTCCCTCCAAACCGCTGAGTACCCCGAGCGCGAGCCAATCCATCAAATCGCTGCTGGACAAACCGCCCTTCAAGAACCCGGAAACCGTAACCCGTTATCGGTTTGGCGAAGAAAAGCCAGCCGGTAAAAACAAAACACACAGTGACGGCAGACTTCCCGATTGGCTGAAGGCGCTGCTGGACAACCTCAACAGCAATACCTTCAAGCACATCGCCCAAGGCTTGGAAGTTCTACTGTGGGGCGTTTTCATCGGCAGCCTGATCATGCTCGCGTGGCGTTACCGAGACTGGTTGCACACCTTCGTCAGCCGGCGCGGGCCGCGTAAGACAGAGGTTGCCAAACCCCTGCCCACGCAATTGTTCGGTCTTGAACTGGGTACCGAAACCTTGCCCGACGACGTTGCCGGCGCCGCCGAACAGCTATGGGCCACCCAACCCAGGGTAGCCCTCGCCCTGCTGTATCGAGGCCTGCTCAGCCGGTTATTGCATGATTTCAACCTGCCATTGAAAGGCGCTGATACCGAAGGCCAGGTCCTGGCACGTGTACACCAGTTGCAGCAACCACAGCTGCTGGCCTTCAGTGATGAACTGACCCGTCATTGGCAAAACCTCGCTTATGGTCACCGCCTGCCTCCGCTCCCTGCCCAGCAGAAACTATGCAGTGATTGGCGCGCCCTGTTCAGCCCAGGGAGCAATCCATGAATCGGCCATTACTATGGGTGGGGTTATTACTGGCGTGCCTGCTTGGCGCGGGCGGTTACTACGCATGGAGCAAGGCGACTCCCTATGACGAAGTGGTAGATCGTGGTCCTTCGCCAGAGGCGCTGGCCAATCCTTACCTGGCAGCCGAACACTTTCTGCGCCAACAAGGCCTGACCGTAGAGCATGCCTATAACCTGAAACAGCTGGATACCTTGCCCTCCAAGGGCAACAGCCTACTGCTGCTCGGCGAGCGCAGTAATATGTCGCCACGCCAGGTAGAACAGTTGCTGGAGTGGGCCAGATCAGGCGGCCATCTGTTGCTGGTCGCCGAGGCGCTGTGGGATGAAGAGACTGGCAAAAGCGGTGACCTGCTGCTCGATCGCCTGCAGATTCACCAGACACTGAGTGACGAACCTGAAGAACCTGCCACTTCCCTCAAAAAGCCCTCAAGCAAGAAAGCCCGGGACCTGACCAAACTCTATGTCGACAATGAAACCGCACCGGCTTATTTCAGTTTCGACACAGATTTCAACCTGACCGACCCCAAGCACCTGGCTCAATTCTCCGCCAACAGCGCAAGGGCCAGCCACCTGATGCAGCTCGACCTTGGGGAAGGCAGCGTCACAGTGATCACGGACAGCGACCTGTGGAAAACCCCGAACATCGGCAAGCACGACAATGCCTGGCTGCTGTGGTACCTGAACCAGGGCACCGCCGTGACTTTGCTGTTCACCAGCGACTTCGACGACCTGTTCACCTTGCTGATGCGGTATTTCCCCCAAGCCCTGGTGGCACTCACTGCCCTCGTCGCCTTGGGACTTTGGCGGGCCGGCGTGCGTCAAGGCCCGATTCGGGCCCCTGCATCCCCCGCGCGTCGCCAATTGCAGGAACACCTGAAAGCCAGTGCCGATTTCCTGCTGCGGCGAAGCGGCCAGGGCACCCTGCTGCAGGCCCTGCAACGCGATATCTTGCGTGCGGCCCGACGCCGCCACCCCGGTTTTGAACGCCTCGACAACGCAGAACAGCGCCACGTGCTTGAACACCTGACGCGCCAACCCTCTCACGTCATCAACCAGGCCCTTGGCCCACTCCCGGCAAAACGGCTTTCCAGCGCCGATTTCAGCCGACAGGTGGCGTGCCTGCAAACCCTCAGGAATGCCTTATGAGTGATTTCCCAAGCACCACTGCCTTGACCAGTGAAGCCCTGCAACGCGCCAGTGGGCAAGCCCAAGCCCTGCGCACTGAGTTGCGCAAGGCAGTGATTGGCCAGGATTCGGTGATCGAAGACGTCCTGACCGCACTGATCGCCGGTGGCCACGTGCTGCTCGAAGGCGTGCCAGGGCTGGGCAAAACCTTGCTGGTGCGCGCCCTGGCACGCTGCTTCGAGGGCGATTTCGCGCGTATCCAGTTCACCCCGGACCTGATGCCCAGCGACGTCACAGGCCACGCCGTGTATGACCTGCATACCGAACAGTTCAAGCTGCGCAAGGGGCCGGTGTTCACCCACTTGTTGCTGGCCGATGAAATCAACCGTGCTCCAGCCAAGACCCAGGCAGCCTTGCTCGAGGCCATGCAGGAACGGCAGGTGACCCTCGAAGGCGAGGCGCTGCCCATCGGCCAACCGTTCATGGTGTTGGCGACCCAGAATCCCATCGAACAGGAAGGCACATACCCCCTGCCGGAGGCGGAACTGGATCGATTCATGCTCAAGGTGCGCATGGATTACCCCGACGCGCAGCAGGAACTGGAGATGGTGCGCGAAGTCACCCGCTCGTCGCGGGCCGACATGCTGGCTGTACACCCATTGCGCACCGTATTGCAGGCCGAAGATGTGCTGCAACTGCAGCAGGTTGCCAGTGACCTTGCCCTGGATGAACAGGTGCTCGACTATGCCGTGCGCCTGGCACGCGCTACACGCAGCTGGCCAGGGCTGGCGATCGGTGCCGGACCGCGCGCCTCAATCGACCTGGTCCGCGGCGCCCGTGCCCGCGCCTTGTTGCGCGGTGGTGAATTTGTAACACCGGACGATATCAAGGGATGCGCCCTGGCAGTACTGCGTCATCGCGTACGTATCGCGCCAGAGCTGGATATCGATGGGCTGGAGGTCGACCAAGTGCTCAGGCAGTTGTTGGATCAGATTCCGGCACCCCGGCAGTGACTCGCCCATGAAGCCGACCCGTCTGCTGTTGAACTGGCTCGGCGCATTGCTGGGTCTGGGCATTTTGCTGGGCACTGCGGCAGCATTGCAGCTCACAGTACCGGACACCTTGCACTCAGTCGTCTGGGGGTTACTCCTGGCGTTGTTGCTGCTGGCCATGCTGGACGCCGTACGATTGCATCGCCGCCCATCTCCGCATGTACAACGGCAGATGCCCGGCAGCCTGGCGCTGGGACGCTGGGGCGAAATCCGCCTGGCTCTGGAGCACGACTTCCCACAGCCGCTGACGGTGCAGGTATTCGATCATGCCCCCGACGGGCTGAGCGTGGAGAACATGCCTCAACCCATAACCTTGTATCCCGGTGAACGCAGCGAACTGGGCTACCGCCTTCGCCCCCTGCGGCGAGGGCATTTCAGTTTCAGCCGTTGCGAAATACATCTACCCAGCCCTATGGGGCTGTGGGCGGCACGACGCCATATCGAAGTGAGCGACTCCACCCGCGTCTACCCGGATTTCGCTCGGCTCTACGGCGCCCAACTGCTGGGTGTGGACAACTGGCTGAGCCAATTGGGCGTTCGTCAACGTCAAAGGCGCGGTCTGGGGCTGGAATTTCATCAACTACGTGAGTTTCGCGAAGGCGACAGCCTGCGACAGATCGACTGGAAAGCCACCGCCCGACAACGCACCCCCATCGCCCGTGAATACCAGGATGAGCGCGACCAGCAGATAGTATTCATGCTTGATTGCGGCCGGCGCATGCGAAGCCAGGATGACGAACTGTCTCATTTTGACCACGCCCTCAATGCGTGCCTGCTGCTCAGCTATGTTGCCTTGCGCCAGGGCGATGCCGTGGGGCTGTGCACCTTTGCCGGTGACCAATCGCGCTACCTGGCGCCGGTCAAGGGCAGTAGCCAGTTGAACCTGTTGCTCAATGCGGTGTACGACCTGGACACCACCCGACGGACCGCCGATTACCAGGCGGCGGCAAGCCAACTGCTGGCCCGGCAGAAGCGTCGAGCCTTGGTCATTGTGGTGAGCAACCTGCGGGACGAGGACGATGAAGCCCTGTTGACGGCCGTCAAACGCATCAGTCGTCAACATAAGGTGCTGGTGGCCAGCTTGCGCGAGGAGGTACTCGACCAACTGCGTCAAGCCCCCGTGCAAACCTTGCCCGAAGCCCTGGCCTACAGCGGCACCATCGACTACCTCAACACACGGGACGAGCTGCATGACCGCCTGACCGCACATGGCTTATCCGTCCTGGACACCTTGCCATCCGAGCTGGGCCCCGCACTGGTGACACGCTACCTGGGCTGGAAGAAAGCCGGCGCTTTCTGAGAAAAGCGTTCTGAAAAACCACACTCGACCACGGCAGAGGTAAATCCCTCTGAACCGGGTCGACAGTGCGTTGTAGCTAGGCCGAAGCCTGCAAGGGGTCAAAACTGAAGTAATGCAACAAGACGTTGATCAATTGCCCATACTCCTCCGGGGCCTGCAGCACACTGAACCCGGAATCGTAATGCTGCGGGTTGATATCTTCGTGGCTCCACAGGCAGGTAGCCGTGAGATCAATGGGATAAAAGGTGCCGTCAGCCTCCGGAATCTTCAAGCGCAGCTCGAAATCCACGTCGACCATCATGGGCAATTGGCTGATCAACATCAGCCCGTCTTCCGAAACATTGCCCAAAAAACCGATGGGCTTGTCGGTGAGACGGTTAAACACTTGCAGGAAGTAAGGTAGCTGATGCCGCTCGATCCGTCGGTCGGTAAACATGGTGAGATCGCCATCCAGTGGCCATAACGCGGCCGTGCCAGTGATTCGGAACGAGTAATAAAACCCGCTCTCCATGGATCTCGGTAAGACAACGGGCAATAGTCCGTCGCCAGAACAGCTACCGAGTCCGGGCCCGCATTCGTTTGCATAGAAACTTGTACAAACGAACATTCAAAGGATAGCCCAAGACTGGCAACAGGCCAGTTATGAAATGGCGATTATCATCACAATGAAGCGGGACGCGGCTGGGCGACACTTGCACCGCGGTAATGCCCCAACTGCTGCAAGGTATCGAGCCTCGCACGAGCACGATAGGCGTACTCACTCGACGGGTACTGATTGATGATGAATTGATAGGTCTGCACCGCATCGACGAACAGTTTCTGCCGTTCAAGGCATTGCCCGCGCAACATCGATACCTCCGGTTGCACATAGCGGCGCGTGCGGCTTTCACGGTCGACCTGGGACAACTCCAGGGTGACACGCTCGCAATCGCCGACCTTGTAGGCGCGGTAGGCATTGTTCAAATGGTGGTCCATCGACCAACGGGTGCAGCCGATAACACTGACGGCCAGGGCAGCAATGAGCAAAATTCGCATGAGGGTTCTCCTGTCTTGTGCAGTGTATCGACCCCTCGTTAAAAATCTTCAAGGATGTTCGTATTCAGCCGCAGCGAAAACAAGGCAATCGTCGATAAGTAGTGCAAACGAACAATGACTACAACGAAAGAGCATAGTAGCCTTCCTCAGCGCTTGAACTCAGGAGTCTGTGCATGTCCGTCCGTCGTACCAAAATCGTCGCCACCCTTGGCCCGGCCAGCAACTCGCCGGAAGTCCTCGAACAGCTGATTCTGGCTGGTTTGGACGTTGCCCGTCTGAACTTCTCCCACGGCACCCCGGACGAGCACAAGGCTCGCGCCAAGCTGGTGCGTGACCTGGCTGCCAAACACGGCCGCTTCGTGGCACTGCTGGGTGACCTGCAAGGCCCGAAAATCCGTATCGCCAAGTTCGCCAACAAGCGGATCGAGCTGAAAATCGGCGACACCTTCACCTTCTCCACCAGCCACCCGCTGACCGAAGGCAACCAGCAAGTCGTGGGTATTGACTACCCGGACCTGGTCAAGGACTGCGGCGTCGGTGACGAACTGCTGCTGGACGATGGCCGCGTGGTCATGCGCGTCGACACCGCCACCGGCACCGAGTTGATCTGCACCGTGACCATCGGCGGCCCGCTGTCCGACCACAAAGGCATCAACCGTCGTGGCGGTGGCTTGACGGCACCGGCCCTGACTGAAAAAGACAAGGCTGACATCAAGCTCGCCGCCGAAATGGAAGTGGACTACCTCGCCGTGTCCTTCCCGCGCGATGCCGCCGACATGGAATACGCTCGCAAACTGCGCGACGAAGCCGGCGGCACCGCCTGGCTGGTGGCGAAGATCGAACGCGCCGAAGCCGTGGCCGACGACGAAACCCTCGACGGCCTGATCAAGGCTTCCGACGCGGTGATGGTTGCCCGTGGCGACCTGGGCGTGGAAATCGGTGACGCCGAGCTGATCGGTATCCAGAAAAAGATCATCCTGCACGCACGCCGCCACAACAAAGCGGTGATCGTGGCGACCCAGATGATGGAATCGATGATCCAGAATCCGATGCCGACCCGTGCCGAAGTGTCCGACGTGGCCAACGCCGTGCTCGACTACACCGACGCCGTGATGCTCTCGGCTGAAAGCGCCGCCGGCCCGTATCCGCTGGAAGCCGTTCAGGCAATGGCACGTATCTGCCTCGGCGCCGAAAAGCACCCGACCAGCAAGACCTCCAGCCACCGTATTGGCAAAGAGTTCGAAAGCTGTGACCAGAGCATCGCCCTGGCCGCCATGTACACCGCCAACCACTTCCCGGGCGTTAAAGCGATCATCGCCTTGACCGAAAGTGGCTACACGCCGTTGATCATGTCGCGCATCCGCTCCTCGGTGCCGATCTACGCGTTCACACCGCACCGTGAAGCCCAGGCCCGCGCGGCGCTGTTCCGTGGCGTGTACACCGTTCCGTTTGATCCGGCTTCACTGGCACCGAACGAAGTCAGCCAGAAGGCAATCGACGAGTTGGTCAAGCGCGGCGTCGTGGAGCAAGGCGACTGGGTCATCCTGACCAAAGGCGACAGCTACCACACCACCGGTGGCACCAATGGCATGAAGATCCTGCACGTGGGCGACCCTCAGGTCTGAGTGACACGCTGACAAACAAAAGCCCCGCCATGAAAATGGCGGGGCTTTTTGCATTTCAGGGAAGCGGTTGTTTGATGCCAAAGCACCTCATCTTGACCGCGCCGCCGACCAAAGGTGGGAGGGGGCTTGCCCCCGATGAAGCCCGATCAACCACCACACATTCATCGCCGGGTGATAAACGCTGACAGCGCCGCAATCGCCTCCGGCGACTTCAACCGCTGGGTGAACAAGGCACCCTCCTCCTCGATCACCTGGCGCAACTGCTCGCGATCCACACTTTTCATGAGCTGCTTGGTCACCTGCACCGCACCCGACGCCAGGGTCTCAAACCGTTCGGCCACTTCCCGCGCCTTGGCCAGCGCCGCCTCGCCGTTGCCCAGCGCTTCAGTGGCAAGCCCCCACGCCACTGCCTGTTCGCCGGTAAATCCCTCACCCAACAGCAACAATTCGGCGGCCTTTGCGTGCCCCAGCAACCTTGGCAAGATCAGGCTCGAGCCAAACTCCGGGCACAACCCCAGGTTGACGAACGGCATGCGCAAACGCGCATCGCGGCTGATGTACACCAGGTCGCAATGCAGTAGCAGGGTTGTACCAATACCCACCGCAGACCCCGCCACCGCAGCAATTACGGGTTTTCGACAGTTGAGCAGGCTTTTCATGAAGTGAAACGGTGGGCTGTCGAGGTCGCTGGGCGGCTGTTCGAGAAAATCACCGATGTCGTTGCCGGCCGTGAAGCACTCGCTGCTGCCCTGGATCAGCACGCAGCGGATATCGGCATCCGCGTCGGCGTGCTCCAGTGCATTGGCCAATTGCGTGTACATGGCGCGGGTCAGAGCGTTCTTCTTGTCGGGACGATTGAACTGCAGGATCAACGCCCCGCGTTCGCGCAACTGTTGGATGGCATCGGTCATGGCAAATCTCGCGGCTGGAACATTCAGCGCTCAACCGCGGGGCAAGAACACATCGGCCAGCAGCTGATTACGCGGCAATCCCGCCAGGAACAGGCGCCTGGAAAACGCCTCGACGCTGGCCGGGTGCCCGCAGAGTAAGGCCAGCGTTTGCCGCGAAACAAGCCGCAGTTGCGCCAATGCCTGGGCCACCTGCGCCGCCGTCCACAGTTCCACCGACAGGTTGGGATGCTGTGCAGCCAGCGCAGCCAAGGGCTCGGCCAGATAATGGCCTTCGGCATCATGGGCCAGGTGAATGACGCGGATGGCGCCCTGGTGATCCTGGCGCAGCGCCTCACGCAACACACCCCACAGGGGCCCCAACCCAGTCCCGGATGCCAGCAGCCACAATGGCCGTGTTTGCCAGTCCGGATCATATTGCAGCGCACCGCCGCGCAAATCCCCCAGGCGCAGTCGATCACCCACCTGCAACTGCCGGGCAAGATCGCTGAATTCGCCGGGCAGGCGACAATCGAGATGAAACTCCAGGAATGGATCTTCCTGGGGCAAGCTCGCCAGGGAATAAGGTCGCGCCACTTGCCCGGCCCACAACACCAGGTGCTGCCCAGCCCGGTAACGCAAACCTCGCTCTGGTTGCAGGCGCAGGCGCAGCACGTTCGGGTTCAGCCAATCGACACCCACCACCTGGGCCGGCAAGCCGTCACGCGTCGGGTCAAACGTTTCGACCCGCAGGTCGCCGCTGACCTGACACTGGCAGGCCAACCGCCAGCCGTCCTGGCGCTGCGCCGGGCTCAAGGCCTCGGGCTGCTTGTCTTCGACCTGGCCCTGGCACCGCACCAGGCAGGCATGGCAACTGCCGGCGCGGCAACTGTAGGGCACGGCCACACCCGCCAGGTTCAAGGCATCCAGCAGGTTGCTGCCGGGGGCTACCGACCAATGGTGTTCGCCGACGTACAGTTCAGGCATATAAGGACTCAATCACAAGGGGCGCGCACAGGGAATCATGCCTGCGACAGTTTGACCATAGTCGGGTGTATCGGCCACCGCGCCGGGTTATACTGCCGCGCCTTTTTAGCGTCGCGCCTGCACCACTTTGGCGTGCCTTGGAAAGGTGGCCTCAGCCGACCGATGCAACACTGGGCCCACCTTTATTGAATGTTCCCTTATAGAGGAGCGCGACTCATGACCGTGATCAAGCAAGACGACCTGATTCAGAGCGTTGCCGACGCCCTGCAATTCATTTCCTACTACCACCCCGTTGATTTCATCCAGGCCATGCACGAAGCCTACCTGCGCGAAGAATCGCCAGCAGCCCGTGATTCCATCGCCCAGATCCTGATCAATTCGCGCATGTGCGCCACCGGCCATCGTCCGATCTGCCAGGACACCGGTATCGTCACCGTGTTCGTGCGCGTGGGCATGGACGTGCGTTGGGATGGCGCCACCATGGGCCTGGACGACATGATCAACGAAGGCGTGCGTCGCGCCTACAACCTGCCGGAAAACGTCCTGCGTGCATCCATCCTCGCCGACCCGGCAGGCGCGCGCAAAAACACCAAGGACAACACCCCGGCGGTCATCCACTACTCCATCGTCCCGGGTAACACTGTGGAAGTGGACGTGGCGGCCAAGGGCGGCGGCTCCGAGAACAAGTCGAAAATGGCCATGCTCAACCCGTCCGACTCGATCGTCGACTGGGTGCTCAAGACCGTTCCGACCATGGGCGCCGGCTGGTGCCCACCGGGCATGCTGGGTATCGGCATCGGCGGCACCGCCGAGAAAGCTGCGGTGATGGCCAAGGAAGTGTTGATGGAATCCATCGACATCCACGAGTTGAAAAAGCGCGGCCCGCAGAACCGTATCGAAGAAATGCGTCTGGAGCTGTTCGAGAAGGTCAACCAACTGGGCATCGGCGCCCAGGGCCTGGGTGGCCTGACCACCGTGCTCGACGTGAAGATCATGGACTACCCGACCCACGCCGCGTCCCTGCCGGTGTGCATGATCCCCAACTGCGCCGCCACCCGCCACGCACACTTCGTGCTCGACGGTTCGGGCCCGGCGTCGCTGGAAGCGCCACCGTTGGATGCCTACCCGGAAATCGTCTGGGAAGCCGGCCCGTCGGCCCGTCGCGTCAACCTCGACACCCTGACCCCGGAAGAAGTGCAGAGCTGGAAACCAGGCGAAACCGTGTTGCTCAACGGCAAGATGCTCACCGGTCGCGACGCCGCGCACAAACGCATGGTCGAGATGTTGAACAAGGGCGAAAGCCTGCCGGTGGACCTGAAAGGTCGCTTCATCTACTACGTCGGGCCGGTTGATCCGGTGCGCGAAGAAGTGGTTGGCCCGGCAGGCCCGACCACCGCTACGCGGATGGACAAGTTCACTCGCCAGATCCTCGAACAAACCGGCCTGCTGGGCATGATCGGCAAATCCGAACGCGGCCCGACTGCGATCGAAGCGATCAAGGACCACAAGGCCGTGTACCTGATGGCCGTCGGCGGCGCTGCTTACCTGGTGGCGCAAGCCATCAAGAAGTCGCGTGTTGTCGCGTTTGCCGAACTGGGCATGGAAGCGATCTACGAGTTCGACGTGAAAGACATGCCGGTCACCGTTGCTGTCGACAGCAAGGGCGAGTCCGTGCACATCACCGGTCCTGCCATCTGGCAGAAAAAGATCAGTGAAAGCCTGGCGGTAGAAGTGCAGTAAGCGCTTCCCCTCCAAACATAAAGGCGACTGCGGCCCATGGCCCGGTCGCCTTTTTTATGGCCTGTGGAAAACGCGGCGGTTGTGACCTCTGGGCTTTCTGTGACCACTGGGCTTGTTGTGGCGAGCGGGCTTGCCCCAACATAAACGTCGTGCATGCTATGGTGCACTCCCCTTACCGTGCCTGCCCATCACCGTATGATCGTGATCCCGCGCGCCCTGCGCCTGACCTTCTACTCCCTGCTGATCATCGCTGGCGCACTGCTGGCCGCAGCCCTGGCCACCCGCCACGCTGAACGCCAGGCCCTGGTGGACGATGCCGCCCGTGCCAATCAGCAACTTGCACTCTATGCCAGCTCGTTGCACACCCTGATCGAACGCTACCGTGCGCTACCCGCCGTGCTGGCGCTGGACTCGGAAATGATCAGCGCGTTGAAAGGCCCGCTGGACGCCGCCACCCAGGACGTGCTCAACCGCAAGCTCGAACGCATCAATGGGGCCGCGCAGTCCTCCACCCTGGAATTGATGGATCGCACCGGCCTGGCGGTCGCCGCCAGCAACTGGAACCTGCCGAGCAGTTACGTGGGCCATAACTACGCGTTCCGACCGTACTTCAGCCAGACTCTGAGCCAGGGCACCGGGCGTTTTTATGCGGTGGGGGTGACGACCGGCATCCCAGGGTATTTCCTCTCCAGCGCCGTGCTGGATGAACACGAGCAGTTCCTCGGCGCCATGGTGGTCAAGCTGGAGTTCCCCGAGCTCGAACGCGGATGGGCCCAGGGCAATGACCTGCTGCTGGTCAGCGATGCGCGCGGCATCGTGTTTATCGCCAACCAGCCCGGCTGGCGTTATCGCAACCTGCGACCGTTATCGGCCAACGACCTTGCCGAGCTGAAAGCCACCCGCCAATACGACAAAAAACAACTGCAGGCGCTGGAAACCCAGACCCTGCAGCGCTTTGACGAAAACAGCCATCTGATGCGCGTCAACGGCCCGGATGGCAATGCCAACTACATCTGGGAATCGCTGCCCCTGAAAGCCGAAGGCTGGACCCTGCACCTGCTGCGCAAGCCCCAGTTCGCCTTTGAGGACCAACGCAACGCCGGGCTCGCTGCCGCCGGTTCCTGGCTGGCGCTGGTGTTCCTGGTGCTGTTCCTGACCCAACGCTGGCGCCTGGCCCGCTTGCGCCAGCGCAGCCGCGAGGAGCTTGAGCAACTGGTGGAAGAACGCACCCAGGCGTTGCGCACCGCCCAGGATGGCCTGGTGCAATCGGCCAAACTGGCGGCGCTGGGGCAGATGTCCGCCGCCCTCGCCCACGAAATCAACCAGCCACTGACCGCCCAGCGCATGCAGTTGGCCACCTTGCGCCTGCTGCTCGATCACGGCCGCATTGACGACGCCTACGAGGCCCTGACACCGCTGGACGATATGCTCACACGCATGGCCGCCCTCACCGGCCACCTCAAGACCTTCGCGCGCAAAAGCCCGAGTGGCCTGCGCGAACGCCTGGACTTGGCCACGGTGGTCGACCAGTCCCTGCACCTGCTCGACGCACGCCTGCGCGATGAGGCCATCGGCGTGGTGCTGGACCTGGCCCGCCCCGCCTGGGTACGCGGTGACGCGATCCGCCTGGAACAGGTGCTGATCAATCTGTTACGCAACGCCCTCGACGCCATGGCCGACAAACCGCGCAAACGCCTGGAAATCCGCCTGCACGCCGACCAGCAACTCTGGCAACTCACGGTCAGCGACAGCGGCGGCGGGATTGCCGAAGAACACCTGAGCAGCGTGTTCGACCCGTTCTTCACCACCAAGCCGGTGGGAGACGGCCTCGGCTTGGGGTTGGCGGTGTCCTACGCTATCGTGCACGAATTGGGCGGTCGCCTGATCGCCGGTAACCGGGGCGACGGCGCAGTCTTTACCCTGACCTTGCCCATCGCGCTGGAGACGCCCGACCTATGTTGAACGCGGTGATTGTGGTCGATGACGAAGCCAGCATCCGCACGGCCGTCGAGCAATGGTTGAGCCTGTCAGGCTTTGAAGTGCAGTTGTTCAGCCGCGCCGAAGAATGCCTGGCGCAACTGCCCAGGGATTTCCGCGGCGTGATCCTCAGCGACGTGCGCATGCCGGGTCTCAGCGGCCTGGAACTGCTGGCTGAAGTGCGGCGCCGTGATGCCGATTTACCGGTGATCCTGCTCACCGGCCACGGCGATGTACCGATGGCGGTCGAAGCCATGCGCGACGGCGCCTATGACTTCCTCGAAAAACCCTTCAGCCCCGACGCCCTGCTCAACAGCCTGCGCCGTGCCCTGGACAAACGTGGCTTGATCCTGGAAAACCGTCGCCTGCATCAGCAGGCCGACCACCGGGCGCAATTGGAATCGACGCTGCTGGGCGTGTCCCGGGGTTTGCAGACCTTGCGCCGCCAGGTGCTGGACCTGGCGAGCCTGCCGGTCAACGTGCTGATCCGTGGCGAGACCGGCAGTGGCAAGGAGATGGTCGCGCGCTGCCTGCATGATTTTGGTCCACGTGCGAAGAAGCCATTCGTGGCGCTCAATTGCGCGGCGATCCCGGAACAGTTATTCGAGGCCGAGCTGTTTGGTCACGAAAGCGGCGCGTTCACCGGCGCCCAGGGCAAGCGCATCGGCAAGCTGGAATACGCGCACGGCGGCACGCTGTTCCTCGATGAAATCGAAAGCATGCCGCTGGCCCAACAGGTGAAATTGCTGCGTGTGCTGCAGGAGCAGAAGTTGGAGCGGCTGGGCTCCAACCAGAGCATCCACGTGGACCTGCGCATCATCGCCGCCACCAAGCCGGACCTGCTGGAAGAGGCCCGCGCCGGGCGCTTTCGCGAAGACCTGGCGTATCGATTGAACGTCGCGCAATTGCGCCTGCCGCCCCTGCGCGAGCGCCGCGAAGATATCCCGTTGCTGTTCGATCACTTTGCACAAAGTGCTGCCGAACGCCTGGGCCGCAGCGTCGAGCCATTGAGCGGCGCGCAGTTGGGGCGCTTGCTCAGCCATGACTGGCCGGGCAACGTGCGCGAGTTGGCCAACGTCGCCGAACGCCAGGTGCTGGGCCTGGGCGACCCGGAGCCGGAAGGCATCGAGGCCGGACAGTCCCTGGCCGCGCAGCAAGAGGCCTTCGAAGCCCACTGCCTGAAAGCCGCGCTGACCCGACACAAAGGCGATATCAAGGCGGTACTGGCCGAGCTGCAACTGCCACGGCGTACCTTCAATGAAAAGATGCAGCGCCATGGGTTGGTGCGGGAGATGTTTCTCTAGGCCAACCTTTGTGTTGACTGCCAGGCCTTATCGGGGGCAAGCCCCCTCCCACATTTTGATCTGTGAATACATTCAAGTGTGGGAGGGGGCTTGCCCCCAATGAGGACAACAGCCATAAGCGGATTTCCGCCCACCGCCTGCAAATCATCAGCGGTTTTTCGCTCAAATAAATCCTCAAACCCCTCTGTTCCGGGCCTTCATCCACCTGGCACAGCTCCTGCTATAGCTCGACCCAGGCTGCGCACGCGCCGCTCCATAAAAACAACTAGATGAAGGATCCTTCAATGGATAACTCCAACGCCCTGCCTCTGGGGTCGGCGGCCGCGCCGGCAAAAGAGCGCACTACCTCCAGCCGCATCAAATCGATTTTCAGTGGTTCCGTCGGCAACATGGTCGAATGGTACGACTGGTACGTCTACGCCGCTTTCTCGTTGTACTTCGCCAAGACTTTCTTCCCCAAAGGCGACACCACCGCCCAACTGCTCAACACCGCCGCGATCTTCGCCGTGGGCTTCCTGATGCGCCCGATCGGTGGCTGGCTGATGGGCCTGTACGCCGACAAGGTCGGCCGTAAAAAAGCCCTGATGGCCTCGGTCTACCTGATGTGCTTCGGCTCGCTGCTGATTGCCCTGAGCCCGGGCTATGAAATCATCGGTATCGGTGCGCCGATCCTGCTGGTTTTTGCCCGCTTGCTGCAGGGACTGTCGGTCGGCGGCGAATACGGCACCTCCGCCACTTACCTCAGCGAGATGGCGACCAAGCAACGTCGTGGTTTCTACTCCAGCTTCCAATACGTGACGCTGATCTCCGGCCAGCTCATCGCCCTGGCGGTGCTGATCGTGCTGCAACAACTGCTGACCACCGAGCAACTGTATGCCTGGGGCTGGCGTATCCCGTTCGCCATCGGCGCACTCTGCGCAGTGGTTGCGCTGTACCTGCGGCGCGGCATGGAAGAAACCGAGTCGTTCACCAAAAAGGAAAAGGCCAAGGAAAGCGCAATGCGCACCTTGATGCGCCACCCCAAGGAACTGCTGACCGTGGTCGGCCTGACCATGGGCGGTACGCTGGCGTTCTACACTTACACCACCTACATGCAGAAGTACCTGGTGAACACCGTCGGCATGAGCATTTCCGACTCCACCACCATCTCGGCGGCGACGCTGTTCCTGTTCATGTGCCTGCAACCCATCGTCGGCGGGCTGTCGGATAAAATCGGCCGGCGGCCGATCCTGATCGCCTTCGGCATACTCGGTACGCTGTTCACCGTGCCGATCCTCACCACCCTGCATACCATCCAGACCTGGTGGGGCGCGTTCTTCCTGATCATGGCGGCGCTGATCATCGTCAGCGGCTACACCTCGATCAACGCCGTGGTGAAAGCCGAACTGTTCCCCACCGAAATCCGCGCCCTGGGCGTGGGCCTGCCGTATGCGCTGACGGTGTCGATCTTCGGCGGCACCGCTGAATACATCGCGCTGTGGTTCAAGAGCATCGGCATGGAAACCGGTTATTACTGGTACGTGACGGCGTGCATCGCGGTGTCGCTGGTGGTCTACGTGACCATGAAGGACACCCGCAAGCACTCGCGCATTACCACCGACTAAACGTCAGTTGCAGTCAACCCTGTGGGAGGGGGCAAACCCTCCCACAGGTTGAATCAGGACAACTCAGCTATCGTCTTACGTCCGTACCGCCGCTGCGCGTAAGACGCCCCCGCAATCATCACCACCAACACCGCCGCCAACACTGCCGACGAACCGATGGTGCCGAAGTCCAACCCGCCCTTTTCATGGGGCTTGGTAAGGAAGTCACCCAAGGTCGCGCCGAACGGCCGGGTCAGTACAAACGCCACCCAGAACAACAGCACCGAAGAAATCCTGGTGAAGTATTTGAGTGCCACCACCGCCGCAATCGCCGAGCCGATCAACAAGGCGCCGCCAGCAAAGCCCAGCCCGGAGTCATCTGCCAGGAAATCGCCCAACGCGGTGCCCAAGGTGTTGGAGAACAGGATGGCCATCCAGTAGAACAACTCACCCCGAAAGGTCTGCACCTTGTTCACGTTCAGCGAATCGCCGCTGAGGTGCCACAACGCGAAGATGATCATCAGGATCGCGATCAGGATCATGGAGCCCGTGGCATAACCCAGCCCCAAGGTGCGGTCCATGAAATCCGACATCGTGGTGCCTGCGGTGCTAGTGGACAGAATCACGATCCAGTACAGCACCGGGTTATAGGTTTTCGAGCGCAGTTGCGTCACCAAGGTGATCAGGAACACGCTGATCAGCATCATCGAACTGATGGCATAACCGACATCCAGGGTCATCGACAGCAAATCCCCGGCGGTTTCGCCCAAGGTGGTCGCGCAGATTTTCATGACCCAGAACGCCAGGGTGATCTGAGGAAGTTTATTCATAAGGGGGAAGGCTCCAAAGCTCAGTCTCTCAATAGGCCGACTTATTGGGTTGTCGACAGTGGCCGCAGACTGACGGTGGAGCTGTGAAAAATAGGTGGGCGATGAATGAAAATTCCATAGTATGGCCACTTCATCGACGACCACTGCAGGAACCCCGGCCATGCCTGACGATATCCACTTCTACGAACCCGCCAACGGCCACGGCCTGCCCCATGACCCGTTCAATGCCATCGTCGGTCCACGGCCGATCGGCTGGATCTCGTCCCATGACAACGAAGGTCACCTGAACCTGGCGCCCTACAGTTTTTTCAATGCGTTCAACTACATTCCGCCGATCATTGGATTTTCCAGCGTCGGGCGCAAAGACAGCCTGAACAACATCGAACAGACCGGCGAGTTTGTGTGGAATCTGGCCACCCGCCCGTTGGCCGAGCAGATGAACCAGAGCTGTGCTGCCGTCTCACCTGAGGTGAACGAGTTTGAATTGGCCGGCCTGACGCCGGTGGCCTCGAAGATCGTTGGTGTGCCGCGGGTGGGCGAAAGCCCGGTCTCGTTCGAATGCAAGGTGACGCAGATCATTCAGCTGCAACGTGCCGACAAGGCATTGGTGCCGAGCTGGCTGGTGCTCGGCGAGGTGGTCGCGGTGCACATTGCCAAGTGGCTGCTCAAGGATGGCATCTACGATACCGCCGCCGCCGAGCCGATCCTGCGCGGTGGCGGACCGGCGGATTACTTTCAGTTGGGGCCAGAAGCCCTGTTCAGGATGTATCGCCCAGGCGCCAGCAAACCCTGACTGAAAGACAATAAAACGTGGGAGGGGGCTTGCCCCCGATGGCAATGGCAATTCAACATCGTTGTTGAATGACACGCCGCTATCGGGGACACGCCCCCTCCCACATTGGACTGTCGGTGTTGCTCAGTTGGCGGCGCTCGCCCAGGTCAGTTGACCCTCTTCGTCCACACCGGTCAGCCGTTCAAGCTGCACAGTGGCTGCATCGTCAGCATCGGAGGCCGTCTTGAACGTCTGTCCGTCAAGGATCTTGTGAAACTGCGGGGCGCCCATGCCATCCAGTGCCTTGACGGCAACGGCGGCGCTGTAGCCCCCTTCACCCGGTACTACGGCGGATACGGCTTCGTGGAGGGCAAATTGTTTACGTGCCATGTTGCAGGTCCTGGCCAATGGAAAGTCGGCCATTCTAGACCTTCAGCCGGCGAGTTGCAGGTACTCGCCGTAGGCGTGTGCGGCGGATGCATCGGTGAAAGTCTGGAAGTCCATGCTGCGCACGACCATGTCGTTCAACAGCTCGGTGAAGATCATCAGCGCCGGGGAGTTGAAGTAGGCACTCATCGCCTGCTCGCTGCTCCAGAAACCGGAGATCAACCACACATCAGGATCAACCTGGGAATGCTGCAACGAGAACTGCAGGCAACCCTGAGCCTGGCGGCCCGGTTCGATCAAACTGCTCAAGCGTGCACCGAGTTCGGTGCTGCACCCGGTGCGGGCGCGGATAAAGGCCATATGGCTCGCGGGAATGGGGGTGGACATGTTCGACTCTCCCGTTGAGAAGTGATGCTCGGCAAGCACTGTGAGGGCGTGTTGCCACAGGATCAAAGATAACGGCGCGAGTCGGCGCGCGGTTAGTCAATTCCTGTCGGCTTATTGCACAATCCTGCGAGAAGCGTAGGAGGGACGTCTGGCACAGAGGTTTATTCGATGGCCCGACGCCTTGTTTCAGGGAGATGACAGGTGCCGCGATTGCCTGATTCACGATGTATCGCAGGATCAGGCAAGGATTGTGCAGAATCGACGTAACACTGTTTGAAAAGCCGCCGCTAAGCTGACCCCATCGAAGTAGCCAGTAGAGGACGTTCCATGTCGTCGCCCGAACATACAGCCATTCCCCTCGACGCCGAGATGGAAAAACAGCGCGCCGAACTGGCCAGCATCGTGCACCGGCATACCTGGGAGGACGGTTCCTACGGTACGGCCATCACCACCCTGTTTCTGAACCGCCACAACACCCCGCGCGACTTCATGCCGGTGCTGGTGGAACCGGCCCTGTGCATCCTCGCCAGTGGCAGCAAGGAAGTACGCCTGGCCGACGAAATCTTTGCCTACGACCCGCTCAACTACCTGGTGTTCTCGGTAGCGATGCCGGTGGCCGGGCGGATCATCGATGCCACGCCGCAGGACCCGAACCTGTCGGTGCGCATCAATATCGATCCGGCGCAGCTCACCGCGCTGATTGCCGAGGCTGGCCCGATGGGCGTGCCATCGCGCCCGACTTCTCGCGGCATGTACGTCGACCGCATCGATGGCCAACTGTTGGACGCCGTACTGCGACTGGCCCGCCTGTTGGATACGCCGAAAGACATCGCCATGCTCGCGCCGTTGATCAACCGCGAAATTCTTTACCGGTTATTGCGTGGGCCGCAGGGCTATCGGCTGTATGAAATCGCCGTGGCCAACAGTCAGAGCCATCGCGTCAGCCAGGCGATCAAGTGGTTGAACGGCAACTACGAACAACCGCTGCGCATCGATGACCTGGCCAAGGAAGTGAACCTGAGCGTTTCGACCTTGCACCACCGTTTCAAGGCGATCACCGCCATGAGCCCGTTGCAATACCAGAAGCAGTTGCGCTTGCAGGAGGCACGGCGCTTGATGATTGCCGAAGGGTTGGAAGCATCGGCGGCGGGGTATCGGGTGGGGTATGAAAGCCCATCGCAATTCAGCCGGGAATACAGCCGATTGTTTGGCGCACCGCCGTTGCGTGACCTGGCCCGGTTGCGCCAGAGCATCTGAGCCAATGACGATCAACATGTGGGAGGGGCTTGCCCCCTCCCACACTGTTACCGCTTGTGTTCAGTCTAATCCGCGCGGCAGTTGCAGGGTCACGCGCAAGCCACCCTCACGCAAATTCTGCAAACTCACTTCACCGCCATGGCTGTGCGCAATGTTGCGCGCAATCCCCAGGCCCAAGCCATAACCCTGTTGCTGCCCGGCGAGGCGGAAGTGTGGCTCGAAGACTTGCTCCAGGCGCTGCTCCGGCACGCCGGGCCCCTCGTCGTCCACATGCAGGACGAACTCCGCGCCATCGTCCTCGATGTGCAGATGGGCGTTCTGCCCATACTTCAAGGCATTGTCGATCAGGTTGCCGATGCAGCGCTTAAGCGCAAGCGGCTTGCCCGGATACGCCGCCAGGGCAGCACCGTCCAGCGTGACCCGGCCGTTGCCGTTGGGTGCCACGTAAGGCTCCACCAGGCATTCGAGCACATGATTGAGGTCCACCGGCTCAATGTTCTCGTGGATATCCGTGTCCTTCACGCATTGCAGCGCGCCCTTCACCAGCAACTCCAGTTCATCCAGGTCACGGCCGAACTTGGTTTGCAGGTTCTCGTCCTCCAGCAGTTCCACGCGCAGGCGCAGGCGGGTGATCGGTGTGCGCAAGTCGTGGGAAATCGCACTGAACAATTGACTGCGCTCGGTCAGGTAGCGGCTGATGCGCTCACGCATGGCGTTGAAAGCACGGCCCACTTCCACCACTTCGCTGCCGCCACCTTCGGCCACTGGCTCCACGTCGGCGCCCAGGGACATGTCCCGCGCCGCCCGCGCCAAGCGCTTGAGCGGCCGGCTTTGCCAGTGCACCAGCAGGCCGATGAACAGCAGCAGAAAACCGCTGGTCAGCACGATAAACCACACCTGCTGGGACGGCAGGCCTTGTTCTTCAAGGCTGGTGTAGGGCTCGGGCAACAGCGAGGCGATGTACAGCCATTCGCCCTGGGCCAGTTGGATCTGGGTGACCAGCACCGGCGGGTTCACCGGTTCCAGGGTCAGCGCGTAGTGGGCCCAGGAACGCGGCAGCTCATCGAGTTTCAGGCCGGCATTGAAGATGCGCAGGTCTTCGGCGCTGACGAACTCCACCGACATATGCACATCGGCGCCCAGGGTCTGCTTGAGCACCTCATCCACCGCTTCAAGCACCGCCTGTTTGCGCGGGGTCTGCGGCAGGATGGCCATGTCCAGCGGGCGATCATTGAGCGTCACCACAAAACGCGTGCCACCCATGCTGCGCAGTTGATCGAGCACCAGCGGCCGATACGCCACCGGTAACGAACGAAAATAACTCACGCTGGCGGTCATCGAATGCGCCAGGCTGCGGGCACTGGTGACCAGGCCTTCGAGCTGGGTGGCGCGCAATTGCGAGACCCAGATCACGCTGGACAGCGCCTGGGCGAACAACACTGCCAGCAGCGTCAGCAGCAGCATGCGCCCCAGCAGCGAACGCGGTACCGGGAAGCGTCGGCGGCGTTCGGTCAACGGCTCAGTGGACATTGCCGGCAACCACGCTGGCTGCCAGTTGATAACCACTGCCCCGCACGGTGCGGATCAGACGAGGGGGCTTTTCGGTGTCGCGCAGGCGTTGGCGCAGGCGGCTGACAGCCATGTCGACGATGCGATCCAGCGGCATCAGGTCACGACCCCGGGTGGCGTTGCCGATGGTGTCGCGGTCGAGGATCTGCTGCGGGTGGTCGAGAAACAATTTGAGCAGGGCAAAATCGGCGCCGGAGAGGATCACTTCTTCGCCGTCCACATGGAACAGACGGTGGCTGATCATGTCCAGCCGCCACTCATCGAACACCAGCACATCGCCGCCGCTGCTGCGCTCCTGGCCGAACTGGCAACGGCGCAACAAGGCCTTGATCCGCGCTTGCAACTCGCGAGGGCTGAAGGGTTTGCCGATGTAGTCGTCGGCGCCCAGCTCCAGGCCGATCACACGGTCGGCCTCGTCGGAACTGGCGGTGAGCATGATGATCGGCACCTGCGCCTGGCGCGGGTGCTGGCGGATCCAGCGGCAAAGGCTGAAACCGTCTTCGTCCGGCAACATCACATCGAGGATGACCAGGTCGCACGGTGCCTCGTTCATCGCCTGGCGAAACCCCGCGCCATCCGGCACCCCACGCACCTGGAAACCGGCGCGACTGAGGTAGGTCTGCAGCAATTCGCGGATTTCCTGGTCGTCATCGACCAGGAGGATCGATTTACTGATTACGCTCACGGGGTCCTCCTTGTTGTTATGGGGTGTTATTGATGGCCTCATCGGGGGCAAATGCGTTCCAAATGTGGGAGGGGGCTTGCCCCCGATAGGACCATCAGTCCCTATGCAAAAGCCTGTTCCAACGCGACGCCAGCCCCGGTCAACCCGGAATACGGCGCCGTCACCAACCACACCGGAATACCCTTGAAGTATTCGCTCATGCAGCCTTTGTCAGCAAAGCTCCTGGCAAAACCGCTGTGGATAAAGAAGTCGGCAAACCTCGGTATCACCCCGCCCACAATGTACACACCACCGCGTCCGCCGGTGGTCAGCACATTGTTACCGGCTACGCGGCCCAGCCAGATGCTGAACTGGTCCAACACTTCCATCGCCACCGGGTCACCGGCCAGGCCGGCGGCCGTGATGGCTTCGGGGGTTTCCAGTACCGGCGCATGGCCGTCGACCGCACAGATCGCCCGGTACAGACGTGGCAGCCCGCCACCGCTCAAAGCCGTTTCAGCGCTGACATGCCCGATCTCGGTGTAGATGTGCTGCCACAGCTGGGTTTCCCGTGGGCTGCTCAGCGGCAGGTCGACGTGCCCGCCCTCCCCCGGCAGCGCCGCAAAACGGCCACCGCCCAGGTCCAGCAAGGTACCGACACCCAGCCCGGTGCCCGGACCGATCACCACCGCAGGCCGCAACGGCTCCGGCGTGCCCTCGCAGACCACGCGGAATTCGTCGGGCTTGAGGCGGGTCATGCCCAGGGCCATGGCCGAGAAATCATTGACCAACAGCAGATCATCCACCTGCAATGTCTTGCAAAACGCAGTCTTGCTCAGGCGCCAGTGGTTGTTGGTGAATTTAAATTCATCTCCGCTCACCGGACCAGCGACGGAAAGACACACCGCGCCGATGTCCCCGATTTCCAGGCCTTCCTCCTTGAGGTAAACCTTGATAGCGGCCTCAGGACTGGAATGATCCGCCGTGGCATGCACGCGGATCGAATGCAGTTCCTGATCCCGCCACAACGCAAAACGGGCATTGGTGCCCCCGATGTCACCGACCAGCGCTAACTTCACTTAAGCGTCTCCAAGGCAGAGGTAAAGGCGCTGGCGCCCTGCTCTGCGGAGCTTGCGGCCAAGCGCATAAATGCAAACAGCTCGCGACCGGCCCCCACGTTGTTACCCAACAGGCCCGTGGCAGGCGCACGCGCTGCAAATTCTTCGGCGTCCACCTTAAGCTCCAGGGTGCCCTTCACGCCATCCACACGAATGATATCGCCATCCTGCACCCGCGCCAGTGGCCCGCCGCTCTGGGCTTCGGGGTTGACGTGAATCGCGGCGGGGATCTTACCCGACGCGCCCGACATACGCCCGTCTGTTACCAGCGCGACCTTGAAGCCACGGTCCTGCAACACACCGAGGAACGGCGTCATCTTGTGCAATTCCGGCATGCCATTGGAACGCGGGCCCTGGAAGCGCATCACGGCGACGAAGTCTTTTTCCAACTGGCCGGCCTTGAACGCATCGGCCAGGTCCTGCTGGTCCTGGAACACCACGGCGGGTGCTTCGACAATCTGGTGCTCGAGGGCCACGGCCGAGACTTTCATCACGCCACGTCCCAGGTTGCCTTCCATCACGCGCAAGCCGCCCTCGGGCGAGAACGCGCGGGCCACCGGGCGCAGGATGCTTTCGTCGAGACTCTCGATGGGACCGTCGCGCCAGATCAGCTCGCCGTCCACCAGGAACGGCTCCTGGGTGTAGCGGCTCAGGCCCTTGCCGGCCACGGTGTTGACGTCTTCGTGGAGCAGGCCGGCTTCGAGCAGCTCACGGATCAGGAACGACATGCCGCCCGCCGCCTGGAAGTGGTTGATATCGGCCTTGCCGTTGGGATACACGTGGGACAGGGTCGGCACCACCTCGGAAAGGTCGGCCATGTCGTCCCAGGTGAGGATGATGCCCGCCGACATGGCGATGGCCGGCATGTGCAGGGTGTGGTTGGTGGAGCCGCCGGTGGCGTTGAGCGCGATGATGGAGTTGACGATGGATTTCTCGTCGACGATCTCGCCGATCGGCGTGAAGTTGCCGTTGGCCTTGGTGAGGCGCGTGACCTGGTGCGCGGCTTCGCGGGTCAGCGCATCACGCAGCGGCGTGTACGGGTTGACGAACGAGGCGCCCGGCAGGTGCAGGCCCATGACTTCCATCAGCAACTGATTGGTGTTGGCGGTGCCGTAGAAGGTGCAGGTGCCGGGGCTGTGGTAGGACTTCATCTCCGATTCCAGCAGCTCTTCGCGGGTGGCCTTGCCTTCGGCATAGCGCTGGCGCACATCGGCCTTCTGCTTGTTGGAAATGCCCGACGGCATCGGCCCACCCGGTACGAAGATCATCGGCAGGTGGCCGTAGCGCAGCGCGCCCATCATCAGGCCGGGGACGATCTTGTCGCAGATGCCCAGCATCAAGGCCGCGTCGAACATGTTGTGGGACAGCGCTACCGCCGTGGACATGGCGATGACTTCACGGCTGAGCAGGCTCAGCTCCATACCGGGCTCGCCCTGGGTCACGCCGTCGCACATCGCGGGAGTGCCGCCGGCGAACTGGCCGACCGAGCCGACTTCGCGCAGGGCTTTCTTGATCTGTTCAGGGAAATGTTCGTACGGCTGGTGCGCCGAGAGCATGTCGTTATATGACGAAACAATTGCCACGTTGGCGGCATTCATCATGCGCAGGCTATTTTTATCTTCAGTGCCGCAACCGGCCACGCCGTGGGCAAAGTTGGCGCATTGCAGCTTGCCGCGCATCGGACCGTCGCTGGCTGCGCCGCGAATGAGCGCAAGGTAAGCCTCGCGGGTGGCGCGGCTGCGGGCGATAAGCCGTTCGGTGACCTCAAGGACGCGGGGATGCATGTGTAGAACTCCAGGCTAACGGATGTGGCGACCTGAGTGTCTATGCTGATCAAACGCCCGCAGCGCATGGGATGGCAGGGAGTCGTTTGGATCATCGGACCAGTTGATTCAGGTCACTCGTTGTAGATTGAACAAAATATTGCCACTAAAAAGGCTTGTTTTCTATTTTTATGCGAATAATCTTGTAATTCTTACAACAAATCGACGACAGGCACTTTCCAATGACTCTTCGTATCGCAATCAATGGTTTTGGCCGTATCGGCCGTAATGTCCTGCGCGCACTGTATACCCAAGGCTACCGCCAGGATTTGCAGATCGTCGCCATCAATGATCTGGGCGACAGTTCGATCAATGCCCACCTGCTCAAATACGACACCGTGCATGGCACTTTCGAAGCAGAGGTCGCCCACGATCAGGAAAGCCTGACCGTCAATGGCGACCGGATTGCCGTCAGTGCCATTCGCAACCCGGCCGACCTGCCCTGGGCTGCGCACAAGATCGACGTGGTGTTCGAATGTACCGGCCTGTTCACCGACCGTGACAAGGCTGCCGCCCATATTACCGCCGGCGCACGCAAGGTGATCATCTCGGCACCGGCCAAGGGCGCGGACGCCACCGTGGTCTACGGCGTCAACCATGACATTCTGCGTCAATCCCACCAGATCATCTCCAACGCCTCGTGCACCACCAACTGCCTGGCGCCAGTGGCTCAAGTGCTGCACCGCGAGCTGGGTATCGAGAGCGGCCTGATGACCACCATCCATGCCTATACCAACGACCAGAACCTGACTGACGTCTACCACACCGACCCGTACCGCGCGCGTTCGGCCACCCAGAACATGATCCCGAGCAAGACCGGCGCCGCCGAAGCGGTAGGCCTGGTGCTGCCGGAGCTGGCGGGCAAGCTGACCGGCATGGCGGTGCGGGTGCCGGTGATCAACGTGTCGCTGGTGGACCTCACCGTACAACTGAAGAAAGAAGCCACGGCGCAAGAAGTCAACGCGCTGCTCAAAGAAGCCAGCCAGCACTCGAAGATCCTCGGCTACAACACCCTGCCGCTGGTTTCCAGTGACTTCAACCACAACCCGCTGTCGTCGATCTTCGATGCCAATCACACCAAGGTCAGCGGTAAATTGCTGAAAGTGCTGGCTTGGTACGACAACGAGTGGGGCTTCTCCAACCGCATGCTGGATAACTGCCTGGCGCTGTGCAACGCCGAGTAATGTGAGCTGTGCGGGACCTTCTGAAGGGGCTTGTGTGGGAGGGGGCTTGCCCCGATAGCGGTGGCACATTCAACATCTTTGTTGACTGACACACTGCCATCGGGGTGTAGCCCCCTCCCACACTGGTTTGTGTCCCGCATAAGGAAAATAGCTACTTGCCATTTCAGTTGATGATAAGCATTATCATTAACTGCAAATCGGTCTGGTAGCACTGTGAGCCAATCTCGCTTCAACCACGTCTTTCTCGCCCAGCGGGTGATTCTGCTTCGCACCTTGCAGCGGATGGTCAATAACCACAGCACCGCCGAGGACCTGTTGCAGGAAACCTACCTGCGCGTCACCCGGGCCCTCAGCGAGCGGCCGATCGATCACCTTGAACCCTTCGTCTATCAGACCGCGCGCAACCTGGCGCTGGATCATCTGCGTGCGCGCAGGATCCAGGCACGCACGCTGCAGGAAGATGTCCCGCTGGACGTCCTGCAAAGTGTCGCCGCCCCCATCAGCACGCCCGAAGATGCCACCCAGGCCGAGCAAATGCTCGAGGCCCTGAGCGTCAGCCTGGGCCAGTTGAGCGCCCGCCAGCAGCAGATCTTCATCCTCAGCCGCCTGCACGGTTACAGTTACCAGGAGATCGCCGATCAGTTGGAAGTGTCCTTGAGCACCGTACAAAAGGAACTGAAGTTGATCATGGCCATCTGTGTAGGTGTGGCCGAACGGCTGGATCGGCCTTAAGCTTCCCCCGACAGAAACGTCGACCCAAGCTGTAGGAAAGTTAAATAGAACGTGGCGAAGACCCGAGGAACACCGTGACGGACCCGAACAAACTGCACCCCCATGAGCTGGCTCATGAGGTGTTGCAAGACACGGCCATGGACCAAGCCCTCGACTGGCTGATCGCCTTGCAGTGCCCGCAGCCCGGGCAGCAGGCCGAATTCGAAGCCTGGCTGGCCAGCGATCCCGCCCACGTCCACGCCTTCGCCAAGGCCCAGGCGGCCTGGGGTGGCGCGCCAGTGCACAGCGCCGCCGTCGCCCTGGCAGCACCGCGCAAGCCCAGCGCCTGGCGGTGGATCAAACCCCATTGGAAACCTTTGGCCACCGCCGCCGTGTTGCTGATCGGGCTGTTCAGTTTCAGCAACCTGCCGGTGCGCCTGCAGGCCGATCACCTCACCGTGGTGGGCGAACGCCAGCGCCTGCAACTGGACGACGGTTCAAAGGTGCTGCTCAACACCAATTCGGCGTTTTCCAGCAGCATCAAGGACCATCAGCGCATCGCTCGCCTGTACCAGGGCGAGGCGTTTTTCGAAATCAAACCCAACCATGGCCTGCCCCTGGAAATCGACGCCGGCCCCGTGCGCGCCAGCGTGCGCGATACCGCCTTCGCCGTGCGCTACCTCAATGGCGAAGCACAGGTGCAGGTGCAACGCGGCGATGTCGACCTGAGCAATACCTTCAATGATGCCCGCGTGCGTCTGAGCGCCGGGGAAAGCATCCGCGTCGGCCCCAAGGGTTTCGGCTCGCCCGCCAGACTGGACGCCAACAAGGACCTGGCGTGGGTGCAAGGCCGGCTGATCTTCGAAAACTGCCCCATGAGCGAAGTGCTCGCCGAGCTGCGCCGCTATTACCCTGGCTGGATCGTCAACACCAACGACCAACTCGCCAGCGTCGCCGTCACCGGCAATTACCGCCTCGACCAGCCCCTGGATGTGGTGCGCTCGCTGGCCCACATCACCTCGGCCAAGTTGTCGGAATACCCGGCGCTGGTGATCCTCAACTAAATGAGAATTATTTTTACTCGATAGCTGGCACTGGTACGTCTCGTCTTAGCCAATGCAACTGATTCCTATTTGGTTCGGTTCGCAACTATAAGATTCGTACCCCGGAGCGCTCTCGATGTCCTCTTGTTTCAACCGCCGGTCCTCTTCGCCCGTGCTGTCCTTGCTGACGGCGGCCATCCTGCTGGCCGGTGCGCCAGTGATGACCGCCACCGCCGCCGAGCCTGCTCCGCGCAGCCATGGCAACTACAACTTCAGCATCGAGCAGCAATCGCTGGTCTCTGCACTCAACGCATTTACCGCCGTGACCGGCTGGCAGGTCGGCCTGCCGGCGGAACTGGCCCAGGGTGTGTCATCCCCTGGCGTACGCGGTCCGTTGTCGCCGGAAAAAGCCCTGGACCGGCTGTTGGTGGGGACCAACCTGAGCTATCGCAAGCTGGGCAGCAACAACATCATCCTGGAAAAACGCGCAGCGGGCGGCACCCTAAACCTGCAACAGGTAACCATCAGCGCCACCCGTAACGAGCAGGATGTGACCAGCGTACCGAGCACCGTCAGCGTGCAGGACCGCGAAGAACTGGACCGCCAGAACGTCAACAACATCCGCGAACTGGTGCGCTACGAGCCCGGCGTCTCGGTCGGCGGCGCGGGCACCCGCTCCGGTAACGCCGGCTTCAACATCCGCGGTATCGACGGCGACCGCATCCTCACCCAGGTGGACGGCGTGGAAGTGCCGGACAACTTTTTCAACGGCCCCTACGCCAAGACCCGTCGCAACTACGTCGACCCGGAGATCGTCAAGCGTGTGGAGATCCTGCGCGGTCCGGCCTCCGCCCTGTACGGCAGCAGCGCCATCGGTGGCGCCGTGAGCTACTTCACCCTCGACCCGGACGACATCATCAAGCCAGGCCAGGATTTCGGCGCCCGCCTCAAGACCGGCTACAGCTCCGCCGACGAAAGCTGGCTGACCTCCGGCACCGTCGCCGGCCGCGTGCAGGACTTCGATGGCTTGCTGCACCTGAGCCAGCGCAATGGCCACGAGACCGAATCCTACGACGGCAACAACGCCACCGGCCTGGCCCGCACCGGCGCCAACCCGGAGGACGCGCGCACCACCAACATCCTGGCCAAGCTCGGCTGGAACTATGGCGATGACAACCGCTTGGGCCTGACCTACGAGAAGTACAAAGACGATCGCGACGTCAACCTGAAGAACGCGGTAGGAGGCCCGTTCATCGGCGGCCGAGGCTTCAACCTCTACCGTGATCGTCGTGGCAACGACACCATTACCCGTGAACGTTTCGGCCTGGAAAACAGCTTCGCCCTCGAGTCGCCGATTGCCGACCGCATCAAGACCAGCCTCAATTACCAGATCGCCAAGACCGACCAGACCACCGCCGAGATCTATCAGTCAGGCCGTCGTGTCCTGCGCACCCGCGACACGCTCTACCAGGAAAAACAGTGGATTTTCGACGCCCAGCTCGACAAGGCGTTCAGCCTCGGTGAAACCGACCACCAGGTGACCTACGGCACCACCCTCAAGCAGCAGAAAGTCACCGGTTCGCGCGAGGGCAACGCGACCTGCGTGGCCGTCGGCAGTGGGTGCACCGCCATCGGTGCACCCAGCCCGATTGCCAGCGACAGTGTGAAGCAGTCCAGCGACTTCCCCGACCCGACCATCAACACGTATTCGCTGTTCGCACAGGACCAGATCACCTGGGACAAGTGGACCTTCCTGCCCGCCGTGCGCTACGACTACACCCAGCTCAAACCCAAGCTGACCCAGGAATTTCTCAACACCGTCAACCCGACAGGGGCGGACCCGGTGAGCGACAAGGAAAAAACCTGGCACCGTGTGACGCCCAAGTTTGGCCTGACGTACGCCCTGACGGATCAATACACCTGGTTCGGCCAGTACGCCGAAGGTTTCCGTACGCCGTCTGCCAAGGCCTTGTACGGCCGCTTTGAAAACCTGAACCTGGGCTACACCGTCGAGCCGAACCCCGACCTCAAGCCAGAAACCAGCAAAGGCGTCGAAACCGGGATTCGCGGCAAGTTCGACGAAGGCTCCTTCGAGATCGCCGTGTTTTACAACAAATATCGCGACTTTATCGACGAAGACAACGCCGTTGCCGGGGGCAGTCTTGAACAGTTCCAGGCCATCAACATCAAGCGCGCCACCATCAAGGGCGCCGAAGCCAAGGGCCGCCTGAACCTGGATGCCTTCGGTGCGCCGCAAGGTCTCTACACCCAGGGCTCGGTGTCCTATGCCTATGGCCGCAACGACGATAATGGCGAGCCGCTGAACAGCGTCAACCCGCTCAAGGGGGTCTTCGGCCTGGGCTACGACCAGGACAACTACGGTGGCCTGTTGAGCTGGACCCTGGTGAAAAAGCAGGATCGCGTCGACAGCACCACCTTCCACGCGCCGGACGGCGACACCAGCGGCCCCTTCAAGACCCCTGGCTTCGGTGTGGTCGACCTGACCGCCTTCTACAAAGTCACCCACGACGTGACCATCAACGGCGGCCTCTACAACCTCACCGACAAGAAGTACTGGAACTGGGATGACGTGCGCAGCTACGACAGTGTCGGCGAAGCCGCCGTGACCGGCCCAGCCAACCTCGACCGCCTGACCCAGCCGGGCCGCAACTTTGCGATCAACGTGATCTGGGACATCTAGCACCGCCCTACTCACCCCGTTGAAATTTCTTCGACGGGGTGAGGATTTTTTACTGTGCCGCGTCTTCTTGTTCGTCTAGTTGATAACAGCTCTCTTTCGGGCACCCAGGCGCATCCCTTCTCAAGGACTTTTCATGACCGCTTCCCCTACCGCAGAACGCGCAAGCCTGCGCTCCCAACGCCTGAACCAGATCACCAACGAGCCGCACACCAAGCTCGACGCACTGGTCAAGGCCCACGCCCCGTTTGAAACCCGGGCCAACTTCGCCCGTTTCGTGGTGGCGCAGTACCTGTTCCAATCGGAACTGGTGGCCCTGTACAACGATGCCGAACTGATCAAGATCGTGCCGGACCTGGCCGAACGTTGCCGTGCCGAAGCCGCCAAACTGGACCTGGGCGACCTGGACACCGAGGTGCCTGCACCGGTCGCCGGCGCCGTGAAAAACCCGAGCAAGGCCGAAGCCCTGGGCTGGCTGTTTGTGTCCGAAGGCTCCAAACTGGGCGCTGCGTTCCTGATCAAGCGTGCCGTGGGCCTGGGCCTGAGCGAAACCTTCGGTGCCCGTCACCTGGGTGAGCCGGCCGGTGGTCGCGCCGAAGGCTGGAAAAGCTTCACCCGTACCCTCGACGCCCTGGAGTTCAGTGCCGAAGAGGAAGCCGCAGTGGAAAAAGGTGCGATCGACGCGTTTGTACGCTTCACCGTCTTGCTCGAACAGGCGTACGCTAGCGCCCCTGAATTGGCCTGACATCCAGATTGAAATGCCATCAACTGTGGGAGGGGGCTTGCCCCCGATAGCAGAGTGCCAGTCAACGCTTCTCTAGCTGACACATCCCCATCGGGGGCAAGCCCCTCCAACAGTTGGCGCTCACTTCGCGACGTTACAAATAAACCATGACCCGCAAAACCCAATCCACCTCGAAAATCGCCCGGATCCTCTTCGGCCTGCTGGCCTATGTCAGCCTGGGCATTGGGTTGATCGCGATTGTCGTGCCGGGTTTGCCCACCACCGAATTCATCCTGCTGGCCGCCTGGGCCGCCACTAAAAGCTCGCCACGCCTCAGCGCCTGGCTGGAGAACCACCGGCTGTTCGGGCCGATCCTGTTCAACTGGCGCAACGGCAAGATCATCGCTCGCCGGGCCAAAGTCAGCGCCACTGTAAGCATGCTGCTGTGCGCCGTGCTGATGCTGGTGATGCTCGATCACGGCTGGCCGATCTACCTGGCCATTGCCGGAATGAGCCTGGGCAACCTGTGGATCTGGTCACGCCCGGAAAGGCTTGCAGCGCCTGTCTGACGCCGCATGTAGGTGTTTTCCTACCGCTCATCGCCTCTTTCTCATGAATTGATTTGTGACGCCGATGTTTCAGACATAGCGCTGAATGGACTTGGCTCTGCTGCATGCATCCCCACCAGTCCATTCGCGAGTGAGCCTATGTTCAACACCCTCTCCATCCGCCTGAAAATCGTGCTGCTGTCCGGCCTTTGCCTGTTGGGGGTGATAGCGCTGGTCGTCGGCATCAATATCTACAACACCAACCAGAATGATCTGTTGGTCAGCGATTCCAGCTCGCGCATGCTCACCGCCAGCGTGGAACAACTGCTGCAAGCCAGGGCCGCCGAGCAAGCGGTGCAGTTGCAGAAAACCTTTGGCGACAGCCTGATGGCGCTGACAGCGCTGGCCGACCAGATCAAGGATTTGCGCACCATGGCCAGCAAGCGTGGCCTGGAAGCCGGCGCGCTGCGCGAAGAAATCAACCAGAGCCTGAAAACCACCTTTGATCGCAACAGCAAAGTGCTGGGGTTCTGGCTGTCATTCGAACCCAACGGCCTGGACGGCAAGGACAGCGAGTTCGTCGATGACAAGGCACGCGTCTCCAACGAAACAGGGCGCTTCTCCAGCTATTGGAGCCGTGCCGGCGGTGAAGGCTTGAACACCATCATGGTCGAAGAAGACCTGAACAAGACCACCCTCACCCTCAACGGTACGCCCTACAACATCTGGTACACCTGCCCACGGGACACCCGCAATACCTGCCTGCTGGACCCCTATGAAGATACGGTGGCCGGCAAAAAGGTACTGATGACCACCATCGCCTCGCCACTGATCGTGGGGGGTAAACTCATCGGCGTCGTCGGTGTCGACATCGCCCTCACCGCCCTGCAAGCAACCGCCGACGCTGCACAGAAGGACCTGTTCAACGGCGCAGCGCACCTGGAGATTCTCTCCAGTACCGGCCTGATTGCCGCCTACAGCGGCGAGCCGGCCAAGGTCGGCAAGAACCTGATCGACACCCTCGGCGCCGAGGGCAAGGAAATCGTACAGTTGCTGGCCAGTGACAACCGCATGATCCGCGAACAGGACGACACCATCCGCGCCGTGTACCCGGTCAAGCCGATTGCCGACGCCAAATCCTGGGGCGTGGTGATCAAGCTGCCAAAAGCCGTGATGCTCGCCGACAACGTCAAGTTGCAGCGGGTGCTTGACGACGCCCAATCCGCCGGCACCCTGAAGGCACTGCTGGTGGCCGCCGCCGCCGGCCTGCTCGGTTTGCTATTGATCTGGCTGACCGCTACCGGCGTGACCCGGCCGATCAACAGCGTGGCCGCCATGCTCAAGGACATCGCCAGCGGCGACGGCGACCTTACCCAACGCCTGGCCTACGCCAAGAAGGATGAACTGGGCGAACTGGTGAACTGGTTCAACCGTTTCCTCGACAAGCTGCAACCGACCATCGCCCAGATCAAGCAAAGCATCACCGAAGCACGCGGCACCGCAGACCAGTCTTCGGCCATCGCACGCCAGACCAGCGAAGGCATGCAGGTGCAGTTCCGCGAAATCGACCAGGTGGCCACCGCGTCCAACGAAATGAGCGCCACCGCCCACGACGTCGCCAACAGCGCGTCCAATGCCGCCAGCGCGGCACGCGGTGCCGACCAGTCGGCGCGTGAAGGCATGTCGATCATCGAGCAGAGCACCCGCGACATCACCACCCTGGCCGAAGAAGTCAGCAAGGCCGTGGGCGAAGTCGAAGCCCTGGCGGTCAACAGCGAACAGATTGGTTCAGTGCTGGAAGTGATCCGCAGCATTGCCGAGCAGACCAACCTGCTGGCCCTTAATGCCGCCATCGAAGCGGCACGCGCCGGGGAAAGCGGCCGAGGGTTTGCGGTGGTAGCCGACGAAGTGCGTAACCTGGCCAAGCGTACCCAGGATTCGGTGGAGGAAATCCGCCTGGTGATCGAGCGCATCCAGAGCGGCACCCGTGGCGTGGTGGCGACCATGCATTCCAGCCAGAGCCAGGCCCAGAGCAATGCCGGGCAGATCCATCAGGCGGTGCAGGCCTTGGGCAAGATCAGCGATGCGGTGACCGTGATCAGCGACATGAACCTGCAGATCGCCAGCGCCGCCGAACAGCAGAGCGCCGTGGCCGAAGAGGTGAACCGCAACGTCTCGGCGATCCGTACCGTGACCGAAACCCTCACCGGCCAGGCCACCGAGTCGGCGGCCATCAGCAGCCAACTCAATGCACTGGCCAGCCAGCAGATGAAGTTGATGGATCAGTTCAGGGTGTAAACCCAATTTCAAAAACAACACAGTTCCAATGTGGGAGGGGGCTTGCCCCCTCCCACAGTTTGATCACTTTGGATTTAGAGACCGGTCCAGGCACTGACAAACTGCGTCAGGTCTTCTTTAGCCGCGGTACGCGGCGGGTTCTGCGGTGTGCCCAGGTACAGGAAGCCAATCACCTCCTCATCCGCCGTCAGCCCCAGGCCTTTGGCCACGTGGGCCGAGTAGGACAATTCCCCGGTGCGCCATACCGCACCAATCCCCTGGGCATACGCCGCCAACAGGATGCCATGAGCCGCACAGGCAGCAGCCAGCAGTTGCTCGGACTTGGGCACCTTGAAGTGCTCCTGCAAACGGGCAATCACCACCACCACCAACGGCGCGCGCAACGGGCCGTTCTGGGCCTTGTCGATCACCGCCTGTGGCGCATCGGCGTCTTGCAGCCGGGCCGCTTCGGCCAACAAGGTGCCCATCTGTTCGCGAGCAGCGCCTTCAACCGTGAGGAAGCGCCAAGGGCGCAGTTGGCCGTGGTCGGGCGCACGCATGGCGGCGGCAAACAGCACATCGCGCTGCTCCTGGGTCGGCGCCGGTTCCAGCAGGCGCGGCACGGAAACACGGTTGAGCAAAGCGTCGAGAGCCTGCATGGGCCACCTCCAGAAAAAAATGTGCGGTCATTCTAGCGGGAATGAATCGGGATGCCACCAAACGATAATTGCTCTTATTCATTGCGCCCTGCCCTGTTAGACTTTGCGACCTTATTTTCCGCCGTGGTTCAGGAAATTCGATGTCCCCTTCGCTTTTTCGCCTGTCCGCAGCCTTGCTGGCCTTGAGCCTGGCTGGCTGCGATGACGCGCCCAGGTTTACCAAGGCCGAGCCGGGTGAATCACGGGCGGGCGGTGCTGCGACGGTGAACAAGCGCGACCAGAACGCGTTTTCCCTGCCCTCGGCCAACCTGTCGCCCACCCGCCGCCTGGATTTCAGCGTCGGCAACAGCTTCTTTCGCAGCCCCTGGGTGATCGCACCGTCCACCACCACGGCGCGTGATGGCCTCGGCCCGCTGTTCAACACCAACGCCTGCCAGAACTGCCATATAAAAGACGGTCGTGGTCACCCACCGCTGCCCGATGCACCCAACGCGGTGTCGATGCTGGTACGCCTGTCGATTCCGGATGCGCCCGCCTATGCCAAGGCCATCGAGCAGATTGGTGTGGTGCCCGAGCCGGTCTACGGTGGGCAATTGCAGGACATGGCCGTGCCCGGCGTGCCGCCGGAAGGCAAGGTGCGGGTCGATTACACGCCGGTCAACGTGACATTCAAGGACGGCACGGTGGTCGAGTTGCGTAAACCCGACCTGCAGATCACCCAGCTTGGCTACGGCCCGATGCACCCCGACACGCGCTTTTCCGCACGCATCGCGCCGCCGATGATCGGCCTGGGCTTGCTCGAAGCCATCAGCGACGCCGACATCCTACGCAACACCGACCCGAAGACCGCCGACAAGCAAGCCATTGTCGGCCGCGCCAATTGGGTCTGGGACGACGCCCAGCAAAAAACCGTGCTCGGGCGTTTTGGCTGGAAAGCCGGGCAACCCAACCTCAATCAACAAAATGTTCACGCGTTCTCTGGTGATATGGGCCTCACCACATCCCTGAGACCCTTTGATGACTGCACCGATGCCCAAGTCGCCTGCAAACAGGCCCCCAACGGCAATGGCCCCGATGGCGAGCCGGAAGTCAGCGACAACATCCTGCGCCTGGTGCTGTTCTACACGCGCAACCTGGCGGTGCCGGCGCGCCGTGGCGTCAACACGCCGCAGGTGCTGGCCGGTAAAAACCTGTTCTATCAAGCCGGCTGCCAGGGTTGCCACACGCCTGCATTCACCACGGCCGCCAATGCCGCCGAACCTGAACTGGCCAACCAGGTGATCCGCCCCTACAGCGACCTGCTGTTGCACGACATGGGACCGGGCCTCGCCGACAACCGCACAGAATTCAAGGCCGGTGGCCGCGACTGGCGCACGCCGCCGTTGTGGGGCATTGGCCTGACGCAAACCGTGAGTGGCCATACCCAGTTCTTGCATGACGGCCGCGCCCGCAGCCTGCTCGAAGCCGTGCTGTGGCATGGCGGTGAAGCCCAAGCGGCGCAGCAGCATGTGTTGTCCTTCAATGCCGAGCAGCGCGCAGCGTTGCTGGCGTTCCTGAATTCTTTATAAGCTTCGCCCCACTTATAGAAGGGAGCTCGACATGTTCCGTCCCAAGTTGTTGTTCACCAGCCTGGCCGCCCTCGCCCTAGGCGCCTGCTCGCCGCAAGACCCGCAAGCAGTGACCTCTGCGGCCATCGCCAAGCAAGTGATCCTGCCGACCTACAGCCGCTGGGTCGAAGCCGACCGCCAACTGGCCGTCAGCGCGCTGGCCTACTGCCAGGGCAAGGAGAGCCTGGACACCGCGCGTGCCGATTTCCTGCATGCACAAAAGGCTTGGGCCGAGCTGCAACCGCTGCTGATCGGGCCGCTGGCCGAGGGCAACCGTTCGTGGCAGGTGCAGTTCTGGCCGGACAAGAAGAACCTGGTCGGCCGCCAGGTCGAGCAACTGGTCGCCAGCCAGCCGCAGATCGACGGCGCCGCCCTGGCCAAGTCCAGCGTGGTGGTGCAAGGCCTGTCCGCCTACGAATACATCCTCTACGACGCCAAGACCGACATCGCCGACGACGCACAAAAGGCCCGTTACTGCCCGCTGCTGGTCGCCATCGGTGACCGTCAGAAGGCCCTGGCCGAAGAGATCCTGGCCAGCTGGAACAGCACCGACGGCATGCTGGCGCAGATGACCAAGTTTCCGAACCAGCGCTACGCCGATTCCCACGAAGCCATTGCCGATCTGCTGCGCGTGCAGGTCACCGCACTGGACACCCTGAAGAAAAAACTCGGCACGCCGATGGGCCGCCAGACCAAGGGTATCCCGCAGCCGTTCCAGGCCGATGCATGGCGCAGCCAGTCGTCCCTGCAAAGCCTCGAAGCCAGCCTCGCGGCAGCCCAGACCGTATGGGTCGGCGTCGACAACAAAGGCCTGCGTGGCCTGCTGCCGTCCGAGCAGAAGCCGTTGGCCGACAAGATCGACGCCGCCTATGCCGCGTCGCTGAAACTGTTCGCCAGCAACCAGCGCACCCTCAACGAACTGTTGAACGATGACGCTGGGCGCCAGCAGCTCAACGATATCTATGACAGCCTCAACGTCGTCCACCGCCTGCACGAGGGCGAGCTGGCCAAGGCGCTGGGCATCCAACTGGGCTTTAACGCCAACGACGGTGACTGATGATGCTCAGGCGACAGGCTTTGGCCATCGGCAGCGTGCTGCTCAGTGCTCTCACACTGGGTGGCTGGACGCTGTTCAAAAGCAAAGACAAGGGCCCGCTGCTGCTCTCGGCGCGGGATGATGCGGACGGCAAGCACTACGCCGTGGGTTACCGCCTGGACGGCAGGCAGGTATTTGCCACCCAGGTCGGCCAGCGCTGCCACGACATCATCAACCACCCGACGCTGCCGATTGCGCTGTTTGTCGCCCGTCGCCCGGGCACCGAGAGTTACCTGATCGACCTGCGCGATGGCGCGCTGCTGCAAACCATCACCTCCCGGGTCAACCGCCACTTCTATGGCCACGCGGTCATTCACAAGAGCGGCGACTGGCTGTACGCCACCGAGAACGACACAACCGACCCCGGCCGTGGCCTGCTCGGTGTGTACCGGTTCGAAGGCGAGCGGCTGGTGCATACCGGCGAGATCTCCACCCACGGCATCGGCCCGCACCAGGTGTCGTGGATGCCCGACGGCGAGACCCTGGTGGTGGCCAACGGCGGCATTCGTACCGAAGCCGAAAGCCGCGTGGAGATGAACCTCGACGCCATGGAACCGAGCCTGGTGCTGATGCAGCGCGACGGTACCTTGATCAGCAAGGAAACCCTCGGCCAGCAGATGAACAGCGTGCGGCACATGGGGATCGCCAGCGATGGCACCATCCTCACCGGGCAGCAGTTCATGGGGGCATCACAGGAGCGTTCCGAGTTGCTGGCGATCAAGCGTCCGGGGCAGCCATTCGTGGCGTTTCCGGTGGCGGACGAGCAGTTGCAGGCGATGGGGCACTACACAGCCAGCGTCGCAGTGCACAGCGAATTGCGCCTGGTGGCGTTGACTGCCCCACGGGGCAACCGCTTCTTTATCTGGAACATGGACAGCGGCGAGCTGCGCCTGGACGGACCGCTGCCCGACTGCGCCGGCGTGGGCGCGGTCGAGGATGGGTTTGTCGTGACCTCGGGCCAGGGCCGTTGCCGGTTCTACGATTGTCGCCAGAAACAGTTGGTGGCAACGCCGCTGGAGTTGCCGGCAGGGCTTTGGGATAACCATCTGCATCTGATCTGAGTGCAGGTCGCTTCTCACCCGACACGAGCCGAATGCCACGTTAAGCAACGGCTCGCTGTTACGCCTGCTTGATATCAGAAGGGGGAAGTAACTCAGAAATCTCTGAGAGTAAGTTGAGTTCGGCAATACCTTAAGAAGTAGAAGATACTCGCCGTAGGCACTTTCGCACTCTATGGAACGAATTCGGAACATTTACCACTTAGCTACGTGACTTTAATCACTACACAAGCCAGGAGAATAAATGTTCAACCTTATAACGCTCAACGGTATGCAGTCAGCGCACACACCGCCCGCCAATCGATCGCCGTGCCCATCTGAATCGCCAGCCACTAACTATCCCTGTGGACCGGATACCCGCAACTCCAATACAGACCAAAAGACTCAGGTTATACGCGCCAACCCTCCATCCCATCCCACTGGACGCCCATGGGGCGATAACCGCGGCGCACGTGAAATGGTCGACAGCAATCCCAGACTTAAAGAGTATTATTTCGGACCGCACCCAGAAAGTGACTTCGACCGGGCTTATAAAAAGGTTGGTAACTTTTCGATTGATAACCCCGACCCCAATGATCGGGCAGACAGGATGTACGATTTCTCGCAAGTGGTCGGGTACATCACATCAGGCACGGACAGCAGAGCATCACCTACACCTGGGCGACCGATATATGATGGCTATAATGGCCCCGGAAAGCCGCCCACAAAAAACTCAAATTATGAACTGTTCTTGAACTTCCTCGAGAACGGTTATTCGGCCCTGAAAGACCCAGCCAAAGATACAGAGAAAAACAAAAAAAACGATATAACCGAAAATAATACACAAGCTAAAACTTCCGACACACCTCCAGATACAGAGAAAACTGTAACACCTAAAACAACGACGCCCCCCATCAGTGGCACTGAGGCCAAACGCCCAGAATTAAACACCGACGTCGCACCCACTGGCCCTACGGGAAGGCCAGAGTGGGATAAGCGGTTAGCAGGTCAGATTCTCAAAGAGAATCGTGAGATTGTAAATAGCCGACCTAAAATCATTCCCGATGAATGGTTAATAGAGGTTGTCGGTAACTATACTCCTAGTAATCCAGACCCAGTAAGCCAAGCTAATGCTGCTTACTACTTGGTACGTCTACTCCACTACATTGACTCTTTAACAACCGAACTTAGCCATCGTAACCATATGCCCACGGACCCTGCCGACCCAGAAAAAAACTTTTCCCCCTACCAATACAAAAACAACGGAAAAATTGACGGTGAACGCTACTCACCCCTTCCTCCTCCATTTAATTACGCAACAATCGACGCAGGCAGTGAGGCTGCCATCTTGTATAGGGTCGCCCACGAAAGGTCCTACTCAGCCCTGCCAACTGATAAAACCGAGTACTCCAAGCAGACAAAAATAGCGTACCCTGAAGTTGGAGCTTTGCCGCCCAAAAAACATAACTACGAAGTTCCCACATAATGCCAAGTTAACGTTGACACTCATAAACCGACAGCACCTTCAACGAGGCAACACGGCAAATAAAGCAATGCCCCCACAGCATTCTTTACGACTTTACAACCAGAGTACCTGACCTACAAAACGGCTCAATAAGTTATACACGCACTGAGGCCGAACATTAAAAACACTAAAGAAAGTTACGCCCTTCTACTTTAACAAGCCCAAAAAAGGCCTCGTAACGCGAGGCCTTTTCATTTTGCCTTTAAACTCATCAACTCTGTGGCCTCATCCCTTGAGACATGCCAAACATGAACAGCAACAACTCATGATCGGGCTTGGCCGCCGTGCTCGCCTTGGCAACGCGCGGCAACAGGCATTGCGCGCCACCCTGCGTTGCACTGAGCACCTGGGTGCGAGGCTGTTCCCACGCCGCCAGCGCCAGGGCTGCAACGCCCAGCGCCCCGACCAGGAACAGACCTCGTGCTATTTCTAGCTTCATCTGGTTAAACCCTTGATAGCGCTGCCAAACGCCGTCTCGTAAAAGTAGCTGAGTTTCTTCCAGTCGGTATCGTTCCACGACGAATGGCGGCGCAATTGCAGCATGTCATGGGAGGCGGCCCGATAAGCGGTCAGGCGCTGGCGGCATTTCTCGAAGTCCAGCAGCGCCACTTCGACGTTGGCCGAGTCACCCTCGCCCGTCACCCGCACAAAGATATGCTTGATGTAGAGGCAGCCATGCTGCCATCGGCCCTTGTGCATGCGCGCCAGGGTGCCGGCCAGTTCCTGGAGCACACGCTCATGCACCAGTTCGCCGTATTGCTCGCGGCCACCGGCGGCGTACCAGTTCTCGATTTCGTCGAAACCGTCGAGGGCGGCAGTGACCAGCAGCGCTTTCCATTGGTGCTCGGGGTCGCGGCGCGCTTCGCAAAACACCATTTCCGGCACACGCACGTCCAACAAACGCAAGCCCTTGAGGGCATCGCGCTCACGCAGCACCGTCGGGCGGCCAAACGGATGCAGCCAACTGCGGTAGATGTGCCCGGTCTGGCGCTTGCTGTAGAGCAAGCGTCCGTTGGGGCTGATCACACGCTGCACACCGCTTTCACCACCACGGCGACGATTGGGCTCTTCGACCCACTCGCCTTGCTGGTGCCAGAAATAATCGAATCGTTCCTCGGGAGCTACGTGACTGCCTGCTACGCACTCAACTGCCATCCTGTTACCTCTTGCGTAATACGTACACTCGCCACATGGCGTAGAGCGGTATGAAGTCCAGGGACTCCTGGACACGGAAGCCGGCTTCCTCAAACTCTGCTTCAACAGTAGCAGCCGGTAACACAAATCTGTTTTGGTAACCTTCCTGCTCACCTTTCTTGCGACGCTGCTGTTCGAGCCGCTTGCGTTTCCAGGCCTTGAAATTGCCATCGACCCACAACGAAACAATCACGCTGTCACGGGTAACGCGTTGAAACTCGCGCAATATCGCCACGCGATGCGCCGGATCACCAATGTGGTGCAACAGGCGCATACAGAAAATGCTGTCGACCGCGTTATCTGGCAAAGCAATATCAAAGGCCGATGTCTGCAAGGGTCGTACCCGTTTCACCACATCGGCGGGCTGGGCTGCCATTGCCACCTTCAACATCGACGCCGAGTTGTCGGCGCCAATGATCACGCGGTTGGGCTTTTCCGCCAGCAAGGGCCAGAAACGCCCGGCGCCGCAGGGCAAGTCCAGCACCAGGCCAGGCTCACCCGCCATCGCCAGCGCGCCACGGGCCAATTGCTCGTCGCGTTTGTGGGACAACCGGCGCGCCAGATTGTCCTGATGCTTGAGCAAATATTCTTGAGCGTGTTCGTCGTCGTACTTTTCGGAAAATTCGAGCTTGATCGGGGTAGGCATCAACGGGTCTCCAGTAGCTGATGCCTACAACGTTAAGCAGCGCACTGTGATTAACAGGTCAACCCGTTGTGAAAAACTTGTCCTGTCCAGCCCTATACATTTCAAGACTTTACAGACTCACGCAATAGCATGGGGCCATCTTCGCCGAATTACCGGGATCTCTGGCAGGATAGCGGCAGGGGATGGCGTCAGGCGTTGACCTGACTCAATTGCACATGAAAGCGGCAGCCGTTGGGCTCCATGGTACTGAGGCTGACGCTCCAGCCCTGGTTCTCGCAGATGCGCTGCACCAGCGACAACCCCAAACCCAGGCCCTCACCGCGCTTCTCGCTGCCGCGTACGAACGGCTCGAACATCGCCTCGCGCTTGTCCTCGGGGATACCGACACCGCTGTCCTCCACGATAAATCCGCTCGGTTCCAGGGTCAGCCGGATAAACCCCTGCTCGGTGTAGTGCAGGGCATTGCGCAGCAGGTTGCCCATCACCGCATGCAGGAAGGTGGTGTTATAGCGCGTATCCAGGGGGGTGCCGGGCTGATAGATCAGTTCCAGGCCTTTGTGCTCGATGGGCTCGCGCCAGATGCCGAGCAGATCTTCGGCCACCTGCGTCAGGCTGACCTGGGGCGACATTGCCGCTTCGTCATGCTGGGCACGGGCCAGCATCAGGAAAGTCTGCACCAGTTCGCGCATTTCTTCGCAGGCCCGGGCAATGCGCAGCACCTGGTTGCGCCCGCGCTGATCGATGGCGGGGTTTTCCAGCAGCAGTTCGCAGGAGCTGGCCAACACCATCAAGGGTGTGCGCAGCTCATGGCTCACGTCACTGGTAAACAGCTGTTCACGGGACAGGGCCTGGCGCAGCCGTCCCAATGTGGCGTCGAACGCCACCGCCAGTTCGCCCACTTCATCCGCCGCGTAATCCGGCGCCAAGGGCGGGGCCAGGCCGAGCAATTGGTCACGGTGGCGCACCTGACGGGCCAGGCGCACCACCGGCGCCATCACTTTGCGCGCCAGCACCCAGCCGAGGAACACCGCCAGCGCCAGGCTGAGCACAAAGCCCACCAGCACCACGGCGAACAACACGCGCTCGCGCTCTTCGAAATCGCTTTGGTCCTGCAACAGTACGTAGCGCCGCCCGTCGACCACTTCGACCATGGCGTGGTACGACAGCGCCTCGCGGAATACTTCATGGAAACCGGGCTCAAGGTGGCGTAGGTCCTTGGGCAACTCGAAGTCGCCGGGGCCACCACTGAAATAAAACAGCTGGTCCGGCTCGGGCCGGTGCCGCCAGTCCTCGACGGTGTCCATCAGCAGCAGGCGTTGCAAGTCGCCGCCCAGGCCCGCCGAGATCAACTTCTCTTCCACCAGGTGCACCGTCGCCACGATACCCATGGCGAAGGCCCCCGCCACCAACGCACTCATCAAGGCAAAGGCGATGATGATCCGTTGCGCAAGGCTTTGCTTAAACTCCATCACGACCCTCGGCCAGGCGATAACCCACACCGTGCACCGTCTGCAGCAACGGCTTGGCAAAAGGTTTATCGATCACCTGGCGCAATTGGTGAACGTGGCTGCGCAGGCTGTCACTGTCCGGGCAGTCATCGCCCCACAGGGCTTCTTCGAGAATTTCGCGGCGCAGCACGTGCGGGCTCTTCTGCATCAGCACCGCCAGCAGTTTCAGGCCGACCGGGTTGAGCTTGAGCAGGCGCCCTTCGCGGGTAACTTCCAGGGTATCGAGATCGTAGCTCAGGTCACCGACCTGCAGGGCGCGGCGACCGCCGCCCTGGGCACGGCGCAGCACGGCTTCGATACGTGCGGCCAGTTCCGATAGCGCAAACGGTTTGAGCAGGTAATCGTCGGCGCCGGACTTGAAGCCCTGCAGCCGGTCGTCCAACTGATCGCGGGCAGTGAGCATGATCACCGGCGTATCGCGGCGGGCGTCTTCACGCAGGCGTTTGCACAGGGTGTAGCCATCAATGCCGGGCAGCATGATATCGAGCACGATCAGGTCGTAATGCTCGGTGGCGGCCAGGTGCAAGCCCGACAAACCGTCCTGCGCACAGTCCACGGTGTAGCCCTTCAGCCCCAGGTAGTCGGCCAGGTTGGCCAGAATATCGCGGTTGTCTTCAACCAGTAGAATTCGCATGGGCAGTGTCTCCGTACGCGGTAACGGCCGTGTTGGCTCGCGCAGCTTAAGGCCAAGTGTGGCTCAGGGATAGACCCGCAAGCGCCGTCGATAAAGGTTTTCAACCGATTAATTAGTCGAACGAGTTTTTCACTATAGCTTCACAAACTGACTACAGTGTCAGAGCGAAGATCGCGCCCATCGATATAAGGAAGTTGGACATGGGGTTTCTCAAAACAGCGCCTATGCGCTATTTGCTGCTGGTCACCGGTGCCTGGCTGTTGGTTTTCCTGCTCACGCGCAGCGTGCTGCTCATCACTCACCTGGACGAAGTCGGTGGCAACCTGCTGCCGGTGTTTGGCGTGGGCCTGCTGTACGACCTGGGCTTTCTGGCCTATGCCGCCCTGCCACTGGGGTTGTATCTGCTGCTGTGCCCACCTGCCCTCTGGCGCCGTCGCGGTCACCGCTGGTTCCTGCAGGCGGTACTGACCGTCAGCCTGTTCGCCATGCTGTTCACCTCGGTCGCCGAATGGTTGTTCTGGGATGAATTCGGCGTGCGCTTCAACTTTATCGCCGTCGATTACCTGGTGTACTCCGATGAGGTGTTGAACAACCTGCTGGAGTCCTACCCGATCGGCAAGCTGCTCAGCCTGCTGGCGATGCTCGCCGTTGTGTTGAGCCTGGCTCTGCGCAGACCGTTCATCGCCGCGATGAATGCACCGCTGCCGGCAATGCGGGGTCGCCTGGTCAATGCCCTGGGCCTGTTGGTGGTTGCTGGCCTCAGCCTGCAACTGATCAGCCAGGACAGCCCACGCGCCCAAGGTGGCAACGCCTACAAGAACGAACTGGCGAGCAATGGCCCGTATCAGTTTTTCGCCGCGTTCCGTAACAACGAACTGGACTACACCCAGTTCTATAAAAGCCTGCCCGCGGACGTTGTCGCCAAACAGTTGCGCGCCGAACTGAGTGAGCCCAATGCTCGCTTCATCGACAAGGACCCCTTGGATATCCGCCGCGCCATCGATAACCCCGGCACGCCGCGCACACCCAATATCGTGCTGGTGACCATCGAAAGCTTCAGCGCCAAATACATGGGCAGCAACGGTGACGAGCGCAACCTGACGCCCAACCTGGATGCGCTGCGCAAACAAAGCCTGTATTTCAATAATTTCTATGCCACCGGCACCCGCACTGACCGAGGCCTGGAGGCCATCACCCTGGCGATCCCACCCACGCCGGGCCGCTCCATTGTCAAGCGCATCGGCCGCGAAAGCGGCTTTGCCAGCCTGGGCCAGCAACTCACCGCCATCGGCTACGACAGCGTGTTCGTCTACGGCGGACGTGGCTACTTCGACAATATGAATGCGTTCTTCAGCGGCAACGGCTATCGGGTCGTCGACCAGAGCAGCGTGCCAGAATCGGAGATCTCATTTAAAAACGCCTGGGGCATGGCCGACGAAGACCTCTACAAACAAACCCTGAAACTGGCCGATGCCGACTACGCCAAGCAGCAGCCGTTCCTGCTGCAACTGATGACCACCTCCAACCATCGCCCCTACACGTACCCGGATGGGCGCATCGATATCAAATCCGGTAACGGCCGCGACGGTGCGGTGAAGTACACCGACCACGCCATCGGTGAGTTCCTGGAGGCGGCACGCCAGAAGCCGTGGTTCGATAACACGATCTTCGTGTTTGTCGCCGACCACACTGCCGGCAGCGCGGGCAAGGAAGACTTGCCCATCAGCAACTACCAGATACCGCTGTTCATCTACGCCCCCAAGCTGGTCGACGCCCGGGAAACCGCGCAACTGGCCAGCCAGATCGACCTGGCGCCCACCTTGCTCGGCCTGCTCAACCTGAGCTACGAATCGACCTTCTTCGGTCGCAACCTGCTGCAAGACAACCCACTGCCACCCCGTGTGGTGGTCGGCAACTACCAGCACCTGGGGCTGTTTGACGGTAAAGACCTGGCGATCCTCAGCCCGCGCCAGGGCCTGCGTCGCCACGATCAGGCCCTGGGTGAAAGCCAGGAGCTGCGGGTGGGCAGTGATGACCCGCTGATCCTGCGCGCCATCACCTACTACCAGGCCGCCAGCTATGGCTTCAAACAACAGTTGCTGGGCTGGAAAGCGCCGAAGGTCGCAGAACCCGCCATCAGCGCCCGCTGATCGCCACGCGTGGCCCTTGCCTCCTGCGGGGCAAGGGCGTAACACTTGCGCCCATTCTCCGGCGACGACGCCTTTTCATGTCCGACACCCTGCTGCTGATCGAAGATGACCGCCCACTGGCCGCCCTGACGGCGGAGTTCCTGCGCGCCGAAGGTTTCAGCGTGGCGGTGGAGCACCGTGGCGACCGTGCCGCCCAGCGTATTCTCGACGAAAAACCGGCGTTGTTGATTCTGGATGTGATGCTACCCGGCATCGACGGTTTTACCCTGTGCCGACAGATCCGCGAGCAGTACCCCGGCCTGATCCTGATGATGACGGCGCTGGACGAAAACGCCGAGCAACTGACGGGGTTCAACGTCGGTGCGGACGATTACGTGGTCAAACCGGTCGACCCGCTGTTGTTGCTGGCCCGTATCCGCTCGCTGCTGCGTCGCCATCCCCAGGCGCCCCGTACGTATTACCAATGGGGCACGTTTCGATTGGACCTCGACTGCCATTTCGCCTGGCTCGATGAGGTGCCCTTGCAGTTCTCGGTGGCCGAGTTCGAATTGCTTGCGATCTTCGCCCGCCACTGCGGGGTGTTGCTGACCCGGGAAAAACTCCTGCAAAGCCTGCGCGGCCTGGAGTACGACGGGCTCAATCGCTCGGTGGATATGCGCGTATCGCGCCTGCGCAAAAAGCTGATGGGCCTGGGCTGCCCGGTGACGATCCAGACCATCACCGCCCAGGGCTACCTGTTTGTCGAGACACCGCAAGAGGCCCGGCATGTTCTCTAGAGTGCGACCCTGGATGGCGATTCTCGCGGGCACCGGCTGGGGCGCGTTGACCCTGTATTTGCTGTGGCTGTGCGCCAATGCCTCGGTGTTTGTCGGCGAATACAGCTTTTTGCGCTTGATGGCCGGACCGGGCTATCTGGTGGCGGAGCAGCTCAAGGCCTTGCCGGCTGACCAGCGTGAAGCGCGTATGGAGGTACTGCGCGCGCGCTTCCAGTACCCGATCCGGCTCGTCACCCTGGATGAGGTCGAACTGCCGCCCGAAGCGCTGATCATGCTTCAGCACCAGCAACCGGCGCAGAGCAGCGATGAAGACATCACCTATTTCCCGCTCGACGACAAAACGCTGATCCAATTCGGCCCGATGTGGGGCACCGCCGAGGTCAAGGACCTGCTGCAATTCCCGGTGTATGGGATCACCGCGTGCGTGGCCGGCCTGCCGCTGGTGCTGTGGATGTGGTTCGGTCTGCGCGCACGCCGCCAGCGTAGTGCCGACTTGCAAGCGCTCGATAGCTGCCTGGCTACCCTGGCCCGTACCCCCAATGCGATGCTGCCAGCCATGGGCAAGGAATGGGCGCCCGTGCTGCAGACCTTGCAGCAACATGCCCAAGACATCAACGCCATGAGCGAACGTCACCGAGAGGTTTCCCAGGCCGTCTCCCATGAGTTGCGCACGCCGCTGGCACGCATGCGTTTTGCCTTGACCCTGCTGGGCAAAAGCGATGACCCGTCCACGCGCATACGCTTGCAGGAACGCCTGCAAACCGATGTGGAAGAGCTTGAAGCCCTGGTGCGCGCCAGCCTGGCCTTTGCCCGGATGGCGGGCGCCCCCGCCGACCTGCAGCATGAGCCCATCCCTATCCGTGACTGGCTGCATCAGGAGTTTGCCTTGCTCGACGGGCACCAGCGGCGCCTGAGCCTGGACACCGAGCCGGCGGACCTGCAATTGATCGGCGACCGCGCCTTGTTGCATTTGATCGTGCGCAACTTGTTGAGTAATGCAATCACCTACGCCCGTGACCAAGTGAGCGTCAGCGCTGCCCACCAGGATGACCAGCACCTGGTGCTGCATGTGGACGACGACGGCCCCGGCATACTCGCCGAAAACCGCGAAAAGATATTCGAGCCGTTTGTACGACTGGCCATGGGCGGCGATGACCCCGGCGGCTTCGGCCTCGGGCTGGCACTGGCCAGGCGCGCCAGCCAATGGCATCGCGGTGAGTTGTCCGTGGCGCGCAGCCCGTTGGGCGGGGCACGCCTGACCCTGATCCTGCCGCTGCGCCCGCAATAGCCTGCGTGTTACAGCCTGTGACAGTGAACCGTTGGCATTCTCCGTAATCTCGCCACCTGATCCAGGGTTGCCCCTGCGCCCTGGGTCCCCGTCCTCTGGACCCGGTTGGAGAGCCCGTTCATGCGTCCCCAAAAACAGCATTTATCCACGTTGATGCTATCGCTGTGTATCGTCGCCAGCGCGCTGCTGGCCAGTCAGGCGGCTGCCGTGAGCCGCGCAGCGCCTGACTTCACTGGTTCGATCAAGTCACCCGGCTACGACGCCCACACCCTTAAACTGCTGGGCGAGGTGACCATGTCCAGCCGCTGGCGGCGGCCCATACCCAGGCCACGCACTAAAGCCGCGACTCTGTCTGCCCAAGGCCCGCTCGGCCACACGTCTGCACCGTGGTCCGCTGCACGTGTGCCCTCGGCGCTTGCCAGGGGGATGACATTCAAGAAGCTGTTGCGACGCGGCGGCATGGGTTGAGCGGTCAACCGGACATAAAAAAACCCCGCCTGCATCACTGCAGGCGGGGTTTTTTATGAGCCGGGTAAGGCTGGCTTACATCATGCCGCCCATGCCACCCATGCCGCCCATGTCTGGCATGCCGCCGCCACCGCCTACTTCGGCTTTCTTCGGAGCGTCAGCGATAGCCGCTTCGGTGGTCAGAATCAGGCCGCCGATGGAGGATGCTGCTTGCAGTGCGGAACGAGTCACCTTGGTAGGGTCCAGGATGCCCATTTCAATCATGTCGCCGTAGACGCCAGTCGCAGCGTTGTAACCGTAGTTACCTTTGCCGTTCTTGACTTCGTTGACCACAACGCTTGGCTCGTCGCCGGAGTTGGCAGCGATCTGACGCAGCGGCGCTTCAACAGCGCGACGCAGCACAGCGATACCCACGTTCTGGTCAGCGTTGTCGCCGGTCAGGTTGGTCAGGGCTTCCAGAGCACGGATCAGCGCAACGCCACCGCCAGGTACCACGCCTTCTTCAACGGCTGCGCGGGTTGCGTGCAGGGCGTCTTCAACGCGGGCCTTCTTCTCTTTCATTTCAACTTCGGAACCGGCGCCAACCTTGATCACTGCAACGCCGCCGGACAGCTTGGCCAGACGCTCTTGCAGTTTTTCACGGTCGTAGTCCGAGGAAGTTTCGGCAACCTGGGCACGGATCTGAGTGATACGCGACTGGATGTCCTGATCTACACCAGCACCGTCAACGATGATGGTGTTTTCCTTGGAGATGGTCACGCGCTTGGCGCTACCCAGGTTTTCCAGGGTGGCGCTTTCCAGGCTCAGGCCGATCTCTTCGGAGATAACGGTAGCGCCGGTCAGTACGGCGATGTCCTGCAGCATGGCCTTGCGACGGTCGCCGAAGCCTGGCGCCTTGACGGCTGCGACTTTAACGATGCCACGCATGTTGTTCACAACCAGCGTCGCCAGGGCTTCGCCTTCAACGTCTTCGGAAACGATCAGCAGTGGGCGGCCGGCTTTGGCCACGGCTTCCAGCACTGGCAGCAGTTCGCGGATGTTGGAGATCTTCTTGTCGACCAGCAGGATCAGCGGGCTGTCCAGCTCGGCAACCATGGTTTCCGGCTTGTTGACGAAGTATGGGGACAGGTAGCCACGGTCGAACTGCATGCCTTCGACAACCGACAGTTCGTTTTCCAGGCCCGAGCCTTCTTCCACGGTGATCACGCCTTCCTTGCCGACTTTTTCCATGGCTTGGGCAATGATGTCACCGATGGAGCTGTCGGAGTTGGCGGAGATGGTGCCTACCTGAGCGATAGCCTTGGTGTCGGCACATGGCTTGGACAGGTTTTTCAGCTCGGCAACGATGGCGATGGTCGCCTTGTCGATGCCGCGCTTGAGGTCCATCGGGTTCATGCCGGCAGCGACGGCCTTGTAGCCTTCGTTGACGATGGCCTGGGCCAGGACGGTCGCGGTGGTGGTACCGTCGCCTGCGTCATCGTTGGCACGGGAGGCAACGTCTTTGACCAACTGCGCGCCCATGTTTTCGAAACGGTCTTCCAGTTCAATTTCTTTGGCGACGGAAACGCCGTCCTTGGTGATGGTCGGAGCGCCGAAGCTCTTCTCGATGATCACGTTACGGCCTTTCGGGCCCAGGGTCGCTTTTACTGCGTCAGCCAGGACGTTGACACCGGTGAGCATTTTCTTGCGGGCGGAATCGCCGAATTTAACTTCTTTAGCAGCCATGATCGATATTCCTTAAATACTTTGGAGTAACGGGAAAATGAGCGGGGAAATCAGTCTTCCAGAACAGCGAGAATCTCGTTCTCAGCCATAACCAGCAGGTCTTCGCCGTCGACTTTCACTGTGTTGCTGCCGGAGTAAGGGCCGAAAACAACCTTGTCACCCACTTTCACGGCCAGCGCGCGTACATCACCGTTCTCCAGGGTCTTGCCTGGGCCCGCAGCGACGATCACACCGTGGTTGGCTTTTTCAGCAGCCGAACCTGGCAGAACGATACCGCCAGCGGTTTTCTTTTCTTCTTCGCTGCGACGGATTACGACGCGGTCGTGCAGAGGACGAAGCTTCATTGTCGATCTCTCCTAATTGTGTTTTTCATCGGCCGGTATCAATTCCGGCGGGTTAAATTCCGGCGGTGCCGGTCGCGGTTCGCGGGGCGAAACACGGAAGTCTGTCCAGTGTCACCACCAGAAACCTTGCGGTGACCGTTACATAAGGGCGCATATGCTTATTACAAGGGGCCGGGGATGAAAATTTTTGTGTCTGCCTGCGGTTAAACGCAGCACGGCACCCGAAGGTGCCGTGCCAATGAAGCGGTTATTTGCTGTCGCGGTGTTCGAACTCGCCTTCGATCACATCCCCTTCACGCCCCAGCGGCTGGCGCGGAGCGGGGCCGCCACGGGGTTGCAGGTCGTCGGCGAAAGCTCGCTGGCGAATCGCCGCCTCTTCGGCACGCTGGCGCATCTTGCCGGCCAGCAGCTTGCGGGTGAACGGCAGCAGCATCACCAGGCCGACCACATCGCTGATGAAGCCCGGCAGGATCAACAGGCCACCCGCCAGGGCCATCATCAGGCCTTCAAGCATGGTCTGGGCGGGCAGCTCGCCACGGTTTAGGCTTTCACGGGCACGCAGCGCCGTGGCCAGGCCGGCGACGCGCAGCACCAAAACGCCGAGCATCGAGCCGAGAATGATCAGCAACAGGGCCGGGAAAAACCCGATCGCGCTGCTGACTTGAACGAATACGAACAGCTCCAACACCGGGAACAGCAGAAAGAGCAATAAAAAAGGGCGCATCAAATGGTTCCTCAACGCAAGAATGCCTTGCCAGTCCACCTTAGATGACGTCGCCGTTTCGTGAATTCAAGCGTTGGCGCTGGCTTTTTTCGGCCAGGCCTCGGCGTGGGCCAATGAAACCAGGGCTTCGCGTACTTGTGTCGGCGTGTTGCAAGGCTCCGCAAACGGCAACCAATATAAGGATTGGCCGATACGCAAGTGCATGCCTTCGCTGTCGATGCCGGCCAATTGGGCGGGCTCGGAGGTGGGCAAACCGCTGAGATCGACGTAATGGGCAATGGCCTTGGCGTGATCGCTGTTCATGTGCTCGATCATGCTGCGCTCGGCCTTGCCGGCGAACGGGTTGGCCAGGGTCAACTGGTCGACCCAGTGAATCGCGCCAAAGCCACCGATGTACCGGTGGCGTACGGGTTTGAGTACCCAGAAGTCGAAGTCGTGGGCCTTGTGGTAGTTGGCCGAATCCGGGAAGTAGCGGTAATAACGCTCGGCCGCCGCCTCGATGGCGTCGCCCTCCTCCAGTTTTTCCGCTTCGGCCAGGTAGGTCAGGCGCCCGACGGCCTGCACATCATCGGCCTCGCGTTCCCCCACCAGCAGCGAACACTTGGGGTCTTTCTGCAGGTTGTGGGTGTGCTGGGCGATACGGCTGATCAGGATCAACGGGCGACCCTGCTCGTCGAGGCAATACGGTACGACCGAGCCGAACGGGAAGCCGGGCATGGCTTTGGACAAAGTGGAGAGAGCCCCACGGTATTCCTTGAGCAACAGCTCTCGGGCGTTCTTGGCAACCTGTGCGCTCAACGTATGACTCCTCGGGTATTCAGCCGCCCATGGCATATGGGAATGGATCTCAACGCAAGGTAATCATTATCGGCAAAGGTTGCCAAGCAGGTTTTGTTCGACCGTGTTACCAGGCCACGCCGAAGCCCGCGGTGTAGCGGGTCTTGCTCAGGCTGCTGTCGGAGTCGCCACTGATCACGTCGCGCTCGGCCTTGAGGTTGAGAGAGGCCCACTCGGTGACTTTGTAGCGCAGGCCCATTTCCGCATCCAGCGAGTACTCAGCAGGACCGTCGATAGGCTTGCCCACTTCACCATTGGTAAAGAATTCAACGGTCTTGCCCACCAGGTAGCGGTTGTAGTTCCACTTCATGGCCAGGGAATAGAAGTTGTCCTTGCCGCCGTCGGCGTATTCATAGTCGGTGCGGTTGACCAGCGAGCCCAGGGAGAACGCCCCCAGCTCATCGTCCCAGAACTGGTAGCCAGGGCCGGTACCGACGGTGCGCTGGCGCGAGAGGTCTTCAACCTTGTCACGCTTGTAGGTCAAGCGCCCCTGCCAGAACCAGTGTTCGGTCAGGAAGCGGTCGAGATCGTATTCCAGGGCCCAGTTGTCGGTGGTGGTGACATCGTCCTGGAATTCGCGGTTGTACTCGCCCTGTCCGGTATGGCGCCATTGACCATGGCGTGCGGTGGTCTTGAAATCGATGTCGTAATCGTTGGTGTCTTTGTCGGCGCGTTTGTAGTCCAGCGCCATGTCCACATTGCCCTTCCACACCAGGTCTTCGATCACAGGCTTGGGCTTGATGATCTGCTGGATGCTTGCCAAGTCCACCGTCTTGGGCGCTTCACCGTTGGCTAACACCACCTTGCCATCCTCCGCTGCTTTCAGGGATTTGGCTTTCTCGCCGGTGTAGGCGTCCTGCTTGACCAGCAACTCCTGGTCGCTCTCCAGGGTTTTCACCTGCTTCCAGTCCACGGGGATGGCACCGGCGTAATCAGTCTGGATCAGCAATTTGCCGCCATCAAAGACTTTGATCTTGCCAGTCAGACGGTCACCGTTCTTCAACCAGACGGTGTCGGCCAGCAAGGGCGTGGAGGCGCTGAAAACAGCAAGGCACAGCAGGGTTCTGGACAACATAAGCGGGTATGGGGCTCAAGGTTGGCGAAAAGGAGGCATTATCGTGTTAGATAGCTAGGACTGACTCAAGTATCGAGGTCGAGTTCAATGCTCATCGCGATGTTTACCGACGTTTCTTACAAATATGCCGACGATTTAAACGGATAGCCGCTCAATGAATCAACCTGCCGAGTCGCCGCAAAGCCCCGCCGAGATGCGTCGTACCGCGCTGTACCTGACCCTGGCGCAAGTGCCCGAAGGCTGCGTGGTGAGTTACGGCGAGCTGGCTCACCTGGCGGGCCTTGGCCGTGCCGCACGCTGGGTGGGCCGTACGTTGAGCCAACTGCCAGAAGACACCCGGCTGCCCTGGCACCGCGTACTGGGTGCCGGTGGTCGGATAAGCCTGCCGGTGGGCAGTGCCTCGGGTGACGAACAACGGGCGCGTTTGCGCGATGAAGGCGTCACGGTCCGCAACAATCGCGTGGATATTCAGCGCCATGGCTGGCGCCCGGTAGAGCACAGCGGTTAGAGTGCGCGCTTTGTTTCCGCAAATCTGAGGCAGACTCCAGCCCATGCCCCGTAAAACCTGGCGCGCCGCGCTCGCTGCCTATGCCAGCCCTTCGACGTTAGTCCTGTTGTTGCTCGGCTTTGCCGCCGGCCTGCCTTACATGTTGGTGTTCTCGACGCTTTCAGTGTGGTTGCGCGAGGCCGGTGTGGCACGCGAGACCATCGGCTATGCGAGCCTGATCGGTTTGGCGTATGCCTTTAAATGGGTCTGGTCGCCGCTGCTCGACCAATGGCGCCTGCCGCTGCTCGGTAAACTCGGACGCCGCCGTTCCTGGCTGGTGCTGGCCCAGTCGCTGGTGATCCTCGGATTGATCGGCATGGGCTTCTGCGACCCGCAGAAACACTTGTCCTGGCTGATCGCTATCGCCGTCATCGTGGCTTTCGCCTCCGCCACCCAGGACATCGCGGTCGACGCCTACCGTCTGGAAATCGCCGACGACAGCCGCCAGGCTGCGCTGGCCGCCAGCTACATGTCCGGTTATCGCATCGCCGCGCTGCTGGCCACCGCAGGCGCACTGTTCTTTGCCGAAGGGTTCGGTTCCACCGGTTTCAACTACAAGCACTCGGCCTGGACCGGCACCTACGTACTGTTCGGCGTGCTGATGATTCCGGCGCTGCTGACCACGCTGTTCATGCGCGAACCTGATGTGCCACTGCGCACCCAGTTGCAGGCCGGGCGCTACAGCTTCGTACACCAACTGGCATCGGTGTTCGTGCTGATCGTGCTGCTGGTATCGGTACCAGCAATGTTTACCCAGTTGTTCAACACGGACTTCGGCAGCGTGATATTCCACGGCGTGAGCCTGTGGGATCTGCTGATGGAAGACCGCGCCTTCCTGCGCGCCATCCTCTATATAACCCTCACGTCGCTGTGCCTGTCGGCCATGGGTCGCCGGGGTCTGGCGCCGGTGCTGACACCGGTCAATGACTTCATCCTGCGTTACCGCTGGCAGGCGTTGCTGTTGTTGGGACTGATCGCCACCTATCGCATGTCCGACACCGTGATGGGCGTGATGGCCAACGTGTTCTACATCGACCAGGGCTTCACCAAGGACCAGATCGCCGGGGTCAGCAAGATCTTCGGCCTGATCATGACCCTGCTGGGTGCAGGCATGGGCGGCCTGCTGATTGTGCGCTTCGGTATCCTGCCGATCCTGTTCATCGGCGGTGTGGCGTCGGCCGGCACCAACCTGCTGTTCGTGATGCTCGCCGACATGGGCCCGGACCTGCAGATGCTGATCTTCACCATTTCCCTGGATAACTTCAGCTCAGGGCTGGCGACCTCGGCGTTTGTGGCGTACCTGTCGAGCCTGACCAACCTCAAGTTCTCCGCCACCCAATATGCCCTGCTCAGCTCGATCATGCTGTTGCTGCCACGCCTGATCGGCGGGTATTCGGGGGTAATGGTGGAGAAGTTCGGGTATCACAATTTCTTCATGATCACCTGCCTGCTGGGCGTGCCGACGCTGTTCCTGATCGCGTTGCACTGGTTCCAGGAAAATCGGCGGGCGCGGTTGAGTCCGCCGCAAGAAGACTGACAATGTGGGAGGGGCTTGCCCCGATAGCAGGTCGTCAGGCGCTTATGTGTTACTGATCCACCGCTATCGGGGGCAAGCCCCCTCCCACATACCCCTCTGCATTCTGATGCCTGTACTCCAGCAGCCGGCGCCCGTACAATCCCAAGTCATTTCAAGTCCAAGCAACCGACAACGGCCTACCATGCGTACCAGTCAATATTTGCTCGCCACACAGAAAGAAACGCCTTCAGACGCGGTCGTGATCAGCCATCAGCTGATGCTGCGCGCCGGCATGATCCGCAAACTGGCCTCCGGCCTGTACACCTGGCTGCCCATGGGCTTGAAGGTGATGCGCAAGGTCGAAGCCATCGTTCGTGAAGAAATGAACGCCGCCGGCTCTCTGGAAGTGTTGATGCCGAGCACCCAACCGGCTGAACTGTGGCAGGAATCCGGGCGCTGGGAAGAGTACGGCCCGGAGTTGCTGCGCTTCAAGGATCGCCATGGCCGCGATTTCTGCGCCGGCCCGACCCACGAAGAAGTGATCACCGACCTGATGCGCAACGAGCTGAGCAGCTACAAGCAGCTGCCGCTGAACCTGTATCAGATCCAGACCAAGTTCCGTGACGAAATCCGCCCACGCTTCGGCTTGATGCGCGGTCGCGAATTCATCATGAAGGACGCCTATTCGTTCCACGCTGACCAGGCGTCCTTGCAGGTCACCTACGACCGCATGCACCAGGCCTACTGCAACGTGTTCACGCGCCTGGGCCTGAAGTTCCGCCCGGTTGAAGCCGACAATGGCTCCATCGGCGGCGCCGGCTCCCACGAATTCCACGTGCTGGCCGAATCCGGCGAAGACGACATCGTGTTCAGCAACGGTTCCGACTACGCGGCGAACATCGAGAAAGCCGAAGCCGTGCCACGGGAAACGTCCCGCCCGGCGCCGACCGAAGAACTGCGCCTGGTGGACACGCCGGATACCAAGACCATCGCGGCCCTGGTGGAGAAATTCAATCTGCCGATTGAAAAGACCATCAAGACCCTGATCGTGCGCGCCGAGGAAGAAGGCAAGCTGATCGCCCTGGTGATCCGTGGCGACCACGAGCTCAACGAAATCAAGGCCGCCAACCAACCTGGCGTGGCCAGCCCGCTGGTCATGGCCACCGACGCCGAACTGCGCGACGCCATTGGCGCCGGTGCCGGTTCGCTCGGCCCGCTGAACCTGCCGCTGCCGATCATCATCGACCGTTCGGTCGAGCTGATGAGCGACTTCGGGATCGGCGCAAACATCGACGACAAGCACTACTTCGGCGTGAACTGGGAACGTGACCTGCCGGTGCCGACCGTGGCCGACCTGCGTAACGTCGTGGCCGGCGACCCTAGCCCGGACGGCAAGGGCACCCTGGAAATCAAGCGCGGCATCGAAGTCGGGCACATCTTCCAACTGGGCAACAAGTACAGCAAGGCAATGAAGTGCGAAGTGCTGGGCGAGAACGGCAAGCCGATCACCCTGGAGATGGGCTGCTACGGCATTGGCGTATCCCGCGTGGTTGCCGCTGCCATCGAGCAGAACAACGATGACAAAGGCATCATCTGGAGTGACGCCCTGGCGCCGTTCCAGGTCGCCCTGGTGCCGCTGCGTTATGAAACCGAGCAAGTGCGCGAAGCCACCGACAAGCTGTATGCCGAATTGACGGCTGCTGGTTTTGAAGTGCTGCTGGATGACCGGGACAAGAAAACCAGCCCGGGCATCAAGTTCGCCGACATGGAACTGATTGGCATCCCGCACCGGATCGTGGTCAGTGACCGCGGCCTGGCCGATGGCAATCTGGAATACAAGAGCCGGACCGAAGCCGAAGCCCAACCGTTGCCGGTGGCTGACGTGCTGTCTTTCCTCCAGGCGCGTATTCGTCGCTGAAAACCAGATCAAGAGAAGTCATGTTCAAGCGAAACACCAGAGCCCTGGGGGGCGCCGCCTTGTGCGGCGCCCTGCTGGTCAGCGGCTGCGCCAACCAGATGTCGCAACGCAGTGAGCACGAGGAGCGGGTCGAGCGTAAGTTACTCGACCACAGCCTGCAGATCGATGTCGGCGAGCCCAAAGTGCTGGAGCTGCCGCAACGCCGGGTTCGCATTCACGAGCAGAAGACCTTCGAGGTCACCGAGTACGAAGTCACCCGTCGTTACGACCGCTATACCCCTTACCAGCCCTGGCGCAAGCTCTACGAGATGCCCTTGGGTGCAGTCGCCCTGGTGGCGGGCGCGGGCGCCAACGTGGCGAATATCTTCGCCCTCGGCCACCTGCCGACCAGCATGACCCATGACTGGCTGATCTATGGCGTGGACGGCCTCAACCCGTTCATGAACGTGCAATCCCACGGCCGTGCGCAACAGAACCTGGCGGGTATCGATGAAGTCCAGCGCGACAAGCGCGTGGAGTATTCGAGCCTGCCCTGGAGCGAACGCCCGGTGCAGGTCACCGCCGGCAAGCAGACCCATGAGCTGACCACCGACCGCAACGGCGTCCTGCGCCTGAACCTGTTGGACAGCCCATTTGCCGAGCAGGACCTGAACCGCGTCACGACCTTGAAGATCAGTGTGGAAGACGGCCAGGACGATGTGCATTCGGACTCGACCCTGGCGATCAGCAACACCCTGCGCGGCAAGTTGCTGGAAGCCCACGGCCTGATCTACGACGACCTGGAAGACGACGAAGTCAGCCAGTGGGTGCACCGGGTCAAGCGCTTGTCGGAACTGGGCCTGGAAGAAGAAGCCAGCGAACTGGAACAGAGCCTGATCGAACTGACCCGCAATGATCCCGAGTTGCAGCAAGAGTTTCTGCAGGCGCTGACCAAGGATGCGGGGCGGCTAGTCGCAGATCCTGGAGCACGCTGAGCCCCTCAAATTGTTGGCGGTCAAATGTGGGAGAGGGCTTGCCCCCGATTGCAGCGGGTCAGCTATAGATAGGCTGGCTGATCCACTGCTATCGGGGGCAAGCCCCCCTCCCACAATTTGCTCCCCATTTTTACCAGGAGAATTCGAGCTGCTCGTTGCCGTTACTCAGATCCAGCAAGCGCACCCCAATCCCCAGCAACCGCACCGGTTTCCCTCCCCGGTTGAACGCCTGCGTCAGCAACTGTTGATAACTCTCCAGGTCCCGCCCTGCCCCCGCCTGCTCCAATGTGGTCTGGGTAAAGTCATGAAACTTCACCTTCACGAACGGCTTGCCGGCCCGGTAACTGCTGTCGATGCGCGCCATGCGCCCGGCCAGGGTTTCCATCAGTTCGGGGAGTTTGGCCAGGCAGCTTGAGAGATCCGGCAGGTCGACATCGTAGGTATTTTCCACACTGATCGATTGCCGACGACTGTCGTTCTGCACCACACGATCATCGATCCCACGCGCCAGGCTCCACAGCCGCTCGCCAAAACTGCCGAATTCGCGCACCAGCGCCAGTTTGTTCCACTCGCGCAGTTGCAGGCAGTCTTCAATGCCCAGGCGTGCCAGTTTATCGGCCGTGACCTTGCCCACACCGTGCAACTTGCTGACCCGCAACTGCGAGACAAAGTCTTCGACCTGGTCCGGGGTAATCACAAACAGGCCGTTGGGCTTCTTCCAGTCGCTGGCGATCTTGGCCAGGAACTTGTTCGGCGCCACGCCTGCGGACACGGTGATGTGCAGTTGGTTGGAGACACGGCGACGAATGTCCTGGGCGATGCGCGTGGCACTTCCGCCAAAGTGCGGGCTGTCGGACACGTCCAGGTAAGCCTCATCCAGCGACAGCGGTTCGATCAGGTCGGTGTAGTCGCGAAAGATCGTCTGGATTTCCTTCGAGGCTTCCTTATAGGCATCCATGCGCGGCTTGACGATGGTCAGGTCCGGGCACAGCTTCAAGGCATGCCGCGAGGACATGGCCGAGCGCACGCCATAGGCGCGTGCCTCGTAGTTGCAGGTGGCGATCACCCCGCGCCGGTCCGCCGAGCCGCCCACCGCCAGCGGTTTTTGCGCCAGGCTCGGGTCATCGCGCATCTCGATGGCGGCGTAGAAGCAATCACAGTCGACGTGGATGATTTTGCGCTGCGTCATATAAACGGGGTGTTTACCTACGGGTGGCCAGTATCGCACTCACACCTGTATATAGCACCAGTAGTTTGAATCTTCCGCCTAAGCGGTAGGAAAATTCCAGGATGAATTTATTTTCTCAATCGGATTTACCCTTCCGATAGAGCTGAAAGCCTCGGCCAGACTGGGCCCGAGGGGTATCAAGGGGCTTTTATAGAGAGCTAAGCGATTGAACCACAAGCGCTTTTCTTTAATTCACAGGTTGACACACCGGCGTTCCTCTGTAGAATGCCGACACACAGACGCGGGATGGAGCAGTCTGGTAGCTCGTCGGGCTCATAACCCGAAGGTCGTCGGTTCAAATCCGGCTCCCGCAACCAAACATCAAGAAAGGCTACTCGAAAGAGTGGCCTTTTTTGTGCGTGCCTGTTTTGTTATGTACGAAAATTGTAAGACAAAAAAATCTTTGCCATCGCGCACTTACGGTGCATGGCCAGCATTCAGAGGCCAATTCACACTTATTTGACCCATCGGCCCGATAACGGTTGACACCTCGGCGTTGGACTGTAGAATGCCGCCCACAGACGCGGGATGGAGCAGTCTGGTAGCTCGTCGGGCTCATAACCCGAAGGTCGTCGGTTCAAATCCGGCTCCCGCAACCAAACATCAAGAAAGGCTACTCGAAAGAGTGGCCTTTTTTGTATCCGGTGAAAAAGTTCTTCTGAAACAATGGCATGGCATCTTTCATGAAACCGCGCGCGGTTTGTAGAGTCCATCTCATTGCAAGCTATGCTCAATGCTCAAGCGCTGCCCTCTACGACCAATGGCCGCAGTCGCCGCCCCCGGCGATACGCGTTAATATTTGTAATTATTTTGTCCATAGGGATTGGTAACTTGGCTGGATACCTCCATCCTGTCGCGCACAATCCACGAGGTGATTGATGCGCGCCAACTCGTCTGAAACACAAGACACTGTCACAGCAGAACAACCGATCACACCCACCCGCTTGCGTTGGCTGGATCTGGTGAGCAAGTATCGGCAGCCTATCGGGCTGGCCGTCACCTTATTGCTGTTTGCCATCGCCCTGATCGCCTGCCGCCACCTGCTGCTGGAGCTGGACCTCTACGCGCTCCACGACTCGATCCTGGAAGTGCCCAAGCCAGCCCTGCTCGGTGCGTTTGCCGCAGCCGTTGCCGGTTTTGTCATTCTATTAGGCTATGAGTTCTCCGGCGCCCGCTATGCCGGCGTGAACCTGCCCGCCAAGACCCTGGCCCTCGGTGGTTTCACCGCCTTCGCGATTGGCAATGCCATTGGTCTGTCGATGCTTTCCGGCGGATCGGTGCGCTACCGTTTATATGCACGCCATGGCATCGGCGCGTCCGAAGTCGCCCATATGACCGTGTTCGCCAGCCTGGCGCTGGGCACTGCCCTGCCGCCACTGGCAGCATTGGCAACACTGAGCAACCTGCCCGCCGCATCAACCTACCTGCATTTGCCGCAGGCAGTGCTGGGCGGTATTGCCGGCGCGGTGCTGCTGTTGTCGGCGGTGTTGTGCATCGGCATTTATCGCCGTCGCCTGCCGGAGCAACCCTACCCGGACAACCTGTTGGTAAAAGCCGGCCGCCGCACCTTGCGCCTGCCGGGCCGTCGCCTGACCTTCCTGCAACTGATCATTACCGCACTGGACGTTGCCGCTGCCGCTACCGTCCTTTATATGCTGCTGCCGGAGGCGCCGCCCTTCGGCCCCTTCCTGCTCGTGTACCTGCTGGCGCTGGCCGCCGGTGTACTCAGCCATGTACCGGGTGGTGTGGGTGTATTCGAAGCGATCCTGCTGGCGGCGTTCGCCGACAAACTGGGCGCCGCGCCACTGGCCGCCGCCCTGCTGCTGTACCGCATGATCTACGTGGTGCTGCCTCTGCTGATCGCCTGCGTGTTCCTGCTGGTCAACGAAGCGCAGCGCCTGTTCCAGACCCAGCAAAGCCTGCGGGTCGCCTCGGGGCTGGCGGCGCCAGTGCTGGCCGTCCTGGTTTTTTTGTCCGGCGTGGTCCTGCTGTTCTCTGGCGCCACGCCCGAAATCGACTCACGCCTGGAAAACATCGGCTTCCTGATTCCCCACCGCCTGATTGACGCCTCGCACTTTGGCGCCAGCCTGATCGGCGTGTTGTGCCTGTTGTTGGCCCAGGGCCTGCGTCGACGCCTGTCGGCCGCCTGGATGCTGACCATGGTGCTGCTGCTGGTGGGCGCCCTGCTCTCGCTGCTCAAAGGCTTCGACTGGGAAGAAGCCAGCCTGATGACCATGACCGCGATCCTGCTGGCGATCTTCCGACGCTCGTTCTATCGCGCCAGCCGCCTCACCGAGCTGCCCTTCTCGCCGCTGTACCTGGTGGCCAGTGTCTGCGTACTCGGGGCGTCGATCTGGCTGCTGCTGTTTGCGTACCAGGATGTCCCGTACAGCCATCAGCTGTGGTGGCAGTTCACCCTGGACGCCAACGCCCCTCGTGGCTTGCGCTCGCTGCTGGGCGCCGCCGTGTTGCTGGTGATCGTGTCCCTGACCTGGCTGCTGCGTACTGCGCGCCCGGTGATCCATCTGCCGACACCCGATGAACTGGAGCGTGCCAGCAAGATCCTGATGGCCTCTTCCCAGCCTGACGGCGGCCTGGCGCTCACTGGCGACAAGGCGCTGCTGTTCCACCCCAATGATGAAGCTTTCCTCATGTACGCCCGTCGCGGCCGCAGCCTGGTAGCCTTGTACGACCCGATTGGCCCCACCCAGCCACGGGCCGAGATGATCTGGCAGTTCCGAGACCTATGCGACATCCACCACGCCCGCCCGGTGTTCTACCAGGTGCGTGCGGAGAACCTGCCGTACTACATGGACATCGGCCTCACCGCGATCAAACTGGGCGAAGAAGCCCGTGTCGACCTCAAACGCTTTGACCTGGAAGCCAAGGGCAAAGAGATGAAGGACCTGCGTTACACCTGGAACCGTGGCTCGCGGGACGGCCTGTCCCTGGAGATCTGCGAACCGGGCACGGCGCCGATGGACGAACTCAAGGTGATCTCCGATGCCTGGCTGACCGGCAAGAACGTACGGGAAAAAGGCTTTTCCCTGGGACGCTTCAGCGACGACTACCTCAAGCACTTTCGCATCGCGATCATTCGCTTCGAAGGGCGCCCGGTGGCCTTCGCCAACCTGCTCGAGACCTACAACCATGACCTGGCCAGTCTCGACCTGATGCGCGCCCACCCAGACGCGCCCAAGCTGACCATGGAATTCATGATGGTCGGCCTGATTCAACATTATAAGAGTCACGGCTATGCCCGCTTCAGCCTCGGCATGGTGCCGTTGTCGGGCCTGCAACCACGACGCGGCGCCCCGTTGACCCAACGCCTGGGCTCGATGGTGTTCCGCCGTGGCGAGCAACTGTATAACTTCCAAGGTTTGCGCCGCTTCAAAGACAAGTTCCAGCCTGACTGGGAACCCCGTTACATGGCCGTGCCCGCAGGACTTGATCCGCTGGTGGCACTGGCCGATACCGCCGCCCTGATCGCGGGCGGCTTGACTGGATTGGTGAAACGCTGATGATTCGACGCTCCTGGCGGTATGTATTGGCCTTTGTAGTGCTGCTCGCCCTGGTCCTGGGTGGCGGCTATTGGTACTGGAACCGCCCTGCCCCTCAGCCGGTGCTGGAGCAACTGCCCCAGGCCGACGGTTCGGTCATGACCCGGGTGACCCCCAACGGCACGCCGAAAGCCCGCGTGGCCGTGGCCGTAATGGCCGATGAAACCCTGACCGACAGCCAGTTGATTGCCCTGAGCCAAGGCGGCAAGGCGCAGATTGTCCAGGTGGTCCTGCCCAAGGATGACTGCAAGCTGCAGGAACAAGCGCTGCAAGGCGCCCTGGCCCAGCTCAAGGGCCCGGCGACACTGGTCAGCGGCATCGGCCCTGGCGCTGCCCTCGCCTGGCGCTGGCTGGCCACCCAGAACGACGACAACGCCAACGCCATCTCCGTCGGCTTCGCCCTGGTGCAGGAAGGCTGCAAGGACCCACTGCCGAAGACAGCCGCCCACGGCAACTGGCTGGTGGCCTGGAACGACAACCCTGACGATGAAAGCGCCAGTTTCGTACGCGACACACCGCGCGCCACCACCAGCATCAGCGACTACGACATTCATTACCCGCAAGTGCTGAACAACGAGCTGCGCAAGCAACTGGTGGGCTCGGACAATGGCGGCCTGGCAATACCGGTGGTTGAAGTACCGGCCGGCCAGGCCAAGGACACTGTCACCCTATTCCTGTCCGGCGACGGCGGCTGGCGCGACCTCGACCGTGACGTGGCCGGTGAAATGGCCAAGATCGGTTATCCGGTGGTGGGCATCGACACCCTACGCTACTACTGGCAGCACAAGACCCCGGAACAAAGCGCCAAGGACCTCACCGAGCTGATGCAGCACTACCGTCAGAAGTGGGGCACCAAGCGCTTCGTACTGACCGGCTATTCGTTCGGTGCCGATGTACTGCCGGCCATCTACAACCGCCTGCCGGAAAACGAGCAGCAGCGTGTGGACGCAATCATCCTGCTGGCATTCGCACGCACTGGCAGCTTCGAGATTGAAGTCGAAGGCTGGCTGGGCAACGCGGGCAAAGAAGCGGCCACAGGCCCGGAAATGGCCAAACTGCCGGCTGACAAAGTGGTGTGCATCTACGGCGCCGAAGAAGTCGACGAGAGTGGCTGCACGGACAAGACGGCTGTAGGTGAAGCCATCAAGTTGCCAGGCGGGCATCACTTCGATGAGAACTACCCGGCGCTGGCCAAGCGGTTGGTGGATATCATCGTCAAACACCAAACCAAAACCGAATAAGCCCGAGCCTTACACAAATCAAAATGTGGGAGGGGGGTTGCCCCCTCCCACATTGGTTTTGTGGTGTTGGTGAGATCTAACGCGGCTCGATGTGCGCAATCATCAACTGCACGGTTTCATTCCCGCGAAACTCGTTCACATCCAGCTTGTAGGCCAATTCCACCCAACGCACCGTCGGGTTCGGCCAGACCTCACGGTCCACGCCAAACGCAATGCCATCCAGCTTCACCGACCCGCACTCGCTCTTGAGCACGACCTTCAGGTGCCGCTCCCCCACAACGCGCTGCTCCACCAACTGAAACACGCCATGGAACAACGGCTCAGGGAAGTGCTGCCCCCACGGCCCGGCATGCCGTAGCGCACGGGCCAGTTCCAGGTGAAACTCTTCCACTGCCAGGGTGCCATCAGACAGCAGGCGCCCGGTCAGGTCTTCTTCGCGCAGTTGCCGACGCACTTCGGCATCGAAGGCTTCGGCGAACAGCGGGAAGTTTTCCTCGGGCAATGTCAGCCCTGCCGCCATGGCGTGACCGCCGTACTTGCTGATCAGGTTCGGATGCTGGCTGGCGACCACCGCCAGGGCATCACGGATATGAAAACCCTGCACAGAGCGCCCAGAGCCCTTGAGCAAACCGTCGCCAGCGTCGGCGAAGGCAATGGTTGGGCGGAAATAGCGCTCTTTCATGCGCGACGCCAGAATCCCGATCACACCTTGGTGCCATTCCGGGTCGAACAGGCACAAACCGTAGGGCATCGACTCCACCGGCAAGTCCTTGAGCTGGGCCAGGGCTTCGCGCTGCATGCCTTGCTCGATGGATTTGCGGTCCTGGTTCATGCCGTCCAGTTGCGCGGCCATTTCACGGGCCGCGGCCACGTCGGTGGTGAGCAGGCACTCGATGCCCAGGCTCATGTCGTCCAAGCGTCCGGCTGCGTTCAAACGCGGCCCGAGGATAAACCCCAGGTCGGTGGAGGTGATACGCGCGGCATCGCGCTTGGCCACTTCCAGGATCGCCTTGATCCCCGGCCGTGCACGACCGGCGCGGATACGTTCCAGCCCCTGATGCACCAGGATGCGGTTGTTGGCGTCCAGGGGCACCACGTCGGCGACGCTGCCCAGGGCGACCAGGTCGAGCAGTTCGCCGATATTCGGTTGTGGCTTGTTCTCGTACCAACCCAAGCTGCGCAGGCGCGCACGCAACGCCATCAACACGTAGAAGATCACCCCCACGCCGGCCAGCGCCTTGCTGGGGAACTCACAGCCGGGCTGGTTCGGGTTGACGATAGCGTCCGCCGCCGGCAACTCGTCGCCGGGCAAGTGGTGGTCGGTCACCAGCACCTGCAAACCCGCCGCCTTCGCCGCCGCCACGCCTTCGACGCTGGAGATGCCGTTGTCCACGGTAATCAGCAACTGCGGCTCGCGCTGCAGGGCCACCGCGACGATTTCCGGGGTCAGGCCATAGCCGTATTCGAAACGGTTGGGCACCAGGTAATCGACATGGGCCGCACCGAGCAGGCGCAGGCCCAAGGTGCCCACGGTGCTGGCGGTGGCGCCGTCGGCGTCGAAGTCACCGACAATGAGGATGCGCTGGCGTTGCTCCAACGCCGTCACCAACAGGTCCACCGCCGCGTCGATGCCCTTGAGCTGCTGATAGGGAATCAACCGCGCCAGGCTTTTATCCAGCTCGGCCTCGGATTGCACGCCGCGCGCAGCATAGAGGCGGGTCAACAGCGGTGGCAATTCACCGAGAAACGGCAGGACGGCAGGCAACGGGCGGGGATCGATACGCATGGGGTGACGAAAACTTCTCTTCTGATACGGAAATAAAACAGGTGACCGGCGGCGACTCAATCAACCGCGTTCGCCGACCAACCACTGCAACTGCACTTCGTGCTGGCCGCGGTCGTCGGTGACGAAGATCGTGCCTTCGCTGATCATTACATCCCACTTGATCACGCGGGGCATGTCTTTGGCCAGAGTCTCCAGGACTTCCTGCGGCACAGCGGCGATGTGTACGTTTTTCAGGTTGTTTGCCACCGGCACCACCTTGCCTTCCCACACACGCAGGCTGCCATAGGCCAGCAGGCTGGTGCGTTCGGTACGGCGCGAGCACCAAGTGAGGCGGTCGGCATCGGGCTGGCCGACTTCGATCCAGTGCAAAACCCGATCATCCAGGCTTTTTTCCCACAGGGCTGGTTCGTCGACATCTGACAGGCCACGCCCGAACGACAACTGCTCGTTGTACCAGAGTGCGTAGGCCAGCAGACGCACGGTCATGCGCTCTTCGGTTTCCGACGGGTGGCGGGCGATGGTCTGTTTGACGCTCTCATACACCGAGCGGTCGAGGTCGGTGAGGTTGAGTTCGAATTTGTAGGTCGTGGACGGCTGGGCCATGAACGGGCTTCTAGAGACAGGGAAAGGCGGCCAGTCTAACCGATGACGAGGCCAATCAACGAATCCTGCGCTGCCCTGGGCTGCTCGCCTATGTTAAAAGGCATCACACCATCGCACTGCGCAGACAAGGATCCTCATGTCGTTCAATGCCAAACCACTTGCCGGCCTGAAAGTCATCGAACTCGGCACCCTGATCGCCGGCCCGTTCGCCTCACGAATCTGCGCGGAGTTCGGCGCCGAGGTGATCAAGGTCGAATCGCCGGACGGCGGCGACCCGCTGCGCAAATGGCGCAAGCTGTACGAGGGCACGTCGCTGTGGTGGTTCGTGCAGGCGCGCAACAAGCAGTCGCTGACGCTGAACCTCAAGCACCCGGACGGCCTGGCCATTCTCAAACAACTGTTGGCGGACGCCGACATCCTGATCGAAAACTTCCGCCCCGGCGTGCTGGAAAAGCTCGGCCTGAGTTGGGAGACCCTGCACGCGCTGAATCCAAAGCTGGTGATGGTACGTCTCTCCGGCTTCGGCCAGACCGGACCGATGAAAGACCAACCCGGGTTTGGTGCAGTCGGCGAGTCCATGGGCGGCCTGCGCTACATCACCGGTTTCGAAGACCGCCCGCCGGTGCGCACCGGCATTTCCATTGGCGATTCGATTGCCGCATTGTGGGCAGTGATCGGCGCGCTGATGGCGCTGCGTCATCGCGAGGTCAACGGTGGCTTGGGCCAGGTGGTGGATGTGGCATTGTACGAAGCCATCTTCGCCATGATGGAAAGCATGATCCCCGAGTTCGACGTGTTCGGCTTTATTCGCGAACGCACCGGCAACATCATGCCCGGCATTACGCCCTCCTCCATCCACACCAGCGCCGACGGCAAGCATGTACAGATCGGCGCCAACGGTGATGCGATCTTCAAGCGTTTCATGTCGGCCATTGGCCGTGAGGACTTGGCCAACGATCCGGTGCTGGCCAGCAACGACGGGCGTGATAGCCGCCGTGACGAGCTGTATGGAGTGATAGATCGCTGGGTGAATTCGCTGCCGCTGGACCAGGTGGTCGACCTGTTGAACAAAGCCGAGGTGCCTGCCAGCCGGATCTACAGCGCCGAGGACATGTTGGGCGACCCGCAATTCCTCGCCAGGGAGATGTTCCTCAAGGCCCGGCTTCCCGGCGGCAAGGAATTCAAGATGCCGGGCATCGTGCCCAAGCTGTCGGACACGCCGGGCAGTTGCGAATGGGTGGGGCCGCAACTGGGTGAACATAACAGCGTAGTGCTCGCTGGCCTGGGCTACGACGCGGCCGCCATTGTGCGCTTGCGCGAGGAAGGCGCGATCTGATGTCCCATTCCGCCAGGCTTTGGCACCAGATGCCCTGTGCCAGATGACTTGCCTGACAAATCGCAGGCAAAAAGAAACCCCAAAGCGTGGGGAGACACTTTGGGGTTAAACGTGGCCTACAAAGACCAGTACAGCAAGGCACAAACACCGGAGCACAATGTTTGCTCTTGCTGTTACAAAGTCTGACCGGCCGCACTGTAGGAAGTTTCCACAGTTAAACAATTCTTCATGCGGCGGTGGCGTTGCGAGTCAGGGCTGCGTTGCGCAAGGCCGCGATGACCGAAGGCTCCAGACGTCCTTCGGCAATTTTGATGTCACGCAGCAGGCAGTCCACCACATCCACCAGTACGCGCTTGTCCATCAATTGGGCGCGGTCGACGTCACGCTCGACCACGATGGCGCCAGCAGGATTCTTCACGGTTACCAGGCACTCGTCCTGCACACCAGAGGTGGTCAGCGTAACCTGATAAGGGCTCAGTGCTTCTTCGAGCAATAGGCTGATACTTTCCATCTCGATCACCACTCAATAGTTCGGGAACAATCGTTTCAACGGGAGCTGCATCTATCCTAAGTGACTGTTTGTGACGTAGGAAAGTTCGCTTTTTCGTCTTTATGGGGCCGTCAGGGGGTGACGGATTCCAGCATGCGCTTGCAACATGACAACCTAAAAACGACGGCACATAACTGCTTACGCACTGGCAAGTCGTTTTGGGTTTTGCCCAAGGGTCAGATCAGAGGTGGATCCTTTACTCGGTGAGCGCTGGTGACGCTGCCAAGCAGATAAAAGCGCATGTCAGAAGGCCCTTACTGTGAAGGATGAAGACGATGCTGGAACACGACAAAGAGCAAGCTGCGCTAGAGAAGATTCACGCCGACATATCACGCATTTATGCGGAGCAACGCAAACTCGCTGCCGAGACCCACAAGATAACCCGTGAGAATTTCTGGTATCCATTGGGTGTCGTCATAGCCATGTTTACGGCGTTCAGCGCTGTCTTGGCCATCGTGCAGAAACTACTCACGTAGCCGCGCATACCAAGCGGGGCCTGCCATAAACGAAAAACGCCGCTGCCCCAGGGAAGGGCAAGCGGCGTTTTTGTCTACGCGGTGTGCCTTACAACGGCTTACCCCGGTTGCCATGCTGGCTCACAAACGCCTGCACGGCCGTCAGGTCATTAGCCAACACCGTGCAACGCTCTTCACGCTCGAACAGGTCGGCCAGGTGCACTGGCAACTCCAGCGCTTTGCCAACACCGGCCTTCTCCACCGCTTCCGGGAATTTGACCGGGTGGGCAGTGCCCAGGATGACCATCGGGATATCCAGGCTGCGACGGCATTCACGGGCGGCCCTCACACCGATGGCGGTGTGCGGGTCGAGCAGCTCGCCGGACTGGGCATAGACGTCTGCAATGGTTTCGCAGGTCTGCGCGTCGTCCACGGCCAGGGAGTCGAACAGCTTGCGGGTTTCGGTCCAGCGCTCTTCATCCACACTGAAACCGCCGCCGCGCTTGAAGGTGTCCATCAAGCCAGCAATCGCCGCACCGTTGCGGCCGTGCATGTCGAACAGCAGGCGTTCGAAGTTGGACGAGACCATGATGTCCATGGACGGCGACAGGGTCGCGTGCAGGGTTTCCTTGACGTACTGGTTGCCGCTCATGAAGCGGTGCAGGATGTCGTTGCGGTTGGTAGCGACGATCAACTGGTTGATCGGCAGGCCCATGTTGCGCGCCAGGTAACCGGCGAAAATGTCGCCGAAGTTGCCGGTCGGCACCGAGAAAGACACTGAACGTGCAGGGCCGCCCAACTGCAGCGAGGCGTGGAAGTAGTAGACGATCTGGGCCATGATCCGCGCCCAGTTGATCGAGTTCACCGCCACCAGGCGCGTGCCTTTCAGGAAGCTCTGGTCGGCGAAGCTGTTCTTGACCATTTCCTGGCAGTCATCGAAGTTGCCTTCGATGGCGATGTTATGGATGTTCTCGCCAAAGATGGTGGTCATCTGGCGGCGCTGCACTTCCGACACGCGCTTGTGCGGGTGCAGGATGAAGATGTCGACATTTTCGCAGTGCTTGCAGCCTTCGATGGCCGCCGAACCGGTATCACCGGAGGTGGCGCCGATGATCACCACGCGCTCGCCGCGCTTCTCCAGCACATAATCCAGCAGACGACCCAGCAGTTGAAGGGCGAAGTCCTTGAACGCCAGGGTCGGGCCGTGGAACAACTCCAGGACCCATTCGTTGCCGTTCAGTTGGCGCAGCGGTGCAATGGCGTTGTGGGAAAACACGCCGTAGGTTTCTTCCAGGATCTTCTTGAAATCGGCGTCCGGAATGCTGCCGGTGACGAACGGGCGCATCACGCGGAACGCCAGTTCGTGGTATGGCAGGCCAGCCCAGGATGCGATTTCCTCTTGGGTGAAACGTGGCAGGTTTTCCGGCACGTACAGGCCGCCGTCCGTGGCAAGGCCTGCCAGCAGGACGTCTTCGAAATTCAGGGCCGGTGCCTGGCCGCGGGTGCTGATATAACGCATGACTGGCTCCTCTAGAGCATTCTTGAACAAGGGCCGCCGAACTTGCGGGGCCCTTGCCGCAAAACCATTAGTTCAGGTGTTCGACGCGGATCCGCACCACCGGCCCGACCACGCCTTGCAGGGCTTCCAGGGCGGCGATGGCATCGTTGATATGCTGTTCGAGCACGCGATGGGTGAGCAAGATCATCGGCACCTGGCCGTTTTGCTCCTCGACTTCCTTCTGCATGATCGACTCGATGTTGATACCGCGCTCAGACAGGATGCTCGCCACCTGGGCCAGTACGCCCGGGTGATCCTGGGCCTGGATGCGCAGGTAGTAGGCGCTTTCGCAGGCTTCGATCGGCAGGATCGGGTGGGCCGACAGCGAATCCGGCTGGAAGGCCAGGTGCGGCACACGGTTTTCCGGGTCGCTGGTCATGGCGCGGACCACGTCCACCAGGTCGGCGATCACCGACGAAGCGGTGGGTTCCATGCCGGCACCGGCGCCGTAGAACAGGGTCGAACCGGCCGCATCACCGTTGACCATTACGGCGTTCATCACGCCATTGACGTTGGCGATCAGGCGGTCGGCCGGGATCAGCGTCGGGTGTACCCGCAGTTCGATACCGGCCGGGGTGCTGCGCGCCACGCCCAGGTGCTTGATGCGGTAACCCAGGGCTTCGGCGTAGTTCACATCGGCGGTGGTCAGCTTGGTGATGCCTTCGGTGTAGGCCTTGTCGAACTGCAGCGGAATACCAAAGGCGATGGACGCCAGGATGGTCAGCTTGTGCGCGGCGTCGATACCTTCCACGTCGAAGGTCGGGTCGGCTTCGGCGTAACCCAGGGCCTGGGCTTCGGCGAGGACGTCTTCGAAGGTCCGGCCCTTCTCGCGCATTTCGGTGAGGATGAAGTTGCCGGTGCCGTTGATGATGCCGGCCACCCAGTTGATACGGTTCGCGGACAGGCCTTCACGGATCGCCTTGATCACCGGAATGCCACCAGCCACCGCAGCCTCGAACGCCACGATCACGCCCTTCTCACGGGCCTTGGCGAAGATTTCGTTGCCGTGCACCGCGATCAGTGCCTTGTTGGCAGTGACCACATGCTTGCCGTTTTCGATGGCCTTGAGCACCAACTCGCGGGCCACGGTATACCCGCCCACCAGTTCGATCACGATATCGATTTCAGGGTTGGTGGCAACGGCGAAGACATCGTTGGTCATCGCAATACCGGTCGTTTCGAACTGAGGCTTTGGCGAACGCGTGGCAATTTGTGCCACTTCAATCCCACGCCCTGCACGGCGGGAAATCTCTTCAGCGTTACGCTGAAGTACGTTGAAGGTGCCGCCACCGACGGTCCCTAACCCACAGATGCCTACTTTGACCGGTTTCACTGAAGAACTCCCCATGAAACGGCCGACACGAGGTCGGCCGTGGAAAACAGCCGCACGACTGCGGCTTTCAAATTAGTGGCCTGTCGACTTATCCACAGGCCATGATCGTCAAAGGTTCGACGATGCTGGTTTATTTGGCACTCAGCGCCAGTTTCGCAACTTGTGGTGCCGGCTGGTAGCCCGGAATCACTTGGCCGTCAGCCAAAACGATGGCCGGTGTGCCGTTGACGCCGATGGACTGGCCCAGGGCGAACTGCTTGGAGACCGGGTTGGCGCATTTGGCAGCCTTGATTTCCTTGCCGTCGACCATCTTGTCCATGGCCGCTTTTTTGTCGGCCGAACACCATACGGCTTGCAACTGTTCGTCACCCGGCGAACCCAGGCCCTGGCGCGGGAACGCTACGTAGCGTACTTCCACGCCCAGCTTGTTCAGCGCAGGCACTTCGGCGTGCAGCTTGTGGCAATACGGGCAGGTGGTGTCGGTGAACACGGTGATGTGGGTCTTGGTCTCACCGATAGCCGGGTACACCACGGTCTCGGCCACTGGAATGCCATTGATCAGCTTGGAAACACCCAGGCGTTCGGCTTTTTCAGTCAGGTTGACCGGCTTGCCGTCCTTCAACTGGAACAGGTAGCCCTGGACGATGTACTGGCCATCGGCACTGGCATACAGCACGCGGCTGCCCTTGAGCTTGACTTCGTACAGGCCGGCCATCGGGCTGGCGCTGATGCTCTCGATCGGGGTGTCGAGTTGCAGGTTGGCCAGGCTCTTGCGGATGGTCTGCTCGGCAGCGTCATCGGCGAAGGCAAAGGTGGAAACCAACGCAATGGCTGCGGCGGCAATAATCTGGGTCAAGCGCATGGGAACTCCTGAAGGCAGATGCAGGGACGCGCAGTGACACTGCCTGGAAACACAGGTCTGGGTCGTCCCCTTTGCTAACCGGCAAAGCCTACCACAGTTGGGCCGCAGGGCAGCCCGCGGCCGGATAAATTGGACGTTTTCAGCCTCGCGGGTGGTGCTTGGCGTGCATATCCTGCAAACGCGCGCGCGCCACGTGGGTGTAGATCTGGGTGGTGGATAAGTCGCTGTGGCCGAGCAGCATCTGCACCACACGCAAATCCGCACCGTGGTTGAGCAAATGCGTGGCGAATGCATGGCGCAGTGTGTGCGGCGACAGCGCCTTGCCGATCCCGGCGACCTTGGCCTGGTGCTTGATGCGGTGCCAGAAGGTCTGGCGAGTCATCTGTTCGCCACGCAGGCTGGGGAACAGCACATCGCTTGGGCGCCCACCGAGCAGTTCGCCTCGAGCATCGCGCATGTAGCGCTCGACCCACACAATCGCCTCCTCGCCCATCGGCACCAGCCGTTCCTTGCTGCCCTTGCCCATTACCCGCAACACGCCCTGGCGCAGGTTGACCTGCTCCAGCGTCAGGCTGATCAGCTCGGTCACCCGCAGGCCACAGGCGTAGAGCACTTCGAGCATGGCGCGGTCACGCTGACCGATGGCTTCGCTGAGGTCGGGGGCGGCGAGCAACGCCTCCACGTCGGCTTCCGACAGGGATTTGGGCAATGGCCTGCCAAGTTGTGGCATATCGACTTGCAGGGTGGGGTCGATGGCGATCAGCTTTTCCCGCAGCAGATAGCGATAAAAACCACGCACACCAGAGAGGAATCGCGCAGTGGAACGTGGCTTGTAGTTCTGCTCCAGACGCCAGGCCAAGTGGTCGAGGATCAGCTCGCGGCCGGCGTTGATCAGTTCGAGATTTTTCTCCTGCAACCAGCCATTGAACAGCGCCAGGTCGCTGCGGTAGGCCTGGCGGGTGTTGTCCGACAGGCCTTTTTCCAGCCACAGGGCGTCGAGGAAACGGTCGATCAGGGGGTGGTCAATGGCAGGCATAGGGGCTCGAACAGAAAAGTGGGAGAGGCTGCTGGCATCCTATCTCGGACCTCAAATCGCAGGCACAAAAAAGCAGCCCGTAGGCTGCTTTTTTCTGCATCGGAAAGCTGGACTTAAGCCAGTTTTTCCTTGATGCGAGCTGCTTTACCGGACAGGTCACGCAGGTAGTACAGCTTGGCTTTACGTACGTCACCGCGACGCTTGACGGCCATGCTGTCGATTTGCGGGCTGTAGGTCTGGAAAGTACGCTCTACGCCAACACCGTTGGAGATTTTACGAACAGTGAAAGCACTGTTCACACCACGGTTACGCTTGGCGATTACCACGCCTTCGAACGCTTGCAGACGCGAACGGTCGCCTTCCTTCACTTTCACCTGAACGACAATGGTGTCGCCCGGGGCAAAGGTAGGGATCTCTTTGGTCATCTGCTCTGCTTCGAGTGCAAGGATGATTTTGTTAGTCATGCTGTGCTCCTAAGGTAAGTCAATGGACCTACCATCGATACGTTGTTAACTATCGTCCCGCGCGAGGATGTATTCCTCGAGCAGCTTCTTCTCTTCTCCAGAAAGCGAGCGGCTTTCCAGAAGATCGGCGCGTCGTTCATAGGTCCGACCAAGGGACTGCTGTAAACGCCAACGCCGGATGTGTGCGTGATTGCCACTTAGCAATACGTCGGGAACACGCTGATCCGCATACACCTCCGGTCGGGTGTAGTGCGGGCAATCCAGCAAACCATCCGTGAAGGAATCTTCCTCCGCGGAGTCCACATGCCCTAAAGCTCCAGGCAGCAGTCGTGTAACCGCATCTATCAGGACCATCGCCGGCAGCTCGCCACCGGACAGGACATAGTCCCCAATCGACCACTCTTCATCGACATGAGCTTCAATAAAACGCTCGTCAATGCCTTCATAGCGACCGGCAATCAGGATCAGTGCTTCCTCATTCGCCAGTTCGCGGACCCCAGCCTGTTTCAGCTGACGGCCTTGAGGGGACAGGTAAATCACCTTCGCCTTCTCCCCGGCGGCGGCCTTGGCCTGAACCAATGCGTCTTCCAGGGGCTTGATCTTCATCACCATGCCCGGGCCACCGCCAAATGGGCGATCGTCCACAGTGTGATGTCGATCCGTCGTGTAGTCTCGCGGGTTCCAACAGGTGAGCTGCAACAGCCCCTGTTTCACCGCCCGACTGGTGATGCCGTACTCGCTGATGGCGGAAAACATCTCGGGAAACAAACTGATCACTTCAATGCGCAAATTAGCCACGCTTAGAAGTCCGCGTCCCATTCCACCTTCATCTCGCCCGCTGCCAGGTCGACGGCCAACACACATTGCTCGGTATACGGCAACAGGCGTTCGCGATCATCCAGGCTGCCAGCGCAAGGCTTGACCACCATTACATCATTGGCGCCGGTTTCCAGAAGATGATCGATTTTCCCGAACAGTTGCCCGAGTTGATCAATAACCTTCAGACCTTCCAGCTGGTACCAGTAGTACTCGCCGTCGGTCAATTCAGGGAACAGGTTGCGCGGCACGCAGATCTCATAACCGGCCAGAAGACGAGCTTCTTCACGATCATCAAGACCCTTGAGCTTTGCGACCAGGAACTTGTCGCTCCCGCGTCCACTGACCAGCTCGACCTGTTTCACACTACCCTCGCGCTTGAGCGTCCAGGTTTTGTACTGCAACAGGTTTTCAGTCGGATCAGTAAAGGAATACACCTTCACTTCGCCGCGAACGCCATGAACCGAGTAAATCTTGCCGATAACGATCAAATCATCAGCAACAGCTGGCGTCGCGTTCATATTGCTCAGGCTGCGGCCTTAGCCGAGTCCTTCAACAGTTTTGCAACGCGCTCGGATGGCTGTGCACCCACGCTCAGCCAGTAGGCTACGCGCTCTTGGTTCACGGACAGACGAACTTCTTGACCACGAGCAACAGGGTTGAAGAAACCAACCTGTTCCTTGTGCGAACCGTCGCGCGGGTTGCGGCTGTCGGTTACGGTCAAGTGGTAAAACGGGCGCTTTTTGGAGCCGCCAAGGGCAAGACGGATTGTTAGCATGTGAACATCGTTCCTGTAGTCGGTGCTGCAAATCTAAATGCACAGCGGGCATAGGTGCCCGAAAGGCCGCATATTCTAAGGAATATCCGGACTTTTGCAAATGTCTTTTTCCGGCGCCTATCAGCGTGCCATCCAGATTTGCTATAGAGCCGTCGGTTAAAACGGCGAGTCAGCGCCCGCCAACGGCGGGTTTGCTGGAGATCCCACATCCCTGTGGGTCGGAGCAGGAGCTGGGCCCCCGCTCGAATTCTTTACATCTTGGGCATGCCACCGCCGGGCAACATACCGCCCATGCCGCGCATCATCTTGGCCATACCGCCCTTGGCGGAGAACTTCTTCATCATCTTCTGCATCTGCTTGTGCTGCTTGATCAAGCGACCGATGTCCTGCACCTGGGTGCCGGAACCCATGGCGATCCGACGCTTGCGCGAACCGCTGATCAGTTCAGGGTCGCGGCGCTCGGCCGGGGTCATGGAGTTGATGATGGCTTCCATCTGCTTGAACTGCTTCTCTGCCGCGCCCTGGGCATTGCCCATCTGCGCCAGGTTCACACCGCCGATGTTCGGCAGCTTATCCATCAGGCCGCCGAGGCCGCCCATGTTCTTCATCTGTTGCAGCTGGTCGCGGAAGTCTTCGAGGTCGAAGCCCTTGCCCTTCTTCAGCTTCTTGGCCAGCTTGTCGGCCTTGTCCTTGTCGAGGGTGGCTTCGGCCTGTTCGATCAGGCTGAGCACGTCGCCCATGCCGAGGATCCGCGAGGCGATACGCTCCGGGTGGAACGGCTCGAGCGCTTCGCTCTTCTCGCCCATACCGATGAACTTGATCGGCTTACCGGTGATGGCACGCACCGACAGCGCGGCACCGCCACGGGCGTCGCCGTCGACCTTGGTGAGGATCACGCCGGTCAGCGGCAATGCGTCGCCGAAGGCCTTGGCGGTGTTGGCCGCATCCTGGCCGGTCATGGCGTCGACCACGAACAGGGTCTCGACCGGGTTGATCGCGGCATGCAGCGCCTTGATCTCGCCCATCATCTCCTCGTCGATGTGCAGGCGACCGGCGGTATCGACGATGACCACGTCGATGAACTTGAGCTTGGCTTCTTTAATGGCGGCGTTGGCGATGTCGACCGGCTTCTGGCTCAGGTCGGACGGGAAGAAGGTCACGCCCACTTCGCCTGCGAGCATTTCCAGCTGCTTGATGGCCGCCGGACGGTACACGTCGGCCGACACCACCATCACAGACTTCTTCTTGCGCTCTTTAAGGAAGCGCGCCAGCTTGCCGGCGGTGGTGGTCTTGCCCGCACCTTGCAGACCCGCCATCAGGACGACGGCCGGCGGCACGGCGCTGAGGTTCAGGTCTTCGTTGGCCGCGCCCATCAGGCTTTCGAGTTCGGCCTGGACGATCTTCACAAACGCCTGGCCCGGGGTCAGGCTGCGGGACACCTCGGTGCCCACCGCGCGCTCTTTGACCGAGTTGACGAAGTCCTTCACCACCGGCAAGGCCACGTCGGCTTCCAGCAACGCCATGCGCACTTCACGCAGGGTGTCTTTAATATTGTCCTCGGTCAGCTTGGCCTTGCCGGTAACGTGGCGCAGCGTCTGCGAGAGACGGTCAGTCAGATTTTCAAACATGCGCGATCCTTTCAGGCCCTATTCATAGACCGAGGTAATGGCGGCCCAGGCTGTGGTAAATCGCTATTAAAAACAGCGCTCGGCGAGCCTGCGGCGTGGGCAGGTCGCGGATTATAGCGAAGACTGCGTCCATGCACACCCGCTGTCTGGCCCGGGAGTCTTTCGTGTTGCGCGGGGGTATGCCAAACTCAGCGCCTTTCGGGCTTGCCTAACAGGATTTATGCTCCCTTTGTCACCCAGTTTGCTACCCAGCCTCGCCGCCGCCATCTTGTACGCCGCTGCGACCGTCTATCAGGGCACTCGTCTGGCCCAGGGCACCAAGGCGGACAAACGCCTGTTGGTAGGCCTTGGCGTCCTCGCCTTGCTCGCCCATGCCGCGAGCCTGTTCACGCACTTGATGACGCCGGTCGGCCTGGCCCTGGACTTTTTCAGCGCCGCCAGCCTGATCGCCGCAGCCGTTATCGCGCTGACACTGATGGCCTGCTACCGGATCCCGGTCGAGAACCTGCTGGTACTGCTCTTCCCGCTGGGCGTGCTGACGGTGCTGCTGGCGCAATTCGCGCCTACCGGTACGGTGCCGGTGATCGATGAAGAACCGGGCATCCTCGCCCACATCCTGCTGTCGATCCTGGCCTATGGCATGTTCACCATCGCAGTGTTCCAGGCCTTGCTCCTGCTGCTGCAGGACCACCAGCTCAAGCACAAGCACCCGTCCGGGCTGATCAAGAACTTCCCGCCGCTGCAAACCATGGAAAGCCTGCTGTTCGGCTTCCTGTGGGCCGGCTGGACCTTGCTCTCACTGTCGCTGATCTCCGGCTGGCTGTTCTTCGAAAACCTGTTCGCCCAGCACCTGGTGCACAAGACCCTGCTGGCCTGCCTGGCCTGGATCGTGTTCAGCGTCCTGCTGTGGGGCCGCAACCGCCTCGGCTGGCGCGGGCACAAGGCGATCCGCTGGACCCTGGCCGGTTTCTGCCTGCTGATGCTGGCCTATTTCGGCAGCAAGCTGGTTCGCGAATACATCCTGCATATCTGACGGGCGGCGATCATGGACAACTTGCCCCTGGAGCCGATGCTCGCGGTAATCGCCCTGCTGGTGTTATGGGCCGCGCTGTTTACTGCCATCGAAGCCGCCCAGCAACACTTGCTGGCCCTGCGCCCCGGAACACGCCAGGGCGACAAGGCGGCCACCCGCCTGAGCTTTCCGCGTAACAGCCTGATCCTGTGCAACAGCCTGTGTCGCGCCGCCGTGGTCATCCTGTGCACGCTGCTGGCCATATACGCCTGGGCGCAGAACGGGCCGTGGCTCGGCTGGCTGATCTCCTGCGCGACCCTGTTGATCCTGGCCGACTACCTGCCCCGCGCCCTGGCCACCCGCTATCCGCAAGCGGTACTGGGCTTCGGCAATACGCTGCTGGGCGTGCCACTCAAAATCGTCTACCCCCTGGCCTGGCTGCTCAATGGTATCAGTCTGTTGCTGCTGCGCCCGTTCGCGCGCAAGACCGGCGTGGTGAAGAAGAGCGACGAACCGCTGCCTGACCATGATGACGAACCCGAACCCGAGATCGCCGAAGGCCGTACCCCCGGCATGCCGGGCATCCACGCTCTGGACAACATCACCGTCAACGACATCCTGGTGCCCCGCAGCGAAGTGGACGGCATCAACCTGGATGACTCGATCGAGGAGATCATCGAGCAGTTGCGCACCTCCCAGCGCACGCGCCTGCCGGTGTTCCACAGTGATATCAACCAGGTCGAAGCCGTGCTCAACACGCGGCAGATCCAGCACCTGTTGCCCGACGCGAGCCTGACCAAAGAGGCGTTGCTCGCGGCCTGCCACGAGCCCTACTTCGTCCCGGAAAGCACTCCGCTGCAACTGCAACTGCTGAATTTCCACAAACAGCAGCGTCGCCTGGGCATGGTGGTGGATGAATACGGCGAAGTACTCGGCATCGTGACCCTGGAAGATATCCTCGAAGAAATCGTCGGTGAATTCGAAAGCGAACAGAGTGCGGACAACCCGCATATCGAAGCGCAACCGGATGGCCGCTACATCATCGACGGCGCCGCCTCGATCCGCGAATTGAACAAGAGCCTGAACTGGCACCTGCCCAGCGACGGCCCCAAGACACTCAACGGCCTGGTCACCGAGGCGCTGGAGACCATTCCGGATTGCGCGGTGTGCCTGAAAATAGGCCGCTACCGCCTGGAAATCCTCGAGACCGAGGACAACCGGGTGAGCAAGGTGCTGATCTGGCATACCAGCCGGATGCCGGTCGCCGCTTAGTTCCCAGACAAAACACAACCACATAATGTGGGAGGGGCTTGCCCTTCCCACATTTTGACTTGTTGTGTGTTCAAACCCCTTCCTATAATCGGGACGGCTTACCAGAGCCCCGCCCGACCGCGTGCTACCCGCACTGAACGCGTCCAGGCACCGCTTTACAGTGTCTGACCGGTGTTCGCTCCCATCCCGAGCCGCCCCGCGCACAACCCTGATCCATGGGTGTTCGACCAATAATAATCCGCGTCCAAACGCGCACTGACCGTCAGGGATATCGCCATGAGCACCACCTACAACGAGGCCGCACCTGCTGCCGCCCCGACCAACTCGACCGCACGGGTCGCCACGGCGAGCATCGTCGGCACCGCCATCGAGTTCTACGACTTCTATATCTACGCCACGGCTGCTGCGCTGGTGATCGGCCCGGTGTTCTTCCCGCAGACCTCCGGCACCGCGCAGATGCTGGCGTCATTCCTGACCTTCGGTATCGCCTTCATCGCCCGCCCACTGGGGTCGGCGCTGTTCGGCCACTTTGGCGACCGTATCGGTCGCAAATCGACCCTGGTGGCCTCGCTGCTGCTGATGGGCGTGTGCACCACGCTGATCGGCTTGCTGCCCGGTTATGACAGCATCGGCGCCTGGGCGCCGATCCTGTTGTGCGTACTGCGTTTCGGCCAGGGCCTGGGCCTGGGCGGCGAATGGGGCGGCGCGGCGCTGTTGGCGACCGAGAATGCGCCCAAGGGCAAACGCGCCTGGTTCGGCATGTTCCCGCAACTCGGCCCTTCGATCGGATTCCTGGCAGCCAACGGCTTGTTCCTGATCCTGGCCATGAGTCTCAGCGATGAGCAATTCCGCAGTTGGGGCTGGCGCATCCCGTTCATCCTCAGCGCGGCGCTGGTGATGGTAGGCCTGTACGCGCGGCTGAAGCTGCACGAAACGCCGGTGTTCGCCAACGCCGTCGCCCAGCAAGCGCCGGTCAAAGTGCCGTTGGTGGAGCTGTTCAGCCAGCACTGGCTGCCGGTGTTGCTGGGCGCTGCGTCGATGGTGGTGTGCTACGCGCTGTTCTATATCACCACGGCGTTTTCCCTGAGCTATGGCGTGTCGACCTTGGGCTACAGCCGTGAAACCTTCCTCGGCCTGCTGTGCTTCGCGGTACTGTTCATGGGCTTGGCAACGCCGCTGGCGGCGCTGGCCAGTGATCGTTATGGGCGTAAGCCGGTGCTGATCGCTGGTGCAGTCCTGGCGATTCTGTCGGGCTTTACCATGGAGCCATTGCTGACCCACGGTTCGACCTGGGCGGTGGCGCTGTTCCTGGCGCTGGAGCTGTTCCTGATGGGCGTGACGTTCGCCCCGATGGGCGCGCTGCTGCCGGAACTGTTCCCGACCCGCGTGCGTTATACCGGCGCTTCGGCGGCGTATAACCTGGGTGGGATTGTCGGGGCATCCGCCGCGCCGTTCTTCGCGACCAAGCTGGTGGCGATGGGTGGGCTGAGTTATGTCGGTGGGTATGTGTCGGCGGCGGCGTTGCTCAGCCTGATTGCGGTGCTGTGCCTGAAAGAGACGCGGGATAATGATTTGAATCGCGTGGGCTGATAGACCGCTATCGGGGGCAAGCCCCCTCCCACATTTGAATGTATTCACACATCTAACTCTGTGAACAGGATCAAGTGTGGGAGGGGGCTTGCCCCCGATGCTTTTAGAGCTCTACCACCACTGCCTGGGAAGCCCGGGTCGCCTTGGTACGGGCCGCTTCAATCGACTCATCCCGCGCCAACGCCACGCCCATGCGGCGCTGGCCATTCACTTCGGGCTTGCCGAACAGGCGCAGCGCGGTATCAGGTTCGCTCAACGCGGCGCCGAGGTTGGCGAACGCCGTCTGGGTCGACTGCCCTTCCACCAGGATCACCGCCGAGGCCGAAGGCCCGAACTGACGGATCAACGGGATCGGCAGGCCCAGGATGGCGCGCGCGTGCAGCGCAAACTGCGACAGGTCCTGGGAAATCAGGGTCACCAAACCGGTGTCATGCGGGCGCGGCGACACTTCGCTGAACCACACCTGATCCCCCTTGATGAACAACTCCACGCCAAACAGGCCACGGCCACCCAGGGCCTCGGTCACCGCCTTGGCAACGCGCTCGGATTCCGCCAGGGCAATCGGACTCATGGCCTGTGGCTGCCAGGATTCCTGGTAGTCGCCCTTCTCCTGACGATGGCCGACGGGCGCGCAGAAGGTGGTGCCGCCGATGTGACGCACGGTCAGCAGGGTGATTTCGTAATCGAAGTCGATAAAGCCTTCGATGATCACACGGCCTTTACCTGCACGGCCGCCTTCCTGGGCGTAGTCCCAGGCTTTCTGCACGTCCTCGACGCTGCGCAGCAGGCTCTGGCCCTTGCCCGACGAACTCATCACCGGCTTGACCACGCACGGGAAGCCCAGGTCCTGCACGGCCTTGCTGTAGTCTTCGAAGGTATCGGCGAAGTGGTACGGCGAGGTTGGCAGGTCCAACTCTTCGGCGGCCAGGCGGCGGATGCCTTCGCGGTTCATGGTCAGCGAGGTGGCGCGCGCGGTCGGGATCACGGTGAAGCCTTCGGCCTCCAGTTCCACCAGGGTGGCGGTCGCGATGGCTTCGATTTCCGGCACGATGAAGTGCGGCTTTTCCACCTCGATCACCGCTCGCAGGGCGGCGCCGTCGAGCATGTTGATCACGTGGCTACGGTGCGCAACCTGCATGGCCGGCGCGTTGGCGTAGCGATCCACGGCAATCACTTCAACGCCCAGGCGTTGCAGCTCGATTACCACTTCCTTGCCCAGCTCACCGCAGCCACACAGCAAAACGCGGGTCGCGGTTGGCGACAATGGAGTTCCGATTCGGGTCATCTCAGGTCCTCAGGGGAGCGGATCATTGGGAGAAAGGCCGGCATTTTACATGAACTGCAGGAATTGGCCTCAGTTGGCGACAGCCCGCTTGCGGATGCGCCAGGCCATGATCAGCCACACCACCGTGACCCCGGCGAACTTCGACGCCAGTGCAGTACCCACTACCGCCGGCGTGAGCGCGCCGATCAGGCCGAAGAAGATAAAGGTGTCGAGGGGAATGCTCAGCGCCGAACTGATCCACAGACGGTCGTGCAGCGGACGCTTGGTGATGCTGAACACCAGCCAGTCGATGCACTCGGACACCGCGAACGCGGTGGCGCTGGCCAGGGCGATGGCCGGGTCGGACGTGACATACGACAGCACCAGCGCGGCCAGCATGGCGATGATTGCGCCATGGCCGAAGCGGGTTTGCACCATGTCGCGCAGGATAAAGACCAGGCCACCCCAGGCGGACCAGATGACATCCAGGTGCGGGGCGGTGGAGAAGGCGAAGTTGATCAGCACGACGCTGCTGATGTAGGCGATCAGGAAGAGCATGGGAGTGGACCTGTGAACAAGGGGCACAGGGTACTTCACATTTTGAAATATGTCGTCTGGGATGGCCCTATCGGGGGCAAGCCCCCTCCCACATTTTGACTGCATTCCTACAGACTGAACGCGGCCAACTGTGGGAGGGGGCTTGCCCCCGATAGCGTTGGTTCAGGCGCCGGATTTATTAGAGGCCATAAACACCAATCCACTCGCCACCGCCCGCTCATGACACAACCCCAGCACCACCCGGCGCTCGGCGTTATCCATGCGGCTCCAACGCATAATCTCATCCACCGTACGCTGGCAGCCGGTGCAAATATCGTCATCGTCCAGCGCGCAAATGCTCACGCACGGCGAAGCAACGGGGCGTTCAATCGGATTCATTCTTCCTGCTCGACCAGATCCCGCGCATAACGCTGTGCGTTGTGCACATAGTGCGCGGCGCTGGCTTCGAGCATGCGTTTCTGCGCGTCGGTCAGTTCACGCACCACCTTGCCCGGCGAGCCCATCACCAGCGAACCATCGGGGATTTCCTTGCCTTCGCCGATCAGCGAATTGGCGCCGATGATGCAGTGCTTGCCGATCTTGGCGCCGTTGAGGATCACCGCATTGATGCCGATCAGGCTGTAATCGTCCACCGTGCAGCCGTGCAACATTGCGTTATGCCCAATGGTCACGCCGGTGCCCAGGGTCAACGGGTAGCCCATGTCGGTGTGCATCACGCTGCCGTCCTGCACGTTGCTGTTCTTGCCGATCAGGATCAGTTCGTTGTCACCGCGCAACACCGCGTTGAACCACACGTTGGCGCCCTCCTCCAGCTTGACCTTGCCCACCAGCGTGGCATTGGGTGCCACCCAGCTCTGTGGATGAGTCTCGACGCGGGCGTCGCCCAGGCGGTATTTCATGGTTTTTCCTCACGGCGTTGCCATTCAAGCGATGGCTCAAGTATTGATGAAGCTCTTGGGTGGCTGGTGCAGGCTGATCTTGGCATCGTCATAGAGCAGATTGATCAGCTCGACGATCATGATGGCCGTCAGCCCCCAGATCTTGTATTCGCCAAACCGATAGCTGGGCACGTACCAACTGCGGCCCTGGTAATCGATCCGGTGGGTATGTTCGCGTGGGTCTTGTCGGAAGAAGTCCAAGGGCACGCTGAAAACCGCGGCAATCTCGGCATCGTTGGCCAAGTACTCGACGTAATCGGGGATCACGCCGACATACGGCGTGACCCGAATGCCATGCAGCGAGATCAAGGGGCTCAGCGGGCCGATCACTTCGACCAGCCCGGGCGGCAGGCCGATTTCTTCTTCGGCCTCGCGCAGCGCGGTGAAGATCAGGTCCGGGTCTTCGGGGTCGCGCCGCCCGCCCGGAAAGGCCACTTCGCCACCATGGGTCGACAGGCCACTGGCGCGCAGGGTCAGGATCAGCTCAGGTTCGTCACTGCGGGTAATCGGCACCAGCACCGCAGCCTCGGGGAAACGCCCGTCGGTTTCAAGCGTGTGGGGGGTGTGGTTGCTTACCCGGCGAAGTAGCTCGTCCAGCATGAGTCATCTCGGTCTGTTGGCTACCTTGCATCATGCACCAAAGCTCGCGGGTGCCCAACCCCAAAACCCGCCCGGTGTCGCTAAACGACAACTTGTTGCAGCGCCCTGCCCGTCACGCCAAGATAGACGCACTTTCCAGGAACCCCAGCATGAATTTCTGCAGCCAGTGCGGTAAACCGGTTACCCAACGCATCCCCGAAGGCGACGGCCGCCTGCGCTTTGTGTGTGATCACTGCTCGACCATCCACTACCAGAACCCCAATATCGTCGCCGGCACCGTGCCGGTATGGGGCGATAAAGTGCTGCTGTGCCGCCGCGCCATCGAGCCGCGCCTGGGCTACTGGACGCTGCCCGCCGGCTTCATGGAAAACGGCGAGACCGTGGAACAGGCCGCCATGCGCGAAACCCTGGAAGAAGCCTGCGCCCGCGTGCACAACCTGAGCATCTACACCCTGATCGACGTGCCGCATATCAATCAGGTGCATATTTTCTACCGCGCCGACCTGCTTGACCTGGACTTCGCCGCCGGCCCCGAAAGCCTGGAAGTGCAGTTGTTCGACGAAGCCGACATCCCTTGGTCCGAGCTGGCGTTCCGCACGGTCGGGCGTACCCTCGAATACTTTTTTGCTGACCGTCGGCAGCAGGCCTTCCCGGTGCGCAGCGAGGCTGTAGAGCCGCGGGTGTTGCCCGCTCCATGACTAGGGATACCGTTTTAATGCGTTGGCTGCTTGCCCTTATCTGCCTGTCGTTCGCGACCCTGTCATCCGCCTCGACCGTGGAAACCCTGGGCGGCAAGACCGTCGAAAAGGTCCTGGTGCTCAAGTCCGCCCATCAGTTGCAGTTGATCAACGACGGCAAGCCGCTCAAGACCTACCGCATTTCCCTGGGCAAGAACCCCAAGGGCCACAAGCTGATCGAGGGTGACCGCCGCACGCCAGAGGGCCTGTACTGGATCGACTGGCGCAAGACCAGCGACCGCTTCAACCTGGCCATGCACATCTCCTACCCCAATATCAGCGACGCCGCCCGCGCCCGCCGCGAAGGCGTGAAGCCCGGCAGCATGATCATGATCCACGGCACGCCCGACAGCGAAGAGTACCCGGAACAGTGGTTCCATACCCTGGACTGGACCGACGGCTGCATCGGCATGCGCAACGTGGACATGCGCGAAGTGTGGAACCTGGTCAAGGACGGCACCCTGATCGAGATTCGTCCGTAATCTCGTACCGTTCGTAAAATAATTCGAAAAAAATCCCGCCCCCCCTCTGTGCCCGCCGGTGAATACCAGTTCACCCCTGCGGGCTGCGCCGTTCTGTGCGCGATAAAGACCTCTCTAATACCACTTCATACCAGGCCTCATTGTGGAGCCTTTAAACCGCTGCTTGCACCGTTTTAGCTGCATTGACATGGTATTTAAGTGGTATTAATTTCCGGCCAATACCGGGCGACAACACTCCAATAACCGCATCGGAAACCTGACAGATGAACCCCATCCTGGCCCTGCGCCCCGACGATAAACAATCCACGCCGCTGTACCTGCAATTGGCGCGCAAACTGGAAGCAGCGATCCATGCCGGCCAGTGGACCTCCGAACAGGCCCTGCCCTCGGAGCGCGTCCTCAGCGAGCAATTGAGCATCTCGCGAGTCACCGCTCGCAAGGCGCTGGAAGTGTTGTTTGCCCAAGGGCTGATCCGCCGTAATCAAGGCTCCGGCACCTATATATCGCCACGCTTGGAACAGCCGCTGTCGCGCCTTTCGGGGTTCAGCGAGATGCTGCGGCTCAAGGGTTTCGTGCCCAGCTCCCAATGGCTGGAACGAGAACTGACCCAGCCGACCCACGAAGAGATGATCCGCCTGGGCCTTTCGCCCGCCGATAAAGTGGCACGCCTCAAACGCTTGCGTAAGGCGGATGACACGGTGATGGCGATTGAAATGAGCACCCTGCCCGCCTCGGTACTGCCGCACCCGCAAGGCATTGGCAATTCGCTGTACGAATACCTCGAAAGCATCGGCAAACCCATCGTGCGCGCCCTGCAGCATGTGCAGGCGATCAACGCTTCCGACGAGTTCGCCGCGCTGGTGGGCATCGCCCCCGGCACCGCGATGCTGCTGATGACCCGGGTCGGCTACACCGCCGACAACACACCGATCGAAATCACCGACACCTACTGCCGCAACGACTACTACGACTTCGTCGCAGAGCTGCGCCGCCATGACTACTCCGCTGAACTGCGACTCTAGAGAACTGCCCATGTCCGAAGACAACATCCTCACGCCCAGCGGCTGGATTCGCGGCCGCCTGGTGCATCAGCACGGCAAGGTGATCGCCATCGAAGGCACCCCTTGCGACCCGACTGACAACGACCTGCCCTACCTGCTGCCGGGTTTTATCGACCTGCACGTCCACGGCGGCGGTGGCAAGGACATCATGGAAGGCAGCGATGCCTTCGAGACCATCACCCGCACCCACGTGCGTTTCGGTACGACTTCTCTGCTGGCTACGACCATGACTGCGCCGGTGGATGAAATCTCAAGCGTACTCGGTCAGCTCGGCACCTTCTGCGAACGGCGTCCGAAGGGCAGCGCCCGCGTACTGGGTGTGCACCTGGAAGGGCCTTACATCAATCCGGGAAAACTCGGCGCCCAACCCAACTTTGCCCACACCGCATTGATGGCCGAAGTGGAAGCCTATCTGCGCCTGGCGCCGATCCGCGTGATCACCATCGCCCCGGAAATCGCCGGGCATGACGGCCTGATCCGCGCCCTCAGCGAACGCGGCGTGCGCATGCAGATCGGCCATACCCTGGGCAGCTATGAAGAAGGCGTCGCCGCCCTCGCTGCCGGCGCCACCAGCTTCACCCATTTGTACAACGCCATGAGCCCGCTGCATCACCGCGAGCCCGGCATCGTCGGCGCCGCACTGGCCCACGCCAAGTACGCCGAATTGATCCCGGATTTGCTGCATGTGCACCCCGGCGCCATGCGCGTGGCGCTGCGTTCGATCCCATGCCTGTACTGCGTCACCGACTCCACTGCCGCCGCCGGCATGCCGGATGGCGAATACAAGCTGGGCAGCCACACCGTGACCAAATGCCTGGGCGGCGTGCGCCTGGCCGACGGCACCCTGGCCGGCAGCACGCTGACCATGGACCAGGCGCTGCGCAACCTGGTGAAGATCGGCCTGCCCGTCAGCGAAGCCTCACAACGCCTGTCGCAATTTCCTGCGGACTACCTGGGCCTGGAAGAGCGCGGCCGCCTGCAACCCGGCAGTTTTGCCGACTGCGTGCGCCTGGACCGCTCCCTGACACTCACCGACGTAATGGTCGAAGGAGAAACCATTGACTTCAAAAATGCTTGAAGAGGCCCTGGCCTCCTGCGACGCCGTGTCGGCGCAATTGCAACGCCTGGACCCACTGCTGGAAGAAGTCGCCGGCCGCCTGCGCCGCCAGCCGCCGCAAGTGGCGATGACCATCGCCCGCGGCAGCTCGGATCACGCCGCCAGCTACTTCGCCTACCTGGCCATGCAGCACGTGGGCATCCCGGTGGCGTCGTTGCCAATGTCGGTGGTGACCCTGCTGCAAGCCCCGTTGAAAGTCAGCGGCCAAGTGGCGTTCGGTTTCTCGCAGTCGGGGCAAAGCCCGGACCTGGTCAACAGCTTGCGCCTGCTGCGCAAACGCGGCGCCCTGAGCATTTCGCTGGTCAACGCTGAAGACTCACCGCTGGAAGCCGCCTGCGAATTCCACGTGCCGCTCTGCGCCGGGCCGGAGCAAAGCGTCGCCGCCACCAAAAGTTTTATCGCCACACTGAGTGCCAGCGCGCTGCTGATCGGCCACTGGAACCAGGAAGCCGACTTGCTGCAAGCCTGCCGCGCCTTGCCGGACGAACTGCGTGCCGCCGCCAGGCAGGACTGGACGGTCGCCATCGACGCCCTGCGCGACTGCCAGCAACTGATGGTGATCGGTCGAGGCGCCGGTTTTGCCATCGCTCAGGAAGCGGCGCTCAAGCTCAAGGAAACCTCGGCGATCCAGGCCGAAGCCTTCAGCAGCGCCGAGGTACGTCACGGGCCGATGGCACTGATTGGCGACAACTACCCCCTGCTGGTGTTCGCCCCGCGCGGCGCCGAGCAAGCCGGCCTGTTGAGCCTGGCCGCCGACATGCGTCAACGCGGTGCCCGCGTGTTGCTGGCTGCGCCGGACGATATCGCCGAGCGTGACCTGACCCTGAGCCGCGCCGAACATCCGACCCTGGACCCGATCCTGGCGATCCAGAGTTTCTACGTGATGGCGGCAGGTTTGGCCGAAGCCCGGGGCATGGACCCGGACCAGCCGCGTCACCTGAGCAAAGTTACCCGCACTCACTGAGTCGCGTTTTCCTGATGAGTACCGTGCCCATGTCCAACAACAATAATGACCTGACCCTCAGCGCCCCCCTCAGCGGACCGGTGCTGGCCCTGGGCAACGTTCCCGACGAAGTGTTCGCCAGCGGCGCCATGGGCGACGGCATTGCCATCGACCCGTTGAATGACTGCCTGCATGCACCCTGTGACGGCGTGATCATCCACGTCGCCCGCACCGGGCATGCACTGACGATCCGCGCTGACAACGGTGCCGAGGTGTTGATGCATGTGGGCATCGATACGGTGGAACTGAACGGCGAAGGCTTCGCCTTGCTGGTGAAGGATGGCGCGCGGGTAAGCAAGGGCCAGGCGCTGGTGCAGTTTGAGCTGGACCGCATTGCACGCCAGTGCAAGAGCCTGGTCAGCCTGATCATCCTGACCAATGGCGAGCGCTTCGAGTTGCGCTCGGTGGCGGCTAGAACGGTCAAGGTCGGCGAGCCGTTGTTGCAGATCGTGGCGCGTTCGGCAGCGTCGGTGTCGACGCCTGTGGATAACTCGGCGGGTGAAGCCAGCGCCCGCGTACGCATCACCCATCGCGGTGGTTTACATGCCCGCCCGGCGGCGTTGGTGCGCAAGGCTGCGCAGGGTTTCAGCAGCCAGGCCTCGCTGCACTTTGGCAATAAAACCGCCTCGTGTGACAGCCTGATCGGTTTACTGGGCCTGGGTATCGGTGAAGGGGATGAGGTGCGTGTGAGCTGTCGCGGCAAGGATGCCGAAGCGGCGGTGCAGGCAGTGATCGCGGCCTTGTCAGCCGTCGTCAAGGAAGAACACCACACCCCGGTGGCAGCCGCGCCCCGTCGGGTCAATACCGAAGTGGGTGTGTTGCAAGGCGTGTGTGCCGCGCCGGGCCTGGTCTGCGGGCCATTGTTCCGCCTGACCGGTATCGAACTGCCGGCAGACACCGGCAAGCATGCTGCCGACGAGCAACTGCAACGCCTGGATGCCGCCCTGGAGCAGGTGCGCAGCGAAATCCGCAGCACCCTGGATCATGCGCGCCAACGCAAGAACGTCGAGGAAGAAGACATCTTCGCCGCCCACCTCGCCCTGCTGGAAGACCCGACCCTGCTGGACGCCGCCACCGGCGCCATCGAGCACGGCAGTGCCGCCACCCATGCCTGGCGCGATGCGATCCAGGCGCAATGCGCCGTGTTGCTGGCCCTTGGCAAACCGCTGTTTGCCGAACGCGCCAATGATCTGCGGGATTTGCAGCAACGGGTACTGCGCGCATTGCTGGGTGAAACCTGGCACTTCGAATTGCCCGCAGGGGCGATTGTCAGCGCCCACGAACTCACCCCGTCCGACCTGCTGCAACTGAGCGCGCAAAATGCCGCAGGCATCTGCATGGCCGAAGGCGGTGCCACCTCCCATGTGGCTATTTTGGCCCGTGGTAAAGGCTTGCCCTGTGTGGTCGCGCTGGGCGCCGAAGTCCTCGATGTGCCCCAGGGCCAACGCGTGGTCCTCGACGCTGCCAACGGCCGCCTGGAACTGGCGCCCAGCGATGCGCGCCACGCCGAAGTACACCAGATTCGCGATACGCAGAAACTGCGGCGCCAGCAACAACAGGCCCAGGCCCGGCAGCCGGCACGCACCGCCGATGGCGTGAGCATCGAAGTTGCCGCGAATGTTGCCTCCAGCGCCGAAGCCTTGGTGGCGTTTGAAAATGGCGCCGATGGCGTCGGCCTGCTGCGCACCGAGTTTCTCTTCGTCGACCGCCGCACCGCGCCGGACGAACAGGAACAACGCCAGGCCTACCAGGCCGTGCTGGATGCCATGGGCGACAAGTCGGTGATCATCCGCACCATCGACGTAGGTGGCGACAAGCAGCTCGACTACCTGCCACTGCCGGTCGAGGCCAACCCGGTGCTGGGCCTGCGCGGTATCCGCATGGCCCAGGTACGCCCGGAACTGCTCGACCAGCAACTGCGGGCGCTGCTGCAAGTCAGCCCGCTGGAACGCTGCCGCATCCTGCTGCCGATGGTCAGCGAAGTGGATGAGTTGTTGCAGATTCGCCAGCGCCTGGACGAGTTGTGCGCCGAGCTGGAACTGACCCAGCGCCCCGAACTGGGCGTGATGATCGAAGTGCCCGCCGCCGCGCTGATGGCCGAGCAGTTGGCCAAACATGCCGACTTCCTGTCCATCGGCACCAATGACCTGTCCCAGTACACCCTGGCCATGGACCGCGACCACGCCGGCCTCGCCGCGCGCGTCGATGCGCTGCACCCGGCGCTGCTGCGGCTGATCGCCCAGACCTGCGCAGGCGCGGCGAAACACGGGCGCTGGGTTGGGGTCTGCGGCGCCCTCGCCTCCGACCCGCTGGCCACGCCGGTACTGGTCGGCCTGGGGGTCAGCGAGCTGTCGGTGAGCCCGCCGCAGATCGGAGAAATCAAGGACCGCGTCCGCCACCTGGACGCGGCGCAATGCCGGCAACTGAGCCAGGGCCTGCTCGACCTGAGCAGCGCCCAGGCCGTTCGCCAAGCCTGTCAATACCACTGGCCGCTGAGCTGACAACAACAAGAAAAAAGGAGACTCGCCATGTACCAACATTTCATCGAAGGCCTGCAACGCCTGGGCCGTGCACTGATGCTACCGATCGCGATCCTGCCGATCGCCGGCCTGTTGCTGCGCCTGGGCGACACCGATCTTTTGAACATCGCGGTGATGCACGACGCCGGGCAGGCGATCTTCGCCAACCTGGCGCTGATCTTTGCCATCGGCATCGCCGTGGGTTTCGCCCGCGACAACAACGGCACGGCGGGTTTGGCGGGTGCGATTGGTTACCTGGTGATGGTTTCCACGCTCAAGGTGATGGACGCGACCATCAACATGGGCATGCTTGCCGGTATCGCCAGCGGCCTGATGGCAGGCGCGCTGTATAACCGCTTCAAGGACATCAAGCTGCCGGAGTACCTCGCGTTTTTTGGTGGGCGAAGGTTCGTACCGATTGTCACGGGGTTCTCGGCGGTCGCGCTGGGTGTGATCTTCGGCCTGATCTGGCCGCCGATCCAGCACGGCATCAACAGCTTCGGTGTGCTGCTGATGGAAAGCGGCAGCCTGGGCGCCTTCGTGTTTGGCGTGTTCAACCGCCTGCTGATCGTCACCGGCCTGCACCATATCCTCAACAACATGGCGTGGTTCGTGTTCGGCACCTTTACCGACCCGGTGACCGGTGCCGTGGTGACCGGCGACCTGACCCGTTATTTTGCTGGCGACCCCAAAGGCGGCCAGTTCATGACCGGCATGTTCCCGGTGATGCTGTTTGGCCTGCCGGCTGCGTGTTTGGCGATGTACCGCAATGCACTGCCGGAGCGGCGCAAAGTGATGGGCGGGATTTTCCTGTCGATGGCGCTGACGTCGTTTCTGACCGGGGTGACCGAGCCGATTGAATTCGCCTTCATGTTCCTCGCGCCGTTTTTGTACCTGATCCATGCGGTGCTGACCGGCCTGTCGATGGCGGTCACCAATATGCTGAATATCCACCTGGGCTTTACCTTCTCCGGTGGGTTTATCGACATGGTGCTGGGTTGGGGCAAGTCCACCAACGGCTGGTTGGTGTTCCCGGTGGGGTTGGCGTATGCGCTGATCTACTACAGCGTGTTCAACTACTGCATTCGTCGTTTCAACCTGAAGACGCCAGGGCGGGAAGATATCCAGGTGGTGCAGGCTGAGGTGATGACAGATAACCAGCGCGCCACGGCCTACATCCAGGCCTTGGGTGGTGCGCAGAATTTGCTGAGTGTCGGCGCCTGCACCACGCGCTTGCGGTTGGACATGGTGGATCGCAACAAGGCGGTGGATGCGGAGTTGAAAGCGCTGGGTGCCATGGCGGTCGTACGGCCAGGTAACGGCGGCAGTTTGCAGGTGGTGGTCGGGCCGATGGCAGACAGCATTGCCGATGAGATTCGGTTGGCCATGCCTTCGTTTGTTGCCAGTGCGCCCGTGCAACCGGCGCCTGTGGATAAGCCCGTATCAGTGAATGTGCAAGAGGCTGAGAAATGGCTGAATGCCTTGGGTGGCCGAGGTAATGTTCGCCAGTTGGAAGCGGTGGCGATGACGCGGTTGCGAGTGGAGTTAGGGGATGACTCGGAGTTGTCTGAAGCTGACCTGACTGCTCTGGGTTGCCAGGGTGTGAGCCAGCTGGAAAGCGGTGTTTGGCATTTGTTGATTGGTGACAAAGCGTCGGGCTTGGGTGACGCGTTGGAGCGGTTGGTCAGCGGTCGCCAGATTGGGGCTGGGGCCTAACAAATCTTGGCCTGAACAGCCCCCATCGCGGGCAAGCCCGGCTCCCACATTTTTATCTGTGAATACATTCAAGATGTGGGAGCCGGGCTTGCCCGCGATGAGGCCCTGACAGCCGACAAAAAACCCGCTGGCCAAACTGGCCCAGCGGGTTTCTTGTTTTTGCAGCGTGCGAATCAAAAATCCGCCAACTGCCACACCTCATACGCCGGTGTCTCGTAGGGGTGACTGAGTTTCAACGCAGCCACAACCGCCACAATCAACTCATCCGCCACCACCAGCTCAACCTTCCACTCTTCAACCACTTCAACCTGGCCCACCTGCCCGATAAACGGCTGACTGCCGTCCAACGCGCGGAATTGGCCCTGGCCCAGCACTTGCCAGGCGCAGCTGTCGTAGTTGCCGATGCGCCCGCCACCCGCTGCGAAGACAGCGGTTTTCACCGTCTCCACGTGGCTGTCGGGCACGAAGAAGCTGAGCTTGTACACGGCCTTAGTTCACCCACACGCGGGCGTTGCGGAACATGCGCATCCAGGCGCCGTCTTCGTTCCACTCTTCCGGACGCCACGAGTTCTGCACGGCGCGGAATACACGCTCCGGGTGCGGCATCATGATGGTCACGCGACCGTCGCGGCTGGTAAGGCCGGTGATCCCGCGCGGCGAGCCGTTCGGGTTGGCCGGGTAGGTCTCGGTGACCTTGCCGTGGTTGTCGACGAAACGCAGGGCGACGGTGCCGGACAGGTCAGCTTCAAGCAACGCTTCTTCACTGGCGAACTCGGCATGGCCTTCACCGTGGGCAATGGCGATCGGCATGCGCGAACCGGCCATGCCTTGCAGGAAGATCGAGTTGGACTCCTGCACCTGCACCATGGCAACACGGGCTTCGAACTGCTCGGAACGGTTGCGTACAAAGTGCGGCCAGAACTCGCTGCCTGGGATCAGTTCGCTGAGGTTGGACATCATCTGGCAACCGTTGCACACACCCAGGGTGAAGCTGTCGTTGCGCTCGAAGAAGCCCTGGAACGCATCGCGCGCACGGCTGTTGAACAGGGCCGACTTGGCCCAGCCTTCACCGGCACCCAGCACGTCGCCGTAGGAGAAACCGCCGCAGGCCACCAGGCCCTTGAACTCGTTGAGGTCAACGCGACCGGCGAGGATGTCGCTCATGTGCACGTCGATCGCATTGAAGCCAGCGCGATCGAACGCCGCCGCCATTTCCACCTGGCCGTTGACGCCCTGCTCACGCAGTACGGCAACTTGTGGACGAATGCCTTTCTTGATGTAAGGCGCGGCGATGTCCTGGTTGACGTCGAAGCTGAGCTTGGTGCTCAGGCCCGGGTTGTCTTCTTCCAGGATCACGTCGAATTCCTGCTCGGCGCAGTCGGCGTTGTCACGCAGGCGTTGGATCTGGTAGCTGGTCTCGGCCCACTGGCGTTGCAGCAAGCGGCGCTGGCCGGCAAACACCGTGTCGCCATTGAACGAGATGTTGATCTCGCCGTTGTTGATCGGCTGGCCGATCACCGCCACGCAGTCGTCCAGGCCAGCGGCGCTGAATTGGGCGAGTACGTCCGGGGTCGCGTCCTGGCGAACCTGGATCACTGCGCCCAGCTCTTCGTTGAACAGGATGCCGTTGATCTCGGACGCATCCTCGGCAACGCTGTCGAGCACGATATTCAGGCCGCAGTGACCGGCGAAGGCCATCTCGACAACGCTGGTCAGCAAGCCACCATCGGAACGGTCGTGGTAAGCCAGCAGGTGACCGTCGGCGTTGAGGCCCTGGATCACGGCAAAAAAGGCTTTGAGGTCTTCGGCGTCATCGACGTCCGGAGCCTGCTTGCCGAGCTTGCCATGGGTCTGCGCCAGGATCGACGCGCCCATGCGGTTCTGGCCACGGCCCAGGTCGATCAGGATCAGGTCGGTGGTGCCCTTGTCCATGCGCAGTTGCGGGGTCAGGGTCTGGCGGATGTCGGTAACCGGTGCAAAACCGGTGACGATCAGCGACAGCGGCGAGGTGACTGTCTTGTCGACGCCGTCTTCGTTCCAACGGGTGGCCATGGACATGGAGTCCTTGCCCACCGGAATGGTGATGCCCAGCTCAGGGCACAGTTCCATGCCGACCGCCTTGACGGTGTCGTACAGGCGCGCATCTTCACCCGGGTGGCCGGCAGCGGACATCCAGTTGGCCGACAGCTTGATGTCGGACAGCTTGCCGATGCGCGACGCCGCGATGTTGGTGAGGGTTTCACCGATTGCCATGCGGCCTGACGCCGGCGCATCCAGCAGGGCCAGCGGCGTACGTTCGCCCATGGCCATGGCTTCACCGGTGTAGACGTCGAAGCTGGTGGCGGTGACGGCAACGTCAGCCACCGGCACTTGCCACGGGCCGACCATCTGGTCACGTGCCACAAGGCCGGTGATGGTGCGGTCGCCGATGGTGATCAGGAAGCTCTTGCTCGCCACGGCCGGGTGGTGCAGCACGCGTTCGATGCTGTCGGCCAGTTCAAGTTGGCTTGGGTCGAAGTCATCGCCCAGCTCGGCTTCACGTACCGCCGAACGGTGCATGCGCGGGGCTTTGCCCAGCAGCACTTCAAGCGGCATGTCCACCGGGCTGTTGCCGAAGTGGCTGTCGGTGACGGTAAGCTGCGGTTCGGCAGTGGCTTCGCCGACCACGGCAAACGGGCAGCGCTCGCGTTCGCAGATGGCCTGGAAGCGCGCGAAGTCTTCTGCGCCAACCGCCAGTACGTAGCGTTCCTGGGATTCGTTGCTCCAGATTTCGTGCGGGGCCATGCCCGGCTCGTCGTTTGGAATGTTGCGCAGTTCGAAGCGGCCACCCCGGTCGCCATCGTTGACCAGTTCCGGGAAGGCATTGGACAAACCGCCCGCGCCGACGTCGTGGATGAAGCTGATCGGGTTCTTGTCACCCAACTGCCAGCAACGGTCGATGACTTCCTGGCAGCGGCGTTCCATCTCCGGGTTTTCGCGCTGTACCGAAGCGAAGTCCAGGTCTGCCGAGCTGGTGCCGGTGGCCATGGAGGACGCCGCGCCGCCGCCGAGGCCGATCAGCATCGCCGGGCCGCCGAGCACGATCAGCTTGGAGCCGACCAGGATCTCGCCTTTCTTGACGTGTTCTTCACGGATGTTGCCCATGCCGCCGGCCAACATGATCGGCTTGTGGTAGCCGCGCACTTCATCGCCACGCGGGGTGGTGATGGATTGTTCGAAGGTCCGGAAGTAACCGGTCAGCGCCGGACGCCCGAATTCGTTGTTGAACGCAGCGCCGCCCAGCGGGCCTTCGATCATGATGTCCAGCGCGGTGACGATGCGCTCAGGCTTGCCGTACGGCACTTCCCACGGCTGTTCGAAACCCGGGATCTGCAGGTTGGACACGGTGAAACCGGTGAGGCCCGCCTTGGGCTTGGCGCCGCGACCGGTAGCACCTTCGTCGCGAATTTCGCCGCCGGAACCGGTGGCTGCGCCCGGGAACGGGGCAATCGCGGTCGGGTGGTTGTGGGTCTCGACCTTCATCAGGATGTGCACCGGCTCCTGGACCGCGCCGTACTGGCGGGTCTCAGGGTCCGGGAAGAAACGGCCGGCGACGGAGCCGACGATCACCGAGGCGTTGTCCTTATAAGCAGAAAGAACCCCTTCGCTGTGCATCACGTAGGTGTTCTTGATCATGCCGAACAGGCTTTTTTCCTGGCTTTCGCCGTCGATGTCCCAGCTGGCGTTGAAGATCTTGTGACGGCAGTGCTCGGAGTTGGCCTGGGCGAACATCATCAGTTCGATGTCGTGCGGGTTGCGCTTCAAGCCGTTGAAGGCGTTGACCAGGTAGTCGATCTCGTCTTCGGCCAGGGCCAGGCCCAGCTCGGTGTTGGCCTTCTCGAGGGCGGCGCGGCCACCGCCGAGCACGTCAATCGCGGTCAGCGGCTTGGGCTCGGCATGGCTGAACAGGCCGGCAGCCTGTTCCAGCTGGCTGACGATGATCTGGGTCATGCGGTCGTGCAGGCTGCTGGCGATCAGCTCGGCGTCGGCATCGCTGAACTGGCCCGCGACGTAGAAAGCGATACCACGCTCCAGACGCTGGATTTTCTCCAGGCCGCAGTTACGGGCGATATCGCTGGCCTTGCTCGACCAGGGCGAGATGGTGCCGAACCGTGGCAGCACCAGGAACAAGCGGCCATCAGGCTCTTGGACCGGAACGCTTGGGCCGTACTTCAGAAGGCGTGCGAGCACTTGCTGTTCGTCGGCGTTCAACACGCCGGTAACGTCGGCGAAGTGAGCAAATTCAGCGTACAGGCCTGTAACAGCTGGAACCTTCTGGCTCAGTTGCTCAAGGAGCTTGCTGTGGCGAAAGGCAGAAAGGGCAGGAGCGCCGCGCAGGATCAACATCTTCGGGACAGCCTCGGGAAGGGGGTGTGCTTTGAGGCCGTGCATTCTAGCGTAAACCGCCGCCAACGGCACCCGAAACGCTACCGGTGGCTGCCGCCGAACGTCAGTTGGCCGGATTGCACCCCTTTCGCCGGGTCATGAGGGGCATTCGGCGCAGTTATTTTAACCGTCACAATCCCTCGCCAAGCCGCGTTTCTGCGGGTTGCAGCACAGTTTTGCCGGCGCTAGCAGACAACGCCCACGCTGTCGAGATATGGCGCCGTGGGCCGTTTGCGTATACTGCGCAGATGTTCTCCCCAACGGCTTTGCGACCGCGATGCGCCAAATGGCTCATCGCCACCGGACTCTTCCTGATGCTCAGCGCCTGTGTTGATAAACCCAGCACGCTCGAGCGAATCAAGGAGGATGGCGTCTTGCGGGTGATCACCCGGAACAGCCCGGCGACTTATTTCCAGGACCGCAACGGTGAAACCGGTTTCGAGTACGAACTGGTCAAGCGCTTCGCCGACGACCTGGGCGTGAAGCTGGAGATCGAGACCGCCGACAACCTCGACGACCTGTTCGGCCAGTTGGGCAAACCCAACGGCCCGGTCCTCGCCGCCGCCGGCCTGGTCAGCAGCGAACAGCGCAAGGCGCAGGTACGTTTCTCCCACCCTTACCTGGAAGTCACTCCGCAGATCATCTACCGCAATGGCCAGTCCCGCCCGACGAACGCGGCGGACCTGGTGGGCAAGAAGATCATGGTGCTCAAGGGCAGCACCCACGCCGAACAATTGGCGGCGCTGAAGAAGCAGAATCCTGCAATTGAATACGAAGAATCCGACGCCGTTGAGGTAGTCGACCTGCTGCGCATGGTGGACGAGGGGCAAATCGATCTGACCCTGGTGGACTCCAACGAAGTGGCGATGAACCAGGTGTACTTCCCCAACGTACGCGTGGCGTTCGACCTGGGCGACGCCAGCAACCAGAGCTGGGCTGTCGCTGCCGGTGATGACAACAGCCTGCTCAACGAGATCAACAGTTACCTGGATAAAGTCGAGAAGAACGGCACGTTGCAGCGTCTGAAAGACCGCTACTACGGGCACGTCGACGTGCTCGGCTATGTGGGTGCCTACACCTTCGCCCAGCATCTGCAGCAGCGTTTACCCAAGTACGAGAAACACTTCCGCGCCTATGCCAAGGAAGAAAAGGTCGATTGGCGCCTGCTGGCCGCCATCGGCTATCAGGAATCGCTGTGGCAGCCGGCCGTCACCTCCAAGACCGGCGTGCGTGGCCTGATGATGCTGACCCAGAACACCGCCCAGGCCATGGGCGTGTCCAACCGCCTGGATCCCAAGCAAAGCATCATGGGCGGCGCCAAATACCTGGCCAAGATCAAGGATGAACTGGACGACAGCATCGCCGAACAGGATCGCACCTGGTTCGCCCTCGCCGCCTACAACGTTGGCACCGGCCACCTGGAGGATGCGCGCACGCTGGCCAAGCGCGAAGGCCTGAACCCGAACAAGTGGCTGGATGTGAAAAAGATGCTGCCGCGCCTGTCGCAGAAGCAGTGGTACAGCAAGACCCGCTACGGCTATGCGCGAGGCGGTGAGCCGGTGCACTTTGTGGCAAACATCCGGCGTTACTACGACATCCTCACCTGGGTGACCCAGCCGCAGCTGGAGGGCAACCAGGTGGTCGAAGGCAACTTGCATGTGCCGGGTATCGACAAGACCAAGCCGCCGGAAGACAACCCACAGTTGTAAGAACACAGCAAAACCCAGTGGGAGGGGGCTTGCACCCCGATAGCGGTGTGTCAGCTACAAATAAGCTGACAGATACATTGCAATCGGGGGCAAGCCCCCTCCCACATTTTGATCTCTATTTGGATTAGAGACCGGTGAGCAGATGGACTACGCCGCCTGTTAACACCATCACCCCTGCGACACCGGCCGCCTTCAACGCCACCTCATCCAACCGCCCCGCATCCTGCAACTGCACCCGCACCCGCGTCAGCGCCACACGCTGCTGCGTTTTGAGGTTGTCCGCGCCGCCCAACGCGCTGATTACTTCGGCCGGCAATAGACTCTGCGTCGGTGTTGCTACGGTCTCGGCAATCAAATCCGGCGTCAGGGCTTTCCAGAACGCCCGCTGTAATTTCTCGAACATGCTCAAAGCTCCATGACAGGTGAGGTTTCAACGGTGGCTGCGTGATATTGGCGCAAGGCCTCACGCACCTGGGCGGCTTCTTCCAGGCCCAGTACCTGACGGGCGATGATCTGGCAGTCGGCCAGGTCCAGTTCGCGCACGGTGGCCTTGATGGTGGGGATCAACGGCACGCTGACCGACAACTCGTCCACGCCCAGCCCGATCAGCACCGGCACGGCCAGCACTTCGGAAGCCAGCGCACCGCACACCCCCACCCACTTGCCATGGGCATGGGCGGCCTTGACCGTGGTGGCGATCAGGCGCAGCACCGCCGGGTGGAAACTATCGGCCTGGTTGGCCAGGCGCGGGTGGTCGCGGTCCATGGCCAGGGTGTATTGGGTCAGGTCGTTGGTGCCGATGGAGAAAAAGTCCACATGGGGCGCGAACACATCCGCCATCAGCGCGGCGGACGGCACTTCTATCATGATGCCCAGCTTCGGCAGCTCGGTAAGCCCCAGCGCCAGTGCTTCCTCTTCAAGCATCCTGCGGGCCAGGTGCAGCTCCGACAGCAGGCTGACCATCGGCAACATGATGTGCAGCCGCGCAAAACCTGCGCTGGCGAGGATCGCACGGAATTGTTCGCGCAGCAGCTCAGGACGCTCCAGGCACAGGCGGATACCGCGCAGGCCGAGGAACGGGTTGGTTTCGGCGTCCATCGGCACATAGGCCAACGGCTTGTCGCCGCCGACGTCCAGGGTGCGCACCACCAGGTTGCGCTCGGTGCCCAGGGCACGGGCGATGGCGGTGTAGGTGGCCGCTTGTTCATCGGGGCCTGGCGCACGGTTGCGATCCAGGTAGAGGAATTCCGAGCGCAGAAGGCCGACACCTTCGCCACCCAGGGTCAGGGATTGCTCCACCTCCTGCAACGAGGCCACGTTGGCGGTGACTTCGACGTGATGGCCATCGCGGGTGGTGGCGGACAAAGACGCCTGTGCCACATCGCGCTGATGGCGGAGCGCCTGTTGCTTGCGCGCAATGTCCAGTTGCTCGATTTCGGCCAGGTCCGGCTCCAGGTGCAGCTCGCCCTTGTCGGCGTCGAGCAACACCTGTTTGCCATTGGCCAGCCCCAGTACCTCGGTTGGAACACCGCAAATGGCCGGTAGGCCGAGGGCGCGGGCAAGGATGGCGACATGACTGGTCGCGCCGCCGCCAACGGTGACGAACCCCAGCACTTTGCGGGTATCCAGGCTGGCCGTCTGCGAAGGGGTCAATTGCTCGGCGATCAGGATCGCGCGCTCCGGCAAGTCCCAGCCGTTGTCCTGAATACCCAGGATCAGTTTCAGCACACGCTTGCCGACATCGGCCAGGTCTGCCGCGCGCTCGGCGATCAGCGCGTTGCCCAGCCCCTGGAATAGCTTGACGGTCGCGAGCGTGGCACTGTTCCAGGCAAACGCGGCGCTCTTGCCCTCCGCCAACAAACGGTGGGCTTGTTCCAGCAAGGTCGGGTCTTCGAGCAATTCTTGGTGAGCGCGGAAAATCTCGGCCTGGGCACTGCCGGCAGCCTTGTCCCGTAACGCCTGCAATGCCTCAGTGGCAGCCAGCAGGCCACGCGCCAAGGCAGCACGTTCGGTGGCTTCCCCCGTGCCTTGCTCAGTGATGGTCAGTTCAGGCTCAGTCACTTGAACAACCTGGCCAAACGCCGAACCCGGCGATGCACACACGCCCCGCAGCACGGTCGCCGACGACTGAATTTCGACGGGCTCGGCAACGCTCGCAATTACCTCGCCACAACCTTCAGCCAACAAGGCCACCAGCGCCTTGATCGCCTCTTCGGCATCTTGCCCTGCTGCGCTCACCTGCAAGCTGTCGCCCCGTACCGTTTGCAACGCCATGATTGCCACCAGCGACTTGGCGTTGGCGCTCTGGGTTTGCTTGTGCAGGTAGATGCTCGCCTTGAACCCCTTCGCCGCCTGGGCGAACACCGCCGCCGGCCGGGCGTGCAAACCGTTGGCATTGGGTAAGGTCAACGGCTTGGAGAACAGCGCATCGCCCTCCTCCTCGTCCACTGCGCCAACGGCTTCACCGGGGGATAACTGCAGCAACGGCTGGCCGACCTCCACACCATCGGTGGCCAACACGCTGAACGGCTCGCCGCTGACCACCAGCATCAAGGTCAGCAGACTGCGCGCATGGAGCGCCACGTAGTCGGCATCGAATTCGATCAACGGCTGCCCGGTCTCCACCCGCTGGCCTTCCTGCACCAACCGGGTGAAGCCCTTGCCCGCCAGGTTCACAGTGTCCAGGCCAATGTGCATGAGCACCTGGACGCCGTTGTCGTCGGTGATGCTGACGGCATGACCACTGTCCTGGATATTGCTGATCGTCCCGGCCAATGGCGCGCAGAGGGTCTGCGACGTGGGGTCGATGCACAGGCCATCGCCGATCAGGCGGCTGGAGAAGACCGGGTCGGGCACCTTGTCCAGCGCCAGCAGCACACCCGACAAGGGCGCCAGTAATTCCAGGGGTTGAGTTGTGGTCATGACTTCACCTGTTGTTTTGTTCCGTAGATATCATTGAGCGGAGGAAGGGTCACTTCCACCAATACTCAACCTGCACACCAACGTTCGACCCATGCCGCGCCGTGCCATACGAGCCGGTATCGGACAACGCCGACCCCGCCGCCAATTCATTCGCCGCACGTTTGGCCGCTTCGTTCCAGGTGGCATAGGTGTAGTACAAGCGCACCTCCGGCCGCGCCCAGAAATCCGGGCCTTTGGGCGACCAGGTCGGAGCGAAGGTGAATTTGCTCAGTTTGCGCGTCCCGCCCGTAGCCTCGACCTGATCATGCCCAAGCTCGGCGACCAGTTTGAACTGTTCGCTGATGGCGTACGCCGGACGCACACCGAGGGACATCCAGGTCTGGTCCTGGCTGCCCGGACGAATATCCTTCTGGTATACCGCTTCGATCTGCCCACCGAAACGCGGGGTCACCTGCCAATCGAAAAACTCCACGGCGCGGTAACTTTTGCTGCTCTTGTCCAGCAAGGTATTGCCGGTGTAACCCAGGCCGGTGCCGGGGCCTTCGCCGTACTGCAAGGCGAACTTGTTCTTGCCGCCCAGGAAAGGTTTTTGCACGTGCTGCGCGGTGAGCGCCCAACCGCTGTTGGTGTCGCGCCCGCCGGCTTTTTCGATGTAGCTCAGGCCCAGTTCCAGCTCGCCGCCAGGGTTGGTCTTGAAGCCCGCGACGTTGAAGTCGTGACGGGTGGCGTATTCCTTCTGGTACAGGTTGTCCTTGCGGGAAATGGCATAGCTGTACTTGAGGTCGCCGATCAGCACGTCCTCGATACCACCGCCCGTGGCGCTCTGGTTCCAGTAGTAGAAGTCAGAGATATGGATGTCGTTACGTTTGTAGTAACGCCGGCCGGCCCACAGCGAACCGCCATTAAGGGCTGGCAGGTTGGACCACTGCGCATACATCTGCGGCATGCGCGCGGTGCCGTTGTTTTCGCCCTGGAACTTCAGCGCGCGGTCGTACTTGTTGTAGAGCGATGCCATGGCATCGACGCTGAGCACCGAGCCGTCGTCGAGGGTGAGCAGGTCCTGGCGCAACTCCAGTTCGGCGTACTGCTCGCACTCGTTGCCCAGACGGTATTTGGTTTGCGCCCCGGGTAATTGGAAACACTGCTGTGGGCCACTGCCCGTCGACGTCCCCGCGCCACTGCGCACGTAACCCGCAAATTCCAAGGCTTGAACGCCAAGAGGCAGGCTTAGACAAGACGCAACGAGGCCCAGCTTTATTGTTGTTTTCATAAAGCACTCCGATATTTTTATTATGTTTTTTGCAGCGCCCCGTGCTCCCACACGGGGTTACAGCGGGTCTCAGTCCTTGAGGTGCAGCACGAACGATTCGTAAGGGCGTAATGCAACCGTGCCCGTTCGCGCCGGGCAGTCGGGGTAGTTACTGATCAGCAGGCGTTGTTCAGTCGCCTGGTTGATCACGTTGTCCGGCAGTTGGATTTCGCAGGGCGTGCCGTAGAAGTTGTTCAGCACCAGCAGGCGTTCGCCATGGCCTTCGCGCAGGTACGCCCAGACTTGCGAGTGGCCTTGCAGCAGCTCGCGATAAATACCTTCCTGGATCAGCGGTTCATGACGGCGCAACGCAATCAATGCGCGGTAGTGATGCAGCACGGACTCGGGGTCATCCCGTTGGCTTTCGACGTTGATGATGGAGGCATTGGCCGGAATGCCGATCCAGGGTTCTCCGCTGCTGAAACCGGCATTCCTGTCGGCATTCCACTGCATCGGCGTACGGCCGTTATCGCGGGACTTCTGCATGATCGCCGCCATGCTCGACGCCTCGGATTCCCCCGCATCACGCTTGAGTCGGAAGATGTTCAGGGTCTCCACATCGCGGTACTGTTCGATCCGGTCAAAGCCCGGATTGGTCATGCCCAGTTCTTCGCCCTGGTACACATACGGCGTGCCCTGGAGAAAGTGCAGCGCGGTGGCGAGCATCTTGGCCGAAACCACGCGATGTTCACCGTCATTGCCGAAACGCGAGACCACCCGCGGCTGGTCGTGGTTGCACCAGAACAGCGCGTTCCAGCCGCCACCGGCCTGCATGCCCAGCTGCCAGTCAGAGAAGATCTGCTTGAGCTGCAGGAAGTCGAAGTCAGCCTTCACCCACTTCTGCAGGTTCGGGTAATCGACTTTCAGGTGATGAAAGTTGAAGGTCATCGACAGTTCTTTCGACGCGGGATTGGAGTAGCGAATGCAGTGCTCGAGGCTGGTGGACGACATCTCGCCGACATTGATCAGGTCATGTCCCTCGAAGACTTCGCGGTGCATTTCCTGCAGGTATTCATGCACGTTCGGGCCGTCGGTGTAGAAACGGCGGCCGTCGCTGGTGTCCTCGGGGAAATCGGCGGGCTTGGAGATCAGGTTGATCACATCCAGGCGGAAACCGCCCACGCCCTTGTCGCGCCAGAAGCGCATCAGCTTGAACACCTCGGCGCGCACCTTGGGGTTGTCCCAATTCAGGTCGGCCTGGGTGTGGTCGAACAGGTGCAGGAAGTACTGGCCGGTTTGCGCCTCGTATTCCCAGGCCGAGCCGCCGAACTTGGACTCCCAGTTGTTCGGCTGGTCGCGCCAGATGTAGAAGTCGCGGTACGGATTGTCCAGGCTGCTGCGTGCCTGCTGGAACCATTCGTGCTCGATGGAGGTGTGGTTGACCACAATGTCGAGCATCAGCTTGATGCCGCGCTTGGCCGCTTCGCTGATCAGCAGGTCGCAGTCGGCCATGGTCCCGTAGCTGGGGTCGATGGCGTAGTAGTCGCTGATGTCGTAGCCGTTGTCGCGTTGCGGCGAGCGCAGGAATGGGGTGATCCACAGGCAGTCCACGCCCAGCCACTTGAGGTAGTCGAGCTTGTCCACGATGCCCAGCAGGTCACCGGTGGCGTTACCCGCGTGGCTGTGGAAGCTTTTGGGGTAGATCTGGTAGATCACCGAGTGTTGCCAGTCTTGCATGGTGGGTTCCTTCAGTTGATTGCTGTGCAGGCCTTTCGGGCCTCATCGGGGGCAAGCCTCCTCCCACATTTGAAATGCGTTTCAATGTGGGAGGGGGCTTGCCCCCGATTGCGATGGTTCAGGCGACGCGATATCCAGGCCGAACAATTTTCATGCTCAACGCACAGGTCAGGACAAACGGCACCACGATCGCGATGACCATCCCGATAACAAAGCTGGGGATGTACTGCGGAATGATCGAAATGAATCCAGGCAAGCCACCGACGCCGATGGCCGACGCCTGCACCTTGTTCAGCGACAGGAAAATGCTGCCCAGCGCCGAGCCGAGCAGCGCTGCATAGAACGGGAACTTGAAGCGCAGGTTCACGCCAAACATCGCAGGTTCAGTGATGCCGAAGTACGCGGAAATTGCCGAGGTCGAGGCCATGCTTTTGTCCCGTGCATTACGGGTGGTGTAGAACACCGCGAGCGCGGCGCTGCCCTGGGCCAGGTTGGACATGACGATCATCGGCCAGATGAAAGTGCCGCCCTGGGTGGAGATCAGTTGCAGGTCCACGGCGAGGAACATGTGGTGCATGCCGGTGATCACCAGCGGCGCATACAGCAGGCCGAAAATCGCCCCGCCGACCATCGGCGCCAGGTCAAACAGGGTGACCACGCCTTCGGTGATCAGGATGCCGAGGTGACGGGTCACCGGGCCGATGATGGCCAGGGCCAGCACGCCGGTCACGACGATGGTGGTGATCGGCACGACCAGCAGTTGAATCGCGTTGGGCACCCGCGCCCGCAGCCATTTCTCGATGACGCTCATCACGTAGGCCGCCATCAGGATCGGTAGGATCTGCCCCTGGTAACCGACTTTTTCAATCTTGAACCAACCGAAGATATCGAAGTACGGCAGGCTCTGGCCGTCGAGACCAGCCACCGCCTTGCCGTAGTTCCAGGCGTTGAGCAGGTCCGGGTGCACCAGCATCAGGCCGAGCACGATGCCGAGGATTTCGCTGCCGCCAAACCGCTTGGCCGCCGACCAGCCCACCAGGGCCGGCAGGAACACAAACGAGGTGTTGGCCATCAGGTTGATCAGGCTCCACAGGCCATCCAGGTCCGGATAAGCCTCCAGCAGCGTCTTGCCCTCGATGAACATGCCCTTGGCGCCCATCAGGTTGTTCACGCCCATCAACAGGCCGGCGATGATCAGCGCGGGCAGGATCGGCATGAACACATCGGAGAACACCCGCACCAGGCGCTGCATGGCGTTGGTCTTGTCGGCGCCCTTCTTCTTCACGTCGGCGATGGTCGCGGCGGCGAGGCCGGTCTGTTCACGCAGGGCGGCGTAGACCTTCTCCACTTCGCCGGGGCCGATCACCACCTGGAACAGACCGCCGGTAAAGAACGAGCCCTTGACCAGATCCACCTGGTTCAGCGCGCTGCTGTTGACCAGGCTCGGGTCCTTGAGCGCCAGGCGCAGACGGGTCACGCAGTGAGCAGCTTGCTCAAGGTTGTCGCTGCCCCCGAGGTTCTCGAGAATCTCGCGGGCGATATTGGAATAGTCGTGGCTCATGCTTGGGTTCCACTTTGGTTTTTTTTATTGGGGGCAGTCATTGGCAGCACGCCGAGGGCAAAAGTACTCGTCTGTACGAGTTAAAGCAACAACTCGTCTGTACGAGTTACATATTGTTTATCTTTTGTAGGACAGCGCGTCGCTGCAAGCCGCATGAACCAAGGGTCTAATGGACAAACCGCCTCTCTGCCACTAAGGTTCCTGCCTTGACCGCAACCCCGGCAAAGAGCCATCCCCATGAGCAAATACAACCAGATCTATACGGATCTGCTTGCCAGCATCACCACTGAACGCCTGCAACGCGGCACGCGCCTCCCCTCCGAAACCGAACTGATGGACAGCTACCAGGCCAGCCGAGGCACCGTGCGTCGCGCCATCGAGCAGTTGCAGGAGCGCGGGTTTGCGCAAAAGATCCACGGCAAGGGCACGTTCGTGTTGTCGCCCAACCCGATCGAGTTCCAATTGGGCGGCATCGTCAGCTTCCACGAAACCCATGCCGACCTGGGCGACGACGTACGCACCGAAGTGGTCGAATTCACTCAGTTCCCACTGGAAGGCTCACTGCTACAACACATCGAAGCCGAACCCGGCACCCTGATCACCCGCATCAAACGGGTACGGCGCATCGGCGGCAAACGGGTGATCCTCGACATCAACCACTTCGTGGCCGACGTGATCCCCGGCCTGGACCGCTCGATTGCCGAACAGTCGATCTACGCGTTTATCGAACAGACGTTGCAGCTGCAAATCGCCTACGCCCAACGCACCATCGAAGCCCTGCCGCGCGGCAAGGACGACCAGACACACCTCGACCTCGAAGGTCAGAGCCATGTGATAGTGGTAAGTAACCAGACGTTTTTGCAGGACGGGCGGCAGTTCGAGTACACCGAGTCGCGGCATACGTTGGATAAGTTTTACTTTTCGGATATTGCGCGGCGGTAAACAAACACCAAAAGCACAAAACCCCGGCACATGACCGGGGTTTTGTTATTCAACGCTCACCTGCTACCGCAGGATCACTCCCACTCAATCGTCGCCGGCGGCTTGCTCGACACGTCATACGTCACGCGCGAAATGCCTTCGATCTCATTGATAATACGGCCACTGACGGTCTCCAGCAGTTCGTATGGCAGGTGCGCCCAACGGGCGGTCATGAAGTCGATGGTTTCCACCGCACGCAGGGCCACGACCCATGCGTAACGACGGCCGTCACCGACCACGCCAACCGATTTCACCGGCTGGAACACCACGAACGCCTGGCTGACTTTGTGGTACCAGTCGGCCTTGCGCAGTTCTTCGATAAAGATGTGGTCGGCGCGACGCAGCAGGTCGGCGTATTCCTTCTTCACTTCACCGAGGATCCGCACGCCCAGGCCCGGGCCCGGGAATGGGTGGCGGTAGACCATGTCGTACGGCAGGCCCAGTTCCAGGCCCAAGCGGCGGACTTCGTCCTTGAACAGTTCGCGCAGCGGTTCGACCAGCTTGAGGTTCATTTCCTCCGGCAGGCCACCCACGTTGTGGTGGGACTTGATCACGTGGGCCTTGCCGCTCTTGGCGCCGGCCGACTCGATCACGTCGGGGTAGATGGTGCCCTGGGCGAGGTACTTGATGTTGTCCAGTTTGCTGGACTGGGCATCGAACACGTCGATGAAGGTGCGGCCGATGATCTTGCGCTTCTTCTCCGGGTCGGACTCGCCGGCCAGGTTGTTGAGGAACTGGTCCTCGGCGTTGGCGCGGATCACCTTGACGCCCATGTTCTCGGCGAACATGGCCATCACCTGCTCGCCTTCGTGCAGGCGCAGCAGGCCGTTGTCGACGAATACGCAAGTCAGCTGGTCGCCGATGGCTTTGTGCAGCAGGGCTGCGACCACGGAGGAGTCAACACCGCCGGACAGGCCGAGCAGGACGTTATCGGTGCCGACCTGGGCGCGAACCTGGGCGATGGCATCTTCAGCAATCTTGGACGGGGTCCACAGGGCCTCACACTCGCAGATGTCGAGGATGAAGCGCGACAGGATGCGGCCGCCTTGCTTGGTGTGGGTCACTTCCGGGTGGAACTGCACGCCGTAGTAGCGGCGCTCGTCGCTGAACATGCCGGCGATCGGGCAGCTCGGGGTGCTGGCCAGGATGTGAAAGTCCTGCGGCATTTTGGTGACCTTGTCACCATGGCTCATCCATACGTCGAGGCCGAACAGGCCGTCGGCGTCGACGTGGTCTTCGATGCCGTCCAGCAGGCGGCTCTTGCCGACCACGTCGACACGGGCATAACCGAATTCACGCAGCTCGGAACCTTCAACCTTGCCGCCCAGTTGCTCGGCCATGGTCTGCATGCCGTAGCAGATACCGAAGACCGGTACGCCCAGGTCGAATACCGCTTGCGGGCAACGCGGGCTGTTGGCTTCGTGCACGGACTCGGGGCCACCGGCGAGGATGACGCCTTTCGGTGCGAATTCGCGGATCGCTTCGTCGTCCATGTCGAACGGATGCAGTTCGCAGTACACGCCGATTTCGCGCACGCGGCGGGCGATCAGCTGGGTGTACTGGGAACCGAAATCGAGGATCAGGATGCGGTGGGCGTGAATGTCGAGGGCCATGAAGTCAGTCTCGTCTAATGAATCAGAAACAACTCGGGGCTGAAGAACAGCCCCGGTTACTTAACATTTTGCTGGAAGCCTCAACCTACGCGGTAGTTTGGCGCTTCCTTGGTGATCTGCACGTCGTGGACATGGGATTCAGCCATGCCGGCGCCGGTGATCCGTACGAACTCTGGCTTGGTGCGCATTTCTTCGATGTCGGCGCTGCCGGTGTAGCCCATCGAGGAACGCAGGCCGCCCATCAGTTGATGGATGATCGCGCTCAGGGTGCCTTTGTAAGGAACACGGCCCTCGATGCCTTCCGGGACGAGCTTCTCGGCGCCTGCCGAGGAGTCCTGGAAGTAACGGTCGGAAGAACCTTGCGCCTGGGACATGGCGCCCAGCGAACCCATGCCACGGTAAGCCTTGTAGGAACGACCCTGGAACAGTTCGATCTCGCCTGGCGCTTCTTCGGTACCGGCGAACATCGAGCCCATCATCACGCAGGAAGCACCGGCTACGATGGCCTTGGACAGGTCACCGGAGAAACGGATGCCGCCGTCGGCGATCAACGGAACGCCGGTGCCTTCAAGGGCTGCGGCGACGTTGGCGATGGCGCTGATTTGCGGCACGCCGACACCGGCGACGATACGGGTGGTGCAGATCGAGCCAGGGCCGATACCGACCTTGACCGCATCGGCGCCCGCTTCGGCCAGGGCCTTGGCGGCTGCGCCGGTGGCGATATTGCCGCCGATCACCTGTACTTCAGGGAAGTTCTGCTTGACCCAGCGCACGCGGTCGATCACGCCTTTGGAGTGGCCGTGGGCGGTGTCGACCACCACCACGTCAACGCCGGCAGCGACCAGGGCCGAAACACGGTCGCCGGTATCTTTACCGGTACCGACGGCGGCACCAACGCGCAGACGACCTTGATCGTCCTTGCTGGCCAGCGGGTAAGCCTTGGCTTTTTCGATGTCGTTGACGGTCATCATGCCTTTGAGGGCGAATTTGTCGTCGACGATCAGCACGCGCTCGATGCGGTGCTTGTGCAGCAGCTCGCGCACATCGTTCTTGTCGGCGCCTTCCTTGACAGTGACCAGACGCTCTTTGGGCGTCATCACTTCACGGACGGTGACTTCAAGACGGTTCTCGAAACGTACGTCACGGGAAGTGACGATACCGACCAGGTCGCCATCGTGCAGTACCGGAACGCCGGAGATGTTGTGCAGGCGGGTCAGGTCGAACAGGTCGCGCACGGTGGCGTCGGCTTCGATGGTGATCGGATCTTTCACCACGCCGGCTTCGTAACGCTTGACCTTGCGCACTTCGGCAGCTTGCTGCTCGATGGTCATGTTCTTGTGGATGATGCCGATGCCGCCTTCCTGAGCCATGGCGATGGCCAGACGGGCTTCGGTGACGGTGTCCATGGCAGCGGAAACCAGGGGAATATTCAGCTCGATGCCACGGGTTAGGCGGGTCTTGAGACTGACTTCGTTAGGAAGCACCTCGGAATAACCGGGCACTAGGAGAATGTCGTCGAATGTCAGAGCTTCTTGGCTGATACGCAGCATCGCGGGGGCTCCCGAGCGGGAAAATGGAAGCGCGCCATTATATACATGCACCCTGTCGGGCTCAATGTAAAACTCTGACAAACTTGGGAATACTGATAGAAGGGTTACAACTCGACTTTGACCCAACTCATCTTCTGGTCCAGCCAATCGGCGAATTCGTCGATAAAACTTTGCTTGAACCCTGCCTCCGCCCAGTTGTTGAAGATAAATCCCAGGTTGGAAAACCCGCACTCCTGCAGGAACAGGAACCCGTTGATGTCGTCTTCATACCCACACAGCGGGCAGGTGAAGTTGTCGGTGTGGCCGGGCATCCAGTCTTCCAGGCTTTCGAACAGCGCTTCGCCGACTTCCTTGCGGCATTGCGGGCAACCGGCTTCTTCGAGAAAGCCCTTGGCCGGCGTGTAGATGCAGCGCTTGTAGATGATCTCCAGGCCATTGATCGGTTCGTTGAACGGCAGTGCCTGCGGGTAAAGCACCACGGCGCGGGCGCCATCGGCCAGGGCGTAGCCCATGCGGTTGCCGGTGCGGCCACAGGTGGTCAGCTCTTCCTTGATGATGTTCTTGCGCACCAGCCAGCGCACGATCGCCCGGGCGCGGGGTTCGTGGACGGGCAAGGTGGAGATTTTCGGGACAAGGATGCTTTGGGAATTCATGGGAGTCCTGCGGTGTGGCGTCTGGCGTCATCGGGAGCAAGCCCCCTCTCACATTTTGGGGCGGGTGAGGGCTTGCCCCCGAAGAGGCCGTGAAGGCAGGCAGCTTAATCCCTGAAAAAAACAGGTCAAGTACTCAAATACCGCCCGATCAATGCAATGCCGCTGGCCAGCACCAACCACGTCACCAACCGCACAAACGCCTCACGCGACATACGCATCGTCAACCGGCGCCCACACCACAGCCCCATGGCCATCGCCGGCAACAGGCACAGCGCCAACATCAGCAGCGGCAGGTCCGCGTACACCCCGGCAATCAGGAACAGGCTCAAGCGCACCACCGTGCTGCAACTGATCAACGCACTCTGGGTGGCGCGCGCCGCGTCTTTGGGGAGACGGCTATTCAGATAGATCGCATAGAGAAAGCCGCCACTGCCAAACAACGCACCAAACAATCCGCCCACCGTGCCCATGGGTATTGACCACCCGGCAGCGAGCTGCGTCGGCCGCGCCTTCACCGCCAGGCTATAGATCGCATAGGCACTGATAAACAGGCCCATCAACAACAGCAACAGGTCCGAATGCAGGTTGAGCAAAAACACCACGCCAAGTGTGCAGCCAATCGCCATGCACGGCAGCAAGCGCAGCAGCTCCGGCTTGTTCACATCGCGCCGCGACTGCAGCAGGTTGCCAAACGCCGCGACAAAATCCAGCAACACCAACAGCGGGATGATCTTCGACAACGGCATGAACAGGATCAGCAGCGGCCCCGCCACCAACGCGGTGCCAAATCCCGCGATACCGAACACGATATAGGCCACGACGATGCCCAGGCCGATCACCAGCCAATCCATCCCGCCAAACGACCACTGACTCATCAGCTCAACCGGGCTCATGGGGTATTCCTTGCAAGAGATGGCCATCACTTTAGCCATCGGTGAGGGATGCGACTAATATCTTCGAAACCCTCTACCTATCTCGAAAAGGCATGACGTGTGATATCCACCCGCCAACTGCGGTACTTCGTCGAAATCGCCGACAGCGGCAGCTTCAGTGCCGCCGCCGAGCGCCTGTTTGTGGCGCAGTCAGCCTTGAGCCGACAGATCAAGGAGCTGGAGACCCAGCTGAAAACCCCGTTGTTCGAGCGCACCGCACGTCAACCGCGCCTTACGGCCGCGGGTGAGGCCTTCTATCCGCGGGCCCGCAACCTGCTGAGTGAACTACTCAAGGCCTGCGAACTGGCGACCCAAGTGGGCAATGGCGAACTGGGCACACTGCGCCTGAGCCATTCGAGCACTGTGCCGATGAGCGGCCCTTTGCTGCAGGGCATCAGCGCTTGGCTGGAACGCTGCCCTGGGGTGTCGATGGATATCGTCAAACTGTCCTCCGAAGCGCAGCTGGAAGAAATCGCCGACGGTCGCCTTGAGGTAGGCGTACTGCGCTTGCCGGTGCTGCGCCAGCGCGAGGGGGTTCGGGTGATACCTTTGTATAACGAGCAACTGTTGCTGGCCGTACCGCCCAACCATGCGTTAGCGCGTAGTCAGGCGCCCATCGAGCTAGGGCAATTGAAGGACGAAGCGTTTATTTCAATACCCCACCCCCAGCGCGGCGGCTTGAGCTATCTGTCAGCCGAGTTGTGCATGCGTGCCGGATTTTTCCCCAAGGCCGCGCGAGTGATGTCGCGCAAGACCACCCAGCTGCAACTGATCCAGGCAGGCTTTGGTATTGCCTTGTTACCAAAATCCATGCAGGACATCGCCCCCGCCAACGTGCACTTTTTGCCCCTGGCCGACCCGGACTGCCTCAGCACCGTGGCCCTGGCCTGCGCACAGGCGCCGAGCGCGCTGGTGGAGCAATTCTGCCAAACCTTGCACGAATGCCTATAAACTGCCGCCCATGATTAAAGATCCTTTTGCCCGTCTGGGCCTGGACCGCGAAGTCCTGACTGTCAGCCAGCTCAACGGCCGTGCGCGGGTGTTGCTGGAAGACGTGTTCACCAATATCTGGGTCGAAGGCGAGATCTCCAACCTCGCCCGCCCGGCTTCCGGTCATGTGTATTTCACCCTCAAGGACAGCGGCGCCCAGGTGCGTTGCGCGTTGTTTCGCAACAACGCTGCACGGGTGCGCCAGGCGCTGAAGGATGGCCTGGCGGTGAAAGTGCGCGGCAAGGTCTCACTGTTCGAGGGACGGGGCGATTACCAACTGATCCTCGATACCGTGGAGCCGGCCGGTGATGGGGCGTTGCGCCTGGCGTTCGATGCGCTGAAGGAAAAGCTCAGCGCCGAAGGCCTGTTCAGTGCCGAGCGCAAGGTGCCGCTGCCGGCGCATCCTCGACGCATCGGCATTATCAGCTCGCCGACCGGCGCGGTGATCCGCGACATCATCAGTGTGTTCCGCCGCCGTGCGCCCAACATTGAACTGACCCTGATCCCCACCGCCGTGCAAGGCCGCGAAGCGATCCCGCAGATTGTGCGCGCGTTGAAACTCGCGGATGCCCGTGGCTTCGATGCGCTGATCCTGGCCCGTGGCGGCGGCTCGCTGGAAGACCTCTGGTGCTTCAACGAGGAAGCCGTGGCCCGTGCGGTGGACGCCTGCGTCACACCGATCGTCAGCGCCGTCGGGCATGAGACCGATGTGTCGATCAGCGACTTCGTGGCAGACGTGCGCGCTCCTACGCCCTCCGCCGCAGCCGAACTGCTCGCGCCAGATGCCAGCCACCTGGTGCGCCAGGTCGAAAACCTGCACCGCCGCCTGGTGCTGCTGATGCGCAATCGCCTGAGCCACGACCGCCTGCGCCTGGAAGGCATGGCCCGGCGCCTGCGTCACCCCGGCGAACGCCTGCGCCAGCAAGCCCAGCGCCTGGACGACCTTGACATGCGCCTGCGCCGCGCCTTCGAGCGCAACCTCAATACCCGCCGTGAACGCCTGATCCGCCTGGAAACGCGCCTTGCCGGCCAGCACCCGGGTCGCCAACTGGCACTGCTGCGCCAGCGCCTGGACAGCCTCGCCGAACGCCTGCCCCGCGCCATGCGCGAAGGCCTCAAGGCGCGGCGCCTGCAACTGCAAAGCCAGATGCAGACGCTGCATGTGGTCAGCCCGTTGGCGACCCTGGGCCGTGGCTACAGCATCCTGCTGGACGAGCGCGGACAGGCTATTCGCAATGCCGCGCAGACCCACACCGGCCAGCGCCTGACCGCGCGCCTCGGTGAGGGCCAATTGCAGGTGCGGGTGGAAGACAACCACCTGACACCCGTCACCCTTTCGTTATTGGATTGATCAATGCCACGTCTCTTCAGTGTGTTGATGCTGCTGTGCCTTGCCTTTAACGCGCAGGCCGACAGCTACATTTCCCGCACCCTCAACAAGCCCGTGCCTGGCGGGGTTGCCGTGGTCGAACTCGGTCCTTCCGCTGCCGCGCCCAAAGCCACGTACCAGGGCAAGCCTGTACTGGTGGTGAAAGAAGCGGACACCTGGCTGGCGATTGTCGGTATTCCGTTGACGGTCAAGCCGGGCAATGAGCGCATCAGCAGCGGCGGGCGCAACCTGCCGTTTATCGTCGGCTACAAAAAGTACCCGGAACAGCGCATCACCCTGAAAAACAAAAGCCAGGTAAACCCTGACCCGGCGCAGCTCAAGCGCATCGAAAGCGAATTGGCAGTGCAGCTCAAGGCCTACCGCAGTTTCAGCCCTAACCTGCCGAGCAACCTGGTGCTGGACAAACCGGTGAACGGGCCGCTGTCGAGCAAGTTTGGCGTGCGGCGGTTCTTCAACGGTGAAGAGCGCAACCCCCATTCTGGCCTGGACTTTGCCGTGCCGGCCGGTACGCCGATCAAAACGCCGGCCAATGGCAAAGTGATTCTTGTGGGCAACTACTTCTTCAACGGTAACACCGTGTTCGTCGACCATGGCCAAGGCTTTATCAGCATGTTCTGCCACATGTCGAAGATCGACGTGAAAGTGGGCGATCAGCTCACACGCGGCGCAGTGGTGGGCAAGGTCGGCTCGACTGGTCGGGCGACCGGGCCGCACATGCATTGGAACGTCAGCCTGAATGATGCGCGGGTTGATCCGGCGATCTTTATCGGCGCGTTCCAACCCTGAAAGGCTCGATTGCGCGCTCGACAACGGGCGCGCAATTAAATCCAGCCGCCAGACCATCTTCAGGCAATAAATCTCGTTTCACAGGTCAATAACAGAAGTTCTCTCAATTTTTAGCGACTGCTTGCCATCTTTCACCCCGGCAGTTAGGGTTGAGCCTATGAAAACCTCTCACACCCTCATTCAGCTCCGCCAGCACCGCAGCCTGTGCCTCGTCAGCGCACGACTGCCAGGCTGAATCGATCTGCCTCGTCTTTACGTTTTATCCCTAAAAACAGTTCTACGGCAGGCCGCCTTTTCTCGGCCCCTACAACAAAGGATTTCCCGATGAGCATGCTCAAAGACCCGTCTTCGAAGTACCGCGCGTTCCCGACCATCGATATCCCGGACCGCACCTGGCCATCGAAGACCATCACCGAAGCGCCGATCTGGTGCAGCTCCGACCTGCGTGATGGCAATCAGTCGCTGATCGAGCCGATGGACGCAGTGAAAAAGCTGCGTTTCTGGAAGACCCTGGTCGCCGTCGGCGTGAAAGAAATCGAAGCCTCGTTCCCCGCTGCCTCGCAAACCGACTTCGACTTCGTGCGCACCCTGATCGAAGACGGCCACATCCCCGAGGACACCACCATCCAGGTGCTGACCCAGGGCCGTGAAGACTTGATCGCACGCACCTTCGAATCCCTGCGCGGCGCCAAGAAGGCCATCGTGCACCTGTACAACGCCACGTCGCCGTCCTTCCGCCGCATTGTGTTCAACCAGGACAAGGAAGGCATCAAGGCCATCGCGGTCAACGCGGCCAAGCTGTTCGTCAAATACGCTGCCCAGCAGCCGGAAACCCAGTGGACCTTCGAATACTCCCCGGAGACTTTCAGTGCCACCGAGCTGGAATTCGCCAAGGAAGTCTGTGACGCGGTGATCGAGGTGTGGAACCCGACGCCTGAGCACAAGATGATCCTCAACCTGCCGGCCACTGTGGAGTGCGCCACGCCGAACATCTATGCCGACCAGATCGAGTGGTTCGGTCGCCATATCAACCGTCGGGACAGTGTGATCATCAGTCTGCACACCCACAATGACCGTGGCACCGGCGTAGCGGCTACCGAGTTGGGCCTGATGGCCGGCGCCGACCGTGTCGAAGGCTGCCTGTTCGGCAACGGCGAGCGTACCGGCAACGTCGACCTGGTCACCGTGGCACTGAACATGTATACCCAGGGCCTCGACCCGCAGCTGGACTTCTCCGACATCGACGGCGTGCGCAAAGTCGTCGAGGAGTGCAACCAGATTCAGGTTCACCCACGTCACCCGTACGTCGGCGACCTGGTGCACACCGCGTTCTCCGGCTCTCACCAGGACGCGATCCGCAAGGGCTTCGCCCAGCAGAAAGACGATGCGCTGTGGGAAGTGCCGTACCTGCCGATCGACCCGGCCGACATCGGTCGCAGCTACGAGGCTGTGATTCGCGTGAACAGCCAGTCGGGCAAAGGCGGCATCGCCTACCTGCTGGAACAGGAATACGACATCAGCTTGCCACGTCGTATGCAGATCGAATTCAGCCAGGTGGTACAGGCCGAAACCGACCGCGTGGGCCTTGAGATGACTGCACCGCAGATCTACGCCTTGCTGCAGCGCGAATACCTGCAAGCCAATACCCCGTATGCGCTGGTCAGCCATCGCCTGCAGGAAGAAAACGGCAACAGTTTTGTCGAGGTGGAAGTCTCGGGCAAGGGCCAGGGCGAAACCAACCTGCACTGGAAAGGCAAAGGCAACGGCGCCCTGGAAGCGTTGGTGGCCGGCTTGCCGATTGGCGTGGAGATCATGGACTACAACGAACATGCGATCGGTGCGGGCACCAACGCCAAGGCGGCGGCCTACATCGAACTGCGTGTGAACGGTGAGCGTCCGGTACATGGCGTGGGCATTGATGAAAACATCACCACGGCCAGTTTCAAGGCGCTGTTCAGCGCGCTGAACCGTTCGTTGAGCCAGTTGGCAGCGAAGGCGGCATAAGCAGTCTGCTTAAAATGTGAAAGGCCCCTGGATATGAGTCCTGGGGCCTTTTTTTTGGTTTTTTGTGGTCTGTGAGGGCCTCATCGGGGGCAAGCCCCCTCCCACACTTTAATTTGTGAATACATTCAAAATGTGGGAGGGGGCTTGCCCCCGATAGCGGTCTGTCAGACAAACTGGAAAGTATCGGCATCCAGGTTCGCCGGAAACCGCGTGCGGTACGCCGCCAGCTCTGCTGCATCCAGATTGACCTGGAACACCCCATCCGCCTCCCCCGCACTCAGCAGGGTCTCGCCCTGGAAGTCCAACACCTGGCTGTCCCCGGTGTAGGCAAAGCCCTTCCCATCCGTGCCCACCCGATTCACCGCCGCCACATAGCACAGGTTTTCAATCGCCCGCGCCGGCAGCAGTCGGTTCCAGTGCGAGCGCCGCGCCCCCGGCCAGTTGGCGGTGTACAGCAGCAGGTCGGTGTCCTGGGCATCGCGGCTCCACACCGGGAAGCGCAGGTCGTAGCAAATCAACGGGCGAATACGCCAGCCTTTCACTTCGAACTGCACCTGGCGCTCACCGGGGGTGTAGTGGTTGTGCTCGCCGGCCATGCGGAACAGGTGGCGCTTGTCGTAATGCAACACCTCGCCATCCGGCCGTGCCCACAGCAGGCGGTTGCGGTGGCTGCCGTCGGCAGCCTGGATGATCACGCTACCGGTGATGACGGCGTTGTACTTCGCGGCCTGTGCCTGTAGCCAACGGTGGGTCGGGCCGTTCTCGGGTTCGGCGAGGGTCGCAGATTCCATGGAAAAACCGGTGGTGAACATCTCCGGTAATACGATCAGATCGGCACCTTGCGCCTGTTCCAACAATAACTCGAAGTGCTCAAGGTTCGCCTGGCGGTCGTGCCAGGCCAGGCTGGTCTGGACCAGGGCGATGTTCAGGTTCGGCAGTGCACTCAGATCACGCATAGTTTTTCAGCCGCTTGTTGCAGCGTTTCCTCGCGTTTGGCAAAGCACAGGCGCACCAGGCGCTGGCCTTGGGGTGGGGTCTGGTAGAACACCGAGACCGGAATCGTCGCCACGCCATGCTCGCGGGTCATCCACAGTGACATGGCGACGTCATCCAGGTCCGGGCGGATCTGTGAGTAATCCACCAGTTGGAAGTAGGTGCCGGTCACTGGGGTGAAGCTGAAGCGCGATGGCACCAGCAGGTCGCAGAACAGATCGCGCTTGGCCTGATAGAACGCTGGCAACTCGTCGACATGCTCCGGGTGTTCTGCCATGAAATCGGCCAATGCGTACTGCAGCGGGGTTACACCACAGAAATTGACGTATTGATGCACCTTGCGCAGTTCAGCGGTGAGGGCCGGCGGCGCGACGACGTAGCCGGTTTTCCAACCGGTGACGTGGTAAGTCTTGCCGAAGGAACTGACCACGAACGCACGCTGATACAGCTCATCGTGGGCCAGCACACTGACGTGGGGCACACCGTCAAATACCAGGTGCTCGTAGACTTCATCGCTGACCAGGTAGATGTCACGGTCGCGGATCAGTTCGGCCAACTGGTCCAGTTCGGCGCGGCTGATCAGCGCGCCGGTCGGGTTGTGTGGGGAATTGAGGACGATCATCCGCGTACGCGGTGACAGCGCCGCCTTGATCTTCTCGAAGTCCAGCGCGAAGCCATCCAGGCTCAGTTGCACGTGCACGCAACGGCCGCCGGCCAGCTCCACCGAAGGCTCGTAGCTGTCGTAGCTGGGGTCTAACACGATGACTTCATCACCCTGGCGAATCACCGCCTGGATCGCACAGAAGATCGCCTCGGTAGCACCAGGGGTAATGGTCACTTCAGTGTCCGCATTGACCGTGGCGCCATAGCTACGGGCGATCTTGGCGGCTACCTGCTGGCGCAGCACCGGCAGGCCGGTCATGGGCGCGTATTGGTTGTGCCCGAGAGCGATATGCTTGCCCACCGCATCGAGCAAACCCTGGGGGCCATTGAAGTCCGGAAAGCCCTGGGACAGGTTCAGCGCACCGGTTTCGGCGGCGAGTTGCGACATGGTGGTGAAAATGGTCGTGCCGACATTCGGCAGCTTGCTGGTGATCATGGGAGCCCCCTTCGGGTGAGCTACAAGTTTTAAGCTGCAAGCCGCAAGCAGGTCAAGGGGCAAACCACCAGGCACAAAAAAGGGCTCCAAAGGAGCCCTCTCTTGCAGCTGACAACTTGAAGCTGTCGTTACTTCTTATCGCGGCGCTTCTTGTCGGCCTTCTTGTGGTGAGTCATCAAACGACGCTTCTTGTTCACCTGACGGTCAGTCAGTGTGTTCTTGTTGCCTTCGTATGGGTTCTCGCCACCCTTGAACTCGATACGGATCGGCGTACCGACCAGTTTCAAGACACGGCGGTAGGTGTTTTCCAGGTAACGCACATAGGACTTCGGCACCTTCTCGATCTGGTTACCGTGAATCACGATAATCGGCGGGTTGGCACCACCCAAGTGGGCGTAACGCAGTTTGATCCGGCGATTGTTGACCATCGGCGGCGCGTGCTCGCCAACCGCATCTTCCAGGATCTGGGTGAGGCGGTTGGTCGGCCAGCGGGTCACTGCGGACTTGAACGAGTTCTGCACGGAAGCGTACAGGTTGCCCACGCCGGTGCCGTGCAGTGCCGAGATGAAGTGGATGTCGGCGAACTCGACGAAGAACAGGCGACGTTGCAGCTCGACCTTGACGAAGTCGCGCTCGCTCGGCGTCATGCCGTCCCACTTGTTGATCGCGATCACCAGGGCACGACCGGCCTCCAGGGCAAAGCCCAGGAGGTTGAGGTCGTGGTCCACCACACCCTCGCGGGCGTCCATCACGAAGATCACCACGTTGGCGTCTTTGATCGCCTGCAGGGTTTTGACCACCGAGAACTTTTCGACTTCCTCGTGGATCTTGCCGCGCTTGCGCACACCGGCGGTATCGATCAGCGTGTACTTTTCCTCGTTACGTTCGAACGGGATGTAGATGCTGTCGCGGGTGGTGCCGGGCTGGTCATAGACGATGACCCGGTCTTCACCGAGCATGCGGTTGACCAGGGTCGACTTGCCGACGTTGGGACGACCGATGATAGCGATCTTGATACCGTCTTTTTCGCTCGGGCCAGGAATGCGCTTGGCTTCCTCACCTTCGGCAACGATTTCCTCTTCGCCCTCTTCCTCCTCGACGTCATCCTTGGGGAAATCGCGCAGGGCAATTTCCAGCATCTGGGTGATACCACGACCGTGGGCACCTGCGACCGGGATCGCATCGCCCAGGCCCATCGGGCTGAATTCGGCACGGGCAGCTTCAGGATCGATGTTGTCGATCTTGTTCGCGACCAGATAGGAACGCTTGTTGCGCTTGCGCAGGTGCTCGCCAATCATCTGGTCGGCAGCGGTGTAGCCCGCACGGGCGTCCACCAGGAACAACACGACATCGGCTTCTTCAATGGCCAGCAGCGACTGCTCGGCCATCTTTTCGTCCATGCCATGCTCGTCACCGGAGATACCACCGGTGTCGACGATAATGTAGGAGCGCCCTTGCCACTTTGCCTCACCGTATTGGCGATCACGGGTCAGACCGGACAAGTCGCCGACGATGGCGTCGCGAGTCCTGGTCAGGCGGTTGAACAAGGTGGACTTGCCGACGTTAGGTCGGCCCACCAGGGCGATTACGGGAACCATGCGGCTCTCCACTTCGTTATTTCAGAAAATACAAAAGCCGCTGCAGGGCAGCGGCTGGTGCTCGGGGCAGCATAATCAAATGCCGCATGCCCCGCCTGAGCGGGGCCGCCTGGGTATTACCCCAAGCATAGTTCTTACTTGATGGTCAGGGCTTCCAGCTTGCCGCTGTTGCCATACACATAAAGCATGTTACCCACCACCAGCGGACGCGCACGCAGGCCGTCGCTGTCGATACGCTCACGACCGACGAAACGACCGTCCACCTGGCTCAACAGGTGCAGGTAGCCTTCGAAGTCGCCGACCGCGACATAACTGGAGAACACTTCCGGTGCCGACAACTGGCGGCGCGCCAGGGAATCGTTGCTCCACAGTGCCGTGGTGGAACGCTCGTCGACACTTTCAACGGTGCCGGACGCCAGGCTGACGTAGACGCTGCCAAACCCTTGGGCGACACCGGCGTAGCTGGAAGCATCACGCTGCCAGTTGACGCGGCCGCTCTGCAGGTCCAGTGCCGCAACACGGCCCTGGTAAGTGGCGACGTAGAGGGTTTCACCCGACAGCAGCAGGCCGCCATCGATGTCCACCACGCGGTCCAGTTCGGAACGACCTTGCGGGATGGCCACACGGGTTTCCCAGGCCGGCACGCCGTTCTGGGTATCCAGGGCGACCACTTTACCGGTCGACAGGCCTGCAACGGCCAGATTGTTGGTCACAATCGGACCACTGGTACCACGCAACGTCAGCACCGCCGGGGTGCTGTCGTACAACCAACGCTGTTCGCCGGTGCTGGCGTCAAGGCCGATCACACGGTCATCCTGGGTTTGCACCACGACGATATCGCCGTTGGTGGCAGGCGGTGCGAGCACTTCACTGGTCACGCGAGCGCGCCATTTCTCTTCACCGGTGCTGGAATCCAACGCCACGACTTCGCCCTTGAGCGTGCCGAGCAAGACCATGCCGTAACCTACGCCTACGGCGCCGGATACCGGAATTTCGAGGTCTTTCTTCCACTTCACGTCGCCGTTCATGCGATCCATGGAAATGACGACGCCGGTCACGTCGGCGGCGACGATATTTTCACCGTCGATAGCCGGTACCAGCATGTTGTAGGTTTCACCCTGGCCGTCACCGATGGAGCGGCTCCACTGCTTTTGCAGGACCACTTCTTCCTTGAAGCTGGTCAGCTCCGCAGGCGGCAGTTCTTTTTTACTGTTGCTGCTGCAACCCGCGGCCAGAATGGCCAGAGCCAGCAATGCTGCATGTTTCCAACGGATCACGTCACGCATCCCCTTTGGCCAAGTCGTCCAGCTTGATTTGTAAGCCACCGACCGCCGCTTCATCAGACAGCGCCGCCTTGGCTTTCTTGTACGCAGCATTGGCTTCGTCGGTACGACCCAATTGGACCAACAGGTCGCCCTTGAGCTCTTCGCGAGTGGCTACAAATGCCTTGTCAGCATCGCCGTCGAGCAGTTTGAGTGCTTCGTCAGCCTTGTTCTGTGCCGCCAGTACCTGGGCCAGGCGCTGACGTGCGATTTCACCCAGGGTCGGGTTGGTCGGCTTGTCGGCGATGGCCTTCAACTCAGCGGCGGCGTCGTCCAGCTTGCCGGTGTCGACCGCGACCTTCGCGACGAACAGGCTGCCGTATTGGGCGTAGGTGCTACCGCCGAATTCGTTCTTCAGCTTACCGGCCAGGTCTGCAACCTGCGCAGGGTCGGGCTTGCCGTCCGGCGTCAGGGTGGTTTCCAGCAATTGCTGATAGAGGATCGAGGCGCCTTGGGACTGGTTGGCCTGATACTTGGTCCAGGCCTGCCAGCCGAACACCACCACTAAAGCCAGCAGACCGCCAGTAACCAGGGGCTTGCCGTTGCGCTGCCACCAGTCCTTGAACTCGGCCAGTTGCTCATCATCAGTACTCGACACCCCAATACTCCTTAATCGCTAAATTCGGCTGTTCGACAGCTTCAACCCTGCACGACGCAGGTGGCCAAGTGCGCAGCGAGCGCATCAAAGGCAATGTTCTGTTGCTCACCCTGGCCACGCAGGGGTTTGAAACCTATCACTTGCTGGGCCAGTTCGTCTTCGCCGAGGATCAGTGCATACAGCGCACCGCTCTTGTCGGCCTTCTTGAACTGGCTCTTGAAGCTGCCGGCGCCGGCGTTGACCTGCAGGCGCAGGTTCGGCAGTTGATCGCGTACTTGTTCGCTCAGGGCCAGGGCAGCCAGTTCAGCGGCCTCGCCAAAGGCGCACAGGTACACATCCACCTGGCGGGAGATCTCTTCCGGGACCTGCTCCAGGGTTTCCAGCAGCAGGATCAGCCGCTCGATGCCCATGGCAAAACCCACGCCGGTGGTCGGCTTGCCGCCCATCTGCTCGACCAGGCCGTCGTAGCGGCCACCGGCACACACGGTGCCCTGGGCACCAAGCTTGTCGGTGACCCACTCAAAGACCGTCTTGCTGTAGTAATCGAGGCCACGCACCAACTTTGGATTGATGACGTAAGGAATACCGGCTGCCTCCAGGCGAGCCTTGAGGCCCTCGAAGTGGATGCGGGATTCGTCGTCCAGGTAATCGGCCATTTTCGGCGCGTTGACCAGCACGGCCTGGGTGTCGGCGTTCTTGGTATCCAGGACGCGCAACGGGTTGGTTTTCAGACGGCGCTGGCTGTCTTCGTCCAACTTGTCCAGGTGGGCGGACAGGTACTCGACCAGGGCCACGCGATAGCGGCCCCGGGACTCGCTGGTGCCCAGGCTGTTGAGCTCAAGCTTGACCGCGTCGCGGATGCCCAGCAGGCCCCACAGACGCCAGGTCAGCACGATCAGCTCGGCGTCGATGTCCGGACCGTCGAGGTTGAACACCTCCAGGCCGATCTGGTGGAACTGGCGATAGCGACCTTTCTGCGGGCGCTCGTGGCGGAACATCGGGCCGATGTACCACAGCTTCTGTGGCTGGCCGCCACCGGTGAGACCATGTTCGAGTACGGCGCGCACGCACGCGGCAGTGCCTTCCGGACGCAGGGTCAGGGAGTCGCCGTTGCGGTCCTCAAAGGTGTACATCTCTTTTTCGACGATGTCGGTCACTTCACCGATGGAGCGCTTGAACAGCTCGGTGAACTCGACGATCGGCATGCGGATCTGCTTGTAACCGTAGTTATCCAGCAGGCGCGCAACAGTGCCCTCGAAGTAGCGCCACAGCGGCGTCTGCTCCGGAAGGATGTCGTTCATGCCACGAATGGCTTGCAGAGACTTGCTCACATCAAATCCTTAAATTCGTTCTTAGCCGCGCGCGATCAGCGCTGCGTCAGCCGCGACCTTTTCGGCCGCTTTCTCGCGGATCAGTCTTTCGAGGTCATCCACCAGATTGTCATTCGTCAACTTATGCGACGGTTTGCCGTCGATGTAGATCAGGTTCGGTGAGCCGCCGGTCAGGCCGATGTGCGCCTCTTTGGCTTCACCCGGACCGTTGACCACGCATCCGATCACCGCAACATCCAGCGGCACCAGCAGGTCTTCGAGGCGTCCTTCCAGTTCGTTCATGGTTTTCACCACGTCGAAGTTCTGCCGCGAGCAGCTCGGGCAGGCAATGAAGTTGATGCCTCGGGAACGCAAACGCAGGGATTTGAGAATGTCGTAACCGACTTTCACTTCCTCTACGGGGTCTGCCGCCAGGGAGATGCGGATAGTATCGCCAATCCCTTCGGCGAGCAGCATACCGAGACCCACCGCAGATTTCACTGTGCCTGAGCGTAAACCGCCGGCTTCAGTGATACCCAGGTGCAACGGCTGCACGATCTCCTTGGCCAGCAGGCGGTAGGCTTCTACCGCCATGAACACGTCGGAGGCCTTTACGCTGACCTTGTAGTCCTGGAAATTCAGGCGCTCAAGGTGTTCGACGTGGCGCAGCGCGGATTCAACCAGCGCGGCCGGGGTCGGCTCGCCGTATTTCTTTTGCAGGTCTTTTTCCAGGGAACCGGCGTTGACGCCGATGCGGATCGGAATGCCGCGATCGCGAGCAGCATCCACCACCGCACGCACACGGGCTTCGCTGCCGATGTTGCCCGGGTTGATACGCAGGCAGTCCACGCCCAGCTCGGCCACGCGCAAGGCGATCTTGTGGTCGAAGTGAATGTCGGCAACCAACGGCACCTTGACCTGTTGCTTGATGCGACCAAAGGCCTCGGCAGCATCCATGTCCGGCACGGAAACGCGCACGATGTCCACGCCAGCGGCTTCCAGGCGGTTGATCTGGGCAACGGTGGCGGCCACGTCATTGGTGTCGCTGTTGGTCATGCTCTGTACGGCGATGGGGGCGTCGCCACCCACCGGCACCGAGCCGACCCAGATTTTGCGCGATACGCGACGTTTGATTGGAGATTCGCCGTGCATGACTATTGTCCCAACTTCAGGCGAGCGGTCTCGCCGGTGGTGAACGGCGCTACGTCCACAGGCTGGCCGTTGTAGGCCACTTGCGCGCCACGGGCAAAGCCCAGACGCAGCGTCAAAGGAGGCTTGCCGCCCTGGTCGAGCGTATCTCCCTTACGCTTCAGACCGCTAAACAGCACTTTGCCATTGCCGTCGGTGACTTGCGTCCAGCAGTCGGCGACGAAGGTAATCTGTACGCGGCCATCACCGGCGATCAACGCTGGGGTGGTAGGTGGCGAAATCGCTGCCGGGGCGGTCTGGGCCTGAGTCGCTGGCGCCTGTACAGGAGCGGCCGGGGTGTGGGCCGGAGCGGCAGGCGTCGCGGGAGCCGGTGCGACAGCGGTCGCGGCAGGCGGGGTTTCCGGTGCAGGCTGCTCAGTGGCAAGCGGCGCTTCAGGCGTGGTCTGGCCTTCTGCTACAGCCTGGTCTTCCGGCTCGTCCAGCGGATGAATCTGGGTGGTGCCGTCGGCGCTTTCGACTTCGACGTGCTCCATGGCGTTGCTGGTCAGGTCCTTGGTGCGCTGGGAGGTCTGGTCTTGCCACCAGACAAAACCGCCACCAATGACAGCGATCAGCAGCAGCAGGCTGACAATTCGCAAAATCGTGTGGGAAACCCGCACCGGCTCTTCGATGCGACCCAAGCCATGCACATTGCTGCCCTGGGAGTCGGTGCCGGTGAACTGGTCGAATTCCTGGACCAAAACTGCCTGGTCGATCCCCAGCAGCTTGGCGTAGGCACGGATATAGCCGCGGGCGAAGGTATGCCCAGGCAGCTTATCGAACGCGCCAGCTTCCAGGTTGCCCAGGGATGTAGTGGTCAAATTGAGCTTGAGGGCCACTTCCGCCAGCGACCAACCATTGCTTTCGCGGGCCTGACGCAAGGTGTCGCCTGGGTTTACGCGATTAGCTGCTACAACTTCCGGGTGCGCCGCTTTCATCATTGCTCCGACAGGTATTGCTGATATTCCGGCGTACCGGGATAGAGTCGTTCGAGTTGTTGGCCAAAACGTGCGGCCTTGTCGCGTTCTTCATGAACCGTCGCCAGTCGCACACCGAGCAATAGACTACGTGCATTTTGCCCGCTGAGCAGGCTAAAACGTTCGTAATAGTCACGTGCCGGCACATAATGCCTGTCATCAAAGGATATCTCAGCCATTTCGAGCAATGCCCGAGGCTGACGACCGTTCAAATGCAGGGCTTTTTCCAGTTGCCGGCGAGCATTGTCGCGCTGGCCGAGGCGGATCGAGGTGACCCCAAGGTTCTCGAACACCCGCGAACGCTCAGGATAGAGGGTATCGGCGCTGGCTTGCTGGAAATAAAGGGCGGCCTGCTCATAACGTTCCTGCGCAAACAGGAAACTGCCGTAGTTGTTCAGCAGCCGCGGATCGGCAGGGCGTGCGGCCAGGGCCTTGTGGAAATAGCGGTCAGCCAGTTCAGGCTCGGCCTGGGCCTGGAACACCAGGGCCAGTGCGGCATTGGCATCGGCGTCGTGGCTGTCCAGCTCAAGGGCCTTCTTCAACGGCACCTTGGCCTGCTCGCTCATGCCTTGTTGCAGGTAACCCAAGCCCAGTTGCACATAGGCAACTCGCGCCTCATCACGGCCTTTACCGGTTTGCAAAGGGCTGTCATGGCCCGATGAAACACAACCGGCCGCAAGACCGGTAAAAAGTAAAAGCAGCGCAAGGCGCAAGGGCATAGAGTTCCTCTCTCAGATTCGATTCACAGCGATCAGCGGCAAATCGTCGGCGGCGTTCACTTCGCGTCCGGCGATATAGCGCTCGCTGCGGCGGGTGCGGTCCATCACCTGCCCGACCAATTGGCCACAGGCGGCGTCGATGTCTTCACCACGGGTGGTGCGGACGGTGACGTTGTAGCCGGCCTGGTGCAGTTGATCCTGGAAACGACGGATGGCGTTATTGCTCGGCCGCTCGTAGCCGGAATGTGGAAACGGGTTGAACGGAATCAGGTTGATCTTGCACGGGGTGTCCTTGAGCAACTCGATCATCTCGACCGCGTGCTCAACCTTGTCATTGATGTCCTTGAGCAAGGTGTACTCGATGGTCAGCACGCGCTTTTCGCCCAGGGACGACATATAACGCTGGCAAGATTCGAGCAGCATCTTAAGCGGATACTTCTTGTTGATTGGCACCAATTGGTTACGCAATGCGTCATTGGGTGCGTGCAGCGACAACGCCAGGGAGACGTCGATGTGCTTGGACAGCTCATCGATCATCGGCACCACGCCGGAGGTGGACAGGGTTACACGGCGCTTGGAGATGCCGTAGCCCAGGTCGTCCATCATCAGGTGCATGGCCGAAACCACGTTGTCGAAGTTCAGCAGCGGCTCACCCATGCCCATCATCACCACGTTGGTGATGGCACGGTCGACGGTCGCCGGGACGCTGCCAAAGGATTTGTTGGCAATCCACACCTGGCCGATCACTTCGGCGGCGGTGAGGTTGCTATTGAAGCCTTGCTTGCCGGTGGAGCAGAAACTGCAGTCCAGGGCACAGCCTGCCTGGGACGAAACGCACAAGGTGCCGCGTTTGCCCTGGGGAATGTACACGGTCTCGACACAGCTGCCGGACGCAACGCGCACCACCCATTTACGGGTGCCGTCGCTGGAGATGTCCTCGCTGACCACTTCCGGACCACGTACCTCGGCAATGGCCTTGAGCTTGTCGCGCAGGGCCTTGCTGACGTTCGTCATGGCGTCGAAATCATCGACGCCAAAGTGGTGAATCCATTTCATTACCTGACCGGCACGGAAACGCTTCTCCCCGATTGAGTCGAAGAATTTCTCCATTTCCGGCTGGGTCAGCCCCAGCAGGTTGGTTTTTACAGTCGATGTCGTCATGGATTCACCCTCACTCTTTAAGCCGATGCTTAGCGAGCGGTTACTTCAGTAGCGGCGAAGAAGTACGAGATTTCGCGAGCAGCAGCGGCTTCGGAGTCCGAACCGTGTACAGCGTTGGCGTCGATGGACTCGGCGAAGTCAGCACGGATGGTGCCGGCAGCGGCTTCTTTAGGGTTGGTAGCGCCCATCAGCTCACGGTTCAGAGCGATAGCGTTTTCGCCTTCCAGAACCTGAACAACAACAGGACCGGAGATCATGAAGGCAACCAGGTCGCCGAAGAAGCCACGAGCGCTGTGCTCAGCGTAGAAGCCTTCAGCTTCAGCCTTGGACAGTTGCTTGAGTTTCGAAGCTACAACCTTCAGGCCGGCTTTTTCGAAACGAGTGGTGATCTCGCCGATGACGTTTTTTGCAACAGCGTCAGGCTTGATGATGGAGAAAGTACGTTGAACAGCCATGGTGTAACTCCAGAAACGGTAATTTACGAAAAATTAAACCCGCGAATTATACGCGGGTTATTGGGTATTGCCTAACTGCGTAAGGGAGGCGTCAGTCCTGTTCTTCTTTCCAGGCAGTCTGGATAGCCTCCAGGACCTTCTCACCACCGCGATCACGCTCATCTTCGAACCCTGGCAGCGCCATGACCATGTCACGCAAAGCTACAAAGTTCAGGGAGTAAGGATCCAGATCCGGGTTGGCGTCGGCCAACAGGATAGCGATCTCTTGCACATCAACCCATTTAAGACTCATGACACTTCCTTGAATCAATGCGGCGCTTCGGCTGCATGGTTGAGGGAATATTTCGGGATTTCGACGGTGATGTCTTCCGTGCCAACCTTTGCCTGACAGCTTAGGCGAGAAGTCGCTTCCAGGCCCCAGGCACGGTCAAGAAAGTCTTCTTCCAGCTCGTCTGCTTCTTCCAGGGAATTGAAACCCTCGCGGATGATGCAGTGACAGGTGGTGCAGGCGCAGACACCGCCGCAGGCACTTTCGATCTCGATGTGGTTGTCATGGGCAACTTCGAGGATGGACTTGCCGGTCTCAGCCTCCACGACCATACCGTCCGGGCAATGCTCGGCGTGTGGCAGAAAAATGACCTGCGGCATTGATTATTCCTCGATTTCATTCAGGTTGCGCCCGGCCAGTGCGGCTTTCACCGTCTGATCCATGCGGCGGGCGGCAAAGGCATCTGTCACTTGCGACAGGCGCTTGGTCTGTTGCTCGATAGCGTAGCCATCGTTGCCTTTCATCAGCTCGGCCAGTTCCTGCATCTGCAGGTCAATGACCATGCGCTCTTCGGCATCCAGCAGGCGCTCGCCGTCGGCATCAAGGGCACCCTGCACCGCTTCGAGCAGGCGCTGGGCATCCACTTGTTGCTCGCGCAGCACGCGAGCGACCTTGTCGTCACCGGCATACTGGAACGAGTCCTTGAGCATCTTGGCGATTTCGCCGTCGGTCAGGCCGTAGGACGGCTTGACCTGGATGCTGGCTTCAACACCCGAACCCAACTCACGCGCAGCGACGTTGAGCAGGCCGTCGGCGTCGACCTGGAAGGTCACGCGAATCTTTGCCGCGCCAGCCACCATCGCCGGAATGCCGCGCAATTCGAAGCGCGCCAGGGAGCGGCAGTCACTGATCAGCTCGCGCTCGCCTTGCAGCACATGGATCATCATGGCCGTCTGGCCATCTTTGTAAGTGGTGAAATCCTGGGCACGGGCGACGGGGATGGTGGTGTTGCGTGGTATCACCTTCTCCATCAGCCCCCCCATGGTTTCCAGCCCCAGGGACAGCGGGATCACGTCGAGCAGCAGCAGTTCGCCACCATCGCGCTTATTACCGGCCAGGGTGTCTGCCTGGATCGCGGCGCCGATGGCGACCACCTGGTCCGGATCGATTTCAGTCAGCGGCTGGCGGCCAAAGGCTTCGGCGACGGCTTCACGCACGCGTGGTACGCGGGTGGAACCACCGACCATGACCACTGCACCCACGTCCTCCAGTTCGATACCGGAATCACGTACGGCACGGCGGCAGGCTTTCAGGCTGCGGGCGACCATAGGCTCGATCAGCGCATCGAAGGCTTCGCGCGTCAGCTGAGCTGACCAAGTGCCGTAGGAAACTTCAACGCTTGCCGCATTGGTCAGCGCTTCCTTGGCCGCGCAAGCGGTCTGCAGCAGGTTGCGCTGCGCGCCCGGGTCCAGGTCGGCAGACAAGCCGGCGCTGGCGATGATCCAACCCGCAATGGCGTGGTCGAAGTCGTCGCCGCCCAGGGCGCTGTCGCCACCAGTGGCCAGCACTTCGAAGACGCCACCGGTCAGGCGCAAAATCGATATATCAAAGGTGCCACCGCCCAGGTCGTAAATGGCAACCAGGCCTTCGGCATGCTGGTCCAGGCCATAGGCCACGGCTGCAGCGGTCGGCTCATTGAGCAGGCGCAGCACGTTCAGGCCGGCAAGTTTGGCCGCATCCTTGGTAGCTTGGCGCTGGGCATCATCGAAATAAGCGGGAACGGTGATCACCGCGCCGACCAGTTCGCCGCCCAGGGTCTTTTCCGCGCGCTGACGCAGTACCTTGAGGATATCGGCCGACACTTCCACAGGGCTTTTCGGGCCTTGGACGGTGTCGATGAACGGCATATGGGATTCGCCACCGACAAAGCGGTACGGCAACTGGTCGCCCAATTGCTTGACGTCGGACAGACCACGACCCATCAAGCGCTTGACCGACAGTACGGTATTCAAAGGGTCGGAAGACGCCGCCAGCTTGGCCGACTCACCCACTTCGGTACGATCAACGTGATAGCGCACGGCAGAGGGCAGGATCACCTGGCCATCAGCGTCCGGCAGCGGCTCGGACAGGCCGCTGCGCAAGGCAGCAACCAGGGAATTGGTGGTGCCCAGGTCAATCCCGACCGCCAGGCGACGCTGGTGCGGTTGAGGGCTTTGGCCGGGTTCGGCGATTTGCAGTAGGGCCATGGTAATCAGGTCTTATCTGTCTATCAGGCGTGCATCACGGGCAGCACACGGGGTTAATCGTCGAGGCGCTCTTCTAGCTGGCGCACTTCGTAGGTGAGCTTGTCGAGGAACTGCATGCGCCGCATCAGGCGTTCGGCCTGCTCACGTTGCGCTGCATCATCCCAACAGGCTGCGAAGCTTTCGTTGAGCTCATCCTGGGCGGTTTTCAGACGACGCTTGAAGACTGCAACACCAGCCAGATCGGCCTCGTCCTGCAAGTCTTCGAGTTCTTCGCGCCACTGCATCTGCTGCATCAGGAAGTCCGGATCATGCACGGTCACTTCCAGCGGCAACTCGCCACCGTTCATCGCGAGCAGGTAGCGCGCGCGTTTCGGGGGGCTTTTGAGCGTCTGATAGGCTTCGTTGAGGCTGGCCGATTGCTCCAGCGCCAGGCGCTGCTCACGCTCGGAAGCGTCAGCGAAGCGGTCCGGGTGCACGCCACGCGCCAGTTCTCGGTAGCGCGTGGCAAGCTGCTCAAGGTCAAGCCGAAAGCTCGGCTGCAGCTCGAATAAAGCGAAATGACAAGGAGTACCCACGAATAGCCTCAGATGTTGAAGCTTTCGCCGCAGCCACATTCACCGCGTACGTTGGGGTTGTTGAACTTGAAGCCTTCGTTCAACCCTTCCTTGACGAAATCGAGTTCGGTGCCGTCCAGGTAGGTCAGGCTCTTGGGGTCGATAATCACTTTCTCGCCGTGACTTTCGAACACCTGGTCTTCCGCAACCACCTCGTCGACAAACTCCAGCACGTAGGCAAGGCCGGAACAGCCCGTGGTGCGAACACCCAGACGAATCCCCTCACCTTTACCGCGCCCATTCAGGGAGCGGCGAATGTGCTGCGCAGCCGCTTCTGTCATGCTGATAGCCATCGTTGACTCCTTACTCGTCGCCAAATGCTTAGATCAAGCCTTTCTTCTGCTTGTAGTCGCGAACGGCCGCCTTGATGGCGTCTTCTGCGAGTACCGAGCAGTGGATTTTCACGGGCGGCAGGGCCAGTTCTTCGGCCAGCTGGGTGTTGCTGATAGTGACAGCCTCATCCAGGGTCTTGCCTTTCATCCATTCGGTCGCCAGGGAGCTGGAGGCGATAGCCGAACCGCAACCGTAGGTCTTGAACTTGGCGTCTTCGATAACGCCAGCGTCGTTGACCTTGATCTGCAGGCGCATCACATCGCCGCACGCCGGAGCGCCGACCATGCCGGTGCCGACATCAGGATCTTCCGCATCCATCTTGCCGACGTTGCGCGGGTTTTCGTAGTGGTCGATGACCTTTTCGCTGTAAGCCATGGTACTGAATCCTCACTCATCAGGGCCGCTCTGGAACCCTGTAGAAACGCCTGCGTTTTCCGCCACGTTCCTACAGAGCTGGGGTGGCGGCTTCTATAGTTAGTGTGCCGCCCACTCGATCTTGGAAATATCGACACCGTCTTTGTACATGTCCCACAGCGGCGACAGGACGCGCAGCTTGTTGACGGCCTCGCAGACTTTCTGCGCGGCGTAGTCGACTTGCTCTTCGGTGGTGAAGCGGCCGAACGTAAAGCGGATCGAGCTGTGTGCCAGTTCGTCGTTGCGGCCCAGGGCGCGCAGTACGTACGAAGGCTCAAGGGACGCGGAAGTGCAGGCCGAACCGGACGAAACCGCCAGGTCCTTGAGCGCCATGATCAGCGACTCGCCTTCGACGTAGTTGAAGCTCAAATTCAGGTTGTGCGGTACGCGGGCGGTCATGCTGCCGTTGATGTACAGCTCTTCAAGGCCTTCGACCTGCTTGTAGAAGCGGTCGCTCAGCGCTTTGATGCGCACGTTTTCGGCAGCCATGTCTTCCTTGGCCACGCGGAAGGCTTCGCCCATGCCGACGATCTGGTGGGTCGCCAGGGTGCCCGAACGCATGCCGCGCTCGTGACCGCCGCCGTGCATGGTGGCTTCGATGCGCACACGTGGCTTGCGGCTCACGTACAGGGCGCCGATGCCTTTGGGGCCGTAGGTCTTGTGGGCCGAGAACGACATCAGGTCGACTTTCAGTTTCGACAGGTCGATGTCGACCTTGCCGGTGGACTGTGCAGCGTCGACGTGCAGCAGGATGCCCTTGGAACGGGTCAGCTCGCCGATGGCCGCGATGTCGTTGATGGTGCCGATTTCGTTGTTCACGTGGATCACGGAAACCAGGATGGTGTCTTCACGCAGCGCGGCTTCGATCATGGCCGGGGTGACGATACCGTCGGTGGTCGGCTCGAGGTAGGTGACCTCGAAACCTTCACGCTCCAGTTGGCGCATGGTGTCGAGGACAGCCTTGTGCTCAATCTTGGTGGTGATCAGGTGCTTGCCTTTGGTCGCGTAGAAATGCGCCGCGCCCTTGATAGCCAGGTTGTCGGACTCGGTGGCACCGGAGGTCCAGACGATTTCACGCGGGTCTGCACCCACCAGGTCAGCCACTTGGCGACGAGCGTTCTCGACCGCTTCCTCGGCCTTCCAGCCGAACACGTGGGAACGGGAGGCCGGGTTGCCGAAGTTTCCGTCAACCAGCAGGCATTCGCTCATCTTTTGCGCGACACGCGGATCAACCGGGGTGGTCGCTGAGTAATCAAGGTAAATCGGCAATTTCATGGACTTTCTCCTAAATCAGGCTGGCTGGCGCGCCGTTAGCTCTTCGGCTGTCACTCGACGGCGGACGCTTCGATCTTGTCCAGACGCGGCGCCTTGGTGTTGCAACGGCGCTGGTCCTGACGCTGGGCTACTTCTTGCACCTCACGGCGAGTCACAAGATCAGCCAAGCTGATACCACTCAAAAACTCATGGATCTGCAGGCTCAAGTCACACCACAAGTGGTGCGTGAGGCAGGTGTCGCCGGCGTGGCAATCACCCAGCCCCTGGCATTTGGTGGCGTCGACGGATTCGTTGACCGCGTCGATCACCTGGGCGACCTGAATGCCCTGCATGTCGCGGGACAACTGATAGCCACCACCCGGCCCACGCACACTGGAAACCAGGTTGCTGCGACGCAATTTGGCGAACAGTTGCTCGAGGTAGGACAGGGAAATGCCTTGGCGCTCAGAGATATCGGCCAGGGACACCGGCCCAGTTTGCGCGTGCAAAGCCAAGTCGAGCATGGCGGTCACCGCGTATCGGCCTTTTGTAGTCAGTCTCATGGACAAGTACCAAGGTGTTTCAGAATGGGAGCAAGTATGCGATTCCCGAGTATTTAAGTCAACTATAAGACCTAGTACTTTAGTCAGGATTACCCGTAAAAAGGGCGCGCGAATCATAGCAGGATGGGTCGACGACGAACAGCGAGAACAGGGGCGGATGGAGATCGCTGGATCAACGGAGACCAAAATGTGAGAGGGGGCTTGCTCCCGATAGCGGTGTACCAGCCACGAAAGTGGTGAATGACACATTGTTATCGGGGGCAAGCCCCCTCCCACAGAAAGGTCTCAGCCGGCCTTGGACGCAGCCTCGTCCTTGATCTCGGCGAAGTCTTCTTCGCGCAACTCAGGCAGATCTTTCGCACAGTAAGGGCTGCCCAGATCCTTCAGCGCACCGCACATACCCTCCAACTTGCCGTCAACCGCCTGCAGATGGTCGAGCAACTGGCCGATAGCACGCGCCACCGGGTCCGGCATGTCCTCGCTGACACCATAAGCATCGAAACCGATCTTCTCGGCCATGGCCTTGCGCTTGGCCTCCTGCTCATCGCCGACTTCCGGCTTGACGATGATCCGGCCTGGAATACCGACTACGGTCGCTCCCGGCGGTACGGCCTTGGTCACGACAGCATTGGAACCGACCTTGGCGCCCGCCCCGACAGTGAACGGACCGAGCACCTTGGCGCCCGCCCCTACCACCACGCCATCACCCAGCGTCGGGTGGCGCTTGCCTTTGTTCCAACTGGTGCCGCCCAGGGTCACGCCCTGATAAAGGGTGACGTCATCACCAATTTCGGCGGTCTCGCCAATCACGATGCCCATGCCATGGTCGATAAAGAAACGGCGCCCGACTTTGGCGCCCGGGTGAATCTCGATCCCGGTCAACCAACGACCGAAGTTCGACACCAGCCGCGCCAGCCATTTCCAGCCCATGCCCCACAGGGCACCGGACAAGCGGTGAATCCAGATGGCGTGCATGCCCGGGTAGCAGGTCAGCACTTCAAAGGCGTTGCGCGCCGCCGGGTCACGGTGGAAAACACTCTGGATATCTTCTCGCAGACGCTCGAACATTTTTAATCCTTCCGCTTAAGAAGCTCGCCACGGGCCGCTTTCTGGGTTTCCGTGAGGATGCCACGCAATATATTCATTTCCGCCCGGCTGACCGAGCTGCGTCCGTAAAGGCGACGCAGGCGCGCCATCAAGTGCCGTGGTTTTTCCGGATCGAGGAATTCGATGGCCACCAGGGTTTGCTCCAGGTGCTCATAAAACCGTTCCAGCTCGTCCATAGTGGCCAGTTCGCCGCTTTTGGTCGAGGCAACCTCGTCCTTCTCTACCTTGCTCGGCTGGCCAGCAGCGGCCAGCCAGGCCATGCGCACTTCGTAAGTCAACACCTGCACCGCTGCCCCGAGGTTCAGCGAGCTGAACTCGGGGTCTGATGGGATGTGCACGTGGTAATGACATCGCTGCAGCTCTTCATTGGTCAGGCCGGAGTCTTCACGACCAAACACCAAGGCGATTTCAGCACCACCAGCGGCCTCTTCCACCACCTTGGTGCCGCACTCACGCGGATCCAGCAGTGGCCAGGGGATGCGACGGTCACGGGCGCTGGTGCCAAGCACCAGGTTGCAGCCGACCAAGGCGTCTTCCAAGGTGGCGACGACCTGGGCTTTTTCAAGCAGGTCATTGGCGCCGGATGCACGGGCATCGGCCTCGTGATGCGGGAACACGCGCGGGTCGACCAGCACCAGGCGCGTCAGCCCCATGTTTTTCATGGCTCGCGCCACCCCGCCGATGTTGCCGGGATGACTGGTATTGACCAGGACGACACGAATGTTTTGCAGCAAGGGAGGCGCTCTCGGACACGGGAAAGGGGAGCAAATCTTACAGAACAGCCTAAGGTTATGCCATGAAAGCTAACGTCGTCCTTCACCTGAAGAAAGTTTCTGCTAGAATGCTCGGCTTTCTTTAACAACCTTAGGTGACACATCCATGCAGCCCATGCTGAATATCGCGCTGCGCGCCGCCCGCAGCGCCAGTGAATTGATCTTCCGCTCCATCGAGCGCCTGGATACCATCAAGGTCGACGAAAAAGACGCCAAGGATTACGTATCCGAGGTTGATCGCGCCGCCGAACAGAAAATCATCGACGCCCTGCGCAAGGCCTACCCTACCCACGGCATCCTCGGTGAAGAAACCGGCCTGCACAAAGGCAGCGGTGAAGGCGAAGACTACCTGTGGATCATCGACCCACTGGATGGCACCACCAACTTCCTGCGCGGCATCCCACACTTTGCCGTGAGCATCGCGTGCAAATACCGTGGCCGCCTGGAACACGCCGTTGTACTCGACCCAGTCCGCCAGGAAGAATTCACCGCCAGCCGTGGCCGTGGCGCCCAGTTGAACGGTCGTCGCCTGCGCGTCAGCGGCCGCACCAGTCTGGACGGCGCCCTGCTGGGTACCGGCTTCCCGTTCCGTGACGACCAGATGGACAACCTGGAAAACTACCTGGGCATGTTCCGCGCCCTGGTTGGCCAGACCGCTGGTATTCGCCGCGCTGGCGCAGCAAGCCTGGACCTGGCTTATGTGGCCGCCGGTCGTTTTGATGCGTTCTGGGAGTCGGGCCTGTCCGAGTGGGACATGGCTGCGGGTGCCCTGCTGATCCAGGAAGCAGGCGGCTTGGTGAGCGACTTCACCGGTGGCCACGACTTCCTTGAAAAAGGCCACGTGGTTGCCGGCAACACCAAATGCTTCAAGGCAGTACTGACGGCGATCCAGCCGCACCTGCCGGCTTCGCTGAAGCGTTAAGCGAGCGAGCACAAAAAAAGCACCCCAAGGGGTGCTTTTTTTATGCCTGGGATTATTGCTGATTCTGACCCAGGATCAGACGACCTTCTTTGTCGACCGGGATCTGGCCACCTGGATCACGATCCATACGCACGGTGCCTTCCTTGCCATCCAGGTTGTAACGCACGTCATAGCCGACCACCTTGTCGCTGATGTCGTTGACGGTGTTACAGCGGGTTTGCGTGGTGGTGTAGGTATCGCGGTTCTGCATACCTTCCTGAACCTTGTTACCGGCGTAACCGCCACCCACCGCACCGGCTACCGTAGCCAGCTTCTTGCCATTACCGCCACCGACCTGGTTGCCGAGCAGGCCACCGGCCAGTGCACCTACCACAGTGCCGACGATCTGATGCTGATCCTGCACCGGCTTCTGCCGGGTCACGGCGACGTCCTTGCAGACCTCGCGCGGGGTTTTTATCTGGGTTTTCACCGGCTGCACTGCCAGCACTTGCGCATACTCAGGGCCGCTTTTTACCAGGCTGTAGGTGGCAACAGCACCCCCGGCAGTCACACCGACAGCACCCAATACCGCACCAACCAGTAACGACTTGTTCACGTGAACCTCCTGACCATCACAAACGGATCGAAAGATCCGCGCTATACCCAGCCTTGGAGCAAAAAAAAAGGCACGAGTTCAATACTCGTGCCTTCTTTGTAACAGCAGATCAACAAGCGCCCATCAAGGACGGTCGTCGACCTCCTTGCCAGTGCTGGCCGGAGGGATCAGGTCTTCGCTGTTGAGGTTCAGCCAGATCAGCACCACGTTGGCGATGTAGATCGAGGAATAGGTACCCGCCAGTACGCCGATGAACAGCGCCAGGGAGAAGCCCCACAGGTTGTCGCCACCGAAGATCATCAGCGCCGCAATCGCCAGCAGCGTGGAGATCGACGTCGCCATGGTGCGCAGCAGGGTCTGGGTGGTGGAGACGTTGATGTTCTCGATCAGCGACGCCTTGCGCAGTACGCGGAAGTTCTCACGAACCCGGTCGAATACCACGATGGTGTCGTTGAGCGAGTAACCGATGATAGCCAGCACAGCCGCCAGTACGGTCAGGTCGAAGGTCACCTGGAAGTACGCCAGAATACCCACGGTCACGATCACGTCGTGGATCAGCGACACAATCGCGCCGACACCGAACTTCCACTGAAAGCGGAACGCCAGGTAGATCATGATGCCGACCAGCGCCATCAGCATGCCGAGGCCGCCCTGGTCGCGCAGTTCTTCACCGACTTGCGGGCCGACGAACTCGACGCGCTTGACCGATGCCGGGTTGTCGCCGCCGACCTTCTGCAAGGCCTCCGCCACCTGGTGACCCAGTTGCGGGTCTTCGCCCGGCATGCGCACCAGCAGGTCGGTGGTCGCACCGAAGCTCTGCACGACGGCTTCGTGATAGCCGGCCTTGACCAGCTCGTTGCGCACCAGGGTAACGTCGGCAGGCTTCTCGTAGGTCAGCTCGATGAGCGTACCGCCGGTAAAGTCCAGACCGTAGTTCAGGCCCTTATGGAACCAGCTGAACAACGCCAGAACGGTAAGGAGCACGGTGACGCCGAACGCAACGTTGCGAACGCCCATGAAGTTGATTGTACGTAACATGGCAGCCCCTTAAATCCACAACTTCTTGAAGTCACGCCCGCCAAAGATCAGGTTGACCATTGCGCGGGTCACCATGATGGCCGTGAACATCGAGGTAAAGATACCGAGGGACATGGTCACCGCAAAACCTTTGACCGGGCCGGTGCCCATGGCAAAGAGAATCCCGCCGACCAGCAACGTGGTCAGGTTGGAGTCGAGAATCGCCGTAAATGCCCGGCCGAAGCCTTCGTTGATTGCACGCTGTACGGTCATGCCTGCCGCGATCTCTTCACGGATCCGCGAGAAGATCAGTACGTTGGCGTCTACCGCCATACCCATGGTGAGTACGATACCGGCGATACCTGGCAGGGTCAGTGTAGCGCCCAGCAGCGACATCAGGGCCAGCAGCATCACCATGTTGCCCGCCAGGGCCACGGTGGCGATGATGCCGAAGAAGCGATAGATGGCGATGATGAACAGCGACACGAACAGCATGCCCCACAAGGCTGCATCGATACCCTTGGTGATGTTGTCGGCACCCAGGCTCGGGCCGATGGTACGCTCTTCAGCGAAGTACATCGGCGCCGCCAGGCCACCGGCACGCAGCAACAGGGCCAGCTCAGACGATTCACCCTGGCCGTTCAGGCCGGTGATACGGAATTGAGCACCCAGTGGCGACTGGATGGTCGCCAGGCTGATGATCTTCTTCTCTTCCTTGAAGGTCTGGACCGGTACGTCTTTCTCGACGCCGTCGACCATTTGCTTGGTGTAAGTGGTGACCGGGCGCTGCTCGATGAAGATCACCGCCATGCTGCGACCGACGTTGCTGCGCGTGGCGCGGCTCATCAGGTCGCCGCCATGGCCATCCAGGCGGATGTTCACTTCAGGCGTACCGTGCTGCGAATCGAAACCGGCCTTGGCATCGGTGACCTGGTCACCGGTGATGATCAAGCCACGCTCGATCAATGCAGGAGGACGGTTACCTTCGCGGAATTCGAACTCTTCGGCCGTGGCGCGGGTAGCACCCGGCTCAGCCGCCAGACGGAATTCCAGGTTGGCGGTCTTGCCCAGGATACGCTTGGCTTCAGCCGTGTCCTGTACACCTGGCAGCTCAACCACGATGCGGTTGGCGCCCTGGCGCTGAACGATCGGCTCGGCCACACCCAGTTCGTTGACCCGGTTACGCACCGTGGTCAAGTTCTGCTTGATGGAGTACTCACGGATTTCCGCGATCTTGGCTGGCGTCATCGCCAGACGCAGTACAGGCTGACCATTGAGGTCGGCCGGTACGATATCGAAATCGTTGAAGTTCTTGCGCACCAGCGCACGGGCCTGTTCGCGGGATGCTTCGTCAGAGAAGCCCAGCTGGATGGCGCCGTTGATCTGCGGCAGGCTGCGATAACGCAACTTCTCTTTGCGCAGCAGGCTCTTCACATCGCCTTCGTAGACTTTCAGGCGCGCGTCGAGGGCTTTGTCCATGTCGACTTCCAGCAGGAAGTGCACGCCACCGGACAAGTCCAGGCCCAGCTTCATCGGGTGCGCGCCAATGCTGCGCAGCCATTGTGGCGTGGTCTGTGCCAGGTTGAGCGCGACCACATAGTCGTCACCCATGGCCTTGCGCACGACATCCTTGGCCGGCAATTGGTCTTCTGCCTTGGTCAGGCGCAGCAAACCGCCTTTCGCACCAGCTGCCAACGTTGCCGCCTTGACCTGGATACCCGCGTCGTTGAGCGCTTTGCTCGCGCGTTCCAGATCAGCCTGATTGACCTGCAGCGAAGTGCTGGCGCCAGTGATCTGGATCGCCGGGTCATCAGGATAGAGATTGGGAGCGGAATAAATAAAACCGATCGCCAGCACCGCCAGGATCAGTACGTATTTCCACAGAGGGTATTTGTTCAGCATCACGCCGCCCGCTTATAACGCGGGGCGCCTTGCGCGCCCCGTCGATTGGTAAAGGTTGTTACTCAGATCGCTTTGAGCGTGCCTTTTGGCAGCGTGGCGGCGATGGCGCCCTTCTGGAACTTCATTTCTACGGTGTCGGAAACTTCCAGGACCACGAAAGCATCGGAAACCTTGGTGATCTTGCCGGCGATGCCGCCAGTGGTCACCACTTCGTCGCCTTTTTGCAGGCTGCCGAGCAGGTTTTTCTGCTCTTTGGCGCGCTTGGCCTGTGGACGCCAGATCATCAGGTAGAAGATGACCAGGAAGCCGACCAGGAAAATCCACTCGAAACCACCGCCCATAGGACCGGCAGCGGCAGGCGCAGCGGCATCAGCCATGGCGTTAGAGATAAAAAAGCTCATTTAGCACTCCAGTTGCAAATAGTGAATCTTAGGGTCGGAAAACTCAGTCCAAGGGCGGCACAGGGAGCCCGCGCTTGGCATAGAAGGCATCGACGAAGGCGGCCAATGTACCCTGTTGAATAGCCTCGCGCAAACCAGCCATCAGGACTTGGTAGTGACGCAAATTGTGGATGGTATTCAACATGCTACCCAGCATTTCCCCGCACTTGTCCAGATGGTGCAGATAAGCACGGGAGAAGTTCTGGCAGGTGTAGCAGTCACAGGTGGGATCCAGCGGCGAATCATCATGGCGATGGAACGCGTTACGGATCTTCAGCACGCCTGTATCGATGAACAGATGCCCATTGCGGGCATTACGGGTTGGCATCACGCAATCGAACATGTCCACACCGCGGCGCACACCCTCTACGAGATCTTCCGGTTTGCCAACGCCCATAAGGTAACGAGGTTTGTCAGCGGGCATCAGGCCCGGCAGGTAATCCAGCACCTTGATCATCTCGTGCTTGGGCTCGCCCACCGACAGACCGCCGATGGCCAGGCCGTCAAAGCCGATCTTGTCGAGGCCTTCCAGCGAGCGCTTGCGCAGGCTTTCATGCATGCCGCCCTGGACGATCCCGAACAGCGCCGCCGTATTGTCGCCATGGGCGTTCTTCGAGCGCTGGGCCCAACGCAGCGACAACTCCATGGAAATCCGCGCGACATCTTCGTCTGCCGGGTACGGCGTGCACTCGTCGAAAATCATCACGATGTCGGAACCCAGGTCGCGCTGCACCTGCATCGACTCTTCCGGGCCCATGAACACTTTGGAACCGTCAACCGGCGAGGCGAAGGTCACGCCCTCTTCCTTGATCTTGCGCATGGCGCCCAGGCTAAACACCTGGAAACCACCCGAGTCGGTCAGGATCGGGCCCTGCCACTTCATGAAGTCATGCAGGTCGCCGTGCTTCTTGATCACTTCCGTGCCCGGGCGCAGCCACAGGTGGAAGGTGTTGCCGAGGATGATCTCGGCGCCGGTGGCGACGATGTCACGCGGCAGCATGCCCTTGACGGTGCCGTAGGTGCCCACGGGCATGAAGGCCGGGGTCTCGACGGTGCCGCGCGGGAAAGTCAGGCGACCACGACGGGCTTTACCGTCGGTGGCGAGCAATTCAAACGACATACGACTCATAGTTGTTCCTCTGGGCCGCGTGGCGCCGGGTTACGGGTGATAAACATCGCATCACCGTAGCTGAAAAAACGGTACCCATTGTCGATGGCGGCTTGATAAGCGGCCATGGTCTCGGGGTAACCGGCAAATGCCGACACCAGCATCAACAGCGTGGATTCCGGCAAATGGAAGTTGGTGACCAGGCAATCGACCACATGGAACGGCCGACCTGGGTAGATAAAGATATCGGTATCGCCGCTGAACGGCTTGAGCACGCCATCACGCGCCGCACTCTCCAGGGAGCGCACGCTGGTGGTGCCGACCGCGATCACCCGCCCGCCACGCGCCTTGCACGCAGCCACGGCATCCACGACGTCCTGGCTGACTTCCAGCCATTCGCTGTGCATATGGTGGTCTTCGATGTTATCCACACGCACCGGCTGAAACGTCCCGGCCCCCACGTGCAGGGTCACATAGGCGGTCTCGACGCCCTTGGCCGCAATCGCATCCAGCAGCGGCTGGTCGAAATGCAACCCGGCCGTCGGCGCGGCAACGGCGCCCAGGCGTTGGGAGTACACCGTCTGATAGCGCTCGCGGTCCGAGTCCTCGTCGGGGCGGTCTATATAAGGAGGCAACGGCATATGGCCGACACGCTCCAGCAGCGGCAACACCTCTTCGGCGAACTTGAGCTCGAACAGCGCATCATGGCGCGCCACCATCTCGGCTTCGCCACCGCCGTCAATGAGGATGGAAGAGCCCGGTTTCGGCGACTTGCTGGAGCGCACATGGGCCAGCACGCGATGGCTGTCCAGCACCCGCTCCACCAGGATTTCCAGCTTGCCGCCAGAGGCTTTCTGGCCAAACAGCCGCGCCGGAATCACCCGGGTATTGTTGAACACCATCAAGTCGCCTGGGCGCAAATGCTCAAGCAAATCAGTGAATTGACGGTGTGCGAGGGCACCGCTCACCCCGTCCAGGGTCAGCAGTCGACTGGCGCGACGCTCGGCCAAAGGGTGGCGAGCGATCAGCGAATCAGGGAGCTCAAAAGTAAAGTCAGCAACGCGCATGATGGGGTTCGTCTAGCAGGGCCGGGAAGTCTAGCGGAAATAGTCAAAATTGACCATGAAACGTGATTGACCAACGGTAATCACCTCTCTATACTTCGCCGCCATTGAGCCCTGATGGCGGAATTGGTAGACGCGGCGGATTCAAAATCCGTTTTCGAAAGGAGTGGGAGTTCGAGTCTCCCTCGGGGCACCATCTTAAAAAAAGACCTTGAAATTCAAGGTCTTTTTTTTCGCCTGTAGAAAAGTGGCACCAGCGGATTCATCCCCCACCGCCCACTTCCAACCTGAAACACAGTCCAAATGTGGGAGCTGGCTTGCCTGCGATTGCGGCAGCCCCAACACCGTCAAACCACCTGCCTATACCTCAACCGAATCCCCCTCCTCCGCCACCCTATTCGGCAACATCCCATTCGCCAAATCATCCACCACCGCCTTCGCCATCTCCCCCAAATAATGCGCCGCCCAGGCATAGCGATCTGCGCCTTTGTCCATGGCTGCATCCAATGCCAGCATTTTTGAACAATGGAGAAGCTCGGAGGCATGCTCAAGGGCATCGCGAATGGGTACGCCGGAATTGACGCGGAATAGGTGGTGGAGGCTGGGCTGTTTGCCGCAGTTGGAGAAGGTGATGACGCCGAGGTTTTTGTTGAGAGGTGGGTTGATCATTGGGCACCTCCCAAGTGGGCGGAGGTGTGGGTTGTGGGATTGCGAGGGTACGACCTATCAGAAACGCTCATTGCTCAAGCTCCTAATGTAGAGAGCTACCACGTTCGTTTCTCATGCGAATGGGTGGCAGCTATGCGCGGGCTGAGAAACCGGGACAATAGGAACCCGGCAGACCCGAAGGTCTCCCACGCATAGCCACCATGACACAGACATGCGGGCACAAAAAAGCGCCAACAGTCTAATGGATGGTGGCGCCTATGCGCCTATTGTTTCTCGGATTCTCAAGTCCGGTCGCTGGGTTGGAAGCGACGGAGAAAAAGTAGCTCAGGAGCGCCTGGAGATGAAAGTTAGTATCTGTGGCGAGAGATTTCCGGCGGCCAGTCTGGAGGGTTGCGGGCGTTAGGAAGAGGAAAGTCGTGCACAAACCCCGCTTACGTGCAGGCGTGGCGCTTGCTGTTTCTCTCTACGGGCGAGAAGACGTTGGCGCAGCACATGGCAGACGTCAACAAAGAGCTGAAAGCCGGTATGGAAGTTCGCATGCTCGCCCTGCCAGCTGACAAGAGCAAAGGCCTCGGCATGTTCGATGAGCTGAACGGTTTTGAGGACGCTGCTGCCCTCTCCGATGCGCTCAAGGTCCGTGTAGCCAAATACTACGGCACACCCCTCACCGCCTTCCTGCACGCACTGTGCGCGCCTGGAGAAATGCTCAGATGGTCGGTGATCGTTCGCCGCACGGTGGAGCAGTTCATCACACAAAACCTACCCGCATCGGCCAGTGGACAGGCCCAGCGTGCAGCCCTTCGCTTTGGCCTCGCAGCAGCGGCCGGAGAGTTGGCCACCGCTTTCGGCGTCACCGGCTGGCCTGACGGCACAGCCACGACCGCCGCGCGCGTGTGTCTGCATGCGTGGCTGGCCGAGCATGGCGGCGCCGGAAATTTCGAGGGTGATGCGATTTTGGCGCGGCTGAGACAGGTCATTGAGCGGTTTGGAGAAAGCCGCTTTACCCGCTGGGAATCTGCTGCCGCAAAAATCGATGAACACGGCCCACGCACGATTGATCGGCTGGGCTTTCGCAAGACCCTGGAACACGGCATGGGGGACGCACTGCACACCACCAACACCTACTACGTGCTGCCGGAAGCCTGGAGGGCTGAAATCTTCAAGGGCATGAATATCAGTGCGGTGAACAAGGAGCTGCTGCAACGGGGCGTGCTCGAGCCGGGAACCGACGGAAAGGCGTACAGCTTGATTCGCCTGCCCGGGTTACGGTACCGCGTCGATGCTGGCCTGGATGTTGGAGGAAAAGGACATCGAGCCACATGTGCCGGTGTGGGACAAAACCGAACGCAAGAACGACAGTTTTTCGAGCAACGATTTCCACTGGAATGAAGAGGCTGAGGAATACTGCTGCCCGGCTGGCAATGCATTACGTAGCGAATGGCGAGCCTTCAAGAACGAGCGTTCGCACGTCACCAAAGCCAACACCATTATCTTCCGATCCAGGCAGACCGACTGCGTTGCCTGTCCGATGAAAGCCAAGTGCTGCCCGAACACTGCGTTCCGCAAGATCGCCCGCAGCGTCCATGAAGCCGCGCGCGATGTGGCTCGGCGAATCGCAACGACACCTGCGTACGTGCGCTCTCGCCACGAACGTAAGAAGGTCGAAATGTTGTTTGCCCACCTCAAGCGCATCCTGAAACTGGATCGCTTGCGACTACGTGGCATGAGTGGCGCGACCGATGAGTTCACGCTGGCGGCCGCGGTGCAGAACCTACGACGTCTGGCCAAATTTACCTCTCAAGGGCCACCGGTTACGGGATAGGTGCGTCTGCACAAAGCAAAAACCCTCAAACCAACCCAATAACCGAGCTGCAAAGCTCAACAAAGGGCCAGAAAACCACTCGATGTGGTGAGTAGGTTCTCCGGTGGAGATCGTGCGTGAGTTCAGCCGATCTGCAAATCCGACTTTTTCAACAGAATCGGCCAGAAGCAGTCAATGTCCAAGTACTTTCAATAGATCGTTCCTGTCGCTGGGCCTGATCCAGGCCTCGTGAACGTACTACTTGAGTCATTCGATGGTGCTCAGGTTGAATTTGCCGCTGGAGCCCGCTATTTGACCCAAACATTGGTGGAACAAGATCCAGCGCGCGAGGACCTTGGAACGGGTTGTCCGTCGCCAAGAAAATTGGCCTCTCCCCTCCTGGAGTAGCCAGGCCTCGGGCGTAAGGAATGGCTAGACGTTATTGAGCAAGTTGGTCATAGTATTTTCCGATTAGGCCAAAGCCTCATCTTCCATCCGAGGCTCTACGAGACAACATGTCTAGCATCGCAATCTCCGATCTAACGGTGCCTTGGGACGTCGACAGCGTCTCGCGCCCCGTTGTGGCGTTAGGTGCCACATCGGTGACAAAGGACTGGGAAAACGCGAGGCATCAGCACCGCAAAGCGCAGCTGATCTACTCCCTACGCGGTATTCTCAACTGCGAAATTGAAGACGGTGTCTGGATCGTGCCGCCGCAGTGCGCCGTATGGATACCGGGAGATTTGCCACACGCGGCGCGGGGGGCGGGTGAAACGGAATGCTATTGCCTGTTCGTTGAGCCAGACGCAGCACCGGACCTTCCGAAAAACTGTTGCACGATTTCGGTGTCGCCATTACTACGCGAGTTGCTACTGACGGTGGCCGGGTTTCCTGAGTTATACGCGCAGGGTGGACGAGAAGACCGTTTGATTGCCGCGTTGCTCGATGAGTTGGTGGCGGCACCGGTGGAAGACTTGCATCTGCCCATGCCGCGTGATCCCCGATTGCGCCGCCTCGTGGAAATGATGCTGGCCGACCCCACGGACAAGACCTCGAAGGCCGATTGGGCTACTCGAATTGGCATGAGCGAGCGAAGCATGAGCCGTCTTTTGCTGCATGAAATTGGAATGAGCTTTGGGGGCTGGCGTCGGCAGCTGCATGTGATCCTTGCACTTCAACGTTTGACGAAGGGCGAAAGCGTGCAAACGGTAGCATTAGAGCTGGGGTACGAAAACGCCAGCGGTTTCATAACTATGTTCCGCAAGGCCATGGGCAAACCTCCGGCACGATACCTATCGGATCGCATCAGCGGCGCAGAGCTCGCTTCCGTGCCCGGTATCATCCTCCCCAATGAAATATCCCCCTGATGCATCCGATTATCTTGGTTCGGGACCAGCGGCCGCCCACCGTCGCCTGTAGTCCTTCCTTGCGAAGTTGCTGACATTTCGCAACGTTGTGATGTTGGTGAAGGCTGGTTCCTCGTCGAGAGCAAAGCCTTTCTCGAATACCAGCAGCTGCAAATGTTCGTGCAACGCCAGGTCTTCGACGAAAACCATCCGGGCACCTGCATAACATCACAATTGGCCTAACTGAATAACAATCTGGCCTAGTTTCGCCATCACTCCCAGCGGTCTCTATTGTTAAATGTAACATCCAAATACAAATGAGTATTGTTGATGTTCATCATCGTAACTGTTGGGAAGTTCCGTTGGCCAATTGATAAGCGCGCACAGCCCACTGGCTATCCTCATTTGGATCGGCCGTACAAGAGCGAAATCAGGAGCGCGCCCCGCACCGTGCTGGGCTCGGCAGTTGCGGCGGCAGTTCTCATTAGTGCGCAGGGCGCATTCGCGGCCGAGCCAGGGCAGATTCAGACCAAGACCGGTGGAAAGCCTCAAGAGGAGATAGCCTTGCCGGCCATCACCGTAACGGGCCCTGTGGATACGGCGACCACCGAAGGTACTGGTTCCTACACTACGGGCCAGACGTCGGTGGCGACGCACCTGCCGCTGTCGCTGCGGGAAACACCGCAGTCGGTGACGGTGATCACCCGCCAACGCATGGACGACCAGCAATTGAACTCGGTGCAGGGCGTGCTGGATAACACCACGGGCGTCTCGTCGTACCAATCAGACAGCGAACGGACGAGTTTCTATTCGCGTGGTTTCTTGATCAACAACGTTCAGTACGACGGCATACCCACTGTCGTCGGCGACATTGTCAACGGGAGCGGCATCGGCTCCCTCGATACCGCGTTCTACGATCGTGTCGAGGTCGTGCGCGGCGCCTCCGGCTTGCTGACCGGCACCGGCAATCCCTCGGCCGCCATCAACCTGGTGCGCAAACGGCCGACCCGCGAATTCTCGGCGTCCGCCTCGCTCGGTGCGGGGAGCTGGGACACCCACCGGGAAATGGCCGACGTATCGACTCCGTTGACCGAGGATGGCCGTATCCGCGCCCGCATGGTCGGGACGTCCCAGGAAGGAAACTCGTACATTGATGGGTACAAGCCCCAGAGAAAGGCGTTCTACGGCATCATTGAGGCAGATCTGACATCAGACACGACGGTGAGCCTGGGCTATGACTACCAGGACAGCACGCCGAAGGGCTCCACCTGGGGAGGCATGCCGCTATGGTTCAGCGACGGCACGCAGGCGGAGTATTCACGCTCCAAGAACTATGCGCAGAAATGGAGCCATTGGGACAACACGCTCAAGACGGCGTTTGCCGAGATCGAGCACCGCTTTGACAACGGCTGGAATCTCCGGGCTGTCGCTAATCAATACCGCACGGAATTCGATGCCGAACTGCTCGGCCTGGTCGGCCGCCCCGATCGCGCCACGGGACTGGGCTCCTTTCCCAACGGGGCTCTTCCGGTGGCACTGGCTTCCGAAGGTCGCAGCCGTCAAAACACCTTCGATGTGATGGCGAGCGGCCCCTTCGAACTGCTTGGCCGCCAGCATGATTTGGTGGTGGGGGCGACGAGTTCGCGCCGCACCGCCAGTCAGGACGCTATCGCTCCGTTCTATGCAGCCTTCACGCCGGTCAATGTCTATCAACTGAGCCCGGCCTTTCCCCGCCCCAACTTCGATGCCATGGCTTCGATACCGACTCGCACCCTGATCAAACAGAGCGGTGTCTATAGCGCAGCCCGGTTCTCGCTGGCCGAGCCTCTGAAACTCATTGTCGGCGGCCGCTTCAGCAACTACGAAATCGACGACGCCGTCGGCGGCTCGTCGTTGCACTACAAGAAGAGCAGTGAATTCACCCCGTACGCTGGTTTGATCTACGACATCGATAAGACCTATTCGGCCTACGTGAGCTACACGGGCATATTCAATCCGCAAACCGACTATCGCGACAGCAAGGGCAACGTGCTCACGCCGACAAAGGGAAAAACCAAGGAAGTCGGGCTTAAAGGCGCTTACCTGGATGGGCGTCTGAATGCGTCGGTGGCCTTGTTCCATACCGAGCTGGACAACGCTGCACAGATGGTCGCAGGAACCTATACGCCAAGTGGTGCCCAAGCCTATATGGGTTCGGATGGGACGAAGTCGCGCGGGATCGAGCTGGACTTGCAGGGCGAGCTGGCGCGTGGCTGGAACATCTATTCAGGCATCGCCCATTTCACGGCACAAGATGGCGATGGCGTCCGCTTGAATTCGCAAATACCGCGCACCACTGCCCAGCTTTTCAGCACCTACCAGTTGCCGGGAGAGTGGAACAAATTGACGCTGGGCGGAGGCGTCAAATGGCAAAGCCGCTTCTACCAGGCACCCAACACAGGCACCAGTTCGTTGGGTGGTGAACAAGGTTCTTATGCGCTGGTATCCCTGTTGGGGCGCTACTCCATCACGAAGCAGATCACCGCGGCAGTCAACGTCAACAACGTGCTCGACAAGAAGTACGCGTTGGAGAAAGGAGATTTTGACACTGTAGGTTATGGCGCACCACGCAACTTAATGGTGACGCTGGACTACAGGTATTGATTTCCCCTAATCGAACATTTCAACCGTTGTACATCGCAGACATACAACATCCATTGATTATCGAGAAAGCTCTTATGCCCAGTAAGCCTACCCTAGACCCCGCCCAAGACACGGCCAGGAACAACGCAAACAAAGTGGCCGTGTTTTGGCTGACGACAGCTGTGGGGGCCGTACTTTTTGTCACCTTTCAGTTATTTTTCTACGTAAACGATTTTGTGAGAGCGCACGGAGCGACACCTGCGATTACGTTTGAGCCCAATGTACTGTGGATGTTTTCAGCATTCTATGGTTCTTGGATCGTAACGGTCCTTCTCGCACTGATAGGAACCCGTAAGGCTCAGTGGGCAGCTTTGGTTCTCGGCAGCCTACTTCTCGCCCTGAATACCCTCGGAGGAATTTCCGACGGATTGCGCGACGGTTGGCACGTTGCTTTTTCGGCCGTGTTTTTCATTACGTTGCCAGGCGTGTTCGCCATTGCGGCCACCTGGCGCTGCATTAAAAACATAGGAAACGTCCATGTCGGTGAATAGTTCTGACTTCCCTTTTGTCTGGATGAGCCTTACGCAAGAGCCCGGACACGATCACCAAAAGGATTTCGCCGAATTCGAGGCCAATCTGCAGCGCGGGGAGTCCTTCGTAATCTTGACCGATACCGTACCTGCCGAAGACCATGAGCACTCACCGGAAGAAAAGAAACGCACCGCGCTCTGGATGAAAAAGCACAAGCTTGAATTGCGTAGGTTAGTTCTGGCTATGATCATGATCGAACCCAACTCGGCAAAACGTCTTGGTTTCAGGGCATTCGCAATCGTTTTTGCCAAGTTCTGGGGCTACCCTTTGCTTCTAGCTTCTTCACGCGAGCAAGCAATGGAGATGGCAAAGGAACTGCTCGCAAAGGATGGAAAGCCATCTCACTGATGGCCCATGCCGGCATCTGGTCTCCAATTAAACTCTGCCGCGGCGCATTGTCGCGGCGAGCTGCTGCTCTAACCCTTACTTGATCTCAGGCTTCCACAACACCAGCGAGAATCCCACGCCTACTGGCAGAGCATGAAGCGACGCCAGTAGAAGCCGGCCACGCCCCCCCCCATCCGACTTCGGGCGGTGCTCCAAGCCGGTTTCGGTGGCAATATCCCTGCCAGCTCCCCATTGCGCAGAGTTCCCGGACAACTCCAAGTGAGGATCACCCGCTGCCCGCCCCCTCTCAGCTCTCGAATTTCTCTATTTCTAAGAGCCGTGTTCGGTGCAGTGAACATCCTCAAACCACCGACCTACACACCCGCTACATCACCCTCCCCCCTCACTTATGCAAGATCGCCCGATAAATATCCTCCAGCGCCATGATGCGCTGAGCGGCGTTGAGTTTGATGGCTTCCTTGGGCATGCCGAACACCACGCAACTGGCTTCATCCTGGGCGACTGTCGCGGCCCCGGCCTCGAGCATTTCCTTGAGCCCGCGTGCGCCGTCGTCGCCCATGCCGGTCATGATGATGCCGGTGGCATTCCTGCCGGCGTAGCGGGCCACCGAGCGAAATAGCACATCCACGGAGGGGCGATGGCGGTTGACCAGCGGTCCATCGATCACCTGAGCGTGGTAATAGGCGCCGCTGCGGTTGACCATCAGGTGCTTGCCGCCGGGTGCGATCAGGGCCAAGCCAGGCAGGATACGGTCGTTGTTGCGCGCTTCGCGCACTTCGATTTCGCACACGCTGTTGAGGCGCTCGGCGAACGAAGCGGTGAACTTCTCGGGCATGTGCTGCACGATCACCATACCCGGGCATACGCGCGGCAGTGCCGTCAGCACGGCTTCCAGCGCTTGGGTGCCGCCGGTGGAGGTGCCGATGACGACGATGCGCTCGGTGGTCTGGGCCATGGCATGGCCATTGGCGGCGGGCAGGATCGCATCGGCACTGAGCTTGCTGGCTGGAACCAAGGGCGGGCTGACGCTGCGTTTTCCCAGGTTCCTGACGTTGGAGTTTGCGGCGGCCCGGATCGCGGCCACTAACTCGGCCGCCGATTCAATCAGGAAACTCTTCAGGCCGGTTGAGGGCTTGGTGATGATTTCCACAGCGCCCGCCGACAGCGCCTGCAGGGAGGTTTCCGCGCCTTTCTGGGTCAGCGAGGAGCAGATCACCACCGGCGTTGGCCGCTCGCTCATGATTTTCTTGAGAAACGTGATGCCGTCCATGCGCGGCATTTCGACGTCCAGCACGATCACGTCCGGCCATTCCCGCGCCAGTTTGTCCATGGCGAAAATCGGGTCGGAAGCCGCCCCCATGACGTGGATATCCGGCGTATCGCTGAGAATCGCCAGCAGTACCTGGCGCACCACGGCCGAATCATCGACCAGCAGCACACTGATTTTTTTGGTAGGCATCTTCTTGAAGTATTCCCATTGGTTGGTGCCGAACCCAGACGTTGCCGTTCCACAGGTCGAACATGATCGTGCGGTAACCGGTACTGCCCATGTCCTGGGCGGTCAGGTGCAGGTGATGACGCTCGGCCAGGGCCAGCGCCGCGCGAATATTCAGGCTGGCGACGTCCTGCGTCGGCAGACGGCGTTGCAGATCAGGAAACATCTCGCCGCCACCGAACAGCTTGACCTGGTAATCCCGTGCATGCGTGCCATTGATTTGCGCGTGACGCAGCAGCAGTTCCAGGGCTTCGTCGGCATACCGGCCATCGAGGGGCTGATGGTTGCGCAGGCGCCCCGGCAGCATGAAGTGACACATGCCGCCGATCAGCCGCTGCGGATGCCAAAAGGTAATCGCCACACAGGAGCCGAGCAAGGTCCGCAGGCGCGTCGGCCGCGTTGCAAAACTGACTTGGCCAGGCGCCAATACCACTTCGGTCGTACCCACAGGCTTTTTCATGGCTTGCGGTAAATCGACGGCGCCACCAGCTTCAAGGTGTCATTGACGCCGTGGAGGCTTTCGGAGTGACTGATGATCAAATAACCACCGCGTTTAAGCAGCGGCAACAGACGCGCGACCACCTGGCTCTTGGTCTGCTGATCGAAATAAATCATCACGTTGCGCAGGAAAATCACCTCGAACTCCCCCAGCGCCGGCAGCGCTTCGTTAAGGTTGACCTGGATAAAGTTGACGCGGTTGCGCACGGTCTTGTCGATCAGGACGGTGCCCTCCTGACGCCCTATGCCCTTGAGGCAGTACTTGACCAGCAGCGGCTGGGGCAATGTCTCGATGCGTTCCATTGAGTAATGCCCCGTGCGCGCCTTGGCCAGTACCTGGGAGCTGATGTCCGAGCCGATCACTTCCCAGGGCGTGGTACCGAGGCTTTCGGCCAGGGTCATCGCCAGGCTGTAGGGCTCTTCTCCGGTGGAACTGGCCGCGCTCCACACGCGAAACATCCGGCCCGGCGCGGCCTGGGGCAGCACGTGCTGACGCAGGAAGTCGAAGTGCTTGGGCTCGCGAAAAAAATAGGTTTCGTTGGTGGTCAGCAAATCCAGCGCAACCTGCAGTTCGCCCTTGCGCTGGTCATTCATGATCAGCTTGAAATACTCACCATAGCTCTGCAGCTCATAGTGCTTGAGGCGCTTGAACAGGCGCCCGGCCACCAGGGCTTTCTTGGCGGGCGACAGGTTGATGCCGGCCGCCCGGTACAGCCAGGTCTGGAACTGACCGAATTCATGATCGTCGATGGAGACGGTGTCTGACATGATCGAGCCTCAACGCAGGTCGAGGTCAGGGGCCGGCGCCTGGCCGGCCTCGGCCAAGCTGGACATCTCGTCGATGGACAGCACCTTGTCCACTTCCAGCACGATCACGAATTTGCCCTCGACCTTGGCCATGCCACTGATGAAATCGGCGCGAATGCGCGCACCGAAACTCGGTGGCGGTTCGATCTGCGTGGCGGGGATCTCCTGCACGGCAGATACCGTATCGACCAGCAGCCCGATGTCCTGTGGCTGACCGTCCTCGGTACTCGCCTCGATGATGATCACGCAGGAACGCCGGGTGATCGCCGAGTTGGCCCGCCCAAAGCGCGCCGACAAGTCCACCACCGGCACCACTGCGCCGCGCAGGTTGATCACCCCGCGCACGAAAGCGGGCATCATCGGCACCACGGTCAGGCTGCCGTATTCGATAATTTCCTTGATCCCCAGGATGCCGATGGCGAACATTTCGCCGCCCAGCATGAAGGTCAGGTACTGCGCATCCTCATCGACCGCCATCGCGGTCTGCCGAGTCGTCATTACTGCGCCCATGTCACTACTCTCCCTTGTAGGCCCGCATCGATCGTGCGATCAGAAGCGGGTGAAATCCGATTCGTCCGGGGCACTGGCCATGGTGTAGGCGAACGCCTTGCGCGGCGGCGTTGGTTTGGTGCGCGGCGGTTGACGGTTGGGCGTGCTGCCGGGGCTGTCCACGCCGGTGCTTTGCACCGCAGCCTTGGACGCTGAATCCAGCACGAAGAAACTCATGGCCTGTTGCAGTTGCTCGGCCTGGCTGCTCATTTCTTCGGCCGTGGCCGCCAGTTCCTCACTGCTCGAGGCGTTTTGCTGGGTCACTTGGTTGAGCTGGGTCATCGCCGTGTTGATCTGCGCGACACCGGCGGCCTGTTCTTCGGACGCCGCGCTGATTTCCTGCACCAGGTCGGACGTCTTGTTGATGGAAGGCACCATTTCGTCGAGCAACTTGCCGGCTTTCTCGGCCATCTCCACGCTGCTGGAAGAAAGTTCGCCGATTTCCTGGGCGGCGACCTGGCTGCGTTCGGCCAGCTTGCGCACTTCGGCGGCCACCACGGCGAACCCCTTGCCGTGCTCGCCGGCCCGGGCGGCCTCGATGGCGGCATTGAGCGCGAGCAGATTGGTCTGGTAAGCGATATCATCGATGATGCTGATGCGCTGGGCGATTTTCTTCATCGCCACCACCGTCTGCTGTACCGATTCGCCGCCCTCGGTGGCTTCCTTGGCCGCTTTGCTGGCCATGCCATCCGTGACCTTGGCGTTTTCGGTGTTCTGGTTGATGCTGGCGCTCATCTGTTCGACCGACGCACTGGTTTCCTCGACACTGGCGGCCTGTTCACTGGTGGCCTGGCTCATCGATTGCGCGGTGGCGCTGACTTGTTCGGAGGCGCTGGCGAGGTTATCGGAGGCGTTACGCACTTCGCCGATGATATGGGCCAGCTTGCCGACCATGTTGCGCATGGCGTTGAGCACCATGCCGGTTTCATCTTTGCCACCTGGCTCGATGTGCGCATTAAGGTTGCCTTCGGCCAATTGCTCGGCGGCGCTCGCCGCCTGGCGCAACGGCCGGGAAATGATCCGCGCGATGAATATCGCCAGGCCCAGACCGATCAGCAGGGATGCGGCCAGTACCGCGATGATCGACACGCGTGAGCTTTCATACAGCGCCGAGCCCTTGTCACCCGCGGCAGTGGCGCCGGCGTCATTGAGTTCGACCATTTTCTGCAGGCGGCTGGTCACCTCATCGAAATGCCCTTTGGATTCACCCCGGAGCAAACTGCGCGCCTGGGCTTCCTGGTTCTGACGGGAAAACTCCAGGACCTGCTTGCTGCTCGCAATGTAGGCGTCCCATGCGCTTTTCACGCTAAGCAGGAGTTGACGATCTTCATCGTTCGACAGCAATTGCTCGTAGGTCTGCATGCGGGTTTCGAACTGCTGGCGCGCCTCGGCGGCTTCGCGTTCGGCCTGGGCCTTTTCTTCGGGAATCTCGGTACCGATGTGGCGGTTTTCTTTCAAGCGATAGTTGGCGGCAAAAAAACGCATGCCTGCGGCGGCACGCATGGAGGGCATCCAGTTGCCCTTGATGTCCTGGGCGGCCTGGTTGACGGCACCGAGCTGAAGGATAGCGAAGGCGCCCATGGCCCCGGTGAGGGCCAGGACCACCAGGAACGAGCTGATCAGCTTGGTGGAAATTTTAAGATCGTAGAACCATTTCATCGGGGAACCTCCATGGAATTGCAAAGACGTCAGCGGGCGACGAGCGGTGGCGACTGAGGCGCCTGGGCCGTGCGGGCTTCCAGTTGTACGATTTGATTGAGTAGCGCCGGTACATCCAGGATCAAGGCCACCGCGCCGCTGCCCAGAATGGTCGAGCCACTGATACCGCGCAGTGCGCCGAACAGCTTGCCCAGGGGCTTGATCACGGTCTGGAACTCGCCGTGCAGGTCATCGACCACCAGCCCGGCCTTGTGCTCGGCATAGCGCACCACCACCACGTTCTGACGGCGCGCGGCCGGGCCTTCGTGGCTGAAGTGGTCGCGCAGGTCCACCAGGGGCAGCACCTCGCCACGCAGGTCCAGATAGCCCTGATCGCGGCTGGACTGGCGCTGGCGGTCATCCAGCTCAACGCATTCCTGGACCATGTCCAGCGGAATCACGTAGGTGGATTGGTCGATGCCGACCAGGAAGCCATTGATGATCGCCAGGGTCAGCGGCAAGCGAATGCGCACCACCGTGCCCTGGCCTGGGCGGCTGTCGAGGTCCACGGTGCCGCGCAACAGCGTGATATTGCGCTTGACCACGTCCATGCCGACGCCCCGCCCGGAGAGGTTGGTGACGGCCTCGGCGGTGGAGAAGCCCGCTTCGAAGATCAGGTTGTAGACCTCCTGGTCGGTGAGCACCGCGCCGCTGGCCACCAGCCCGCGTTCCTGGGCTTTTTCCAGAATGCGGTCGCGGTTGAGCCCGGCGCCGTCGTCGGCGATTTCGATAACGATGCTTCCAGAGTCGTGGTAGGCATTCAGGCTCAGATGGCCCTTGCTCGACTTGCCCGCCGCACGTCGCGCATCGGCACTTTCGATACCGTGGTCCATGGCGTTGCGCAGGAGGTGCATCAGCGGGTCGCCGATCTTCTCGACCACGGTCTTGTCCAGCTCGGTCTCCGCGCCGCTGATGATCAGCTCGATGTCCTTGCCCAGTTCCTGGCTGACATCGCGCACCACGCGGCGGAAGCGGTTGAACGTGTCGCCGATGGGGATCATGCGCAGGTGCAGGGCACCATCGAGGATCTCTTCCACCAGCCCCGACACCGTCGAGGTGGCCTCCTGCAGCGGGTCGTTGTTACAGGAACGCGCCAACAGGCTTGCGCCGGCGCTGGCGATCACCAATTCGCCGACCAGGTTGATCAACTCGTCGAGCTTGTCGGCGTTGACCCGAACATAACTGCCGTCGCGGGTTTTCGCCTCGCTGTTCGCTGGCTGGCGCTGGGGCGACGCGGGGGCCAGGCCTGGCTCGGCGTGCGCGATCAGGTCACTGCCGATGGCGACGCTGCTTTCGGGCGTTTCGTCAACGGCGCGGATCTGCACGTCACAGTCGTCGCGCACGAAGTCGAACACTTCGTTGAGCGTGGCATGGCTGGCCGTCGAACGCAGGTCGATCTCGAAGCCCAGGTAGCAGCTTTCCGGGTCCCAGTGCTCCAGGGCAGGGATGCTGTCGGTCAGGGTGGTGACCTGTACCATTTGCCCCAGCGTATCGAGGTAGCGCAGGAACGACAGCGGGTCCATGCCATTACGGAACACGTCCACGCCGAAACGCAGAGAAATATGCCAAAGCACATCGGCCCCCGTGTCGTCGTGCACCGCAGCGGGTACGACGTCGGCGGTGGCGGTGCGCAGCGGCTGGTAGTCGCTCAGCGCCTCGCGCAAGGTCTCACCGCGCTCCAGCGCGGCCGGGGTCGGCGTCTCACCGCGACTGGCGACCACGTCGATCAGTTCAAGCATGTGGTCGCCGCACTTGAGCAGCAGCGCGATCAACGCCGCGTCCACCGCCACACTGCCATCGCGCAGGCGGTCGAGAACGTCTTCGACGATATGCGTGAACCCCACGATCGACGCGAGGCCGAACAGCCCGGCGGACCCCTTGATAGTGTGCGCGGCGCGGAAAATTGCGCCGATGGCATCCTGGTCGCCGGGGTCGCTTTCCAACTGCAGCAGGGATTGCTCCATGGCCTGCAGCAGCTCGCGCGCCTCGACGATGAAGGTCTGCAGTGCCTGATCGAGATTGATGCTCACCTGGACTTTCCTTGTCGATCAATGAACGGGACAGTGCCGCTTAAAGCGCGGCGCTGCGACACAGTTGGAGCGCCTGCATGACTGCCTGGCTCTGGCCGGTCACACTCAAGGCGGTACCGGCAATGCCGGCTTCACGCTGGATGACGGCCAGCAACTGCAGGCCGGCACCGTCCATTTCCGTCACCTGGGACAGGTCCAGTTCCAGGCGCGGGGCCGCGCCCATCTGCGACAACAACGCGCCCGCCAGTTCAGCGACGGTGTAGATCGTGAGTTCGCCGTCGATGCCCACATGGGCGGTGTCGTCGATTGTTTCGTGAGTGATCGGCATGGTGGCCTCCCTGGCGCCGGGTGTCAGGGCAGGATCAATTTGGAGACCGCCGCCAGCATTTGCGCCGGCTGGAACGGCTTGACCACCCACGCCTTGGCGCCCGCGGCCTGGCCTTCGGCCTTCTTCGATTCCTGAGACTCGGTGGTCAGCATGATGATCGGTGTGAACTTGTAGTTGGCCAGCTTCTTCACCTCCTTGACGAAGGTGATGCCATCCATGTTGGGCATGTTCACGTCGCTGATGATCAGGTGCACTTTTTGCCCGGTCAGCTTGTTCAGGGCGTCCTTGCCGTCGCTGGCCTCGATCACGTCGTAACCGGCGCTTTTCAAGGCGATGCCGACCACTTGGCGCACGCTGCTGGAATCGTCGACCACTAATACATTCTTCGCCATGATGTGCTCCTAAAAGAAAGTGATGTCTTGGGAATTCGACTGCACAGCCGCCTCGCCGCGATGGAGGCGTCGTTGCTCGTCAGTGGCATAGGTGGTTTCCATGCGCGCCAGCCATTGGCGGGCGTCGATGGCCAGCGGCTGGTCCGGGGTCTGGTTGGCCTGTTGCAAATGGTCATGCAGGGCGTGCATGTTGTCGCGCACGTGACTGAGGATCTGGCTGACCCGGTCCTGGAATTGCAGGTTGACCAACACCTCGGTCATCTCATCGCGGATGCCGTAGCTTTCCTGCTTGAGCAGGTCGGCGGATTCGGCCAGGCGCCCAGTGATGTTCTGGAAGCGTGTGAGCACCATTTGAATACTGTTTTCGGACTCGGCCACCGAATGGCTATCCTGGTCGGCACTGCTGGACGCGGCCTGCACCAATTGAGTAATGGCGTTGTTGATGATGTCGACCTTGGCCGACATCTGCTGGCCCGTTTCACTGGATTTGCTCGACAGGCTGCGCACCGCATCGGCCACCACCGCGAAGCCGCGACCGGCCTCACCGGCGCGCGCCGCTTCGATGGCCGCGTTGAGGGCCAGCAGGTTGGTTTGTGCGGCAATCGCTGCCACATCAGCGGCCATGGTACGCAGTTCGCCCGTGTAGGCGGTCAGGCTGCGCACCTGCGCCAGGGTCTGGTCACGGCTGGTTTGAGTGGCCTTGAGCGAATTGATCACCTGGCTCAACTCGCTGTCACTGCGCGCCAGCACCTCAAGCGCGCCGTCAGCGGCCTGCCCGTCCAGCTCGCCGGCCGCGTGCTGCGACGCTTGTACCGTTTCCTCCAAGCGAGTGGCGATCCCGGTGAAACGGTTCACCAGGCTCACAATCGCTTCCTCGGTCTGATGGCGCGAGCTCTCCACCTGCTTGGCCCAGATGGGCATGGCACCCAGCAATACCTCATCGAGCTGTGCACGCGAGGCCAAGCCGTCATGTGCGTGCGCACTCGACTGGTCCGCCTGCGCCTGCGCAATCGCTCGCTGCAGTGCGTTGCGCTGTGAAGCCGCGCTCCAGGCACAGGCACCGAGGCCGATCACCACCAGTACCGCGCAGGCCAGCAGATTGGCCGGCGAGGTTGATTGCACGAGTATCCACAAAACGGCCGGCACGACCGGGATCAAGGCGAACCAACGGAAACGAGGATAAACGGGAAGGGGCATGCGGCTGGATAGGCGCTGGGGCATGAGTTCGGTCCTTGAACAGTGTTGCGGATATAAACGACATAGTGTTTATCCGCCCCTAGCGCCTCAACTTTAGGTCTGTTGAGTGCCTTCCGTCTGGTTTATGACCGATATGTTAATGACCCGTGGACCTGAGGCAGGCATTCCTTGAGGCCGCCCTTGCCGGGCGGCCGGTAGGGTTATTTCAACAAGGCAATCAGCGCGCAGACCACCGTGATCGCCAACGCCGGCCATTGCATTGGCATGAAAAAGAAGTGGTGGCGCACGCCATCGACGTGCGGTTGTCGGTTCAGTACAAAGCCCAGCAGGGTGTTGATCGCTGACCCCACCCCGAAGCCGAGCAACACCTGCATCAGCGATGTGTTGCCGGGTTTGACGCTGGGGTCGGGCCACAGCCCCATCAATAGCAGCACCATCGCCACCGGTGTAAACAACGTCAGCCAGCCTGCGCCGCGATAGATCATCGATTAATCCTCACAACTTGCGTGTCTGTGGGGGCCTGGGTGGGGAGTGAGTGCATGCGTGTTTGCGTCCTTGTAATGGGTCAAGCCTTGCACCGCCTCCGTCTGGTGGCCGAGTGCATTTGGCACGGCGAGTTGGAACATGGCTAATTAACATTGTTCCTTGGGCAAATGACTTCACAGGGGCGTGAGCCTGGCGGTTCGCGGTATTGGGGGCTTTTTTTTCCTGCCTGGAACAGTGATCATCGCCCTCCCCCAAGCCTTAGGAACCAAGACCATGGAGTTGACGCTGGAAGCTGTTGCGCTTTTTGCACTGAAGCTGGTGCACGAGACGGACGGCGGCAGCCCGGTCTTGCGGGACGATCCGGTGATGGATGGGTATGAGCGGGAGGTATTCGGGCTGCTGGTGCGGCAGGGAGACTTGGCGGCCATTCAATCCAAAGTCGCGGAATGTGTTGATCAAGCGCTTGAAGCACTGGGCGGGGCCGATACAGTGATGGGGCGCGAGTTGCAGCGCTTGGCGCTGAGCGTGCGCCAGACGTCGGCACTGGATGAACTCAATGCCCCGCTCAACGCACTCAAGGATTACCTGAAAGCCATCCTGTAACGCACGGTTCAGCGCCGCCCCTCCACCGCCATCCGCACCGCCAACCCCATCAATACCGAGCCCATCAACCAGCGCTGCACCACCTGCCAACCCGGCCGGGTAACGAAAAACACCGCGATGGACCCCGCCATTGTGGCAATCACGGCGTTGACGCTCACGCTGATGAAAATCTGCGTAAAGCCCAGCACCAGGGATTGCGTCAACACGCTGCCATGACCGTTCGGGTCGATGAACTGCGGCAGCAACGACAAATACATCACTGCCACCTTGGGGTTGAGCAGGTTGGTCACCAGGCCCATGGTGAACAGCTTGCGCGGGCTGTCCTTGGGCAGATCCCGCACCTGGAACGGCGAACGCCCACCCGGCCGGATCGCCTGCCAGGCCATGTAGGCCAGGTACAGCGCGCCGCCGAAACGCAGCGCGTCATAGGCAAACGGCACCGCCATGACCAGGGCCGTGATCCCCAAAGCCGCGCACACCATATAAACCAGAAACCCCAACGCCACGCCGCCGAGGGAAATCAACCCGGCCGTGCGGCCCTGGCAGATCGAACGGGAGATAAGGTAAATCATGTTCGGACCGGGCGTGAGCACCATGCCGAGTGAAATCAGCGCATAGGCCAGCCAACTGGACAGTTCGGGCATTGTTGGGCTCCTGGGTGTTAGGTTGTCGGCGAAACATTTGGCCAAGGTTGTCAGCTTGGCCGCCATGGTAGGGCGTTCAAAATGCGCGCGTTAGATACAGATCCGCGAGTAAAACGGCATACACCCAAGAGGCAGGACATGATCGACTTCAACAACAAAGGCTTCTTCAAGCTCAAGCAAAACAACGAATACGCCGAACGCGTCGCCGCCCTGCTGCTGGACGGCGAAGAAGTGGTCGACGCCTACAAGGCCATGCGCGACGGCGTGGTGTTCACCACCAAGCGCATCATCGCGGTGAACGTGCAGGGGATAACCGGCAGCAAGAAAGACTTCACGTCGCTGCCATATAAAAACATCGTGGCGTATTCGGTGGAGACATCCGGGACGTTTGACCTGGATTCGGAGCTGGAGATTTACTTTTCGTCGCTGGGCAAAGTGAAATTCGAATTTACCGGCAAGACTTCGATTGTGGAAATCTCGCGGTTGATTTCCAAACATCTGCTCTGACTCCTGGCCTTGAAAAGTCTACAGTGTGAAAGCCTGCACCGCTTAAACGATCGATGCAGTTTTCTCACTGTGACCGGCGAGCGTGATTTCACAGCAGCTTGCAGATGACCTTCAAGTCATCAAAAAGAAAGTGCGCGTTAGCTCGACAATAGACATCATAGTGCTCAGCCATCTGCCTGCCGCTCTGGGTATGATTGAAGTAAGCATCGACCATCTCCTGTGGCCGGTGCAACCGTGGTTTATTCAGAACTCGCTCCTCCGTAAGGTCTCGATTTTTGCGAACCTGCACGCGCCCGTTTCGCAGTAAATTACGGAGCAAATTCCACTCATAAAAGAAAAACCCGTCCAACTCATAAAAATTCAAAAATGGGATATTGTGCAATAACACGAAATAACTATTATGCTCATAAGCCCCGCCCACACCATGCCGACTTAACTTTTTGCGGATACTCTCATCACTCAGACTATCTCTAAGCACTGCTAACTGGCGAACAAAACCGGCGCGGAAATTATCATTAAGAAACAACTGACATTGTTCCGCGAGGTAGGTCGGCATGTCCGACAACTGATACTTAACCTGAACAAAGTAATAAATATCATCCTCTACATCCTGAAGAATAAAATCTATATCATACCCCTTAACCTTCGAATTATTGCTCGGCTTAAACTCATCATAGACCTTGAAGCGCGGATCATTAAGATCCCGAATGTAGTTGACGATATAATTTTTTTCGAACCCCACCCCTAGCAAGTGACCAAAATTTTGGCCTTTCTCACTTCCTTTTGCCTCACCCAATAAAAACCTGACAAACTTTCTCAACCCATACTTAAAGTTCAGCGCCCCCCTGATATATACGCCGCCTTTGTATTCAATAAAGCTGCTAGCTGAGTCCAACGTGGGTGAACGTCCAATCAGCGCACTGTTGATCATATCCACTGTTGCGGAGCTGACAATACTTCTCAAGTAGGCTTCGTCGGTCGTGACTTGACCTGAAATCACACGCAGCTCAAGGTGAACTGCAAAATCGACGATTTCTCGCAGGTACTGATATTTCGGATGCCGGACCATATCTTCTGACAAATAGTCGGCGTGTATGGAAAAACATTTATCCAAGGTCTGATCAACCAAAAGTTTTCGGAGCGCCTCTGGCAATCGCCCATATCTTTGAAGTAAAGGTATAGCGTCATGCCGAGAAATCAAGTCACTGATCTTTGAATTAGCCTCGGTAATTTCCGCTAGCCAAAAACCCTTAACCCGTCGTTGTAGCTTCACAGTAGGCGTAATATGAAGAGTGTCTCCCGCCAGCCTAGCCGTCAGCAGACCTTGCGCCATCAGAAAATAAACTTCACTTAGGTAGTAACTCGTCCATAAATTAGCATTCATGAGGATGGCCAAATTATGAACTGCACGCAGCTTCAAGCTTTCGGCAACCCTATTACAAGTATATTCGAGCGCTGCCCACGTATAAGACGCATTAAACCCAGCGATCATTTCGCGTCGAGACGCTGACTTAATGTCCTCTCCCGACAATAAAACTCCAACCTTGAAATACAGACCTAACTGATCAGTAAAACGATGCATGGTTTCCTGATTAAGGGGTGTGTAGTCTTCAAATAAATAATCAGGCAGGGTGTCGCGGGCATGCCGCAAGTTAACGCTAAGCTTTTCCCAGAGTAACGATTGGATCTGCTCGGAGCGAATCAGGCTACGCAGTAACGGGATACGGTAAAGCACTCGAGTGTGCCACTTGAGACGTTCCCCTACTGGAGGCTCCGTGGTCATTACCGCCATAGGATTATGCAAAAAGGCAAGCAGCGCTGGATCAACGTTGTCATAAATCATAAATAGTTTCCTGTTCGCTCTTTATTACCTTTACCCCCGGCGTTTCATACGGCCAGTTTCCGAGGCTATCAAACCGCAGGCGCGATGCGAAGGATGTCTATATGCGGGCGCAGTTTTATCTTCTTTATCAAAGATATAAATGTCAGTTTTCAATTGGCTCCGCAACCAAGGTTCCCATTTCGGCTGGCGTTGCGCGGCAACTTTTACCTCCTTTTCTCACGGACGGATCGTTTGAGAGATACAACTCCGGTATTACGCAACCTGATTGAGTCCAATGCTAAACGAAAAAAACAGAAAACGAGATAATCGAAACGTGCCTTTCCAACCAGATCTCAGTCCACTTTTCCCACACGTACAATCGAATTAAGCCGACATAAGCTTCTGCTCGCGCGCTCGTAGGCTCACCTCCTCGCACAAGGACGTGAGCCCGTCATGCCAGAACGCTCTTACCCACCCACCGAAGAAGAGTTACGCAAACAACGCATCCTGACGCCGCAGCCATCGCGTGCGCCGTATTCGCCATCGGTTGATTTTTTCGAGCCATCCCCTGCCCCAGCCCCTACGCGAGCCAAACCTCCCGGCTGCGTCTTCATGAAGCCTTGCCAACTGCCTGACGGCATCACTCATTACTTCGACCAGGCCGGGTATGTCCCGCTGGAGCTGATCAAGGAGTACGGCCACTTAAGCCTGCTGGGTGGGCGTGAGGTGGATAGCAGGGGCGCGGTTGCCTTGCGCAAGATCGGCGGCAGCACATTGCCTGCAGGTTTGGGCCAGTTGGCGTTGCGGTCGGCCGTTTGGGAGTCGGCGGCAACTGCCGTTGGATCGGTCGCCGGGGGCCTGCTGACGGGCTTGGTGGCGCTGGCCTGGCCGTCAGAGCTGGGTGATAGCGCGCTCTACAGCGAGGAGCAGTTGCGTTCGATGCAACGGGCGCGGTCGCAGATGCGGTTGCATATCGAGCAACGCGAGGACGGCACGCTCAAGGGGTATGGGTTCTACACGGGCAACCATGCCGATTGGCAGATGATTGATGTGGTGCAGTTCCAAAACCGTAGCGATCAGTTTGTAGCGGATTTGGGTGAGGGTGTGGAGTTGATCTGGACACCCGCCGTTGATCCCAGCGACACGCTGGGGATTCCGCCATTGGAGGCTGCGCCGCAAGCGCCGATGATCTGGATTTATCCGCCGACGGAGAAAGCGGCGCAGATTCTGGTGAACCCGGTTTATCCGCCGGAGTATCGGGATTTTATTCTGGTGTTCCCGGTGGAGTCGGGGGTACGGCCGCTGTATGTGGTGGTCAACAAGCCAAGGAAAGGGCTCAGAAACCCAGACCATGACTACTTCCCAGCCCCCAAAGCCGAAGATATAACAGGCTTCCCTGGTCTGATTCCGCAAAGGCCTGTGACGCCAAGAAGAGGGGGCGTTGGCTTACGCGAACGTTGGATAGACGCAAAAGGAAAAAGAATATTTGAATGGGATTCCAAGAAAGCCGAGCTGGAAGTCTATCGAAAAAGTGACTTGGAACACCTCGGTGCATTTGATCCTTATACCGCCGAGCGTCGAGGACCGGCGGACCCGAAACGTCGAATTTATAGATAAAGAGGAATTCTGAAAATGGTGATGAAAATCAGACTGCGATGGTACGAAAAGCACAGCAATGACTTGAAAGCGGATGAATACTCAGCGGATATCGCTGACCCAGACAGTATTTTTGAAGCATTGGGCTTAAGCGAAGAGACCGCGATATATGCCGACGTATTCAACGTCCAACCCAATTGGATAACGCTAATTCAGCCGTACTTCCAGCACGTGATCCAACCCAACCGCCTCGACTACCAAATCTCCTTCCGCTACCAAGGCGCCTGGCCACCGCCTCCAAAACAATCCAAAAAGGCGTCGTGATGCAATGAAACCCACATCGCAAAAGCCCCTTCTCTACCGCTCAGTCAACACCCGAACCCATGGCGTGCGCCACGGCAGTTGTCGCGCCTACCGGTATGAGCGGCACACCAAAAGCGAAAAAGACAAACAATCAAACCGCGGTTCGATGCATAGCCATAAACGGCATGGCTTTGATTACACCCCGCTATTCCGCTTTCTACTTTCCAAAGTCGGTCACCCATGGGATCAGGTGTTCAGCGAAGCCAACGCCCGCCTGGATCGTCCGGAGCCGATGTTCTGGATGGTCGCGCAACATGAAAGCGACAAGCAGGATTACGTGAGAACGGATGAAAACAGCTACTACAGCGGCTTGTGGGTCGACGAAGGCGGCCTGCTGCAAAAGGTCAACCCACAGCTGACGCCCGAGCAGATGAAACCCTTCTGCAACTGCTGCACCCACACTTTCAACGGTGTGGTATTCCCGCAGGGTCTACCACACCACGGCTAACCCTCAACCCGACTTACCCCCACTCCCCGCCTCAGCCACCGGTACCCGATTTGCCGGGTCCGTCACGTCATACACATGCTGCTCACACCCCGAACCCTTGAATTGGAATTCCACCAGATACACTTTTGCCTTCTCCGGGCTAAACGTATTCATCTCCGGCCCGCAGGTGTAGTAGTAACCAGTACGGGTGTCGTTCGCGTAACCCGATACAGTGAGTTTCTTGCCGGGGTCGGCCTGGATTTCCAGTTGTGGGAAACGCTTGAAGCCCGCACTGGCCACGGTCTGGTTGAGCTTGGCGATCCAGTTGAAGACCTTGCCTTCGCCGGTGTCCATCACCGTGCCGAGGGCTTCCATGCGTGAGTCAGGATCGCCTTCGCGACTGATCGAGAAGTCGACGGCGGGGGTGCCGCCACTGGACTTCATAATGACTTTGGCGTGTTCCGCATCCACAGCCACGGTTTTCTGGCGAAACTGAATGCCGTCCTTGAACAGGCTGGATGATGAGTCGCGTTGGTTGGATTGGCAGGCGCCCAGGGCCAGAGCGAGGGAGAGCAATGCGATTCGCTTCACGGAGGATATCCTTATCGAATGAGGGTGATGAAGAGACTAGGGCTCACAGGGAATGTTCCAAACCTTATCACCTGTCAATTTTGCGCAGTTTGCCGCCTGAAACCGACTGTGCCACGGCCAATTGCTCCTCGAAGCTGAAACCCGAAAGCTCGTAGAACAGACTCCGCACTGGCTGAGCCTGTTCGCCCCGCAGGGGGTACCTGTGCAGCCGGGGCTGGGCCATGGTTCGGTAGACCCTGATCAGAGCCGGGTTCGCGGCATAACCTGCGAACTCACGCTGCGCACTTTCCACATCGCTATATAAGGCATAGCCGTAGTCGTGAGCGGTATCGGAGTCCGCGCGTCCTCCAAACCGGACTTCGCCATCCTTGAGAAAATGCCTGAGCAAGTGAGGATCCAGAATGGGCACGTCGTCATATGCAAAACCGGCGTGATAAGGACCACTGACGATCACCAGCGGCAGCACGGTGACTTCGGACGCGTCGCTGAGGTGAGGAAAATACTGGCTGCAAAATGCCCCCAGTCCTTGCTGAATATGCTGGGCTTTTCGCCGCGCCTGGCGGGCTTTATGGATGATGCCATTGTTGTCGGAAAAATCGTTGTGGTAATCCAGCGGTGTTATCGGTGCTCGACGACTGCGCAATTCACACACCACCAGCAGACTGCCAAACGAGAACACAAGGTCGATCTCCTCGACAACCTTGGACGGTCCTCTGAACTTCACCGCCCCCAACCATGTCAAGCCCGCCATGATCGGGTTGGTTTTGCGACAATCTTCCAACACCGCGAGCAGGTAACGTTCAAACAGTCGTCCGCGTTGCTTCCCTTTGGGGTCGATGATGCTGAGCCAGATATCAAAATTCCTGGAAATGCTGGCCGTCAACGGCGCACTGATCGGAATCAGTACGTCTTCATCCACCTTCACCAACGGTCGCGACCACAGGTCGTGCTGCAGGCTCTTGGCCTCGTAAAGGAGCAGATCAATGGCCGCGTTTACCTGTTCAACTGCAAGCCCCGTGGACTCTGCAAGCCGTTCGACAAGAGTGTTGCGGGAAAACCGCGGACACAGCTTGAGCAGGTCTTCCCACTGCCGAGGCGCAGGCATCTGCCCATAGCGCTCTTTGAGTTGCGCCGCGATCACCGCAAGGTGCAGCCAGATATGCAGCAGGTTTTGGCACTCTGTACTTTTTACAGCCGGGTCGAGAGAGGCATCGAACAACGGATGCAGGTACTCGTCGATCATGTAATACGGCGACAGATACGCATAAAGCGCGGCTGTCTGGACGCTGTCGCTTAATTCAGACCAGTTGCCGATCGACAACACGTCGGCGCCGACGCATAGGATATAGCGCTGCCACCCGAGCCGGGGCACATAGGTTTGGCGACCCTGATGAAGGTCGTTGGAAATTCTCAGACCGTTAGTACCGTTGTGGTGATCACGGCGGTATTCATAAATCACTTTGACCAGATCCAGATGCTCCGACGCAGAGGAGAGCAGTACGCCTTTGGAGTCGGCAAAAAACTCCATGCCGCCGTACAACAACTCTTGCCAGATTTTTTTGAAACTATGGGTCAGTTGAACCAGGTCGCTTTCATAGGCAAAAAAGTTGATAGCGCTGAGCATATGCGGGCAGTTGTCGGGGAACAGCACACGCAGGTCATGGCGGTTTTGATAAAGATCCCAGATCGGCCCGCAGAGCGAATCCAGCCGCAGCATGTTGAGGTGATCCGGTGGCAGGCCGGACTCACCGTTGGTCAATGAAGAACGGAATGAAAGGTGCTCTTCAAGGGATGCTGTCGGGTTGGCCTCGACGGCGTGCAGGGCCTCGGCGGACATTGCGCAGAAAAAGTGATTGGCCGACCCGATATGTGCGCTGATCAGCGCGTCATACGTCAGCGGCTCATCTGTACTGAACGAATAGTGCAGACGGCTGCTCTTCACCCGTTTAAATTGGGTGTTCAGCCAGCGTGCGCCTTCCAGGAAGCCTCTTTCGATGCTGTGCCCAGGATAAAGCGCCTGGTATTTCACAATCCAATCGTTGATGTCGAACTCGTCGAGCATCGCGGGGTGTGCCAGTTGTTTGTTGCGGGCGAGCTTGAGCAGTTGCCGGTCCATCAGCGTGCCTCTGGTTTTTTTAAGGTAAAGCCCGCAGGCTTCGATCGACACCAATCACTTGGGCTGGAAGGTTTCCAGATACGCCAGGATGTTTTCAATTTTCTCCTGGTCGCTGATACCCCAGAAGATCATCCGCGTACCACTCACCACCTTCTTCGGCGCCTCGATATAGGCCGCGAGCTTGTCACGGGTCCAGACCACACCGGAGTTTTTCATCGCGTCGGAATACTGATAGTCCGTGGTCGTCCCGGCGGGCCGGCCGATGATGCCGTTGAGTTGCGGGCCGAAACCGCCGCGCGCGCCTTCGCCGATGCTGTGGCAGCCGCCGCAGGTCTTGGTGAAGAGCTTGCCGCCCGCCTCGGCGTCGCCGGCCGCCAGAGCGGGGCTTGCGTTAAGGATCAGGGCGAGGGTGAAAAAGGCGTATTTCATCAAAGGCTCCACAGCCGGCAACGGTAGGCCGATTATGCCTGTATCAATTTCCCTCCGCCGCTTCTGGTAACAGCCCGGGAAGCGCTCTGAAACGACCATCCATCGCCCGGTACACATCCAATCGAACCTATTCCAACCCATCCCACTCCACCTTACTGAATCCCTGATGGTGGAGTAAGGATCATGGCTCAGCCATCGATTTTGGTGCTGGAAGACGACGAAATCATTCGGGCGTTAATGGTGGATGTACTGGAGGATTTCGGCGCGCTGGTGACGTCGTTTCCTTCGGCGGATGAGGGGATGATTTATCTTGAGCGGGCCGATGATCCGGTCGACCTGATTGTCAGCGATATCCAGATGCCGGGCCTGCTCAATGGCTATGACCTGAGCAAGGTGGTGGCCCATCGTTGGCCGACGGTGCCGGTGGTGTTGACCTCGGGGAATACCAAGTTGGCGGCGCAGTTGGGCGGCTCGGTGCGTTTTTTGCCCAAACCGTGGAGCACTGAGCATTTGATTGAGTGCGTACAAACGGCGTTGACCCAACAAGGCTTGTCAATGCACTGATAGCGTCACGACATCATTCAGATCGAACTTCATGGCGCCGTCCAGGGTCATTATGCAAGCAAGGAGCGACTTTTCTGATCCGCTGGTCAGCCTTTTCGCCTTGCGCGTACAGCTGCCCGCCATGAGTTGTGTAGAATTGTCGCCCGTTTAACGCGTCATTCATGGCCGAGAGGCCCACAGTTCGAGCTCACTGAATGCATTCACAGGCCCATGACGTTGGTGCGCCCTCTTTGCTGGAAACGTTGCGCACAGGCACGGCCCTGCTGCATGTGGCGCTGGAGAAGCGCCTGCCGTTTTTCTCTGAGCATCTGGATGCCGATTGGTATCAGCGCTTGCTTGAGGCGTACTACGGTTTTTATGGACCGATGGAAGCGGCGCTGTACGAATGTGAGTTGATCCCTGAGGGCTTCGATCAGGGGGCGCGTACGAAAACCCCGACGCTACTGCACGATCTGGATGCACTGGGCCTGAATGAACAGGCTATCGGCGCCCTGCCCCGCTGCGCCGAACTCCCGACCCTCGACACCCCCGCCGCCTGCCTCGGAGCCCTGTACGTGCTGGAAGGCGCGACCCTCGGCGGCCAAGTGCTGCGCCGGGAAATGGCCCAGCGCCTGGACGTCAACGCCGACAACGGTGGGGCGTTTCTCAATGTATACGGCGCCGAGACCGGTCGACGCTGGAAAGACTTTCTCGATTACCTGGGCCGCCTGCCGCTGGATGCCCCCGCCAAACAACGCGCGGTAGAGGCAGCCCGTTCAACATTCCGCTGCTTTGAGCAATGGCTCGACAGCCAGGAGGTACTGCTATGAAACCCGAAGATTTTGAAGAGCTGCTTGCCAACTGTGCCGACGAGCCGATTCGCTTCCCGGGGGCAATCCAGCCCCATGGCGTGCTGCTGACATTGTCCGAGCCCGAGCTGACTATCATCCAGGTCAGTGCCAACGTGGGCAGCCTGTTCGGCCATGCGCCCGAGGCGCTGCTGGGCCAGCCACTGCACACGCTGATGGGCGCCGAGCCCGCCCAGGCGGTTGCCGCCATGGCCGAAAACAACACGTTTTTTGACGCGCCACCGCTGCACGTTTCCTTTAACGGCGCAGAGTTCGAAGGCCTGCTGCACCGCCATCAGAATGTGCTGGTGCTGGAATTCGAGCCACGTCTCAAAGACTTCCGCCCACGGGCACTGAACGGGCGCACCAGTGACCTGGGCAAGATGCTGCAACGTTTGCAGTCGGCGAAAACCCTGCAAGCGCTGTACGAAATCAGCGTGACTGAAATCCAGGCCATGACCGGCTACGACCGCGTGCTGATCTACCGCTTCGAAGAGGAAGGCCACGGCCAGGTGATCGCCGAAGCGTCGGCGCCGTCCATGGAGCTGTTCAACGGGTTGTTCTTCCCCGCGTCCGACATCCCGGAGCAAGCCCGCGAGCTGTATCGCACCAACTGGCTACGCATCATCCCGAACGCGGCCTACGAGCCGGTTCCACTGTTGCCCAAGCTGCGCCCGGACACCGGCCAGCCGCTGGACCTGAGCTTTGCCACGCTGCGCAGCGTGTCGCCGATTCACTGCCAGTACATGCAGAACATGGGCGTGTTGTCGTCCATGAGCATTTCGCTGATGAAGGGCGACAAACTCTGGGGGCTGATCAGTTGCGGCAACCGCGAGCCGCTGCTGGTGCCGAACGAGCTGCGCACCACCTGCCAGACCATCGGCCAGGTGCTGTCGTTGCAGATCAGCGCCATGGAGGCCCTGGACCTGAGCCGTCAGCGCGAGGAAAAAGTCGAGGCCCTGGCGTTGCTCGACCAGGCGATGAAACGCTCGGAAGATAACGTATTCGACGGCCTGGCCCAGCAACCGCAGGTACTGATGGACCTGACCCTGTCCGGCGGCGTGGCGATCATCGAAGACAAGCAGTTGCACCGCTACGGCAACTGCCCGGAGCCGGCGCAGATCCGCGCCTTGCACAAGTGGCTGCAAGGGCGCAGCGAGCCGGTGTTTTCCAGCCATAACCTGGTGTCGGTGTACCCGCCGGCCGCCGAATTCCAGCAGGTGGCCAGTGGCGTGTTGGCCATGAGCCTGCCCAAGCCGGTGGATAACGCTGTGCTGTGGTTCCGTCCGGAAGTGAAAGAGAACATCAATTGGAGTGGCGACCCGAAAAAACCGCTGGACCTGGAAAACTCCGACGCTGGCCTGCGCCTTCGCCCACGTACCTCGTTTGAAATCTGGAAAGTGGAGATGGCCGGTATCTCCACCAAGTGGAGCCATGGCGACCACTTTGCCGCCAACGACCTGCGCCGCTCGGCCCTGGAAAACGACCTGGCGCGCCAGGTGCTGCGTGAGCAACAAGCGGTGCGTGCGCGTGATGAACTGGTGGCGGTGGTGTCCCACGACCTGCGTAACCCGATGACAGTGATCTCGATGCTGTGCGGCATGATGCAAAAGGCCTTCAGCTCCGATGGCCCACACACCTCGCGACGAATTTCCTCGGCCATCGACACCATGCAACAGGCGGCCGGGCGCATGAACGTACTGCTGGAGGATTTGCTCGACACCTCGAAAATCGAGGCCGGGCGGTATGTGGTCAAGCCGGTGGCACTCGACGTGACCCAGATCTTCGAGGAAGCCTATTCCCTGCTGGCACCGCTGGCGATGGATAAGGGCATCGACCTGTCTTTCAACGCCGAGCCGGGCCTGCAGATCAATGCCGACCCGGAGCGTCTGTTCCAGGTGCTGTCGAACCTGATCGGCAACGCGATCAAGTTCACTCCGCGCCAGGGCAACATCGGCATCAGCGCCATGAGCAATGGCGAAGAGATTGTGTTCTCTGTGCGCGACTCCGGCGAAGGCATTGCGCCGGAACAACTGCCGTACGTGTTCGATCGCTACTGGACCCAGACGGAAAACAACCCGACCGGCAGCGGGTTGGGGCTGTACATCACCCAAGGCATCGTCCAGGCCCATGGCGGCAAGATCGTTGCCGAAAGTGAAGTGGGTCGGGGAAGTGAGTTCCGGTTTACGGTGCCGAAGGTGATCGACGACTCGCATACCTGACTGAACGTCCCGACTGTGAAGGTCGAGACTTTTGTGGTGAGCGGGCTTGCCACAAGCCATGTTTAAACGGGCAACACCACCACCGCTTCCAGCCCTCCGCCCTGGCGCTCAGCCAGGGTCACGGTGCCGCCATGTTCCAGCACAATCGCCCGAGCGGTCGAGAGTCCCAAGCCGACACCGCCCGTGCTTTTGTTGCGTGAGCCTTCCAGGCGATAGAACGGCAGGAACACCTCCTCCCGATATTCGGCCGCAATGCCCGGCCCGCGATCCAGCACGCGAATCACTACCTCGTCCTGTGTGTGCTGCAACTCGATCTCCGGCGCGATGCCATAGTGGATCGCGTTGTCCACGAGGTTGGTGATCACCCGCTTGAGGCCCAGGGGCCGGCCGAAGTACACCAGGCGTGGCGGGCCGCGAAAGGTGATGTCGATCGCCTGGTCGCGGTAGTCGTCGATCAGGGTTTGCAGCAACTCGGCCAGGTCCAGTTGCGTAGCCTGCTCCAGCCGGGCGTCATCGCGGAAGAATTCCAGGGCGGTGTTGATCATGGCCTGCATTTCATCGACGTCGCGAAACAGCCGCTGCTGCTGGTCGGCATCTTCGATGAATTCCCCGCGCAGGCGCAGGCGCGTCAGCGGTGCGCGCAGGTCGTGGGAGATGGCCGCGAGCATTTGCGTGCGGTCCTGGATGAAGTGGCGTAATTGCGCCTGCATGCTGTTGAACGCAAGGATCGCCTGGCGGATTTCATGGGGCCCCACCGGCTCGATGGGCGGTGCGCGAAAGTCTGCACCAAAGCGCCGCACGCCCTGGGCAAAGTCCTGCAGCGGCCGCGCCAGTCGCCGAGTGGCCACCAGGGTGACCAGTGCGGTGGAGATCAGCACCATTAACACCACGATCACACTGCGTGCGCCCTCGTCCAGGCCCCAACTGCGGGCAGGCGCGGTAAACATCAGCCAGGACTGATCGGCCAGTTGCATCAGCAGCAGGTAGTGGCCATTGCCGTCGGGCCAGTCAGACGGTTCATAGGCTTCCATGGGACGGATCGGGCCGTCCAGCAGGTGCTCGAAGGCCTGTTCTCCCGATTGGAAATCCGGGTCATTCAGCACGGGTAGATCAAAGGCGGTTCGCTGCGCCGACCACCTCACGCTGAACGCGTCATCAGCCATGACCTCGGCCAGACGCGGTCGTTGCGCCGGCTCCGACGCTTCGATCACACGCACCACCACGGCGATCTTTTCCAGCAGCCCGGTCTCGGTGAGCGGCGGCCGTGCCCAAACCCCCGCCAGTTGCACGAACAGGGCGTTGAACGCCAATGCGGTGAACATCGCGACCAGCACCGTCAGGGCGATCCAGCGCGCCACGGTGTCGCGTGGGCGGCGACTCATGAACGGGTCACGCTGACGGTGAATTGGTAGCCGCCATTGCGCACCGTGCGGATCATCGCCGGGCGTTTGGTATCGAATTCCAGCTTGCGACGCAGGCGGCTCACTTGCACGTCGATGCTGCGGTCAAAAGCGTCGTGGCTGTGGCCTCGCGCCAGGTTCAACAACTGCTCACGGGTCAGCACGCGCTGGGGGTGTTCGGTGAACACCAGCAGCAGGTCGAACTCGCCGGACGACAACGGGATCATCACCTGGTCGGGCGAACGCAATTCGCGGCGTGTGAGGTCCAACTGCCAGCCGGCAAAGTGGATCCGGGGGCGTGCCACCTCCCCCATCGGCAGTCGCGTTTCACCCGCCCGACGCAAGACCGCGCGCACCCGCGCCAGCAATTCGCGAGCATCGAATGGTTTGCTCAAGTAGTCGTCTGCGCCCATTTCCAGGCCTACCACACGGTCGCTGAGTTCGCCCATGGCAGTGAGCATGATCACCGGCGTCGCATATTGCTGGCGCAAGCGCTGGCACAGCAGCAGGCCGTTATCACCGGGCAGCATCAGGTCGAGGATGATCAGGTCAGCCAGCTGGCGCTCCATGGCCGCCCACAACTCGGCGCCACTGGCAGCCGTCTCGATCCCATAGCCGTGTTGCAGGAAAAATTTCTTCAGCAGGGCGAGGACTTCAAGGTCATCGTCCACAATCAACAAGTTGCTCACCGACGGTCTTCACTGGGTGGGTTCGAGGCGCTATCTAAAACCATTCGGCGCGGTCCGTCATATATTTCAATCGTGCAATAAAGCGTCAACGCCGCAATAAACCAGACATCTTTGCGCAAGGTTGCACTGCCAGGATCGGCCTCCCTTTTTTGCGGAGGCTGTGCCCATGCGCTCGTTGACCTACCCCCGGCATCTGGCCCGCCAGGCCGTGCTGTTGCTGACAGTGTCTTACCTGACGGGCTGCGCAAGCCCAACCCAGGTGGCGCCACCTGCTCGCTGTGCGCAGGTGAATTACCCGGTGTATGACCCGGCCGAGCCAGTCAACCGTGGCGTGTTTGCGTTCAACCGTATTGTGGATAACTACGCCCTGGCGCCGATAGCACGTGGTTACCGTGACCTGCCGGATTTTTTCCAGCAGGGTGTGCATAACTTTGCGAGCAACTTCGGCGAGCCGGCGGTGTTTATCAACGACCTCATGCAAGGCAACCCGCGACGCTCGGTCAATACCCTGGGGCGTTTCGCCGTGAACACGACGGTGGGCGTGGTGGGGCTGTTCGATGTGTCGGACCGCCTGGGCATCTCGCGCCATACAGCCGACTTCGGCCAGACGTTCGGCGTGTGGGGGATCGGCAATGGGCCGATTGTCGAACTGCCGTTGCTGGGCACCAGCAATAGCCGGGATGCGGCGGGCAAGGTCTTGAGCTTCCTGGTTTCGCCACTGGGCGACAGCGATACCGTGCAAACCCTGGGCACCATCAGCCTGGTGGGCGGCACGGTCGATACCCGTGCATCATTGTTACCGCTCACCGACAGCCTGCAGAAACTGCCGGATTACTACAGCGCGTTGCGTAATGTAGTGGCGGAAAATCGGGCGGCTTTTGTGCGCGAGGGCCAGGCAGGCGCGACATCTCCTGCGCTGGACAGTTGTGCGAACAGCGCTTCGGATGACTTCAGAGCGCGGTAGCCAACCATGTAATCTCTTGCAGCAGTGGGTTTATAGCCTGCTCGCTATGCCGTCATTATGTTTGGCCTCACTTCGCTGCAACAGGCGAAGTCATCCTCTAAACGCTATAAGGAAACATCCATGCCAAGCGCAATCAATCACACACTGGGCAGCTTTTACCCCCCACTGCAGCAGGATGATGCAGAGCCCCAGCGCAGGAAGCGCAGCACTGACGTCACACACTCGCCACTGAGCGCCGCCGATCCTGAGAGCACGGCCGCCAGCGACCGTCGCAAAAGCGGAGGTGGGATAGACTCCCTGGGGCAGGGCAGGTTGCCCTAACCTGCATTGATTCGAAGGGCAGTGCACGGCCCTTCGTACTCCTGCTTAACAAAACCATGACATTCACTGGGCTAACCTTGCCGGTTAAACCCAGCGTGGAACCATTACCTGCATGCCGCACCTCGATACACTGCCCGCCGTATTGGCCGGCCCACTGCTGCGCCGCCTCGAACCCCGGCGCCTGGTACTGTGGCTGGTGGGCAGTCGAGCCCTGCAACTGACCCTGCAGTTGCATCTGCCCGCCCAAATCCTGGAGATCAACCTGGATCATTGCCAGGTCGTTCCGGTGGGGCGCCATGCTTTTATCCACTTGATCGATGTACCGCTGGACGATGCGTTGCCCCAGGACATAACGATCCGTTACGACCTGCTGTTCGACAACACCGGCATCGCCGACTGGGCGCCACACCTGCTGTACGCCAACGCCCAATACCCAAGCTTCGTTTTGCACAGCCGCATCCATCAGTTGGTACACGGCTCATGCCGCAAACCCCATCACAGCGCCGATGAAGGCCTGCTGTGTGTCGACCGCCTGCTGGCCGACGCCACCACTGCCGCCGAGCGTCCGGCCCTGCTGATGATGAGCGGTGACCAGGTGTACGCCGACGATGTGGCCGGGCCGATGTTGCGCGCCATACATGCATTGATCGCACGCCTGGGCCTGTTCGATGAATACCTGGAGGGCGCCGTGATCGATGACAGCGCCAGCCTCTACAGGCATCGTGCCAGCTACTACCATCGCGCCGACCTGCTGCCGGCACTGGACAGCAACGAAACCCTGCGTGAACGCTTCTTTGGCGGTGTGAAAAAGCCGATCTTCACCAGCAGCACTGCCGACAATCACTTGGTGACCTTCGCTGAAGTCATCGCGATGTACCTGCTGGTATGGTCGCCGACGCCGTGGGAACTGATCGCGCCTGAAGCGCCGCAACTGAGCACAGAAGAACAGCCGCGCTACCTCCGCGAACACGTACAACTCGAGCGATTCCGCAATGGCCTGCCAGGCGTCGCCCGGGTGTTCGCGCACCTGTCCACCTTGATGATCTTTGACGATCACGACATCACCGACGACTGGAACCTCAGCGCCCAATGGGAAGCCACCGCCTACGGCCACCCGTTCTCCAAACGCATCATCGGTAACGCTCTGCTGGCCTACCTGCTCTGCCAGGGCTGGGGCAACCAGCCGGATGCGTTCAACGAACTGGTCAGCCAAACCCAGTCGCTCACCTGCCAGCCCCAGGCCAACCACCTGCAAGCCGCCGCCCAGGATGATTTGATCCAAGCGCTGCTCAACTTCCAGCAATGGCACTACGTGCTACCCACTACCCCGGCCCTGGTGGTGCTCGACACCCGCACACGCCGGTGGCGCAGCGAGTTCACCCTCAAGCAACCGTCCGGCCTGCTGGACTGGGAGGCGCTGAGTGAGCTGCAACAGGAACTGCTCGACCATCCTTCGGCCATTATTGTTTCCCCCGCCCCCATCTTTGGCGTGAAGTTGATCGAGACGGTCCAGAAGATTTTCAGCTGGTGCGGCCACCCGTTGCTGGTGGATGCGGAAAACTGGATGGCCCACCGTGGCGCTGCCCAGGTGATCCTCAATATCTTTCGCCACTCGCGTACACCGGGTAACTACGTGATCCTTTCAGGTGACGTTCACTATTCATTCGTCTACGAAGTGCTGATCCGCCATCGCAACGCGGGCCCCAGGATCTGGCAGATCACCAGCAGTGGCATCAAGAATGAATTCCCCCCACGCCTGCTGGAATGGTTTGACCGGCTCAACCGTTGGCTCTACTCACCCCGCTCGCCCCTCAACGGGTTCACGCGCCGTCGCAGTATGCAGGTGGTGCCGCATATTCCCGAGCACGCCGAAGCCGGCGAGCGGTTGTGGAATTCGGCGGGGATCGGCCAGGTGTTTTTCAACGAGCAAGGCCAGCCTGAAACGATCTACCAGCACAACGCTGATGGGAAGGGGCGGACGGAGATGATGGCACCTGATCAATAGCCATTAGCCATCAACCTTTAGCCGTACATCTGCCCTATTCAAAGCACCCAGGCCCCGTTGTACAGTAGCGCCAGCCACGGAGTATCGGCGTCAACAACGGCAGGCCTTGAGGTCTGCTCAGGCAAGGAATGCGCACATGGTCGATAACTCCGACACCAACCCGTTGAAACAGGACTTCTCTCACTTCAACGCCGACATGCTGCACACCGTGCTGGAGTTGGTCAGCGATGGGATCTGGGACTGGAACGCCAACACCGGGTTCGTCTACCGCAACCCAGGCTGGTACGAAATGCTGGGTTATCCCCGCCACGCGCTGGAGAACAGTGTATTCACCTGGGAAAGCGTAATTCACCCGGACGACTATGCCCAAGTGATGAAGTTGTTTGACGATTACATCCACCGGCGTGCCCCTTACTACCAGGCCGAGTACCGCTGTCGCAAAAAAGACGGCAGCTACTTGTGGATCGAAGACCGTGGCTACGTGATTGCGCGTAACGCCGACGGCTCGGTCGCAAGGATGGTGGGCGCCCATCGCAACATTCATCTGCGAAAATGCTCCGTCGAACAGTTGGAAAGACGCAATCAATCCCTTGAGGCGCTGGTGGCCGAGCGCACACGCGAGCTGTCGCGGGTCAACCAGCAGTTGCAGCTACAGCTGGATGAAAACCGCTCGCTGGCCGAACGGGATGCCCTGACCCTGGTCGCCAACCGCTACCGCCTGGAGAAAGTGCTGCTGGAAGAATGCGAGCGCGCCCAACGCTTTCGCCTGCCGCTGACGCTGATCGCGATGGATATCGATGACTTCAAGCCGATCAATGACCGTTTCGGTCATGGCGTGGGCGATCAGACGCTGGTGCAGGTAGTGGAATGCCTGCAACGCTGTATTCGCCGTGGGGATCTGTTGGCCCGATGGGGCGGCGACGAGTTTGTGCTGGTCCTGCCCAAGACCTCGCTGGACAGTGCGAAGGCACTGGCAAAAAGCATCCGCCAGCAATTGAAACACAGCTCGCACGGCGGCGACTTCAGAGTCACCTTGAGCCTGGGTGTAGCCGAGCGCGAACAGGATGAGTCCCCCGCCGCGCTGATGGCGCGTGCCGACCAGGCGTTGTACCGCGCCAAAGCGGCGGGAAAAGATGGAGTATCTGAATAACAGCCCCCGTGCTATCGAACCGGCGGTGCGTACTGGATGCCGCCGTTGTTCCATAGCGCATTGAGCCCGCGCTTGATCTTCAGCACGCTGCCCTGGCCGATGTTGCGCTCGAACACCTCGCCGTAATTACCCACCTGCTTGACGATCTGCACCACCCAATCCTTGCGCAGCTTGAGGTCCTTGCCGTACTCGCCATCAGCTCCCAGCAACCGGGCAACATCCGGGTTCTTGCTGCTCTTGGCCTGCTCCTCGACGTTCTGCGAGGTGATGCCCATTTCCTCAGCATTGAGCATGGCGAACAAGGTCCACTTGACGATGCTGAACCACTCATCATCGCCTTTACGCACCAGCGGCCCCAAAGGCTCCTTGGAGATCACTTCCGGCAACACCACGAACTCGTCCGGGTGGGCCATCTTGATGCGCTGGGCGTACAGACCCGACTGGTCGGTGGTCAGCACGTCGCAGCGCCCGGCTTCCAGGCCCTTGGCGCTTTCGTCGGCGGTGTCGAAGGTGATCGGCGTGTACTTCATGCCGTGGGTGCGGAAGTAATCCGAGACGTTCAGCTCGGTGGTGGTGCCGGCCTGGATACACACGGTCGCGCCGTCCAACTGCCTGGCGCCGGTAACGCCCAGTTTGTTGTTCACCAGAAAGCCGATGCCGTCGTAGTAGGTCACGCCGGTGAACACCAGGCCCATGCCCGAATCGCGGGAGCTGGTCCAGGTGGTGTTGCGCGAGATCAGGTCGATTTCACCGGATTGCAGTGCGGTGAAGCGCTCCTTGGCGGTCAACTGGGTGAACTTCACTTTCGATGCGTCGCCGAAGACCGCCGCCGCCACCGCATGGCACACGTCCACATCGATACCGGTCATCTTGCCCGTGCTGTCCGGTACGCCAAAACCCGGCAGGCCGTCGCTGACACCGCACTGGATGAAGCCTTTCTTCTGGATGGCGTCCAGGGTCACGCCCGCCTGCGCGCTGCTCGCCAGGCCCAATGTAGCGGTGGCGCCGATCACGGCCAAGGTGGTTTTGAGTGGGTTCATGCATGGCTCTCCCTGTCATTCCTTATTATTCGGCGTCGTACAGCCCGCGCCGGTTTATAGTGCTGCCGGGCAGTATCAACGGCTTTGCGCCGCTGCCACAAACGACCTTTAGGCAAAGGCTCCTTCCGATTTGGAATGAAGTGCATGATTTCAAAACGCTTGACCCCTTCGATGACCGCCCTGCAATGCTTCGAGGCAGCCGCCCGCCACTTGAGCTTTACCCGTGCCGCCGAAGAACTGCACCTGACCCAGAGTGCGGTGAGCAAACAGGTCGCGCAGTTGGAAGAGATGCTCTGCCACAACCTGTTCGACCGGGTGCGCCAGCGTTTGTACCTGTCGCCGGCCGGGTCGCTGTACCTGGCCGAAGTGCACAAAATCCTCACACAGGTGGACATCTCCAGCCGCTACATCCTCACCTACGGCGGCGAGACCGAAGTGCTGCGCATCGCCACCCAGCCGACCTTCGGCGACCGCTGGCTGGTGCCCAAGCTCAAGGATTTTGCAGCGAAGCATCCGAACATCCACCTGGACGTGCGCAACGAGCTGGAGCCGTTCGATGTGTTGCAGGCGAAGGCAGATATCGCGTTTTTCTTCGGCCAGGGTTCATGGCCGGGAGCGACCTGCATCGAGCTGTTCCGTGAGGCGGTGGTGCCGGTGTGTGCGCCGGGTTTTGTCGCCGAAGGCAGTGATGCTTCGTCACGTCACACCCTGCTGCAATGCACCTCGCGCCCGGAGGCCTGGCATGAGTGGTTCCTGGAGCAGGGCCTGCACTCGCAGAACAGCTACCACGGGCCGCGCTTCGACACGTTCTACATGTGCATTCGTGCGGCGCAATCGGGCTATGGCGTCGCATTGGTGCCGCAGTACCTGGTGGCCGAAGAACTGGCCCAGGGCAGCCTGATGATTCCATGGGACTATGCGATGCCCAGCAGCGGCGCGCACTTTATTGCCCATGCCGAACATGCCGGCGAGATTCCCAAGGTGAAGGCTTTCCTGAACTGGATGGTCGACTATGTAGGCGCACATCGCGATTTTCAGTCATGACCCGGCGACTTTATTTCGTTTGCGACGAGGGTAGGTGCCCGGCTTAGATAAAAAGACACCCGTCACTGCCGAGTCTGCGATTCATGAGCCACGAAACCATCAGCCAGTCGATTTCCATCGTTCACCCCATCAGCCTCAGCCACGGTAAGAACGCCGAAGTCTGGGACACCACGGGCAAACGCTACATCGATTTTGTCGGCGGCATCGGTGTGCTCAACCTCGGTCATTGCCACCCGGGCGTGGTCGAGGCGATTCGTGACCAAGCCACCCGGTTGACTCACTACGCGTTCAACGCCGCCCCACACACACCCTACATCGAACTGATGGCGCGGCTGACCACATTCATCCCGGTGACCTACCCAGTCAGCGGCATGCTCACCAACAGCGGTGCGGAAGCCGCGGAAAACGCCCTGAAGATCGTACGCGGCGCCACTGGCCGCACGGCGGTGATCGCCTTCGACGGCGCCTTCCACGGCCGCACCCTGGCCACGCTCAACCTCAACGGCAAGGTAGCGCCCTACAAACAGAAGGTCGGTGTGCTGCCGGGTCCGGTGTATCACCTGCCCTACCCGAGTGCCGACAACGGCGTGAGCTGCGCCGAGGCGTTGAAGGCCATGGAACGCCTGTTCAGCGTGGAAATCGATGTCAACGATGTGGCCTGTTTCATCATCGAGCCGGTGCAGGGCGAAGGCGGTTTTCTTGCGCTGGACGTTGAGTTTGCCCAGGCGCTGCGACGCTTTTGCGATGAACACAACATCCTGCTGATTGCCGATGAAATCCAGTCAGGCTTTGGCCGTACCGGCCAGCGCTTTGCCTTTTCGCGGCTGGGTATCGAACCGGACTTGATCCTGCTCGGCAAAAGCATCGCCGGTGGAGTACCGCTGGGCGCCGTGGTCGGGCGCAAGGCGCTGATGGACAACCTGCCCAAAGGCGGTTTGGGTGGGACCTATTCCGGCAACCCCATCGCGTGTGCGGCGGCGTTGGCCACGCTGGATGCGATGACCGACGAACACCTGCACGCCTGGGGCGCACAGCAGCAACACGCCATCGTCAGCCGCTATGAAAGCTGGCGGGCGCAAGGCCTGCCGTACTTGGGCCGCCTGACCGGCGTCGGCGCCATGCGCGGCATCGAGTTGGCCAACGCCGACGGCACACCCGCGCCGCAACAGCTCGCTCAACTATTGGGCCTGGCGCGGGGCGCCGGGTTGCTGCTGATGCCCAGCGGCAAGTCGCGGCACATTATCCGTTTGCTTGCGCCGCTGACCATCGAACCCGTAGTACTGGAGGAAGGCCTGGATATCCTCGAGGCCTGCCTCAAGCAGTTGGACTAGTAGCGCGCATCCACGGGCCTGCCGCCGTTCGGCCAGTCCTTGACCGTGTCGGGGAAGTCCGGGCGCGGTTGCCCCGAGAACATCGCAATATTTCTTTAAAACCTGACCTGGAGTGGTCTCCTCGGTTCAGGTGTGCAATTGTTTTTATGCGTGATCAGGCAGATCACCAGGGCCAGCCAAGCCCCAGGCTTGTTGTCGCGAAATTCCCCAAGCAGCCACTTGATATGGATCAGCGCAACCTCAAAGGCAGTGTGCTGCCTTGACCTGACCTCCCTCCCCCCTGAAAATGCCCGACGCTTTTTTGTCCTCGTTTACTGAAGTAGTGAAATTTCAATGTCCGATTCTTACACCGAACAATCTGCCACCGAAGAATCCGTCGTCGCCTTGCACGCCAAAGCCGAATACGAAAACGCCATCAATCTTTCACAGCATCTGCCCGCCGCCAAGATCATCAGCGAGATGGTGCTGGACGCGTTCCACACCTCCAAGGAAAGCGACCAGATCCGCGAACTGCGCGTGGCCATCCGTCAGGCCCACGATGCCTTCGACGACGACAAGGCCTACGACCTGATGGGTCAGCTCAAGCAGCTCAAGGACGCCGAGGCCGCCGACAACGCTGCCCTGGAAAACTTGAGCAGCCAGTTCTCCATCAGCCGCATCCTGTCCTGCTTCAAGGACGACCCCGAGTTCCAGGAGCTGGTCTACGGCCTGGCGTTGAAAGTGCTGAACCAGAGCCACCAGGCCATCAGCAACCCGAGCGCCGGCAAGAGCAAGGCATCCCGCCCGAAGAAAGAAGCCGAAGTGTTTGTGATCAGCAAGGATGGCATCAGCGTCACCCTGCCGCTGCGCACGCCGCGCTCGAAGCTGAACATTGACCGTGAGGCGTTCGAGTTCCTGGGCTTCAGCTTTGTGGGTGAAGGGGATGAAGCGGAGCTGGAAGTCGAGAGCTTTGTGGATAACGCCGGCGCCGAACAGCCTTTGAACCGCAAGAGCGTGATTACTGCGTTGCAGCAGCAGACGGCGTTTGATGGGTACAGCATCGCGCAGCAGTAACCCTTAATCCCAGCCCTTTAATCCGCAACACTGCTGGGTACCATGTGGGAGCGAGCACGCCCGCTCTCACATGTGTTCGGCGTCGCGTCAACTGACCTGCTGCGCAAACACCTCGCGAAACCGCGCCATATCCTGCTTGTCCCCCACCGTCACCCGTACCCACTGCGGCCAGCTTTCAAACACCCGGCCGATCATCACACCTTGCGCCGCCAGCTTTTCGATCACCTGCTCCGCCGGTTGCTTCACGTCGATCATGAAGCAGTTGGCCTGTGACGCGCTGCAGGTGAAACCCCGGCCTTTCAACCACGCCACGGTCTCATCACGCAGTTGATTGTTGAGGGCTTTGCGTTGCGGCAACAGCTTCACGTCCTCCAGGCTGGCGAGGCCGCCCAGCAACGTGCTGCCCGCCGGGACGTTGTCACCGCCAAACACGGCCAGGCGTTCCAGCAGCGCCGGATGACCGACCACCAGTCCCAGGCGGGCACCGGCCATGCCGTAGATTTTCGAGAAGGTGCGCAGCACCAGCAGGTCATCGTGGTCCTTGACCCAACTGACCACGCTGGGCGTATTGGCGAAGTCGATATAGGCCTCGTCCACCACCAACACGCTGCCTTCGGGTTTGTGTGCCAAGGCCTGGCGAATGGCGTCGGTGGGCGTCACGGTGCCGGTCGGGTTGTTGGGGTTGCACAGGTAGAGCATGCCGGCCTGGGGGTCGGCAGCGAGCATGGCCGGGATGTCGTGGGCGTGGTCGGCGTTGAGGCTGACTTCCTTGACCGAGGCCTTGTTCGCCTGCGCCGCCTGGCGTGGCACTTCGTAGGATGGCGTAGCCATCACCAGACCGCGGGTCTCGCTGGTGAATGCCAGCACTGCATAGCGCAGTGCAGCCATGGAGCCGGCAAATACCGCCACCTGTTCTTCGGCAATCCCCTGCTGCTGGGCAAACAGCCCGGCCAGGGCGTACATGTGTTTGTAGGGATAACGCCCGGCTGTGGCGATTCCCTTCTGCATGGCTTCGCGGGCGACCTGAGAGGGCCCATAGGGGCTTTCGTTGTAGTTGAGCAGCACCTTGTCAGTCTTGGTCGGCGGCGGGCTGGCAACCGCCCAATCGAGGCGCCCCAGCAGAGGCAGGGCGGCGCCCAGGGCGAGAAGGGACCGACGACTTACGCTGACCATAGGGCTACTCCTTGTAGGCGGGTGATGGATTCGCACAGCACGTACTGAGGGGTATGACGATAAACGCAGCCGGGGATTTAAACCCCGTCCAAGAAAAAGCCCCGCGCTTCTCTCGAAGGCGGGGCTTTTTCACTGCAGGACCACTCAGTGAGCGTAGGTCAGCAGCAGCTCTTTCGGCACTTGGAAATCCAGGGACATCATCACGCTCAGCGCGGTGATGGTGAAGATCGAGAACACGAACAGCTTGCGCGCCCAGACGGTGTCATCCACCGCCTTGTAGCCGGTCCAGGCCATGTACAACCAGTACATGCCCATGGCGGCGGCAACGGCAAGGTAGCTCATGCCGGCGTAGCCACTGAAGGTCAACATCAAGGTCGCCACGAGGAAGGCCAGGATGTACAGCAGGATGTGTTTCTTGGCGACCTGGATACCCCGTTTTACCGGCAAGACCGGAATCGAAGCAGCCAGGTAGTCGTTGAAGCGGAAAATCGCGATGGCGTAGGAATGCGGCATCTGCCACAGGCTGAACATCACCAGTAGCGTCAGCGCGGCCATGTCGAAGCTATTGGTTACAGCCACATAACCAATCACCGGCGGCATCGCCCCCGACAGACTGCCCACCAGCGTGCCGTGAACCGACTTGCGCTTGAGGTACAGGCTGTAGAGGCCGACGTAGATGACAAAACCGATCACGGCAAACAGCGCCGCCAGCGGGTTGGCCACCTTGTACAACAACGCCACACCGGCAACACCCAGGACGGTCGCATAGATCAGTGCCAGTTTCAGGGAGATGAGGCCCTGGACCAGCACACGATTCTTGGTGCGCTCCATCTTGATATCGATGTCACGGTCGATGCAGTTGTTGAACACACATCCGGAAGCTACCACCAGGGACGTACCGATCATTGCAGCCAGGAAGATGGCCAGATCGACATGTCCCTTGGAGGCCAGGAAGAAACCGCCCGCCACAGAAAGCACGTTACCGAAAATGATCCCCGGTTTGGTGATTTGGATAAAGTGCTTAAGCGACATCGGGTCTTACCTCACTTCGCCATCATGAACGTATGGATGCTGAACATGATCCATATCGACAGGCCAACCAGCAGTACGATTACGATCCCTGCGAACACGAACGCAACCACGTTGTCGCGCTGCTCCTTGGAACGGTCCAGGTGCAGGAAGTACACCAGGTGCACCAGAACCTGAATCACCGCGAATGCCAGCACGATCATCAAGGTGATCGACTTCGGCAGGGTCGGGTACATCACCAGACCGAACGGGATGAGCGTCAGGATTACCGACAGGATGAAGCCGATGGCGTACGACTTGACGCTGCCGTGGCTTGCATCATGGCTGTCATGGTCATGGGAGTGTGCATTAGCCATTACAGAGTCCCCATCAGGTAAACAACGGTGAAGACGCAGATCCAGACCACGTCCAGGAAGTGCCAGAACAGGCTCAGGCAGGTCAGGCGAGTCTTGTTGGTGTTGGTCAGGCCGTGCTTATTGACCTGATACATCATCACCGCCATCCACAGCAGGCCGGCAGACACGTGCAGACCGTGGGTGCCTACCAGCGTGAAGAACGCGGACAGGAAGCCGGAACGGTGCGGGCCGTAGCCTTCGGAGATCAGCAGGTGGAACTCGTTGATCTCCATGCCGATGAAGCCCAGGCCGAACAGGAAGGTCAGGGCCAGCCAGCTCAGTACGCCTTTCTTGTTGCCCTTGTAGAAGGCCAACATGGCGAAGCCGTAGGTGATCGAACTGAACAACAGCAAGGCGGTTTCGCCGAGCACGTAAGGCAGTTCGAAGATGTCGTGGCCCGACGGGCCACCCGCTACGTTGTTTACCAGTACCGCGTACACCGCGAAGATCGACGCAAACAAGATGCAGTCGGTCATCAGGTAGAGCCAGAAACCGAAAACGGTCATCGGCCCCGAGTCGTGGTGATGGTCATCGTGCCCATGGTCATCGACATGGGCGTGTCCAGCATTGGTCACTAAGTTCGACATGGTTTAAGCCTGTTCCAACGAGGTTTCAACACGGTTGGCCGGGATCTTCTTCTCGGCTACCAGGCGAGCGTGCTGCTCGGCTTCGATGCGCTCGATCGTCTCGACCGGCACCATGTAGCCTTGATCATCACGGGCAGCGTGAATGATGAAGTAACCGATAGTGCCCACCAGGCTCACGATTGCCAGCCACCAGATGTGCCAGATCATCGCGAAACCGAACACGGTCAACAACGCGCCCATCACCACGCCAGTGGCGGTGTTGTTTGGCATGTGGATCGGTTCGTAGTGCTTCGGACGCTGGTACGCAGTACCGTCTTCCTTGGCTTCGGTGAACGCATCAATGGTGTTCGCGGTAGGGATCACGGCGAAGTTGTAGAACGGCGGTGGCGACGAAGTCGACCATTCCAGGGTGTGGCCATTCCATGGGTCGCCGGATTCGCAAGCGTTCTGCTTACGGTCACGGATACTCACGTACAGCTGGATCAGCTGGCAGGCGATACCCACGGCGATCATCACCGCACCGAACATGGCGACGTACAGGTACGGCACCCACTCAGGGTTGGTAGTGGCGTTCAGACGACGGGTCATGCCCATGAAGCCCAAGGCGTAGAGCGGCATGAACGCGACGAAGAAGCCCGAGATCCAGAACCAGAATGCAGCCTTGCCCCAACCTTCGTGCAGCTTGAAGCCGAACGCTTTCGGGAAGTAGAAGCTGAAACCAGCGATGTAACCGAATACCGCACCGCCGATGATCACGTTGTGGAAGTGAGCGATCACGAACAGGCTGTTGTGCAGGACGAAGTCAGCACCCGGGATGGCCAGCAGTACGCCGGTCATGCCGCCGATGGCGAAAGTCACCATGAAGCCCAGGGTCCACAGAACCTGGCTGGTGATACGCAGACGGCCGTGGTAGATGGTGAACAGCCAGTTGAATAGCTTCACCCCCGTCGGGATGGAAATCAGCATCGTCGCCAGGCCGAAGAAGGCGTTGACGCTGGCGCCCGAACCCATGGTGAAGAAGTGGTGCAGCCACACCATGAAGCCCAATACGGAGATCGCGCCCGATGCGTAGACCATCGAGTGGTGACCGAACAGGCGCTTGCCGGTAAAGGTCGAGATCACTTCGGAGAAGATACCGAACGCTGGCAGGATCAGGATGTACACCTCAGGGTGACCCCATGCCCAGAACAGGTTCACGTACATCATTGGATTGCCACCAAGTTCGTTGGTGAAAATGTGGAAATCCAGGTAACGGTCAAGCGACAGCAGCGCCATGGTAGCTGCCAGGATCGGGAACGAAGCCACGATCAGGACGTTGGCCCAGGTGCAGGTCCAGGTGAAGATCGGCATGTCCATCAGTTTCATGCCAGGGGCGCGCATTTTCAGGACGGTGGCCAGGAAGTTGACCCCCGTCAATGTCGTCCCGAGCCCTGATAACTGTAGCGCCCAGATGTAGTAGTCCACACCCACGCCCGGGCTGTACTGGATACCCGACAATGGCGGATACGCAACCCAACCGGTCTTGGCGAATTCGCCGACGCCCAGGGACACGTTGATCAGCACAACACCGGAAACCAGCAGCCAGAAGCTCAGGGAGTTCAGGAACGGGTAGGCAACGTCACGGGCACCGATCTGCAGCGGCAAGGCAAGGTTCATCAGGCCGGTGAAGAATGGCATTGCCATGAAGATGATCATGATCACACCGTGGGCGGTGAAGATCTGGTCATAGTGTTCAGGTGGCAGGTAGCCAGGCGAACCCTCGGTGGCCATGGCCAACTGGGTACGCATCATGATGGCGTCGGCAAAACCACGCAGCAGCATGACCATGGCAACGATGACGTACATGACGCCGATTTTCTTGTGGTCGACGGACGTCAGCCACTCGGTCCACAGGTAGGTCCACTTCTTGAAATAAGTGATTGCTGCAAACAGTGCCAGACCACCCAGCGCGATCATGGCGATGGTCACCATCACGATCGGCTCGTGGAACGGGACCGCATCCCAACTTAATTTACCAAACATCGTTTACTCCTCTGCCCCAGCAGTTGAATGCGAGCCCGTGTCAGAACCTTCAACCACGGCCACTTCTTTCTTCTCGTGCTTGACCGGCTTGCCTGGCTTCATACCTTCGTACTTGTCGACGATTTTCTGAAACAGGTTCGGCTCATACGCGGAGTACAGGGCGACTGGGTTGTTCTGGCTCGGTTTGGTCAGGGCATCGTATTCAGCTTGATCAAGCTGTTTAGGTGCGGCCTTGACTTCGGCTACCCAGGCGTTGAAATCTTCCTGGCTCGTCGAGATCGCTTTGAATTTCATGCCGGTGAAGCCAGCGCCGCTGTAGTTCGCGGAGATGCCTTCCATTTCAGCTTTTTCGTTGGCGATCAGGTGCAGGCGGGTCTGCATGCCTGCCATCGCGTAGATCTGGCCACCCAGGGCAGGGATGAAGAACGAGTTCATCACAGCGTCGGAGGTGATCCGGAAGTTGAGCGGGGTGTGCTCGGGGAACTTGATCTCGTTGACCGTGGCGATACCCAGGTCCGGGTAGATGAACAGCCACTTCCAGTCCAGCGCGACCACTTCGATGTTGATCGGCTTGACGTCGGACTCCAGCGGACGGTACGGGTCCAGCTCGTGGGTCGACTTATAGGTGATGTAACCCAGGGCGATGATGATGAGGATCGGGACCAGCCACACCGCGATTTCGATCTTGGTGGAGTGCGACCACTTCGGCGCGTAGGTCGCGCTGGTGTTCGACGCGCGGTATTTCCAGGCGAAGGCGAAGGTCATGATGATCACAGGAACCACGACCAGCAGCATCAGCAGGGTGGCGGTGATGATCAGGTTTCGTTGATCCAGACCGATCTGTCCTTTCGGGTCCATCAAGGTCCACTTGCAGCCTCCCAGCATTAACATCATGCCAAGCAGCGGCAAAAAGCCTAGTAATCGGGGGTACCTGTTTTTACTCATCTCACGACCTCTAAAGCAGCTTGCGCAATGCAGTTGGGTTTTGATCGCCAACACTTCACCCTGCCAAGGGTTGGCATTTCTCTTCGATTGAATAAGAGCCTGCCCATCACGTCATAAGGGAACGTTTCACGGACCTGCGGTGAGTTCTTATTCGATTTCGTGGTTAAAGGCCTTGTTACAGACCAATTCCATTTGGTGCGGATAGTTGAAAGGCTGCCGGAACCTTGGGGTCGCACAGAGCCGTCCATCTGCCCTTCGACCGCTCCAGTGCTCAAATATTGAACAGCACCGGACATTCAGTGCGGGCGATTGTAGTTAGCTAGCGATGTATAAACCATGTCTTATAAAGAAATAATTTTTATCGATTACAGCAATAATCCTTCACCATTATTGCAACGGTTCGCGATCTTATCGTGTTCGATTCTCAACAAAAACCACAAAAATTGCCGTGTTATAGGGCAGCCTGCCGCCCCCCTTACCGCGTGTAAGGGGCTGCCAAACCGATGCAACCCCCCATAAAACAAGGCATTCGGACATCACCAAATCCCTGGCGCGGCGCGAGGTGCGCGGCCCTCCCAGCACCACGAACTGACAGCACATCTTGGCGGTTTTATGCAAATTTAAGCGGGTGTTCGGCGGGTCAGAATCGTCCTGCGGCGGCTTCCGTGTGACAACATGTCGCACACTGCGCGCACCCAAAATTGTCCGGCGTCACGTTCCGTTCACAAATTCCCACACGCAAAAACGCCCCGGCCTTCATGAAGAAGCGCCGGGGCGTTTGAGTGAATGATTCAGGCTTTGCGCTGGCGATTGCGATAGATGCCCAGCGGTACCAGGATCACGGTCAGCACGAAGGCCACCAATGCCCATTGCGCCAGGGAAAGCCCCAGTACGGGCGGGTACGGTGTGCTGCAGAAGCCATCGACCTGGAAGCCCAGGGGGAACACCTTGGCCAGCGGCAGGTCATCGACGATCGGTTGCAGCACATCGATGCCGCAACTGACCTGGGGGAAGAACTGGGTGTACACGTGATGACCGGCGGCGGCGACACCGCCAAGGGCGCTGAGCACTACCAGGCCTTCGAACAGCGTGATCGCACCTTTTTTACGCATGGCCGCGCCGATGAACGCGAAGATCGCGATCAACAGCAAGGCATAGCGTTGCAGGATGCACAGCGGGCATGGCGCCTCGCCGAGTACCACCTGCATGTACAACGCACCGCCGATCAACGCCAGGCAGATGATGCCCAGCAACACCAGAAAGCGCCGCTCCCTGCCTAAACGCAATTCGTCACTCATCCCCGTATCCCTTTGTTTGGTTGTGCCAATGGGCGCAAGTTTACACACAGGCCACCGTTTAAACAGAGGGGGGTTAACAGCGGATTAATCCAGAGAAATGTTGTGACGGGGCGGACGCCATCGCGGGCAAGCCCGGCTCCCACAGAGGAATGCGATCCCCTGTGGGAGCCGGGCTGAACTGCGATGATGCCGACCCGGTGTATCGGCTAAACCCTATTCCAGCGCCGCAGCCGGGCCAAAGAATTCGTAGCGGCTTTGCTGCTCAGGCACGCCCAGGGCCTTGAGGTGGCGCTTGATCGCGACCATGAAGCCTTTAGGGCCGAGGAAGTAGGCGTCCAGGTCGCGCTGCTCGGGCAGCCAGGCGGCCAGTTGTTCCTGGCTGAGCAAACCCACCTTGTCCGCCGCAGGGCTCACCCCATCGTCTTCGGTGTAGCAGTAGAAGCGCTTGAGTTGCGGATGCTTCGCCGCCAGGGCGTCCACCCAGTCACGAAACGCATGTACGCCGCCGTTACGTGCACAGTGGATAAAGTGCACCGGGCGCTCGGTGGCCAGGGCGGCTTCGAGCATTGGCAGGGTGGGTGTGATCCCTACCCCGCCGCTGATCAGTACCAGCGGCTTATCGCTGGCCGCCAGGGTGAACTCGCCCGACGGCGTGAACAGGTCGATGGTCGCACCGACATGCACTTGGTCGTGCAGGTAGTTGGACACCCGACCACCCGCTTCGCGCTTGACGCTGATGCGATACATCCCGCTATCGGTCAACGCCGACAGGGAGTAGTTGCGGCGCACTTCCTCACCGTCGAGCACCAGCTTCATGCCGATGTACTGGCCCGGCGCGGCGGCGAGGATCGGGCCATTGTCCACAGGGGCAAAGTAGAAGGAGATGATCTCGTCGCTCTCGACCACGCGCTTGACCACGATAAACGGCCGCGCCCCCCGCCAGCCACCGGGTGCCTGGGCTTTTTCGGCGTAGATCGCAGCTTCGGCGCCGATCAGGATATCCGCCAGTTGGCCGTAGGCCGCGCCCCAGGCACTCATGACTTCAGGGGTGGCAATCTCGCTGCCCAGCACTTCGCAAATCGCACGCAGCAGGCAGGCACCGACGATCGGGTAATGCTCCGGCAGGATCTGCAGGGCCACGTGCTTGTTGATGATCTTGGCCACCAGGTCGCCCAATTGGTCGAGCTGGTCGATATGTCGCGCATACATCAACACGCCATTGGCCAGGGCACGGGGCTGGTCGCCGCTGGCCTGGTGAGCCTGGTTGAACAGCGGGCGGACTTCCGGGTACTCGGACAGCATCATGCGGTAGAAATGGGTGATCAGCGCTTCACCGCCGCTTTCCAGCAGGGGCACGGTGGATTTGACGATGGCACGGTCTTGGGCACTAAGCATGGGAGCCTCCTGGGCTTCTTTACTGATTGTCTTTATCTACTCAGTATTCGTGCCAACCAATAATCCGTTTATTTTCAATTAGTTAATTCACATGTAGTCAGTATGACCTCCTACAGCTTATAGTCATTAGGACTACAAGGAGTCATTATGACTGCGCAATCGCTGCTCACCACCCTGCTGCCCCTGGTCGCCGACCTGTCCCGCGAACTGCCCGAGGGCGAACGTTACCGCCGCCTGCTGCAAGCCATGCGCGCCCTGTTGCCCTGCGACGCCGCCGCGCTGTTGCGCCTGGACGGCGAGTGGCTGGTGCCGCTGGCGGTGGACGGGCTCAGCGCCGACACCCTGGGTCGGCGCTTCAAGGTCAGCGAGCACCCGCGCTTTGCCGTGCTGCTCGGCAGCCCCGGCCCCACGCGCTTTGACAGCGACAGCGAATTACCCGACCCCTACGACGGTCTGGTCGATGGTTTGCACGGGCACCTGGAAGTACACGATTGCATGGGTTGCCCGCTGTTCGTCGACGACCAGCCCTGGGGCCTGCTGACGCTGGACGCCCTCGATACCGAGCGTTTCGAACGCGTGGAACTGGACGCCCTGCAGGCGTTCGCCAGTCTCGCTGCCGCCACCGTGAACGTCGCCGAACGTATCGAACACTTGGTCCTGCGCGCCGAAATCTACCGCGAGGCCAGCGGCCAACAGCACAAGGAAATGATCGGCCAGAGCAAACCCCACAAGCGCCTGGTCGAGGAAATCAAGCTGGTGGGCGGCAGCGACCTCACCGTGCTGATCACCGGTGAAACCGGCGTGGGCAAGGAGCTGGTGGCCCAGGCCATCCACGCCGCCTCAACCCGCGCCGACAAACCGCTGATCAGCCTCAACTGCGCCGCCCTGCCGGAAACCCTGGTGGAGAGCGAGTTGTTCGGCCACGTACGCGGCGCCTTTACCGGCGCGTTGAACGAACGTCGTGGCAAGTTCGAACTGGCCAACGGCGGCACGCTGTTCCTGGATGAAGTGGGCGAACTATCACTGACCGTACAGGCCAAGCTGCTGCGCGTTTTGCAAAGCGGCCAGCTGCAACGCCTGGGCTCGGACAAGGAACACCAGGTCGATGTGCGCCTGATCGCCGCCACCAACCGCGACCTGGCCGACGAGGTACGCAACGGTCGCTACCGCGCCGACTTCTACCACCGCCTCAGTGTGTACCCGCTGCAGGTCCCGGCGCTGCGTGAGCGCGGACGCGATGTGTTGCTGCTGGCCGGTTTCTTCCTGGAGCAGAACCGCTCGCGCATGGGCCTGGGCAGCCTGCGCCTGACCAGCGATGCCCAGGCGGCACTGTTGGCCTATAACTGGCCGGGCAATGTGCGGGAGCTGGAACACTTGATCGGACGCAGCGCACTCAAGGCGCTGGGTAACTGTCGCGAGCGTCCGAAGATTCTCAGCCTGAACGCCCAGGACCTGGACCTGCCCGATGTCAGCGCACCGCTGGTTGAAGAATCCTCCGAGGCGGTCGCCCCGGTGACCGGCGACCTGCGCCAGGCCACCGAACACTTTCAGCGCCAGATCATCAGCGCCTGCCTGGAACGCCACCAGCACAACTGGGCCAGTGCCGCCCGCGAGCTGGGCCTGGACCGTGCCAACCTCGGGCGGATGGCCAAGCGCCTGGGCCTCAAATAACCCAGGCAACTGGTTCACATGTGGGAGGGGGCTTGCCCCCGATGGCAGGGGATCAGTGCTGGATGGGCTGGCTGTCACACCGCTATCGGGGGCAAGCCCCCTCCCACATTTTTAGATTGCCTTTGCCTTGAAGGCCGGGCTCGCTGGCTTGGGCTTACGAAACACCAGCACATTACCCAGCATCACCAGCACCAACCCCGCCAACGCCGGTGCGGTCCACTGATACCCCTCGGCAAACGCCGACACATTCAGCGCCACCACCGGGAACAGCACGGTGCAATAGGCCGCACGTTCCGGCCCCATGCGCCCGACCAGCGTCAGGTACGCGGTAAAGCCGATCACCGAACCTGGAATCACCAGGTACCCCAGCGCACCGATGTAGCGCGCACTCCAGTCCATCTCGAAGGGAATCCCGCGCACCGCGCAGTAAGCCGCCAGCATCGCCGATCCATAGGCCATCCCCCAGGCATTGGTAGTCAGCGGCTTGAGCCCGGCCTTCTGCTGCAGGCTGGACAGCATATTGCCGGCCGAGAAGCACATCGTCCCCAGCAACGCCAAGCCCAGGCCAAGCAAGGTCTGCGGGCTGGCGGTGTGCCCCACCAGCTCCGGCCAGAACAGCAGGCCCAACCCCGCCAGACCGAGGCCGCCGCCCATCAACACATTGCGCGCCACCCGCTGGCCAAAAAACACCCGGGCGTTCAGCGCGTTCCACAGCGTGGCCGTGGAAAACACCACCGCCACCAACCCGCTGGGGATCCATTGGCTGGCCGTGAGGAAGCACATGAAGTTCACGCAAAACAGGCACAGCCCCTGGGCCAGACAGATCAGGTGCCCGCGTCGGTTCATCACCTGCAACCTGCGGCTCACCAGCAACAGCGCAAACAGCACCAACGCCGCCAGGGTGAAGCGATAGACGATGGACACAGGAATCGCCACCACGCCCAACTGCCATTTGAGGGCGATCCAGGTGGTGCCCCAGATCAGCACGGTGAGTAAATACAGAGAAAGGTTCATAGCGGGCTCCATCGGTTGAGCCACAGTGTGGCCGCCGGCCTGGGATGCGCTCTTGCACAATCTTGCGCTTTTGTCGGCCAATGGGATCACAGCAATAACCCTGCGGAGTAGGATGCAAGGCGTCGGAGAGTACGAACCATGCCAGATCTGGAATCCCTGCAAGTCTTCCAAGCGCTTAACCGTTCGCCCAACGCACGCCTCGAAGCCTGCGCCGAGCTCGGTGACGGCTTGTCTGCGGCGCTGTGGAGCAACCATCACGACTCGCAGGACTACCAGGCCCCCAGCCATCACACGTTATCCTGCTACATCGGCGGCGGCACCGGCACGTTTCGGCGCGACCAACCCGGCACCAAGGGCGGCCCCGACAAACTGTGCATCCTGCCCGCCGAACACCAGTCAGCCTGGGTGATCAACGGCGAGATCCGCCTGGCCCACGTGTATTTCAGCCCGGAGCAATTCGCTCTCGGTTGCGTTACCCTGCTCGACCGCGAACCGCGCGCCCTGCAATTGCGCGAAAGCACCTTTCTGGAAGATGCCGGCCAGGCGCGACGCTTTCACCAGCTGATTGCGCTGAACTGGCAAGAACCCGCCGAGCGCCTGCTGACCAGCAGCCTGGCCCATGAAATGCTCAGCCACACGCTGCTCAGCCAAGTGGGCGCACGCGACGGGCTGCGCCTTAAAGGCGGGCTGGCGGCGTACCAGCGGCGGCTGTTGGTGGAGTACATCGACCAGCACCTGGAAGACCCGATCAGCCTGGGCCAACTGGCCGGCCTGTGCGCACTCTCGGAATACCATTTCGCGCGGATGTTCCGCCAGAGCTTCGGCCTGCCGCCCCATCAGTACCTGCTGGCGCGCCGCCTGACCCGCGCCCAGGCGCTGCTGCGCAGCGGCGCCCTGCCCTTGAGTGAAGTCGCGTTGATCTGCGGTTTCTCCAGCGCCAGCCACTTCACCCATCGCTTCCGCCAGGCCATGGGTGCCACCCCCGGCGAATATCGCCAGGCCTTCAGCGCCTAGGTCATCAACCCCAGGGTCTTGGCCTTGGCCACCGCTTGCGTACGCCGCTCCACCCCCAGCTTGCTGTGGATGCGCCGCGCATGGGTCTTGACGGTGTGCAGGGAGATAAACAGGCGGTCGGCGATTTCCAGGTTGGAGTTGCCCAGGGCGATCAACTGCAGCACTTCCAGCTCGCGTTGGCTCAGGGGATTCTCCGCCGTGCCCGACACGGCGGCCTGGGGCTCCATGCCCAACTCACTGAGCAACCCCGGCGAGCGCAACCGCAGTTCGCGAATCGCCTGCTGCACCTGGCAGCGCGCCGCCAGCTCAAGCCCGGTTTGCAGCGAGCGGCGCGCCTGACCTGGGTCGCCGACTTGCCAGGCGACCTCACCCAGTACCAGGTGCAATTCGGTTTCCAGGCAGAGCATGCCGCGTTGATGGGCCGCCTCCAGCAAAGCCGTCATACGCGCCACCGGTTGCTCGGCGCAGCCCAGCTTCACTTCCGCCAGCACCAGCAAGTATTCCAGGCGCGGGATCAGTTCCAAGGTGGCCGGCGGCGCCTGTTTGGCCTGGGGACCACGAAAGTGGCGAAGCACACGACGCACCGCTTCCACCGTCAACTCGGCGCGCCCCTGCTGCAACCAGAAATGCCCGCTGACCAACAGCAGCACCGCGCGGTACACCGTGTCGGGGACCTGGCGCTGTTGCATCAAGCGTTCGGCCTCGCGCAGTTGCACAAAGGCCCCGGCGTAGTCACCACGGTTGGCGGCCAGCAGGGCCAGGCCGAGAAACCCGTAGAGCACGCGCTTGTCCTGGCTGTGCAGGCACATCTTCATGCCGCTCTCGAAGCACTCGGCAGCCAGGCTGTCCTGGCCCTGACGCAGCGCCAGGTGCCCGCGTCGCAGGGCGATACGCCCCACCAGCGGCCCGGCTTTCAGGCGTTGCTTGAGCAACATCGCCTGCACATTCTCCAGCAGGCTCTGCGCGCGATACGGGGCGCCGCGCTGCTCCAGCAACTGCGCGTGATCCAGCTCAAGCAAGGCCTCGAGCAGCAACGATCCATGGGCGCGGGCCAGGCATAACGCTTCGCGGCTCAGCGCCTGGGCCACGTCCAGTTCGCCGCGCAGCAACGCTTGCTGGGTGAGGCCCGACAGGCACATCAGCCGCGACGTCCAGGCGCTGTCGGGCAAGGCTTGCAGCGCTTCGAGGAAATGTTCGCGGGAGCGCTCGGCATCGCCGCCCAAGTGCAGCAGCCAACCCCACTGCGCCTGCCAGCGCGCCAGCAGGTAGCGTTGTTGCACCGCCGTCGGTTGCGGCGCAAACCGTGCCAACTGGTCGATGCATTGCGCGGCCTGGTCGAAGCGCCCGGCGAACAGCAACGCCGCCGTCACCAGCCCCACCAGTTGCGCCGAGCCGAGCATCAACTCTTCACCATGCTCTTCATGCAAGCGCAGCATCAATACGGCGTTCTGCTGGCGGAACAGGTCTTCGAAACTGAAGTGCTGTAGCAGGCTGACCGCCACCTCGTATTCTTCGGCCAGCAGCGCGTGCTCGAACGCGGCCTGCCAGTCCTGTTCGGCGGTGAACCACTGGCAGGCACGCCGATGCCAGGAACGCTTGGCCGGCCAGGGGTCATCGCGTATCAGCCGGGCAAGCGGCGGGAAAACCTGCAACCACTCGGTATCTTCCCAAGGCTGGATAAAGGCGCCGAGGGCCTGCAGCTCGCGCAGGTAGTGGTCACCGTCGCCAAAGCCGAACAAGTGCTCGCACAATCCCGGATTAAAGCGTGGCATGTGTGCCAGCACGCGCCAGGCTTCCGTCAGCTCGGGCGGCAAAGTGCTGAACAGTTCGTGCTGCAAATAATCGAGCAAGGTTTTCTGCGGATGGCCGTCCCCCAGCAACGCAATGCGCACGCCGGCACACCAGCCGGCGCTGAACTGAAACACGCTGTCCGGTGACTGCCCCAGCGGGAGCAGTTGCTGAATTTCTTCAAGGGTGAACGCCAACTCAGTGCCGCCCTCCAGCAACTCATCGTCGAGCAGCAGGCGCGGCCAGTTGCAGGCTGGACGGCGCCGCGCCCCCAGCCACCAGGTCAACGAGGGGCTGCTTGCCGTGAGCAGGCGGTCGAGCAAGGCATCGGTTTCTGGGGTGGGCAAGCGGCAGAAATCATCGAGGAACACCCATGCCGATGTTGGCCAGCGGCCAAGATCCGACAGCAGCGTGGCTTCGTCAGTGAACGCCAAGCCGAGGTTTTGCGCCAGGCGCCGGCAAAGGTCGAGGGGGCTCAGGGCGACGCCATTGAGCGGCAACCAGTACACCTGGCATTCCGCGGGCGCCTGTAACGCGCATTCGGCCAGCAACGCACTCTTGCCACTGCCGCCGGGGGCGCACAGCAACTTGACCCTGACCGGCGCGGCGAGCAAAGGCTCGGCCAGGCGTGGGCGCAACAGATGGTGGGCGGACAGCCGAGGCATGAATCCAGGACGGTCCAGGCAGCGTGTCATGGCGGTCATTGCTGCATCCTGCGTTCTTATTGTTATGCAACGTGACGCCTACCCTAGTCCTGTGGTTGGTGGTTGTTGAAGAAGTATTCAGCGGGGTGATTTCCAGCCATGCATAAAACCCAATGTGGGAGAGGCTTTCCCCCTCCCACATTTTGATTTCACATCGGGATCAGCGAACGCCTTCGGCCCTCAGCGCAGCCGGGGTGTAATCCGCCGCCTTGGCATTGAACCCGAACACGAAGCTGCTCTTCTCCTCGTTCTTCATGCCCAGCGCGATGTAGCGCCCGGCGATGATGTCGTACAGGGTTTCCACGGTGTAGGCCGGGGTCTGGTGGTCGTAGTAGAACTGCGCATGGCCTTCGGCGACCCGCCACAGTTGGCCACGGCCGTCGTAGTGATCCACCAGCGCCACCTGCCAGCTGTCTTCGTCGATGTACATGTGGCGCTTGGCGTAGATGTGCCGCTCACTCGGCTTGACCGTGCCGACCACTTCCCACACGCGGTGCAGCTCATAACGGGTCAGGTCCTGGTTGATGTGGCCGGCCTTGATGATGTCGTCGTACTTGAGCGTCGGCTGGTCCAGCTTGTAGCTGTTGTAGGGGATGTACATCTCCTTCTTGCCCACCAGCTTCCAGTCGTAGCGGTCCGGCGCGCCGGAGAACATGTCGAAGTTGTCCGAGGTGCGCAGGCCGTCGGAGGCGGTGCCCGGCCCGTCGTACGCCACTTGCGGCGCCCGGCGCACGCGACGCTGGCCGGCATTGTAGATCCACGCCAGGCGTGGCTCCTTCACCTGGTCGAGGGTTTCATGCACCAGCAGTACGTTGCCCGCCAGGCGCGCCGGCGCCGTCACCGACTGCTTGAAGAAGGTCAGTACGTTGGCCGCCTTCGCCGGGTCCATGTCGGGGATCAGTTGCGGCACCGCCACCTCTTCCTCGAAGCGGATCGGCGTGTAGCTGCCGTTGGTCTGCGGGGTGGCCTGGGTGATGATGCGGCGCAGGTTGCCGCCGTGGTAACGGGTGATGTGGTTCCACAACACCTCCACGCCGTTCTTCGGAATCGGGAACGCGTAGTAGCGGTTGCCGGTGAACCCTTCGAGGCCATTGCCGTCGTTGATCGGCTTGACGTTCAACGCGCTGCGCTTGATCGACTCGTAGATCTCCGGCGGCAGGTTGACCGTGCGGTGAGTCGGGTACACCGGGATCTTGTAGGTCTCGGGGTAGCGCTTGAACATCGCCACCTGGCCGTCGGAAAGCTTGTCCTTGTATTTGTCGACGGTGGCTGCGGTGATCACGAACAACGGTTTTTCACTGGCGAACGGATCGGCCAGGAAGCCCTTGCTGTCCACTGCGCCGGCGTTTTTCGGGATGCCGCCGGTCCAGGCCGGGATCGAGCCATCGGCATTGCCGGCTTTTTCGGCGCCCACCGGGGTCAGGGTGGTGCCGAGCTTGGCCGCCTCTTCCGGCGACACCGCCGCCATGACGTGGGCCGCCAACAGGCTGAGGGCCATTACCGCAATTATCTTACGCATAGAGTCTTGTCCTTCCTTAAGCCAGATCAGAAGTTCGCGCCGAAGCTGAGGGCGATGAAGTCGCGGTCGGTGAGGGTGTTGTAGTCGCCGCCGAAGAAGTCGGTGTAGCTGAGGCTGGCGGTGTAGGTGCTGCGGTAATCCGCATCCACGCCGACGCTGATGGCCTTGGCGCCTTTGTTGAACAAGCCGTTGGGGCCGTAGCCCGCCACGTCATGGGACCAGGACAGGTTGGGCTTGAGGTTCACCCCGGCAATGGCGTTGTTGTAGTCAAGGATCGCCCGGGCGCGGTAACCCCAGGAGTTGGCCGTGACAAAACCGTCGGTGTCACCCTGGAAGCCATAGGCGCCGTACACCGAGTCGCGGCCATAACGCAGCTTGGATTTATCTTCCAGCCCACCAACGTGCACGTAGGCCGCTTCGCCTACCAGCGTCAGGCGTTCGGCGCCCAGCACCTGGTCGAAGAACTGGGTCATGGTGCTTTGGATCTGGGTGATTTCCTTGCGCCGGTAGCCTTTGTTGTCGTCACCGAAGTTGCTGCGGATCGGCGAGGCCAGTTGCCCGGCGACCGGGTTGATCAGGGCCAGGGTCAGGTCGGTGGTGTTGAGTTGCACCGGGGCATTGGGGCGATAGCTGATCTCGCCGGTCCACGCCGTGCCGGTGGGCAAGGTGGTGGAGAAGCTCGCACCGAACAGGCGGATATCTTCCGGGTAGTCCAGGTAGTACTGGCCACGACCGAGCATCAGGCTCTGGACCAGGCCTGCGCCGGAGCCGGGCGCGATGCCATTGGCTGCACCGGCGATCGCACCGAGCCGGGCCAGGCTCGTATTGTTGGTGATGGTGCCCACCGTCGGTGTGCGGCTGTGGTAGTTCATGAAGTACAGGCCGTATTCGGTGTCATCCCCCAACCAACGCAACGCCGTACCGAATTGGCCACTGTCACGGGCGTCACGATCCTGTGCACGCTGCACGATCACCCCTTCACGGGTCACTTGAAAGCCTTGCCCGAACGCGGCGGCGACGGGCTGCAATGGCGCAATCGCCGGGTTGCCCACCGTGTAGTTGTCATTACAGCCATGGGCCGCCACATCCCCACCAAAGAAGGTGCCGCAGTTATCCAGCACGGTGTTTTCCCAGTTGAGCTGGTAGAAGCCTTCCACTGTCAGTTGGTTGGTCAGGCTTTGGGAGGCGAACAGTATGTTCACCGGGATCAGCCCTTCCTTGATCTCTGCACCAGGGCGACGGAAAGCCGAAACGTCGATGGGGTTGATGCTGTTGATAGAGTTACCGATAAAGGTGCTCTCACCCCAGCTGACCACTTGCTTGCCGAGGCGCACGTTGCCCGGTTGATCGCCGATGGAGTAGTTGTGATAAACGAAGGCATCGAGCAATTCATAGCCCGAAGAACGCGCGCCCTCGTCACGATGGTGATTGCTGATCTGCTTGAACTCGCGGTCTTCGTCCTGCAACTCGAAGTCGTACCAGTACTTGCCGCGCACGAAGACGCCGCTGTCACCGTACTTGAGCTCCAGGTCGTGAATACCCTTGAAGATCTTGGAGAAGGTCTCGCCCTTCTTGAAGTTCAGGCGTCCGTCATCGCCGGTAGACGCCTGGCCAGTACCGCCGTTGACGGTGCCCACCAGCTTCTTGTCGGCGTCGCGCATGCCCCAGCTCGCGCCCACCGACAGCGAAGAATCGAATTGCCCTTCGATCTCGCCAATGTTGAACGAAACAGCCTGTGCCTGGGCACAGCACCCCAACGCAACCGCAGCGGCCAGCGCCTGTGGCCTGAAGATGGCGCGCATTGTTGTTCTTGTCATGCGTCTTCCCCGGTGAGTGACAGAAGGCCCCACCCTACTGCCGCGTCTCAGGAGCGATAAGCGCACCAAGGAGGGATTCGTGTTGTCGCTCGAAAGGATGACAAGGCGCTCTGGCCGGGGTTTGGGCGCGGGCATGCAGCGGGTGGATAAGGGGTTATCAGGAGAATGGATGACGCGCAGCCCAACTATTGCTGTTTTGGTAACAGTCCTTGTCACGAACCGGCATTACTCATCCTGTTACAAACGACTATTCTTACCGGGCTTTCAGGGCAGACGGCCCGCTTCCCCGACCGGAAGAAAAGCCAGATTCAAATGGATTGAGGCCTGCTTTCAATCTGTTACCGGTGTTCACTGACGTTGATTTGTCGCTCCTTGATCCAACGTCTGACTTCAGCCGCTGCGTTTGCAGCGGCTTTTTTTTGCCCTGAATAAAATGGGGCGCCATCAGCGCCCCGCAGGATTAAAGCTTTTTCAAGCAACGATCACAGGCTGTATTTCTGCAAGTTGGCCATCATTTCCTTCAACGCCTCGATGTTGTCCTTGGGGTGAACGGCGCCTTCGAAGTCACAGATCTGCTGCCAGTGCGCAGCCACGTCTTCGGGCGAAAACCCCGCCTCCGGATCAAAGCCAACGCCCAGGCTGCGTTCCCAGCGGGTCTTGCCGATCCAACCGCCGCCCACTTCAAACAACCCCGAGGTTTCCTGGCATGCCTCGCTGCCCAGGTACACCACCAGCGGGCTGACCAGCTCCGGCTTGAGGCGCTCGAACACTTGCGGCGGGATCAGGCCTTCGGTCATGCGGGTGCCGCCGGTGGGGGCGATGGCATTGACCAGGATGTTGTTCTTGCGCCCTTCCAGCGCCAGGGTGCGGGTCAGCCCATACAGGCCGAGCTTGGCCATGCCGTAGTTGGACTGGCCGAAGTTGCCGTAGATACCCGAGGTGGACGCGGTGAAGATCACCCGGCCATACCCTTGCTCACGCAGATGGGGCCAGGCAGCGCGGGTGACTTTGTAGGCGCCTTCGACATGCACCCGATAAACCAGGTCCCAGTCGCTGTCCTCCATTTTGTGGAACGTCTTGTCGCGCAGGATCCCGGCGTTGTTGACCACCACATCGATACGCCCGAACGCATCGAGGGCGTTCTGCACGATCTTGTCACCGTCGGTGACAGAGTCGTGGTTGGCCTCGGCGATACCGCCCGCTTCGCGAATCTCGGCCACCACCCGATCGGCCGCCGACGCATTGGCGCCCTCACCTTGGGTGGAACCGCCGAGATCGTTGACCAGTACTTTGGCACCGTGCCTGGCGAACAGCAGCGCATGGGCCCGGCCCAATCCGCCGCCGGCGCCGGTGACGATCACGACCTTATCCTGGAACTGCACTGACTCACTCATACCGAACTCCAATGGCGACGATGGGAATGGGTCGAGTGTCAGGCACGGGGACGCAGGTCACAATAAAGCCGGCCAGGGCTGAATGGTGCTCGATAAGGCGCAGGGATAGTCGTCAGCTCAGGAATAGGCGATTCGCGAAGTCGGTCGCCCGATCCGCTCACGAAACGCCAGGTAATGCCTGAGCACCTGCACCGGCGCCTCGATCTGCGGGTAATGGCCGATATTGGCCAGCAGCACTGTGTCGGCGTGGGGCACCAGCTCGCGGTAACGCGCCACCATGTGGGCGCCAGAGATCGGGTCGATTTCGCCATCGATCACCCGCAGCGGCACTTCAGCCTGTTGCATCGCATCGACCCAGCGATCGCGCAGACGCCGTCGCTGGGGGATGTAGGCAATGAGTTTGTGCAGGATGCGCGTGCCTTCATGAGAGTCGATCAGGCTCCAGAAATCATCCAGGGCACTCTCGCTGGGGCGAGTGTCGGGCCCGAAGATCTGGTTGAAACTGTCCGCCAGGGCATTGCGCCCAAAGGCACGACCGATCATCCAGCCCAGTGGGCTGAGCAGCAGCTTTTGCACCAGCGCCGGACGGTGGGTTTCCGGGAACAACCCGCCGTTGAGAAACACACAGCTGGCCATGTGAAAGCGACCTTCGTAGTGCCGGGCCAGCAGTTCCTGCGCGACGCTGTCGCCGTAGTCGTGGGCGAGCACGTGCACCGGCTGGTCCACGCGCAGGTGCTCGAGCAACGCCTGTTGCAGATCCGCCTGTTCCAGCAGGCAATAACCGTGGTCGAGGGGTTTGGCCGAATCGCCGAAACCGAGCATGTCGCAGGCGATCACCAGGTTGCGTTGGGCCAGGGGCTGCCACAGGTAATGCCAGTCCCAACTGGCAGTGGGAAAGCCATGGATCAACAGCAACGGCTCACCCTGCCCCGCCACCCAGTAGCGGATAGTGCGGCCGTTGAAGTCGAACGTCTGGCTGCGTTTGCGCCAGACACTCAGCGGGATCTCGGCAAGAGGCATCAGGTTTTATACCCGGGATCGAGGCTGTCCAATTTACGCAGCAACGCCGGCCACGCCAGCGCGCCCCCCATACCTTGAGCACTCTTTGTGACAGCTGCCACCATCGCCTTGGCACCGGCGAGGATCTGTGGCCCGATGGGGATCAATTGCGCGCCGCCACTTTGCGCCAACACCTGGATATCGCAGGCGCGCTGGAAGGTAAACATCATCAGAAACGTATCGGCGATGGTGCTGCCGCAGGTCAGCAGACCGTGGTTGTGCAGCATCAGGAAACTATTTTGGCCAAGATCGGCCTGCAACCGGGCCTTCTCTTCGTGGTTCAGCGCCACCCCTTCGTAGGCGTGATAAGCCAGGCTCGACAGCACGAAGATCGATTGCTGGCTGATCGGCAAGACACCCTGCTTCTGCGCAGCCACCGCCACACCGGCGGCAGTGTGGGTGTGCAGGACGCACGTCACGTCGTGGCGCACTTCATGGATGGCGCTGTGGATGGTGTAGCCCGCCGGGTTGATCTCGTAGGGGCTGTCCATCAGCTTGTTGCCGGCCTGGTCGACCTTGACCAGGCTCGACGCGGTGATCTCGTGAAACATCAGCCCGTAGGGGTTGATCAGGAAGTCGTCGGTGCCCGGCACCTTGGCCGAAATATGGGTGAAGATCAGGTCATCCCAGCCGTGCATCGCCACCAGGCGGTAGCAGGCTGCCAGGTCGACGCGGGTCTGCCACTCGGCGGCGCTGACCTGATCTTTGACATTCTGTGGCGATGGAACGGGGGCTAGGCTCACGGCAACGACCTCCTTGGCGCACTTTCTTATTATTTTTTGAGTGATGGGCCAGTCTAGTCAGACGCCCTGGCCGCCGTAGTTGCCTTGGCAGCCAGCTTGATGACCGTACGGGTCAGCTTTGAGAATAGTTTAAATCCGCGCAACCGACGTCAGAGAAGTGCCGCCAATAAAGGCGCGGCAAACAGGTTGAGCAGGCCGGTCAGGACCATCACCAGGCCTGCCACCGAGCCCTCTTCGCCGCCCACTTCATGGGCCCGGCTCACGCCCGCACCGTGGGCGCCCACGCCAAACAGCGCACCGCGCGCCAGCGGCGTACGCAGGGGCAACCACTTGAGCAGCACGCCGCCGAGCATCGCACCGAATACGCCGGTGAACATTACGAACACCGCCGTCAATTCCGGCACGCCACCCAGGTCAGAGGACACCGGCATGGCGAACGGCGTGGTGATGGAGCGTGGCACCAGGGACATCGTCACCGAGCTGTCCAGGGCCAACGCTTTGGCCAGGCCGAATGAGGTGGCGATGGACGCCACGCTGCCGGCCACCATCCCCAGCAACAATGCCGACCAGTAACGCGCCAGCAACCGCCGCTGCTGCCAGATCGGCACGGCGAACGCCACGGTGACGGGGCCGAGTACCAGCATCAGCCAGTGGGTGTCGGCAGAGTATTCGGCGTAGGCCGTGTTCATCGGTACGGCCACCGCCAGCAACAGCACGGGCACCAGGATCAGCGGCGACAACAGGTAACGCCCGGTGCGACGGTAGATCCAGCGACTGAAAATATAGGTGCCCAAGGTCAAGGCGAGCCAGAACACCGGCATCAGTTCAAGCTTCATGGCGCAGCCTCCAGCGGCACACCAGTTCCACCGTGAATGCGGTCACCAGCATCACGGCCAACGTGCTCAAGCCGATGACCAGCAGGATGCGCCATCCCTCATTGCGCAGCAGGCCGCCGTAGTCGAGCAGGCTCATCAGCGCCGGAATGAAGAACAGCAGCATCTCGGCCATCAGCACGCCGGCACCCAATTGCAGGGCCGCCGGTTTGACCAGGCCGCTGGCGAAGGCCATCAACAACAGGCCCAGGCCCACCACACCGCCGGGAATCGGCCAGGCCAACCACATCGCCAGTTGGCAGCCGAACAGGTAAATGGCCAGTAGCACGACCAGTTCAATCAACAGACGGGTGAAACGTTTCATGGGCTTTGGGTCCTCGCAGGCCTTCATTTTAAAGAGGCATGCCCCATCCCCACAGCGAATTGTTAGACTGCCAGTTATTCCAAACTGGAATTTCGCACATGGAATTCAAACAGCTGCGCAGCTTCGTCGAAGTGGTTCACCGGGGTGGCTTTACCCAGGCCGGCAAAACCCTGCATATCAGCCAGTCCGCCGTCAGCAAACAGGTTGCGCAATTGGAGCAGAGCCTGGGCACGCCACTGCTCGACCGAATCGGCTCGCAGATCCGCCTGACCGCCGCCGGCCGAGTCGTCCTGCAACGCGCCGAAGCCATGCTGCGCCTGCAAAACGAGTTGCTCAGCGAGCTGGACGATATGCACCAGTTGACCCGAGGCGAACTGCGCCTGGGCCTGCCGTTGTTGGCCGGGGATACGTTGTTTGCCGGACTGTTCGCCGAATACCGCCGGCGTTACCCGAACGTGACCATCCAATTGCTGGAGGGCGGCAGTCGCAATATCGAGCAAGCCATCCTGAGCGGTGAACTGGAAGTGGGGGGCAGCCTCAGACCCAGCGACCCGGCGTTTGCCTGGCAAGCGTTCTGCGATGAGCCCCTGGACGCGCTGTTGCCGATTGATCATCCCCTGGCGGAAAACGCCCAGGTACGCCTGGAGGAACTCGCCGACACGCCGTTCCTGATGTACCAGCGCAGCTTCGTGCTCAACGACCGCCTGCTGCAGGCGTGTGAACAGTTGGGTTTTACGCCGAAGGAAATCGGTCGCAGCGGCCAGGCGGACTTCCTCGCCGCATTGGTCGCCGCCGGCCAGGGTGTGGTGCTGCTGCCCAGCGTGGTCGCCCGTGGGCTGGTGCGACCCGGGGTGGTGCGCCTGACGCTCAAGGCGCCCGACTACCTGCGCTGGGACATTGCCTTTATCTGGCGTGAGGGCGCCTACCTGTCGAAAGCCGCCCAGGCCTGGCTGGCGTTGCTGCGTGAGTTTCCGGTCAAGCGCGCAGTGCAGTGACCAGTTCAGCCAGCCACGGCTCGGCGTCGGCTTCCGGGGTCACACTTTCGCTGGCATCCAGGCGCAGCATCGGCAGCACTTCACGCACGCCCAGTTCGCCAAACAGCTCGCGCATCTGCTCGCCACCGCCGCAGAAGGTGTCGCCATAGCTGGCGTCGCCCAGGCCGATCACCGCGCCGGGCAGCCCGCGCCAGGCGGCGGGCAGTTGGTCGCGAATCGTCGAGTACAGGGGTTGGAGATTGTCGGGCAATTCGCCCATGCCGGTGGTGGACGTCACCGCCAGAAATGCGTCCGGCGCAAACGCCTGCACGTCGGCCAGGCTGGCGCGTGGGTTGTGCCAGGCCTCGAAACCGGCCGCGTTGAGGATATCGGCAGCGTGACGAGCGACTTCTTCAGCGGTGCCGTAGACCGAGCCGGAAAGGATGGCGACTTTCATCAATCTGATCCTGTAGTTGAGCGAAAGCGTGGGATATTAACAGCTTGAACGCCGCTACAAAAATCGCCATACCGGGTGGAAAATGGAGCGCGGTGCCTTAGACTTGCAGCACCCAAATGGATGGATCCCCCGCATGATTAATGCTCACTTGATGCAAATGGTCATCGACGCCTCGAATGACGGTATCGTCATCGCTGAACGGGAAGGCAAGGACTTGCCACTGATCTACGTCAATCCCGCCTTCGAGCGCCTGACCGGCTACACCCGCGACGAAATCCTCTACCAGGATTGCCGCTTCCTGCAATCCGGTGACCGCGACCAACCCGCCCTGATCGCCATTCGCGAAGCCCTCGCCGCGGGCACCCACTGCCGTGAAGTCCTGCGCAACTACCGCAAGAACGGCACGCATTTCTGGAATGAGCTGTCGCTGTCGACGGTCTACAACCCGGCGGATAAACAGACTTATTGCGTCGGCGTGCAAAAAGATGTGAGCGTCCAGGTCAAAGCCCAGCAGCGCGTGGCTCAACTGGAGGCGCAAGTGGCCGAACTCAAGGCCGAACTGGCGGCACTCAAGGCGACCAGTGGATCTAACAAAGATTAGAAATAACGGTCATTAAGAGGATAATGGCGTTTTAATGCCTTCCCACATTCGTTGAGCAAGCCCATGCAACGCGATGCACTCCTGACCCAGGACGAGCTGGATTTTATCCAGACTATGCAGCACAACCCGCAATTGAACCTGCGGGATGCGTCATCGAGCCTGACAGTCAACGGCGGTGCGCAGATTCGCGATCTTCTCACGCGCCTGGCGGCCCACGATCACGTCACCATCCAGGCACAGTTCGACAATCAGCAACTCACCTTCCCGCTGCACCTGGTGGAAGATGAGTTTCATGCCGTGCACCTGCGCCTGGGCGTGCCGAGTATTTTCGAGGATGGGCCGATGATCCGGCCGTGGCGCCTGGCGCTCGAAACGCCGGTGGCCCTGGAGAATATCAAGGGCGGCACGGGCGCGTTGTGGGTGCATGAAGTGTCGTTCAAAGGGGTGCTGGTGGAGATCCGTGGCCGGCTCAAGCCACCGAAAACCTTTTCGCTGTGGTTCAGCCCTTCCGGCTATGAGCGCATTGCGCTGCGCGGAACGTTCGAACGGGAAACCGCACGCGGCCTGTTCGCTTACCGGCTCAGCCAGGACGACGTCGATGAAACCGAGCGCCTGCGCCAGTTCATCCTGCACCAGCACCGCCTGGTCCATCCCGAAGTGCACGCCTGAAACATCAGGTATCCAGGCTACCGCTCAGGAATTGCAGCAAGCGGCGCTGCATCAACCGTGCTTCGTTGCCCAGGCAGCCGATTGACGAGCCTTGCAGGCTTTCCTGGGCGAAGTCCGCGGCGTCACCGGCCAGCAGCAGCGGGCAATCCAGGGTCAGCGCCAGGCGTTTGAGCCGCAGTGGCAGTTCGCTGCCGGGGGCGCGGTTGGAAAACAGCACCAGCGCTTGCGGTTGGGTCTTTTCACAGACCAGGGTCAACTCATCGAGTGGCTGGCCTACTCCCAGTAGCTTCACGGCGAATTTCTCCCCCGTCAGCAGCAGGCCTGCGACCAACAATTCCAGCTCGCGACATTCTCCGGCTATGGCCGCCAGCAGCACCCGTGGCAGCGGCGAAGCGGCTATCACCTGCAGACGTTGCGCCGTACGCGAACGCAGGAAGTTATCGAAGAACAGCCATTCGCTGGCCTCGCCGAAGCGGCCTTGATGACGCAACAGTTCCTGCCAGAGCGGCATGAGAATATCCTGGAACGCCACGGCGAGCGGGTAGGCGGAAAATATCTGCCCGTACAGCCGATCCAACTGGCGATCATCGAACGCGCTGATTGCACTGCGCAGTTGCCCGTGCCATTGGGCCCGCTCCACGCTGTCCCCGCCAGCCAGGCCGGGTTCGCCGATGCGCTCATCGCGCGCAAGCAGCCTGCCCACTTTGCTCACGGCGACGCCACGTTCGATCCAGTCGAGAATACGGTGCACGGTGTCGATATCGGTGCGCGAATACAACCGGTGCCCACTTTCGGTGCGGACCGGTTGGATGAGGCCATAGCGTCTTTCCCAGGCACGCAGGGTGACCGGGTTGACGCCCGTCAGCCGAGCGACTTCTCGAATCGGCAATAGATCATCGGAAACAGCGACGCGGTCAAGGGTCGTTTCGCGCTGCGGAGCAATAGTTTCGGGCATCAGAGGTCAAGAACATCCGTGTCGATTTGGATCCTATTTAACGCTTATTCGGTTGAACGATTCAAGCCACGGGGCGAACCGACAGAAGTGTCTGGCGTATTTCAGCAAAACAGGAATAATCCTTGCCTGCTTTTTCAAGGCGCAGCCGCATCACCCCGCAGCTGCACCTGGTGTCGTACCTACCCGGTCACGAGCGCCCACTATTTGGAGATACACAATGTCTACCTCTCCCGTCACCCTGATGGTTGCGCGTCGCGTGGCCAAGGGTCGCTATGAAGAACTGATGGCCTGGCTGCGCGAAGGCGAGCAATTGGCCACGGACTTTCCCGGCTACCTGGGCTCAGGCGTCCTGGCACCGCCGCCCAACGATGATGAATTCCAGATCATTTTCCGCTTTGCCGATGAGAAGACCCTGCATGCCTGGGAGTTTTCCGCGTCGCGCAGTGCGTGGCTGAGCCGTGGCAGCGACTTGTTTGCCGACCCGTCGGAGCATCGCGTACGTGGCATCGATGGCTGGTTCGGCGCCGTGGGCGCGCGCCCACCTCGCTGGAAGCAGGCTGTGGCGATCTGGCTGGCGTTTTTCCCGGTGTCGCTGCTGTTCAACTTTGTCCTGAACCCACTGCTGAGCGAACTGGACCTGGCACCGCGCGTGCTGGTCAGTACCATGGCGCTGACGCCACTGATGGTCTACTGGTTCATCCCACTGTCGACCCACCTGTTGGCAAACTGGCTGCATCCTGCCCCTACACCGCGCAAGGCTACCGAAGCCGCGGCGTGAATACAGGGGTGCTCGGTCGCTGGTATAGTTTCAACCTGCCAGCGACTCGAGCCTCCCATGACTGCAACGAACGCCCCGATCCTGATCACCGGCGCCGGCCAGCGTGTCGGCCTGCATTGCGCCCAGCGTTTGCTGGACGACGGCCACCCGGTGATTTTCAGCTACCGCAGCGAACGGCCCGGCGTGCAGGCCTTGCGCGAGCGTGGGGCGATCGCAGTGTTTGCCGACTTCTCCAGCGAGGCCGGTATCCTGGCGTTTATCGCTGAGCTGAACACCCATACCCAGAGCCTGCGTGCGATTATCCATAACGCCTCGGCCTGGATAGCGGAATCCCCCGACGACGAAAGTCGCGCGTTTACCGACATGTTCAGCGTGCACATGCTTGCGCCGTACCTGATCAACCTGCATTGTTCACCCTTGCTGCAACGCTCGACACCGGCCGACATCGTGCACATCAGCGACGACGTGGTGCGCAAGGGCAGCCGCCAGCACATCGCCTATTGCGCCACCAAGGCCGGGCTCGACAGCCTGACGTTGTCGTTTGCCGCGCAATTGGCGCCGTTGATCAAGGTCAACGGCATCGCCCCGGCGATGGTGATGTTCAACGACGGCGACGACGACGCCTACCGCGCCAAGGTACTGGCCAAGTCCGCACTGGGCATCGAGCCCGGGCCCGAGGTGATCTACCAGAGCGTGCGTTACCTGCTGGATAACCCTTATGTCACCGGTACCACCCTGACCGTCAACGGCGGGCGGCATATCAAGTAAGCCGCTTTTGAGGATGTTGTATGACCTTATCCCTGCCCCACCATTACCGCGAGATCCTCAAGGGCTTGGGCGAAGACCCCGAGCGCGAAGGCCTGCTCGATACCCCCAAGCGTGCCGCCAAGGCCATGCAATACCTGTGTCATGGCTACGAGCAGAACCTGGAAGAAATCGTCAACGGCGCGCTGTTTGCCTCTGACAATGACGAGATGGTGATCCTCAAGGACATCGAGTTGTACTCGCTGTGCGAGCACCACCTGCTGCCCTTTATCGGCAAGGCCCACGTCGCCTATATCCCGACCGGCAAGGTGCTGGGCCTGTCGAAGCTGGCGCGCATCGTCGACATGTTCGCCCGCCGCCTGCAGATCCAGGAAAACCTCACACGGCAAATCGCCGACGCCATCCAGGAAGTGACCCAGGCCGCCGGCGTGGCCGTGGTCATCGAAGCCAAGCACATGTGCATGATGATGCGCGGTGTGGAAAAACAGAATTCAACCATGAACACCTCGGTGATGCTCGGCGCGTTCCGCGAGTCGAACACCACGCGCATGGAGTTCCTGCAACTGATCGGACGGAGCAAGTAGCAATGCCACAACTTCAACCAGGCATGGCGCGCATCCGGGTCAAGGACCTGTGCCTGCGCACCTTCATCGGCATCAACGAGGACGAAATCCTCAACAAGCAGGATGTGCTGATCAACCTGACCATCCTGTACGCCGCCCAGGAAGCCGTGCGCGACAACGACATCGACCACGCGCTGAACTACCGCACCATCACCAAGGCGATCATCGCCCATGTCGAAGGCAATCGTTTTGCCCTGCTGGAGCGCCTGACCCAGGAGTTGCTGGACCTGGTGATGAGCAATGAGTCGGTGCTGTACGCCGAAGTGGAAGTGGACAAGCCCCATGCGTTGCGTTTTGCCGAGTCGGTTTCGATTACCCTGGCGGCCAGCCGTTAACCCCTGAGATTTGCGTGAACCTTATGAACGACCAACAACGCCTCGAACTCGAAGCCGCCGCCTTCCGCCGGCTGGTGGCACATCTGGACAGCCGCAAGGATGTGCAGAACATCGACCTGATGAACCTCGCCGGTTTCTGCCGCAATTGCTTGTCGAAGTGGTACAAGGCCGAGGCCGACACGCGCCAGATCGAGCTGAGCCTGGATGCCGCCCGTGAAGTGGTGTACGGCATGCCGTACGCCGAGTGGAAAACCCAATACCAGAAAGAAGCCAGCGCCGATCAACAGGCGGCGTTCGCCAAAGGAAAACCCCATGAATGATTTGAATACCCTGCGCGCCAGCCTCAACAGCGGCGAACACGTTTTTGCCGATACCCTGGCGTTTGTCGCTGCCGGTTACGAGTACCAGCCACAGGCGTTCACCAATGGCGCGGTAGAGAATGCCGCCGGGCAGAACGAAGGGTCGTGCAAGACGCTGGGCCTGGCAGTGCTGGAAGGGCTGAGCGAGCAGGAAGCGCTGCTGGCGTTTGGTGAGCATTACCGTTCGGTGGTGGCGACGCCTGAGGGGAGTGATCACGGCAATATCCGTGCATTGATCGCAAACGGCTTGGCCGGTGTGAAGTTCACCGCCCAACCTCTGACTCGAAAATCCTGAGCCAGACCTGAAACAAAATGTGGGAGGGGCTTGCCCCCTCCCACATTTGTTGTGCGGCGTTGGTTAGAACGAAGCGTTCTGCAGGCCGTCGAGGTAACGCTCGGCATCCAGTGCCGCCATGCAACCGGCGCCGGCGGAGGTGATGGCCTGGCGGTAGACGTGGTCGGCCACGTCACCGGCGGCGAAGATACCTTCAATGTTGGTCGCGGTGGCATTGCCTTCACGGCCGCCCTGCACCACCAGGTAGCCGTCTTTGGCTTCCAGCACACCTTCGAACAGCGAGGTGTTCGGGGTGTGGCCGATGGCGATGAACACGCCGTCGACTTTCAGCTCGTCGAAGCTGCCATCGTTGTTCTTCAGGCGGGCACCGGTCACGCCCATGTTGTCGCCCAGGACTTCGTCCAGAGTGGCGTTGAGCTTGAGGATGATCTTGCCTTCGGCGACACGGGCATGCAGCTTGTCGATCAGGATCTTCTCGGCGCGGAAGGTCTCGCGGCGGTGGACCAGGGTCACGGTGCTGGCGATGTTGGCCAGGTACAGCGCCTCTTCCACGGCGGTGTTGCCGCCACCGACCACGGCGACCGGTTTGTTGCGGTAGAAGAAACCGTCACAGGTCGCGCAGGCGGAAACGCCCTTGCCCATGAACGCTTCTTCCGACGGCAGGCCCAGGTAGCGAGCGCTGGCGCCAGTAGCGATGATCAGTGCGTCACAGGTGTATACGCCGCTGTCGCCGGTCAGGCTGTAAGGCTTCTTGGAGAAGTCGACCTGGTTGATGTGATCAAACACGATCTCGGTTTCAAAGCGTTCGGCGTGTTCTTTCATGCGCTCCATCAGCACCGGGCCAGTCAGGCCGTGGACGTCGCCCGGCCAGTTGTCGACTTCGGTGGTGGTGGTCAATTGACCGCCCGCCTGCATGCCGGTGATCAGCAGCGGCTTGAGGTTGGCCCGGGCAGCGTAGACGGCGGCGCTGTAACCGGCAGGGCCGGAACCGAGAATAATCACTCGCGAATGACGGGTATCAGACATGACTCACTCCTATCGACCGCCCGGACTACAAGGCGGCTGGAATAAAAAAGGGACCACGAAGCACTTGGGGAAGGCTTGAACTCGCAGGCCCTGAAAATAATGGGTGCAGCGTATCGAGGGGGGCAAGATTAAGGAAATACGGAATAACAATCCAGCTCATAGTCGGTCACTATGTAGTTGGCCCGACTGATCGACAGGTTTGTTACGGCTGATGTCGCGGCTTTCGCCTGCGATGTAAAGCCGGTAAGGTCGGCGCGTTCGCCCTTTTGCTCGGAGTTCCCCATGCCCGCCCCTGCTCTTTCCGGCCCGCAATACCTGCGCGAAGGCCTCAAACTGGTGTTGAGCCCAGGCCTGCGTCTGTTTGTGCTGCTGCCACTGGCGATCAACCTGGTGCTGTTCGTCGGCTTGATCTATTTTGCCGGTCATCAGTTCAGCCTGTGGGTCGACCACCTGATGCCGACGCTGCCGAGCTGGCTGGGTTTCCTGAACTACCTGCTCTGGCCATTGTTCGTGGTGCTGGTGATGTTGATGGTGTTTTTCACCTTCACCATGCTCGCCAACATCATCGCCGCCCCCTTCAACGGCTTTCTCTCGGAGAAGGTTGAAGTGGTGGTGCGCGGCACCGATGACTTCCCAGCCTTCAGTTGGGGCGAGCTGATCGCGATGGTACCGCGCACCCTCGCCCGGGAGATGCGCAAGCTGGGCTACTTCCTGCCACGGGCCATCGGCCTGTTTATCCTGTCTTTCATCCCGGTGGTCAATCTGGTCGCCGCACCGCTGTGGTTGCTGTTTGGCGTGTGGATGATGGCGATCCAGTACATCGACTACCCGGCCGACAACCACAAGCTGGGCTGGAACGAAATGCTCGCCTGGCTGCGCCAGAAACGCTGGCAGAGCATGAGCTTCGGCGGGATTGTTTACCTGGTGTTGCTGGTGCCGGTGGTCAACCTGCTGATGATGCCGGCGGCAGTAGCCGGGGCGACGCTGTTCTGGGTACGCGAACAAGGGGCCGAGGCGATGGCGGCGCAGCAAAAAGTGACCCTGTCATAAATCCATCATCTCGATGACACAATGACGACATGCCCCACGGAGACACTGTGGGTCATGACGACAGCTTCGCTTCACATCACCCTCATCACCGAAACCTTCCCGCCAGAGATCAACGGGGTGGCCAATACCCTTGGTCGCCTGTGCGAGGGTTTGCGGGCGCGTGGCCATCAAGTCGAACTGGTACGACCGCGCCAGGGCGTCGACCAGAGCCGCCCCAGCGACGACGCGTTATTGCTATGCCGTGGCTGGCCGCTGCCGGGATATCCAGGCCTGCAGTGGGGGCAGTCGTCGATGCACAAGTTGCTGCGGCGCTGGACCCGTCAGCGTCCGGACGTGCTCTACATCGCCACGGAAGGGCCCCTGGGCTTGTCTGCCCTGCGTGCCGCGCGTCGCCTGGGGATCAGTGTGGTCAGCGGCTTTCACACCAACTTCCAGCAGTACTCGAACCAGTACGGCTTGAGCATGCTGAGCCGGGTGGTCACGCACTATCTGCGCTGGTTTCATAACCGCTCGACCCTGACCCTGGTGCCCAGCGCCAGCCAGCGCCTGGAGCTGGAGCGCCGGCATTTCGAACGTCTGGGGATGTTGTCGCGCGGAGTGGACAGCCAACTGTTCCATCCCGCCAAACGCGACAATGCGCTGCGGGAAAGTTGGGCATTGAACAGTGAGCAAACCGCCGTGCTCTACGTGGGCAGACTGGCGCAGGAGAAAAACCTGGGGTTGCTCAAGCGCTGCTTCGAGACCTTGCAGGACACCTATCCACTGCGCCAGATGAAACTCATCATCGTGGGTGATGGCCCGCAGCGGGCGACGCTGGAGAAGGAATTGCCGGAGGCGATTTTCTGCGGCACCTTGCGCGGAGAGGAACTGGCGCGGCATTACGCATCGGGCGATGTGTTCCTCTTCCCCAGCCTCACCGAAACCTTCGGCAATGTGGTGTTGGAAGCCATGGCATCAGGATTGGGGGTGGTGGCTTATGACCAGGCCGCTGCAAGCCAGCATATCCGCCACGGCTACAACGGCGTGCTGGCGATGCCCGGAGACGAGAACGCGTTTTGCGAGGCCGCCAATTGGCTGCTGGAGGACGCTGAAAGCCTGCGCCGCATGCGTCTGAATGCACGCCAGCATGCGAGCCGCCAGGGCTGGCCGGCGATTATCGAGCAGTTTGAGCATCAGTTACGCGGTGCATGTGATGAAAGTCTCGCGCTTCCTACACAGCCTTATGTGCGATGAATCAATATGTCTTTCCTGATATTTAAATCAGGAACTGCTTAATGCTGCACACCAATTATTGATACCTGCTATCTGAGCAGGGCTTTCAATAATGGAGGTACGGTACATGTCAGCTTACGGAATGGGTGTACGTAATGGCGTCAACATGCCAAACGCCGAATGGGCGCGCCAGCAACAATGGATGGATAAATCTCGGGCAGAACTTCCTGCCTACGGCCAACCGGGGCATAAAGGCCCGAACAGAACCGATCACACAAAAGAACTGTACAAGGGGCCGCAGTACTAACTGCCCGACGGCATAAAGCTCCCTGTGTAATCACAGGGAGCCCAGCCACTCACACCAGCGTCATCAACGCCTCACGACTGAACGGCAGGATGTCGCCCTCGCGACCTTCGCGCACCTTCAACGCCCAATCCGGGTCCACCAACAGGGCACGGCCCACGGCGACCAGGTCAAACTCGTCGTTATTCAAACGCTCCAGCAGTTTTTCCAGACTGGCCGGTTGCGCGACCTTGTCGGTATTGACCATGAACTGCAGGAACTCACCATCCAGGCCGACGCTACCCACGGTGATGGTCGGCTTGCCGGTGAGCTGGCGGGTCCAGCCAGCCAGGTTCAGGTCGGACCCTTCGAATTCCGGCTCCCAGAAACGCCGAGTGGAGCAGTGGAAAATATCCACGCCCGCTTCAGACAACGGCTTGAGAAACTCGCCCAGCGCCTCGGGAGTTTGCACCAGACGCGCGGTGTAGTCCTGCTGCTTCCATTGGGAGAAGCGGAAGATGATCGGAAATTCCGGGCCGACGGCAGCACGGGTAGCCTGGATCAGCTCGATGGCAAAGCGCGAGCGGTTGGCCAGGCTGCCACCGTATTCGTCGGTACGCTGGTTGCTGCCTTCCCAGAAGAACTGATCGACCAGATAGCCGTGGGCGCCGTGGATCTCCACACCATCCATGCCGATGCGCTGCGCATCCCTGGCGGCTTGGGCGAAGGCGTTGATCACGTCCTTGATGTCTTGCTGGGTCATGCCATGCACGACCACGTTGCCATCCTTGAGTTTCTCCATCGGGCCGTAGGCCGGTACGTTGGCGTCAGGTTCAGTGCCGATACGGCGCACGCTGCCTACATGCCACAGTTGCGGGACGATCTTGCCGCCCTCGGCGTGTACCGCGTCGACCACTTTTTTCCAGCCGGCCAGGGCGGCTTCACCGTAGAAGTGCGGGACATTGGGGTAACCGTTGGAGGCCTGATGGCCGACCACGGTGCCTTCGGTGATGATCAGCCCCACACCGGCAGCGGCGCGGCGGCGGTAGTACTCAATCACTTTGGAGTTGGGCACGCCACCCGGCGAGAACGAGCGGGTCATCGGCGCCATGACGACGCGGGTCGACAGTTGCAATGCGCCGAGCTGGAACGGTTTGAACAAGGCTTGGACAGGCATGGGGGCACTCCACGGAAGACGGGATTTATGATGTGGATAATATGGAGAGTGCGACGTGCTGGGTAGCACTATTGATCTGGGTGATTAAGGGGTAAAAGTGATGGCCGGTCGGGGCTGCTTCGCAGCCCAGCGCGGGACAAGCCCGCTCATTACAACTGCAGCGCTTAGCTGAGGGCTTTTTCGATGGCCTGGACAATTGTCGGGTCATCCGGTGCAGTGCGTGGGGAAAAGCGCGCGAGCACTCGCCCATCCTTGCCCAGCAGGAATTTTTCGAAGTTCCAGGTGATATCCCCAGGAAACTCAGCGCCCTCGCCCGCCAGCAGGCGGTACAACTGGTGACGGTCAGGACCGTTGACCTCAAGTTTGCTGCCCAACGGGAAGGTCACCCCGTAGTTCAGGCTGCAGAACTCCTGGATCTCTTCTTCTGTCCCTGGCTCCTGGCCAGCAAATTGATTGCACGGCAGGCCAAGCACGGTAAACCCCTGGTCCTTGTATTGCTGGTAGAGGTTTTCCAGTGCCGCATATTGCGGGGTCAAGCCACATTTGGAGGCCACGTTGACCACCAGCACCACTTGCCCCTTGAAGGGCGCCAGCGGCAGCTCTTGTCCGTCCAAAGCTTTGAGTTTCAGGTCGTGGAAAGCACTCATGACGAACTCCAGATATCCCATGTTCTTCACATTGCGGCGCTTTGAGATTACAGCCCGCAAGCCTGCAATCATAGACGCCGATTGCAAAACTCGCCTGCAGGTTACTGAGCGGTCGGCCAGGGCAAAATCGGAATCGCCGTCACGGCGTTCTGCGGGCTGCCTTCGATCAGGCGATCGCTGTAGACCAGGTACACCAGAGTGTTGCGCTTCTTGTCGAGGAAGCGCACCACCTGCATGGTCTTGAACACCAGCGAGGTGCGCTCCTTGAACACTTCGTCGCCGTCCTTGAGCTCGCCCTTGAAGCGGATCGGCCCCACCTGGCGGCAGGCGATCGAGGCTTCGGCGCGGTCTTCGGCCAGGCCCAGGCCGCCTTTCACGCCGCCGGTCTTGGCACGGGACAGGTAGCAGGTCACGCCGTCGACCTTGGGGTCGTCAAAGGCTTCGACGACGATCCGGTCGTTGGGCCCGACAAACTTGAACACCGTCGACACCTGGCCGATTTCCTCGGCCGAGGCCAGCAACGGCATGGCCAGCAGCAGGCCGAGCAATCCCTTCATGACACGCATGGTGTATTCCTTTGGTTAAACCAGGATCAGGTTATCGCGGTGAACCAGTTCCGGTTCGGCCATGTAACCCAAGAGTCCGACAATCGCATCGGAGGATTGTCCAATAATTTTCTGGGCTTCCAGCGCGCTGTAGTTGGCCAGGCCCCGGGCGATCTCGCGACCGTCCGGCGCGACGCACACCACCATCTCGCCACGGCGGAAGCTGCCCTGCACCAACTTGACGCCCACCGGCAGCAGGCTCTTGTTGCCTTGGGACAGCGCCGACACAGCGCCATCGTCCAGCACCAGGGTGCCACGGGTTTGCAGATGACCGGCCAGCCACTGTTTGCGCGCCGCGAGCATGCCGCGTTCCGGCGACAGCAGCGTCCCGATGCGCTCACCGGCCTTGAGGCGATCCAGCACACGTTCGATGCGCCCACCGACGATGATGGTGTGCGCACCGGAACGTGCCGCCAGGCGTGCAGCCCGCAGCTTGGTCTGCATGCCGCCACGGCCCAGGGCGCCGCCAACGCTGCCGGCCACGGCGTCCAGCGCCGGATCATCGGCACGGGCTTCGTAGATCAACTGGGCGTCGGGGTTGTTACGCGGGTCGGCGTCGAACATGCCGTCGCGGTCGGTGAGGATCACCAAAAGGTCGGCTTCCACCAGGTTGGCCACCAGGGCGGCCAGGGTGTCATTGTCGCCGAAGCGGATTTCGTCGGTGACCACCGTGTCGTTCTCGTTGATCACCGGGATGACCTTGAGCTCCACCAGCGCGCGCAGGGTGCTGCGGGCATTGAGGTAGCGCTTGCGGTCGGACAGGTCGTCGTGGGTCAGCAGGATCTGCGCCGTATGGCGACCGTGCTCGGCAAAGCTGGATTCCCAGGCTTGCACCAGGCCCATCTGGCCGATGGCGGCGGCGGCTTGCAGTTCGTGCATCGCGCTGGGTCGCGCGGTCCAGCCGAGGCGGCTCATCCCGGCGGCAACCGCCCCGGACGACACCAGCACCAACTCTACGCCGGCCTCATGCAAGGCCACCATCTGCTCGACCCAGACGCTCATGGCCGCGCGATCCAGCCCCTTGCCATCCGCCGTCAGCAACGCACTGCCGATCTTTACGACCCAGCGCTGCGCACCTGTCACTTTGCTCCGCATCATCTTCAACCTTAGATTGAGGGCTGCGCGACCCAGCGCGGCCCATAACGTTAAACCCGGATACTAAAACGCCGCTCTATAAGGAGCGGCGTTCAAGTTTATCGCAACGAATCAGTCGCGCACGTAAATGATTTCAGGACCGTCTTCATCATCCACGTCTTCTTCGTCCCAATCGTCGTCGCCGATGTCATGGACCGACTTCACGCCGCTGCGGCGCAGGGCACGCTGGTCGTCCAGAGCCTGCAGCTGAGCACGTGCCTCGTCTTCGATGCGCTGGTCGAGTTCGGCCAGCTCTGCCTTGAATACCGGGTCGGCCGCCAGGCGGTCGGCACGGTCTTCGAGATAACGCATGATGTCGCGAGTCAGGCGCTCGGTGCCTTCTTTGGCAATGGCCGAGATCACGTAGACCGGGCCTTCCCACTCCAGGCGATCGACGATTTCCTTGACGCGCTCTTCGTGCTCTTCTTCGAGGATCTGGTCGCACTTGTTCAGCACCAGCCAACGATCACGCTCGGCCAGGGACGGGCTGAACTTGGTCAGTTCGCTGACGATCACTTCGGCGGCGTCCGGTGCACTGGTGTCATCCAGCGGCGCCATGTCCACGAGGTGCAACAGCAAACGGGTACGCGACAAGTGCTTGAGGAAGCGGATGCCCAGGCCTGCGCCATCGGAGGCACCTTCGATCAGACCGGGAATGTCGGCGATCACGAAGCTTTTCCAACGGTCGACGCTGACCACGCCCAGGTTCGGCACCAGAGTGGTGAACGGGTAGTCGGCGACTTTCGGCTTGGCGGCCGAGACCGAACGGATGAAGGTACTTTTACCGGCGTTCGGCAGGCCCAGCAGGCCCACGTCGGCGAGCACCTTCATTTCCAGCTTGAGGTCACGCTGCTCGCCCGGCTTGCCTGGCGTGGTCTGGCGCGGTGCACGGTTGGTACTGGACTTGAATCGGGTGTTACCCAGACCGTGCCAGCCGCCCTGCACTACCATCAGCTTCTGGCCAGCCTTGGTCAGGTCGCCAATCACTTCCTGGGTCGCAGAGTCGATGATCGTGGTGCCGACCGGTACGCGCAGTACCAGGTCTTCGCCTTTTTTACCGGTGCAGTCGGTGCTGCCGCCGTTGGAGCCACGCTCGGCATCGAAGTGCCGGGTGTAACGGTAGTCGACCAGGGTGTTGAGGTTTTCGTCGGCCATCATGTAGATGGAACCGCCGTCACCGCCGTCACCGCCGTTGGGGCCACCATTTTCGATGAATTTTTCGCGACGGAAACTCATGCAACCGTTACCGCCGTCGCCTGCTTTTACTCGGATGGAAACTTCATCAACGAACTTCATAACAAAACGCCTCTCGCCGCTTGGACGAGCTTAAGAAACCAAGACATAAGACTCTTGCAAAAATGAGCGCAGCGACCTCAACCAGCGACCGCAAAACCAGCGCTTGAGCCCATTACAAACAGCTTTGCAAGAGACTCACCCCACAAACGAAAAAGCCCCGTCGCAAGACAGGGCTTTTCCAGCGATCTCGCAATTAAGCTGCGACAACGCTCACGTAACGGCGGTTGAACGCGCCTTTTACTTCAAACTTGATCACGCCTTCGATTTTCGCGAAGAGGGTGTGATCTTTACCCATGCCTACACCGTAACCGGCGTGGAATTGGGTGCCGCGCTGACGCACGATGATGTTGCCCGGAATGATTTTCTGGCCGCCATACATCTTAACGCCAAGGCGTTTGGCTTCTGAGTCGCGACCGTTACGGGTACTACCACCAGCTTTTTTGTGTGCCATGAGTCAATTCTCCTAGTGAGGAATTAGGCTGAAATTAAGCCTGAATACCGGTGATTTTGATCTCGGTGTACCACTGGCGGTGGCCCATACGCTTCATGTGGTGCTTACGACGACGGAACTTGATGATGCGGACTTTATCGTGACGACCTTGGGAGATCACTTCAGCCACAACGGTAGCGCCAGCAACAACTGGAGCGCCGATGTTCACGTCATCGCCATTGGCGACCAACAGAACGCGATCAAAAGTAACGGATTCGCCGGTAGCGACTTCCAGTTTTTCGATCTTCAGGTATTCACCTGGGGCGACTTTGTATTGCTTGCCACCAGTAACAATTACTGCGTACGACATGGTATTTCTCCGATAATCCTGCTCACCCAGCGCTTTATAAGAAGAGGTATTGGCTGGCATGGCTGCATGGGATGGACGTCCCGAATGCAATTGCGTAAGGCAGGTGCTGCCCAGGAAGTTCAGGGTGCGCGATTGTACGCAAGGTAAAGGGGTGTTGCAAGTGGCCGTCCATCGCGCCTTGACACCCGGGGGCCTGGGTCCTAGCATGCCGCGCAACCCTTCTGGAGCGACTGTCGCTGATGCAACCCCAAGCTTTCTACCGCGCGGTCGCGGACGATTTTAGCGCCGTCGACGGCATCATCAAGAAGCAGCTGACTTCTAAAGTGCCGCTGGTCTCCAAAATTGGCGACTATATTACGTCGGCGGGCGGTAAGCGCCTGCGTCCTTTATTAGTGTTGCTGTGCGGCAAGGCCCTGGGCCGTGAAGGCGATGACCTGCGCCTGCTGGCAGCCACCATCGAGTTCCTGCACACCGCCACCCTGCTGCATGACGACGTGGTCGACATGTCCGGCATGCGCCGTGGCCGTGAGACCGCCAATGCCATGTGGGGCAACGCCCCCAGCGTATTGGTAGGCGACTTCCTGTACTCGCGCTCGTTCGAAATGATGGTTGAACTCGGCTCGATGCCGGTGATGAAGATTCTTTCACAGGCCACACGCATCATCGCCGAAGGCGAAGTGTTGCAACTGTCGAAGGTCCGCGACGCCAGCACCACCGAAGAAACCTACATGGAAGTGATTCGCGGCAAGACCGCGATGCTCTTCGAAGCCTCCACCCACAGCGCCGCAGCCTTGTGCAACGCCACCGCCGAACAGGCCGAAGCGCTGCGCACCTTTGGCGATCACCTGGGCGTGGCGTTCCAATTGGTGGACGACCTGCTCGACTACCGTGGCGACGCCGAAACCCTGGGCAAGAACGTCGGTGATGACCTGGCCGAGGGCAAGCCGACCCTGCCGCTGATCTACACCATGCGCGAAGGCACGCCGGAACAGGCCGCCCTGGTGCGCAAGGCGATCCAGAAAGGCGGGATCGAAGATCTGGAAGCCATCCGCGCCGCTGTCGAAGCGTCGGGTTCCCTGGACTACACCGCGCAGCTGGCGCGTGATTTCGTGGCCCGAGCCATTCAGTGCCTGGAAGCCCTGCCAGCCAGCGAATACCGGGACGCCCTGGTTGAACTGAGTGAGTTTGCGGTCGCCCGTACCCATTGATGCGGGCCCATGTGGGAGGCGCTCCTCCCACATTTAGATTTCATACAACCTGTAAGACCACAAATCCCTATATAATGTGCGACTTTTAGCCATCCTGACTTTCAAGGAGCTTTAGTGAGCACGTTGCCACCCTGCCCGAAATGCAATTCCGAATACACCTACGAAGATGGCGCCCAGCTGATCTGCCCGGAATGCGCCCATGAGTGGTCCGCCACTGGCGAGGCCGAAGCGGCCGGCGATGAAACCGTGAAGAAAGACTCTGTAGGCAACGTCCTGCAGGACGGCGACACCATCACCGTGATCAAGGACCTCAAGGTCAAGGGCACCTCCCTGGTAGTCAAGGTCGGTACCAAGGTCAAGAACATCCGCCTGTGTGACGGCGACCACGATATCGACTGCAAGATCGACGGCATCGGCCCGATGAAGCTCAAGTCCGAGTTCGTGCGTAAAGTCTGAACCCGCTGTATCCATCCCGCGCCCGCCGCGGGATGGCGTTTCGCCCTCTGCGTTGACCTCTCGCAATATCCACACAGAAAAACCCGGAAATCGCCAATAGGCACTTGCTATTCTACGAATAAGAATTATTCTCATTGAAACCCATCAAGGAGATGCGACCCATGACTTATTTGATAGATGCCTGGCTGGACCGCCCACACCCTTACCTGCGGATCCTGCATCGGGAAACCGGTGAAGTCTGTGCGGTACTGGAAGAAGAAGCGTTGAGTGAACTGCAGGATCAGGGCGACCTGGACGTCAATGGCCTGAGTTCCAGTGAACCTGGGGTGTTGAAGGAGGTGGTGCGCAATCTGTTTCTGTTCTGCTATGCCCGAGCGTTGCGCCCGGCCACGGAGCTCAATGGCAAGTTCCATCCATGAGCACAACCGCAAAACACTGTGGGGACGAGCAGGCTCGCTCCCACAGGTAATCAGCAGGCCTTACAGAACGTCGAGCAGCTCGACGTCGAACACCAGAACGCTGTGCGGCGGGATGCTGCCAACGCCTTGAGCGCCGTAAGCCAGTTCGCTCGGCACGTACAGACGCCATTTGCTGCCGGCATTCATCAGTTGCAGGGCTTCGGTCCAGCCGGCGATCACGCCGCCCACCGGGAATTCTGCAGGCTGGCCGCGCTCGTAGGAACTGTCGAACACAGTGCCGTCGATCAGGGTGCCGTGGTAGTGAGTACGCACTTGGTCTTCACGGGTCGGCTTGGCGCCATCACCGGCGGTCAGCACTTCGAATTGCAGACCGGAAGCCAGGGTGGTGATGCCATCACGCTTGGCGTTTTCAGCCAGGAACGCCAGGCCGGCACCCGCCGCAGCTTCAGCCTTGGCAGCGGCTTCGGCCTGCATGATTTCGCGGATCACCTTGAAGCTGGCAGCCATTTGCTCCTGGTCAACACGGCTTGGCTTGCCGGCGAAGGCGTCGGTCAGGCCGGCCAGGATTGCATCCAGGCTCACGCCCGGTGGCGGGTTGTCGCGCAGTTGGTCGCCCAACTGACGGCCGATACCGTAGCTGACGCGGGTTTCGTCGGTGGACAGATTAACTTCGGACATGAAGAGGCTCCGCTGTAGGGCGACACAGTTTCCTGCGCCATCCAAAACTAAAAGGGCCCGCAGACTAGCATAAAACCGGCATGCACGATGAACCCCGCGCCTCATGCCTGCGGGCTTGCGTTGGTCGGTCAGGGGGGGTTACCCATTGATGCACGAATAAAAAGTTTCAGATTCCAACTCGTCCGCCGATACAGCCCTACACATCTTGGCTGGCTCAAACAACAACACCGCCCAGCAGACAGACATCACTTTTGCGGAGCATTCGATGAACAGCTGGTTCGGTAACATCAGCGTCAACCTCAAACTCGGCCTGGGCTTCGGCCTGGTGCTGGTCCTCACCTCGATCCTGGCCCTCACCGGCTGGACCAGCCTGGGCGGCCTGATCGACCGCAGCAACTGGATGAGCGACATCACCCAGCTCAACGCGTCCCTGACCAAGCTGCGCATCGTGCGCCTGCAATACATGCTCGCCAACGGCGACGAGGCCGTGGCCCAGAACGTACAGACCAACCTGGATGCCTTTGCTGCCCAGCAACAGAAACTGCTCGACAGCTTCAAGAGCCCAGAAAACCTCAAGCTGCTCAACGAGCAGAAAGCGATCATCACCGCTTACCAACAGTCGCTGACCAAAATGCGCGAGGCCTACCGTAACGGCAATGCCTCTCGCCAGGTGATGGGCGACAAAGCCGACATCGCCAACGCCCAGATCAATGCGCTGGAGAGCAGCGTCAAGCAAATGCCTGACAGTGCGGAGCACCTGGCCCAGTTCCAGGCCGTGGCCGACGCCAAGCTGCAATTCCAATTGGCGCGTTACGAAGTGCGCGGTTACACCGGCAACGTCAACCCGGACACCGAAGCCCGTGCCGCCGCACAGATTGAAAAAACCATCGCCGGCTTGAAAGACCTCAGCGCCGCTTTCGGTAGCAGCCAACAGAACGCACTGACCTCGCTGGAAACCGCTCTGGGCGCCTACCGCACTGCCGTGCAGAACTACAAGGCGGCCAATGCCAACATCGTCACCGCCCGGGCCGAAATGACCACCCAAGGCGCCGATATCGTGACCATCAGCGACAAGCTGTACGACATTCAGCTGAACCGCCGCGACGCCGAAAGCGCCCAGGCCCGCAGCCTGCAATTGATCAGCACCTTGCTGGCCCTGCTGGTCGGCGTGATTGCCGCGCTGGTTATCACGCGCCAGATCACGCGCCCGATCCAGGAAACCCTGGCAGTGGTGGAACGTATCGCTTCCGGCGACCTGAGCCACAATATCCAGATTACCCGTCGCGATGAGCTGGGCGTGCTGCAACAAGGCATCCAGCGCATGGGCACCACCCTGCGCGAATTGATCAGCGGCATCCGCGACGGCGTGACCCAGATCGCCAGCGCCGCCGAAGAGCTGTCGGCCGTGACCGAGCAGACCAGCGCTGGCGTGAACAGCCAGAAAATCGAGACCGACCAGGTTGCCACGGCGATGCACGAAATGACCGCCACCGTGCAGGAAGTCGCGCGTAACGCCGAACAAGCCTCCCTCGCCGCTGCCGACGCCGATGGTCAAGCCCGTGCCGGCGACAAGGTGGTCGCCGAGGCCATCGCCCAGATCGAACGCCTGGCCGCCGAAGTCGCGCGCTCCACCGACGCCATGACCCACCTGCAGCAAGAGAGCAACAAGATCGGCAGTGTGATGGACGTGATCAAGGCCGTGGCCGAGCAAACAAACCTGCTGGCCCTCAACGCGGCGATCGAAGCAGCGCGTGCCGGTGAAGCCGGGCGTGGTTTTGCCGTGGTGGCCGATGAAGTACGTGGCCTGGCCCAGCGCACGCAAAAATCCACCGAAGAAATCGAAGGCCTGGTCGCCGGTTTGCAGAACGGCACCCAGCAAGTGGCCAATGTGATGAACAACAGCCGCAGCCTCACCGACAGCAGTGTCGAGCTGACCCGCAAGGCGGGTGTGTCGCTGGAAAACATCACCCGTACGGTGTCGAATATCCAGTCGATGAACCAGCAGATCGCCGCCGCCGCCGAGCAGCAAAGCGCCGTGGCTGAAGAGATCAGCCGTAGCATCGTGAATGTGCGTGATGTGTCGGAGCAGACCGCTACGGCGAGTGACGAGACGGCCAAGTCGAGTGTGGAACTGGCGCGGTTGGGCAGCCAGTTGCAGCAGATGGTCAGCCACTTCCGGGTTTAAGAACCGCAGTCCCTGTGGCGAGGGAGCTTGCTCCCGTTGGGGCGCGAAGCGGCCCTGATCAAGTTGATGCAGATTTGAAGTTGAGAGCGCAGTGAATGCTTGGGGCTGCTACGCAGCCCAACAGGAGCAAGCTCCCTCGCCACAGGCAAACCTAGACATACTCGGCCCTCCGTGAGTTGGGCCTTACCTCCAGCACACTTACCGGAACACGTGAGCCTTCGGACGCGAGTCGGTTGCGTCCTTTGAGAGAGCAACCCCAGCCACTAACTGGTGTTGCAAAAAAACCGCCCTACCAAGGCGGTTTTTTATTGCCCGCGATTTACCCCTCAGCCCTCGCCTTCCTCAACAAACACCAGCCGATTCCCAAACGGATCCTTGATGCTCATCTCCCGCGATCCCCAAGGCGTTTCCTCAACCCCTGGCTTGGCATACCGATAATCCTTGCCAACCAACTGCTGCTGATACGCGTCCACCCCTTGTGCCTGAATCCGCACCGCCGCGCCCGGCGACGCATCGCCATGGTGCTCAGTCAAATGCAACACGCATTCACCCAGCGATACCTGCAGGTACAACGGAAAATTCGCCTCGAAACGATGCTGCCAATCCACCTTGAACCCCAAAAAGTCCACGTAGAACTCCAACGCCTTGGCCTCGTCGAAAATCCGCAGGATGGGGGTGACTTTTCCTAAGTGCATGGCAATCGCTCCGTTCATAAGAGCGCCCACTATAGAGACGAAAATCCCCGACGCAAATCCCCACTGCGCGCCAGGAAACGACCCGGCCGCTGACCGTTCGCCTGCCCGTCGCTGTAGCTCAATACACCGTTGACCCACACCCCATCAATGCCTTCCGCCGCCCGCTGCGGTTGCTTGAAGTCCGCCACATCGCGCACGCGCAACGGGTCGAACAGCACCAGGTCGGCCCAGTGCCCTTCGCGGATTTCACCGCGCTCGGCCAAACCAAATCGCGCCGCCGACAAGCCGGTCATTTTGTGCACGGCGGTGTGCAACGGGAACAACCCGACATCCCGGCTGAAATGCCCCAGCACCCTTGGAAATGCGCCCCACAAACGCGGATGCGGGAACGGATCTTCCGGCAGCCCATCCGAACCGACCATCGACAGCGGATGCGCCAGGATGCGTCGCACATCCGCTTCATCCATTCCGTAATACACCGCCCCCGCCGGTTGCAGGCGACGCGCTGCGTCCATCAGCGAAACATCCCACTCAGCGGCGATATCCTGCAGGTCGCGCCCGCCCATCTCCGGGTAAGGCGTCGACCAGGTGATGGTGATGCGAAACGCGTCAGTCACCTGCTTGAGATCCAGGGTCGAAGAACTCGCGGCATAGGGATAACAATCACAGCCTACCGGGTGGGTTTTCGCCGCCCGCTCCAGCGATGCCAACAGTTGCGGACTGCGCCCCCAATTCCCGGCGCCGGCACATTTGAGATGGGAAATGATCACCGGGGCCTGGGCATGCCGACCGATCAAAAACGCCTCATCCATCGCCTCCAGCACCGGCTCGAATTCACTGCGCAAATGGGTGGTGTACACCGCGCCAAAATCCGTCAATGCTTCACTGAGTTGCAGCACCTCATCGGTCTCGGCATTGAACGCGCTGGCGTAGGCCAGGCCTGTGGATAACCCCAGGGCGCCGGCTTCGAGGCTCTCTTGCAGTTGCATGCGCATGGCAGCGATTTCATCCGCTGAAGCGCTGCGATGCAGGTCTTGCATATGATTGCTGCGCAGTGCCGTGTGACCGATCAGTGCGGCAACGTTGACCGCCGGGTGAGCCTGTTCGACCGCCGCTCGATAGTCACTGAAACGCGGGTACACAAACGCCGAAGCGCTGCCCAGCAGGTTCATCGGATCGGGCGGATCACCGCGCAACGTCACCGGCGACGCGCTGATGCCACAGTTACCGACGATCACCGTCGTTACACCCTGGCTAAGCTTGGGCAGCATCTGCGGATGGCGGATCACCACCGTGTCATCGTGGGTGTGCACGTCGATAAAACCCGGCGCCAGCACACGGCCCGCAGCTTCGACTTCATGTTCGGCCACAGCCGTCGACAAATCGCCAATCGCCTCGATGCGCCCGTCACGCACCCCAACATCAGCCACATAGCCTGGGGTGTTGCTGCCATCGATGATCAATGCCTGGCGTATCAGCGTGTCGTACTTCATATCAGTCTCCAAGCGGCAGGCTGTCAGGGCCGCCGCGATAATCGTCCAGGGCCAGCTTGATCCGGCGCAGGCGTTCCTGGTTGTCGTCCGGCGAGACCAGGGCCAGCTCGGTGGCGAGCAGGTCGATGGCCAGCAGCATGCCGTAGCGGGCAGCGGTGGGCTTGTAGATAAAACTGGTTTCGGCCGGCTGCAGCGGCAGCAGCACATCGGCCAATTGGGCCAAGGGCGAGTCGGCCAGGGTGATGGCGACGATGCGCGCGTCGTAATTGCGCGCCAGCTCCACCACGTCCAGCAGTTCGGGGGTGAGGCCAGTCAAGGAACACACAATCAACGCATGCTCAGGCCCCAGCGTCGCCGCCGTGACCCGCATCATCACCGGGTCGTGGCAGGCCGCAATCGGATAGCCCAGGCGCACCAGGCGCACCTGCAACTCATCGCTGCACAGGCTCGACGGCCCGCCCATGCCAAACGCATGGATCATCCGCGCCTTGCCCAGCAGGCTCACCGCATCGACGAAACTGGCCTGATTGAAACCGGAGAGATGCTGACGCAACGTCGCCTCGATATCCCCCAGGATCTGCCGATGAAACGCCGACTGCTCCGGCAACCCCGCCGGGTCGAGGAAGCGACTGCCGACGCCGCTGGCCTGGGCCAACTGGAGGCGCAAGTCACGTAAATCCCGGCACCCCACACTGCGCGCAAACCGCGACAAGGTGGCCGTGCTGACCTCGGCCCGTTGCGACAATGCTTCCAGGCTGGCCGATGCGGCAAACCCCACGTCATCGAGCATCAGCTTGGCGATACGCCCTTCGCCGGCGCTGAAGGCGTCCTGGCGGGCGCGGATCTGGTAGAGGATGTCCATGGGCTCTCCGGGTTACAAGATGCAGGACAGACCATAGGTCAGACCGAAGGCGACCAGGGAAATCAAAGTCTCCAACACGGTCCAGGTCTTGAAGGTCTGGATCACCGTCATATTGAAGTATTCCTTGATCAGCCAGAAGCCGCCGTCGTTAACATGGGAAAAGATCACCGAACCCGCACCGGTGGCCAGCACCAGTAGTTCAGGGTGTGGATAACCCAGGCCCAGGGCGACCGGCGCGACAACACCGGATGCGGTGGTCATGGCGACGGTGGCCGAGCCCGTGGCAATTCGCATCAGCGCGGCGAACAGCCAACCCATCACCAACGGCGACAGGTGAAAGGCATGGGCCAGGCCGAGAATTTCGTGGGTCACACCTGCGTCCACCAGGATGCGGTTCAACCCGCCGCCCGCGCCCACCAGCAAGGTGATGCTGGCGGTCGGCGCCAGGCATTCATTGGTGAACTTGAGGATCGATTCGCGGTTGAAGCCCTGTGCGATACCCAAGGTCCAGAAGCTCACCAACGTCGCCACCAGCAGCGCAATCACCGAGTTGCCGATGAACAGCAGGAACTGATTGAAACCGGTGCCCGGTGTGGAAATCACGTTGGCCCAGCCACCGATCATCATCAACACTACCGGCAACAGGATAGTGCCCATGGTCAGGGTAAAGCTGGGCAAGCGGGTACGCGGTTCACGCTCGATGAACTGGCGCTCCAGCGGATTTTCCGCCGGCAGGTGAATACGCGGCACGATGAATTTGGCGTAGACGGGCCCTGCGATGATTGCCGTCGGGATACCGATCAGGATGGCGTAGAGCACGGTCTGCCCCACCGACGCGTTATACGCCAGCACCGCCATCATCGCCGCCGGGTGCGGCGGCACCAGGGCATGCACCACCGACAGGCCGGCGACCATCGGCAAACCCACCATCAGGATGGACACGCCCACCCGCCGCGCCACGGTAAAGGCAATCGGCACCAGCAACACAAAACCCACCTCGAAAAACAGCGGCAGCCCCACCAGGAACGCGATGCACACCATGGCCCAGTGCGCGTTGCGCTCGCCAAAACGGCTGATCAGTGTGCGCGCCACCTGCTCGGCACCGCCGGACTCGGCCATCATCTTGCCGAGCATGGTGCCCAGCGCCACCACCAGGGCGATATGCCCAAGGGTCTTGCCTACGCCCGCTTCGTAGGACCCCATGATGGTGTCCGCCGGCATCCCGGCCATCAGCGCCAGGCCGATGGACACCAGGGTGATGACGATAAACGGGTTGAGTCGGTAACGTGCAATCAGCACGATCAAAGCAATGATGGCAATGGCAGCGTATGCCAATAGCCCGAAGCCCGGTGATGCGGCCATGCGGTACTCCTCGGAAAGGGTCACGTCGAATTGGTTGTGAAACTCATAAATCATTACCGAGGAGTATTTTCAATTTTTATGAAAATAACTTTCGCCCACAGATAAGCGCTGTCGCGTTGGGATATGCCCGACAGGGGTGAATGAAAATTCGAGGGGTGTTCTTACATGAAGATCAGAGGATGCCGGAAACTCGAACGCTGCCGTTGAGTCATAGAATGCGCAACCCTTCATGACCAGGAAACCGACCATGATTCGCACATCCCTCGCCGCCGGCGCCCTGCTCCTCGCCCTAAGCGGCACCGCTTCTGCCGCCGACAACCCAGCGCTGAAGAAGTGCATGGACAGCGCCAACACGACCGCCGACATGGTCACGTGCAATACCAAGGAAGCCAAGGTGCAGGACACCCGCCTGAACCGCGCCTACAAGACCGCCCTCGCCGCCCAGGAAGGCCCGCGCAAGCAGCAACTGCAAGACGTGCAACGCCTGTGGATAAAGTACCGTGACGCCAATTGCGCCTTCGCCGGTTCCGCCACCGGCGGCACCATCGACCAGGTCAACGGTTCCGGCTGCATACTCGACATGACCCAGACCCGTGCCCAGGAGCTGGAAGACCTGGTCGGGCCTTGATCACTTACTCATGATGGACCCGCGCACGCTTGAGCAGCTTCTTGCAACGCTCCGACAGATGCAGCACCCGCAGGTGCTTGCCAGCCTTGCTGTAACGCTCGCGCAGGGTCATGAGCGCGGCAATCGCTGAGTAATCGACAAAGCTCAGGTGACGGCAATCCAGCGTCACCTGGGCCGGGTCGTTGGCCGGGTCGAATTGATTCAAAAACGGCGTGGTCGAGGCGAAAAACAAGGTGCCGTGCAGGCGGTAGAGCTTGCTGCCATCGGCCTCCAGATACTCATCGGCATACAGCTCCCGCGCTTGCTGCCAGGCGAAATTCAACGCCGCAATCACGATCCCGCACAGCACGGCGGTAGCCAGATCGGTGAACACCGTGATCACCGTCACTGCAAGAATCACCAGCACGTCATTGAACGGCACCTTGTTGATCACCCGCAGCGAGGCCCAGGCAAAGGTCTGCTGGGACACCACGAACATCACGCCCACCAGCGCCGCCAGCGGAATGCGCTCGATGAACGGCGACAGGAACAGGATGAACAGCAGGATCATCACCCCGGCAAACACCCCGGACAAACGCCCGCGCCCACCGGAGCTGAGGTTGATCACGGTCTGCCCGATCATCGCGCAGCCGCCCATGCCGCCGAACAGACCGGAGACCATGTTGGCCGCGCCGAGGGCCACGCTTTCACGGTCGGGGTAGCCACGGGTCTCGGTGATTTCGTCGGTGAGGTTCAGCGTCAGCAGGGTTTCCAGCAGGCCGACCATCGCCATCAGGAACGCGTACGGCGCGATGATGCCGAGGGTGTCCAGTGTCCACGGAATCTGCGGCAGCGCGAAAGTCGGCAGGCCGCCGGCGATATGCGCCATGTCGCCGAGGGTGCGGGTAGGCAGGCCGAGCAGGTATACCGCCAGCCCCACGCCGAGGATCGCCACCAACGCAGGCGGCACGGCGCGGGTGATGCGCGGCAGCAGGTAGACGATGGCCATGGTCACCAGCACAAGGCCGGTCATCACGTACAGCGGCGTGCCGCTGAGCCAGGTTTCACCGTTTTTGAAATGCTCCAACTGCGCCAGGGCAATGATGATCGCCAGGCCGTTGACGAAGCCGAGCATCACCGGGTGCGGCACCATGCGCACCAGCTTGCCCAGGCGCAGCACGCCGAACGCGACCATGATCAGCCCGCCCAGTACCACCGTGGCCAGCAGATACTCCACACCGTGTTGCACCACCAGGGCGACGATCACCACCGCCATCGAGCCGGCCGCACCGGACACCATGCCTGGCCGGCCGCCGAACAACGCGGTGAGGGTGCAGATGATGAAAGCGCCGTAGAGCCCCATCAACGGGTTGAGGTGGGCCACCAGGGCAAAGGCGATGCATTCGGGCAGCAACGCAAAAGACGTGGTGAGGCCGGCCAGGGCATCGGCGCGCAGACGGGTGAGGTTCATGGAGTACCAGGGTAATGCGGGGGATAAGGCGGGGAATGGTACGGAATTGAGGGAGATGGGGCTAGTCTCGGAGACCGAGTCGTGCCAATCGGGGGCAAGCCCCCTCCCACAGTTGACCGAGTTCCAACTGTGGAGTGCAGTCTAGTGTGGGAGGGGGCTTGCCCCCGATAGCAACACTTGGAGATCACGTGAACATCACACCATTGCGTTGCGAATCCACTCCACCACCGACGTACGCTTCGGCGCCCAGCCCAGCAGTTCACGCGCATGCTTGCCGCGCACCCGGCTATTGGAGCCCAGGCCATAGTTGGCCATTTCATAGCCCCACTCGGCTTCAGCCTCGGCCAATGGCCAATCCTGCGGTTTGCCCAGGTCCAGCGCTTCGGCAATGGCAGTGGTCATGTCGATAAACGCGGCCTCGCCACTTTCCACGAAGTAGAAGGTACCGGGCACATTCTTGGTCAGCGCCAACAGGTACAGCGCCACCACGTCTTCAATGTGCACGTTGGACCAGATGTTCTGCCCGCTACCCACATGGCGTACTACACCACTCTTGCGTGCCTGCTTGAGCAGACGCGGTAGTTGCACGCTGTCGCGCTTCACGCCCAGGCTGTGGCCGTAGATCAAGGTGTTGCAGATCACCGCCGAGTTCACGCCGTCTTTGGCAGCCGCCAGAACCAGGTTGTCGATGGCCACACGAGCCGCCTTGTCGACCGTCGGTTCCGGCAGGTTGTCTTCGAAGTAGATGACATCGCTGGCCTTGCCGCCCGATGCATCCCCGACAATGCTCGAACCACTGGTGTGCAGGAACGGCTTGTTCGAGCCCTTCAACGCCGCGAGCAGGGTTTCCACGGCGGCACGGTGGTCGCTGCTGGCGGCGTTGATCACCGCATCGGCCTTTTGCGCTTGCTCGGTCAATACAGCCGCGTCATCCAGGGTGCCGATCATTGGGTTGATGCCCAGCGCGGTCATCTCGGCCGCCTGCTCGGCGCTGCGCACCAGGCCGGTAACGGTGTGGCCGGCCTTGACCAGGCCGGTGGCAATGGAACCGCCGATAAAACCTGCTGCGCCGGTAATGAATACATTCATGGAGGACTCTCCTGACTGGGTAAGTGATGAACCCAGTATCAAGCACTCATCCCTGACGAATAAGCCCCTACCGCCCAATTCACTCTTGCGCGCAGCTCACGAATCAGCAGGCATACCGCGCCAGCTTGGCCTGGATAAAGTCCAGGAAACATTGGATACGCAATGCCAGCTGCGAGTTGCGGTAGAACACTGCGTGGATCGGCTGGCGATAACCGCTGTTGAACGCCTCCAGCACCGGCACCAGGCGCCCGGCCTCGATATCGTCGATGGTCATGAAGTTCGACAGGCAACAGATGCCCTGTCCTTCCAGCGCCAACTGGCGCACGGTTTCGCCGCTGGACGCCGCCACGCCGGGCTGGATCAGCCAGCGATCGCCCTCCACATGGCGCAGCGGCCAGTGGTTGAGGGTTTCGGTCTGGGTGAACCCCAACAGCGTGTGATCGGCCAGCTCGGCCACCGTGGTGGGCACGCCGTATTGCTTGAGGTAGTCGGGGCTGGCGAGGATATGCAGCGGCGTACAGCCAAGAGACCGCGCATGCAGGGTGGAGTCGGCCAGGACGCCGATACGGATGGCGATGTCGGTGCTCTGCTCCAGCAGGTCGATGATCAAGTCATCGCTGTTCAGCTCCAGCTGGATGTCCGGGTAGAGGCCGCGAAATTCGGCGATGTAGGGCACGATCCCATGCAGCATGAACGGCACGGCAGCGTTGATGCGCAGGCGCCCCGCCGGTTTCTGCTGGCGTGATGACAGGCGCTCCTCCAACTCTTCCATCTGCGCCAGGATCACCTTGGCCTGCTCGAAGAAGTACTTGCCCTCTTCGGTCAGGTCCATGCGTCGTGTGGTGCGGTTGATCAGCGTGGTGTCAAGCTTGGCTTCCAGGCGCGACAAGGTGCGGCTGACAGCCGAGGGCGTCTGCCCGACTTGCTCGGCGGCGGCGGAAATCGAACCGCATTCAATCACGCTGACGAAGATCTGCAGCTCATCGGACCGGGCTTTCACAGGCGCTCCTCGTTATCGGTTCAGCGCAGCTTACACCGAGAAATTGAACACCTGCGCCAGATGCTGCTCGTAGCGCGCTACATCAGCGTCGATGGCCGGGCGTTTCATCACGTCCACGCACAGGAACGTCGGCAGGCCGGTCATGCCGAGGAACTCGTTGGCCTTGTGGAACGGAAAGTACACCGCGTCCACCCCCTTGGCTTCGAAGAAGTCGGTCGGGTCATCGAAGGCTTGCTGCGGCGCGTTCCAGGTCAGCGAGAGCATGTACTGCTTGCCGTGGATCAGGCCACCGCTGCCGTACTTCTGCGAGGCATCGGAACGGGTGCGACCGTCGCTGGCGTACAGGCTGCCGTGGCCTTCGGTGAAGACTTCGTCGATGTACTTCTTGACGATCCACGGCGCGCCCATCCACCAGCCGGGCATTTGGTAGATGATCACATCGGCCCAGAGGAATTTGGCCACTTCTTCGGCCACGTCGTAGCCTTCGTCGATGTGGGTGACCTTGACGTCGATGCCCGCACGGTCCAACGCCGCCACGGCGGTGTCATGCAGGGTGGTGTTGTAGCGGCCATCGGAGTGGGCGAATTTCTTGCCGCCGTTGAGCAGGAGGACTTTTTTCATGGGAGGGTATCCAGAGGGGTTAACAATGTCTGCCGGCAGGCTATCGACATCGGCCCCTCGGAATAAGCGGTGATGCGGCAAAATACATTTGACCAAAAGGCACGAATTACCCGCGCATTGTTAACCGCTGATCAGCAGATGGGCGCCCAGCAACGCCATGCCGATGAAAAATACGCGCTTGAACAACACCGCACTGATGCGCTGACGCACCGCCTGGCCCAACCACATGCCCAGCAGCGCCGGCACCAATGCCAACAATGAAGCATTGATCTCCCCACCTCCGAGCGTGCCGTCCAACGCCATGCCGGCAGCGAGCGCCAGGGTCGACACGGTGAAGGACAGCCCCAGCGCCTGCACCAACTGATTGCGGTCCAAGCCCAGGGCTTGCAGATAGGGCACGGCGGGGATCACAAACACACCGGTCGACGAGGTGATGATGCCGGTGATAACACCACACAAAGGGCCCAACCAGCGTTCGGTTCGAGGCTTCACCTTGAAGGCGGGCAGGAACAGCCCGCTCACTGCATACGCTAGCAACGCCCCGCCCAACGCATGGCCTACCCATCGCCCTCCACTCAGGCCCAGCCACAGCGTGCCAAACCCGGTACCGAGAAAGATCAGCAGCAGCATCGGCCACAAGCGCCTGAGCAACGCACTCAAATGACCGCCGAACGCCAGTTGCCACAGGTTGGTGATCGTCGATGGGATGATCAGCAACGCTGCAGCCTGCGCCGGTAACATAGCCAGACCGAGCAAGCCCATGGAGACTGTCGGCAAGCCCAGGCCAATCACACCCTTGACGGTGCCGGCGAGCATGAAGGTGCCGATCACCAGCAGTGTCAGGGCTGGGCCGATATCTTGGTAAAACGCGAGGAATGTATTCATGGGGTGATAGTGCGGTTTTTCGATGAGGCCGAAAATTCGCCATATACTGAGGCAGACTCTTGTTTTGCCAGAGGCTGGCGCCATGCATTTTGACCTGATAGACCTGCGCCTTTACCTGCATATCTTCGACACAGGCAATATCACCGCCGGAGCAGCCCGCAGCCACTTGTCCCTCGCGGCGGCCAGCGCCCGCATCCGAGCGATGGAGGCTTCGCTGGGCATCGAGTTTCTTGAACGTGGCCGCCGTGGCGTTACCCCAACGCCCGCAGGCAAGGCCCTGGCCCGCCACGCCCGCCTGTTGCTGCAACAGGCCGAGCATCTGCGCCAGGACCTCGCGGAATACGCCAACGGCATCAAGGGCCAGGTGCGCCTGCTGTGCAACACCACGGCCCTCAGCGAATACCTGCCGGAGTTGCTGGCGGACTTTTTGCGTGAACACCCCAACCTCGACATCGACTTGCAGGAACTGCCAAGCCTGCGCATCACCCAGGCCTTGCGCCAGGGTACAGCGGACCTCGGGATCATTTCCGACGCGGTAGACACCCACGGCCTGCAGACCCTGCCCTTTCGCGATGACCCGCTCGTGCTGATCACCCCGCAGGATCATCCGTTCACCGCAGGGAGCTTTATCGATAGCCTGCAACACGACTTTGTGGGCCTTGCCTCCCGCAGCGCGTTGACGGTTTACCTCGAAGAACAGGCATTGCACGCGGGTTTTCGCCTGCAAACACGCATCCGCGCCGAGGGGTTTGATGGGGTGATCCGCATGGTCGCGCGCGGCGCCGGCCTGGGTATCGTGCCCCAGGCGGCACTGGAGCGCTGGCCGCTGGAATCCAGCTTCAAGGTCCACCCCCTGCAAGAAGAGTGGGCCTGCCGGAAGCTGCTGTTATGCGCGCGCTCGTTCGAACTCCTGCCCGGTTACGCCAAGGCCTTGTTCGACGCCTTGGCCCTGCCCTTGCGGAAAAACCCGTAATACACCGCCGACAAGATCAGCAGGAACGGCACGCCAAACACCAGCGTCATCTTGAACGCCTCGGTTAAATACGTGGTGATCATCACCGCGCCCATCAGCACCAGGCCCAGCAGGGTGCTGTAGGGAAAAAATCGCAGTTGGAACGACAGCGTCGGCCCACCGTGACGCTGGCGGTAGCGACGGAAGAACAGGTGCGTAAGGAAGATCATGAACCAGGTGAAGATCGCGCCGAACATCGAGATCGCCATCATCAAGGTGAACGAGCTTTGCGGGTATACCACGTTGAGCAACGTCGCCAGGGCGATGCCCGAACTGGACAGCAGCAACGCATTCAGCGGAATGCCGCTCTTGCTCAAGGCGCCCATGGCCTTGGGCGCGAAGCCGGCACGGGACAGGCTGAACATCATGCGGGTGGTGATGTAGAGCTGGCTGTTCATGGCCGACAACGCTGCGATCAAAATCACGAAATTCATCACCCCGGTGGCGCCGGGAATGCCGATGGTCTGCATCACCGTGACGAAGGGGCTCTGGGTCTGCCCGGCCTGGTTCCACGGCACGATGGCCAGCATCAGCGCCAGGGTCAGCAGGTAAAACACCACCAGGCGCACGATGGTCGCACGGAAGGCTTTCTTCACCGCCTGTTCCGGGTCGGCCGCTTCACCGGCGGCCACGGCGATCATCTCCACGCTCAGGTAGCTGAAGATCGACACGATCACGGCGATCCACATGCCACTCAGGCCATGGGGGAAAAAGCCGTCGTGGGCCGTGTAGTTCTGCACGCCGTACTCCGGGTTGCCGGAGCCGAACACCACGTACACGGCGAGGAGGATGAAGCCGACGATGGCGCTGATCTTGATCGTCGAGAACCAGTATTCGAAGTTGCCGAAGGTCTTCACGCTGATGGCGTTGAGCAGGATCAGCACACTGGAAAACGATACGATCCACACCCATTCCGGCACGTTGGCGAACCAGTACTTCATGTACATCGCGACCGCCGTAACCTCCGCACCCACCGCCAGCACAATCGCCGCCCAGTAGGCGTAGCGCACCAGGAAACCGGCCAGCGGGCTGATGTAGAACTCGGCATAAGCGCCGAACGAGCCCGAGGTGGAATGCGCCACCGTCATCTCCGCCAGGCAGCCCATCAATAACAAGGTGATCAACGCGCCGATGGCATAGCTCACCAGCACACTGGGCCCGGCATACCCAATGGCATAGGCACTGCCCATGAACAGCCCGGTGCCAATGGCGCCGCCGATGGCGATCATGCTCATCTGGCCGGAAGTGAGCTGGCGCCGCAGGCCCAGTTCGCGGTGGGTGATCTCGGCAAAGCCGGTGTCTGGCGTGGTCATGTGGTGTGCCCCATTATTATTGTGATTGCACTATTTATTAACTGTTGTCACAAATTCCCTGTGGGAGGGGGCAAGCCCCCTCCCACATCTTTATCTGCGTTGTGGTCAGGTCACGCTGTTGCGGACTTTGAATTGCGGTTGGTCCCAGGTGCGGTTGTCGAGGATTTCGCCCAGGATTTCCACAGCGTCAAACACCTCGGTAAAGCTTGTGTACAACGGCGTAAACCCAAAGCGCATGATGCGCGGCTCGCGGTAGTCGCCGATCACGCCACGGGCGATCAAGGCCTGGATCACTGCGTAGCCTTCGGGGTGTTCAAAGCTCACATGACTGCCGCGCCGGGCGTGTTCACGCGGGGTGATCAGCACCAGTTCATGAGCAGCGCAACGTGCTTCGACCAATGCGATAAACAGATCAGTCAACGCCAGGGACTTGCTGCGCAGACTCGCCATATCGGTCTGGGCGAAAATCTCCAGCCCGCATTCCACCATCGCCAGCGAGGTGATCGGTTGGGTGCCGCACAGGTAACGCGCGATACCCGCACTCGGCGCGTAGTTCGATTCCATGGCGAACTGCCGGGTGTGGCCGAACCAGCCCGACAACGGCTGGCGCACCACATCCACCAACGCCGGGTTGACCCACACAAACGCCTGGGAGCCCGGGCCGCCGTTGAGGTACTTGTAGGTGCAGCCAATCGCATAATCGGCACCGGCCTGATGCAGGTCGATGGGCACCGCGCCCGCCGAGTGCGCCAGGTCCCAGATACTCAGCGCGCCGCACTCATGGCTCAGGGCGGTCAGCGCCTGCATGTCGTACATGTAGCCGGTCTTGTAGTTGACGTGGGTGAGCATCACCACCGCCACGTCCTGGTCGATGGCCTGGGGCAATTCGTCCGGACTGTTCACCAGGCGCAGGGCATAGCCCTGTTGCAGCAGCTCGGCCAGGCCTTCGGCGATATACAGGTCGGTCGGAAAGTTGCTCGCCTCGCTGACGATCACCTTGCGGTGCGGTTGGCGTTGACGCTGTACGGTCAACGCGGCGCTGAGCACCTTGAACAGGTTGATCGAGGTGGTATCGGTGATCACCACTTCACCGTGGCCCGCGCCGATCAACGGCGCCAGGCGGTTACCCAGGCGCTGGGACAGGTCCGCCCAGCCGGCGCTGTTCCAACTACGGATCAGGCCATTACCCCATTCTTCGGCAATCACTGCCTGGGCTCGTGCCAACGCCGTCACCGGGCGTGCGCCGAGGGAGTTGCCGTCGAGATAGATCACGCCCTCCGGCAACGCAAACTGGCGGCGCAGTGGCGCCAGCGGATCTTGTTCGTCGAGGGCTAGGCAGTGGCTTCGCGTGGTCATGGGCTGTCCTGGTTTTTATAGGTAAGAATGGACCAAATAATGAACGAACTTTTAGAGAATTTTCGTGCAAAGTGGCGGGCAACAGGCTAATTAAGCTGTAGGAAATTCGAATTTAACCCCCAAACACGCGGATTTATTCTAACCATGATTCTCGACGCCACCGACCTGCGCCTCCTGCATTTCCTGCAGCAGGATGGCCGCATCAGCAACCAGGAACTGGCCGAAAAAGTCGCGCTGTCGCCGTCCGCGTGCCTGCGCCGTCTGCGCCTGCTGGAGAGCGAGGGCATCATCAGCGGTTACCGTGCGGTGCTGAATGCGGAGCAGTTGGGGATTGAGCTGGAGGCCATCGTGCACCTGTCGTTGCGCCAGGATGTGGAGGATTGGCACGAGACGTTCATCAAGAAGGTGCAGGGCTGGCCGGAGGTCGCCAGCGCCTACGTGATCACTGGCGCCAGCAACTATGTGCTGCGGGTGCAGGCGCGCAACCTCAAGCACTTTTCGGACTTTATCGTGAACCATCTGAACCGCACGGCGGGGGTGATGGATATCCGTTCGGAGATTGTGTTGCAGAAGATCAAGGATCGGGATGAGGTGCTGGACTTGGTGGTACGCAAATAACCACGCCACCACAATACCCTGTGGGAGGGGGCTTGCCCCCGATAGCAATGGTTCAGCCAATTAATATATTGGCTTCACCGCCGCCATCGGGGGCAAGCCCCCTCCCACATTTTGAATCGCGTTTAATCTTCGAGGGCACGCACGCGTTGCATGCGCTTTTGTTCTACCGGCGCATCCGCTACCTGCAACGCAAAGTCAAAATCAATCTGCGCAAACCGCCCCTCCACGCCAAACTCCCGCGCCAGTTGCGGGTCGTCGCAGAAGCGAATCTCGGCGATCAACTCATCCCGCGTCGCATAGGCAAAGTCGTCATGCAGGTACGGGTCATCCGACAGGTTGATCTGCGTGGTCAGGTGCCGGTGCCCCGGCGCCGAAATAAAGAAGTGGATATGCGCCGGCCGCTGCCCGTGGCGCCCGAGCTGATCCAGCAGTTGCTGGGTCGGCCCGGTCGGTGGGCAACCGTAGCCCGACGGCACGATACTGCGGAACCGGTAGTTGCCCTGGGCATCGGTCTCGATGCGTCGGCGCAGGTTGAACTCCGATTGCGTCGGGTCGAACCACGAGTAAGTACCGCCCGTATTGGCCTGCCACACGTCCACAATCGCCCCGGCCAGCGGTTTGCCGTTGGTATCGCGCACCTGCCCGCGCATGAACAGCGGCACCGCATCGTCCTTGCCATCATCCAGCCGCGCCTCGTACTTGCTCAACGGCGCCCCGGCCACATACAGCGGGCCTTCAATGGTGCGCGGCGTGCCGCCGGATTTGCCGGCTTCCTCGTCGGCAGCGTCCATCAGCAAATCCAGGTAATGCTCAAGGCCCAGCCCGGCGGCGAGCAATCCGGCTTCCTGGTGCTTGCCCAGCTCGTTGAGGTAGTTGACCGCCTTCCAGAACTCTTCCGGGGTCACTTCCAGGTCTTCGATGATGTTCACGGTGTCGCGCAGGATCCGGTAGATCAGCGCCTTGGTGCGCGGGTTGCCAGCGTCGTTGAGGTTGCCGCTGGCTTCTTCGAGAAACTGTTGGGCATGGGCAGTCTGGGACAGTCGGATGGACATGGTGCATTCCTCATCTTGTAGTTATTGGTCTGGAAACCGGCCTAGCGGTCGTCGTCATGGATCGACGACGGGTGCCGGCACAGGGCGTTCACTTCGATGGCCATATAGGGGAACAGCGGCAGTTGCATCAGCAGGTCATGCAGCGCCTGCACGCTGTCGACATCGAACACGCTGTAGTTGGCGTAGTGCCCGGCGATGCGCCACAGGTGACGCCATTTGCCTTCCTGTTGCAGGCGCTGCGCCAGCGCCTTTTCATCGGCCTTGAGGCGGGCTGCGCGCTCGGGGTTCATGTCGAGCGGCAGGTTCACGGTCATTTTTACGTGGAACAACATGGCAGGCGCCTCTTAGTGTTTGTCACGACGCAAGAACGCCAGGCGCTCTTCATCGATGGCCAGGCCCAGGCCCGGTGCGGTGGAGATATGCAGCTGGAAGTCGCGGTACACCGGCGGCTCGGTGAGGATGTCTTCGGTAAGCAGCAACGGGCCGAACAGCTCGGTGCCCCACGCCAGTTTGTTCAGCGTAAGGAAGGCATGCGCCGACGCCAGGGTGCCGATGCCGCCTTCGAGCATGGTGCCGCCGTACAGGCCGATACCCGCCGCTTCGGCAATCGCGGCGGTGCGCAGCACGGCACGTGGGCCGCCGTTCTTGGCGATCTTGAGGGCGAACACCGACGCCGCGCCTTCGCGGGCCAGGTTGAACGCGTCCTCGACGCACTCGATGGATTCATCCGCCATGATCGGCGCCGGGCTCGACAGGTTGAGCCGTGCCATGCCGCCACGGTTATTGCGCGAGATGGGCTGTTCGATCAGGTCGATGCCGTTGTCGCCGAGCACCTGGCACGCCCGCAGTGCCACCGCTTCGTCCCAGGCCTGGTTGACGTCGACGCGCACGCTGGCGCGGTCGCCCAGGGCCTTTTTGATCGCGATCACATGGGCCAGGTCCTGGCTGACCTCACCGGCGCCGATCTTCAACTTGAAGAGGCGGTGGCGGCGCAGGTCGAGCATCTTTTCGGCCTCGGCAATGTCCTGCTCGGTGTTGCCGCTGGCCAGGGTCCAGGCCACCGGCAGCGCGTCGCGCACACGCCCACCGAGCAGTTCGCTGACCGGCAGGTGCAGGCGTTTGCCGAGAGCGTCGAGCAACGCGCTTTCGATACCGGACTTGGCAAAGGTGTTGCCACGGATGCTGCGCTCCAGGCGCAACATGGCAGCGTTGATATTACTGGCGTCCTGGCCGATCAGCAGCGGCGCGAAGTGGCGGTCGATGTTGACCTTGATGCTGTCGGGGCTTTCATTGCCATAGCTCAAGCCGCCAATGGTGGTGGCTTCGCCGATGCCTTCGATACCGTCGGCGCAGCGCAGGCGGATGATCACCAGGGTCTGGTTTTGCAGGGTGTGCATCGCCAGCTTGTGCGGGCGAATGGTGGGGAGGTCGACGATGATCGTGTCGATCGACTCGATGGCGCAAATCGGCATGGCTATACCCGTTGGGTTCTTTATAGGTTTTAGCCGATTCTGTGCCGTATTTTTCAAGGCTTCCAATATAGAATGGGTCTCGCACAATACCCTGAAGGTATGAAAGGAGCCGTCATGGAACTGCGTCACCTGCGCTACTTCCAGGTGCTGGGAGAGACCCTCAACTTCACCCGCGCCGCCGAACGCCTGCACATCGCCCAGCCGCCATTGAGTCGGCAGATCCAGCAATTGGAGGATGAACTGGGCGTCATTTTGCTTGAACGTGGCCGACCGCTGCGGCTGACCGAGGCCGGGCGTTTTTTTTATGAACACGCCAACGTGCTGCTGGAGCAATTGAACAAGGTCTGTGACAACACCCGGCGTATCGGCCAGGGCGAGAAGACATGGCTGGGCATCGGTTTTGCGCCGTCGACCCTATACGGCGTGCTGCCCGAATTGATCCGCCGATTGCGTACCCATGAGGCGCTGGAGCTGGAGTTGGGGCTGTCGGAGATGACCACTTTGCAGCAGGTCGAAGCGCTCAAGGCCGGGCGCATCGACGTGGGGTTCGGGCGAATTCGCATCGATGACCCGGCCATCGTCCAGCGCGTGCTGGTGGAGGACCGGCTGGTCGCCGTGCTGCCTGCCGGTCACCCGTTGCTCGATGCGCCCGCCACCCTCGCCCAACTGGCCGCCGAACCTTTTGTGCTCTACCCCGGCAACCCACGCCCCAGCTACGCCGACCATGTGATCGCGCTGTTCGACGCCCATGGCTTGAGCCTCAAGGTGGCGCAGTGGACCAACGAGTTGCAGACCGCCATTGGCCTGGTCGGCGCCGGCATGGGCGTGACGCTGGTGCCCGCCTCGGTGCAAGTGCTGCACCGCGCGGACATCGGCTACACGCCGGTGGTGGAGGCCACGGCGACCTCGCCGATCATCCTCAGCCGACGGTTGAATGACCAGTCGCCAGGGCTGAATCATTGCCTGCAACTGGTGGAAGAGCTCATCTGATTTATCCCAAACACTACAAACCCCTGTGGGAGCTGGCTTGCCTGCGATAGCGGTGGGTCAGCTGGCACATCAGCTGACTGACACATCGCTATCGCAGGCAAGCCAGCTCCCACATTTGGATCTTCATTGTATTCAAAGGCTGCGCAGGCGCTTGCGCTGCAGGGTTTGGCTAGGGGACTCGTCGAACAATTTTCGATACTCCGCCGAAAACCGCCCCAGGTGGGTAAAGCCCCAGCCCAGGGCGATCTCAGAGATGGTACGGGTAGAGCCGTGTTCAAGGATTTCCTGGCGCACGACGCCCAGCCGGTATTTCTTCAAATAGGCCATCGGCGACAGCGCAAAGTATTTGCGAAAGGCATCGAACAGCTTGAACCGCGACACCCCCGCAGCGGCCTCCAGGTCCTCCAGGTGCACCGCTTCCCGAGCGTTGTCATGGATGTACTGCCGCGCACGGATCAGATAATGCGGCAGTTTCACGCCCAGGACATCGCGCAGTTCTTCGGAGTAGTTGTTCGGCTGGGCCAGGATCAGGCCCTTGATCAGCGAGCTTTCCAGGTCGCGGGTAAAAGCGGCCTGCTCGTATAACTCGCTGCCATGCTCAAGCTCGGCGATGAAGTAGCGCGCCATGCGCCACCACGACGCCGAAGCGCCGTCCACTGCGTCCATCACCGACTCAAAGCGCAGCGGCGCCTCAATCGGCCGTTGCAGCAAACCTTCCAGCGATTCACTCATCGCCGCCCGCGTGATCACCACCTGCAACTTTCGGCAATCGCCGGAGATCGCCAGCACCTGATGCTCATTGGGCGAGATGATCACGCCCTGGTCGCGGTTGGAACTCAGGCGCTCACCGTTCTTGCTCAACTCCTGTTCGCCCACCAGCGGCAGGCTCAGGCTGTAGCTGCTGAAATGCTCGGCGTCTTCGATGTCGATGGTCACGTCGGTGCCGTACTCGATCACCCCCAGGGTGGTGGCGCGGGACTTGAACACGTTGGCGCTGTGGTGAAAGCGCAGGCGCTCCGGCGTATTGGTGGCCAGGCGATGGGGCCCGCAAATGCCCGACATCCAGCTGCGGGCGCCTTCCAGGTCGAAGCGTTGAATCGTTTGGCTGCTCATCAGGGTGCACCCACGGCGGTTAGGCTGTTGCGCGCTCTGGCGGCGCGTCGTTGTTGTTCGACAGCAATTAATGCGCCACGCCGGCGCAATGGCCAGCGGGTGGATAGCAAGGGTCGACTAAGTGGATAAGACCCCGGCTTTTGCGACCACTGCCCTGCAAGACAGTAGCGCATCCCGTCACCGCTGCGCACCGGGTTGGGTATTTGCTGCCCAATTATCCGGCGCAGGTTCCCCCACTAAGCGGATAGCCCGCGTCCTGCCGCGCTGCCTCTAATAAACCACCGATCAGCCCCTATCAAAAAGGTGCCTCCCATGAGTGGTGCAAGAAGCGTCGAGCAGTGGAAAACGTTTATCGAAGGTTGCCTGGACTTTCGCCCGGTGGATGAAGTATTCCGCATCGCCCGCGACATGTTCACCGAGCCGGAACTGTTCGATCTGGAGATGGAACTGATCTTCGAAAAGAACTGGATCTACGCCTGCCACGAAAGCGAACTGGCCAACAACCACGACTTCGTGACCCTGCGCGCCGGGCGCCAGCCGATGATCATCACCCGCGATGGCGAAGGCCGCCTCAATGCGTTGATCAACGCCTGCCAGCACCGCGGCACCACGCTGACGCGGGTCGGCAAAGGCAACCAATCCACGTTCACCTGCCCGTTCCATGCCTGGTGCTACAAGAGCGATGGCCGGCTGGTGAAGGTCAAGGCGCCGGGGGAATACCCGGACGGTTTCGACAAGGCCACGCGCGGCCTGAAAAAGGCGCGCATCGAGAGCTACAAGGGCTTTGTGTTTATCAGCCTGGACGTAAATGGCAGCGACAGCCTGGAGGATTTCCTCGGCGACGCCAAAGTGTTCTTCGACATGATGGTCGCGCAGTCCGCCACCGGCGAACTGGAAGTACTGCCGGGCAAATCCGCCTACACCTACGACGGCAACTGGAAGCTGCAGAACGAAAACGGCCTGGACGGTTATCACGTCAGCACCGTGCACTACAACTATGTGGCCACCGTGCAGCATCGCCAGCAGGTGAACACCGAGAACGGCACAGGGGCCGGCAGCACCCTGGACTACAGCAAACTCGGCGCCGGCGACGCCAATACCGATGACGGCTGGTTCGCCTTCCACAATGGCCACAGTGTGCTGTTCAGCGACATGCCCAACCCCAGCGTGCGCTCCGGCTACGCCACCATCATGCCGCGCCTGGTGCGGGAGCACGGCCAGCAGAAGGCCGAGTGGATGATGCACCGCCTGCGCAACCTGAATATCTACCCGAGCCTGTTCTTCCTCGACCAGATCAGCTCGCAGCTGCGCATCATCCGCCCGGTGGCGTGGAACAAGACCGAGATCATCAGCCAATGCCTGGGGGTCAAGGGCGAGTCCGACGCCGATCGCGAGAACCGCATCCGCCAGTTCGAAGACTTCTTCAACGTGTCGGGCATGGGCACGCCGGATGACCTGGTGGAGTTCCGCGAAGCCCAGCGCGGGTTCCAAGGCCGGCTTGAACGCTGGAGCGACATCTCACGCGGCAGCCACCGCTGGGCAACCGGGCCTACGCCGAACAGCGAAGCCATCGGCATCCAGCCGGCCATGACCGGCACAGAATTCACCCATGAAGGCCTCTACGTGAACCAGCACCGCAACTGGCAGCAGTTCCTGCTCAACGGCCTCGATCAACAAGCGCTGAAACTGCGGGAGGTGAAATGATGAATGCCCCATTGCAGTACCGCATCGAACAGTTCTTCTACCGCAAGTCCGAGCTGTGCGACGCCCAGGACTGGGACGCCTATGTGCAGTTGTTCGACCCGCAGAGTGAGTTCCACTTGCCGCAGTGGGACTCGGAACACGTCTACACCCGCGACCCCAAGCGCGAAATGTCGCTGATCTACTACGCGAACCGTTCGGGCCTGGAAGACCGCGTGTTCCGTTTGCGCACCGGCAAGGCGGCGTCGGCCACACCGATGCCGCGCACGCTGCACATGATCAACAACGTGCGCGTTGCCGAGCAGGCGGATGGCACGCTGGAGGTGCGACTGAATTGGCACACGCTGTTCTATCGCCTGGCCACGTCGGAGCAGTTTTACGGCCACGCCACCTATACCCTCAAACCGGAAGGCGACAGCTGGTTGATCACCCGCAAGCATGCGCTGCTGCTCAACGACACCATTAACTCGGTGCTGGATTTCTATCACCTCTAGCAGCGACCTTTTATGGCACAGGGGTTTGTGGCAACCGGGCTTCTTGTGGCGAGCGGGCTTGCCCCGCGTTGGGCTGCGTAGCGGCCCCTCTGGAAGACACCGGGTTATCAGCTGGAAAAATGCGGTGGTCTTATTGGGGCCGCTTCGCAGCCCAAAGCGGGGCAAGCCCGCTCGCCACAAGTTATGCGCACGTTATAAATATGCGGAGAGCAACACATGAATCACAAAGTGGCGTTCAGTTTTGCCGACGGCAAGACGCTGTTCTTCCCCGTCGGCGCCAATGAAATCCTGCTGGATGCAGCACTGCGCAACGGCATCAAGATCCCGCTGGATTGCCGTGAAGGCGTGTGCGGCACTTGCCAGGGCCGTTGCGAATCCGGCGAGTACAGCCAGGATTATGTCGACGAAGAGGCCCTGTCCAACCTCGACCTGCAACAGCGCAAGATGCTCAGTTGCCAGACGCGGGTGAAGTCCGATGCGACGTTCTACTTCGACTTTGATTCGAGCCTGTGCAATGCGCCGGGGCCGGTTCAGGTCAAGGGCACCGTGAGCGCGGTGGAGCAGGTGTCGGCCAGCACGGCGATCCTGCAGGTGCAGTTGGATCAGGCACTGGATTTCCTGCCGGGCCAATATGCACGCCTGTCGGTGCCTGGCACGGACAGTTGGCGCTCGTATTCCTTCGCCAACCTTCCGGGCAATCAATTGCAATTCCTGGTGCGCCTGCTGCCGGATGGGGTGATGAGCAACTACCTGCGCGAGCGTTGCCAGGTGGGTGATGAACTGGTGATGGAAGCACCCCTCGGCGCTTTCTACCTGCGGCACGTCTGCAAACCCTTGGTGCTGGTGGCGGGCGGCACCGGGTTATCGGCGTTGCTGGGCATGCTCGATGAACTGGCCGCCAACGGCTGCGACCAGCCCGTGCACCTGTACTACGGCGTACGTGGCGCAGAAGACTTGTGCGAAGCGGCGCGCATCCAGGCCTACGCCGCGAAAATCCCGGACTTTCGCTACACCGAAGTGCTCAGCGCGCCCTCGGACGAATGGCCCGGCAAGCGCGGTTACCTCACCGAGCATTTCGACCTGGCCGAATGGCGGGACAGATCGGCGGATATGTACCTGTGCGGCCCCCCTCCAATGGTCGAATCCGTCCAACAATGGCTGGCGGATCAGGCACTTGATGGCGTTCAGCTGTATTACGAAAAGTTCACGCAGAGTAATATCTGACCCTCAGCACTTCTGAGGGGTAGATGCGGCGTGCACTCCACCCTGAGAAAAACAAGTAGAAGGGAATGTTAATGGCGGATGACATGGTTAACCCGGTGGGCCTCAAGCGTGGCCTGAAGAACCGGCACATTCAGTTGATCGCCTTGGGAGGGGCGATCGGCACGGGGTTGTTCCTCGGCTCGGCCGGGGTACTCAAGTCGGCGGGGCCGTCGATGATCCTGGGCTACGCGATTGCCGGTTTTATCGCATTCCTGATCATGCGCCAGCTTGGCGAGATGATCGTCGAAGAGCCGGTGGCCGGTTCCTTCAGCCACTTCGCTCACAAATACTGGGGCGGCTACGCAGGCTTCCTGGCCGGCTGGAACTACTGGGTACTCTACGTGCTGGTGGGCATGGCCGAACTGACGGCGGTGGGCAAGTACATCCAGTTCTGGTGGCCGCAGATCCCGACCTGGGTCAGCGCGCTGGTGTTCTTCGTGGCGGTGAACCTGATCAACACCCTCAACGTGAAGTTCTTCGGTGAAGCCGAGTTCTGGTTCGCGATCATCAAGGTGGTGGCGATTGTCGGCATGATCGTGCTCGGTTGCTACCTGCTGTTCAGCGGCACCGGCGGCCCGCAGGCGTCAGTCAGCAACCTGTGGAGCCACGGCGGGTTCTTCCCCAATGGCGGCATGGGGCTGTTGATGTCCATGGCGTTCATCATGTTCTCCTTCGGTGGCCTGGAGTTGGTGGGCATCACCGCCGCCGAAGCCAGCGAACCGCGCAAGGTCATCCCGAAAGCGATCAACCAGGTGGTGTACCGCATCCTGATTTTCTACGTCGGCGCATTGACCGTGCTGTTGTCGCTCTACCCATGGGACCAACTGCTGCAAACCCTCGGCGCGTCGGGCGATGCCTACAGCGGCAGCCCATTCGTGCAGATCTTCTCGCTGATCGGTAACGACACCGCCGCCCACATTCTCAACTTCGTGGTGCTGACCGCGGCGCTGTCGGTGTACAACAGCGGCGTGTACTGCAACAGCCGCATGCTGTTCGGCCTGGCCGAGCAAGGCGATGCGCCCAAGTCGCTGATGAAGCTGAACAAGCAAGGCGTGCCGATCCGCGCCCTGGCGATTTCGGCCCTGGTGACGATGCTGTGCGTGGTGGTCAACTACGTCGCACCGAAGAGCGCCCTGGAGTTGCTGTTCGCGCTGGTGGTTGCCTCGCTGATGATCAACTGGGCGCTGATCAGCATCACCCACATCAAGTTCCGCAAGGCCATGGGCGAACAGGGCCTGACGCCGTCGTTCAAGACCTTCTGGTTCCCGTTCAGCAACTACCTGTGCCTGGCGTTCATGGTGATGATCATCAGCGTGATGCTGGCGATTCCAGGCATCAGCGAGTCGGTGTATGCGATGCCGGTGTGGGTGGGGATTATCTACATTGCCTATCGGCTGCGGGTTCGCAGAAGTCACGCGATAGTCAACGCGCAGTGATGCCTGTGGGAGGGGGCTTGCCCCCGATAGCGGTCTATCAGTACCCGATGTACTGACTGACACTGCCATCGGGGGCAAGCCCCCTCCCACATTTTGTTTACAGCGTGGAACGTACTCGCCACAGTTCTGGGAACAGCACGGTATCGAGCATCTTGCGCAAATACCCCACACCTTCCGTGCCACCCGTGCCCGGCTGGAAGCCGATAATCCGCTCCACCGTCGTCACATGGCGGAAACGCCACTGACGGAACGAATCCTCCAGGTCGATAAACTTCTCGGCCAACTGATACAAATCCCAGTAACGCTTCGGGTCGCGGTACACCTCACGCCACGCCGCCTCCACGGACTCATCGTGAACCGTCGCCGCCGTCGGGTCGCGCTCGGCCCGCTTTGGATCAATCGCCAGGCCCGCCTTGATCATCAGGTTGATCGCCTCGTCATACAGCGACGGCGTGGCAATTGCCACTTTCAACTCGTTCAACAGTTCCGGCCGATGGGCATGGGGCCGCAACAGCGCCGCGCTTTTATTGCCGAGGATAAATTCGATCTCGCGGTACTGGAATGACTGGAACCCCGACGACTGCCCCAGGAACGGGCGGATCGCTTTGTATTCCGACGGCGTCATTGTCGCCAGCACGGCCCAGGCGTGCACCAGCTGATCGAAGATCCGCGACACCCGCGCCAGCATCTTGAACGCCGGTGGCAGCTCGCCCAGGCGTACATGTTCGCGGGCGGCCTTGAGTTCGTGGAGCATCAGCTTCATCCACAGCTCCGAGGTCTGGTGCTGGATGATAAAGAGCATTTCGTTGTGGTCCGGCGACAGCGGGTGCTGGGCGCTGAGGACTTTGCCCAGGTCCAGGTAATCGCCGTAGCTCATAGACTCGGAAAAATTCAGTTCGGCGTTATGCCATTCTTCGGGCGGCTGATAGTCAACAGAGAAGGGACATTGGCTCATCGCGTGGGCTCCTTGAGCGGGCGGAGAATGGCGCGGACAGGGCTCGCGTCGAGGTTGGCAAAGCGCAGCGGCAGGGCGATCAGTTCGTAATCGCCCTCGGGGACGTCATCGAGCACGATGCCTTCGAGAATCGCCATGCCATGGCGCGCCACGGCGTTGTGGGAATCCATGGTCTTGGACTGCTGCGGGTCCAGCGAGGGCGTATCGATGCCGATCAAGCGCACTCCGAGGCTGGCGAGCAGCTCGATGGTATGCGGGGCGATGGCGGTGAAATTCGAATCCCATTCGGTCAGCGGCGCTTGTGGATAAGTACGCAGTAACACGCGCTCCGGCAAGTTATCCACACGGCCTTGAAGTTGGTGCGGCTGTATAAGCGCACCGCTGTCCAGGCAATGCAGCACGCGGCAAGGCCCCATGTACACATCCAACGACACCTCACCAATGGCCACGCCGTCCGCGCTGTAATGCAGCGGCGCATCCACGTGGGCGCCGGTGTGCGGCGACAAGGTAATGCGTCCGACATTCACTGGACACTCCGGGCCCAACTGCCACACGCGCTCTTCCTGGAACGGCGTATCCCCCGGCCAGGTCGGGGTCGCCGTACTCAAGGGCGGGCTGATATCCCACCACGTTTTTATTGGGTTCATTTCAAGGCTCTCGGCGGTTACTGGGGTGAATGATACGAGGGCCGGCTGCGAATTTTCTTGCGAATTCTGGCGTGAAGCGGGAAATCTTTCGCACTTACTGCGAAGAACGGACGAGAAATCGCACAAATATATCGTCCGGATGCGTCACCGTGCCCTGTGGGAGCCGGGCTTGCCCGCGATGACGGTGGCACTGCTTGCATCTTCATAGCCTGACACTCCGCTATCGCGGGCAAGCCCGGCTCCCACAGGGGTTCGCGGTAATTTCCGGATCATCACACCGCTGCGCTTCTGGGCATCCCGATGTCGAGTTCAGACCACTGACGCAACGCCCTAGGCCTTAGGGTGCATCCTTCCATTCCCTTCCTCGGAGTCATCATGTCCAAGCCCATCACCGTACTGCGCGACACTCATCCCCTGCCGGTCCTGGACGCGTGCAAATGGGAAAAACTCGAAGGCGACCCGCACACCGTCAACCTCAACGCCTACACCAGCGAAGACGGCAGCAAGATCATGGGCACCTGGATCTGCACCCCGGGCAAGTGGTACGTGGACTACGTGAAGTGGGAATACTGCCACTTCCAGGAAGGCTACTGCATCATCACGCCGGAAGGCCTGGAGCCGATTCACTTGCGAGCTGGGGATATCTTCGTGGTGGAACCGGGGATGAAGGGGACGTGGGAAGTGGTCGAGACGGTGCGTAAATATTTTGTGTTTGCTTGAGCCGCAAAAACCCGGGAGCCCACTATTAGCAGGCTCCCGGAACCGCCCCTACTTGGGCTTGCGATAGCTATTGATAATCGCCGAGAAGTCCTTGCCCCCTTCCCCACGCTGGCTCATCGATTGATACAACTGCTGGGCCACAGCGCCCAGAATCACGGGTTGCTTGGCCTGACGTGCAGCCTCAGTAGCCAGGCCCAGGTCCTTGAGCATCAGGTCAGCCCCAAACCCACCGGTATAACCACGGGACGACGGTGCGGTTTCGATCACCCCCGGCCATGGGTTGTAGGTATCGGAACTCCAGCAACGTCCGGTGGAGCTGTTGATGATGCCGGCCAGTACCTGGGTGTCGATGCCCAGCGCGTCGCCCAGCGCCATGGCTTCGCTGACGCCGACCATGCTGATCCCCAACAACAAGTTGTTGCAGATCTTGGCGATTTGCCCCGTGCCCACCTCACCGCAGTGCACGATGTTGCGGCCCATCTGCGCCAGCACCGGTTGCAGGGTGGCGAACAGTTCCGGGGTGGCGCCGACCATGAAGGTCAGCGTCCCGGCTGCGGCGCCGCCCGTGCCGCCGGAGACCGGGGCGTCGGCTACGGCCACACCTTGTTCGGCCGCCACAGCCGCTACGTCGCGGATGGTCTGCGGGTCAATGGTGCTGCAATCCACCGCCGGTACGCCTTTGCCGATGCCGGCAAGTACACCGTCTTCATTCAGCCAGACGCTGCGCACATGGGCGGCGGCGGGCAGCATGGTGATCACCAGCTCAGCGCCGGTGGCCGCATCACGCGGCGAATCGCTGATGTTGCCACCCAGCTCGGCCAGTTCCTTGAGCACCGCCTGGTTCAGGTCAAACAGGTTCAGCGCATGGCCGGCCTTGATCAGGTTGCGGGCCATGGGAGCGCCCATGTTGCCCAAGCCGATAAATGCAATCTTCATGGTCGTCTCCCGGAATCAGCGCAGGTTGATGGTGGTGTTGACGCCATCGTTGACCGAGTCGTCGTCGAACCAGCGGCTGGTGACGGTCTTGGTCTGGGTGTAGAACTGCACCACTTGCTTGCCATATGGGCCGAGGTCGCCAAGCTTGGAACCACGGGAACCGGTGAAGCTGAAGAACGGCACCGGCACCGGGATCGGGATGTTGATGCCGACCTGGCCTACATCGATTTCGCTCTGGAACTTGCGCGCCGCCGCGCCGCTCTGGGTGAACAGGCCGGTACCGTTGCCGAACGGGTTGGCGTTGACCAGGGCGATGGCCTCATCGAGGGTCGCCACTTCCAGCACCACCAGCACCGGGCCGAAGATTTCCTGGGTATAGATCTGCATGTCGGTGGTCACGCCCGAGAACAGCGTCGGGCCGACAAAGTTGCCTTGCTCGAAGCCCGGCACCTTGATGTCGCGGCCATCCAGCTCCAGCTTGGCGCCCTCTTTCACACCGCTTTCGATCAGCTCCAGAATGCGTGCCTTGGCACGCTTGGAAATCACCGGGCCGACATCGGTGCCGGCTTCGCTCCCCGCATTGACCTTGAGCTTTTGCGCCAGCGCTTTCAGGTCCGGCAGCCATTGCTTGGACGCGCCCACCAGCACCACCACCGAAGTGGCCATGCAACGTTGGCCCGCCGCACCGAAACCCGCACCGACCAGGGCATTGAGGGTGTGTTCACGGTTGGCATCCGGCAGCACCACGGCGTGGTTCTTGGCGCCCATCATCGACTGCACACGCTTGCCGTGTTTGCCGGCCAAGTCGTAGACGTGAGTGCCCACGGCGGTCGAGCCCACGAAGGACACAGCCTTGATGTCTTTGTGGGTGCACAGTGCATCCACCACGTCCTTGCCGCCGTGCACCACGTTGAGCACGCCAGCCGGCACGCCAGCTTCCAGCGCCAGCTCGACGAGCAGCATGGTCGACAGCGGGTCCTGCTCGGAGGGCTTGAGGACGAAGGTGTTCCCGCAGGCGATCGCCATCGGGAACATCCACAGCGGAATCATCGCCGGGAAGTTGAACGGGGTGATACCGGCGCACACGCCGATGGGTTGGCGCAGGGTGTAGGTGTCGACGCCACCAGCGACGTTTTCAGCAAACTCGCCCATTTGCAGGGTGCCGATGGAGCAGGCGTGTTCCACCACTTCCAGGCCACGGAAAATATCGCCTTCGGCATCGGCAATGGTCTTGCCCTGCTCGTTGCTGAGGACCACGGCGATGCGCTTGGAATGTTCGCGGATCAAGGCTTGCAGCTTGAGCATGATGCGCATGCGCGCGCCGATCGGCGTCAGCTTCCAGGTCTGGAAGGCGCGGTGGGCAGCATCGATGGCAGCGTTGACTTCATCGGCAGTTGCGAACGGGACTTTGGCCAGCACCTCTTGGGTGGCCGGGTTGACGATGTCTTGCCACTCGGTGGTCTTGGACTCGACCCACTCGCCGTTGATCAGCAACTTGACCTGTTGCACGGAAATATCGGCAGATGCGTTCATGTGGTCTCCAATCTTATATTTATGCAGAGACAAGGCGCGTAACCGCCTTGGGAAATGAGGCGTTCGGACTGTTTTTGGAGTATAGATGTGCAAATCTCTAATAAGAACGCACATAAAAGCCGGACCAATATGCAAAAAAACATCACGTCCCTGGGCTCCCTCAACTGGGATGACCTGAAGTTTTTCCTCGAAGTGGCCCGCACCCGCAAGGCCAGCGTGGCCGCCAAGCGCCTGGCGGTGGACTACACCACCGTGTCGCGGCGCATCAGTTCGCTGGAAGTGTCCCTCGGCACCCTGCTGTTCGAAAAATCCCGGACCAACGGCTTCGTACTCACCAGCGAGGGCCAGCGTTTGCTGGGCTATGCCGAGTCCATCGAAAGCACCCTGCACATGGCCTGCGAACAAGTCTCCGGCTCCGGCGTGGCGTTGTCCGGCCACGTGCGCATGGGCTGCACCGAAGGGTTCGGCAGCTTCTTCGTCACCCCGCAACTGAGTCACTTCATCGACACCTACCCGGCCATCTCGGTAGACATCCTGCCCCTGCCGCACTTCATCAGCCTGTCCAAACGCGAAGCCGACATCGTCATCGCCCTGGAACGCCCGGAACACGGGCCGTATGTGTGCTGCAAACTGTGCGACTACAAATTGCAGCTGTACGCGACCCAGGAATACCTCGATCAACACCCGCCGATCCGCAAACCAGTGGACTTGGCCGAGCATCCGTTTATCAGCTATGTGGATGACTTGGCGTTCAGCTCGGAGCTGCTGTACCTGGCAAACGTAGTGCCCGGCGCCAGCGCCAGTTTGCGCAGCACCAGCGTGATTGCGCAGTACGTGGCGGCGCAGCAAGGGCGGTCGATGGCGATACTGCCGTGTTTTTTGGCGGCGCAGGATCCACGGTTGTTACCGGTGCTGGGGGAGCAGATTTCCATCACTCGCCAGTTCTGGATGTATTGCCGGGAGGATCTGAGGAAGTTGAAGCGGATTACGTTGTTGTGGGACTACATCAGGGAGGTGACGGAGCAGAATCAGGGGCTGTTGATGGGGGAGACCAGGGAGATCAGGTTCGCGGATTAAAGGGCCATCAACGATGATTCGCTTTAATTTGCAGGACGTTTCCTAGAGAATCTCCGGCCTATTGTGCCTTAGGGTTCGAGTCATTAGCCTCCGTACTTCGCTGACATCAGCGAACGGGTTTAGCGACCCGAACCCGGACACAGCCTCCAACGTCAAGCGCTTCATGCTTGTCGTTGTCGTGTTATGGCGGCTGTGCGTGGGAGACCTTCGGGTCTGCCGGGTCCTGGGTCCGGTTCGCTAACCTGCGTACAGCTGCCACCCTTTCATGTTTAGCGACATGAGTGGGTGGCTCCCTAAACTCCCAGGTATAGATCATGACTAAAATCGTCCCCGATCCACCGCTCTCCTCCATCACCACCCTCGGCGTCGTCACCTTCGGCGACTACGGCGAAAACGAAAAACCCCTGTTCCGCGTCAACGCCGGCATGCCCATTGAGGAAGCGCTGGAGCACGCCTCCACCCTGCTGTTCTACTCCAAGAAACTCGCGATGGAAGCCGCCATGGATGTACGCGGCGAGCAATACGCGTGGGCCGCGCATTACCTGTGTGAGATGGGCAAAGCCGTGGTCGATGACCTCACGCAAGCGATGACACCGGGCCGTTAAGCGAACACCGTTCGAATGCGGGAGGAGCCCTGCTCCTCCCAACATTTAAACGGCGGTAGTCCCGGCTATTTGTGGATACCGAGCCCGAACTTCGCGCAGGAACTCACCCGCACGGGTTTTGAGCCATTCAATCAGACGCGCAATATCCGGCTCTGACTGCCGCCCATTTCGACAAATGATGTAGTAGGCCGCTGGGGACATCATCACGGGGCTTTTCAACGCAACCAATGCACCGTTTTCCAATTGGTCATACACCAACGCAGTCCTGCCCAGCGCAATCCCTGCGCCCTTTACCGCCAGACTGATCGCCAGGCTCGAATCCGGAAAGCGCGGCCCATGGTGATAAGGCAGCGTCGGCAGGCCCTGAAACGCAAACCAGCTTTCCCACCCCGGACACACCTGATCGTCCACCCTATGAATCAGCGGGTATTGGGCGACATCCTCCGGCGCAATATCCCCCTTCGGCCTTAGAAATTCCGGCGAGCAAACGGGGAACACCGCGTCACGCATCAGCAGTTCAACATGATGATCCGGGTAATCGCCATACCCCATCACCACCGCGACATCGTATTGATGCGCTTCCAGACTGGTGCTGTTGATGTCGGCGCTGGTCAACACCAGGTCAAGGTTGAACGAAGCCTCAGTGTGAGAGCCGTGCATCCTGGGGATCAGCCATGTCGAACAGAGCGAGGACGTGCATGAGAGGTACAGCGGACGGGACTTTGCGGGGTTGAGTGAATGCAAGACCCCATCCAGCGCCTTGAAAAATCCGTCGGTGACCGGCAACAAAGCCTGCCCTGCGGACGTCAGCTTGACGCCGCGCGAATGCCGCTCAAACAACTGCACGCCCCACCATTCCTCCAGGCCTGCAATTTGATGGCTGATGGCGCTGGCGGTGAGGTTAAGCTGCGACGCCGCACGCGCAAAGCTACCGGATTGCGCAGCGCTGACGAACGCTTGAAGCATCGGAGTGGGAGGCGGACGCTGGGCCATCAGGTGCTCACTTTGATCAAGATGATCCCGCAAACAATGACGAATGCCGACAGCATCCGTCGCCAACCGAACTGTTCGTGAAAGAACAGCGCGGCAACAATGGCGCCGATAATAACACTGGTTTCCCGCAGCGCTGAGACCTTGGCCACCGCGTCCAGCGACAACGCAAACAACACCAATCCGTAAGACGCCAGGTAAAAAACACCGCCCAACAGGCCGACTCGCCAATGCCCACGTATCGCTCGCATCAAGGCCAAACGCTCCCTGGAAAACGCCAGCACCGGAATCGGAATGCTCTGGAATACCGTCAGGTAGATGATGTATTGCAACACCGTTTCACTGGCTCTCACGCCTTTGGCGTCCACCACCGTGTAAGCCGCGATAAACGCCCCGGCACACACCGCCATCAGGATCGGCTTGAGCATCTGCGCCGTCATCCTGCGCACAAAGGTCAGGCTGATAATGCCAACACAAATCAACACCACACCCGCCAGCGCCTCGCGTGATAACTGCTCATGCAACAGAAAGTAGGAAAATAACGCGACCAGTACCGGCGGTATCCCACGCATCACCGGGTACACCTGCCCGAAATCTCCCGCTTCGTAGGCTTTGATCAGAAATAGCCGATAGACCGTATTGAGTCCCACGGAGACGAGGATGTAGCCCCACACCTCCAGGCTCGGCACGCTGACAAACGGCAACGCCAAAAGGCATATCACCAGGGCGGTGCCATCCACCATGGCCAAGGTCATGAAGCGACTGCTGCCGGCGCGGACGACAGCGTTCCAGGTGGCGTGCATGAAGGCTGAGATCAAGACCAGCGTGATCGCGATATCGGAGTTGTCCATGGGGCTCGGCTTATGGCGGATAGTAGAGGATGTACGCTATGGGCATCGAGGTGTCATTGTTTACGCAACCACATCCTTAGCATGTAGCGATTTAGATCGCTCAAAGACTCAGCATCATCTATCGCACAACGTGGCGTATTCCTGTCAATGAAGTGCGTGCGAGTATGAAGAAACTTATTATCGGCCGAAATAAGTACCTGCCCTGGTTCCAGCAACACTCGATGCTGAACGGATGACTGATCGAGAACAGTATCCAGAAAGTCCAGCGCTTGACATTGAGCCACCGTTAACGGTACTCGCACCTTGATGTGGGCGGATTCAATGTAGACCCGAAAGTATCTGATCAGTGGAATGCCTTCATTGGAAAAACTCAGAATGGGCGCCTTGAAAAGCTGCTCTTCATCTGACATACCGCGGTTTTCAAAAAAGAAGTTGCATTTAAGCTCTTCCAATATTTCCGGAAACGCCATCAGCTCCGCATATACCGCGCTTGCATCAATCAGGATGCTCTCGCCGCCCAAAAGCGCTGGCTGTCCGCAAGCCAGGATCAAGTAATCGATAGGTAGCGGATCGCTCACTCCATCGTTGTGTACGTACGCACCTTGACGGGTTTGATGGTATCTAGCCCCCTCCTCGTTACTCTTAACGCCTCTGTCATAAACCTCAATCACCTTGTGACCCAGATGATTCTGTACCATGGGTACGCCGAGTAGCGAACCAAATGTCCATATCAGTGATTTAAAGGTTTCAAGTTTCTCGACCTTAAAACCATCAAGAATCAAGACATGGCATTCATGGTCGATCATGGTTCGGATTCTATCTAGCTCCTCACTCAAGACGGATGATTGTAGAGAATTGATGTAGGCAGCCTTGGTATCGAATCGAGCCCCCTGACTTTCAGATGCTAGCAACTCTCTTGCGCTCAAAAGTTCATCGAAGGCACATTTTGAAATATCTAACTTTGGAAACTGCTTGCCGGAAATCACTGACGTTTATGTTCATCGCAATCCTTTACGGTGGTTAGTTGGAGCGTTCATTTAACTAAGCCCACCGTTTGCGAAAAAGCGAAACCTCGTCAACCTAGCCATCAAAATTCGTCATGGCAGAGCTTTCCTACGTAGAAGTTACTTAGCAAACGCTGTTTCATGCACACCGCCAAACCAACTGTGGGAGCTGGCTTGCCGGCGATGGCTGTGTGTCAGCCAGTACATCCGCTACTGAGACACCGCTATCGCCGGCAAGCCAGCTCCCACAGTTGATTGGGTTTCACATTGAGATTGGCGGGACGGGTTCAGTCCGCAATCACCACAATCGACACCCGCCGATTCTCCGTGCGCCCTGCCGCCGTATCGTTGGAGGCCACCGGCTCGCTGCTGCCCAACCCGCGCAGTTGGATGTTTTCTTCTTTCATGCCCACACCGGTCAACACCGCCGCCACGCTTTTCGCGCGGCGCAGGGACAGTTGCTGGTTGTAGGTTTCCTTGCCGGAAGCGTCGGTGTGGCCATCAACGCGCACGCGTTCGATGCCGACACCCAGCAGGGCCTTGCCGATGCGTTGGACGATGTCGGTGCTGGGTTGGTTGAGCGTCTCGACGTCGCTGCCAAACAGCACTTTACCGGACAGGCCGAAGGCCCAGCCTTCGTCGGTCAGTTCGAAGCCTTGCTGCTTGAGGACCGCGACTTGTGCCGGGGTGAGGCCTTTGGGTGGAGCGGTCTGGCAGCCGCCAAGGGCGAGCAGGGCCACCAGCAAGGTGATAAACATGAAACGCGCGGTCGTGAACAAGGGGTCAACTCCTGTGTTGAACGTTGACGACGGAATTCTCCGACTCCGCCGTTTGCTGGCCGCCCGAGGACAAACGCTTGGCCTGGTACATCGCCGCGTCGGCGGCATTGAGCAAGGTGCCGGGTGTGGCGCCATGATCAGGGTAGATGGCGATACCGATACTGAGTGAGGTCAACACCTGGGTGTTGCCGGGCACCGGAATCGGCAGGTCCATGCTGGCGATGATTTTGTCGGCGATGCGCTCGGCGTCTTCCACCTTGTGCAGCGGCGCCAGCAGGATGGCGAACTCGTCACCGCCCAGGCGCGCGACCAGGTCATCCTCACGCAGTTGCGCACGCACGCGCTCGGCCACCGCTACGAGAACGGCATCGCCGGCGGCGTGGCCAAAGCTGTCGTTAATCTCTTTGAAACGGTCGCTGTCGAGGTAGAGCACCGCCAGTTGTTCCTTGGCCTTGGCCGCACTGCGCAGGGCACGGATCAGACGGCCTTCGAAGTACGCACGGTTAGGCAGGCCGGTGAGGCTGTCGTGATTGGCCTGGTGGGCGAGGGATTCGTTTTCGCTTTGCAGATGGTTTTGCCAGGCTTCCATCTCGCCGAGCAAAGCGTTGAAGTCGCTGCCCAGGCTGTCCAACTCGGCGATTCGCGCCGGCGGCACACGGCGATCGAAGTCGCGTTCGCTGCGGGCGGCGTGGGCCACGGCGGCGAGGCTTTGCAGTGGGCCGGTGATACCGCGCAATAAGCGTCGCGCCAGGTGCAGAGCGATCCATGCGCTGAGCGCGGTACAGATGAGGATCCCGGCCAGGCCACTGAGCAGGAAACGCAGCAGGCTACCGCCGTGACCGGTGAGGTGAGTGCTGCCGATGACTCGCCCTTGGTGGAGGATAGGCTGGCTGATGGGTTGTTCGAGCAGGGTGTGCGCCAGCTCCAGTTCAACTCGCGAGAGCATGCCGGTATCCGGACGTATCCACTGCGCCAGCAACTTGCCATTGGCGTCGAAGACTTCGGCCTGGGCCACTTCTTCGGTGGAGGCGATCAGGCTGAGCGCTTCAGTGGCTGCCGCGCTGTCGTTGAACACCACTGCCGCTTCCACGGTGTAGTTGATGGAGCGCGCGATCAGGTGCAGGTTGTGTTCGGCATACACCCGCAGCGCCAGCACACCCAGCAGGGTCAGCGAGATGCTGGCCAGGGTCACCGCCACCAGAGCCAGGATCAGGTGCCCCCTGCCGATGACCGAGCGCAGGGTAGGTCGCATTTTGGTGACAGTCATGGCGCAGGCGCTCGCCGACGGGACAACTGCAGCACGCTGGGGTGAATGCGCACGCCGCTGCGCGCCACGGAGTCGAGGTTGACCTCGAAGGACACTTGCTCATCACTCACCCGCAGGCAGAACAGGCTGCCCACGGTGCACTGGTCGCCGCCTTCGCTGATGCTCAGCACCGGGTGACCGATCAACGAGGTAAACAACTGGCTACGCTCATCGGCACTCAGTTTGCCGATGTACACCGCATCGCACGCGTTGACGATATCGGGATGGTTGGCCAGCAGGCGCTGCACCACCACCGGACGACCGGTGGCCTGGGTGGTGCCTTTGATCAGGTCGTCGGTGTATTGGGTCGGGCCGACGACGCACAGGCGCAATTGCGCAGGCTCGACCGGCCAGCGCGCATAACTGAGGATACCGAGTACCACCTGAGTGACCGCTTGGGCGCGCTGGGCGGCAAGATCAGCGGGGTCGGGCGCTTGGGCGAAGGCGCGCGGCGCGAGTACGCACAGCAACGCCACCAGCAGCATGCGTCTCCAGCTCAAACTGCGCTCTGTGGGCGAGACAGCCACGTTCATGCAGCGATTCTCTCAGGTGTTTTTTAGATGATGCCGCAACGATAGCACAGCGGCGCAAAACCCCGCGAAGAGTAGGTCTTCACGGGGGCCGCTATTTTTCCAGAAAAATCAGTCGACTGAATCAGAAAAATGGCATGACCTGTCAGTCAGTTTTTTCCGGTTCGTGGCCCAATTCCAGCATCAGCCCACTCAAGCGCTTGACCTTGCGCCTGACCGCCTCTTCAAACACACCACCTCGGGGCTCGATCAGGCTGAACCAGCGCTTGGCCCGCGTGATGCCGGTATAGATCAATTCTTTGGTGAGCACGGGGTTCAACGCATCCGGCAGGATCAATGCGGTGTGGGTGAACTCGGAGCCCTGGGATTTGTGCACGGTCATGGCGTAAACAGTTTCCACATCATTCAGACGGCTAGGCAGCACAAATCGCACACCGCCCTGGCCATCGTTGCGTGGGAAGGCCACGCGCAACACCTGGGGGCCGCCGTCGCTTTCGGGCAATTTGAGGGCGATGCCGATATCGCCGTTCATCAGACCAAGACCGTAATCGTTGCGGGTCATCAGCACCGGGCGGCCTTCGTACCATTGCTCGTCGCCTTCGATCAAACGTACCTTGCGCAGGGCAGCAGTGATGCGCAGGTTCAGGCCTTCCACGCCCCAGGGGCCTTTGCGTACCGCGCAGAGCAGTTGGAACGCATCGAAGGCCTGCAGCAGTTGTTGCGCCCAGTGGGTCCAGGCGTCGCTTTCCCGTGGGGTATCAAGTGACGGGCGGGCGCTGTGCAGCAGGTTGAGGTAATAGCGATAACCGTGGGCGCCATCACCCTGCCCGTCCAGCACCAGACGCTCCAGGGCGTGGTCGTGCTCGCCCTTCAGGCTGACGCAGAACAGATCATCGTGACTGCGCGCCGCCAGCAGCTTGCGCGCCTCTTCGGCATTTTGCTGGTTGACCCAACGCGCCAGTTGGCCGATGCCACTGCCCTCGCCGAAACGCCGCGAGTAACGCAGCATCACCACTTGTTGGGCCAATGGGTGGCTGGCGTCGGGGTCTTCCTGCAGGCCGCTGGCACTGAGGTCTTCGCCGCTGACCGCTTGCAACCATTGGCGGGTCTCGGTGCTGTAGAAGCCGGCTTCGGCGTCGCGACACAAGTCACCGAGCACTGCACCCGCCTCTACCGACGCGAGTTGGTCCTTGTCGCCCAGCAGCACCAGGCGTGCATGGGGCGGCAAGGCGTCGAGCAGGTTGGCCATCATTTCCAGGTCGATCATCGAGGCTTCGTCCACGACCAACACATCCAGGGGCAATGGGTTGCCAATGTGATGCCGGAAGTGCCGCGTGCCCGGGCGACTGCCCAGCAGGCGGTGGACAGTGGTGACCTGGGTCGGGATTTTTTCCTTCACGTTGTCCGGCACTTTCAGCGACAGCACTTGCTGGCTGATGGACTCGGTGAGGCGTGCGGCAGCCTTGCCGGTCGGTGCGGCCAGGCGAATGCGCAACGGACTGCCGGCTTCCACGGCGGGCGCCTGTAACAGCGCGAGCAGGCGCACCACGGTGGTGGTCTTGCCAGTGCCAGGGCCGCCGGTGACGATGCTGAATGCGCCGCGAGTGGCCAAGGCACAGGCGAGTTTTTGCCAGTCGATCACGCCGTCGGGCGGCGGTTGGTCAAACAAACGACTCAGGCGCTGCGGCAGATCGGCGGCGACGTTTTCCTGGGTGGCGAGCCTTAGACGCAAGGCGGTATCGATGCGCCGCTCGTAGGTCCAGTAGCGGCGCAGATACAGGCGTTTGCCGGATAGGACCAACGGACGGCTTTGGGCGGGCTCGCTGCCATCGACGGCCAGGGCGACCAGATGGCTGGCGGCGAGCGCGTGGCACCAGTGGGCGCCGTCGAGGCCGTCGAGCAACTGCGATGGCAGCAGCATGGCGCCGGTTTGCAGGTCGCCTTCAGGCGGCAGCGACAGGGCGAAATCGGGCGCCTTGAGGGTTTCGAACAAATCGAGGCAGACGTGACCATGACCCAATTGATGGCTGGTCAGCGCGGCGGCCAGCAGCACCAGCGGGTCAGCCTGTGGATCGAGCTCGTGCAGGAAGCCGACGAAGGCTTTGTCCAGGGCACGCAACCAGCCACGCTCCACCCAACGCGCCAGCAATTGCACCAGGTCGGCGGCGCGGCTGAGGGGTGACAGCTCCTCCAGCGGTAATGGCGACAGGCTCATAACAACACTCCTTGTTCCCAGGCGGGCTCAACCCTGGGCGGGATCGGCTTGCCCTGGAACAGCAGGTCCAGGCCTTCGATCAGCTCTCGTGGCGGCCGGGTGAAATACGCCCCCTGGCTCGCGGACTGCGTACCACGCAGGAAAATGTACAGCGCACCGCCGATATGGCGGTCGTAGTCGTAGTCCGGCAGGCGCGCCTTGAGTTGGCGGTGCAGGGCCAGCAGGTAAAGTACGTATTGCAGGTCGTACCGATGCTCGAGGATCGACTGTTCCATGGCGTCCGGGGTGTAGGCCGAATCGTCGGGGCCAAGCCAGTTGGATTTGTAATCGGCGACGTAATAGCGTCCGTCGTGTTCGAAGGTCAAATCGATAAAGCCCTTGAACATGCCGTTGAGCAGCACCGGTTCGGCAGCGACGCGGGAGACGCCGTTATGGGTGTATTGGCACACCAGTTTGTCGAGGGCGAGTACGTCGACTTTGTGGCTGGCGAACCAGAACTCCATTTCAATCTGGTACTGCTGCAACCGGCTGAGGGAAACGTGACCGTTTTCCACCGGCAATGGTGTTTGCAGCAGGTGGCCGAGCCAACTGCCGAGGGTGGTGATCCAGCCCTCCCAGTTGCGCCGATTGCAGCGGGCGCCCACGGCTTTTTCGATCGCCTCGGGTGTGACGTTGAAGCCCTCCTCCCCGGCCCACTCCAGCAGCCCGTGGAGAAAGGTCCCGGGGTTGGGCCCACGTGGGAAGCGGTGAATGTCACCGCCGGACGCCGCCACTTCGCGGGGTGCGTCGGGGTCGAGGCGTTCGTCATCGAACAGCTTTTGGGCCTGTGGGCTCTCCGGCGCTTCGAGCGTGGCAGCGCTCATGCTGTCGCCGATGCGCAAGGCGCTGTAGGAGGCAATCCACCAGTTTTCCGCCGCCTTGCGCTTGGGCAGCAGGGGCGCGCGCAGCGTGGCTTGGTTGCGCGGTGGGTGGAAGAGGATGTCTTGCGCTTCGGGCACTTGGGCGTAGTTGATTGCCGTGCAACCTTCTTGAAGGTCCAAGAGCCAGCGCGCCAAACCGGCGGACTCTCCCAGCGATGCGCCTGCGCCAAGCAAATAGCCCAGTGCCGAAAGGTGCAGTACGGAGCTGTTGCTGTTGCCGCGCTTGAGATCGGCAACGCCCAGCCAACACGCATGTTTGGCGCGGGTCAGGGCGACGTAGAACAGGCGCAGGTCTTCGGCGAGGCGCTCGTTGTCGGCCTGGGCGATCAGCTCGGGCGTTGGGCGCAGGCTGACCTGGGATTTGCCGTGTTCATCGTGGTAGTGCAGCGGCAAGCGGCTGCCGTCCACCGGTTTGGCCGAGCAGATGAACGGCAGGAAAACCAGGTCGTATTCCAGGCCTTTGGATTTGTGGATGGTCACGACCTTGACCAGTTGCTCATCACTTTCCAGGCGCAGGATCTGTTCTTCACCCGCCTGGCCCGAGAGCGCCAGGTGTTCGGCCAGGTGGCGGATCAGCGCTTGTTCGCCGTCCAGTTCCGAGGCCGCTTGTTGCAGCAGTTCGCTGAGGTGCAGCAGGTTGGTCAGCACACGCTCGCCATCACTGCGCGCGATCAGGGTTTGCGGCAGTTTGAAGTCGTGCAGCAGGCGCCGCAGCATCGGCAGCACGCCTTGGGTGCGCCAGATTGCGCGGTAACCACGGAACTGCATGACGCGGCTTTCCCACGCGAGTTCGTCCTGGTTCAGACGCTCCAGTTCCGGTAAAGACAGGTTCAGGGTGACGCAGGCCAAGGCGGCACGCAGAGGGCGCTCCACGTCCGGCTCGGCGCAGGCCTTGAGCCAGGCCAGCAGGTCGTGGGCTTCCTGGGCGGCGAACACCGAGTCCTTGTCGGACAGGTAAACGCTGCGCACACCACGGGCGGCCAATTCGGTGCGTACCGCCTGGGCTTCCTTGCCCTCGCGCACCAGGATGGCAATATCTGACGGCAGCACGCCTTTGAAGCTCGCGTCCGGTTGCAGGAAACCGGCCCTGCCCTGCTGGCCGCCGTTGAGCAATTCAACAATGTGCGTGGCACAGGCCGCCGCCAGCTGCTGACGATACAGCACGTTGGAAATCGGCTGGTCGGTGGGCAAGTGCCAGAGGTTCAATGCCGGCAACGTTTGCCCATCGACCTGCAAGTGTTCCTTGCGGCCTTGGGACAGCACCGAGTGGAACGGTACGGGGTTTTTGCCATCCGGCTCGCGGAACAGGAACGCACCCCGGCCCGTTTCCGCACGCTGGAACACATGGTTCACCGCCTCGACCATCGCATGGCTGGAGCGGAAGTTGGTACCCAAGGTGTGATGGCGGCCGGTGGTGGACTGGCGGGCGCGCAAGTAGGTGTAGATGTCGGCGCCACGGAAGGCGTAGATCGCCTGCTTGGGGTCGCCGATCAGGAACAGGCCGCTGTCGAGGTGGTTTTCTTCAATGCGGTAGATGCTGTCGAAGATGCTGTATTGCACCGGGTCGGTGTCCTGGAACTCGTCGATCAACGCCACCGGGAACTGCTCGCGGATCACGCTCGCCAGACGCTCGCCTCCCTCGGATTGCAGGGCGGCATTGAGGCGGATGAGCATGTCGTCGAAACCCATTTCGGCGCGTCGACGCTTTTCCTCTTCGAAGCGTTTGCCGACCCAACCGGCCGCGTGTTGCAACACGGCGGCGTCGGGCGTCGGCAAGGCATCCAGGGCAGCCTTGAGGCCGGCCATGGCATCGATACCGGGATGCTGCGGCGGCTCGCCCTTCCAGGCTTCGGCCATGCCGTCGGGTGTCAGGCGAGTGAAACCGGTGCCGATATCGAGTTGTTCGAGGGTGTCGTCAGCAGCCCACGCGCTGATCTTCTCGAACCAGGGCTCGAAGTAGCGGGCTTGCATCTTGCGGCCATCGACGGCCTTGGCCGCCACGGCTTGCAGGCAGATATCACGTAGCTCGGCGGCCCACTGCTGCCACGGTGCCTTGAGTTGCATCAGCGCTTCACGGCGTTCTTGGAGGCAGGCGTCGATCAGCTCGGCGGGCTCGCGGGTCTCTCCGACGGGCCGTTCGCTGCCGAACAGCGCACGGACTCGCGGCATCAACGCAGCAGGCCCGCCCCAGTTATTGCGCACCCAATTGAGCGCATCGTCATGCATCGGGTAGCAGAACAGCCGCCAGTAGTCGCGCAGCACCTCGCCGAGCAGATCGCTGTGGTCGGTTTCCAGAGTCTGGGTGAACAAGCTGCCACTGTCGAAGGCGTGCTCGCGCAGCATACGCTGGCACCAACTGTGGATGGTCGAAACGGCGGCTTCGTCCATCCATTGCGCAGCGATGTCCAGCCGGTTGGCGCAGGCCGGCCATTGGTCGGCGGGATATTCGTCACGCAGATCAGCGATAAGGGCGTCGGGCTGTTCAATTTCTGTGCGGAAAAAGCGTGCGGCTTCGGCCAGACGGATACGGATGCGTTCACGCAGCTCTTTGGTGGCGGCGTCGGTAAAGGTCACCACCAGGATTTGAGGCGGTAGCAGTTCGCGGCCAAAGCCAGACCCTTCACTACCGTGACCGAGGACAAGGCGCAGATAAAGGGCGGAGATAGTGAAGGTTTTGCCGGTGCCGGCGCTGGCTTCAATCAGCTGGCTGCCGTTGAGCGGGAAGGCCAGGGCCAAGGGTTTGTGGTTCATGCGCCGGCCTCCTCGCTTGTGAGTGATCGCCAGGGGGCGTTGAGCAGGGGGCGATAAAGGGTTTCGCACCAACCTTCGAATTCTTCGCTGGCAATAAGTGTGGCGTAGTCCGGGAATTGCCGGGTGAGCGCTGGGGTTTCGCGGCGCTCGCCTTCGTTATTGAGCCCGTCACCCTCGTAGGCTTTACCCGCGGCCACTTCGGCCTTGGCCGGGTCAGTTTGGCCGAGCCAGGCAAACGCGGTCTTGACGGCGATGGGCAACGGTTTGCTCATCCCGGTGTGCCAGGCGAGCAGCAAGTTGCAGAGAATTTCCTGGGCATTGGCTTGATCCAGCGGTGGCAGCAGCAGTGTGTCATCACTGGCCACCAAGCCGGTGCTTAACGGCAGACCGCAAGCGCAGGCAACCACGTGATTGACCCAGGGCCGAATCAGGCGATGCCACTTGCGGGTCTTGATCGAGCCGATGCTGTTAGGGATGGTGGTGACGCTGAGCAACCCACCATCACTGCGTCTATGCAGCCCGCTGATCCAACCTTCCAACTGAATGCCGCGATGCTCAAAACTGATCGGTTCGGCGCCGGGGTGCGGGGTGGGCCAGAGGGCCAATAATTGTTGGTAGCGTCGCAGCAGATCGGGCAATGGCTCGATCAGTTCGTTGCGAAGGCACTCGCCGAAACCCACCATCGGCAACAGGCCACTGCTTTGCAGGCGCAAAGCCTGGGCGTTCAACGCCTGGTCGAAGTGATCGGGTTCGGTGAGTGCTGCACTGAGCAGACTATCGCTCAGGCTGTAGCGTTGCAGCGCGTCGAGCACGAAGGGTTCTTCGTCGGCCAGCGGTACTTCGGCGGCCTCGAAGAATACTTTCAGGCGTTGGCTGAAGAAGTGTTTGACGGGGTTGCGCAGGAAGTCTTGTAGCTGGCCGAGGGTCAGGGGCTCGTCCTGTTGATGGGGCGCCAGGTCGTGTTCTGTCGGGGTGGTATCGGATGCTTCGTGGAGCAACTGCCATTCGCGCGCATAGCTGAACAGCGAATCGCCCTCATGGAAGTAGCGAGCGCTGAACGGTTGCAGCGGATGCTCCTGGGTCATGGCTTCGATCAGCGGCTCGTCACTGTCAGCGCAGTGCCAGCCACTGGCCAGATGGTCACGCAGTTGGCCGATTAACACCGAGGCCGGGCGATCGCTGTTGTCGCGGATGCTGCGGCCGACCCAACTGATATAGAGCTGGTCGCGGGCTGAAAGCAGCGCCTCGAGCAGCAAGTAGCGGTCGTCTTCGCGGCGTGAACGGTCGCCGGGGCGGTAGTCACTGCCCATCAGGTCGAAGTCCAACGGGGGCTGCGCGCGCGGGTAGTCACCATCGTTCATACCGAGCAGGCACACCAGCTTGAAAGGGATCGCACGCATAGGCATCAGGGTGCAGAAATTGACAGCCCCGGCGAGGAAGCGTTGGGACAGGCGCCCTTGGTCCAAACCCGCTAGCCAGGCTTCACGGACTACGGTGAGAGGTAAGTCGTCGTTAAGGCCGACGGACTCGCAGGTTTCCAGCCACGCTTCTCTGAGTTGTTCGAGTTGGCCCAGCAGGTAGTCGTCGTGTTCGCTACTCGGCAAGAAAAACAATTGCATCAAGCGTTGCAGGCGTTCGCCCCACTCCTTCGCGGGAGCGGGTTGAGACAGGGCTTGATGCGCATCGTTGAGTGCGTCGAGCACGGCGACCAGGGGGCCGATCAGGACAGCGTCGAGTCCACCGATTTCGTCATAGGGCTCGATACCGTCACACGCTGCACCTGTGCCTACGGCGTAACCAAGCAACATGCGGCGCAGGCCGAAACGCCAACTGTTTTGTTCCAGCCCTGTTGGCAGGCCGAGGTCGGCACGTTGTTCGGCGTTGAGCCCCCAGCGGATGCCGGCGCCTTCTATCCAGCGGTGCAACGTGGGCAGGTCGCGCTCCTTGATGGCAAAGCGTTCGCGCAAGGCTGGAACGTCAAGCAGGTCTAGAATTTCGCTGACGGGAAAGCGGCTGTCGGGGAGTTTCAGCAGGTGTTCGACAGCGATCAGCAGAGGGTCGCGGCCGCGTTGGCCTTGGTCGGTCAGGGTGAACGGGATGAAGCGTGGGTCATTGCGCTCGAGCTGCCCGAACACGGCGCGGATGTGCGGCGCGTAGCTGTCGACGTCAGGGACCATGACGATGATATCCCGGGGGCGCAGCGTGGGGTCGGCGCTGAAGCGTTGGAGCAGTTGGTCGTGGAGGATTTCCACTTCGCGTTGGGCGCTGTGGGCGATGTGGAAGCGGATTGAGGTATCACGCTCCAGATCCACAGCGGGCCATAGTTCGCGGGTTTCATTGAGTGGGCGCAGTTCGAGGATATCGTCCTGGAGTTGATTGAGCAGTGTTGTCGGCTCGCTGTCGCTGAACAGGTCGATGCGGCCGTCGCGGAAAGCGGCGCGGTAGCTGTTGGGGTCGTCGTAGCTGTCCAGCAAGCTGATGTAGTCACGACCTTGCTTGCCCCAGGCCGCCAGTAACGGGTGGGCGTGCTGGTGCAGGGTTTGTGGGTCGATGGTGACCGGCATGCCCGCTTTACGCGCCTGACGCTTGTATTCGTTACGCAGCAGGTCTTTGTCGGCGACGATGTCGGACCAATGGTGGCGGCAAGGGTTGTGCACACAGAGCAGGACTTGGCTGAAGCGCGCGAGGCCGGCGAGGGCCTCCAGCGCCTGGGCGGGCAACGAGGAGATGCCAAAAACGATGACGCGGGATGGCAGGCCCTCGGGCGCTTTTTCCAGTGTATTGATGCGCTCGATAAAACGTTGGTGAACGCCGGCGCGGCTTTCGGCCATGCCTTCTTCACCAACATCCAATAGCAGCGCGCGCCATAGTTCGGCTTGCCAGCAGTTGGCTGGGTTAAGGGGTTTGGATTCACCTCGACCGTTACGCAATTGGTGGCGGCCGGCGGCCCAATCTTCCAGCCAGTCGGCACGGTAGACCTGGTATTGGTCGAACAGATCAGCCAGGCGCTCGGCGAGTTGGTAGCGTTTACGCAAGTCGGTGTCGTGGGTGAGGAAGCGCTGCAGCGGTTCGAAGTGCGGCTGATCGATAAGCTCCGGAAGCAAGCGCATCAGGCGCCAGGTCAGTGGGGCTTTATCGAGCAGGGATTTGGGCGGGATTTCGTCACGGCCCAGAACCATACGATAGAGCTGCCACATGAAACTGCCAGGGAGCTGCACATCGATTGCCGCCGCGATGCCGCAACCGCCCATGTCGTCGTCTTCCGGGTCTTCGGCCAGAGCCAACTTGAGCCACTGGGCGATACCGTTGCTTTGTACCAGGGCGATTTCGTTTTCCAAGGGAGCCAAGGGGTACCGGCGCATCCAACTGACCACCAGGCTGCGAAGTTCGTCCAGGCGGTTGCCGTGAACCACCATGAATCCAGCACTGAGGGACGTCGCATCCGGCATAACGGCTTCCTTGGGAAAGGCAAAATCGAGGGTGCGACTTTAGCACTGTGGGCAGTTGTTGGCCGAATTGGGATGTTAGCTGTCTTTCCGACCGCCCAAAACAAAACCCCTGACTGCGTTAGCAATCAGGGGTTCTGGAATTTAATCTTGACGATGACCTACTCTCACATGGCGAAACCCCACACTACCATCGGCGATGCATCGTTTCACTACTGAGTTCGGGATGGGATCAGGTGGTTCCAATGCTCTATGGTCGTCAAGAAATTCGGGTACTGAGTCGCGGCCTGGGCCTCGCTTCAGCAAATTGGGTATGTGACAGCTTTCGGTGTTTTGTGAACGTCGAACTTTCGGTTCATTTTCGTCTTCACACACCGCAATCTGATGCTCGTTAGAGTAGTCAA
>NZ_FOWT01000010.1:0-357172 GCF_900115535.1 Pseudomonas sp. NFPP28 | reverse complement strand
TTGTTGACTATCAGTCTGACTCCACAAGCACCCACACGAATTGCTTGATTCAGTTGTTAAAGAGCGGTTGGTTAAGATCTTTCGTCTCAACCGAGGCGCGCATTCTACAGCAGCCTCATTTGCTGTCAAGTGATTATTTTCAGAAGTTTTCGAAGATTTCTTCAACAACTTCAACCACTTGCGCTTCCGATCTCTCGTTAGCGGGAGGCGAATTCTACAGCGTTACACGCTGCTGTCAACACCTCTTTTTCTCCGCTTTCGACCGAGAAGATCGAAACGTTAATAGAGCCAGACAACACTGCCCTACCAACTCCTTCTGGGCTTCGATGAACTGAAGCAAGTCGCTGTCGAATTCTGCGTAACTCTTTGTTTACCAAGGAGTTTTCCGTTTCGACTGCGCCGGAAGTGGGGCGAATTATAGACTTCCAGAATCTGCCGTCAACCCTTAATTACGTTTTTGTTGCAGAAAGTGGTTTTTTCGCAATAAGCCGTGGGATTCGCCGCATTACGGGCGGTATCCGTAGCATCAACAGCAACGCACCTACAGAAGCATAGATAGCCCACTCTTTGAGGTCCGCTCGCACGATCCACAACATATGCAGCAAACCCAGCCCAAGAACTACGTACACCAAGCGATGCAGCTTCTTCCAACGCGCCCCCAACCGACGCTGACTGTAACGATTCGACGTCACCGCCAGAACCAACAGGGAAATAAAACCCAGCGCCCCGACAATAATGTAGGGCCGTTTGCGCAACTCCACCCCCAGCTGCGACCAATCTAGCCCAAGCACAAATACACAATAAGCCGCCAGATGCAGCACAACGTAGGCAAAGCACCACAACCCCAGTTGCCGACGCACCGCTATCCACCCCGCCCAACCGCTGAGCTTCTGCAGCGGCGTCATTGCCAGGGTAATCAGTAACAGAATCAACGTGCCGAGCCCCAGCCGATCCACCAATACCTTGCCCGGATCCGGCCCGAGGGCAGAACTCCACGCTTCATAGAGCCAGAACAGCGGCCAAATCGCCGCTGCTATAAAGACGCCAACACGCCAGATCGGGTAACGCATCAGTAGTTCTTCCGCAGATCGAGACCGGTATAAAGAGAAGCCACCTCATCCGAGTACCCATTGAACATCTGAGTCTCACGTACATTAGGGCTGAACAGCCCACTCGGCAGACGACGCTCCCGCGCCTGAGTCCAACGTGGATGATCGACCGTAGGGTTCACGTTCGCGTAGAAGCCATACTCGTCAGCAGCAATGCTCTGCCACGTGGTTTTCGGCTGCTCACTCACGAGACTGATCCGTACAATCGACTTCACACTCTTGAAGCCGTACTTCCAAGGCACCACCAGGCGCAGCGGCGCACCATTCTGATTGGGCAACTCACGCCCATACATACCCACCGCCAGGATCGCCAGAGGATTCATCGCCTCATCCAGACGCAAGCCCTCCACATAAGGCCAATCGATCAAGCCAAAACTCGAACGCTGCCCCGGCATACTCTTGGGATCCTGGAGGGTTTCAAAACGGATGTATTTGGCCTTCGAGGTCGGCTCAACTTGCTTGAGCAGCGCCGAGATGGGAAAACCGATCCATGGAATAACCATCGACCAGGCCTCTACACAGCGCAGACGGTAGATCCGCTCTTCCAACTGATAGGGCTTCATGAAGTCTTCCAGGGCATAACGGCCTGGCTTGGCAACCTCACCATCAATGACAACGCTCCACGGCTCGGTCTTGAGTGAACCGGCATTCGTGGCCGGGTCCCCCTTACCTGTACCGAACTCATAGAAGTTGTTGTAGTGCGTAGCGTCTTTGAAAGGCGTGATCGCCTCGTCCTTCACCGTGATGGCCTGCCATTTTGTGCCTGGCAGTTTCTCGGTAAACCAGCCAGGCGCCTTGCCCGCTTCAACATCGGCATAACGCGAGGCCTCGTCAGCACTGGCCCAACGCGGCAAGCTACTGGCTGCAATGCCGGCAAGCGCACCACCGAGCAAGCTACGGCGAGAGAAATAGAAGGATTCAGGCGTGACATCCGACTCGTGGCAATCGGACGCTTTGGGTAATTTGATTAACATGGCAACTCCGCAGCATTGGAGGACTGATGCACCAATAGACTGCGGAGTATGGGGGAAATTACATTAAGGCAATGTTTTGTCGCGGCGCAGATGCAGCAGGTATTGAACCGGCCCCGAAGCGGCGTACACCAGGAACGCCAGCAACAGGATGCGCGGTGGATCACTGAACACCACGGCAAATACCAGCACTACCGCCAGAATTGCCACGAAAGGTACACGCCCCTTCAAGTCCAGTTCCTTGAAGCTGTTGTACTTGATGTTGCTGACCATCAGCATGCCGGCAGCGGCCACCATCAAGGCCACCAGGAACGACATTTTCGAACCCTGGATGCCGTAATCACTGAAGGCCCAGACGATACCTGCCACCACACCCGCAGCAGCAGGGCTGGCCAGACCGATGAAGTAACGCTTGTCGGCGGTCCCAACCTGGGTGTTGAAGCGCGCCAGGCGCAGGGCAGCACCGGCGACATAGATGAAGGCAACCATCCAGCCAACCTTACCCATATCACCCAACGCCCAGGCAAACGCCAGCAACGCGGGGGCGACGCCAAACGCAACCATGTCCGAGAGCGAGTCGTACTCGGCACCGAAGGCGCTTTGTGTGTTGGTCATGCGCGCCACACGGCCATCAAGGCCGTCGAGCACCATGGCCACGAAGATTGCGATGGCAGCAAAACCGAAATACTTGCTGGCACTCGCCGCATCACCCGCCGCCAGAGCACTCTGCGCGCTCATGGAATTGATGATGGAATAGAACCCGGCAAACAGGTTCGCCGTGGTGAACAGGTTGGGCAGAAGATAGATACCACGATGCCGGACCTTGCGACCTTCCGCGTCATGCCCTTCTTCGACATGTTCATCGATCGGCAGCAGGCTTTCGGCGTCAGGAGCCTGGCTTGGCTCTTCGGGACGTTCGCTCATGGACTTTACCTTGCAACGGTGTGAAAAAAGTTCGACAGATACTTGCGGCGAGTGTTCGCCCGCAAACGATGCAGCTTTATACCAGAACCCGCCGCCCAAACGAAAAAACGCGGCCTAGGCCGCGTTTTCCCTTGATACGTACGACTTAGTTCTTGGCTTTGTCGACGATCTTGTTGGCACCGATCCACGGCATCATGGAGCGCAGTTGCTCGCCGATGACTTCGATACCGTGAGCGGCGTTATTACGACGCTTGGCGGTCATCGAAGGGTAGCCGGTAGCACCTTCGCTGATGAACATTTTGGCGTATTCGCCGTCCTGAATACGTTTCAGGGCGTTGCGCATGGCCTGACGGGACTCGGCGTTGATCACTTCCGGGCCAGTCACGTACTCGCCGTATTCGGCGTTGTTGGAGATCGAGTAGTTCATGTTGGCGATACCGCCTTCGTACATGAGGTCAACGATCAGCTTCAGTTCATGCAGGCATTCGAAGTAGGCCATTTCCGGCGCGTAGCCAGCTTCAACCAGGGTTTCGAAACCGGCTTTTACCAACTCGACGGTACCGCCGCACAGTACGGCTTGTTCGCCGAACAGGTCGGTTTCAGTCTCGTCCTTGAAGGTGGTTTCGATGATGCCGGTACGACCGCCACCCACGCCAGCGGCGTAGGACAGTGCCACGTTCTTGGCGTTGCCCGATGCGTCCTGGTAGATCGCGATCAGGTCAGGAATACCGCCGCCCTTGACGAACTCGGAACGTACAGTGTGACCCGGCGCTTTTGGCGCGATCATGATCACGTCCAGGTCGGCGCGTGGCACGACCTGGTTGTAGTGGATCGCGAAGCCGTGGGAGAAGGCCAGGGTGGCGCCCTTCTTGATGTTCGGCTCGATTTCGTTCTTGTACAGCGCGGACTGGAACTCGTCCGGGGTCAGGATCATGACCAGGTCGGCAGCAGCAACAGCGGAAGCGACGTCAGTCACTTTCAGGCCGTGGGCTTCAGCCTTGGCAACAGTGGCCGAGCCTTTGCGCAGGCCAACGGTCACGTCAACGCCGGAATCTTTCAGGTTGCACGCTTGAGCGTGGCCCTGGGAACCGTAGCCGATGATGGCGACTTTCTTGCCCTGGATGATCGACAGGTCACAATCTTTATCGTAATAAACTTTCATGAGGTTCCTCTATATATCCAGGCCGTAAGGCCATTCGCTAATTTGGGTTAGATGCTGAGTACTTTGTCGCCACGGGCAATCCCGGTGACACCACTGCGTACCGTTTCCAGAATCGAGGCCGTCCCGATCGACTGGATGAAGCTGTCCAGCTTGTCGCTTGTACCGGTCAGTTGAACGGTATAAACGCTGGCGCTCACATCGACGATCTGCCCGCGATAGATGTCGGTCGTGCGCTTGATCTCGGCACGTTGGGCACCCGTAGCCTTGACTTTAACCAGCATCAGCTCGCGCTCGATGTGGGCACTCTCCGACAGGTCGACCAGCTTGACCACTTCGATCAGCTTGTTGAGGTTCTTGGTAATCTGCTCGATCACCTCATCGTGGCCCACAGTGGTCAACGTCAGACGCGACAGGGTCGGGTCTTCGGTCGGAGCCACGGTCAGGCTTTCGATGTTGTAGTTACGCTGCGAAAACAGGCCGACAACACGAGACAGAGCGCCGGGTTCGTTCTCCAGAAGCAGGGAGATAATGTGCCGCATGATTAAGTACGCTCCGTCTTGTTCAGCCACATGTCGCGCATAGAGCCGTCCTTGATCTGCATCGGGTAGACGTGCTCGCTGGTATCCACCTGAATATCGATGAATACCAGGCGGTCCTTCATGGCGAACGCCTCTTCCATCTTCGGCTTCAGATCTTTCAAATCAGTGATGCGAATGCCGACGTGGCCATAGGCTTCAACCAATTTTACGAAATCCGGCAACGACTCCATGTAGGAATGGGAGTGACGGCTGTTGTAGCTCATGTCCTGCCATTGACGAACCATGCCCAGCACGCCGTTGTTCAGGCAGACGATCTTCACGGGAAGGCCGTACTGCAGGCACGTCGACAGTTCCTGGATATTCATCTGAATGCTGCCTTCACCGGTGACGCACGCGACGTCGGTGTCGGGGAAGCTCAGTTTCACGCCCATGGCCGCAGGAAAACCAAAGCCCATCGTGCCCAGGCCACCGGAGTTGATCCAGCGGTTAGGCTTGTCGAACTTGTAGTACTGCGCGGCGAACATCTGGTGCTGGCCCACGTCGGAGGTCACAAAGGCGTCGCCCTTGGTCACTTCGCACAGGGTCTCGATCACGGTTTGTGGCTTGATGATGCTGCCGTCACCCTTGTCGTAAGGGAACAGGCCGCGATCACCGCGCCATTCGTCGATCTGCTTCCACCAGCTGGCAACGGATTCCTTGTTCGGCGCCTCGCCGATGTCCTTGAGCGCGGCAACCATTTCGGTCAACACGCTTTCAACAGGACCTACGATCGGCACGTCGGCCTTGATGGTCTTGGAGATGGACGCCGGGTCGATGTCGATATGGATGATCTTGGCATTCGGGCAGAACTTGCTCGCACCGTTGATCACACGGTCATCGAACCGCGCACCCACGGCCAGGATCACGTCGGCATGGTGCATGGTCAGGTTGGCGGTGTAGCTGCCGTGCATGCCGAGCATCCCGACGAACTGACGGTCCGTACCCGGGAAGGCGCCGAGGCCCATCAGGGTGTTGGTGACCGGCAGGTTGAGCAGCTTGGCCAGTTCGGTCAGCTGTGCAGAACCGCCGCCCAGGATCACACCCCCCCCCGAGTACAACACTGGGCGCTTGGCCGCCAACAGCATTTCTGCCGCCTTGCGGATTTGCCCCGAGTGCCCGCGGACCGCCGGGCTGTAGGAGCGCAGCTTGGCTTTCTTCGGGAAGATGTATTCGAATTTTTCGGCCGGGTTGGTCATGTCCTTGGGGATATCGACCACCACAGGACCCGGACGACCGGACTGTGCGAGGTAGAAGGCCTTTTTCATGACTTCCGGGATTTCCGAAGGATGCTTGATCATGAAGCTGTGTTTCACGATCGGCCGGGAGATACCGATCATGTCGGTTTCCTGGAATGCATCGGTCCCCACCATGGTGCTGGGCACCTGGCCGGAAATGACCACCATCGGGATAGAGTCCATATACGCAGTCGCGATGCCGGTGATGGCATTGGTTGCGCCAGGGCCGGACGTTACCAGTACCACGCCGGCTTTACCGGTGGCACGGGCATAACCGTCAGCCATATGGGTCGCGGCCTGTTCGTGGCGAACCAGGATGTGGGTAACAGCCGGTTCCTTGAACAGTGCGTCGTAAACATGCAGCAGAGCACCACCTGGGTACCCGTAGATATAGTCGACGCCTTCGTCACGCAAAAAGCGGACGAGCATCTCACCGCCAGATAAAAGCTCCACGTTGTTCACCTCTAAAACGCCAGAATACCGTCCGTTGAAAACCGACGGGTCTTAATAGGTTTACTTCTCAACAGAGCATGAGCGACGGTGGTCGCCGACTACGTCAGCACTGACTGAGCAAGTATTGGGATCGTCCCAAGTGTTGCGGGCTTTTCCCACCCAGCGCGAGGTAACGCGTTGCGGGTGTAACAGGTCGGCGCGGATGTGCGCCTCATGATCTGCTGAGCGGGCCTGCTTCTGGCAGTCCCGATACAGCGGACTTTGGATTCTTCTGTTTCAGGCCCTTCAAGTCAAGCAATAATTGCGCTTTTTTCCAACTAAGCGCATGAGAACGTAGAAGAAAGGGCTTTGAGGAGGGATAAAACTCGCCTGAATGTCGTCAAGCGGTAGAAATATGCGCAAGACTGCCGAAAAAGCCGGCAGTCAGGCAATTAACGAGCGTCGACGATCAGTTGATCGAACTTTTTCAGCGCATTGCGTAAGCCAAGGCTTTCCAGCGGGCGATCGGCGTAGACCATCTCGGCCATTTCCAGAATGCCCGACGCATTGGGCAGCGGCAGGTCCTGTTCGAGGATCTGCTTCATGCGTACCAGGAATATCCATTGCAGCCACTGGTGAAAGTCCAGGGTGTCCACCGAAAAGGGTTCGACACTGCTGAGCGCCTCGACGCTGGGGGACACCTCGTCCCACCAGCCCTGCACACGCAACTCTCGCTCGATCAGCAATAACTGTTCGGCAATCGCGGGAAACCGTGCATCCATCAGAGACTGACCTTGGCTTTCTGGCGCGCCTGGGCGGCACCGGCGGCGTCGCCTTGTGCGGCGCGCGCGTCACCAATCAAGGCCCACAGGCTGGCTTGCAGGTCGGGACGACCATTGGCCAAGGTCAGGCCACGACGCGCGAATTGCTCGGCCTGCGGCGCATCGCCCTGGGCCATGCGCACCTGGGCCAGGCGATACAGCACTTGCGGTTCACGCGGCGCAACGCGCTGGGCGCGCTCGAGACTCGACGACGCACCATTCAGGTCGCCACTCGCCTGCTGCTGCTGTGCAGTGGTCAGCAAGGCCAGTACCGGGCCATCCAATTGCTCGTCAGCCGACAGGCCGCCGGCGCTGGAGGACGATGGAATGCCGCTCGGGGTGGATGGCATGTTGTAGGTGCCCTGGTTGATCGGGGCCGTCTGAATCGGGGTCGCGTCAATCGGACCGGAGGTGCTTGGCCCCGGGGTCCACGGCTCGGCGCTGATCGGCGCCGACGTCGCTGCGCCACCACCCGGCACCATCACCACCACACCTGAATCCTGCGGCACAGCTTGCGGCTTGGCCTGGGCGGGACGGTTGGTCACGGTCTGGCGGAACCCGCCGTTGGCCGAGATCCGGTCGTTATTGGACACGGTCGTGCTCGAGTCCACCACGGGAATGGAGCCGCGCTGCACGCTGGCGCAACCATTGAGCAAAGCCAGAGCTGTAATAGCTGGAATCCACCACTTGTTCACTTGAAACCCTCTTTGCTTAATTCATCCAGCCCTTGACCCAATCCATCACCGATTCCGCGTCAGCAGGGGCACTGCCACCGCATGCGGCGCCGGGTGGCGGTTCGCTGCCGCGAATATACGGCATCTGCACCGCGCCCGGACAGTTGGCATCGGACCCCTGCCCGGTGTGCGGATCGATCCAGGCCTGCACGATGTTGTCCGGCTGCGGCATGTTCAACGGCAGCGGGTCGGCCTTGCGCATGAAACTGGTCCAGACCTGCAGCGCACCGGTGGCACCGGTGAACGGTGTCTTGCCGTTGTCGTCACGCCCCATCCAAACCACCGCCAGCACATCCTGGCCAAAACCCGCAAACCAACTGTCGCGCGAATCGTTACTGGTACCGGTCTTACCCGCCAGTGTCAGGTTGGACGGCAGCACCTTATAGACCGAACTACCAGTACCCTCACGCATCACACGCTGCATGGCGTTCTGGATCAAGTAGATGGAGCCCGCATCGAAACGCTGCTGGATCTGGAACGGATAACGCTTGAGCGGCTCGCCTTCAGCCGTCAGCACGCTTCGGATCCCGCGCATCGGCGTATTGAAACCACCGTTGGCCAGGGTCTGGTACATCGTCGCGACTTCCATTGGGGTCATTGCGCCGGCACCCAGCAGGATCGATGGAAATGCCGGGAACTCACGCGTAATGCCCAGGCGCGCGAGGGTCTTCAGGACATTCGGCACTCCCACTTCGAGGCCGAGACGCGAAGTGGAGATGTTGTAGGAGTGCGCCAACCCTTGGTACAGGAACACTGTCCCATGAGAACGGCGATCGAAGTTCTGTGGCGTCCACACCTGCCCGTCAGCGCCTTTTACTGACAGCGGGTCGTCAGACAGCCAACTGGTCAGGGTGTACTTGCTCGGTTTTTCCAGGGCCGTGAGGTAGACCGCCGGCTTGACCAACGAACCAATAGGTCGCACGGCATCCAGGGCGCGGTTGAAACCGGCGAAGCTGGCCAGGCGGCTGCCGACCAGGGCCTGGACCTCACCGGTTTCCGGGTTGGTCACGACCATGGCCGCTTCGACTTCATCCGCGCCTTTGCGGCCGGTCATTCGCTTGAACGTGTCATTGACCGACGCTTCGGCTTTCATCTGCAGGATCGGATCGAAACTGGTGAAGATCCGCAGGCCTTCTTCGGTCAAGTCTTCGTCACGGTAGTCTTCACGCAACTGGCGCTTGACCAGGTCGATAAAGCCCGGGAAGGAGCTGTCTGCCAACTTGCCGCGGGTGGTGACACCCAGTGGCATTTTCTTCGCGGCGGCAACTTGTTCGGCGGTGGCAACACCTTGCTGCTCTAGAACATCCAGCACCAGGTTGCGACGCTCCAGCGCACGCTCGGGGTTGCGACGCGGGTTGTAGTAGGAAGGCCCCTTGACCATGCCCACCAGCAACGCAACCTGGTGCAGCTTCAGTTCGGACAGCGGCTGGCCAAAGAAGAATTGGCTGGCCAGACCGAAACCATGCACCGCGCGCTGACCGTCCTGGCCGACGAATACTTCGTTGAGGTACGCCTCAAGGATTTCCTGCTTGCTGTAATGCAACTCCAACAGCATCGCCATCATGGCTTCGGTGAGCTTGCGGGTCAGGCTGCGTTCGTTGGTCAGGTAGAAGTTCTTGACCAATTGTTGCGTCAGCGTACTGCCGCCCTGGGTCATCTTGCCGCCGGACGTATTCACCCAGACTGCGCGGGCGATCGACTTCGGCGAGACACCCCAGTGATGGTAAAAATCACGGTCTTCAACGGCTACCAGGGTTTCCAGCAGGTAAGGCGGCACCTGATCAAGTTTGATCAGGATGCGATCTTCAAGGTTCTTCGGGTAAATGCCGCCGATCATCAGCGGCTCCAGGCGAACCACAGGCAGCTTCGAGCCATTGAGGGACGACAACTCGGCGACGTAATCGCCGGAGAAACGCACACGCACCGGCTGGGCTTTTTCCAAGCCTTCATAGAATTGGAAGCCACGGGTGTTCAGGTCGACGGTATTTCCGCTGACAGCCGCTGCACCCGGACCGTTGCTCACGGGCTCACGACGATAGCCCAAGGCGTCGAGTTCGGTCAGGAAGTCATCCTTGCTCAGCTTCTGGCCTGCAAACAATTCCAGCGGGCGCGCGTACACCTTGGCCGGAATGGTCCAGCGCTTGCCGGAGAACTTCTCCTGCACCACAGCGTCGAGGTAGACCGCAAAGCCGGCAAGCACCACAAGGCCTACCAGGCCAAGCTTGAGCGCCCAGCCAAGCCAGGGGCGCAGACCACGGGAAGGAGGTTTTTTACGGGAACGGGGAGATCGGGTTCGAGTCATGGCGGCGGATTATACGCACTTTATTGATGATCAACATGAGCCGGACAGCGGTTTGCACAAGCGGTCGCAGCAGCCATAATGCCCGCCATGTTTTTCCCCAGACTCTGAAGGATCGCCCGTGAGCCAGTCCCTGATCGCTGCCCTGCAAAATCCGGCTTTATATCCCCATCCGGTTGAAGCGTTCCAAGTCATCGAGACCCATATTTCCTGGGTCGTACTGACCGGTCCTTACGCCTATAAGCTGAAAAAGCCGATGAACTTCGGATTTCTGGATTTTACCGGCCTGGAAAAGCGCGGCCACTTCTGTAACGAGGAGTTGCGCCTCAATCAGCGCCTGACCGAGGATCTGTATCTTGAAGTGTTGCCGATCACCGGCACAGCCGAAGCCCCGCAGTTGGGTGGCGATGGCCCGGTGATCGAATACGCACTGAAAATGCGCCAGTTTCCGCAGAGCCAACTGCTCAGCACCCTGCAAGCCAACGGCGAATTGACCAGCGCACACATCGATGAGATGGCCAAGCAGATCGCGCACTTCCACCTCTGCGCACCGAAAGTGCCGCAGGAACACCCGGCCGGCACGCCGGATGAGGTAATGGCGCCGGTTCGCCAGAACTTCGACCAGATCCGTCCATTCCTCAGCGACAAGACTGACCTGACCCAGCTGGAAGCCCTGCAGGCCTGGGCCGAAAGCAGCTTCGAGCGTCTCAAGCCACTGTTTTCCCAGCGCAAGCTGGACGGCTTCACCCGCGAATGCCACGGTGATATTCACCTGGGTAATGCAACGTTGATCGACGGCCACGTGGTGATCTTCGATTGCATCGAATTCAACGAGCCCTTCCGTTTCACCGATGTGTACGCCGATACCAGCTTCCTGGCCATGGACCTGGAAGACCGTGGACTCAAGTCCCTGGCACGCCGCTTCATCAGCCAGTATCTGGAATTGACCGGTGACTATCAGGGCCTGGAAGTGCTGAACTTCTACAAAGCCTATCGCGCCCTGGTCCGCGCCAAGATCGCGCTGTTCAGCATGCCGAGCGAAGCCAGCCCGGTGCAGCGCGCCACGACTCTGCGCCAATACCGCAACTATGCCAACCTGGCGGAAAGCTACAGCACCATTCCATCGCGCTTCCTGGCCATTACCCACGGCGTTTCGGCTGTCGGTAAAAGCCATGTGGCCATGCGCCTGGTGGAGGCACTGGGTGCCGTGCGCCTGCGATCGGACGTGGAGCGCAAGCGCCTGTTTGGCGAGCAGCACGTGGAAAACACACCACAGGCCGGTATCTATGCGGCCGACGCCAGTGCTGCGACCTACGCACGCCTGAATGAAATCGCCGATACCGTGCTGCGCGCCGGCTACCCGGTCGTGCTGGATGCGACCTTCCTGAAACGTGAACAACGCGATGCGGCCGCCACTGTTGCCGAAGCCACGGGTGCGCCTTTCCTGATTCTGGATTGCAACGCCCCACAAGCAGTTATCGCCAGTTGGCTGGCGCAACGTCAGGAGGACAACAACGACCCTTCCGACGCGACACTGACTGTTATCAAAGAACAGCAAGCCAATCGCGAGCCACTCACCGCCGAGGAGTTGCTCCTCAGCAAGCGCGTCGAGACCAATGAAAGCGGGACCCTCGATGCACTGGTGGCGCATATCCGCCAGCGCCTGCCGGGCCTGTAAGAAAAATTTCTTGGTCGTGTCGCCTACTTGGGCCACGCGACCAAGCAATAGTGGCACTATAATGGCGCCATAAATCCAACGGGAGTTGCCGTCATGAGTCAGCCCAAGCTTCTTGATACGCCGCTTTACTCGCTCCTGCATAAAGACGATGTGCGAGGCTTCAACCGGGAACGTCCAAAAGACGGTGCCATCGACATGCGCGGTGGCGACTTCCGTGGGCTGGATCTGCGCGAACTGGACACGGCAGGCGTGGACTTTACCGACGCCTATTTCCGATCTGCCGATTTACGCGGGCTGGACCTGCGCGACTGCCCGCTGGAGGGCGCCAGCCTGGCCCACGCGCAGATTTCCGGCACATACTTCCCGCCCGAACTGAGCGCTGACGAGATTCTCATGTCGGTCAATTTCGGCACACGCCTGCGCTATCGCACTCGCTGAAACCCTCTGCTTCCGCCCCGGTTTCGCGCAGGCGTGCCGGGGACTTCCCGCCTGCCTGACCTGGTCATGCTTATACGTCTTTAGGCCGTTTCCGACTAAAGAACTACGCTTTTCCTACTGACCGCTACACTTCTGTTCAGGCTTGCCTGGTCACATACCCACCGCACCATTCGGCCGTCGCAAGGAGGCTTGATGAACGATGAGCTGCAACACCTGAAAAACCTTGGCAAGACATCAGCACAGTGGCTGCATGCGGTGGGCATCCACAGCGCGTCCGACTTGCGTCGCCTGGGTGCGGTTGATGCCTACCGGGCCGTGCGAACGCGCGGGTTTCGTGCATCGAAAGTGCTGCTGTATGCCATCGAAGGGGCATTGATGGACGTGCACTGGAATGACATTCCTGCCGAGCGCAAGGAAGCGCTGAACCGTCAACTCGACGCTCTTTCAACGCGCCAAAAGAATTAGATCGACTATCAGGCCCCCCTGTTTATAGACATTCCGAACGGGCGTTTGAGAAAACCCCAAGACACCGAGAAAACAAAGGTTGACTCTCAAATGAGAATCGTTATGATTATCACAACTGGTCGCGAGATCAGCCGATAACTGAAAGACCATTGGTTCGGACTCTCAGATTATCTCCTCATCAGGCTAATCACGGTTATTTGACCCGGCTTTTGCCGGGTCTTTTTTTGCCTATGGAAAAGTCGAATTCAGCGCGCAATGATCAGAGGATGCCCACGCTCGGGATGAGCCTGCACAAGCACATCCAGACCAAAAACAGCTTTCAGGGGCTCAGGCTGCATCACTTGCGCCGGCGTATCCAAGGCATGCGGACGCCCCGCCTCCAGCAACAGAATACGGTCACAGTAACGGGCTGCGAGGTTCAAGTCATGAAGGATCACCAGCACCGCCGCCCCACGATCGGCGAAGGTACGAATGGCCTGCAAGGTCGTGTGTTGATGCAAAGGGTCCAGCATTGACGTCGGCTCATCCAATAACAACGTCTGCCCCGCTTCACCTGGCCATAATTGTGCAAGCACGCGCGCCAGGTGCACCCGCTGGCGCTCGCCACCGGACAACGCCAGGTAGCTGCGACCGCTCAAGTGCCCGACGTCAGCCGCCTGCAAGGCCGCCTCGATGATCTCGTCATCGCGCACGCGCCCGGTCTGATGAGGCAAGCGGCCCATGCCGACAACCTCTTCGACACGGAAAGCGAAGTCCAACGTCGAGCTTTGCGGCAATACCGCCAGGCGCTGTGCTCGTCGTGCCCCACTCCACGCCTGCAAAGGACGTTGATCCAGGCACACTGTGCCTTGGTCGGGATGCAACTCGCCGCACAACGCACCGAGCAGCGTACTTTTGCCTGCACCATTGGGGCCCAACACGCCGAGCACTTCACCCGGCAACAGGTCGAGTGTGATATCTGCCAATACGGTTTTGCGCCCGCGACGGATGTGCAGGTCTTCCACACGAAGCATCAGGCACGCCCCCGCAACAACAGGAAAAGAAAGAACGGCGCACCGATAAACGCTGTAACGATACCGATCGGCAACTCAGCCGGTGCCAAGGCAAGCCGTGCGACCAGATCGGCAAACAACAAAAGGCTCGCACCCGCGAAGACCGATGCCGGTAACAGCACACGATGATCCGGCCCCGCCAACAAGCGCACCAGATGCGGCACCACCAGCCCCACGAAACCGATCATGCCCGCTGCGGCAACCGCCGCCCCCACGCCCAGCGCCGTGCACAACACCAACTCGCGCTTGAGCCGTTCCACATCGATGCCGAGATGACTGGCCTCCGACTCACCGAGCAACAGGGCATTCAACGCCTTGGCCCGGCGCGGCAACCACAGCGCCACACCCGCGCTCACGAGCAACAGCGGCCATAACCGCGAATAGCTGGCGCCGTTGAGACTGCCCAGGTTCCAAAATGTCAGGGTGCGCAAGGTGGCGTCGTCGGCCAGATAGGTGAACAGGCCCACCGCCGAACCGGCGAGAGCCGTAAGGGCAATGCCCGCGAGCAGCATCGTCGCGACGTTGGTCTGGCCGTTGCGCCGCCCCAAGCGATATACCAGTGCCGTCACACCCAGCCCTCCCAGGAATGCGCAAAGTGACAACAGGTAAGGTCCAACGGCATCCGGCAAACCACCGAAAAACGAACCGCCGACAATCGCCACCGCCGCCCCCAGCGCAGCACCGCTGGAGACCCCGACCAAACCTGGATCCGCCAGAGGATTGCGGAACAACCCCTGCATCGCCACCCCCGACAAGGCCAATACCCCGCCGACAGCCAAGCCCAGCAGCGTGCGTGGCAAACGGATCTGCCCCAGGATCAGCTCAGCCTGCTCCAGCCCTTGGGGCTCAATCGGCAGCCCCATCAAGCGCAAGGCGGCTTTGAGCGTATCCAACAGAGGCAAGCTGACTGGCCCCAGCGCCAGCGAAAGCCAGATCGCCAAGACACACAACAACGCCAACCCAACAAACAGCGTTTTCGGTTTTACCGGAGTGGTCATGGGGCTGGTTTGGCCTGGGACGGGTAAAACCCGGCAGACAGGTCCGCGAGGCTTTGCGGCATACGCGGCCCAAGTCCGCCGACCAACAGGGTGGGATCGACCTCAAACACTCGCCCGCTCTTGGCCGCCGGCGTGGACGCCAGGATCGGGTTTTCCTTGAACAGTGCCGCACGCGCTGCGTCTGCGGTCAAGGCACGGTCAGCAAACACCAGTACATCCGGGCTCAAGCCCGCCAACGACTCCACCGAAAACGGCTTGTAACCTTCATGGACCGCCAGATTGCGCCCGCCCGCCTGTTGCAACATCCAGTCGGCCGCCGTGTCTTTGCCCGCGATCAGCGGCTTGCCGCCTGCATGCCCGAGCAACAACAACACGCCTGGCGCCTTTTGCGTGGACTGGGCCTTGGTCACCCAGCGTTTCTGCTGATCCAGCGCCTGCTCATATCCGGTAAACAATTCGGTGGCCTTGGCCTCGCTGCCCAGCAACTTACCCAGGTGTTGAAGATTGTCTTTCAACGTTGGCAGGTCCGGCTGCGCCGAGAACATTTCCACCTGCACGCCTGCACTGCGAATCTGCGCCAGCACCGGCGGCGGCCCCATTTCTTCGGTGCCGACCAGCACCTGCGGGCGCAGACTTAAAATGCCTTCCGCCGACAATTGCCGCTGATAACCAATGCTCGGCAACGCCTTGAGGGACTCGGGATGCTGGCTGGTAGTGTCCACCCCGACCAGTTTCGACTCGCCGCCCAGGGCCGTCACCCATTCCGACAGCGCCCCACCGGCACTCACCCAGCGTTGTGGCAGTTCAGAGGCTTGCGCCCCGTGGTTGACCAGCAGTCCGACAACGAGCGCAATAGCGCTGGTACTCAGTCGCATAACAGGGTTTCCTTCCAAGGGCAGGGCCGCTCAAGCACTCATTGATGTGACAGCAAACGCCCGTCTGGCATCGTATTGAGCGCCCGGTCAGCTGACGGGCGAGCCGGCATTTGATAATTGTTTGCATTTGAACGTCAAGGCACTTAAGGAGTGAAATGAAGTTTCTCTGCCCCTCCACCGCACTCGCGCCCAACAGCAGCCTCGGTTTTGATATCGACGGGTGCAAGCTGCTGGCCGTGCGTCGCGACGGCGTTGCGTACTTCTACATCAACCGTTGCCCCCATCGTGGCATTCCACTGGAATGGCAACCCGACCAGTTTCTCGACGACAGCGCCAGCCTGATCCAGTGTGCGACTCACGGCGCCCTGTTCCTGATCGAGAATGGCGAATGCATCGCCGGCCCTTGCGCCGGGCAGAGCCTGACCGCCCTGCGCGGCTGCGAAGACGCTCAAGGCCTATGGGTGGAACTCTAGTCGAGCAGCACGTCCAGGCGCCGGCCTACACAGATTTCTTCGCAGGTCACACGCACGCCATACGCCAGCACTTCCACCCCTGCCGCCTTGGCTTCACGCAGGGCTGCGGCATAACCGGGGTCGATTTCCACCGCCGGTCGCACAGCCTCAATCCCCGAGAGATTGACGCAGTACAGCTGCACCGCGCGCACACCCTCCCGCGCCAGGTGCGCCAGCTCACGCAAATGCTTGGCGCCGCGCTGGGTCACCGCGTCGGGAAACGCCGCAACCGCAGAGCCGTCATAGCCCAGGGTCACACTTTTGACTTCGACATAGGCCGCGCCGTCGGGATAATCCAGGCGAAAGTCGATGCGGCTTTTCTCCTGGCCGTAAGGCACTTCGCGTTTCAACGCGGTAAAGCCATTGAGCTCAGTGATCCCCCCTGCATGCAGCGCCTCCTCGACCAATTGATTGGCCCGCGCCGTGTTCACACAGGCCAAGCGGCCCTGAGGCGTCTCGGCGATTTCCCAGGTGCCGGGCAATTTGCGCTTGGGGTCATTGGAGCGGCTGAACCAGACCTGCCCACCTTCCACCATGCAATTGAGCATTGAGCCCGTGTTGGGGCAGTGAATGGTCAGCAACTCGCCGGTAACGGTCTCGATATCGGTGAGAAAACGCTTGTAGCGGCGAATCAGTCGCGCTTCTTCAAGGGGAGGATTAAAGCGCATCAGCCTTGCCAGCTCCGCAGACCACGGGCGATCCGCTCCACCGCTTCTTGTAGCCGATCGAGGTTCTGCGTGTAGGCAAAACGCACATGATGACCGGCCTGGTAGCGGCCAAAGTCCAAGCCAGGCGTAAAAGCCACATGCTCGGTTTCGAGAAAATGGCGGCAAAATGCGAAGGCATCACCGCCAAATGCGCTGATATCGGCGTACAAATAGAACGCCCCCTCCGGCTCAACGGCGATGCCAAACCCCAGCTCGCGCAGGGCGGGCAACAGGAAATCGCGACGGCGACCGAATTCGGCACGGCGCTCTTCGAGAATGCTCAGGGTCTGTGGGGTGAAACACGCCAGCGCCGCGTGTTGGGCCATGCTGGGAGCACTGATGTAGAGGTTTTGCGCCAACTTCTCCAACTCGCCCACTGCCGCCGGGGGTGCAACCAGCCATCCCAGGCGCCAGCCGGTCATGCCGAAATACTTGGAAAAACTATTGAGGACGAAGGCGTCGTCGTCGACTTCCAGCACGCTGGCTGCGTCGGTGCCGTAAGTGAGGCCATGGTAGATCTCATCCACCACAAGGTGGCCGTTGCGCGCCTTGATGGCCGCAGAAAGCCCGGCCAATTCGCCACGGGTGAGGATCGTCCCCGTCGGGTTGGCTGGCGAGGCCACCAGCGCGCCCACACTGTCCTGATCCCAGTGCCTGGCCACCAGGTCGGCGGTCAACTGATAGCGCACCTCCGGGCCTACCGGCACCAGTTGCGCCGCGCCCTCTACCAGGCGCAGGAAGTGGCGATTGCAAGGGTAACCAGGGTCTGCGAGCAGCCAATGCTTGCCCGGGTCCACCAGCAGGCTGCTGGCCAGCAGCAACGCGCCGGACCCGCCAGGAGTGATAAGAATGCGCTCGGGATCCACGTTCAAGCCGTAACGCTGCTGATAAAAACCGCTGATGGCTTCGCGTAGCTCTGGCAGGCCACGGGCTGCAGTGTAACGGGTCTTACCATTGGCCAATGCCGCCTGGCCGGCCTGGATGATCGGCTCGGCGGTGGTGAAATCCGGCTCGCCGATTTCCAGGTGGATCACATCATGGCCGGCGGCCTGCAGCTCATTGGCCCGCGCCAGCAATGCCATGACATGAAAAGGTTCGATGGCGCGACTGCGCGCACTGTAGGGCTGGGCCATTAGCCTTCCTTAACGGTGAGGACAAAATCTGGATTCTACCGAACCCGCGCCGTAAAACATGTTCTATTGCCTGCCCGGCGGCATGTGCAGTCCGGGCAAGCGCGTGCAAACCGACTAAAATCTACATTCGAGGTAACACATACCCAGCAATGGCGGGCAGTCGCAGTTTGCAACCCCTTTGCGGTGGGCCTCGACAACCGGGAGTGGCGCACCCCGAATCTATCTGGTAAGTTCGCCCGCTTGCAGCCGCAGGGCCGGCAGGTGTCGGTGACGTTGCAATCCTGCGCAATGGATTAGAAGAGTGAGAGGCGGTCTATTCATGTCCACCCAAGCAAAGCAACAGCAGACTCAAGGCCTCAACGGCTTCGAACCTTACGTAGAGACGAAAGGTGAGGAGTACATGGGCGAGCCCATGCGCGAGCACTTCACCAAGATCCTGAACAAGTGGAAACAGGACTTGATGCAGGAAGTCGACCGTACGGTTGACCATATGAAGGACGAAGCAGCCAACTTCCCTGACCCGGCCGACCGCGCGAGCCAGGAAGAAGAATTCGCCCTGGAACTGCGCGCCCGTGATCGCGAGCGCAAGTTGATCAAGAAGATCGACAAGACGCTGCAGCTGATCAAGGACGAAGAATACGGCTGGTGCGAATCCTGCGGTGTCGAGATTGGTATTCGTCGCCTGGAAGCCCGCCCAACCGCAGACCTCTGCGTAGACTGCAAGACCTTGGCCGAAATCAAGGAAAAACAGGTCGGCAAGTAATCCAGCCGAGCTGAACGAATGGGGCGTGCGAACGCCCCATTTTTGTTTCTGGGGTTTAGCGAATTTCCAGTAGTATCCGGCCCATGACAGCCTCTACCTATATCGGGCGTTTTGCCCCCACGCCCAGCGGCCACTTGCATTTCGGCTCACTGGTCGCCGCGCTCGCCTCCTACCTCGACGCCCGCGCCAACCACGGCCGCTGGCTGATGCGCATGGAAGACCTCGACCCGCCCCGCGAAGAGCCCGGCGCCCAGGCTGCGATCCTGCACGCACTGGAAAGCTACGGGTTTGAGTGGGACGGCGAACTGGTCCGACAAAGCGAACGGCACGAAGCCTATGCCAAAGTACTGAACGATATGTTCAACCACGGCCTCGCCTACGCCTGCACTTGCTCACGTAAACAACTGGAGGCCTACAACGGCATCTACCCGGGCCTGTGTCGCAATGCCGGCCACGATCAGCAAGATGCCGCCATCCGTTTGCGTGTTCCTGAGCTTGCTTACCACTTTACCGACCGCGTCCAGGGCGAATTCCGACAGCACCTGGGTCGCGATGTAGGCGATTTCGTCATCCGTCGCCGCGATGGGCTCTATGCTTATCAATTGGCAGTCGTCCTCGACGATGCGTGGCAAGGTGTTACCGACATCGTGCGCGGCGCCGACCTGCTCGACTCCACGCCGCGCCAGCTCTACCTGCAGGAACTGCTCGGCCTGCGCCAACCGCGCTACCTGCATGTGCCACTGATCGTCCAGCCGGACGGTAACAAATTGGGCAAATCCTATCGTTCCCCGCCGTTGACACCCGACCAGGCCACGCCTTTGCTATTAAGGGCCCTGCGCGCCCTCGGGCAGCAACCCGGTGACGAGCTGCTCCACGCCAGCCCACGGGAACTGCTGGATTGGGGCATCCAGCACTGGGACGCCACGCGGATACCGCACACACTCACGCTGGCAGAAGCGCAATTGAGCTGAAGGCGCTTGCAGCTTGGCCGGCATCCGTTACCATCGCCGCAGTTTTTCAATCAGAGGCCAACATGTACATCTATCGATTGGTCCTGCTGCTGGTCGTCGGGATCTACCTGTTTTCCCCCGCCATCATGGATTGGTGGATCGACGCCACGGGCGCCTGGTATCGCCCCTATCTGCTGTGGCTGATCCTGATCGTCGTGACTTTCATCCTGCAGAGCCAAAAAGATGCCGATGAGCTTTAGCCTGACCCAGATGCTGCTGATCAGCGCCGCCTACCTGGCCGCGCTGTTCGGGGTGGCCTGGATCAGTGAGCGTGGAATGATTCCGCGGGCGATCATTCGCCATCCGCTGACCTACACCTTGTCCCTTGGCGTTTACGCCAGCGCCTGGGCGTTCTATGGCACCGTAGGCCTGGCCTATCAATACGGTTACGGCTTTCTTTCCAGCTACCTCGGGGTGTCCGGTGCGTTTCTGCTGGCACCGGTGCTGCTTTACCCGATCCTGAAGATCACCCGCACCTACCAACTGTCCTCCCTGGCCGACCTGTTCGCCTTCCGCTTTCGCAGCACCTGGGCCGGCGCGCTGACCACCATGTTCATGCTGATCGGCGTGCTGCCGTTGCTGGCCCTGCAAATCCAGGCGGTGGCGGACTCCATCAGCATCCTGACCCGCGAACCGGTGCAACATCGGGTGGCCCTGGCCTTCTGCGCGCTGATCACGCTGTTCACGATTTTCTTCGGCTCACGCCATATCGCCACCCGCGAGAAGCACGAGGGCCTGGTGTTCGCGATTGCCTTCGAGTCGGTGATCAAGCTGATCGCCATCGGCGGCGTTGGCCTGTACGCGCTCTACGGCGTGTTCGACGGCCCGCAACAGCTGGAACTGTGGCTGCTGCAGAACCAGACCGCCCTCGCCGCCCTGCATACGCCATTGCAGGAAGGCCCCTGGCGCACACTGCTGCTAGTGTTCTTCGCCTCGGCAATCGTGATGCCGCACATGTACCACATGACCTTTACCGAAAACCTCAACCCGCGCTCGCTGGTTAGCGCCAGCTGGGGTTTGCCGTTGTTCCTGCTGTTGATGAGCCTGGCGGTGCCGCTGATCCTGTGGGCCGGTCTGAAACTGGGGGCCACCACCAATCCTGAGTATTTCACCCTGGGCATCGGCATAGCCGCGAATAGCCCGGCCTTGGCGCTATTGGCGTACGTCGGGGGGCTATCGGCTGCCAGCGGGTTGATCATCGTGACCACCCTGGCCCTCTCGGGGATGGCACTCAACCACCTGGTGTTACCGCTGTACCAACCACCGGCCGAGGGCAATATCTACCGCTGGCTGAAATGGACACGGCGCGCGCTGATCGTCGCGATCATCATGGCCGGCTATGGTTTCTACCTGCTGCTGGGCGCGGGTCAAGACCTGGCCAACCTGGGGATCGTTGCATTTGTCGCCACCTTGCAGTTCCTGCCGGGCGTGCTGTCGGTACTGTATTGGCCGACCGCCAATCGGCGTGGCTTCATCGCCGGGCTGCTGGCGGGGATCCTGGTGTGGGTCGTGACCATGCTGCTGCCGCTGGTCGGCAACCTGCAGGGCTTCTACATCCCGTTGCTGAACATGATCTACGTGCTGGATGACACCAGTTGGCACATGGCCGCGATTGCGTCGCTGGCCGCCAACGTCTTGATGTTCACCCTGATCTCACTGTTTACCAACGCCAGCCCGGAAGAAACCAGCGCCGCCGAAGCCTGCGCGGTGGATAACGTACGCCGTCCGCAACGACGTGAATTGCATGCCGCCTCACCCCAGGAATTCGCCACGCAACTGGCCAAGCCGTTGGGTGCCAAGGCGGCACAGAAGGAAGTCGAGCAGGCGCTGCGCGATCTCTACCTGCCGTTCGATGAGCGCCGCCCGTACGCCCTGCGCCGCCTGCGTGACCGTATCGAAGCCAACCTGTCCGGATTGATGGGGCCGAGCGTGTCCCAGGACATGGTGGAAACCTTCCTGCCCTACAAGGCCGGCGGCGAAAACTACGTGACCGAAGACATCCATTTCATCGAAAGCCGGCTGGAGGACTACCACTCCCGCCTCACAGGCCTGGCCGCCGAACTCGATGCCCTGCGTCGCTACCACCGCCAGACCCTGCAGGAACTCCCGATGGGCGTCTGCTCCCTGGCCAAGGATCAAGAGATCCTGATGTGGAACAAGGCCATGGAAGAACTCACCGGTATCGCGGCGCAACGCGTAGTCGGCTCACGCCTGAATACACTGGGCGAGCCGTGGAAAGAACTGTTGCAAGGTTTCATCAATCTGCCCGACGAACACCTGCACAAGCAGCACCTGGCCCTCGACGGCCAGACCCGCTGGCTCAACCTGCACAAAGCCGCCATCGACGAACCCCTGGCCCCCGGTAACAGTGGTCTGGTGCTGCTGGTGGAAGACCTGACCGAAACCCAGATGCTCGAAGACAAGCTGGTGCACTCCGAGCGCCTGGCCAGTATCGGTCGGTTGGCGGCGGGCGTGGCCCATGAAATCGGCAATCCGATCACCGGTATTGCCTGCCTGGCGCAGAACCTGCGGGAAGAGCGTGAAGACGACGGCGAAATCACCGAAATCAGCGGGCAGATCCTCGAACAGACCAAGCGTGTTTCGCGCATCGTGCAGTCGCTGATGAGCTTTGCCCACGCCGGCGCCCACCAGAACCACGACGAAGCCGTGTGCCTGGCCGAGGTGGCACAGGACGCCATTGGGCTGCTGGCCTTGAACCGGCGCAATTTCGAAGTACAGTTCTTCAATTTATGCGACCCCGACCATTGGGTCGACGGCGACTCCCAACGCCTCGCCCAAGTGCTGATCAACCTGCTGTCCAACGCCCGTGACGCCACCCCGGCCGGCGGTGCGGTGCGCGTCAAGACCGAGGCTTTCGAACATACGGTCGATCTGATCGTCGAAGATGAAGGCAGCGGTATTCCACAGAACATCATGGACCGATTGTTCGAACCCTTCTTCACCACCAAGGACCCAGGTGAAGGTACCGGTCTGGGCCTTGCACTGGTCTATTCCATCGTTGAAGAGCATTATGGACAAATCACCATCGACAGCCCGGCTGACACCGAAAGCCAACGCGGCACCCGTATTCGGGTGACCTTGCCGCGTCATGTCGAAGCGACGTCCGCTGTGAACTGAGACCGTCGAGAGAATTGAATCAATGCCGCACATTTTGATCGTCGAAGACGAAACCATTATCCGCTCTGCCTTGCGTCGCCTGCTTGAACGAAATCAGTACCAGGTCAGCGAAGCCGGCTCGGTGCAGGAAGCCCAGGAGCGGTTCAGCATTCCCACGTTCGACCTGATTGTCAGCGACCTGCGCCTGCCTGGCGCGCCTGGTACCGAGTTGATCAAACTGGGCCAGGGCACTCCGGTGCTGATCATGACCAGCTACGCCAGCCTGCGGTCGGCGGTGGACTCCATGAAGATGGGCGCGGTGGATTACATCGCCAAGCCATTCGACCATGACGAGATGCTCCAGGCGGTGGCCCGTATCCTGCGCGACCGCCAGTCGGCCAGCAGCGCGCCGGCCGAGCAACGACCGGCGAGCAAAACCAATGACAAGCCAGGCGTCGACAACAGCAACGGCGAGATCGGCATCATCGGTTCCTGCCCACCCATGCAGGACCTGTACAGCAAGATCCGCAAAGTCGCGCCCACCGACTCCAATGTATTGATCCAGGGCGAGTCTGGCACCGGTAAAGAACTGGTGGCCCGCGCCCTGCACAACCTGTCCAAGCGTGCCAAGGCGCCGATGATCTCGGTGAACTGCGCGGCGATCCCTGAATCCCTGATCGAGTCCGAACTGTTCGGCCACGAAAAAGGCGCGTTTACCGGCGCCAGCGCCGGGCGTGCGGGCCTGGTGGAAGCGGCGGACGGCGGCACGCTGTTCCTCGACGAAATCGGCGAACTGCCTCTGGAAGCCCAGGCGCGGTTACTGCGCGTGTTGCAGGAAGGCGAGATTCGCCGTGTGGGCTCGGTGCAATCGCAGAAGGTCGATGTTCGACTGATCGCCGCGACCCACCGGGACCTGAAGAGCCTGGCCAAGATCGGCCAGTTCCGTGAAGACTTGTATTACCGCCTGCACGTGATCGCCCTCAAGTTGCCGGCCCTGCGTGAGCGTGGCGCCGACGTCAATGAGATCGCCAACGCGTTCCTGCTGCGCCAGAGCGCGCGCATCAACCGTACCGACCTGAAGTTTGCCCCGGACGCCGAGCAGGCGATTCGCCATTACTCGTGGCCGGGTAACGTGCGGGAGCTGGAAAATGCGGTCGAGCGTGCGGTGATCCTGTCGGAGAGCCCGGAGATTTCCGCCGAGCTGCTGGGTATCGACATTGAGCTGAGCGATCTGGAGGACGACGACTTCATCGGCCTGGCCCCACAACAGGGCGGCGGTAGCAACACCAGCCACGAGCCGACGGAAGATCTGTCACTGGAAGATTACTTCCAGCATTTCGTCCTTGAGCACCAGGACCATATGACCGAGACCGAACTGGCGCGCAAGCTGGGCGTGAGCCGTAAATGCCTGTGGGAACGTCGCCAGCGCCTGGGCATTCCGCGGCGCAAGACCGGCGTGGCCAGCGAGAGTTGAGGGCGCGCCCCCACAGGTAACACCCGCAGATGTGAAAAAACTGTTACCGCGGATATTTCGCGTAACAAAAGCCGGGGCTTACGGTAACGAAGCCCCGGTTTTTTTTGGGCCGTCAAAAGCCCGATACCACCTCAACCCCCCGGTTTTGCTGGGCGGTGCAAAAGTTGGCACGCACCCTGCTATATGCTTAGTACAAAAACAATAACAAGCTTTGTACAAGACAATAAAAATAAGACGAATCGACTCACGCATAACAAAAACAACACGGCGGAGGCGCAGCTAACTGATTCTTTTGGAGAGGCGTTGCATTTGGGGCTTGCCCCGCAACCAGGCCGAGAACAACAAAAACTGCCCTAAGGCAGAGCCTGAACTGGTTGGATCGTAGATCAGCAACACAGCGACCAAAGCAATCCGTTTGCTCTTGACTCCCGATTGGGAGTGTCATGAAGGTGAAGCTTCATGGCGAGGGCGATCAACAAAAACAAGAAGCCCGCAATCCATAATAAAAATAGAGCACGCAACTACTTCTGGGGGAGCTTCGGCTCCCCTTGTAGTTTCCGCCATTTGACCACCCAGCAACCTCTTGAAGCTTTTGGCTTGGGGCTTGCAGCTTGTTCCTACACCATCCCCTGACTAAATGCTAGAATCCCCGCCCATCATGCGGTCATTCTTCGTTATGGCCGAACATTCCTTCAAACAGTGCATCCCATGCTGAAGAAGTTGTTCCAGTCATTCCGTTCTCCCTTGCGTCGTACGCAACACAAACGCAGCACGCCTGAAGTGCTCAACAGCAGCCAGCATTCGCTGCAACGCGCTCAATTCAGCCGTTATGCCGTGAATATCGTCGAACGTTTGCAGAACGCCGGCTACCAGGCTTATCTGGTGGGCGGTTGTGTACGCGACATGCTGCTCAATATCACGCCCAAGGACTTCGACGTCGCTACCAGCGCCACGCCTGAGCAAGTGCGTGCCGAATTTCGCAATGCGCGGATCATCGGCCGGCGTTTCAAGCTGGTGCATATCCACTTCGGTCGCGAAATCATCGAAGTTGCGACGTTTCGCGCCGGCCACCCGCAAAACGATGAAGAGGAAGACACCAATCAGTCCTCCCGCAACGAAAGCGGGCGCATCCTGCGTGACAACGTCTACGGTACCCTCGAGGAAGACGCGCAGCGCCGCGACTTCACCATCAATGCCTTGTATTACGATCCGGTCAGCGAGCGCATTCTCGATTACGCCAATGGCGTACACGATATCCGCAACAACCTGATCCGCCTGATCGGTGACCCGGTCCAGCGCTACCAGGAAGACCCGGTGCGCATGCTGCGTGCGGTGCGTTTTGCCGCCAAGCTCAACTTCGGCATCGAGAAACACACCGCCGCGCCGATTCGCGAACTGGCACCGATGCTGCGGGAGATCCCTTCGGCGCGCCTGTTCGAAGAAGTGTTGAAGCTGTTCCTCTCGGGCTACGCCGCCGACACCTTCGAAATGCTCGTCGACCTGCAGTTGTTCGACCCACTGTTCCCGGCCAGCGCCGAGGCGCTGGAATACAACCCGACGTACACCCACACCCTGATCAGCGAAGCACTGATCAACACCGACCTGCGCATCAAGCAGAACAAACCGGTCACCCCGGCGTTCCTGTTTGCCGCCCTGTTGTGGCCGGCCCTGCCCAAGCGCGTGCTGCGCCTGCAGGAGCGTGGCATGCCGCCGATCCCGGCCATGCAGGAAGCCGCCCATGAGCTGATCGCCGAGCAGTGCCAGCGCATCGCCATTCCCAAACGGTTCACCATACCGATCCGTGAGATCTGGGACATGCAGGAGCGCCTGCCACGTCGCAGTGGCAAACGTGCCGACCTGTTGCTGGACAACCCGCGTTTCCGCGCCGGCTACGACTTCCTTTTGTTGCGTGAGAGCGCCGGCGAGCAGACCGACGGCCTGGGCGAATGGTGGACCGACTACCAGGACGCCAATGACAGCGAACGCCGCGACATGATCCGTGACCTCGGCAGCAAAGGCGATGGCGAAGGCGCCGGGCCGAAGAAGCGTCGCCGCAGCAGCAGCAAGCGCAAGCGCAGCGCGGCCGACGCCTCGGGCGAATAAGCGTGGAACGCATCTACATCGGCATGGGCAGCAACCTGGCGGCCCCGGATCAGCAATTGCGCAGCGCTATCGAAGCACTGGCGCAATTGCCCGGCACGCACGTCGCCGGTGTCTCTGCCTTCTATCAAAGTGACTCCCTGCTCCCGGGCCAACCGCGCTATACCAATGCAGTGGCTGCCCTTGACAGTAACCTCGCCCCTCTTGAGCTGCTGGATGCGCTGCAAGCCATCGAGAACGACCAGGGCCGCGAACGCCTCGAGCGCTGGGGCCCGCGCACGCTTGACCTGGACATCCTGCTGTTTGGCGATCGCCTGATCGACGAACCGCGTCTCAAGGTGCCGCACTACCAGATGCACCTGAGGGCTTTTGTGCTGTACCCGTTGGCCGAACTGGCGCCCGCCAGCCTGGCGTTACCCGATGGCCAAACCCTCAACGAACTGCTTGAAGCCTGCCCGTTTGTCGGTCTTGAACGGCTCACCGTTGCTGAATCGCGTCAGTAACAGCGGTAACACCGTCATCGTAACAATGCGGTAACACATCCAATTGACTTCCCGTGTCCTCCTCACGACTATAGGCGTCCCGCTGCCGCCAACCCGGCGCTGAAGGGCGCAATCCAGGCCTTATAAGCACTGCTCTCAAGACAGTGCGCCTGTATAAACGAAGACTCACGCGCGTTACTCGCTGTTTCCAAGCGCCTGAACGAGGACCCTTTTCATGCCAGACATTACCCTGACCACCTTGCAGAGCCTCAAGCTCAAAGGTGAAAAAATCGCCATGCTGACCTGCTACGACGCCACGTTCGCCCACGCCAGTTGCCAGGCCGGGGTTGAAGTGCTGCTGGTGGGCGACTCCCTGGGCATGGTTCTTCAAGGGAATGACAGCACCCTGCCCGTCACCACCGATGAACTTGCGTACCACACCGCCAGCGTCAAGCGCGGTAACGATGGCGCCTTCATCATCGCCGACCTGCCGTTCATGGGTTACGCGACGCTCGAACAAACCTTCCAGAATGCCGGCAAGCTGATGCAAGCCGGCGCGCACATGATCAAAATTGAAGGCGCGTTATGGCTCGCCGAGTCGATCCGCCTGCTCGCGGAACGCGGCGTGCCGGTGTGTGTGCACATGGGACTGACGCCGCAGTCCGTGAACATCCTTGGCGGCTATAAGGTCCAGGGCCGGAATGAGGCCCAGGCGCGCCAGATGCGTGCGGACGCCATCGCCCTGGAACAGGCCGGCGCGGCCATGATCCTGCTCGAATGTGTGCCGAGCGAGTTGGCGGCAGAAATCACCCAGGCCGTGAAAGTGCCAGTAATCGGTATCGGCGCAGGTTCGGCCACCGATGGCCAGGTGCTGGTGCTGCACGACATGCTCGGCCTGTCGATCAGCGGTCGTGTGCCGAAGTTCGTGAAGAACTTCATGACTGGCCAGACCAGCATCCATGACGCCTTGAGCGCCTACGTCGCCGAAGTCAAAGGCGTGACCTTCCCGGCCGCCGAACATGGGTTCTCTGCATGAACACCGTTAAAACCGTACGTGAACTGCGGGCCGCCGTAACCCATGCCCGCAGCGCCGGCAAGCGTATCGGCTTTGTGCCGACCATGGGCAACCTGCACAGCGGCCACGCCACCCTGGTGACCAAGGCCGCCCAGCAGGCGGATTTCGTGGTCGCCAGCATCTTCGTCAACCCGCTGCAATTTGGCGCCGGCGAAGACCTGGACAAATACCCCCGCACCCTGGCCGCCGATCAGGAAAAGTTGCTGCAAGCCGGCTGCAACCTGCTGTTCGCACCTACCGTCGAGGAAATGTACCCAGGCGGCATGACCGGCCAGACCCGTGTCAGCGTGCCGCAACTGTCCGAAGGCCTGTGTGGCGCCAGCCGTCCCGGGCATTTCGAAGGCGTGGCGACGGTGGTCAGCAAGCTGTTCAACATGGTGCAGCCGGACATGGCCGTGTTTGGCCAGAAGGATTACCAGCAACTGGCCGTGATCCGCGCCATGGTGCATGACCTGAACATGCCGATCCAGATCATCGGCGAGCCCACCGTGCGCGCCGACGACGGCCTGGCGCTGTCGTCGCGCAACGGCTACCTCAGCGACGAACAGCGCGCCATTGCGCCGGTGCTGTACCGCAGCCTCAGCCAGATAGGCGCTGCGATCAAGGCCGGTGACCATGACTTCGCCAAGCTGCGCGCCGAACAGGTCCGCCAGATCGAAGCCGCCGGGCTGCGCCTGGACTACCTCGAAGTGCGCCAAGGCGTGCATTTGCGCCCGGCCACGGCCGAAGACCGGGATATCGTGATCCTGGTCGCCGCCTACTTGGGGGCCACCCGTCTCATCGATAACCTGCATCTGATCCTCGACTGACCCTTCCAGTTGCCCTCCTCACTGCGTAAATAAAAAGTGCCGGTATAAAAAAGTACCGGCCTTAGCGCAGACAAAGCCAAGACATATCGACACGCTAGGTTTAATGTAATCGCCCTGCGCTATGGTTAGCGCTGTCTGGAACCCATTGCTTGATCAAAGACTGGATGTTCCAGGCAAATAAGTGTCCTAAAGGCAGTCCCCGTAATAAAAGGAAACCCGCAGCGATGGCGTACTACCGCACCCCTCATGACGTTACCGCTCTGCCCGCCTGGCAAGCGCTCAATCAACATCGCCAAGCCATGCAGGATTTCAGCATGCGCGAAGCGTTCAATGCCGATCCTCAGCGTTTTTCCCAGTTCACCTTGAGCAGCTGCGGACTTTTCCTCGATTACTCGAAAAACCTGATCACCGGCGAAACCCGTGACCTGCTGGTAAACCTCGCCAAAGAGGTCCACCTCAAGGAAGCGATTGACGCGCTGTACAAAGGCGAACCAGTCAACTCGTCGGAAGGCCGCCCAGCGCTGCACACCGCACTGCGCCGTCCGGTGGGTGACAAGCTGTCGGTCAACGGCGTGAACATCATGCCGGACGTGCACAAAGTGCTGAACCAGATCACCGACCTGGTCGGCCGCATCCACGACGGCCTGTGGCGTGGCTACACCGAGAAGCCGATCACCGACGTGGTGAACATCGGTATCGGTGGCTCGTTCCTCGGCCCGGAGCTGGTCTCCGAAGCGCTGCTGTCCTACGCCCACAAAGGCGTGCGCTGCCACTACCTGGCGAACATCGACGGCAGCGAGTTCCACGAGCTGACCCTGAAGCTGCGCGCCGAGACCACGCTGTTCATCGTCTCGTCAAAATCCTTCAACACCCTCGAAACCCTGAAAAACGCCCAGGCCGCCCGTGCCTGGTACCTGGCCCAGGGTGGCTCGGAAGCCGAGCTGTATCGCCACTTCATCGCCGTGTCGAGCAACAACGCGGCGGCCGTGGCCTTCGGAATTCGCGAAGAAAACATCTTCCCGATGTGGGACTGGGTCGGCGGCCGTTACTCGCTGTGGTCGGCCATCGGCTTGCCGATCGCCCTGGCCATCGGCATGTCCAACTTCAAGGAACTGCTGTCCGGTGCCTACACCATGGACCAGCATTTCCAGAACGCCCCGTTCGAACAGAACATGCCGGTGCTGCTGGGCTTGCTGGGCGTGTGGTACGGCAACTTCTGGGGCGCGCAGAGCCACGCGATCCTGCCGTACGACCACTACCTGCGTAACATCACCAAACACTTGCAACAGCTGGACATGGAATCCAACGGCAAGAGCGTGCGCCAGGACGGTACGCCCGTCGCTACCGATACCGGCCCGGTGATCTGGGGCGGCGTTGGCTGCAACGGCCAGCACGCTTACCACCAGTTGCTGCACCAGGGTACCCAACTGATCCCGGCCGACTTTATCGTGCCGATCGTCAGCTTCAACCCGGTGTCCGACCACCATCAATGGCTGTACGCCAACTGCCTGTCCCAGAGCCAGGCGCTGATGCTCGGCAAGACCCGCGCCGAAGCGGAAGCCGAGCTGCGCGACAAAGGTATCCCGGAAGACGAAGTGCAGAAGCTGGCACCGCACAAGGTGATTCCGGGCAACCGCCCGAGCAACACCCTCGTGGTCGAACGCATCAGCCCGCGTCGCCTGGGTGCCCTGGTAGCCATGTATGAGCACAAAGTGTTCGTACAGAGCGTGATTTGGGGTATCAACGCCTTCGACCAATGGGGTGTGGAGCTGGGCAAGGAGCTGGGCAAGGGCGTCTACAACCGCCTGACCGGCGCCGAAGAGACCTCGGCCGAGGACGCTTCGACCCAGGGCCTGATCAATTACTTCCGCGGTCGTCACCGCGGCTGATCCAGTTTTTGCAAGGCCAACGTCCATTTGGAGGTTGGCCTTGAACCCTACCCCTGCCGGGTGCATCTTTATGACTTGTCGCAAAAACAAGAATAAGGATCGCTCATGTTCGATATCAGCACGTTCCCCACCGCCGATGCCGTCCGCCGGGCTGCGCAACTCAGTCAAGAGGACTATCAGCGCCTCTACCGCCAATCCATCGAACAGCCGGATACCTTCTGGGCTGAACAGGCCGAGCACTTTCTCGACTGGATAACCCCCTGGCACACCGTTCAACGCTCAGACATCCACACCGGCGCCGCCCAATGGTTTGCCGGTGGTCAACTCAACGTCAGCTACAACTGCATCGACCGTCACCTGGCGCAACGCGCCGATCAGCCGGCCTTCATCTGGGAAGGCGATGATCCGACAAAATCTTCAAAAATCACCTACCTCCAACTGCACCAGAACGTCAGCCGCCTGGCCAATGTGCTGAAAAGCCGTGGCGTGAAGAAAGGCGACCGGGTATGCATCTACATGCCGATGATCCCGGAGGCCGCCTACGCCATGCTCGCCTGCACACGGATTGGCGCGGTGCACTCCGTGGTGTTTGGTGGTTTCTCGCCGGATGCCTTGCGTGACCGTATTCTCGATGCCGACTGCCGCACGGTGATCACCGCAGACGAAGGCGTGCGCGGCGGCAAGCCCGTTGCACTGAAGCAGAATGTCGACAAGGCCCTGGCCAGTTGTCCGAATGTGAGCACGGTGCTGGTAGTGGAGCGCACCGGAGCGACCGTTGGCTGGAGCGAAGGTCGCGACCTCAAGTATCAACAAGCCCTGGATGCGGCCAGCAGCGACTGCCCGCCCGAGCCGATGGACGCCGAAGACCCGCTCTTCATCCTCTACACCTCCGGCAGTACCGGCAAACCCAAGGGCGTGCTGCACACCACCGGCGGCTATCTGCTGCAAGCGGCGATGACCTTCAAGTACGTGCTCGATTACCGCGACGGTGAAGTGTTCTGGTGCACCGCCGATGTGGGCTGGGTCACCGGCCACAGTTACATCGTGTACGGCCCGCTGGCCAATGGCGCGACCTCGCTGATGTTCGAAGGCGTGCCGAACTATCCGGACAGTTCGCGCTTCTGGCAGGTGATCGACAAGCACCAGGTCAACATCTTCTACACCGCGCCCACCGCCCTGCGTGCGCTGATGCGCGAAGGCCACGGCCCGCTGGAAAATACCTCGCGCGCCAGCCTGCGCCTGCTGGGCAGCGTCGGCGAACCGATCAACCCGGAGGCTTGGGACTGGTACTTCAATGCCGTGGGCGAACAACGCTGCCCGATTGTGGATACCTGGTGGCAGACCGAGACCGGCGGCATCATGCTCAGCCCACTGGTCAGCGCCCAGCGAATCAAGCCAGGGTGCGCGACCCAGCCAATGTTCGGCGTACAGCCGGTACTCCTCGATGAACACGGCAAGGAATTCAGCGGCGCCGGCAGTGGCGTACTGGCGATCAAAGCCAGCTGGCCGGGGCAGATCCGCAGTGTGTACGGCGATCCGCAGCGCATGGTCGACACCTACTTCAACCCCTACCCCGGCTACTACTTCACCGGTGACGGCGCACGCCGCGATGAAGACGGCGATTATTGGATCACCGGGCGCATCGACGATGTGATCAACGTGTCAGGCCACCGCATCGGCACTGCCGAGGTAGAAAGCGCCCTGGTGCTGCACGATCAGGTGGCCGAGGCCGCCGTGGTGGGCTATCCCCATGATGTCAAAGGCCAGGGCATCTATGCCTTTGTCACCCCCATGAATGGCGTGGAACCCAGCGATGCGTTAAAAAAACACCTGCTGGATCTGGTCAGCAAAGAAATTGGCAGCTTCGCCAAGCCGGAACTGATCCAATGGGCCCCGGCCTTGCCGAAAACCCGTTCCGGCAAAATCATGCGCAGGATCTTGCGCAAGATTGCCTGCAACGAACTGGACAGCCTGGGTGATACCTCGACCCTGGCCGATCCGAGCGTGGTCGACGGTTTGATCGACAAACGCCTGAACCGATAGGAAACCCCACGTCGCCATGGAATTTATCCGCAGCCGTATCGAAACCCAGTTGATGAGCCTGACCGGCCTGTCGCTGGGCCAACTGGACCTGGAAAACCCCAAGGGCGACCCAGGCTTGTTCGGGCCCGACTCGGTGAGTTGGCAAGTGCATGGCGACTTCAGCAGTATGCTCATCGGCGGCATCAGCGCCTTGATGCTGCAAGCCTTGCATCCGTTGGCCCTGGCGGGCGTGTGGGACCATTCCAACTTTCGCCAGGACATGCTTGGGCGCTTGCGGCGGACCTCGCAGTTCATTTCGGGCACGACGTTCGGCTCGCGCAGAGACGCCGAATGGCTGATCGAAAAAGTCCGCACCATTCACTTGCAGGTGGTCGGCCACGCCCCGGATGGCCGGCCTTATGCGGCCAGCGACCCGGAATTGCTGACCTGGGTGCATGTGGCGGAGGTCAGTCACTTCCTGGCCGCTCACTTGCGTTATTGCAACCCGCACCTGTCCGGTCGCGACCAGGACCGTTACTACAGTGAAATTGCCTTGGTCGCTGAACAGCTGGGTGCGCGGCATGTTCCGCGTTCTCGGCAGGACGTTTCGGATTATTTGGCTCGCATCCGCCCGCAATTGCTGTGCGACGATCGCAGCCGCGAAGTACTGCGGCTACTGCTGAATGCTCCCTCCCCCAGCCTGCTGGCCAAGCCATTTGGCAGCTTGATGATGCGCGCCGGGATCGACCTGCTGCCGGATTGGGCCAGCGCGATGCTCGACCAGCACCAGAGCCCGCTGCAACGTCAGATGATCCGTGCTGGCGTCAAACGCAGTGCCCCGATGTTGCGCTGGGCGATGCGCAATGGCTCTGTGCAACGCGCCCATCGCCGGATGGGGTTGATGTAGGCGACGGCGCATAGCTGTTAAACTTCGCGCCCTCAATTCCCCAGCAAGGCGCGCTCCATGTCTCCCTTGAATCAGGCGCTGCGCGCCGCCCTCGATCATCGCCAAGACCTGATCAGCGAGTTGCACGCACAGGGTACCGACTGTTACCGGCTGTTCCATGGCAGCCAGGAAGGCGCCGGGGGCCTGACCATCGACCGCTACGGCCCGCAGTTGCTGGTGCAGAGTTTCCACCAATCCCTGGAAACCGCCGACCTGCTGGACCTGCATCAACAGGTCAACCAGTACATGGGCCTGGAGTTGTTGCTGGTGTACAACGATCGCGCCCGTGGCAATTCGCGCATCGACCGCGAAGACACGGTGTATCGCGCCGAACCCGCCGCACTGCAGGACCTGGTTGGCCACGAGTGGGGCCTCAGTTACCGCGTGCGTGGGCGGCATGCCGGGCAGGACCCGCTGCTGTTCCTCGACCTGCGTAACACCCGCGGCTGGGTCAAGGCCAACAGCGCCGGAAAAAGCGTGCTCAACCTGTTCGCCTACACCTGCGGCGTGGGCCTGAGCGCAGCCGCCGGTGGCGCCCGCGAGGTGTGCAACCTGGACTTTGCCGAGGGCAACCTGGCGGTCGGTCGCGAAAACGGCTTGCTGAACCCGCAATTGCCGAGCATGGAGTTCGTACAGTCCGACTACTTCCCGGCGATTCGCCAATTGGCAGGCCTGCCGATCACCCAGCGCCGTGGGCAAAAGCTGCCGAGTTATCCGCGCCTGGAGCAACGTCAATACGACCTGGTGCTGCTGGATCCACCGGCCTGGGCCAAGAGCGCGTTCGGCACCGTCGACCTGCTGCGCGACTACCAGAGCCTGCTCAAGCCAGCCCTGCTGGCCACCGCTGACAATGGCGTGCTGATCTGCTGCAACAACCTGGCGAAAGTCAGCATGGAGGATTGGCGCGAACAGGTGCTGCGCTGCGCGGAAAAAGCCGGGCGCCCGGTGCGTGACTGGAAAATCATGACGCCTGGAGCGGACTTCCCGTCCCAGGATCAGCAACCGCCCCTGAAAACCCTGATACTCCAACTGTAAGACGTTTCTCAAAGGCCCTTGCTCTTCGGAACCGAAAACCCGTGCCATACTCCAAGGCACTCCTGTTTGACATAGATGGCGCCGCCCCATGCCCAAAGGATTGATTCGCGCCGCTGGCGCCTTGTTGACCGCCCTTGCCCTGTACAGCTTGCTGGGCTTTTTGATTCTCCCCGGCATCGCCCTTCGCATCGCCAACCAGCAGTTGGCCAATTACGCCACGGTGCCGGCGCGGATCGAGCGAATCGAGCTCAACCCGTTCAGCCTGGAACTGACCCTGTGGGGCCTGAAGATCGGTGAACCCGGCAAGGAACAAGTCGGGTTCGAACGCCTCTACGCCAACCTGCAGATCGACAGCCTCTGGACCCGCGCCCTGCACCTGGCCGATATACAGCTGGACAAGCCCAAGACCGAGCTGCTGTTCGACAAGTCCGGCCAACTCAACCTGGCGCAGTTGTTCAAACTGCCGCCCAGCGAGCCAACACCGACCAATCCGGATGCCAAACCGTTCCCTCTGCGTATCGACAGCATCAAGCTGGCCGGCGGCTACGTGCATTTCGAAGACTTGCGCCCCAGCGAGCCCATCGAATTCCTCTACGACACACTCGACTTCGAGCTGAAGAACCTCAGCACCCTGCCCGAAGACAATGCCGACATGACCCTGGTCGCAGCCGGCCCCGCAGGTGGACAGATCGACTGGAAAGGCAATTTCAGCCTGGTGCCGATCACTTCCGAAGGCACGTTGAAGGTCACCAACGGCAAGATGAAAGCCTGGTGGCCCTACGTACGTGACGCGCTGCCACTGGTGCTTGAAGACGGCGTGCTCAACTTCAGCACCGAGTACAAATTCAGCCTGGCCAAAGAGACCGAGCTGAACCTGACCAACACCGCCGCCAGCATCGCGCCCTTTGCCATCAAGGCACCGGACGGCCGCCCATTGGTGCGCCTGGAGCGCCTGGACGTCAGCGAGACCACGGTGGACCTGGCCAAGCAGCAAGTGGTGGTCGGCAAGATCCGCAGTAACAAACTGGAGACCTGGGCAGCCCTTGAGGCTGACGGGCAATTGGACTGGCAGAAACTGTTCGCCAGCCAGCCGAGCAAACCGGCCAAGGCGCCCGAAGCGAAAAACGCACCCGCCACCGCCGACTCGCCAAAAGCCGAACCCGCCGCGCCAAGCAAGCCGTGGCAAGTGCTGCTCAAGGACGTGCAACTGCGTAACTACCAGGTGCACCTGGCCGATCGACAGGCCAAGCCAGCAGTAGCGCTGGAACTCGGCCCGTTGAACGTCGACATGCAGAATTTCGACAGCCTCAACCGGAGCCCGTTTACCGTGAAGGTCGACTCCGGCGTGGGCAAGCAAGGCAAGCTCCAGGCGACCGGCGAGGTCAACCTCGACCCGGTCAGTGCCAGGCTGAAAGTGAATACCCAGGACATCGACCTGCGGGTGGCCCAGTCCTACATCAGCCCGTTCATTCGCCTGGAACTGCGCAGCGGTATGCTCGGCAGCAATCTTGATGTGAACCTCAAAAGCACCGATCCGCTGAAGTTGCAGGTCACCGGCCGGGCTCAAGTCGATCAATTGCACACCCTGGATACCCTCAAGACCCGCGACTTTCTCAAATGGCAGCGCCTGGTGCTCGAAGGCGTGAACTACCAGCACGGCGACAGCCTGTCGATCGACAAGGTCAACCTGCTGCAGCCGTATGCGCGCTTCATGATCAACGACGACCGCACCACCAACGTGGATGACCTGCTGATTCCACAAGCGCCCGACAAAGGTTCCAAACCCGCCAGCAAGGACAAGCCCCTGGGCATCCGCATCGGGCAGATTGCGATTAATGACGGCTCGGCCAATTTTGCCGATTTCAGCCTTACCCCCAACTTCGCCACCGCGATTCAACAGCTCAACGGGCAGATCGGCACTATCGACAGTCGCCAGGCCAAACCGGCCAGCGTCGATATCAAGGGCAAGGTTGATCGCTATGCGCCAGTGACTATCAAGGGCAGCGTGAACCCGTTCGACCCGATGGCGGCGCTGGACATTGCGACCAGCTTCAAGCGTGTCGAACTGACCACCCTGACGCCTTATTCCGGCAAGTTCGCTGGCTTCCGTATCCGCAAGGGACGGCTGAACCTCGACCTGCACTACGTAATCACCAAAGGCCAGTTGAAGGCCGAGAACAAGGTGGTGGTTGAGCAATTGCAATTGGGCGAGAAAGTCGACAGCGCCGATGCCGTGGACTTGCCGATTCGCCTGGCCGTCGCTTTGCTCAAGGACAGTGATGGCAAGATCTCCATCGAATTGCCGGTAACCGGTGACTTGAACAACCCGCAATTCAGCGTGATGCCGATCGTATGGCAGACCCTGCGTAACCTCGTGGTACGCGCGGCAACGGCGCCTTTCAAGTTTATCGGTGGGTTGGTGACCGGTGGCGGCTCGGAAGATCTCGGTAATGTGTCGTTCGCCGCCGGTTCCAGCGAGTTGAACAAGGATGCCGAAAGCGCCTTGAACACACTGGCCAAAGCGCTGAAAGAGCGTCCTACCCTGCGCCTGGAAATCGAAGGCACCGCCGCAGCCAGCAGCGATGGGCCATTCCTTGCGGCCCAGCGGCTAGAGCGTGAATACCAGTACAACTACTACAAGATTCTTCAACGTCGCGGTGACAAAGTACCCGCCCAGGCGTCGTTGCTCGTCGTACCCGAGAAGGAAAAAGCCCCCTTGCTGGAAGGCATCTACCGCACCCGCCTGAAACAACAACCGCCGGCCGAATGGAAGGACCTGAGCAGCGATGAGCGCAGCGCGAAGCTTCGCGACGGCGTGATCAAATTCTGGAGTGGCAGCGACGTACTGCTACGCCAACTTGGCCAGGACCGTGCCAGCACCATCAAGGATTACCTGGTGGATAAAGGCCAATTGGAAGATGACCGGGTGTACTTCATTGATGCCAATCTGGGCCAGGCGGAGAAAGATGGTCGCGTCGTTACGCCAATGCACCTGGATGCCGAATAAGCCCTGTAGGAACCGCCCACAATAGAACAGGCCCCGACACAAGTGCCGGGGCCTGTAATGACCACATCCGTGTGGTCGGTCGCATGAACTCCAGAGGTGCATCGGGTGGATATCTAACTCACCCTAAGCCGCCGCCGTCTCGTTCAGACGAAGCTCCAAGGGTTACTCTGCTTTCAGGCCGTCGGCCGATACAGCTTTAACGCCTTTGATTTTCTTGGTGATGTTCACCGCGGTAGTTTTCTGAGCTTCAGTGACCGGGGTGGTCGAAGACAGGGACACTACACCTTTATTGGTTTCGACTTTGATGTCGGTACCAGGAATGCCTTTCTCGGTTACCAGGTCAGCTTTTACTTTGGTGGTGATCCAGGTATCGGAGGTGGACTCTTTAGCGCCTGCTGCTGCGCTTTTGGTTTTGTCGATGTTGTCCGCCTTGGTCGCGCCGCCAGCCAGCAGGCCGTCAGCCGAAACAGCGGTTACACCTTTGATTTTTTTGGTGATAGCTACGGCAGTCGCTTTTTGCGAGTCCGAGATAGCGACGTCAGAAGAAAGGGAAACCACGCCTTTATTGGTTTCAACCTTGATGTCGGAACCTGGAATACCTTTTTCGGTCAGCAGGTCAGCTTTGACTTTGGTAGTGATCCAAGTGTCGGAAGTAGCTTCTTTCGCCTTGGTGGCTTCACCCGCTGCAAGGGTCATTGGCGCTTGGGAAGTCTGGGCAAAGGCAACGTTGGCACCCATGGCTAGGGTCAGAGCGGTAGCAGTAGCGAGAGCGAACTTCTTCATACGAGTAACTCCTGTTTTATTGAAAGTCTGCAGTGTGTGAACCTTGATGCTGCAGCGTTAACAGGGTTATTGCAGGCAGTGTGCCAAGTCCGAATCACCAATAAAATCCTTTACAAACAACAACTTATAAAAAATAGAAAATTTCGGATTCGTGCAACTTGCATGATGCCGCCCGTGCCTGCATGCAAGTTGCGGCTTTTGCTTTCATTTAAGCGCCTGATTTTTAGGTACTTTCCTGCATCCAAAAAAAAAGGACTCCGAAGAGTCCTCTTTTTCAACCTGAAGCCTTGGGTGATTAAACGCCCGAAGCCTTGGCTGCTGCTACGTCCTTGATGGACAGCTTGATACGGCCGCGGTTGTCCACGTCCAGTACCAGCACTTCCACTTCCTGGCCTTCCTTCAGAATGTCGGTGACTTTCTCAACCCGAGCGTCGCTCAGCATGGAGATGTGCACCAGACCGTCTTTGCCCGGCAGGATGTTGACGAATGCGCCGAAGTCGACGATGCGCTCAACCTTACCGACGTAGATCTTGCCGATCTCGGCCTCGGCAGTGATGCCCAGGACGCGCTGACGTGCTGCTTCAGCCGCTTCCTTGGTTTCGCCGAAGATCTTGATCGAGCCGTCGTCTTCGATATCGATCGAAGCCTTGGTTTCTTCGCAGATCGCACGAATGGTCGCGCCGCCTTTACCGATAACATCACGGATTTTGTCGGTGTCGATTTTCATCGCGATCATGGTCGGAGCATTTTCCGACAGTTCGGTACGGGACTGACCAATGATCTGGTTCATCTGGCCGAGGATGTTCAGGCGCGCTTCCAGGGCTTGGCCCAGGGCGATTTCCATGATCTCTTCGGTGATGCCCTTGATCTTGATGTCCATCTGCAGCGCGGTCACACCTTTGGCGGTACCGGCTACCTTGAAGTCCATGTCGCCCAGGTGGTCTTCGTCGCCCAGGATGTCGGTCAGGACGGCGAACTTCTCGCCTTCTTTAACCAGGCCCATGGCGATACCGGCAACCGGCGCCTTCATCGGCACACCGGCGTCCATCAGTGCCAGGGAAGCACCGCAAACGGAAGCCATGGAGCTGGAACCGTTGGACTCGGTGATTTCCGACACAACACGGATGGTGTACGGGAACACGTCAGCGGCAGGCAGCATGGCCTGGACCGAACGGCGGGCCAGACGGCCGTGACCGATTTCGCGACGACCAGCACCACCCATGCGACCGCACTCGCCCACCGAGAACGGAGGGAAGTTGTAGTGCAGCATGAACGGGTCTTTTTTCTCGCCTTCCAGGGTGTCCAGCAACTGTGCGTCACGGGCGGTACCCAGGGTCGCAACGACCAGCGCCTGGGTTTCACCACGGGTGAACAGGGCCGAACCGTGAGTCTTCGGCAGAACACCGACTTCGATGTTCAGCGGGCGCACGGTACGAGTGTCGCGACCGTCGATACGTGGCTTGCCGTTAACGATGTTTTCGCGGACGGTGCGGTATTCGATCTCACCGAAAGCCGCTTTGACGTCGCTGGCGGAAGGCTGGCCTTCTTCACCGGACAGCTTGGCGACAACCTGGTCCTTCAACTCGCCCAGGCGAGCATAACGGTCGGCCTTGACGGTGATGGTGTAGGCGTCGGAGATGGCAGCGCCGAACTCGGAGCGGATAGCGCCCAGCAATTCGGTGGCTTCCGGGGCAGCAGCCCAGCTCCAGGTTGGCTTGGCCGCTTCGGCAGCCAGTTCGGTGACAGCCTTGATGACAGCCTGGAACTCGTCGTGGGCGAACAGTACGGCGCCCAGCATCTGGTCTTCGGTCAGCTCTTTGGCTTCCGATTCAACCATCAGCACGGCTTCCGAGGTACCGGCAACGACCATGTCCAGGCTCGATGCTTTCAGTTGCTCGTAAGTCGGGTTCAGCAGGTAGCCGGTGCTTTCGTGGAACGCTACGCGGGCTGCGCCGATCGGGCCATCGAAAGGAATACCGGAGATGGCCAGGGCCGCCGAGGTACCGATCATCGCAGCGATGTCCGGATCGGTCTTCTTGCTGGTGGAAACGACGGTGCAGACAACCTGCACTTCGTTCATGAAGCCTTCTGGGAACAGCGGACGGATCGGACGGTCGATCAGTCGGGAAGTCAGGGTTTCTTTCTCGGAAGGACGGCCTTCGCGCTTGAAGAAACCGCCAGGGATCTTACCGGCAGCGTAAGTCTTTTCCTGGTAGTGAACGGACAGGGGGAAGAAGCCTTTGCTCGGGTCAGCGGTCTTGGCGCCAACAACGGTCACCAGTACGGTAACGTCGTCATCAACGGTAACCAGCACTGCGCCGGAGGCTTGACGGGCGATACGGCCTGTCTCGAGGGTAACGGTCGACTGACCGAACTGGAATTTTTTGATAACCGGGTTCACGGTGTCCTACCTTCTTTGTGGCTCTTGGGGAACTTGTCTTCTTGCGAAATTCTTGGGCAATGCCGGGAATCGGCCCGACGCTCGTCCAGGGTAAAACGTGTGTCCAGATAAAACTTGAGGCTGGGAGCCTGCCATGGGCCAGCGGGAATCCCACTGGCACACGGCAGACAACCAACCTCTAGCGCAATCGCTTATTAGCGACGCAGACCCAGGCGACCGATCAGAGTCTGATAACGACCCAGATCCTTGCCTTTCAGGTAGTCCAGCAGCTTACGGCGCTGGTTTACCATGCGGATCAGACCACGACGCGAGTGGTGGTCTTTACCGTTGGCCTTGAAGTGACCTTGCAGCTTGTTGATGTTGTGGGTCAGCAGTGCAACTTGCACTTCTGGCGAACCAGTGTCACCAACAGCTTGCTGATAGTCAGCAACGATTTGTGCTTTTTCTTGAACGTCGAGAGCCATGAGGCAATCCTTTTTTCAGGAAACCACCCAAAGGGCAGTTTCAACAGGCCAGGGACAAATCCCTGTATCTAAAAATGAGTGTTGACCGTGCCTGTTAACAGCCACACTCGTTCGGTCATTCTGACCGAATCAGTCGACGCGGCGCGATGCGCCCGTCTTCGCTCACTTCACCGATACCGATAAAGCGACCGTTATGATCCTGTACCCGCACCATGCCGAACTTCGGGGCATCCGGGGCACGTACCGGCTGGCCGTTGAGCCAGTAGAACGCGCTGTGCTCCGAGAAGTGCAGCAATGGCCAATCGAGCAAACCGCTGTCCGATGGCATCAGGAAGCGATCAACTGCTTCATTGCCGCCTTCGGCGTGTACCGCTTCCAACTCTTCCAGCGTGACCGTCTGGGCCAGGCTGAAAGGACCGGCCTGGGTGCGCCGCAGTTCTGCAACGTACGCGCCGCAACCGAGCTTTTCACCAATATCTTCCACCAGGGTACGGATATAGGTGCCTTTGCTGCAGTCCACGGCCAACCGGGCGGTGTCGCCTTCACAGGCGAGCAATTCCAAGCGCGCAATAGTAACAGAACGCGGTTCGCGCTCCACTACTTCGCCCGCACGTGCCAGCTTGTAAAGAGGCTGGCCATCACGCTTGAGCGCCGAGTACATCGGCGGTATCTGACTGATTTCCCCACGAAAAGCGGGTAAAGCAGCTTCAATATCAGCACGACCAACGGTCACTTCGCGAACCTGCAAAACATCACCTTCGGCGTCGGCCGTGGTGGTGGTCTTGCCCAGTTGCATCAGGGTTTCATAACCCTTGTCGGAGTCGAGCAGGTATTGGGAGAACTTGGTGGCCTCGCCAAAGCACAACGGCAACACGCCGGTGGCCAGTGGATCGAGGCTGCCGGTGTGCCCGGCCTTTTCGGCATTGAGCAGCCAGCGGACCTTCTGCAACGCGGCATTGGAGGTAAAACCAATGGGCTTGTCGAGCAGAATGATGCCGCTGACGTTGCGACGGATACGTTTGACCTGAGCCACCGCTTACTCCTTGGCGTCTTCAGGTGTGGACGGGTGCTGGCTGTCTTCAGCCACGGCGCGCTCGATCAGGGCCGACAGATGTGCACCCCGCACGACGCTCTCATCGTAGTGAAAGTGCAGCTGAGGAACACTGCGCAGCTTCATTTCACGGGCCAACTGCATGCGCAGGAAGCCTGCAGCCGAGTTGAGCACCTTGATGCTTTGCGCGATTTCTTCGCTGTTGTCCTGCCCCATCACGGTGATGAAGATCTTGGCGTGACCCACGTCACGGCTCACTTCAACGGCGGTGATGGTGACCAGGCCAACGCGTGGGTCTTTGACTTCGCGACGGATCAATTGGGCCAGCTCGCGCTGCATCTGATCGCCGATACGCTGGGTACGGCTGTATTCTTTTGCCATGTCTTGTTACCTGTTACTGCCACACGGTGAAACCCGTGGGGTCTGAAAGCGGCAAACGCCCGGCCTGACAAAAGCCAGACCGGGCGTTGCGTTTAGAGTCCGTACGCTGCGCGGGGCAATTGCATGCCCACGCGTTGCGTGGCTCCTGAAGTGCGCGAGTTAGAGGCTGCGAGCAACCTGAACCTTCTCGTAGACTTCGATCTTGTCGCCAGCCTTGACGTCGTTGTAGCTCTTGACGCCGATACCGCATTCCATGCCGGCACGTACTTCGGAAGCGTCATCCTTGAAGCGGCGCAGGGATTCCAGCTCGCCTTCGAAGATAACGATGTCTTCACGCAGTACACGGATTGGACGGTTACGGTACACAGTGCCTTCAACCACCATGCAGCCGGCGATCGCGCCGAATTTCGGCGAGCGGAACACGTCACGTACTTCGGCAATACCCAGGATGTTCTCCCGGACGTCGCTGCCAAGCATGCCGGTGAGGGCTTTCTTGACGTCTTCGATGATGTCGTAGATGACGTTGTAGTAACGCATGTCCAGGCCTTCCTGCTCGACGATCTTGCGAGCGCCAGCATCGGCACGCACGTTGAAGCCGAACAGTACAGCGTTGGAAGCCAGTGCCAGGTTGGCGTCGGACTCGGTGATACCACCGACACCGCCACCGACAACGCGCACTTGTACTTCGTCGTTACCCAGGCCGTTCAAAGCGCCGTTCAACGCTTCGAGGGAACCACGTACGTCAGATTTGAGGACGATGTTAAGCGTCTTCTTCTCTTCCTGGCCCATGTTCTCGAAGATGTTTTCCAGCTTGCCGGCGTGAGCACGGGCCAGCTTGACTTCACGGAACTTGCCTTGACGGAACAGAGCCACTTCACGGGCTTTCTTCTCGTCGGCAACCACGCTCATCTCGTCACCAGCGTCCGGTGTACCGTCCAGGCCGAGGATCTCGACCGGGATAGCCGGGCCGGCTTCCTTGATTGGCTTGCCGTTCTCGTCGAGCATGGCACGTACACGGCCGTAGTTCGAACCGACCAGCACCATGTCGCCTTGGCGCAGGGTACCGTCTTGAACCAGAACGGTCGCAACCGGGCCACGGCCCTTGTCCAGACGGGACTCAACTACAACGCCACGGCCAGGAGCCGATGGAGTGGCAGTCAGTTCCAGAACTTCGGCTTGCAGCAGAACGGCTTCGAGCAGTTCGTCAACACCAGTACCCATCTTCGCGGAAACCGGTACGAATGGAGTGTCGCCACCCCACTCTTCGGATGTCACGCCGTGAACCGACAGTTCGCTACGGATGCGATCGAGATCGGCGCCCGGCTTGTCGATTTTGTTCACAGCGACTACCAGCGGAACGCCAGCTGCTTTGGCATGCTGAACGGCTTCGATGGTTTGTGGCATCACGCCGTCGTCGGCTGCAACCACCAGGATCACGATGTCGGTCGCCTTGGCACCACGGGCACGCATTGCGGTAAACGCAGCGTGACCAGGGGTATCGAGGAACGTCACCATGCCACGGTCGGTTTCAACGTGGTACGCGCCGATGTGCTGGGTGATACCGCCGGCTTCGCCTGCGGCTACCTTGGCACGACGGATATAGTCGAGCAGGGAGGTTTTACCGTGGTCAACGTGGCCCATTACGGTCACAACCGGTGCACGGGAAACCGCCTCACCTTCAAACTTCAGGGACTCGGCCAGGGAATCTTCCAGGGCGGTGTCGCTGACCAGGGTCACTTTGTGGCCCAGCTCTTCAGCAACCAGTTGGGCAGTTTCCTGATCCAGTACCTGGTTGATGGTGGCCGGTGTGCCCAGCTTGAACATGAACTTGATGATTTCAGCAGCCTTGACCGACATCTGCTGGGCGAGGTCGCCCACAGTGATGGTCTCGCCGATCTTCACTTCACGCACGACAGGGCCGGTTGGGCTCTGGAAACCGTGGGCGTTGCGTTTCTTCAGCTTGGCCTTGCCGCGACCACCACGACGGAAGCCATCGCTTTCTTCGTCGGTAGTACGTGGGGCAACGCGTGGAGCAGGCGCTTTCTCTTTGACCGAGGCACGATGCGGAGCGTTTTTGCGCTCGCCATCGCCACCACCACCGCGACGATTGTTATCGTCGGCACGTGGTTTGTCCGGACGACGAGGTTCGTCGCGTTTACGGGCGTCAGCAGCCGGTGCTGGTGCAGCGGCAACCGGAGCGGCCTCACGCACAGCTTCAACTGGCGCGCTAGGCGCGGCGACCGCTTCAGTGGCAGCAGGTTGCGCAGCAGCAGGCTGGCGACGCGCTTCTTCTTCGGCGCGACGCTTGGCTTCTTCTTCAGCCTTCTGACGAGCAGCATTTTCTACTGCGCGACGTTCTTCCAGTTCGCGTTTGCGCTCGGCTTCGATTTCTTCCGGGCTGCGCTGTACGAAGACTTTCTTCTTGCGTACTTCAACGCTGATGCTCTTGCTACCAGCAACACGCAGGGTGCTGGTGGTTTTGCGCTGCAATGTAATCTTGCGCGGTTCTTCCACTTTCGCCTTGTGGCTGCTCTTCAAGTGAGTCAGCAAAGACTGCTTCTCACTATCGCTCACACCTTCATCGGCGGCGGTGTGCGGCAGACCTGCCTCACGCATCTGCTGCAACAGGCGCTCTACCGGTGTTTTGACCTCATCGGCCAGTTGTTTCACCGTGACTTGCGTCATGCACTTCTCTCCTCAGGCCGCGCCTAGTTACTCGAACCAATGGGCTCGGGCGGCCATGATCAACTTGCCGGCACGATCATCGTCAATGCCGTCGATGTCGAGCAGATCGTCAATAGACTGCTCGGCCAGGTCTTCGCGGGTAATTACGCCGCGCACCGCCAGTTCCATCGCCAAATCCTTGTCCATACCCTCAAGCGAGAGCAGGTCTTCGGCCGGATGGGCGTCTGCCAGCTTTTCCTCAGTAGCGATGGCTTTAGTCAACAAACGATCCTTGGCCCGAGCGCGAAGCTCGTTGACGGTGTCTTCGTCAAAGCCGTCGATGTTGAGCATTTCTTCCAACGGTACGTAGGCAATCTCTTCCAGGCTGGTGAAGCCTTCATCTACCAGCACCTGCGCCAGGTCTTCATCGACTTCGAGCTCTTCGATGAAGTTGCGCAGGATGTCACCGGTTTCAGCTTGCTGCTTAGCCTGGATGTCCGATTCGGTCATCACGTTCAGGGTCCAACCGGTCAGTTGGCTGGCCAGACGCACGTTCTGACCACCACGACCAATGGCCTGAGCCAGATTGTCTGCGCCAACGGCGATGTCCATGGCATGGGCATCCTCGTCAACGATAATTGCCGCCACTTCAGCCGGCGACATGGCGTTGATGACGAACTGCGCCGGGTTATCGTCCCACAGCACGATGTCCACACGCTCACCACCCAACTCGCCCGACACTGCCTGAACACGCGAACCGCGCATACCAATGCACGCGCCCTGCGGGTCGATGCGTTTGTCCTTGGAGCGGACCGCGATCTTGGCGCGCGAACCCGGGTCGCGGGACGCAGCCATGACTTCGATCAGGCCTTCGGCGATCTCCGGCACTTCGATACGGAACAGCTCGATCAGCATTTCCGGTGCGGTACGCGACAGGATCAGCTGCGGGCCGCGGTTCTCGGTGCGGATTTCCTTGAGCAGCGCACGCAGGCGCACGCCGACACGGAAGGTTTCGCGGGAAATGATGTCTTCGCGAGCCAGCAACGCTTCGGCGTTGTTGCCCAGGTCGACGATCACGTTATCGCGGGTGACTTTTTTCACGGTGCCGGAGATGATTTCACCCAGGCGCTCGCGATAGGCGTCAACGACTTGAGCGCGCTCGGCTTCGCGAACCTTCTGCACGATGACCTGTTTGGCGGTCTGTGCAGCGATACGGCCGAATTCGATCGATTCGATCTTTTCTTCGACGACATCACCGACCTTGGCACCAGGATGCGTTTCGGCAACCTTGCTTGGCCAGGTTTCGATGGCCGGATCATCAAGATCGGCTTCTTCGACGACCGTCCAGCGACGGAAAGTCTCATAGGCACCGGTGTGGCGGTTGATTTCCACACGCAGATCAACTTCGTCTTCAAAACGCTTTTTGGTAGCAGTGGCCAGGGCCAGCTCCAGCGCTTCAAAAATCACGTTTGCCGGTACGCCCTTTTCATTGGATACCGACTCAACAACCAGCAGTACTTCTTTGCTCATCGTACGCCTCGCCTTTCGCAAGCCATTGGATCCGCGGGATCCGCGTCTCAGTCAAAACTGGGAATAATGTTGGCCTTGTCGATCATATCGATCGGCAACAGGAATTCATGGTCTTCTACCTGCACCACGACATCCTGTTCTTCTACACCGCGCAGAAGGCCCTGAAAGTTGCGTCGCCCTTCAAAGGGAGATCGCAGCTTGATCTTCACTTGTTCACCGGCAAATTTTGCAAACTGATCAATAGTGAACAGTGGGCGTTCCATGCCTGGCGAGGAAACTTCGAGGGTGTATTCAACGGAGATCGGATCTTCAACATCCAGCACACCGCTGATCTGCCGGCTGACAATGGCACAATCGTCCACCAGCACGCCGCCCTCTTTATCGATATAAACGCGCAACATTGAGTGGCGACCTTGAGCCGAAAACTCAATACCCCAGCATTCATAGCCTAGGGCCACGACCACCGGGGCCAACAAGGCCTGCAACTCTTCTAGCTTGCTCGACACCTGAACCCCCTCGTGCATGTATGTGCATGCTGTGCAAAATAAAAAAATGGGCGAAACGCCCATCCTTGAAACGCCGTCGAACAGCGGCGTTGAAAGTGTCCAGCTAACAAAAAGCCCCTTAAAAGGGGCTCCGCTAAAACTGGTTGCGGGGGCCGGATTTGAACCGACGACCTTCGGGTTATGAGCCCGACGAGCTACCAGACTGCTCCACCCCGCGACAAAGCTGGGGCGGAAGTATACGACCGATCCCTTACAGGGTCAATGTAACCTTCCACCTACAAGAAAGCCCGCAACAGCGGGCTCTCCTGACAATTGGTACCGAGAAGGGGACTCGAACCCCTACACCCTATGGGCACAACCACCTCAAGGTTGCGTGTCTACCAATTCCACCACCTCGGCAATACAGCGTTTACAACCCTTCTTACTTCTGCTCTTGAGCTGGAGGCACGTCAGTCGCTGGAGTAGCCGACTTTTGCTCTTGAAGCACCGGGACATCATCAGAAGCCGGTTTTGCTTTTGGTACTTCCAACACTGCTGGGTTCGGGAGACCTACTTGAGTCAGCACATGAGCTTTCTCTTTAGCAAAGTAACCTAACCCCAAGCTGGTTATGAAGAAACCGGCGGCAAGTATAGCAGTAAACTTACTAAGAAAGGTAGAGGAACCTTGGCTTCCGAACACAGTATTTGAAGCACCTGCACCGAAAGACGCACCAGCATCCGCACCTTTACCCTGTTGCAGCAAAACCAGAGCAACTACGCTCAGAGCAGCCAACAGATGAAAAACGACTACGACTGTTTCCAGCATTTTTTCAGTTTCCCGCGGCGCGACAGATCGCACCGAACTCATCTGCATTCAGGGAAGCTCCACCAATGAGCCCCCCATCGATATCCGGCATGCCGAACAGTTCGACCGCATTGGCCGCCTTCACGCTGCCGCCGTATAGAAGACGCACACCTTGTGCGACTTCAGAATTCTCTGCCGCCAACTGCGCGCGGATGGCTGCGTGCACATCCTGCGCTTGTTGCGGTGTAGCAGTCAGCCCGGTACCAATGGCCCAGACCGGCTCGTAAGCGATTACTGCCTTTGCAAACGCACCAACACCCAACTCCTCGATGATGCTGCCCAGCTGACGCGAGACAACTTCAAGAGTCTTGCCCGATTCGCGCTGCTCCAGGGTTTCCCCTATGCACAACACCGGAATCAAGCCACAAGCCTGTGCTGCTGCGAACTTGCGATTGAGTGTTCCATCACGCTCGCCCATCATCTGACGGCGCTCGGAGTGCCCGACAAGCACATAGGAACAACCCGCATCGACCAACTGGCTCGGTGCAATCTCACCGGTCAATGCGCCTTGCATGGCTTCCACCGCAGAATTCTGCGCGCCGACCTGGATCGACTTGCCCTTCAAGCCATCAACCACTTGGGTGATATGCAAGCAAGGCGGGAAAACCGCGACATCAACACCGCTCGGCAAGGCCAAGTGACGAAGGCCATTGATCAGCTCAGCGACACTGGCGCGGGTACCGTGCATCTTCCAGTTACCAGCTACCATAGTGCGACGCATGCTGTACCTCGTCGGTCAAAGTGGGCGCAGATGTTACCCAACCACATCATCACTGGCAAGCCGAATTCAGGCGCAAACTTCAGTTACCAGTTTTGCCAGGTCTTCGGCATGGCCGCGAACCTGTGTTTCGTCATCACCTTCGACCATGACACGCACCAACGGCTCTGTGCCGGACTTGCGCAACAACACACGGCCACGCCCCTCCATTGCCAGGGTTACACGCTCACATGCCTCTTTGACAGCCGGATGCTCAATAGGATTTGAGCCGCCCGCAAAACGCACGTTCAGCAATACTTGCGGGCACTTGCGCACGGCCTGGCGCGCCTGGGCCAGACTTTCTTCACGACGCTTCATGGCCATAAGCACCTGCAGCGCAGCAATGATCGCATCGCCTGTCGTGGTGTGCTGGAAGCAGACTACGTGTCCGGAATTCTCACCACCTACCTGCCAGTTGCGCTCAAGCAGTTCCGCGATCACATAGCGGTCACCGACATTGGCACGCACGAACGGAATACCCAGATCCGCCAGGGCCAGTTCAAGCCCCAGGTTACTCATCAGCGTACCGACGACACCGCCCTGCAGCTTGTTACGCTCGTGCAGGTCGCGAGCAATGATGAACAGGAGGTCATCACCATCAACAATGACACCCGTGTGATCCACCATCAGTACACGATCACCATCACCATCAAAGGCAATACCCAGGTCGGCATGCCCGGCAAGTACAGCGGCCTGCAACTGCTCCATATGGGTGGAGCCGCAGTTCTCGTTGATGTTCAACCCGTTAGGCTGGGCCGACAGCACTGTCACGTCTGCGCCCAACTCCTTGAATACGCTCGGCGCCACCTTGTAGGTCGCACCATGGGCGCAATCGACCACAATCTTCAGGCCGGCAAAATTGGTGCTGCTTGGCACGCTGCTTTTGCAGAACTCAATGTATCGGCCGGAGGCGTCGTTGATACGCGACACCTTGCCAAGCTTGCTGGACTCAACCACCGTCATCGGCGCATCCAGGAGCTCTTCGATCATCAACTCGATCTCGTCCGGCAGCTTGGTGCCCTGACCCGAGAAGAACTTGATGCCGTTGTCATCATGAGGATTATGCGAAGCACTGATCACGATACCGGCTTCAGCGTGAAAGGTGCGCGTCAGGTAAGCGATGGCCGGCGTCGGCATCGGCCCCAGCAGCATCACATCGGCACCCGCGGCAGACAACCCCGCCTCCAGCGCCGACTCGAACATGTAACCCGAAATCCGAGTGTCCTTGCCCACCAGGATGCGGCACGCGCCCATGCTGCGGAACGCCATACCTGCGGCCCAGCCGAGCTTGAGCATGAAATCAGGAGTAATCGGAAACTCGCCGACCCGACCGCGAATACCGTCGGTGCCAAAATATTTTTTAGTCATAAGTGCTCCATCATTCTTATTCGGCTGATTCTACCGCGGCAATCATACGCACCACATCCACCGTCTCGGCAACATCATGCACCCGCAAGATACGCGCACCCTTGGTGACTGCAAGCGCCGCCAGTGCAAGACCACCGTACAGTCGCTCACCCACCGGGCGATTCAGCGCAAGCCCTATCATGCTCTTGCGCGAAACGCCGACCAGAAGAGGCCGACCAAGGGCATGCAAGGACTCCATATGCTTGAACAGACTTAGATTGTGCTGCAGGGTCTTGGCAAAGCCGAAACCGGGATCGAGGACGATCTTTTCCACAGCAATCCCGGCGGCAACGCAGTGCGCAACCCGCTCGGCAAGAAATCCACTCACCTCACCAACAAGATCATCATAGTGAGGACTGTCCTGCATATTGCTCGGCTCACCCAGCATATGCATCAGACACACCGGCAAACCGGTGGCCGCTGCCGCATCAAGCGCACCGTCACGCTGAAGGGAGCGGACATCGTTAATCATTCCCGCCCCCAGGCGTGCAGTTTCGCGCATTACCGCCGGGGTTGATGTATCAACCGAGATGATCACGTCCAGTTCACGCGCAATGCGTTCAACTATTGGCGCGACCCTCTCCAGCTCCTCCAAGGGAGAAACCAGTCGAGCACCAGGCCGAGTCGACTCACCGCCGACATCAATCAGGGTCGCTCCCGCCGCCACCATGGCCTCTGCATGACGCAATGCAGCATCGCGCTGACTGAAGCGGCCGCCATCAGAGAAAGAGTCGGGGGTTACATTGAGAATGCCCATGACATGCGTATGGGCCAAATCAAGAACCCGGTTGCCGCAAGGCAACCGGGTGGAGGACAACACAGAAGTCATTTCAAACCTTAGACATCAGCTGCCGGGCCGCCAATCGGGGTTTCAGGGCGTTCATTCTGAACCACGGGTGGAGTGCCAGAGGTGCCAGAACCGCCTTCCCAATCGCGAGGTTCACGCGGCGTGCGGCCGGCCATGATGTCGTCGATCTGGTCGGCATCAATGGTCTCGTACTTCATCAGCGCATCCGCCATGGCATCCAGCTTGTCGCGGTTATCCGTGAGGATCTGCTTGGCCGTGCCGTAGCACTGGTCAATGATGCTGCGCACCTCGGAGTCGATCAGCTTGGCTGTCTCACCGGAGAAGCTGGCGTTTTGACCACCACCGCCACGCCCCAGGAACACTTCGCCTTCTTCTTCGGCATACATCAGCGGACCGAGTTTTTCCGACAAGCCCCACTTGGTCACCATGTTCCGTGCAATCTGGCTGGCACGCATGATGTCGTTGGAAGCGCCGGTGGTGACGCCGTCGAAGCCAAGGGTCATCTCTTCGGCAATCCGACCGCCGTACAGCGAGCAGATCTGACTGATCAGTGCGCGCTTGGACAGGCTGTAACGGTCTTCTTCCGGCAGGAACATCGTGACACCCAGCGCCCGACCACGCGGGATGATCGACACTTTGTAGACCGGGTCGTGCTCAGGCACAACACGACCGACAATGGCGTGACCGGCTTCGTGATAAGCGGTGTTCTGCTTCTCTTTCTCGGACATGACCATGGACTTGCGCTCGGCGCCCATCATGATCTTGTCCTTGGCCAATTCGAACTCTTTCATCTCCACGATACGCTTGCCGGTACGGGCAGCGAACAACGAGGCCTCGTTGACCAGGTTGGCCAGATCGGCACCGGAGAAGCCAGGAGTACCACGGGCAATCACGGCCGGAGCCACATCATCACCCATTGGCACTTTGCGCATGTGTACTTTCAGGATCTGTTCGCGACCACGGATATCCGGCAAGCCCACCACAACCTGACGGTCGAAGCGGCCTGGACGCAGCAATGCAGGGTCCAGCACGTCCGGACGGTTGGTAGCAGCGATCACAATGATGCCGTCGTTCATTTCAAAGCCGTCCATCTCAACCAGCAACTGGTTGAGGGTCTGCTCACGTTCATCATGACCGCCGCCCATGCCGGCGCCACGATGGCGACCGACGGCGTCGATTTCATCGATGAAGATGATGCAAGGCGCATGTTTCTTAGCCTGCTCGAACATGTCACGAACACGGCTGGCGCCCACACCGACGAACATCTCGACAAAGTCGGAACCGGAAATGGTGAAGAACGGCACCTTGGCTTCGCCGGCAATCGCCTTGGCCAGCAAAGTTTTACCGGTACCCGGAGGGCCAACCATCAGCACACCACGAGGAATGCGGCCGCCCAATCGCTGGAACTTGCCCGGATCGCGCAGGAACTCGACCAGCTCGCCCACTTCTTCCTTGGCTTCGTCGCAACCGGCAACGTCAGCCAGCGTGGTTTTCACCTGGTCTTCGGAGAGCAGGCGTGCCTTGCTCTTGCCGAAACTCATCGGTCCGCCCTTGCCTCCCGCACCACCTTGCATCTGGCGCATGAAGAACATGAACACCGCGATGATCACCAGGATCGGGAAGCTGGCTACCAGCAACTGGGTCCAGATGCTCTGCTGCTCAGGCTGCTTGCCTTCGACGACCACGTGGTTATCCACCAGATCACCGATCAGACCGTTGTCCTGGATGGCCGGACGAATGGTCTTGAAGCTGTCGCCATCGTTGCGTTTGCCGGTGATCACGTAGCCATCAACCGCTACGCGCTCGACCTTGCCATCCTTAACTTGCTGGATGAAGTCGGAATAGTTGAGGGTCTGCGGCTCGTTAGGGCTGGAGAAGTTGTTCATCACCGTCACCAGGACAGCCGCGATGATCAACCACAGGATCAGATTCTTTGCCATATCGTTCAATTAACTACCCTCTGAAGCAAGCTCCGCTACTGGCGCGCGCTTCGCATGATATTCACCGGCCTAACTTACTACATTACCTACAACACTGGCAGGCGCCGTCTGTAACCCTTTGTGAAACTTTGACTACACAATATTCGTAAAGCTTCGTGACGAAAGCGATATAAAAAAACCTATCGACTCCCTTCAAACCCTCAAAGACGCTCATCACTGGCGGCGCCTTCGATGCCACGGAACCCCCGCGCCAGCAGATACTGCTCGCGAGACCGGTCACGCGAGGAGTCCGGCTTACGCATTTGCACCTTGTCGAACAGCTTGCGAATGTTCTTGTGGTACTCGTCGAAGCCTTCACCCTGGAAGACCTTGACCAGGAAATCACCACCCGGACGCAATACCCGACCCGCCAGATCCAGCGCCAACTCGCACAGGAACATGGCTCGCGGCATATCAACAGCCGGTAATCCACTCATATTGGGGGCCATGTCGGAAATCACAAGGTCCACCTGCGAATTTCCGACGGCTTCCAGGATTTCGGCCAGGACCGCGTCCTGGGTAAAGTCCCCGTGCACGAACGTCACATCCGGGATGCTGTCCATCTCCAGGATGTCGGAAGCGATCAACCGGCCTTGCCCACCAATCAGACGACTGGCCACCTGGGACCAGCCCCCCGGGGCGGCACCCAGGTCGATCACGCTCATGCCTGGGCGGAACAATTTGTCCTTGTCCTGGAGTTCCAGCAATTTGTAGCTGGCCCGGGACCGGTAACCGTCCTTTTGCGCCTTTTTGACGTAAGGATCGTTGAAATGTTCTTGTAGCCACTTAAGGCTGGTTTTGGAACGGGCCACGGGCCACCTCGAAAAATAAAACGGGTCGTGATTAACTGGGCGGTCCCGGACTCGCTCGGGTAAACTGGCCGCCGCTTTTTACAAGATCAGACGCAGGGGTCAGATTATGCCGCTCACTCAAGAGCAGAAGAAACAGTACAAATCCATTGGCCACCATCTGAAACCAGTTCTGATTGTGGCAGATAACGGTTTGACTGAAGGTGTGTTAGCCGAATTCGAACGTGCGCTGAACGATCATGAACTGATCAAGATCAAGGTCAACATCCTTGATCGCGAAGCTCGCCTGGCTGCTATTGCAGAACTGTGCAAGGCAGGCAAAGCGGACCTGGTCCAGGTCATCGGCAAGATGGCGCTGCTGTATCGCAAGAACTTCAGCGTCAACAAGCAACTGTCGAACGTACACCGCTTCAAGTAATAAAAAGGGTCACGGGCGTGCTTCGCGCGCCCCGCCACTCCATCCCGGTGCAGGCTGTAAAACCAGCACCAGGCCGGAGAACCCTAGCACAAGATAGCTGAATAGCTGCCAGCGCAACGCTTCCGGCAACCAGACATGCACCACGCAAAACATTGCGCATGCATACAGCGCCATCAACAGCAGTTGCCCGCGAATATCCCGCCACAAACTCCCCAAGCCCTCGGCCTTGACCAGCACCAATACCTGGAGCGTCACGCACGCCGCCGCAAAACCCACCAGCAGCGCACTGAGTAGTCCATCGATCTCGTCGATCAGCAGCGGTGCCAGGCCAATCAGGCCCAGCGCTGGCAACACACCGATATGCAACAACCACAGGCCGCCCACCCAAAGCATCTGGGAGAGCTGCCAAAGCATGGCGCCCGCACGAAGCGGGCGCCGTCTTTCAGATGTGACGAACTTCAACAATCTCGTACTCGATCACACCGCTCGGCGTTTTCACAGCGACCACATCACCCTCTTCCTTGGCAATCAAGGCGCGGGCAATCGGAGACCCCACAGAGATCTTGCCTTGCTTGATGTCGGCCTCGTCCTCTCCCACGATGTGGTAGGTCACGCTTTCATCGGTCTCGACATTGGCGATTTCGACGGTCGTACCGAAGATCACCTTGCCCGTATGAGGAATGGTGGTCACATCAATGACCACCGAGTTCTGCAGACGGCCTTCGATGTCACGGATCCGCGCTTCGACCATACCTTGCTGCTCGCGGGCAGCGTGGTATTCGGCGTTTTCCTTCAGGTCACCCAGTTCGCGGGCCGTCCCGATGTCCTGGCTAAGCTTCGGACGGACGACCTTGGTCAGGTGGGCGTGCTCCTCTTCCAGGGCCTTGAAGCCCTGGACGGTCATTGGGTATTTGGTCATGCCTTCAATCCTGCGTGTAGATCCTGCAAGCGACGCACGGTCTTTTCCGGACCGAACTTGAGCGCTTCACAGATGGCTTCGCCAGCAGCAATGGTGGTGGTGCAGTAGATCTTGTGCTGCAAGGCGTTACGACGAATAGAGTAGGAATCCGCGATCGACTGGCGACCTTCGGTGGTGTTGATGATCAGGGTGACTTCGTCATTCTTGATCATGTCAACCACGTGCGGACGGCCTTCCGTCACCTTGTTCACGCGACGCACTTTCAGGCCGGCAGCTTCGATCAGCTTGGCGGTCCCGGCAGTGGCCACGACTTCGAAGCCCAAGTTGATCAGATCGCGGGCCACGCCTGCAACCAGTGGCTTGTCGTCATCACGCACACTGATAAACGCAGTACCGCCGGTCGGCAGCACTTCGCTGGCGCCCATCTGGGCCTTGGCAAACGCCTCACCAAAGGTATCGCCAACGCCCATCACTTCACCGGTGGACTTCATCTCTGGGCCCAGGATCGGGTCCACGCCAGGGAATTTGGCGAATGGGAACACCGCCTCTTTCACACTGTAGAAGTTCGGAATGATTTCCTTGGTAAAGCCGATTTCCTTCAGGGTCTTACCGGCCATCACGCGGGCAGCGATCATGGCCAGGGACACACCGATGCACTTGGAAACAAACGGCACGGTACGCGAAGCACGCGGGTTGACCTCGATCACGTAGATGTCTTCGCCTTGCAACGCCAGCTGCACGTTCATCAGGCCGACAACACCCAGCTCCAGGGCCATTTTCTTGACCTGTTCGCGCATTTCGTCCTGGATGTGCGCCGGCAGCGAGTACGGCGGCAGCGAGCAAGCGGAGTCACCGGAGTGAACGCCCGCCTGTTCGATGTGCTGCATGATCGCGCCGATCACCACGTCGGTACCGTCGCACACCGCGTCCACGTCCATCTCGATGGCACAGTTGAGGAAGTGGTCCAGCAGCACCGGGCTGTCGTTGGATACTTTCACCGCGTCACGCAGGTAACGCTTGAGCTCTTCTTCTTCGTAGACGATTTCCATCGCACGACCGCCCAGCACGTAGGACGGACGCACCACCAGCGGGTAGCCGATCTTGCTGGCGGCACGGATGGCTTCGTCTTCGCTGCGCACAGTGGCGTTTGGCGGCTGACGCAGGTTCAGGCGCTCAACCATTTGCTGGAAGCGCTCGCGGTCTTCTGCACGGTCGATAGCGTCCGGGCTGGTACCAATGATCGGCACGCCGGCCGCTTCCAGGGCACGCGCCAGTTTCAGCGGAGTTTGCCCGCCGTACTGGACGATCACACCTTTCGGCTTCTCGACGCGCACGATTTCCAGCACGTCTTCCAGGGTCACTGGCTCAAAGTACAGACGATCGGAGGTGTCGTAGTCAGTAGAAACAGTTTCCGGGTTGCAGTTGACCATGATGGTCTCGTAGCCATCTTCGCGCAGGGCGAGGGCAGCGTGGACACAGCAGTAGTCGAACTCGATACCCTGGCCGATGCGGTTCGGACCGCCGCCCAGGATCATGATCTTGTCGCGACCCGACGGCGCGGCTTCGCACTCTTCCTCATAGGTGGAGTACAGGTACGCGGTGTCGGTGGAGAACTCGGCCGCGCAGGTGTCAACACGCTTGTAGACCGGGAAGATCTCCAGCTTGTGGCGATGGGTACGCAGGTTCTTCTCGGTCACACCCAGCAGTTTGGCCAGACGCTGATCAGAGAAACCTTTGCGCTTGAGGCGGAACATCATGTCGCGGTCGATGCTGGCCAGCCCCAGGGTCTTGACCTTCTCTTCTTCCTTGATCAGATCTTCGATCTGCACCAGGAACCACGGGTCGATCATGTTCATGCCGAAGATGTCTTCGACGGTCATGCCGGCACGGAACGCGTCCGCCACGTACCAGATGCGCTCGGCGCCCGGCACGGTCAGCTCGCGCTTGAGCACGCTCATGCTTTCCGGGTTGCTCAGGTCGAGTTTCTCGTCCAGGCCGCAAACGCCCACTTCCAGGCCGCGCAGGGCTTTCTGCAGGGATTCCTGGAAGGTACGGCCGATGGCCATGACCTCACCGACAGACTTCATCTGGGTGGTCAGGCGCGCATCAGCCTTGGCGAATTTTTCGAAGGCAAAACGCGGCAGCTTGGTGACGACGTAGTCGATGGAAGGCTCGAAGGACGCCGGGGTCTTGCCGCCAGTGATGTCGTTCGACAGCTCGTCCAGGGTGTAACCCACGGCCAGCTTGGCCGCGACCTTGGCGATCGGGAAGCCGGTGGCTTTTGAAGCCAGGGCCGACGAACGGGATACGCGCGGGTTCATCTCGATCACGACCATGCGGCCAGTGTTCGGGCAGATACCGAACTGAACGTTGGAGCCGCCGGTTTCCACGCCGATCTCGCGCAGTACCGCCAGGGAGGCGTTACGCAGGATCTGGTATTCCTTGTCGGTCAGGGTCTGTGCCGGAGCCACGGTGATCGAGTCACCGGTGTGCACGCCCATCGGGTCGAAGTTTTCGATGGAGCAGACGATGATGCAGTTGTCCTTTTTATCGCGGACAACCTCCATCTCGTATTCTTTCCAGCCGATCAGGGATTCGTCGATCAGCAGCTCTTTGGTCGGCGACAGGTCCAGGCCGCGGGCGCAGATTTCTTCGAACTCTTCACGGTTGTAAGCAATACCGCCACCGGTGCCGCCCATGGTGAACGACGGACGAATGATGCACGGGAAGCCCAGGGTCTCGAGGACCGCATTGGCTTCTTCCATGCTGTGGGCGATACCGGAACGCGGGCAGGCCAGGCCGATGGACTTCATGGCCTTGTCGAAGCGCGAACGGTCCTCAGCCTTGTCGATGGTGTCGGCATTGGCGCCGATCATCTCTACGCCGAACTTTTCCAGGACGCCTTCGCGCTCCAGGTCCAGGGCGCAGTTCAGTGCGGTCTGGCCGCCCATGGTCGGCAGCAGCGCGTCCGGACGCTCTTTCTCGATGATCTTGGCAACGGTCTGCCACTTGATCGGCTCGATGTAGGTGGCGTCGGCCATGGCCGGGTCGGTCATGATGGTGGCCGGGTTGGAGTTCACCAGGATGACGCGGTAGCCCTCCTCGCGCAGGGCTTTACAGGCCTGGGCGCCGGAGTAGTCGAATTCACAGGCCTGGCCGATCACGATCGGGCCAGCGCCGAGAATCAGGATGCTTTTTATGTCTGTACGTTTTGGCATGGGTTTGTCACTCAAATCCGCAGGTCAGTCGGCAAGCCGTCTTGAACAATCTTTGAAGAGCCTGCGGGGGCCACCGACATCCGGGGCCGCCCGCAGGCCGCTCAGTCAGCGTCGCTTGGCCATCTCATTGATGAAACGGTCGAACAGCGGTGCTACGTCGTTCGGGCCCGGGCTGGCTTCAGGGTGGCCCTGGAAGCTGAACGCGCTCTTGTCGGTGCGCTCGATACCCTGCAGGGAACCGTCGAACAGCGACTTGTGAATGGCGCGCACGTTGCTCGGCAGGGTGGCTTCATCTACCGCAAAACCGTGGTTCTGGCTGGTGATCATCACAACGCCGGTATCCAGGTCTTGTACCGGGTGGTTGGCGCCGTGGTGGCCATGACCCATTTTCAGGGTCTTGGCGCCGGAGGCCAGGGCGAGCAATTGGTGACCGAGGCAGATACCGAACACCGGAATCTCGGTTTCCAGCACTTCCTTGATCGCCTGGATGGCGTAGTCGCATGGCTCAGGGTCACCCGGGCCATTGGACAGGAACACGCCGTCCGGTTGCAGGGCGAGCACGTCGCTGGCCGGGGTTTGCGCCGGCACCACGGTCACGCGGCAACCGCGCTCGACCAGCATGCGCAGGATGTTGTACTTCACGCCGTAGTCGTAGGCCACTACGTGGTAAGGCAGGTCCGCGGCTTCGATGGTCGCGTGGCTGTCGGTCTTCAAGTCCCAGACCGTGGAGCGCCATTCGTACTTCTCTTTGACGCTGACGACTTTCGCCAGGTCCATGCCCTTCAGGCCAGGGAAACCTTGGGCTGCGGCAATCGCCGCCTCTTCGGAAATATTGTCACCGACCATGATGCAGCCGTTCTGCGACCCCTTCTCACGCAGGATGCGCGTGAGGCGGCGCGTGTCGATACCCGCGATCGCCACAACATTGTTGGCCTTCAGGTAATCGGACAGCGACATCGTGTTACGCCAGTTGCTCGCAACCAGAGGCAGGTCACGAATCACCAGACCGGCCGACCAGACACGATCAGACTCGACGTCTTCCGGTGTAGTACCGGTGTTGCCGATGTGCGGATAGGTCAAGGTAACGATCTGTTGGGCGTAGGAAGGATCGGTAAGGATTTCCTGATAGCCGGTCATGGCAGTGTTAAACACTACCTCTCCAACGGTCTGACCGTCGGCTCCAATGGCTTCGCCGCGAAAAATGCTGCCATCAGCAAGGGCGAGTATGGCTGGCTTAGTCAAGAAGACCTCCCGTAAATAAAGCCTGAAAGGGCGATCGCAGGTTGTAAAAAAGCGGAGTGACGTATGGACACGTCACCCCGCTTCTTCACTGAATTATTCTGCGCGCTTTTAGTGGACACACTAAAGCTGTAGCTTACAGAAAAAGGCTTTTTTGGTCCACCGCTAATGAGCCTTAAAGGCAGGGGAATGCGACAGGGCGTCGCTCAGCGGGTAAAAACGGGGCCTAAGCATAAGCTTGAGGCCCCGCTTTAGCTACTGCTTAGTGCAGATCCAGCACATCGCGCATGTCGTAAAGACCCGCTTCGCGACCTTCCAACCAGAGTGCTGCACGCACCGCACCCTTGGCAAACGTCATGCGACTGGACGCTTTGTGCGTGATTTCCAGGCGCTCGCCCTCAGTGGCGAACAACACGGTGTGATCACCCACCACATCCCCCCCGCGCACCGTTGCAAAGCCGATGGTGTCACGCGCACGCGCGCCGGTATGGCCTTCGCGGCCGTATACCGCCACTTTCGACAGGTCGCGACCCAGCGCATCAGCGATCGCCTCGCCCATGCGCAGCGCGGTGCCCGACGGCGCATCGATCTTGTGGCGATGATGGGTCTCGATGATTTCGATATCCGCCTCGTCCCCCAGCACGCGCGCTGCCAGATCAAGCAACTTGAGCGACAGGTTCACGCCCACGCTGAAGTTGGCCGCGAAGACGATAGGAATATCCTTGCCCGCCTCCACCAGCAACTGCTTCTGCTCAACCGTCAAACCGGTGGTACCGATCACCATCGCCTTGCCCGCCTTGCGGCAGAACGCCAGGTTTTTCAGCATCACTTCCGGCAGGGTGAAGTCGATAAGTACGTCGAACTCGTCAGCCACCTGCTCCAGGTTGCCCGACAACGAAACGCCGATGCGCCCCAGCGAAGCCAGCTCACCGGCATCCGCGCCGATCAACGTGCTGCCCGGGCGGACGATCGCCGCCGTCAGCCCGGAGGCCGGCGAGCGTTGCTGCACCGCCTCGACCAGCGTCTTGCCCATGCGCCCGGCAGCGCCCATTACGGCTATACGTCGCATATTCAATTCCTTACAGGTCGCCGAAGAAGCGCTTCACACCGTCGAAAAAGCCCGCGGTTTTCGGCGAGTGAGAGTCATCACCCTCCATCGAGCTGCGGAACTCCTCAAGCAGTTCACGCTGACGACGATTCAGGTTGACCGGAGTCTCTACCGCCACACGGCACATCAGGTCGCCAGCACCGCCGCCACGCACCGGCGCAACGCCCTTGCCACGGATACGGAATTGCTTGCCAGTCTGGGTGCCCTCAGGAATCTTGAGCTTGACCCGACCGTCGAGCGTTGGAATCTCAAGCTCGCCACCCAGCGCCGCATCAACAAAGCTGATCGGCACTTCGCAGAACAAGTGCTTACCGTCACGCTGGAAGATCGAGTGCTCGCGCACATTGATCACCACGTACAAGTCCCCCGTAGGGCCACCCTGCGTACCCGCCTCGCCCTCACCCGACAGACGAATGCGATCACCGGTATCCACACCCGCCGGCACTTTCACCGAAAGGGTTTTGTACTCTTCGACACGACCTTCGCCGTGGCAGGAGTCGCATGGGTCGGAAATGATCTTGCCCTGGCCATGGCAGCGCGGGCAGGTCTGCTGCACAGAGAAGAAGCCCTGCTGCATACGGACCTGACCAATACCGCCGCACGTTGGGCAGGTGATCGGCGAAGAGCCTTTCTTGGCCCCCGAACCGTCGCACGGCTTGCAATTGACCAGCGTCGGCACACGGATATTGACGCTGGTGCCGCGTACGGCTTCTTCCAGGTTCAACTCCAGGGTGTAGCGCAAGTCGCTGCCACGCTGGGCGCCGCCACGCTGACCACCCCGGCCACCACCGAAGAAGTCGCTGAATACATCGCCGAAGATATCGGAGAAGTTCTGGCCACCAAAACCGGCACCGCCGCCGCCCATGCTCGGGTCGACACCGGCGTGGCCATACTGGTCGTACGCTGCCCGCTTGTTGGGATCAGACAGGCATTCGTAGGCCTCGTTGGCCTCTTTGAACATTTCCTCGGATTCTTTGCTATCCGGATTACGGTCCGGGTGATGCTTCATCGCCAGGCGACGGTAGGCCTTCTTCAGGTCCGTCTCGCTGGAGCCGCGCTCCACACCCAATACTTCGTAATAGTCACGCTTTGCCATAAGTCTTTGCACTCTTAAGGACGTTCGGCCAGACCCTCCTGAGCCTTGCCAAACTCGTTGAGCCCCAATACAGGCCCGGACCCAACTCACGTCAATTCAACGATCCTGGTCATTACTACTTTTAGCCAGGGACCCGGCCAAAAATGCGGTATTTACTGCTCGGAAAGCAGGAGCATTCCCGATCACACCGCCAGCATCCGAAGACTGTCGCATGCTGTAAAAATTCGCATACCCCAGACACGCCAACGCGGGAGCAAGCTCCCGCGCGGCGACATCCTACCAGTCACCGCTTGATAGCGGTCAACCGGGCGACCAACTTACTTCTGGTCTTTGACTTCTTCGAACTCGGCATCGACAACGTCGTCGTGCTTGGCTTCAGGCTCTGCCTGTTGCGCAGCACCGTCAGCTGGCTGACCTTGTTCGGCGTACATTTTCTGAGCAACTGGCGCAGACACTTTCGACAGTTCTTCGATCTTGGCTTCGATAGCTGCCTTGTCATCGCCTTTCACGGCGGTTTCCAGGGCAACGACAGCAGCTTCGATGGCAGCCTTCTCTTCGGCAGTCACTTTATCGCCAGCATCAGCGACCATTTTGCGCGTCGAGTGAACCAGCGCATCACCCTGGTTACGGGCGCCAGCCAGCTCGGCAAACTTGGCATCCGCATCAGCGTTCGCTTCAGCATCACGAATCATCTGTTGAATTTCTTCATCAGACAGACCGGAGTTGGCCTTGATGGTGATCTTCTGCTCTTTGCCAGTCGCCTTGTCTTTCGCGCCAACGTGCAGGATGCCGTTGGCATCGATGTCGAAGGTCACTTCAATTTGTGGCACGCCACGTGGAGCTGGTGGAATCTCGGCCAGGTCGAACTTGCCCAGGGACTTGTTCTGAGCAGCCTGCTTACGCTCACCTTGCAGCACGTGAATGGTCACCGCGCCCTGGTTGTCGTCGGCAGTCGAGAACACCTGGGATTTCTTGGTAGGAATCGTGGTGTTTTTCTCGATCAGCGCAGTCATCACGCCGCCCATGGTTTCGATACCCAGGGTCAGCGGGCTGACGTCCAGCAGCAGCACGTCTTTCACGTCGCCGGCCAGTACCGCACCCTGGATGGCAGCACCCATGGCAACCGCTTCGTCCGGGTTCACGTCTTTACGTGCTTCCTTGCCGAAGAACTCGGTAACTTTCTGTTGAACCAATGGCATACGGGTCTGACCGCCGACCAGGATCACGTCGTTGATGGAGCCAACGTCGATACCGGCGTCTTTCAGCGCGATGCGGCAAGGTTCGATGGTGCGCTGAACCAGGTCTTCAACCAGTGCTTCCAACTTGGCGCGAGAAATCTTCACGTTCAAGTGCTTAGGACCGGTGGCATCTGCAGTGATGTACGGCAGGTTCACGTCGGTCGAATTGCTCGAAGACAGTTCGATCTTGGCTTTTTCAGCAGCTTCTTTCAGACGCTGCATCGCCAGCGGATCACCCTTGAGGTTGATGCCGCTTTCTTTCTTGAATTCGTCAACGAGATAGTCGATCAGACGAATATCAAAGTCTTCACCACCCAGGAAGGTGTCACCGTTGGTGGCCAACACTTCGAACTGGTGCTCGCCGTCAACTTCAGCGATCTCGATAACCGACACGTCGAACGTACCACCACCCAGGTCATAAACGATCACGGTGTGGTCGCCTTTGGCCTTGTCCATACCGTAAGCCAGCGCAGCTGCGGTTGGTTCGTTGATGATGCGTTTTACGTCCAGGCCCGCGATGCGGCCGGCGTCTTTAGTGGCCTGACGCTGACTGTCGTTGAAGTAGGCCGGAACGGTGATCACCGCCTCGGTCACTGTTTCACCCAGGTAGTCTTCGGCCGTCTTCTTCATCTTTTTCAAGACTTCAGCCGAAATCTGCGGTGCAGACATCTTGGCGCCATTTACTTCAACCCAGGCGTCACCGTTGTCAGCCTTGGCGATTTTGTAAGGCACCATCTTGATGTCTTTCTGTACGACTTCTTCGTCGAACTTACGACCGATCAGACGCTTTACTGCGTACAGAGTGTTGTGCGGGTTGGTGACAGCCTGGCGCTTGGCCGACTGACCGACCAGGATCTCGCCATCATTTGCGTAAGCAATGATCGACGGTGTGGTACGCGCGCCTTCCGCGTTCTCGATGACTTTGGCCTTGCCATTTTCCATGACGGACACACACGAGTTGGTGGTCCCCAGGTCGATACCGATAATTTTGCCCATGATTTACTCTCCCGAAACTTGAATTTGGTTGCCGCAGCAGTGGTGGCTAACTGCGGTAGCACTTAAACGCTTGACTTATAGATGGGGGCTTTACAGCGTATTTCAAGCCTGCTCATCAATAGAAGGCGCAACCGCTGCAGGCTCCTTGCTCACCTCAACCATCGCCGGGCGCAGCAGGCGACCGTTGAGCTGATAGCCCTTCTGGTACACTTTCAGCACGCTGTTAGGCTCCAGGTCATGGCTTTCCTGCATGGACATGGCCTGGTGATGTTCAGCGTTGAACGGTTCGCCGCCGGTTGGATCGATGGCTTCCAGTTGATAACGCTTCAGGGTGTCCTGGAACATTTTCAGGGTCAGCTCGATCCCTTCGCGCATTGGGCGGATGTTTTCGTCATCCGGATTGGACAACTCGAGACCACGCTCCAGGCTGTCGATGATCGGCAGCAAGTCACCGGCGAATTTTTCCAGTGCGAACTTGTGAGCCTTCTCTACATCCTGCTCGGCACGGCGGCGGACGTTCTGCAGATCGGCGGCAACACGCAAAGACTGATCCCGCGCAGCCGCCAATTGCTCTTCGAGCACTTGCACGCGAGTTGCCAGCTCGTCGCCGACAGCCGAATTGGCGTCTGGAGTTTGCGTATCCTGCGTCTGTTCGTCAGCCATAGTTTTCTCCTTTCAAAATCATGCGCGAACTCAACTCGCGCTTCTGTTCCGGTATATGGGGCCACAATTTCCAGGTTCAAGGGCGTAGGCGTTACCAAAAGTCTTTCCCATGACCGGGATCAATTCCTGCTCTTTCATTCCTCAGCGCGCTAAAAAACACATCTATTCAAGCAAATCGAGCTAAACGCCAGGATTGTCAGCTCCGAACAAAACACTGTATAAATAACCAGACTTAAAGCCTGGGAGCGGCCGTCATGCTCGTGCACCTGTCCGTACATAACTACGCCATCGTTGAACACCTGGATCTCGAACTGGACCGAGGGATGAGCGTAATCACAGGCGAAACCGGCGCCGGCAAGTCGATCATGCTCGATGCCCTGGGCCTCACCCTGGGTGATCGCGCCGACAGCGGCGTGGTGCGCCCCGGCGCAGACAAGGCTGATATCCTGGCCACCTTCGACCTGGCCGATATTCCCGAGGCCGAAACCTGGCTGGCCGAACGCGACCTTGATAATGAAGGCCCGTGCATCCTGCGACGGGTTATCACGGCGGAGGGTCGCTCTCGCGGCTATATCAACGGTACGCCCTGCCCACTGGGCGACCTGAAAGCCCTGGGCGAGCTGCTTATCGATATCCACAGCCAGCATGAGCACCAGTCGCTCCTGAAGACCGACACCCATCGCCGCCTGCTAGATGAATACGCCGGCGCCACAGACCTTGCCCGCCAGGTGCAACTGGCCGCCCAGCGCTGGCGCCAGACTCGCCAGGAACTGGAGCGACTCTCCAACTCCGGCGATGAACAACGTGCTCGCCATCAATTGCTCAGCTATCAACTCGAAGAACTGGAGAGCCTGGGCCTGGGCGAGAACGAACTGGAGCAGCTCGAGCAGGAACACAAGAACCTCACCAACGCAGAAACCCTGCTGGGTATTTGTCGCCAGGTGGTTGAGCAATGCAGTGAAAGCGACTCGGGCAACGTGCTCAATGCACTGACTGCCAGCCTCAATCGCTTGTCGAGCGTGAACAATGCCTCCGGCTCGCTGAGCGAAGCTACGACGCTGCTCACCAGTGCACAGATTCAGGTGGAGGAAGCGGTCGGCGAACTGAATCGCTTCCTGGATCACTTCGATGCCGACCCGGCACGCCTGCAGGAAATAGAAGAACGCCTGGACACCATCTATACCCTGGCGCGCAAGCATCGAATCCAGCCCACCGAAGTGGCGACAATGCAGCAAAAGCTGCTGGATGAAATCGAGACCCTGAATGCGAATGACGAGTCCATCGAACGACTGGGCGAAGAACTCGCCTCGTTCGCTCGTCATTACCAGGAGAAGGCGCGCGAACTGAGCGACCTGCGCCAACAAGCCGCGACCGGCCTGGCCAGCGCAGTGGAGCTGGAGATCCAGCGCCTGGGCATGCCGGGCGGGCGCTTCACCATCGAACTGCACGCCAACACCAGCAACGAGCTGCAACCCCACGGACTGGAGCAGGTTGAACTACTGGTAAGCGCCAACCCTGGGCAGCCGCTCAAGGCGTTGGCAAAAGTGGCATCCGGCGGCGAGCTCTCGCGGATCAGCCTGGCGATCCAGGTGATTACCGCGCAAACCTCCCGGGTACCGACACTGGTATTCGACGAAGTTGACGTGGGCATTGGCGGGCCGACAGCAGAAATTGTTGGCCAACTGTTGCGACGCCTTGGGGATCGAGGCCAGGTACTGACGGTCACCCACTTACCGCAAGTGGCAGCCCAAGGTCATCAACACTTGTTTGTGCACAAGGTACGCGGCAGTGATGCGACGCACACGGCCGTGTCCAAGCTGAACAAATCCGAACGTGTGGAAGAAGTGGCGCGCATGCTCGGCGGTATTGATTTGACCAAGGAGTCGTTGGCGCACGCGAAGAAAATGGTCGTGGCAGCAAAGGCCTGAGCGAACAACATTCCTTCTTTATAGAAAGCACGAAGGCGACCCTGAGGTCGCCTTCGATCGTTTTGCAGCGTAAATCTGCAGCGCTTGTTACTTTTTCTTACGGATGTACAGGACCAGATTATGGTCAACCAGATCGAAGCCATGCTCTTCAGCAATCTTATGCTGCAACGCTTCGATTTCCGGGCTGGTGAACTCGATAACCTCGTTGGTATCCAGGTCAACCATGTGGTCGTGATGACCACCGTCAGCCAATTCGAACACTGCATGACCGCCGTCGAAATTATGACGAACCACCAGCCCAGCGGCTTCAAACTGGGTCAGCACACGGTAAACCGTGGCCAGACCAACGTCCTCATTAGACTCCATCAGCGCCTTGTAGACATCCTCGGCACTCATGTGGCGCTGCTCAGCAGAATCGAGCATTTGTAGAATCTTGACTCGTGGCAGAGTCACTTTGAGACCGGCTTTGCGTAGTTCGCTATTTTCAACCATGGTTAGCTTTCTCGCGGATGCTGCTTCGCAGCTTCTCTTAATACGGGTATGATCGGCGTTTACGTTGTCCCAGCCAAGATAGTGGAAGTCGCCCACCGATGCAAAACACCAAGCTCTTGCTAACCAGTTTCACCTTTGTGGGACTGCTCGCACTCGCCGGTTGTTCATTCCCCGGGGTTTACAAAATCGACATCCAGCAGGGCAATGTCGTCACGCAGGACATGATAGACCAGTTACGCCCCGGAATGACCCGACGGCAAGTACGGTTTATCATGGGTAATCCCCTGCTGACCGACACTTTCCATGCCGATCGCTGGGATTATCTCTACAGCCTGCAACCAGGTGGCGGTGAACGCCAGCAGGAGCGCGTCAGTGTCATCTTCAATGGCAATGACCAGCTTGTCAGCCTGTCCGGCGACTTCATGCCCGGCGTAAGCCGTGATGAAGCCCTGCTTGGCAAGGATAACGGTAACAACGTGACTGCGCCTGCGCAGGAAGGCGAGAAGCCGAAGTCCGAAGTACCGGCCAAGCCTGGCTCCTTGCTTGACAAGATCCAGAAAGACGTCGACGGGGTGGAGACAGTACCCGTCCCGACGCCGCAGCCTCTGGACACCAGCCCGCAGTAAGTGTGCGGCGCTCAACAAAAAGCCCGGCATGCCGGGCTTTTTGTTGCCTGCCATTTGGCTGGCCTATGGGTGCTGCTGCTTGGCCAGGGCCGCCTTGGCCGCGCGGAGCCGGCGCACCTCTTTCGGATCCACCAATAACGGACGGTAAATCTCAATACGGTCACCGGCCTGCACTGCGCGCACGTGGGCATCCGCAACCACCTTGCCGAATATCCCCAAAGGGCAATTCGCTGGATCCAGCTCGGGAAACTGCGCTGCAATACCGGACGCCTGCACTGCAGCACGCAGATGGGTGCCCACCGGCACCGACACCGCCAGCAACACCTGGCGATCCTCGGCGGCATACACCACTTCGATCTCAACCATGCAGTTGCTTGGCTCGCTGACAAAAAGCATCCACCAGGGTATTGGCGGCCTGGTTGAACAACGGCCCCAACGTCGCCCGCACAATAGGCCCGGCATAGTCAAAAGAAAGATCCAGGCTGATTTTGCAGGCCTTATCCGTCAGCGCCTTGAACACCCATACGCCATGCAGTTGGGTAAACGGCCCTTCCTGCAAATTCATTTCGATGGACTTACCGGGCACCAGCACATTACGCGTAACAAAATGCTGACTAAGGCCACCCTTCGCGACCCCGACACTGGCGACCATGTGGTCATCACTACCTTCCAGCACCTCGGCCGTTGAGCACCACGGCAGGAATTCCGGGTAACGCGCCACGTCGTTGACCAGGTCATAGAGCGCCTGTGCCGGATAGGGCAACAGCGCTGAACGTTGAATGTGCGTCGTCATGTGTGCGTTATTTCCACAGCTGAGGCAAACATCGCGAAAAAACAGCCCGATCCGCGAAAGAAAAAATCCAGAGAACTGCCTGCATTGTCCGGGATTCATCCAACACGCTCAAGCACGCAGGTTGACCGTAGCCGACACGCTCGCAACTCCCTATAATGCCGCCCCTATGGCTAAACAAAAGAAACACCCCACAGGGACCATCGCGCAAAACAAAAAGGCGCGACACGATTACTTCATCGAACATCGGTTCGAGGCTGGTCTGGTCCTGGCCGGCTGGGAAGTAAAGAGTCTGCGTGCCAGCAAGCTGCAACTGGTCGACAGTTATGTGCTGCTCAAGGATGGCGAGGCATGGCTGCTCGGCAGTCATATCACCCCGCTGACCACCGCGAGCACCCACGTGATAGCCGACCCGGTGCGTACGCGCAAGCTGCTGCTCAATGCCCGCGAACTGGAAAAGCTCGCAGCCGCTGTACAGCAGAAGGGCTATGCCTGCGTCTGCCTGTCCTGGTATTGGAGCAAGCACCTGGTCAAGTGCGAAATTGCACTGGGCAAGGGCAAGAAGGAATACGACAAGCGTGATTCCGAGCGCGAACGTGATTCCAACCGCGAACTGCATCGCGCCGTGCGCAACAAGGGCAAGGAAGAATAATCCTTGCTGCGATGCAGCCGTGGGCGCCCCCCCTCGGCTACATCCCCTTGCGCCGCTCCGCACGCGCCACGCGCTGAACTTCCTGACGTACTTCCTCCAGCACTTCCTGCACATACAGCAGGTGACGTGTTGAAACCTCGCGCGCCTGCTCGGCGCGACCTTCGATAATCGCCAGGTACAAATCCCGATGCTGACTGATCAGCATGTCACGGGTTTCCGTACGCTGCTGGTACATGCCACCAATGTTGGTCACCACATTTCGTTTCAGCAGGTCGAACAGACCGCGAATGGTGTGCAGCAACACGGCGTTATGACTGGCTTCGGCGATCGCCAAGTGAAACCGTGCATCGGCCGCGCCCTCTTCCGCTCGACTCACTTCATCGCAGCGGGTGTAGCAATCCTGTAGCACCTCGAACGCCGCCGTCAGCCGCTCGCGATCAACCTCCGTGGCGCGCAGCGCGGCGTAATAGGCGCAAGACGCTTCGAGGGTCTGACGAAACTCCAGCAGATCACGCTGGGCCTCGGGATTGTTCTCCAGCAGGTGCAGCAACGGATCACTGAACGTGGAGCCCAGGGACTCAGCCACATAATTGCCACCGCCTTGACGGCTGACGAGCAACCCCTTGGCCGCCAACTTCTGGATCGCCTCGCGCAAGGAAGGCCGCGACACCCCGAACTGCTCAGCCAAAGCGCGCTCGGCCGGCAAGCGCTCGCCCGACTTCAGCGTGCCCTCGAGGATCATGCCCTCAAGCTGCTCGACAATATCGTCAGACAAACGGCGCTGACGCACCTGATCAAACCCCATCACTCACTCTCCACCATCCCGACCACTCGCCGGGGCTCTATTCTGGCCTATCGCAGCGCTTGCGGCACCTATCAGAACGCCTTCCTTTCAACCGATCAGCCCCCCCTGCACACCGACCTACGACCAAAGTTTCGCAAGCGGCAAATTGACACGCCCCTGGCAAGGCTTTTACTCTAGCCAACAGCGATTGTAAATTGGTATTACCAATTATCCAAGCTGACCAAACAACAACAATCAGGGGCCACCCCATATGCAAACCTGGCAACAGCTCTACAGCCCGCTCGGCAGCCTCGGCCTGTCCGCACTGGCGGCCGTCATCCCGATCGTATTCTTCTTCCTGGCCCTGGCCGTGTTTCGCCTCAAAGGGCATGTGGCCGGCAGCATCACCCTGGCGCTGTCGATCCTGGTGGCGATCTTCGCCTTCCAGATGCCGGTGGACATGGCGCTGGCCGCCGCCGGTTACGGCTTTGCCTACGGCCTATGGCCTATCGCGTGGATCATCGTCGCGGCCGTGTTCCTCTACAAACTCACGGTCAAAAGCGGCCAATTCGAGATCATCCGCAGTTCGGTCCTGTCGATTACCGATGACCAACGCCTGCAAGTGCTGCTGATCGGCTTCTGCTTCGGCGCCTTCCTGGAAGGTGCGGCCGGTTTTGGCGCCCCCGTGGCGATCACCGCAGCGTTGTTGGTCGGCCTGGGCTTCAACCCGCTGTACGCCGCCGGCCTGTGCCTGATCGCCAACACCGCGCCTGTCGCATTCGGCGCCCTGGGCATCCCGATCATCGTGGCAGGTCAAGTGACCGGCATTGATGCGTTCAAGATCGGCGCCATGACCGGCCGCCAATTGCCGCTGCTGTCGCTGTTCGTGCCTTTCTGGCTGGTGTTCATGATGGACGGTTTGCGCGGCGTGCGTGAAACCTGGCCGGCCGCTCTGGTTGCAGGTTTGAGCTTTGCCATCACCCAGTACTTCACCTCCAACTTCATCGGCCCGGAACTGCCGGACATCACCTCGGCCCTGGCCAGCCTGATTTCCCTGACGCTGTTCCTGAAAGTCTGGCAGCCCAAGCGCACTGCGGGCGCACAGATAGCCGGCGCCACATCCAGCGCTGCGGTCACCGCGAGTGCGGGCGGTTTCGGCCTGCCGCGCAACACGACTGTCTCGCCCTACAGCCTGGTGCAGATTTTCAAGGCCTGGTCGCCGTTCCTGATTCTCACGGTGCTGGTCACCATCTGGACCCTCAAGCCGTTCAAGGCGATGTTCGCCGCCGGTGGCTCGATGTACAGCTGGGTGTTCAACTTTGCGATCCCGCACCTGGATCAACTGGTGATCAAGGTCGCACCGATCGTGACCAACCCCACTGCGATTCCGGCCGTGTTCAAGCTGGACCCGATTTCCGCGACCGGCACCGCGATTTTCTTCTCCGCGCTGATCTCGATGCTGGTACTGAAGATCGACATCAAGACTGGTCTTACCACTTTAAAAGAGACCTTCTACGAACTGCGCTGGCCGATCCTGTCCATCGGCATGGTGCTGGCCTTTGCCTTCGTCACCAACTACTCCGGCATGTCATCGACCATGGCGCTGGTACTGGCCGGCACCGGCGCAGCCTTTCCGTTCTTCTCGCCTTTCCTCGGCTGGCTGGGAGTTTTCCTGACAGGCTCCGACACGTCGTCCAACGCCCTGTTCAGCTCGCTGCAAGCCACCACTGCGCATCAGATCGGTGTGAACGACACCCTGCTGGTTGCCGCGAACACCAGCGGCGGCGTCACCGGCAAAATGATCTCGCCACAATCCATCGCCGTGGCCTGCGCCGCCACCGGCCTGGTGGGCAAGGAATCCGACCTGTTCCGCTTTACCCTCAAGCACAGCTTGTTCTTTGCCACCATCGTCGGGCTGATCACCCTGGCCCAGGCCTACTGGTTCACCGGTATGCTGGTGCACTGAGACCTGCATGCAATAGGGTAAGAATCGACGCCGGACAACGGTTCCGGCGTCTGCTATTTCTGGAGGACCGATGAGCCTGCCTGCTGCTTTCCTGCGCGACGCCGCACAACTGATCCCGAAAGATCGACGCTTCGACGACCCGCTTTCCACCCTCGCCTTCGGCACCGACGCCAGTTTTTACCGACTGATCCCACAGCTGGTAATCCGCGTGGAGTCGGAAGACGAAGTCGTCGCGCTGCTGCAACTGGCTCAACGCGACCACGTTCCAGTCACCTTCCGTGCCGCTGGCACCAGCCTGTCCGGGCAAGCCATCAGCGACTCGGTGCTGATCGTACTGGGGGACAACTGGAATGGCCGCGAAATTCGCGGCCAAGGCACACAAATCCGCCTGCAGCCCGGCGTGATCGGCGCCCAGGCCAACGCGTGGCTGGCGCCGTTCGGGCGCAAGATCGGGCCGGACCCAGCGTCGATCAACGCCTGCAAAATCGGCGGCATCGTCGCCAACAACGCCAGCGGCATGTGCTGCGGCACGGCGCAGAACACCTACCACACCCTGGCCGGGATACGCCTGGTATTGGCTGACGGCAGCCGCCTGGATACCGAAGACGCAGCCAGCGTGGCGGCGTTTCGCGAACAGCACGGCGCGCTGCTTGAGCGTCTAGCGACACTGGGGCGCGAGACCCGCGCAAATACTGAACTGGCGGCAAAGATCCGCCACAAATACCGTCTGAAAAATACCACCGGGCTGTCACTCAATGCCTTGGTGGATTTCGACGACCCCCTCGATATCCTCAGCCATCTGCTGGTGGGCTCCGAGGGGACCCTCGGGTTTATCAGCGCGGTCACCTACGACACCGTGATCGATCACCCCAACAAAGCCTCGGCGTTGATTGTGTTTCCGGACGTCGAAACCTGCTGCAATGCAGTCACCGTCCTCAAGACCCAACCCGTTTCGGCCGTTGAGCTGCTGGACCGTCGCAGCATGCGCTCGGTACAGAACAAGCCGGGCATGCCCGCTTTCGTACAGTACCTATCGGAAAATGCCTGCGCCCTATTGATCGAGTCGCGTGCAGCGTCCTCGTCGTTACTGCACGAGCAACTGGCGCTGATCATGGCTTCCCTGGCCCAGTTTCCGGTCGAGAAGCAGGTCGATTTCACCGAAGACCCCGTGGAAAACGCCCGCCTGTGGGCGATCCGCAAGGACACCTTTCCCGCCGTCGGCGCCGTGCGCAAAACCGGCACCACGGTAATCATCGAGGACGTGACCTTCCCGGTCGAACAACTGGCAATCGGCGTGAATCGCTTGATCGAGCTGTTCGACAAACATCACTACGACGAAGCGATACTTTTCGGACACGCGCTGGAAGGCAATCTGCACTTCGTGTTCACCCAAGGCTTCAACAGCGCGGAAGAAGTCACACGCTACCAAGCGTTCATGGACGACGTGGCACAACTGGTAGCGGTGGAATTCGGTGGTTCGCTGAAAGCCGAACACGGCACCGGCCGCAATATGGCCCCGTTCGTCGAACTGGAATGGGGCAACGATGCCTATCAACTGATGTGGCAACTCAAGCGCCTGCTCGACCCCAACGGCATTCTCAACCCGGACGTGGTGCTCAGCGAAGACCCGCAAATCCACCTCAAGCACCTCAAGCCGCTGCCCGCCGCCGACGGGCTTGTGGATAAGTGCATCGAATGCGGTTTCTGCGAACCGGTGTGCCCGTCGAAAGGCCTGACTCTGAGCCCACGCCAGCGCATCGTGATCTGGCGCGATATCCAGGCGAAAAAACGCGCTGGTATCGACACCGCTGAGCTGGAAGCCGCCTATCAGTACCAGGGCATCGACACCTGCGCCGCCACCGGGCTTTGCGCCCAGCGCTGCCCTGTAGGAATCAATACCGGCGACCTGGTGAAAAAACTGCGCAGCCGCGATGCTGACCGTACGAAAACCGCCGAATGGCTCGCCACGCATTTCGCCACCGCGCTGCAAGGCGCGCGTTTTACACTGCATGTGGCCAATGGCGCACGCATGCTGCTGGGCGCCCCGCGCCTGGCGAAGCTATCGGCCAGGGTGACCAAGCTGTCCAAGGGGCAGATTCCGCAGTGGACCAACGCCATGCCGCAGCCGGAGAAAGCCATTCGCTTCAGCCCGGCGGTGACGGACGAGCGACCCCGGGTGGTCTACCTGGCGGCCTGCGTCTCACGCGCCATGGGCCCGGCGGCGGGCGATAAAGAGCAGATGTCGCTGTACGACAAAACCCGCAACCTGTTGGAAAAAGCCGGTTACCAAGTCGTATTCCCCGACAATCAGGACAGCCTGTGCTGCGGCCAGCCGTTCGCCTCCAAAGGCTACGCCGAACAGGCCGAACACAAGCGTCAGGAACTGATCGGCGCACTGCTCCACGCCAGCCGTGGCGGGCTCGACCCGATCTACTGCGACACCAGCCCCTGCACCCTGCGCCTGGTGCAGGACCTGGGCGAAACGCGCCTGGATCTTTACGACCCCGTACGATTTATCCGCACGCACCTGATGGACCGCCTCGACTTCACCCCCCAGGAAGCCCCCATCGCGGTGCATGTCACCTGCAGCACCCAGCACCTGGGCGAGAGCCAGGCCCTGATCGACCTCGCTCGCCGCTGCTCCAACACCGTGGTGATCCCGGAAGGCATTCATTGCTGCGGGTTCGCCGGCGACAAGGGCTTCACCACACCGGAACTCAACGCCCACTCACTGCGCACCCTCAAGGATGCGGTGCAATATTGCAGCGAAGGCATCTCCACCAGCCGCACCTGTGAGATCGGCCTGAGCCAGCATGGCGGCATCGACTATCACGGCTTGGTCTACCTGGTGGACCGCGTCACCCAGGCCCGCGCTCACTGAGCCTGCAAAAAAAACAGAACCCCTGCGCGCCGGTGTAGTCATCTGCATAGGCCTCGCCAAGCGAGGTTTATCAGTGATGTCGCTGGCAGCGGTTGAACGCCAGCAGCGTCGAGCCCTTTTGCGCAAGGAGATACCCTATGAAGCGTTCCGCTCTTGCTGGCTTGTTCATTACCGCTGCGATGCTGGCCTCCCCCGTGTTCGCGGCGGGCGAGCCCGATCTGTGCAAAATCAATCTGGACAAAATCAACAACGGTAAAGCGCTGCTCGCCACCGACACCAGTGGTAAAAGCGGCGAGATAGACACCGCCGTCTCCCAGGCCAAGGCGGCCCACGCCGCGGGTGATGACAAAAAGTGCATCGAGATCACCTCGAAGGCGCTGCAAGACCTGCAGAACAGCGAAAAAGGCGGCCAATAGGCAGCGCCATAGCGGAAGACCAACCTTCGGGTTGGCCTTCCGTGAGTGTTTGGCGTACACTGCATAGGCTTGTCACTCACTAAGAAACAACGAGTTACAAGCACGGGGCCGTTTAGGATTCGACGCCGGTCGCGAAACTTTAGGTGCATGCCGAGTTGGTAACAGAACTCGTAAATCCACTGTTGCAACTTCTTATAGTTGCCAATGACGAAAACTACGGCCAGGAATTCGCTCTCGCTGCGTAAGCAGCCTTAGCCCTGAGCTTCTGGTACCTTCGGGTCCAGCAATCACCAGGGGATGTCTGTAAACCCAAAGTGATTGTCATATAGAACAGAATCGCCGTGCAGTACGTTGTGGACGAAGCGGCTAAAACTTACACAACTCGCCCAAAGCACCCTGCCCTTCGGGTCGCTGAGGGTTAACTTAATAGAAACGGCTACGCATGTAGTACCGACAGCGGAGTACTGGCGGACGGGGGTTCAAATCCCCCCGGCTCCACCAAATAAGCTATATAAATTAGGCACTTAGCGTTTATCGCGAGTGCCTTTTTTGTGCCTGAATGGGTGGTTTTGGCTCGGTTATGCCAGCTTAATGACAGCTTCAACAGCCGGAGAATGGAATCGATGTTCAATCTATTGGTAATGGGCGGAGGATGGGGCGACCGTAGAGATGAGATCTCGATTGGTCGTATCTACATCACCCCTGAGCAGCAAGCTGAATTCAAACCAGGGGGGATGCTTAACCTCAATCGCCTGAAATCGCTGCCTGCGATCTTTGCAGCAGAGACGGATGGAGACCCTACCCAGGTTGCGCGCGTCTGCGAAATAACGAGCGCTCGTATCAATGGAGAAAACGTAGCTATTGAGTACCGATACGATCTTGACGTGCCTCCCTCTTTTTTGATTCATTACTTTTGCTCAAGACCATCGCAGCCGCCCTACCAGACAACCATTGGCACTCCCTAGGTTGACTTAGCTTTTCAGCAAAAAGAGCAGACAAATGCCTTAACGCCCGCAGTCACTGACAAATGCCGTGACCAAGCCGGATCCTAAGAACTCATTCAAACCGTAGCCACTTCGCGGCTCGGCTTGATTAAGGCGTGAGACTGTTTGCTCTTTTCTTTTTGGAATGCTTTCCCGTCAAGCCAATCCGAAATAACGCTCGAAAAACACAGCCAGCTTGCCAAGTACTGATTGTTTCTTGGCCGCATGCCCGTTGTTCTGAGAGAACCGCGATACGGGCGGCAGGATCTTGGTGATGGCAGTGCCATTCGTGGGGATACCGCCGTCACGAAAAGCATTATCAATGAACTCACGCGCCGCCTCGGCATTGAGGTTTTCTTCCGTGATGATGCGCTCCAGTTCCTCTGTCTTTTTGGCCGCCATGAAGCTCTGCCACTGAGCGTCCACCTTGGCCTTGGTATTGACCGACTCCACGAACTGAATGATGAGATCCTTTTTATTACGTAGGCTGAGACTGGAGTTGATGGCGCGCTCGATAGTGGCGCGGATTTCCTTGTCGTCTCCTGTGCCCTTTTTCTTCAAGTACTGCTCGACCAGCAGCAGGATGTAATCAACATTGATTTCCACCTGCTTGATGAGCTCGATCTCGAAGACCACGTCATCGTTGATCGACTCCTTCTCCGCCTCGGACGTAGCGCGAAACTCGGCATACAGGTTCAGGTAAAGGCTTTGATAATCTTGGAACTGACGCTCGCTGAGAATCTCATGCCCGGCAAAATCGTCAAACGCCGTCAGAATATTTTTCAGCCGCAAGATCGAACCAAATAGTTTGATAAATGCTTTCTGCGACGCTTCGCCGACGAGGGCCTTTGCCAGCGGGTACTTGTCGAGCAGCTCAGCGACTCGGGCTTGGTATTCAAAGTAATACTCGGCGTATGCTTTCAGCAGCACGATGCCCTTGGCGTCTTTGTTGCCAAACAGGGCGAGTGCATCGTTGGTTTCCTGCTCCAGGTTGCGGAAGGAAACGATGTTACCGTAGGTCTTGACTGAGTTAAGGATACGGTTGGTGCGCGAATACGCCTGAATCAAACCGTGCGCCTTGAGGTTCTTGTCCACCCATAGCGTGTTCAGCGTGGTGGCGTCGAAGCCGGTCAGGAACATGTTGACCACAATGACCAGGTCCAGCTCACGCTTCTTAAGGCGTTGCGACAGATCCTTATAGTAGTTCTGGAACTTGTCCGCCGAGGTGTCGAAGCTGGTAGCAAATAGCGCGTTGTAATCCTTGATCGCGCTGTCCAGAAAATCCCGCGAGCTTTGATCCAACCCTTCAGCCTCGAACTCCTCCTCGCCGAGCAAGCCGTCTTCGTCGTCCTCATTCGCAGCAAAACTGTAGATCATGCCGACCTTGAGCCGCTGGGCCTCAGGCAAGCCCTTCTGCTGCGCGGAGAATTCAGTGTAGTAACGCTTGGCCGCATCAATCGATGCACAGGCAAACAGCGAGTTGAACCCTGCCACTCGCTTGCCATCATGGCGATAGGTGCTGGCACGCTTGGTCTTCTGATCAAAATGCTCGCGGATATAGCCGACGATTTGGCTGATACGTTCCGGAGCCAGCAGGGCACGTTCAGTATCGATGGCTGAGACCTGCTTGTCCTTGATCCGCGCCTGCATCTTGAGGGTATTGATGTAGTCTATGCGAAACGGCAGCACGTTCTTGTCGTTGATGGCGTCGACGATTGTGTAGGTGTGCAGCTTGTCGCCAAAGGCCTGCTCGGTGGTGCGGCGCAATGGATTGCCTCCGGTTCCCGAGTTCTTCGCAAAGATCGGCGTACCGGTGAAGCCGAACAGGTGGTAGCGCTTGAACACGCGGGTGATTTCGCTGTGCATGTCGCCGAACTGACTGCGGTGACACTCGTCAAAAATCACCACCACATGCGCGTCATACACCAGATGCTTCTTGTTCTTGGCCACAAAACGAGAGAGCTTCTGAATGGTGGTGATGATGATCCGAGCGTTTGGGTCTTCCAGTTGCTTCTGCAGCACTGAGGTGGAGGTATTGGAGTTGGCCGCACCTTTCTCGAAGCGCTCATATTCGCGCATTGTCTGGTAATCCAAATCCTTGCGATCCACCACGAACAGCACCTTGTCGATGTCCGGCAATCCACGGGCCAGTTGGGCAGCCTTAAAGCTGGTCAACGTCTTACCAGATCCCGTTGTGTGCCAGATGTAACCACCCGCCACCAACTTACCCAAGTGTCTGTGGTTAGTTGACGTGGCAATGCGCTGCAGGATGCCCTCGGCGGCCACGATTTGATAGGGCCGCATTACCAGCAGCTTGCGATCCACATCGAATACACAGTATTTGGTGAGTACGTTCAGCAACGAATGCTTGGCAAAGAAGGTCTTGGTAAAGCCCAAAAGCTCAGTGATGGGCTGGTTGTGCGCGTCCGCCCACCAACTGGTGAAGGAAAAGCTGTTGGTGGCTTTACTTTTACTACGTTTTCCGGACTGCTCCTTCAAGTGCCCGTCGCGCACAGTGTTGCTGTAGTACTTGGTCAGCGTGCCATTACTGATCACGAACAGTTGCACGTACTCGAACAGCCCAGAGCCCGCCCAGAAGCTATCGCGCTGGTAGCGATTGATCTGATTAAAGGCTTCACGAATGTCCACGCCACGGCGCTTAAGCTCGACGTGCACCATCGGTAGGCCGTTGACCAGCACCGTCACATCAAAGCGAGAGGCATGCTTACCGCCACTCTCGCCAGCCGACGTTTCGTACTGGTTGATCACCTGCAAGACATTGTTATGGATATTAGCCTTGTCGATCAGATAGATGTTCTTGCTGCTGCCATCGTCGCGCTTTAAGACCTGAATGTGGTCTTCCTGAATACGTGCGGTTTTTTCCAGAATGCCGTCATTGCTGCCTGCAACGCAGGTCGTAAAGAAGCGCTGCCACTCGGTATCGGAAAACACGGTCTTGTTAAGCTGCTCTAGCCGAGCACGCAGGTTGGCGATCAGCTCGGCCTCCGTGCTGATCGTCAGGTATTCGTAGGCCTGCCGCTGCAGTTGCTCGATAAAAGCCTTCTCCAGCGCCGCCTCACTCTGGTAGCCGGTCTCGCCCACGCCCAGTGCATCTGGCATAAACTCTGCAACCACGGTGCTCTCATTGGAGAGTGCAATGGCCTCGTAGCGATAAGGCTTGGTGTCTTCGCTCATGTGGCTTCCTTGAAGGTGAGCAAACGGTCGCGGTAATGCGCGTACTGCTGGCGGCGGACGCCGATCTCAGCGGGCAGGCCGATTAAAATTTCATTTACCAACGAATCGAACTTGTCGAGGATCGCTACGATGCGGGCCTGCTCTTCGGGTGAAGGAAGAGGAATGGTCAGCTTGGCCAGGCTTTCTGCAGACAAGCGCTTGACCTTAGCACGGGCGACGAACTTGTTCTTCTCCGTGTGAAACGCCGTGGTCTGGAAGTAATAGGACACAAACCGAGGGTTCAGCGAGTGACGGAAGGCAAAGCAGTCATCATGAATCGCAACCTCACCACTGCCAATCCATGCCACTGCCTTGCCAACATCCTCAACCGTCTCGCCCACACCAGCAATTATCAAATCGCCCTGCTTTGCAAAACGGAGCGTCGACGCAAAATCAGCGCGCACATGTGAAACCGTTGTCTCGGTGGCGGTGCCGTACTGTGTATATATTTCGCCGTAGTGAACGCACGGAACCCCGGCATCGGCATAGTCAGCTTTGGTAAAACGGCGCCCACGGAAGAACTCTCCGACCTCGGCCATCGCGGCCCAGCGAATATCTTGATCGCTAAAAGCGAACAAGGCATCGCGGTAGTACTTGTACTGCCAGCGACGCGCCTCAAGCTCCGCCCTAAGCTCAGCCTCAAGTTCAGCCTCAAGCTCTTTAAAGGTGTCTAGCACTTTCACTATTTCGCGCTGGATGTCGAGGGGAGGAACGGGGATACGGAGGGTAGAAACATCGCGAGGGTATACATGAGGCACGCCGCCGCCGCTTTTTAGCTCGTGCAATGTCTGTTGAATGCTAGTCAACCAGTAATAGCAGTACTTCGCCAACAAAGTATCTTGCGGCTTAATAGAAAAAGCATCTGAGACGAAAGTAGGTTGATCCCACCAACTTACAAAACCGGCATATGCCCCAGAACCTGCAATGACAATAGTCGCGCCATCGCGATTGCTCACATTGTGGAAATAAGCTGGTGTGCGCCCACCTGCTATGACTGGGATTTCGCCTGGGGTTACTGCAGACTTAGTTATTGATGTCCCCCGCTTGATATCGGAAACCTCGCCCAGCGGCTTAAATGCCACCCCCTCAGGGCACAGCTCCGCAATCAACTCCTCAATGCGACTCATGGCTTTTTTTCCCGGTAATTTTCTTCTGTACCGTCTTAATGGCTTCCATATAGGCCGCTTCCACCTCGCTCGGCTGCTCGGCCATCTTTTCCTGGGTCAGCCAGACCGTTTCGCCGTCAAGATGAAAATCGATGGTGGTCGCATAGCCGCGCTGGTAGGGCATGATCTCTCCCGCTGGCTCCTGGTTCATGCCTGGACTCCTTCCAGATCCTCAACGATGGCGTCTATCTGCCCTCTCAACTCCGCTTGTCTAGCAACAATGCAGAGAATTTTTTTATTGAGTTCACGGATGTTCACAGCTTCTCTGATGTCGGCCTGTTCGACATAGCTGGAAACGGCGATGTTGTAGCCGTTGGCAGCAATTTCGTCGTTCTCGACCAAGCGCGCGAAATGATCAAGGCTTTTTCGACCAGAGAATGCGTCGAGGATTTTTTGCTGGTACTTGGGTAACAGCTTGTTCTTGTTGCCACTGCGCACAAACAGACTAGAAGCATCAATGAACAGTGTGGCGTTGTCGCGCTTCGACTTCTTTAATACGACGATGCAAGTAGCGATGGTGGTGCCAAAGAATAAATCCGGAGGCAACTGGATGACAGCATCGACGTAGTTGTTGTCGATCAAGTATTTGCGAATTTTGGCTTCCGCACCGCCGCGATAAAGCACCCCGGGGAACTCAACAATCGCTGCGGTGCCATTGACCGCCAGCCAGCTCAGGATGTGCAGGGTGAAGGCCAGGTCGGCCTTGCTCTTGGGAGCGAGCACACCGGCGGGGGCGAAGCGTGGGTCGTTGATCAACAGCGGGTTGGCATCGCCATCCCATTTGATTGAGTATGGGGGATTTGAGACGATGGCCTCGAAGGGCTCGTCGTCCCAGTGCGCTGGGTCGGTCAGCGTATCGCCATGGGCGATGTTGAACTTCTCGTAGTTCACGTTGTGCAGGAACATATTGATCCGGCACAAGTTGTAGGTCGTAAGGTTGATTTCCTGGCCGTAAAAGCCCTGACGCACCTTGTTATGCCCCAGCACCTTGGAAAAGCTGAGCAACAACGAGCCGGAGCCGCAGGCTGGGTCATAGACCTTGTTGACCTGGGTCTTGCCCACCACGGTGATACGGGCCAAAAGCTCGGAGACTTCTTGCGGGGTATAAAACTCACCACCGGACTTGCCAGCGGTGGAGGCATACATCTGCATCAGGTATTCATAGGCGTCGCCGAACAAGTCGATGCTGTTATCAGAAAAATTGCCCGAGCTGTTGCCGAGCGGCAGATCGCCGATGGCATCGAGCAGCTTCACCAGCTTTTCGTTGCGCTTAACCACGGTGGGGCCGAGCTTGCTACTGTTGACGTCCAGGTCATCGAACAGCCCTTTGAAGTCATCCTCGCTACCCGCCCCCAGTGCCGATGCCTCAATGTCTTTGAAAACTTGAGACAGGGTTTCGTTGAGGTTTGGATCATGGCGGGCGCGTCGCCGCACATTAGCGAATAGGTGCGACGGCAAAATGTAGAAGCCTTTTTCCTGAACCGTTTCGTATCGGCCCACGATAGCGTGAGCATCAGCCAAATCGCTGTAGTCAAAATCCGCGCTGCCCGCGCGATGCTCTTGCTCGTTGAGGTAGTTGGTCAGGTTTTCCGAGATGAATCGGTAGAACAGCATGCCGAGCACATAAGTTTTGAAATCCCAGCCATCGACGCTGCCACGCAGGTCGTTGGCGATGCGCCAGATCGTTTTGTGCAGCTCGGCGCGTTCAAGTTCTCTGGTGTTGCTCATGGTCAGGTAGTCGCTCTAAATTTTCGTATCGCCGGATGACTGAATGCATCACGGCTTGTATGCAATCGTTTGGTCAGCCTGCCAGGTAACCAGGCGCCAGCACCGCCGTTTCTACTCCGTAGAGCAACAGCGGGTCTTTCAGCCAAAGGCGGTATTCCGGATCACGCAGGCGGTGGTCCGGTGAGCAGTCGATGCTCCATTTGCGCATTACGTAGCCAGCCGTGGCTCCACGTAACCTCAAACGCAACACACCATCGCTCATTCCGTAGTCCATGGCAGTGATGTCTGGGTGCGGTCGGTCCGGGTGAGGTACCAACTCGACCTCCAATATCCTGCTCCACTGGACATCCTGTTCTGGGTACTCATGTTCAGCGACAGAAGACTCCGTCAGCAGCTTTGGCCGCTTGATGCGGGTGATCACAAAGTCCCGAAATGCACCGCGCTTGCGGTCGTAGCCGCGCACATGCCAGCGCAGCCCCGTATCAATAAGGGCAAAGGGAACAATTTCTCTCTGGGTCTTTCCACTAGACAGCGAGTAGTACTCCACTCGCAGAGGGCAACGATGGTAGATCGCGCGCGTCACCAAACCCAACGTATCCAAATCTGGCTGAGTAAGCCGTTTGGACGTTACGCAGGAAATACCCGGCGCGCTGCTTGCCGGCTCACCATCGCCAAAGCCCTCCGCCAGCCAGGCCAGTACCCGGTCAGCAGAGAAGGTGAAAATCGGTCGAAACTCTTTGCTCGGCGTATAGATCTTGCTACTGCGGTCATACGCCAGATTGTTGCCTGCCAACTCGCGATAAGTGGCGAGATCGCGCGTGGCTGCAGCCGTTTGAATGCCGAAACGCTGAATCAGATCCTGTCGCCCTATTTCTCCGAAAAAACGCAGACGCAATTCGAGGTAAGCCAGACGGTCACGCTGGGCTTGCGTTAGCTGTGAGAGAGGTTCAGTGGTCATGAATACGCTGGTTTGAAGTGAAAGCGGGGACAGCATAAATTGCGATCACAACGCACGCAATTAAAAATCACGAAAGCGATATCCACAGATCATTTTGATTCGCAATTGTTGTTACTGATTCAGCTGACACTCCGGAGCTAGTGCAGAATTTCAGGAGCGTCGGAGCGAAGCTTAACCACAAAGGCTTCCGCCCACACTACGTCGCTTGCGTTGTTACCTCCGGACTCAGCCCGACTGAAGAGGAGCAGACCCAGGATCTTCGAGCAATATCGACAATCCCTGCAGGGGGAGCAAGTAGCAATTTTCGAAGAGTTCGTCGATCGACTGAGGGCTATACTGAATCGTGTCGGTTCCTCGATGCTTTTCGCGAGACATACAGAAATGCTGGAGCTCGGTGCAAAAATTGAGCGTCGGAATGATGGACGCGAAGTTCTCCAGGACATGAAGGCTGTCTGGAGGCAGAAGCACGGACGGGATTCTGCGAGACTGTCAGAAATTTTGTGTTCGGGCATAACATGTAGCTAGAGGTGCATGTATGCCGACCAAAAAGAAGTCCGCCAATGCAACAGCGAGGGAGTTGCCCTCGATTCCCCAAGAGCTGATCGAGCAGTTTGTTAAAGGCCCGATGAGCGCCGAAGCCATTCAAGACGCGTCCATGGCGTTCAAGAAGGCTCTGATCGAGCGTGCGCTAGGCGCCGAGCTGGGTCACCACCTTGGTTACCCTCAGGGCGCGGAGCGCCCTGAGGAGTCGACCAATCAGCGCAATGGCAAAAGCAGCAAGACGGTTCTGACCGACGACGGGCCGCTTCGCCTGGATATCCCCAGAGACCGCGACGGTAGCTTCGCCCCGATCCTGATTCCCAAGCACGAACGCCGTTTTACAGGCTTCGACGACAAGATAATTGCTATGTACGCCCGGGGCATGACGGTGCGTGAGATCCGCGCTTTTCTGTCTGAGCAGTATGGAACTGACGTGTCCCATGACTTCATCAGCTCAGTCACCGATGCGGTCATGGAAGAGGTGGGCGCTTGGCAGCAACGACCCTTGGAACCGATGTATCCGGTGATCTTCTTCGATGCGTTACGGGTCAAAATCCGGGACGAGGGGTTAGTGTGCAACAAGGCTATTTATCTGGCGCTGGGGGTATTACCTGATGGCACGCGCGACATTCTGGGTATATGGATCGAGAGCACCGAGGGTGCCAAGTTTTGGATGAAGGTGTTCAACGACCTCAAGACTCGTGGCGTTGAAGATGTTCTGATCGCCGTCACGGATGGCCTCAAAGGAATACCGGAGGCGTTGGGGGCGGTTTTTCCTGCCACGACGCTGCAAACCTGCATCGTGCATCTGATCCGCAACAGCTTGGACTATGCCGCTTGGGATAAACGTCGGGCACTGGCCAAAGCACTCAAGCCGATCTACCAGGCGATCAATGCCGATGTGGCTGAGCAAGAGCTTAACGCCTTTGAAGCGGGCCCCTGGGGCAAGCAGTATCCGACTGTGGTTGCTGCATGGCGTCGCGCCTGGGATCGGGTTATACCGTTTTTTGTTTCCCCGGCGGGCATCCGCAAAGTGGTTTACACGACCAATGCCATCGAGAGCATCAATGCCCAGTTACGCAAGATCATCAAGACTCGAGGGCACTTCCCGACCGATGAGGCCGCGACGAAACTGATATGGCTTGGGTTGCGCAACATCACCGCCAACTGGGGTCATGCGGCACACGACTGGAAAGTGGCAATGAATCAATTTGCGATCCTGTACGGAGACCGATTTACCAGACCGAGCTGGTAAAACAAGGGCCTGCCTGACGGCAGGCCCTAACCAGCCCGAACACAAAAAAACTGATACTCCCGTCACCAGCCATCGCTAACGTTTACACGACCATTTGCTTGATAGATTCGATGCCGATTAGTTAATGGCGCGGAACTCAAAAAGCACCGTCCATCGGAAGCCAAACCACGCAGCGTTCCAACTGGTATTCCAAGCAAGTTGACCGAACAATTATTAACTTGCAAAAACAGATAGATACCGACTTGTTTCAGATTACCCAGGCCCACCACGTCAGAATCAACCGAACCCGCCCAGTGCGGGTTTTGTCATTTCTGGGGTTTCGAAAGCTCGACAAAATGAACGCTCAGAATTTTCCTTCAAGATATCGCGCCATCGATGAACTAGTACAACTCCTCCCACGCAGATAGCCTCCCCCAGTCGCTGCAAAATCAGCGACCGGGTTTAGCAGCTCGTTTACTATCAAGGCCTGCAAAGCCACCATCCGTTCCAGCGATGCTGTCAGCATCCGCTTGTGCGTATTATGGCGGCTGTGCGTGGGGCACTTTCGGGTGCGCCGGGTTCCTTGATTCCTGGTCTGCTAACCCGCGCACAGTCGCCACCCTTTTCGTTTAGCAGCGATGTCTGGCGACTCCATCAATCAAGGAGTTTCAGCCATGAAAAAGATCACCCCCAATCCCCCCTCCACAACCCTCTTCACCCTCGCCCCAGACATCCCCCCCGAAACCCTGCTGATCCAAGCCAGCGAAACCCTCGCCTCTCTCAACGCCATGACCACCGACCTGGCTTTCGAACTCGAAGGCGTCCACCGTCACAAGCTGCTGGCCACCCAGCAACTGATCGTGCTGGGGGAGTTGTTGGTTGAGCGCGTGCTGGTGCTCACTCAAGACACACAAACATTCCAGTAACCAAAAGGCCGAGACGCGTTCAGCGACTCGGCCTTTTGTTGCGCGTCTGGAATCCCGCCACACTTGCGATTACCCTGCTCTCCTCTATCAGACATCCGGAAGTCCGATACCCGTGTTCAAGCCTCTCGCCGTTCTCATCCTTGCCTGCTCCCCTCTGCTTGCAAACGCCGCCGACCTGGCCGGTGTCTGGACAGGCACCTTGGGTAAATCCGCGATCACCGTGTGTTTCAACGGTGCCCACGGCGCCAATGGCAGTTACTACTACCAACGCATCCTGACGCCCATTCAGCTCACTCAGGTCAACGCCAGTGAGCCGTGGGTTGAAGAAGGGCAAACCGGGTTCTGGCAGTTGGATGATCCCCAAGGCGACACGTTGACGGGTACCTGGAGCAAATCTCTCGAGGGTAAAAGCCTGGCGTTGGTGCTGAAACGCAGGGACACGGACGGTTGCGCCAGCGATGCCTATAACAATGCGCTTGAAGCCGTGCCACCCGCGGTAAAGGTCGAACGGAAAACCTTCGCCGAACACGCCTATCAAGTGAAGACCCAAGGAGGCCAGGTCATCCTGAAACTTGAAGGCGACGGTGCGGCCATCGACAAGATCAACCGAGAGCTCGCGCGCATGGCCATCAACCCGGACGGGCAGGCCGATTTCTACAGGGAGCGGCGCAACTCACTGGACCAGAGCGGCGGCACCACCACCAGTGAGATCGCGGTGGAGCCGTTCTACTGGTCATCGCACTGGATCACCGTGCGGTTCTATCGCTGGTCGGCGGGCTACGGACGCGGGGGCATCAGTTGGGGCCTGCACAGTTGGAACCTGCAAACCGGTGAAAAGGTCGACCCCTGGACGTGGTTGGGCGGCCACGAGCAATGGGACACGCCCTACTCGGGCCAAGTCAAGTTGCCGGCCGCTTTCAGCAGCTGGCTGGCCAAGCAGACCACCACCGACGAAGGGTGCCCGGCCGTGACCAGTTATTCCTCGTTCGACTTGAGCTTCAACACCCAGGGCCTGCAACTGTCGACGCCCGCCCAGGGTGATGGCTGTGATAACGAACTGAGTTTTACCTGGGAGCAACTGGAGCCGGTGCTGAGCCCGGCAGGTAGAGCCGCACTGCCCAGCCTGATGGCGCCGTGACCGACCTTACAAAAAACCCACATTCGTTCACGAAATATTCAGAAACGCCGACGGATACTAGCCCATTGCAATGACCGTTCCCCCGGACGGTCCTCCTGCCCAGGTAGCCACACTCCATGACGCGTCCCGCTCCCCTGCTGTTCCTGCTTGCTGGTCTGTTGTTCTTCTTTGCCCTGGGTAACCACGAGCTTCAAGGCTCCACCGAAGCCCGCGTGGCCGGGATCGCCATGGCGATGCACCTGGACAATAACTGGGTGGTGCCCCAGTTGTTTCGTGAACCGTTCCTGGAAAAACCACCCTTGAGCCTGTGGATCGATGCCGGGGCGATTCGCCTGTTTGGCGGCACCACCTGGGCAGTGCGCCTGGCTTCGGCGTTTGCTGGGTTGTTCAGCGTAATGCTGCTTTACACCATGCTGCGCAAGTTCGGCCGGCCGCAGACGCTGGCCTTCAGCGCCGCGCTGATCCTGGCGACCATGGCCAGTTACTGGAGCAATGCGCGCGGTGTGGGTGAGGATTCGCTGCTCACCCTCGGCGTGACCGCCGCACTGCTGGGGTTTTACCAGGCCGTGCGGCCCGATCGTGAAGGGTCAAGCACAGGCGCATGGGCACTGTTTACCGCAGGGATGGTGATTGCCACCCTCAGCAAAGGCGTGCTGGGCCTGGCGATGCCGGGCATTGTGATTTTTGTATATCTGGTCAGCACCAGCCTCATGGACAAGCGCCTGCGCCTTGGCGACTGGCTCAAGCCCGCGCTGTTCACCTTGCTGGCGCTGGTGCCATTGGTGATCTGGCTGGGCTTCCTGTTCCAGCGTGGCGGCATGCAAGCGGTGGCCGAAGTGCTGCTGACCAACAGCGTCGGCCGTTTCAGCGGTTCGTTTGTCGAGGCAGGCCATTACGAGCCGTTCTACTACTACATCGCCAAGCTGCCCGAGGCGTTCCTGCCGTGGAATATCCTGGTGTACCTGGGCCTGTGGCATTTCCGCAAAAGCCTGGTGCGCAACCGCTACCACCTGTTCTTCAGCGTCTGGCTGGTGGCGCAGTTCACCCTGTTGACCCTGGCCTCGAGCAAACGCACGGTGTACCTGATGGCACTGGCCCCGGCCGCCGCCGTACTGGCTGCGGAATATGCACGGGTGCTGCTGGCGTGGCTGAAAACCCGCAAACCTGCGCTCTACACACATCACAGAACCCTCGTGGGCGGCGTGTTCACCCTGGCCGTGGGCTGCTATCTGATTGCAGCGTTCTGGTTTGCGCCCAAGGCCGATGTACGCCAGTCGTTCGTCCCGGTGATCAGCCAGGTTCAGGCGTTTAAAGATGAAGGCAGGGAGGTGGTGCTGTTCCAGCCCAACGAGCGCATCGCCGGGGCCAGCGTGTTCTATCTGCAGGCCTACTTGCCGATCCTGAAGACCGAGGCCGAGCTGCACAACTACCTCGGCGCCAAGCCCGGCAACATTGCGTTGCTGGACCATACCAACGACCTGGCCACCCCGGTGAAGGTGATCAAGCAGATGTCGATCAACCGCCAGCCTTACTACTTCGTGGAGCAGTAAGGCTGGCGCGGGGCATCAGTGTTTGGTGACCTTGTCCAGGTAACCCATGGCAAACGCCGAGACCACGAAGGTCATGTGAATGATCACGTACCACATCAGGTGCTGCGGATCGACGTTCTTGGCGTCCATGAAGATGCGCAGCAAGTGGATGGACGAAATCGCCACGATGGACGCCGCCACTTTCATCTTCAGCGACGAAGAGTCCATGGTGCCCAGCCAGTTGAGTTTCTCTTTGTTGTCATCGATATCCAGCTGCGAGACGAAGTTCTCGTAGCCGGAAATCATCACCATCACCAGCAAGCCGCCGACCAGGGCCATGTCGATCAACGACAGCAGCAGCAGGATCACATCAGCTTCCAGCATGGAAAACACATTGGGCAGGACGTGGATGATTTCCTGGAAGAACTTCAGCGCCAGGATCAGCAGGCCCAGGGAAAGCCCCAGATAGATAGGCGCCAGCAGCCAGCGTGAGGCGTACATAGTATTTTCGATAAAGCGTTCCATTGGATCTCACACAGCTTGGCTAGAAATGGCGGCGAGTATACCAGCCGCTACAAGACAGCTGTAACCACGAGAAAACTGACCTGTGCGGCATCTGTAAGAGAATTTTTCTGCTAGTGTCGAGCCCAATAACAACTCGGCTCGATGACGTCGGACAGGAAAAACTCAGATGATGGATGTGCGATCCCCTTTGGCCAGTATCGGCCTGTGCGCGGCATTGCTGCTGGCTGGCGGCTGCTCCCCCAGTGACGAGCAGAAGCAGACCACCCTCGAAGAGAAAACCGCAAAGTTCGAACACTCCCTGGACAGCATCCAGGACCCCAAGCTGCGTGACGCCGTCGCCGACCTGGGCGGTTCGCTGCTGTTACTGGAGCGGGCGCGGGTCAAACTCGCCAGCAAGCCCATCGAAGCCGAGTACGGCGAGGACTCCCTGGCCCTGCTCAAGCACTACCCCACGCCCCAGGCGTTGGTGAACACCTACATCAATGGCCTGTTTGTGCTGCGCAAGAGCTCCCATTCCGACTACCTGACCGACTTGCAGCCGGTGTTCCCGTTCAACTTCAACATGCCTGACCAGTTCCCCTTCCCCCACGGCCTGGAATGGCAGTCGGTGACCCTGAGCAACAACAAGGTCATCCCCTTCCAGCCGGAATGGTCGGAAACCGATCCGGGCATCCAGCTGAGCCCCAGCAGCTCCAACCTGACCAACCCCGACGACCTGACGGTGACCTACCCGTTCATCGACGGCATCGAGACGGAAAACAAGAGCCAGCCACAGCCCGTCAGCCTCAAGGGCACAGTGGAAGTGGTCGCGCCGGGCAAGGTGTTGACCTTTGATCTGTCGAAAAAAGATGTAGGCCACAAGCGCACCGAGGGCAACATCACCCTCAACCTGTTGCTCCTGGAAAAAAACTACGCCGAGATCGAGCTGACCAACAGCCAACCGCTGGCGCCTGAAGTCGGTGACGAATCGCCCAACCCGCTGCTGGTGCAGGCGCGGGACAGCACCGGGCAGTTCCTCACCCGGTCGGGCTCGATCAACGAAAGCAGCGCCCAGGTGGCGTTCTACGAAAAACAACTGGCCGAGATGCAAAAGCAGAAAGCCTGGTCGGAGGCGTTCGAAAAACAGCTCACCGAGGAACAAAAAGCTTTCGAACACAAACAAAGCAGCCATTACGCCAAGGTGTATTTCAATGGCGTGATCGACAACCTGCAGGTCAACGTACTGGATTTTTCCACCGCCACGCGCACGCGCAAAGACCTCGACCTGCCCGTGATGCGCTTTGACAAGAACAGCCTGCAGAACACCGTCCAGGCCCTGCCGATGCCGGTCACCGTGTATGACGATGGCGCCGCAAGCTGGCTCAAAGACGCGGGCATGACCGAGGACCAGCTGAAAAACAGCGTCACCATCAGCCAGTCGGTTGAAGACGCCAGCGCCGCGCACATCGTGTTCGACCACCCGTTCACCTTCAATGACGACCTGGTGGGCAGCGAGCGCAACAGCAGCGAATCACCGGTGACCTTCTTCACCGCCGACGAAAAAGGCGAACGTGGCGAGCCGATCGAACTGCCGGCCGAGGCGTTTGAACTGAACCCGGCACGCGGCACCCTCACCTACGACCTGAACCTGTTCCCGGAAAACCCGGCGTATGTGGTGGGCTCGATTCCGCTGTTCCTGGCGACCATCGACAAAGCCGAGATCGACGTGGCCAAGCTGCCCAAGGGGCTGTCGCTCAAAGACAACGCGCTGATCGTCGACCAGAAGGCCTTCCCCGCCGACAGCTGGCGGTTCTACGCCAAGGACGCCAGCGGCAACTACCTCAAGGAAATCCTCGGCGTCAGCCACCGCGCCGAGGAATACGGCACGGCGCTGTTTGACGTGCACTACTTCTACGGCCGGCCGACCACCCTGGAAAGCTACCAGCGCACCGACCTGAGCACCGTGCAATATGGCTTCGAGGTCAAGTTGGACAAACCCGAGAGCAAATAGCGGTCAGTGCTGGGTGTCACCATTGAGCTGTCGCAGATGGGCCTGCATGTGCAGGCACCAGATCTGCGGGTCACCCGCCTTCTCGTAGCCGTGCTGGGTCAGGCTGTCGACGATGGACTCCAGCATGTTTTCCGCGACGAAGGGCCCGGGGAACGGGCCTTGAGACTTGATGGTGGACGGCTGTTCACCGGTCATTCCGGCGGCAAACAACAAGGTCCACATCCCGTTATCCCCCGCAAGAGGGCGAATGGAACATTCGATACGGGTGACCAGGCCAAAGCACTGGCGGGTAAGGCAAAGGTTGCGCGGCATGGCGGCGACCCTCGGTAGATCGGTGTTCAACCTGCGCCTGGGCGCGAGGCTGTTTCTATCCCGCGACTCCTGTGGATATCCCTTGAGCACAGAATAGAAGAAAACCACGACAAACCAAGGTTGTAGGGACCAACGGGCGTTGGTCCTACAGTCGCGCCAAATTCATGACGGTTTTACCCGTCATGTGGTGAGGGGATTGTTGTGGCTATGGTGCTAGTTGTGGCGAGCGGGCTTGCCCCGCGTTGGGCTGCGCAGCAGCCCCAATAGGACCGCTGCGGTGTGCCAGTGAGATTGAATTGTCTGGTTTTAGGGCTGCTTCGCAGCCCAACGCGGGGCAAGCCCGCTCGCCACAACAAGCCCGCTCGCCACAATTCACGTCGCCATCAGATGGGCTTGGCTTCCGCCAACGCTTCCTGCGCCAACTCCTTCTCCGCTTCCTTCAGGTCTTCCTCGCTGATCATCTCGGCAATCGCGCGCAACCGCTCTACCACACGCGCATTCACCGTGCCTTCCGGAAACTGCCCTTCGGCATCCGGCTCACCGGCATCCTCGCCCACCAACAGGCTCAACGCCTCGTCCGCCTGGCGCACCGCATAGATATGGAACTGCCCGGCACGCACGGCCTGCAGCACCTTCTCATCCAGCATCAGCGTAGCGACGTTGGCCTGGGGAATGATCGCGCCCTGTTCACCGGTCAGGCCACGCGCTTCGCAGAGGCGGAAGAACCCTTCGATCTTCTCGTTGACCCCGCCCACCGCCTGCACTTCACCAAACTGGTTGATGGAGCCAGTGATGGCGAAGCACTGCTTGAGCGGGGTTTTCGACAAGGCCGAGATCAAGGTGCACGCCTCGCCCAGGGAGGCACTGTCGCCGTCCACATAACCGTAGGACTGCTCCAGCGCGATACTCGCCGAGATCGCCAGCGGGAATTCCTGGGCATAACGGCTGCCCAGGTAACCGGTGAGGATCATCACGCCCTTGGAGTGGATCGGCTGGCCGAGGTTGACCTCACGCTCGATGTCGACAATACCGCTGCCGCCCGGATACACCGTGGCGGAAATCCGCGCCGGCACACCGAATGCCGAATCGCCCACCTCCAGCACCGTCAGCCCGTTGCACTTGCCCACCGCGGCACCGGCGGTGTCGATCAGGATCACCCCGGCGAGCATGTCGTCGAGAATCCGCGCCGACACCCGCCCGGTACGCGTGGCCTTGGCCTTGAGTGCGCGTTCGATATGCCCGGCATCGGTCATCTCGTCGCCTGCCAGATGGCGAATGAAATCCGCCTCGCTGACCAGCTGGAACAAATCCCCGATACGCGCCGACAAGCGCCCCTGGTGCTCCGCCAGCCTGGCGCTGTAGGTGGCCAACCGCGCCACCGCATCCGAGGTCAGCGGTGCCATGCCTTCTTCCGACGTGCGGGTTTTCAGCAATTGGGCGAACTGCTCCAGGCTTTCGTCGACCATCGGGATGTCTTCGTCGAAGTCCACCAGTACGCGGAACATCTCCTGGAAGTCCGGATCGGCGTCCTGCAACGCGTAGTACAACTGACGCGAACCAATGATGATCACCTTGACCTGCAACGGGATCATCTGCGGGTTGAGGGTCACGGTGGCCAGGCGGCCCAGTTCGCCCAGCGGCGATTCCATCTTCAGCTTGCGCGATTGCAGGGAGCGCTTGAGGGCGTCCCACACGAACGGCTCGCCGAGCATTTTTTCGGCTTCAAGAATCAGGAAACCGCCGTTGGCACGGTGCAAGGCGCCCGGGCGCAGCTGGCGATAGGTGGTGTAGAGCGCGCCCTGGTCGGTGCTGTACTCGATGCGGCCGAATAGGTTGTCGTAGGTCGGGTGCGGCTCAAACACCACTGGCGCGCCACCGTTGACCGGATGGCCCACCACCAGGCTTGGGCAGTACTGCTCTTCGAGCAGCTTGCGCGCCTGGGCGTCGGTCTTGGCATCGTCCACCAACTGCTCGACCACGGTCTTGAGCAAGTACACCTGCATGGCTTGCAGGTAGCCGCAGACGCCTGCGTTTTCCGCGTACTTTTCCGACAATGGCGCAAGCAGAGGCTGCAGGGCCAGGGTGATGGTTTCTTCGTTGAACTGGCGCAGTTGGTTGTTCGACTCACGCTTCCACTGCGGCAGGCTGGCCAGCTCTTCGTTGAGGCGCTCTTCCAGCTCGGAAATATCCGTGTGGAAGCGCTCGCGATCAGCTTCCGGCAGCTGCGAGAACTCGGCCTCGTCCAGCGCCTTGCCGTCGAGCATCGGCGTGAAGGCAATGTTGGAGCTGTCGCGGTACAGCGCCACGTCCTTTTCCAGGGCCAGGCGTTCGATTACGTCCAGGGCCTTGTCGTAGCGCTGGTTGAAGGCGCGGTCGATCGCGCTCTTGCGCTGTTGATAAGTCGGGTGCTCGAAGACTGCCGGGAAGGTGGCGACAAGGTTGTCGACCAGACCGTTGATGTCGTTGATGAACGCCGCCGCACCGCCGCCCGGTAATTCAAGGGCACGCGGCTCGCGAGGCTCATCGAAATTATTCACATAGACCCAGTCCGACGGGGTCTGCAGGCGCTTGCCTTCGGCCTTAAGGTAGCGTTTGACGAACGAAAAGCGACCGGTCCCGGGCTCGCCCATGACAAACACGTTGTAACCGGGGCGTGGCATGGCCACACCGAACTGCAACGCTTCAACCGCACGTTCCTGGCCAAGCACACCGCGAAAGGGCTCCAAATCATTGGTGGTCGAGAAGCTGAACTGTTCAGCGGAGAAAGGGCGAGTCAGCGCTTCGGGCGCTAGACGCAAGCTGGCAGCAACAGGATCAGGCATCGGGCTTCCTTACATCAGGCGGGGCAGATGACGGCATTCTGGCTCCCGGTTACGCGCTCTGGCAAGGCGCGCCTGTGGGAAAGCATAGACACGGGACGCGCCCTGTAAAAATATCGGGTCATCATCGAATGTTTTAGAAAAATGCACGGAACCCTTGGAACGTGCCTAAACTCCAAACTGCGCGGGTTGGACTAATAACTGGCCCCTAGGGCGCCGCGATGCGCCTGAACCCTTGTCCATTGGTTTGCACACAAAGAGAACAAAGCTATGAAACGGATCCTTCTCGGTACTCTCTTCACCGTCGTCTCCCTCAATGCAATGGCAGAAGCACCAGGTGGCCCGAACTGCGGTTGGGGCAACATGTTGTTCGAAGGCCAGCGCGGCACTCCAGCTCACTTCCTGGCTTCCACCACTAACGGTACTTCGGGTAACGCCACGTTCGGCATGACCTCGGGCACCAACGGTTGCAGCACCAACAGCGCCCTGACTTACGGCGGCAAATCGTGGATTGCCATGAATGGCATGATGAACGAGCTGTCCGAAGACATGGCCAAGGGTAATGGCGAAGCGCTGACCACCTACGCCGTGGTACTGGGCGTGGCCCCGGAAGATCGCGAACACTTCGCGGCCGTGACCCACGAGCACTTCCAGCAGATCTTCAGCAAGGCTGACGTGACCGCTGACGACGTGCACAACAACACCATTGCTGTACTGAAAAGCGATGCCCGTCTGGCGAAATACGCTACCCAGGCTTAAGCTCGTCCAGCCCGCGCCTGCTTAAGGCGCGGGTTTTATTTTTGGGCCCGCCTCCCCTTTGGGTCTCTCTTAATTCCGACTTAAGTTGCCCCTATGCTCAAACGCTTTGCCTGGACGGCACTCTTCGCCTGCGCCCCGCTGTACGCGGCACCGCATCTTGATGATCAACGTTTGCAGCAATTGGCCAACGATCCGTTCTGGCTGTCCCTCGGCCATTATGAAGCCGGCAAAATCAGTGGCTGGCGCAGTTATGTCAGCGACAAGAAATTCTTCCTCGCAGCCGATGGCGCCCACCACCCGGACGCCGAACTCAAGGCCACCGTTGACGCGCTCTACGCGCCGGCCAGCCTGGGTGAAAAACACGCCCAATGCGTTTACCCCGCACGTACCCGCTGGCTCAAGGATCAGTTGCACCTCACTGACCTGCCCGCCGTGGACTGCACGGAATTCAAGCAATGGTTCAAGGACGTCGCCCCTCACAGCGCGGTGATGATCTTCCCGGCGGCCTACCTCAACAGCCCGTCGTCGATGTTCGGCCACACCCTGCTGCGCATCGACCAGGCCGACGTGCAAAGCAACAACACCGCCCTGCTCAGCTACGCGATCAACTTCGGTGCCTATATCGAAGGCTCCGACAACAGCATCCTCTATGCCTGGAAAGGCCTGATGGGTGGTTATCCCGGCCTGTTCGCCCTGGTGCCCTACCAGGAAAAACTCTCCGAATACCGTAGCCTTGAGAACCGCGACCTGTGGGAATACCGCCTCAACCTCACCCAGGTCGAGACCGAGCGCATGGTCGAGCACGTGTGGGAGCTCAAGCAGATCCAGTTCGATTACTTCTTTTTCGACGAAAACTGCTCCTATCGCCTGCTCGAACTGCTGCAAGTGGCCCGCCCCGGCCTGCGCCTGACCGAACAGTTTCCACTGACCGCCATCCCGACCGACACGGTCAAGGCGGTGAAAGATGCGGGCCTGGTGGAAAGGATCGACTATCGCCCGTCCCGCGAACGCGAGCTGTTGGAGCGCGCCAAGCCGCTGGACAGCGACGAACAGCAATGGGTGTTGAAGGTCAGCGATGACCAGCAGCAATTGCAGGAACCGGCCTTCAAAGCCCTGCCCCGCGACCGCCAGGCCCTGATCATCGACGCCGCCTACCGCCTTGGCCGCTACCGCGCCAACGGCCTGGAACGCGACACCGTCCGCTCCCAACGCAGCTTCGAACTGCTGCGCGCGATCAACCAGAACCCGGCGCCCGACCTCAAGATCACACCGCCCGGCCTGCCGGAAAACGGCCACGAATCGCGCACCTGGCAAGCCGGCATCGGCACCCGGGGCGACAAGGCCTTCGGCGAATACGGCCTGCGCATGGCCTACCACGACCTCAACGACAACGCTGAAGGTTTCCCCCTCGGCGCACAGATCGAAATCCTGCAAATGAAACTGCGCCAGTACGAAGGCAACCACTGGCAGCTGCAGCAACTGGACCTGGCCACCATCCGCTCCCTGACCCCACGCAACGCCCTGTTGCAGCCGTGGTCCTGGCAAGTCACTGGCGGCCTTGAACGCGTGCCCGGCAAACACGACGACGAAACCCTGGTCGCCCACGTCAACGGCGGCGCCGGCGGCACCTGGCAGTTGAGTGACGACATGCTCGGCTTCGCCCTCGGCACCGTGCGCGTGGAGCACAACAACGACTTCAGCGAAGCCATCTCCCCGGCGGCCGGGTTCAACACCGGCGTGCTGTGGAAGAACCCGCTGGGCAACCTGAGCCTGGAAGCCAAGGGTGACTTCTTCACCAATGGCGAAGTGCGCCGCAGTATCAGCCTGAATCAACAGTGGGAATTGTCGCGCAACCTCGGCCTGCGTTTGAGCGCCCAGCGCGAGTACAGCCACCTATCGACCCCAGTGAATGAAGTGATGCTTGAAGTGAAGTGGTATCACTACTGACTAAAGCCTGGCCGAGATCAATATGTGGGAGGGGGCTTGCCTCCTCCCACATTTGTTTCTCATAGACTCAAATACACTGCTCTGCCCTGATGTCACTGAGTCCATTCAACTGAAAAAAACAGTGGTTTATCACGACTAAAAGGTCGCACCGAGATCACTTTGTGGCAAGCCCGCTCGCCACAGAAGCAATTTTTCGTTTTCGCCGAGGGTTACGGCGATGGCCCTTTAGCCCAACACCTTTCTCACCATCCTTTCACACCGCCTCAACAAACCCCTGACTAGACTTCCCCTATCAGCCGTGAAACGGCCAGGGAGTACGCCATGTGGCGGTGTGCGGTAATGATGTGTGCATTGGTGGTGTTGGCGGGTTGCCAGTCGACCCATCAAGAGTTGTTGGCCAAGGGTTACCCACCGGCGTTTGCCGATGGTTTTGATGACGGTTGCAGCAGCGGTCGTCAGGCGGCCGGGGTGATCAGCGGGGAGTTCCGCAAGAACGTGCCGCGTTATCTCAAGGTCCGTGAATACGCCGAGGGCTGGGAAGATGGCTTTCGCCAGTGCAAGGCCATGCGCGAGAACGAAGAGCTGCGCGACTACAAGGACAATCACTGGGATGACCGCGAACGCGTTTGGCAGCACGAGAAGGACCGCGACGCCGCCCGGGCCTATCGTTCGCAGTAGGTCGCTTTCAGACATCCATCGAAACTAATGCGCGGCGATCATGGCCCAAACTCCATTGAGGGAGAACGTGATGAGCCGAGCTTTTGTAAACGAGGACAACGCCGCTGCCCAGGCCGACCAGCCGGTGGAGCGCCAGGTCAGCGAGCAACCCAACCGCCTCACCGCGCAAGGGCTGGCGCAGTTGCAGGCCAAGGTTGCGCAGTTGCAGCACGAATATGGCCTGGAATCCGCCAAAGGCGATAAACAGCGCCAGGCGGATCTTGAGCGGGATTTGCGTTACTTCAACCAACGGGTGCAAAGCGCCCAAGTGGTGGCACCGGCGACGTCCACCGACAAGGTGCAGATCGGCAGTTGGGTGACCTTCGCCAATGAGCTGGACGAACAGCAACGCATTCAGTTGGTCGGTGAAGACCAGGCCGATGCCGGCGCAGGCTTGATCAACTGGGGCTCGCCCCTGGGCCGCGCCTTGCTGGGCGCCCAGGTCGGCGACGAGGTGTTGTGGCAACGCCCCGTCGGCGATCAGTTGATCGAAGTGCTGCGGGTCGAGCCCGAGGCCTAGACGATGCCTTGGGCCAGCATCGCGTCGGCAACTTTGACAAAACCTGCGATGTTCGCGCCTTTGACGTAGTTGATGCGGCCGTTTTCTTCGCCGTAGTGCACGCAGGCATGGTGGATCGACTGCATGATGTTGTGCAGCTTGCTGTCCACCTCACCGGCGGTCCACAGCAGGCGCATGGCGTTCTGTGACATTTCCAGGCCACTCACCGCCACGCCACCGGCATTGGACGCCTTGCCCGGGGCGAACAGAATGCCGGCCTCGATAAAGATATCCACAGCCTCCAGGGTGGTCGGCATGTTGGCGCCTTCGGCCACGCAGATGCAGCCGTTGCGCAGTAGAGTGCGGGCGGCCTCGGCGTCGAGTTCGTTCTGCGTAGCGCAGGGCAGTGCAATATCGCAGGCCAGTTCCCAAGGGGTTTTACCGGCGCGGAATTCCAAGCCATAACGCGAAGCCAGTTCGCTGATGCGCCCGCGCTGCACGTTTTTCAGCTCCAGCAGGGCCGACCATTGCTCCTCGGTCAAACCGCTTTCCGCGTACAGGGTGCCTTCGGAGTCGGACAGGGAAATCACTTTGCCACCCAGGTCCATGACCTTGCGCGCCGCGTATTGCGCCACGTTGCCGGAACCGGACACCGCCACGCGCTTGCCTTCAACCCGCTGGTTGTTGCGCTTGAGCATTTCTTCGGCGAAGTACACGCAGCCAAAACCGGTGGCTTCCGGGCGAATCAGGCTGCCGCCGTAGGTCATGCCCTTGCCGGTCAGCACCGAGGTGAACTGGTTGCTCAGGCGCTTGTACTGGCCGAACAGGAAGCCGATCTCACGGGCACCTACGCCGATGTCACCGGCCGGCACGTCCACATCCGCGCCGATATGGCGATACAACTCGCTCATGAAGGCCTGGCAGAAGCGCATGACTTCGGCGTCGCTCTTACCTTTTGGATCAAAGTCCGAGCCGCCTTTGCCGCCGCCCATGGGCAGCGACGTCAGGGAATTCTTGAAGGTCTGCTCGAAGGCGAGGAATTTCAGCACGCCCAGGTTGACCGACGGGTGGAAGCGCAAGCCGCCTTTGTAAGGGCCGATGGCGCTGTTCATCTGGATACGGAAACCGCGATTGACCTGGACCTTGCCATGATCATCCACCCACGACACCCGGAAGGTAATCGCGCGTTCCGGCTCGCAGATGCGCTCCAGGATGCCTGAGGTCAGGTAGTGGGGGTTGGCTTCAAGAAACGGCCACAGGCTGCGTAGGACTTCTTCTACGGCCTGGTGGAATTCCGGTTGGTCAGGGTCGCGTTTCTTGAGGCGGGCAAGGAAGGATTCGACGGATTCGATCATGAAAAGTCTCGGCAAATTTTTAGTTGTTAACGGAGATTGAGCCGGACTTTATCAATTCATTCCGCACTGCAACAGGGCAAAATGTCGCCTTTGTGAATTTAAATGGTGCGTTTTATATAAATGTATCCAGTTTCAGGGGCTTTTATGCACCCTTTCAGGGATTCAAATCAAACCGCACGCACCATCAAATTCCAGGCAAAAAAAACGGAGCCCGAAGGCTCCGCTCTTTCAAATCACCAGCCCGGATCAGGCCAGTTTTTTGTGACGCACACGGTGCGGTTGGGCAGCAGCTTCGCCCAAGCGTTTTTTACGGTCCGCTTCGTACTCGGTGTAGTTACCTTCGAAGAACACCGCTTGCGAGTCGTCTTCGTACGCCAGGATGTGCGTCGCGACGCGGTCGAGGAACCACCGATCGTGAGAGATCACAATGGCAGCACCCGGGAAGTCCAGCAGGGCTTCTTCCAGGGAACGCAGGGTTTCAACGTCGAGGTCGTTGGACGGTTCGTCGAGCAGCAGGACGTTGCCGCCCTCCTTCAGGGTCAGGGCCAGGTGCAAGCGACCGCGCTCACCACCGGACAGGTCCTTGACGAACTTCTGTTGGTCGCCGCCCTTGAAGTTGAAACGGCCTACATAGGTACGCGACGGGATTTCATAGTTGCCGATGCGGATCTGGTCGGAGCCGTCGGAAATCTGCTGGAACACGGTCTTGCTGCCGTCGAGGTCTTCACGGCTCTGGTCCACGCAGGCCAGTTGCACGGTTTCGCCGACTTCGATGGTGCCCGAGTCCGGGGTTTCCTTGCCCATCAGCATGCGGAACAGCGTGGATTTACCCGCACCGTTACCGCCGATTACACCGACGATCGCGCCTTTTGGCATGGAGAACGACAGGTTGTCGATCAGTACGCGGTCGCCATAGCCTTTGGTAACGTTCTTGAACTCGATGACCTTGTCACCCAGGCGCGGACCGGCCGGGATGTAGATCTCGTTGGTTTCCGAGCGCTTCTGGAATTCCTGCGATTGCATTTCTTCAAAGCGTTGCAGACGCGCCTTGGACTTGGACTGGCGGGCCTTGGCGCCTTTGCGCACCCACTCCAGTTCTTCCTTCATGGCTTTTTCATGGGCCGATTGCTGCTTGGATTCGGCGGCCAGGCGGTCGGACTTGGCTTCCAGCCAACCGGAGTAGTTGCCCTCGTAAGGGATACCGGCGCCACGGTCGAGCTCGAGGATCCAGCCGGCGACGTTGTCCAGGAAGTAGCGGTCGTGCGTGATCGCAACCACGGTGCCTGGGAAATCGTGAAGGAAGTGTTCCAGCCAGGCGACGGAATCGGCGTCCAGGTGGTTGGTCGGTTCGTCGAGCAGCAGCATGTCGGGGGCCGACAGCAGCAGGCGGCACAGGGCCACGCGGCGCTTCTCGCCACCGGACAGGTGTTCGACCTTGGCGTCCCATGCCGGCAGGCGCAGCGCGTCGGCGGCGACTTCCAGCTGGCGCTCCAGGTTATGACCGTCGCCGGCCTGCAGGATGGCTTCGAGCTTGGCCTGTTCGGCGGCGAGCTTGTCGAAGTCGGCGTCCGGTTCGGCGTAGGCAGCGTAGACCTCGTCCAGGCGCGCCTGGGCGTCCTTGATCACGCTGACGGCTTCTTCGACCACTTCACGCACGGTCTTGGTCGGATCCAGGATCGGCTCTTGCGGCAGGTAGCCGATGTTCAGGTCTGGCATCGGGCGGGCTTCGCCTTCGAACTCGGTGTCGACGCCGGCCATGATTTTCAGCAGCGTGGATTTACCCGAACCGTTGAGGCCGAGTACGCCGATCTTGGCGCCGGGGAAAAAGGACAACGAAATGTTTTTCAGGATTTCCCGCTTCGGGGGGACAACTTTGCCCAGCCGATGCATGGTGAAGACGTATTGAGCCATGGTGAACCTAGCGTCAGTGACTGATGAATTAAGCGGGCGAAGCCCGTGCCAGGCCATGCGCGGCGCGGGCCGTTGACTATCATCAATGCCAGCGTGCGGTATAAAGCCTGAATATCTGGGGCTGGAACGCCCCCGCGTAACCGGCAAAGCTACCTGAATGCGCTTGGTCAGTCCAGCCAGGCAAGGGCTGGCACTTTGCCACAAGTCAAGGCATGCTAGCCGCCCTCCGGGCGTCCGGCTTATAGTGCACGTCGCGCGCCAGTCCAGCCAAACCGCAGGATCACAGCTTGTCCAAAGTCACGCCGCCAACTCCCCTGCGCGCCGCTCATATAGCGCCGGGAGCGCCCCTGCACGGCACCCTCAAAGGCGCATTGGCGACGCTTGTCCTTATGCTGCTCGCGTTATTGTTCTGGCAACTGCTGGACCAGTTGCAGCAAAACCAGAAGAACCAGCAGCAATACACCATCGACTACAGCGCCGACCTGGCTGAACAGATCAGCCTGAACATGGCCCTCAGCGCAAAGATCGCCCTGAACCTGCTGCCGATGGTCGAGCCACCGCGTGACAGCGAACAGCAACAGGCCTTGATGCGGACCTTGCAACGTTCGCTGCCGGAATTGCGCAGCATCGCCCTGCTTGCCCCCAGCGGCGCGATGATCAGCGACAGTGCCAGCGACAGCCAGGACAGCGCCTGGCTCGAAGAACTGGTGCAACGCAGCCACGGCCAGTCTTATTACCTGAGCAACAGCAACGACGGCACCCTCATCTATCTACTGTTGCATCAGCCCAGTGGCGGCTCACGGATGTATTGGGCGCTGCGCCTGGCCCCCAACTACCTGACCAACCTCACCCGTCAGGACGGCCAGGGCCAGCGCCCGATGTGGGCCATCGAGAACCGCCTCAACCATCGCGTGGTCAGCCGCGACAGCGGCATGCCGGCGCAGTGGGCGTCTGCATTGACCCCCGACGAACTGAATAAAAGCGTACTGATCACACCGTTGAGCAAAAGCGACTGGCAACTGCGCGGGCTGTTCGACCGCAGCGCGGTGCTGGAGCAACTGCTGCCGGCCTTCATCGGCAAATGCCTGCTGGGCCTGGCGTTCTCGTTGATCCCGGTGATCGTGCTGCTGAACATGCGCCGCCGTCAGCGCCAGGTGCATGAGGGGCGGCGGCGCTACCAGGATATTTTCGAAGGCACCGGCGTGGCCCTGTGCGTGCTGGACCTGTCGGGGCTGAACGCGTTCTTCGACAAGACTCGGCTGGAGACCCGCGAGCAGCTGCACGCCTGGCTGCAGCACAACCCCAGCGAGCGCCAGCAACTGCTCAAGGAGCTGCGCGTCACCGAGGTCAACCAGGTGGCGGTCAGCCTGTTGAACGTAGGTTCCTGCGAGCAGGCCTGGGAACGCCTGATCGATGACTGCCCACGCAACGCCACGTCCATTGGTTACCAGATACTCGAAGCCGTGCTGACCCGACAAAGCCAGTTGGAGCTGGAAATCCAGCTCAAGGACGTGGCCGGCAACGAGCAATACCTGTGGCTGGTGATGCGCCTGCCCGAGCAGCAGGACGATTTCAAGGCGGTGATCCTCAGCATCAGCGATATCACCAGCCGCAAGTTGATCGAACTGTCGCTGGTGGAACGCGAGAGTTTCTGGTCGGACGTGGTGCGCACCGTGCCCGACCACCTGTATGTGCAGGACGTAATCAGCCAGCGCATGATTTTCAGCAACCACCATCTGGGCCACACCCTCGGCTATAACAAGGCCGAATTGCAGCAGATGGGCGAGTACTTCTGGGAAATCCTGCTGCACCCCGAAGACGCCGAGCATTACCACGACTTGCGCCAGCAACAGCGCCAGGTCGGCTACACCACCCAACTGCAATGCCAGTTGCGCTTCCGTCACCGCAATAATGAATGGCGGCGCTTCGATATCCGCGAACAAGCCCTGGCGCGGGACAAGACCGCGCAGATCACCCGCATCATCGGCGTGGCCAAGGACATCACCGACCAGATCGAAGCCAGCGAATCCCTGCGTGACAGCGAACAACGCTACCGCATGCTGGCCGAAAGTATCAGCGACGTGATCTGTTCCACCGACAGTCAGTTGGCCCTCAACTACGTCAGCCCGTCGGTCAACGCCGTGCTCGGCTATGACGTGGACTGGGTGTTCAAGAACGGCTGGCAGTCGATCATCGCCAACCCGCAGCAACTGACCGGCATTTACAGCCTGATGGAACAGGTCAGCCGTGCGCTGGGCGATCCTGATGCGCTGAACAGGCTGCGTGATGAGATCCAGACCCAGCTGTTCCTGTTCGACTGCCTGCGCGCCGACGGTCGCAAGGTGCCGATCGAACTGCGCCTGGTGCTGGTGTGGGACGAACACGGCGCTTTCGAGGGCATCCTTGGGGTGGGCCGCGACATCAGCCAGCAACGCCGCGCCGAGAAAGACCTGCGCATGGCGGCCACGGTATTCGAGCACTCCACTTCGGCGATCCTGATCACTGACCCCGCCGGCTATATCGTGCAGGCCAACGAGGCGTTCAGCCGGGTCAGCGGCTATGCGGTCAGCGATGTACTCGACCAGTTGCCGAACATGCTCACCGTCGATGAACAGCAGGAAGCCCACCTGCGCTATGTGCTCAAGCAATTGCACCAGCACAGTACCTGGGAAGGCGAAGTGTGGCTCAAGCGCCGCAATGGCGAGCATTACCCGGCGTGGGTCGGCATTACTGCGGTGTTCGACGACGAAGGCGACCTGGCCAGCTATGTATGCTTCTTCAGTGATATCAGCGAGCGCAAGGCCAGCGAGCAGCGCATCCACCGCCTGGCCTATTACGACGCCCTGACCCACCTGCCCAACCGCACACTGTTCCAGGACCGCCTGCACACCGCGCTGCAGTCCGCCGAACGGCAGAAGTCGTGGGTGGTGCTGATGTTCCTCGACCTCGACCGCTTCAAGCCGATCAACGACTCCCTGGGCCACGCCGCCGGCGACCGCATGCTCAAGGAAATGGCCACCCGCCTGCTGGGCTGCGTCGCCGAAGACGACACTGTGGCGCGCATGGGCGGTGATGAGTTCACCTTGCTCCTGCAGCCACGGGTCAACCGTGACATGGCACTCAACCGTGCGATTCATGTGGCCGAGCAGATCCTCGCCAGCCTGGTGAAACCTTTCGTACTGGAAGGTCGTGAGTTCTTCGTGACCGCCAGTATCGGTATCGCCCTGAGCCCGCAGGACGGTAACGAACTGAGCCAGTTGATGAAAAACGCCGACACGGCGATGTATCACGCCAAGGAACGCGGCAAGAACAACTTCCAGTTCTACCAGGCCGACATGAACGCCAGCGCCCTGGAACGCCTGGAGCTGGAAAGCGACCTGCGCCACGCCCTGGACCAGAACGAATTCGTGCTCTATTACCAGCCGCAGTTCAGCGGCGACGGCAAACGCCTGACCGGCGCCGAAGCCCTGCTGCGCTGGCGCCACCCTCGACGCGGGCTGGTGCCGCCGGGAGACTTCATCCCGGTGCTGGAAGAGTTGGGCCTGGTGGTGGACGTGGGCGACTGGGTGATCAGCGAAGCCTGTCGCCAGCTCAAGACCTGGCACCAGAACAAGGTGCGGGTGCCGAAAGTCTCGGTGAATATCTCGGCGCGACAATTCTCCGACGGCCAGTTGGGTACGCGCATCGCCACCATCCTCAAGGACACCGGCCTGCCGCCGGCGTGCCTGGAGCTGGAGCTGACCGAAAGCATCCTGATGCGTGAGGTCAACGAGGCCATGCAGATCCTCGACAGCCTGAAGAACCTGGGCCTGAGCATTGCGGTCGACGACTTTGGCACCGGTTACTCGTCGCTCAACTACCTCAAGCAGTTCCCCATCGACGTGCTGAAGATCGACCGCACCTTCGTCGACGGCCTGCCCTCCGGCGAACAGGACGCCCAGATCGCCCGCGCCATTATCGCCATGGCCCACAGCCTGAACCTGGCGGTGATCGCCGAGGGGGTGGAAACCCATGAACAGCTGGATTTCCTGCGTGAGCATGGCTGCGATGAGGTGCAGGGCTATCTGTTCGGGCGGCCGATGCCGGCGAATCGGTTCGAAGCGCAGTTCAGCAATGATGCGCTGTTCATGTTCGACTGAAATTCTGCGGTGAGGCCACTGGCCTCATCGGGGGCAAGCCCCCTCCCACATTCTGATCTGCGAACACATTCAACTGTGGAAGGGGCTTGCCCCCCGATAAGGCACTCACAGCCACCGCCTATCCCCAGATGAGCCCCACTTGTCCGCGACATGATGTCCTTTCATATGCCATCTAAAACCCATTGGGTTAGAATGCCCTCCTTTTCTGCCCCCGATCCTTGAGGACCGCCATGTTCAGCCGTGATTTGACTATTGCCAAGTACGACGCCGATCTCTTCGCCGCCATGGAGCAAGAAGCCGTGCGCCAGGAAGAGCACATTGAGCTGATCGCTTCGGAAAACTACACCAGCCCTGCGGTGATGGAGGCTCAAGGTTCGGTTCTGACCAACAAGTACGCCGAAGGCTACCCGGGCAAGCGCTACTACGGTGGTTGCGAGTACGTCGACGTGGTTGAGCAACTGGCCATTGACCGTGCCAAGGAACTGTTCGGCGCCGACTACGCCAACGTCCAGCCGCACGCCGGTTCCCAAGCCAACAGCGCCGTGTACCTGGCCCTGCTGCAAGGCGGCGACACCATCCTGGGCATGAGCCTGGCCCACGGCGGTCACCTGACCCACGGCGCCAGCGTTTCCTCCTCCGGCAAGCTGTACAACGCCGTTCAATACGGTATCGATGCCAACGGCCTGATCGACTACGACGAAGTCGAGCGCCTGGCGGTTGAACACAAGCCAAAAATGATCGTGGCCGGTTTCTCTGCCTACTCGCAGATCCTGGACTTCCCACGCTTCCGCGCCATCGCTGACAAGGTCGGTGCGTACCTGTTCGTCGACATGGCCCACGTGGCCGGTCTGGTCGCCGCTGGCGTCTACCCGAACCCGGTACCTTTCGCTGACGTCGTGACCACCACCACCCACAAGACCCTGCGCGGTCCACGTGGCGGCCTGATCCTGGCTCGCGCCAACGCCGACATCGAGAAGAAGCTGAACTCCGCCGTATTCCCAGGCGCCCAGGGTGGCCCGCTGGAGCACGTGATCGCCGCTAAAGCGATCTGCTTCAAGGAAGCGCTGCAGCCTGAGTTCAAGACCTACCAGCAACAAGTGGTAAAGAACGCCCAGGCCATGGCCAGCGTGTTCATCGAGCGCGGCTTTGACGTAGTGTCTGGCGGTACTGAAAACCACCTGTTCCTGCTGTCGCTGATCAAGCAAGACATCTCCGGTAAGGATGCTGACGCGGCCCTGGGCAAAGCCTTCATCACCGTGAACAAGAACTCCGTGCCGAACGACCCACGTTCGCCGTTCGTCACCTCCGGCCTGCGCTTCGGCACCCCGGCTGTGACCACTCGCGGCTTCAAGGAAGCAGAGTGCAAGGAACTGGCCGGCTGGATCTGCGACATCCTGGCCGACCTGAACAACGAAGCCGTGATCGACGCGGTACGTGAGAAGGTCAAGGCCATCTGCAAGAAGCTGCCGGTGTACGGCGCTTGATTGCAGTTGCTTGACTAAAAAGCCCGGCTCTTGAGCCGGGCTTTTTTATTCCAAATTCCAATTTGAAATACAGTTAATTGTGGGAGGGGGCTTGCCCCCGATAGCAGTGTGTCAGTCACAGAGTTATCTACTGACACACCCTCATCGGGGCAAGCCCCCTCCCACATTGGATTGTGTTTCAAGTCAGGGTTGGTAGACCTTGGCAAAACCTTCGCGAATCTTGTCTTCGGGCAACTCATCGGCAATGAACACGATCACACTCTCTCGCACCTCGCCTTCGGCCCATTCGGTATCCCAATCGAAACCGTAGAGCTTGAGCACGCCCTGGAACACCATGCGCCGGTCTTCCCCGGCAATGTTCAGCACGCCTTTGTAGCGCAGCAGTTGCTTGCCGTGGTCTTCCAGCAGTTCGTTCATGAACTCACTGAGTCGGTCGATATCCAGCGGCTGGTCGGTGCGCAATACCAGGCTGGAGATACGGTCGATGGACGGCGCCTTGCTCACCGGACGCAAGCTCATGCCGGCATTGAGGTTGAAGCCGCGCACATCGAGCAACTCGGCCAGGTCGATCTTGCCATGATCCACCACCCGGATCGGCGCACGGCGATTGATGCGGGTCAGGCGTTCACTGAGCGCATCGAAGGTAGCGTCATCCACCAGGTCGCGTTTGCTCACCAACAGGCGGTCGGCAAAGCCGATCTGGGCCTGGGCAATGGTCTGGGTCAGGTGGTGCTCGGTGTGGGCCGCGTCCACCAGGGTGATGATGCCGTCGAGGATGTAGCGCTCGCGCAGTTCTTCGTCGATGAAAAAGGTCTGGGCCACAGGTGCCGGGTCGGCCAGGCCGGTGCACTCGATCACCAGGCGGTCGAAGGCGATCTCGCCGCTGTCCAGGCGCTCGAGCAGCAGGTACAGGGCCTTGGTCAGGTCGGTGTGGATGGTGCAGCACACGCAGCCGTTGGACAGGGTCATGACTTGCACCGGTTCTGCGCCCAACAGCTGGGTGTCGATACCGGCGTCACTGAATTCGTTTTCGATCACGGCGATTTTCAGGCCGTGCTCGGCTTTGAGCAGGTGGCGCAGCAAGGTGGTCTTGCCGGCACCCAGGAAGCCGCTGAGGACCGTGACTGGAATGGGAGAGGACAAAAGAAATTCTCCTTGAAGGAACACAGAAACAAATGTGGGAGGGGGCTCGCCCCCGATAGCAGCGTGTCAGGCACTTACCTGTCACTGACACACCGCTATCGGGGGCAAGCCCCCTCCCACAGGGATATTGCGTTAACTCAACAGCACTTGGGCCCACCCTTGCCGCCGTAACGGGCTTCCTGGCGTTCCCGGAAGAACGCCTTGTAGTCCATCACCGGCTTGTCCGGGTGTTTGGTTTGCATATGCTCGACGTAGGTGTCGTAGTCGGGCATGCCGACCATCAGGCGCGCGGCCTGACCGAGGTATTTACCGAGGCGACTGATGTCATTGAACATGGTTGCAACCCTCGATTACGCGTCCGGTACAGCCTGGAACGGGGCTTCTTTATCCGTACGTTCTTTGTTGCCCCAGGCGGCGACGCCGACCTTGAGCGCATAGAACAGGATGCTGAACACCACGAACAGGAACAGCGCCGTCAGCGTTGCATTGGTGTAGGCGTTGTAGATCACGTGCTGCATCTGGTCGATGCTCTTGGCCGGGGCGAGGATCTGGCCGTTGGCCAATGCATCGCTGTACTTCTTGGCCAGCGACAGGAAGCCGATCGCAGGGTTCGCGTCGAACAGCTTGATGAAGCCCGCCGTGGTGGTGCAGATCAGCAGCCAGACGGCCGGCAGCATGGTCACCCAGATGTAGCGTTGGCGTTTCATTTTGATCAGCACAACAGTAGCCAGCATCAGCGCGATACCTGCCAGCATCTGGTTGGAGATACCGAACAGTGGCCACAAGGTGTTGATACCGCCCAGTGGGTCGATCACGCCCTGGTACAGCAGGTAACCCCACATCGCCACGCAACCGGCGGTTGCAATGAGGTTGGCGGTCCACGACTCGGTGCGTTTCAGCGCCGGCACGAAGGAACCCAGCAGGTCCTGCAGCATGAAGCGGCCGGCACGGGTGCCCGCATCCACCGCCGTGAGGATGAACAGGGCTTCGAACAGGATCGCAAAGTGGTACCAGAATGCCATGGTGTTTTCACCCGGCAGTACGCTGTGCAGGATCTGTGCGATACCCACCGCCAATGTCGGCGCGCCACCGGCACGGGCCAGAATGGTGGTTTCGCCGATATCATGGGCCACGGCTTGCAGCGCCTCAGGCGTGATCGCAAAGCCCCAACTGCTGACGGTTTGCGCCACGGCCACCACATCACCACCGACCACAGCGGCCGGGCTGTTCATGGCGAAGTACACGCCAGGTTCGATCACCGAAGCAGCGACCATCGCCATGATGGCCACGAACGACTCCATCAGCATGCCGCCGTAACCGATGTAGCGGGCGTTGGTTTCGTTATCCAGGAGCTTGGGCGTGGTGCCCGAGGAGATCAGCGCGTGGAAACCCGAGACCGCGCCACAGGCGATGGTGATGAACAGGAACGGAAACAGGCCGCCCTTCCACACCGGGCCGGTACCGTCGATGAACTGGGTCAAGGCCGGCATTTTCAGCTCTGGCATGGTGACCAGGATGCCGATCGCCAGGGCGATGATGGTGCCGATCTTGAGGAAGGTGGAGAGGTAGTCACGCGGTGCCAGGATCAGCCACACCGGCAGAACGGCGGCGACGAAACCGTAGCCGATCAGCATCCAGGTGATCTGGATACCGGTGAAGGTGAACGCCTTGGCCCAGACCGGATCAGCGGCAATCTGCCCGCCCAGCCAGATCGAACCCAGCAGCAACAGCACGCCGATGATCGAGATTTCACCGATGCGGCCCGGGCGGATGTAGCGCATGTAGATGCCCATGAACATCGCGATCGGGATGGTCGCCATCACCGTGAAAATGCCCCATGGGCTCTCGGCCAGGGCCTTGACCACGATCAGCGCCAGCACCGCGAGGATGATGATCATGATCAGGAAGCAGCCGAACAGCGCGATGGTCCCCGGGATGCGCCCCATCTCTTCGCGAACCATGTCGCCCAGGGAACGGCCGTTGCGACGGGTGGACAGGAACAGGACCATGAAGTCCTGCACCGCACCGGCCAGCACCACGCCGGCAATCAGCCAGAGCGTGCCGGGCAGGTAACCCATTTGCGCCGCCAATACCGGGCCGACCAGCGGGCCTGCACCGGCAATCGCCGCAAAGTGGTGACCAAAAAGGATGTGTTTGTTGGTCGGCACATAGTCCAGACCGTCGTTGTTGAGCACTGCGGGGGTGGCCCGCCGTGGGTCGAGTTGCATCACATTGTTAGCGATGAACAGACTGTAGTAACGGTACGCAACCAGGTAGATGGCCACAGCAGCGACCACAATCCACAAGGCGTTGATCGCCTCGCCGCGGCGCAAGGCCACTACGCCCAGGGCGCACGCTCCTACGATTGCCAGCACCAGCCAGGGTAGGTGGCGTAGCAGGCTATTATTATTTTTCATTTTTATATTCCAGCCAGGGTGGACAGAAAGGACAGCCATCCGGAGTTTAGCGCTACTGGACTTAAAGGCCACCCCCCTACGTTGGTCTAGAGCCTTCTGCGGACAAAAAAAGCAGAAAAACCGAGCCAATAGTGGCGCACGACTACAATCCCCCTATCCCCGGAGGGCTTCACCATGACCGAGCAACCGTCTGACCGCCGTCGTTTCCGCCGCATCGCCTTTGATGCCAAGACCGAAATTCGGCAAAACGGCCGCGAATGGCCAGTGCAATTGGTGGACCTGTCGCTAAAAGGCCTGCTGGTGCAACGGCCGGAAGACTGGAAGGGCAACAAGGCGCTGCCGTTCGACGTCGATATACGCCTCGATCCGAAGGCGCATATAAAGATGCAAGTGCGACTGACCCATGAGGATCCTGGGCAACTGGGGTTTGTGTGTCAGCACATCGACCTGGATTCGATCAGCCACTTGCGGCGGCTGATCGAGTTGAACCTGGGTGACGAGGACGAGCTGCACCGGGAGTTGGCCGCCTTGCTGGAAGTATGACGGCTCAGGGAAATGCCGTACGCGCCGGGAAGTCGCTTTCCGTGTCCCAGTAACCGGCTTTCTGCGTCGATGCCGCCTGCCACTGGCCATCCACCCAACGGTAGGTCTGGTAACGCGTGGCAAAATCATCGTCACCGTCGCCGTCCATAAAGCACGAGATCTGCAACAGCTCATCCGCACTACCGTCGACGGGCGTCGAAACCTTCCAGGCCGCCTTGCCGGTGCTGGCCAGGGTCAGTGGTTTGAGTTTGCCGTCGGTGTCCTGGTAGCTCACCGGTTCCAGTTCCTGCTTGGCAGGCAGTAACAGTTGCGTGGCCGGGCCACTGTAGCTGCCCATGGGCGCGGTCTGATCAACGATCAAAAAATACACAGGCGCGGGCTGTCCCTTGAGCGGGGCTTTCTTGACCTTGGCCAGCGGGTAGCCGAGGTTCTTGCGCGCGATCACCTCGCCGGCGGCCGATACCAGACGCAGCTGGGCGTCGAGCAACGGGTTTTCAACCAGGTCACCGGGCTCGTCGAACGAGTCTTCGTCCAACCCGTTGCCCCAACTGTCCTTGTGCAATTGAGCGCTGATGCGCTGGTCTTCCAGCACCTGCAGCACGCTGCCTTCTTCCGTGACCAGCTTTTGCGCCAGGCGATATCCCGCCGGCAAGTCGGCCCACGCCAGGACAGGCAGACCGGCCAAGGTCATGAACAGGGCGAGCACGCCCCAGCGATTCGTTCGTTGCATTGCGCCCCTCCCTGTTTACTCGAAAAGTGCATCCAGTGCCTGCTCCAGGCGGGTCACCCCAATAATCTGTATCCCGGGCGGCGATTCCTTCGGCGCGTTGCCCTTGGGCACGATGGCACGCTTGAAGCCATGCTTGGCCGCTTCCTTCAAGCGCTCCTGGCCGCTGGGCACCGGGCGAACTTCACCGGACAAACCGACTTCACCAAACACCAGCAAGTCATGGGGCAATGGCCGGTTACGCAGGCTGGACATGACTGCCGCCATCAACGCCAGGTCGGAGGCGGTCTCCAGCACCTTGACCCCGCCGACCACGTTGAGGAACACGTCCTGGTCATGGGTCGGGATGCCACCGTGGCGGTGCAGGACCGCCAACAGCATCGCCAGGCGGTTCTGGTCCAGGCCCAGGGTCACGCGGCGCGGGTTGGCCAGGTGGCTGTCATCCACCAACGCCTGCACTTCCACCAGCATCGGCCGGGTGCCTTCCCACGTTGCCATCACCACACTGCCAGGGACTTCTTCCTGGGCACGCGTCAGGAAAATCGCTGACGGGTTGGAGACTTCTTTCAGCCCCCGGTCGGTCATGGCGAATACACCCAACTCGTTCACCGCCCCGAAACGGTTCTTCACCGCCCGCAGCAAGCGCAGGCGACCATCGGACTCGCCCTCGAAATACAGCACCGTGTCGACCATATGCTCGAGCACCCGAGGCCCGGCCAGCGCGCCTTCCTTGGTGACGTGGCCGACCAGGAAGATCGCCGTGCCGCTCTGCTTGGCATACCGCACCAGCAGCGCCGCACTCTCGCGCACCTGGGACACGCCACCCGGCGCCGATTGCAACTGCTCGGTGAAAATGGTCTGGATCGAGTCGATCACCATGACCTTGGGCTTTTCGATACGGGCCGTGGCAATGATGCTTTCGATGCAGGTCTCGGTCATGACCCGCAGCTGATCCTGGGGCAACCCCAGGCGGCGGGCGCGCATGGCCACTTGTTGCTGGGATTCTTCGCCGGTGACGTACAGCGCCGGCATGCGGCTGGCGATGCTGCACAGGGTTTGCAGCAAAATCGTCGACTTGCCGATGCCCGGGTCGCCGCCGATCAGCACCACCGAGCCGTCCACCAGGCCGCCGCCCAGCACGCGGTCCAATTCGCCGGATGCCGTGGAAAAACGCGGGATCTCTTCGACGCTGACTTCAGCCAGGGTCTTGATCTGCGCCTGCTGCCCGGTCCAGCCGGCCCGGCCGGTGGGGGCCGCCGCACCGCCACTCTCAATCATGGTTTCAGTCAGGGTGTTCCACGCACCGCACTCGGAGCACTGGCCGGCCCACTTGGGAAAGGTCGCGCCGCACTCCGTGCAGCCGTACATGCGCTTGGCCTTTGCCATTTGAGAACCTCCAACCGAAAAACCGCGATGATAGCTCAGCGCGACGCCGGGGTCCGGATTTCACCACTGGCCAAGCGTGAAGCGGTGTTACCGACCGGGTCTTCGGCATTGAGATCGGCCCCCTTGGCCTTGAGTTCATCCAGCAGCTCGACACGCTTGAACAGCCCGGCGTACATGGCCGCGGTCTGTCCGGCACCGTTGCGCTGGTCGGGGTTGCAGTCGGTGGCCAGCAGGCGCTGGGCGATTTTCAACTCGCCCTTGAAGATCGCGCCCATCAGCGCGGTGTTGCCGCGTTTGTCCTGCACGCAGGCGTCGGCACCGGCGTTGAGCAGGCGCTCCACGAAAGGCCCCTGGCCGTGGTAGGCAGCGAGGATCAGCGCGGTGTAGCCCTTGTCGTCCTGGGTGTTGAGGCTGTAGCCGGAGTCGATAAAGGTATTGAGCATGTCGAGGTCGCCACGGCGGGCGGCGTCGAAATAGTAGTCCTGCAATTGGGCCTTGAGCGCCACCGGGTCGGGAGTCTCGGCCTGGGCGACAAAGGCCAGCATGGCCATCAGCAAGCCGATAGAAATTCGCATGGTTGTTCTCCTGCCAGGGGTCGACGCCCGTATCGGGGCGTCGACCGTAACCAACGGATCAGTCAGTCAGTTTTTCCGCCAGCGCCTTCACGCGCGCCAGGTCACCTTTGGCCACCTTGGCTACACCGGTGCCGTACTCCGGGTCGGCTTTGTAGAGGAACGACAGGATGATGTGTTTGCTCTCGTCATCGGTGGTGGCCAGCGAGCCGCCGAAGTTTTCGATCAAGTCCTGACGCTCTTTCTTGCTGTAGGAGCGGTACAAGTCACCCGCCTGCTTGAAGTTCTGCTCACGCTGGATCTTCGCCTGCTGGGTGCTGCCTGACAGCGCCGACTGGCTGTAGCGCGCGGTTTGCGGTTCTTCCCGTGGCAACAGGCGACTTGGCTGGTAGTTCACACCGGTGGTGGTCTTGCCGAAGTTCATCGCGCCGTCCTGGTTGCCGTTGTTGACGGTCACCCGTGGCGCGTTGATCGGCAGTTGCAGGGCATTGGCGCCCAGGCGGTACATCTGGGTGTCGGCGTAGGAGAACACCCGGCCTTGCAGCAGGCGATCTTCCGACGGCTCGATGCCCGGCACCAGGTTGGCCGGGGCCATGGCTACCTGCTCGGTTTCCTGGAACACGTTGGCCGGGTTGCGGTTCAACACCATTTGCCCGACTTTGCGCTCAGGCACGTTCGGCCAGATCTTGGTAGCGTCCAGCGGGTCGAAATCGAACTTGGCCAGGTCTTCAGGCTTGAGCACCTGCACGTACAGGTCCCACTTGGGGAAGTCGCCCTTGTTGATGTGGGTGACCAGGTCGTTGGTCATGTGGCTGTAGTCGCGGCCCTGCACTTCGGTAACCTGCTTGGGATCGAGGTTCTTGATGCCTTGCAGACTTTTCCAGTGGAACTTGACGTAGTGCACTTCACCCTTGGCGTTGATCAGCTTGTAGGCGTGCACACCGTTGCCGTCCATCTCCCGATAACTGGCCGGGGTGCCGGAGTCGGAGTACAGCTCGGTCAGCGTACGGGTGGCTTCAGGCACGTGGGAGAAGAAGTCGAAGCGCCGCGAATCGTCATCCAGGTTGGTACGTGGGTCTGGCTTGAACGCGTGGACCATGTCAGGGAACTTGATGGCATCACGGATGAAGAACGTCGGGAAGTTGTTGCCCACCAAATCCCAATTGCCTTCGGCGGTATAGAACTTGGTGGCGAAACCGCGTGGGTCACGCAGGGTTTCCGGGGAGTGGTTGCCGTGGACCACGGCGGAGAAGCGCACGAACACCGGGGTGGCCTCGCCGGCGGCAAACACCTTGGCCTTGGTCAGGTCGCTGAGGCTATCAGTGACGGTAAAGGTGCCGTGGGCACCGGTACCACGGGCGTGTACAACGCGCTCGGGGATACGTTCGCGGTCGAAGCGCTGCAATTTCTGAATAAGCTGCACGTCCTGGAGTAGCACCGGGCCATTGGCGCCGGCGGTTTGCGAGTTCTGGTTGTCACCGACGGCGGCACCGTTGTCGCGGGTCAGGTTGGCGGCGTGTACAGACAGGGAAAGCAGGCTGGCGGTCACCAGTACCAGCGCGGATCGCGCGGTAACAGGCCCGCGGCTCATTGGATTGTTCATCGAGGTTTCCTCTGGTTTTTTTAGTGCACATTCAGTTGTGCTTGCCAGAGGCTAGTGACCCGCGAGTCAGAAGATAAATAGAAAAGTCATAACAACCCGATTGATAAAATAATCTGGTAAGTCGCTGATTTGGCGGGTATTTCGCGCGCGATTGATGGCACTTTGCAAACTAATTGCGTTTTAATGTGTCGATAAAAGCTAACAGTGTGAGCGGTTGTTTCAGGCAAGCCCTCTACGACTGACTTACACTGGGTACCACCCTTCTCATCTGTAACAAGGAATAACCTATGGGCGTGATCAGTGAGTTCAAGGCCTTCGCGGTCAAAGGTAATGTGGTCGACATGGCCGTCGGTATTATCATCGGCGCAGCCTTCGGCAAAATTGTTTCCTCGTTTGTAGGCGACGTGGTGATGCCGCCCATTGGTCTGTTGATCGGTGGCGTGGACTTCGGTGACCTGGCGATAACGCTAAAGGCTGCCCAAGGCGATGTGCCTGCGGTGGTCCTGGCATACGGCAAGTTCATCCAGAGCGTCATCGACTTTGTGATCATCGCGTTTGCGATCTTCATGGGCGTGAAGGCGATCAATCGCCTCAAACGTGAAGAGGCCGTGGCGCCAAGCCTGCCGCCGACGCCGACCAAGGAAGAAGTGCTGCTGGGTGAGATCCGCGATCTGCTCAAGGCACAGAACGACAAGCCGCTCTAATCGAGCCGGCATGAAAAGGCGCCTGTTTGAGGCGCCTTTTTTATTACCAGTAGTTCTCCACCGCCACCTGGCCGGGTCGCCGGCTCAAGCTCAGGTTCATATCGCGCAGCTTGAGCAATTGGCGCGTGTCATCGACCATCTGCGGGTTGCCGCAAATCAGCACGCGGGAATGCTCCGGGGTCAGTTCGACGCTGGCCGCGCGCTCCAGTTCGCCATTTTCGATCAGCGTGGTGATGCGTCCATTCAATGCGCCGGGGTGTTGTTCGCGGGTAACAATGGGGATGTAGGTCAGTTTGTGTGCGTATTCGGCCAGGTATTCGCGTTCACCCAATGTGTTGATGAGCGCCTGGTAAGCCAGCTCTTTGGCTTCCCGTGCGCTGTACACCAGGATGATGCGCTCGAATTTCTCCCAGACCTCGAAGTCTTGCAGGATCGACAAAAACGGAGCCACCCCGGTGCCGGTGCCAAGCATCCACAAATCCCGACCGTCGACGAAGCGGTTCAAGGTCAGGAACCCCGTGGCCTGGCGCTCCACCATCAAGGTATCGCCGACTCGCAGACGGCTCAGCTCGCTGGTGAACTCACCGTCCGGGACGACAATCGAGAAGAAATCCAGGTGCTCATCAAACGGCGAGGACACCAAGGAATACGCACGCCATACCGTGCTGCCATCCGCCTTGGTGACACCCAGACGTACAAACTGGCCCGCGGTAAAACGAAAGCCCGGATCGCGGGTGGTGCGCAGGGTAAACAGGCTGGGGGTCAGCGATTGCACGTCGAGCAAGATCTGGCGGGTAAATTTCTCAGCACTGGCCGTCATGGGGGGCTCCGTTCTACAGGTGCCCTAGTGTCGCTCAAAGTCGTGCGCGGAAACACCTACGATAGGGAGTGGCATCACACCAGTACGCAATGATGGCAAATTAATTTCACCTTCGATCAATTCGCTATTAGCTTTAAAAACTGCCTCATATAGCCGCTGTTAGTGGGTTGTTACAGGGGCTTCAACCCCCTAATAAATCGCGAGTTTCAAACTTGCCAATTGCTTGGCTAACTACCTTCCTGTGGAAAAATTCTTAAACCTTACAGCGCAAGAACGAAATTTTCCTCTCGCCATGTAGTACGTGTCCTACACTGATTTTCGTGCAACGTTGGGGATAAAGGACGTACCCCAAGTCACGGAGACCCCATGGAGATTTACCCATGCTTAACTGGCGAAATACACGACTCCACTCGCTGGAAGGTGAGGACGAGGTCACCAGCGTATTTGAAATGACCATCAACAAGGCCTACGAACTCGGTTTCCAATACTGTTCCTTCAAGATGAGTTCTCAACTCACCAACGGTGAAAACAAACCGGTGGAACTGACGAACTATCCAATTGAATGGAAAAATCTATACCACCAAGCGCACTACTTCGATGTAGACCCCGTAGTGAAACATTGTAGGGAGGGCGTGTTACCCCTTGTCTGGAAGGAGGAAACATTCAAAGACGTGCCCAGTCTTTGGTCTTTGGCCGCTACCTTGGAGGTACACAAGGCGTTGACCATCAGCGTGCATGATTTCCGGGGGGTCTTCAGCATGCTGACGTTGAGCCGTGGCAAAGGTGACATCAGCCCGGAAGAATTGTATGAAAAAGCAGGAATGGCGCTATGGCTTTGCCACGCCATGCATGCCGTGCTGGCGCAGAAGTTTGCCGAAAAACCCAGCGTCAACCCTGCAAGCAAATTGACCCCTAGGGAAACGGAAGTCCTTATGTGGTCTGGCATGGGCAAGACCGCAGCAGATATCGCCGCCATACTTTGTTTGTCCGAGCGTACGGTAGGCTTTCATGTCAGCAGTATCCTCAAGAAACTGGGCGTCAACAACAAAATCGCCGCCGTGCTTCGCGCCGCGCAGGCCGGGATTATTTAACCGGCCAAGAAACACCGCATGTAATCGCGCTGAAAAAAACGTAACATTTACCACCCACTCTGAGTGCTGAGCGACCCCTCCGGGGTGTCGCCCGTGGTTCACTCAGACGGTTCGGCAACCGCTGTCGAACACCCATCGTTTACCCAGAGTCTCCCCCGCCATGCCCCTGCTCGAAAGCCCCTTTGCCCAGCTCGATCTGATCCGCCAGCCAGAGCAACACAACGATCCGCTGCAAGCCTTCGATGCCGCCGACGAGTACCTGCTCAGCCACTTGGCGGAACAGCAGCCGACCGCACAAACCCGGGTGCTGGTGCTCAATGACAGCTTCGGCGCCCTTGCGGCCAGCCTTCAAGGCAACGTGCAACTGACCTCCAGTGGCGATTCGTTCCTGGCGGCGCAAGGCCTGGAAAAAAACCTGGTGCGCAACGGCAAGGCGTTTGACGCCGTTGCGTTCATCCCGGCCAGCCATATCCCCACCGGGCCGTTCGACCGGGTGCTGATCCGCGTACCCAAAACCCTGGCATTGCTGGAAGAACAACTGATTCGCTTGCAAGGCCAGCTGGCCCCAGGCGCCGAAGTGATCGCCGGGGCGATGATCAAGCATTTGCCACGGGCGGCGGGCGAGTTGCTGGAGCGTTACATTGGCCCGATGCACGCATCGCTCGCGGTAAAAAAGGCGCGATTGCTGATCGCCACCGTTGAAGATCGCCCTGCTGCCGTGTCGCCCTACCCCACCCGCTACACCCTGGACGCACCGGCTATCGAACTGCTGAACCACGCCAACGTGTTCTGCCGCGAAGGCCTGGACATCGGCACTCGCGCCTTCCTGCCCCACCTGCCGAAAAACCTGGGCAGCGCCCGCGTGGCAGACCTGGGTTGCGGCAACGGCGTACTGGCGATTGCCAGCGCCCTGCAAAACCCCGAAGCGCACTACACCTTGGTGGACGAGTCCTACATGGCGGTGCAATCGGCGGCCGAAAACTGGCAAGCGGCCCTTGGTGATCGCGATGTGATCGTGCGTGCCGCCGACGGCCTGGCGGGGCAAGAGCCGCAATCCCTGGACGTGGTGCTATGCAATCCACCGTTCCACCAGCAGCAGGTGGTCGGCGATTTCCTCGCCTGGCGCATGTTCCAACAGGCACGGGAAGCCCTGGTGGTGGGCGGCGCCCTTTATATCGTCGGCAACCGCCACCTCGGTTATCACACCAAGCTGGCGCGCCTGTTCCGGGGTGTCGAGCAAGTCGCCACCACGCCAAAATTCGTGATCCTCAAGGCGCGCAAATAAAAAAACCCTGCTTCTCTGGCGAAAAGCAGGGCTGGAAAGCCGGGCCGCAAAGCCCGGATCGGGATGTCAGTGGGTGGTCAGGCCAGCCGCACTCATAAACATGCGCATCAGGCTGGCCACGACGAACAGGGCCAGCACACTGCCCGTCCAGATCATCGCCAGCCACCCCAGGCGCCGCCACAACGGCTGCTTCTCGGCCTGTTCAATCTCGTGCAACGAAGGTTTGCCGGACATGGAACGCCCCTCCTAGTGGTAACCGTCTTCGTGGGTGACCTTGCCGCGGAACACGTAGTAGCTCCAGAAGGTATAGCCCAGGATGAACGGGATAATGAATAGCGTACCCACCAGCATGAAGCCCTGGCTCTGGGGCGGCGCGGCAGCGTCCCAGATCGACACCGATGGCGGAATGATGTTGGGCCACAGGCTGATACCCAAGCCGCTGTAGCCCAGGAAGATCAGCACCAGCGTCAGCAGGAACGGCGTGTAGTGCGCATTACGCGCCACGGCACGGAACAACCCGTACAGGGTCACCAGCACCAGGATCGGCACCGGCAGGAACCAGAACAGGTTCGGCAGGGTGAACCAGCGCGAGGCGATTTCCGGGTGCGTCAGCGGCGTCCAGATACTCACAATGCCGATCACCGCCAGCAAAACGAAGGCCAACGGTCGCGCCAGGTTGTGCATTTTTTCCTGAAGCGGGCCTTCGGTCTTCATGATCAACCAGGTGCAGCCGAGCAACGCGTAGGCCACGATCAGCGCCACGCCGCAGAACATCGTGAACGGCGTGAGCCAGTCCAGCGAACCGCCGGCAAACTGGCGATTCACCACCGGGATGCCATCGATGAATGCGCCCAGCGCCACGCCCTGGAAGAACGTGGCCGCCAGGGAACCGCCGATAAAGGCCTTGTCCCATAGATGACGCTTGTGGTCCTTGGCCTTGAAGCGGAACTCGAAGGCCACACCGCGGAAGATCAGCCCGATCAGCATCAGGATCAGCGGCAGGTACAGCGCCGACAACACCACCGAATAGGCCAGCGGGAACGCACCGAACAACGCTGCGCCGCCCAGTACCAGCCAGGTTTCGTTACCGTCCCACACCGGGGCCACGGTGTTCATCATCACGTCACGGTCGGTCTTGCCCGGGATAAACGGAAACAGGATGCCGATACCCAGGTCGAAGCCGTCCATGACCACGTACATCATGATGCCGAAGATAATGATCACGGCCCAGATCAGCGGAAGATCAATACCCATCTCAATGCCCCTTGTGCTGGATGTGCGCGTGATCGTCGTCGCTGCCATCATCGGCGGCGGACAACGGACGGGCCGGTGTACGTTTCTGGCCCGGGCCACCATGGGTGGGCTCGCTGCCTTCGTGGGTCTGAGGCCCTTTGCGCACCAGGCGCATCATGTAGCCCAGGCCTGCGCCGAACAGCGCGAAGTACACCACCACGAACAACACCAGGGTGATGGTCATCTGCGCCAGGCTATGCCCGGAGGACGCGTCCGCCGTGCGCATCAGCCCGTAGACCACCCACGGCTGGCGGCCGATCTCGGTGGTGAACCAACCCGCAAGTATGGCGATCAGGCCGGACGGCCCCATCCACAACGCCAGGTACAGGAACGGTTTGGACGTGTACATCTTGTCGCCCCGGCGTAGCCAGAGGCTGAACAGGCCGGTGAAGATCATCAGGAAGCCCAGGCCGACCATGACCCGGAACGACCAGAACACGATGGTCGAGTTGGGGCGGTCTTCCGGTGGAAACTCCTTGAGGGCCGGCACTTGCTTATCCAGGGAGTGAGTGAGGATCAGGCTGCCCAGGTACGGGATCTCCACCGCGTACTTGGTTTTCTCGGCCTTCATGTCGGGCCAGCCAAACAGGATCAGCGGAGTCGGTTCGTTGCCGATGTTTTCCCAGTGGCCTTCAATCGCGGCGATTTTCGCCGGTTGGTGCTTCAGGGTGTTGAGGCCATGGAAATCACCGATCACCGCCTGGATGGGCGCAACGATCAGGGCCATCCACATCGCCATGGAGAGCATCTTGCGGATCGCCGGGTTGTCCTTGCCGCGCAGCAAGTGCCAGGCTGCCGAGGAGCCGACGAAGAATGCGGTGGCCACAAAGGCCGCCGTGGCCATGTGCGCCAGGCGATAGGGGAACGACGGGTTGAAGACCACGGCGAACCAGTCGGTCGGGATCACACGGCCATCGATGATTTCAAACCCCTGGGGCGTCTGCATCCAGCTGTTGGACGAGAGGATCCAGAACGTGGAAATCAACGTCCCCACGGCCACCATCACGGTGGAGAAGAAGTGCAGGTTGCGCCCGACCTTGTTCCAGCCGAACAGCATCACGCCGAGGAAACCGGCCTCGAGGAAGAACGCCGTGAGCACTTCGTACGTAAGCAGCGGGCCGGTGACGGCGCCGGCAAAGTCCGAGAAGCGGCTCCAGTTGGTGCCGAACTGGTAGGCCATGACCAGGCCGGACACCACGCCCATGCCGAAGTTGACGGCAAAGATCTTCGACCAGAAGTGGTAGAGATCGCGGTAGGTGTCGTTGTGGGTCTTGAGCCACAAGCCTTCCAGCACCGCGAGGTAACTGGCCAGGCCGATGGTGATCGCCGGGAACAGGATGTGGAACGAGATGGTGAACGCAAATTGAATTCGGGCGAGATCGAGCGCCTCCAAACCGAACATAAGTCTTCCTCTGTCAGGTAATACCGGCTGCTGGCGGGAGCCTGCACCCATTGCCCCCACGGATATGGAGTCTGGCGAATTTCGATTCGTTTCTTTTTTTAGCCAACCGCGTAGGGAATCTGGCCCGCAGGCCACCAGGCCGATGCCCGGGCGGGCATTGATCTGGATCAAGCATTGCTGAAAGAGTAGTCCCATTTTCAGGAATGAACTGTGTGGTCTTTTGCCGCGTGACAGACTGCCTCAGCTCAGTTGTTGCAACTATCTGTTACAACTTAATGATAATCTCGGCGCTTCCTTTGGCTCTGATCTGAATTCCCCGATGCCTAGTGAACCCGCGTTGCTGTTGCGTCACCACCGCCCTTTCATCGCGTTCTGGCTGGCGCGCATCTTCACCGCCAGCGGCTTCCAGATGCTCACCGTGGCCATCGGCTGGAACCTCTACCAACTGACCGGCAATGTGCTGGACCTGGGGCTGGTCGGCCTGGTGGAGTTCGTACCGCGCGTACTGTTCATGCTGCACACCGGGCATGTGGCCGATCGCTATGAGCGACGCAAGGTGGCCGCCATCTGCCAGACCGTGCAGGCGCTGATTGCCCTGAGCCTGGCCATCGGCGGCCTGACCGGCAACGTGACCCGCGAGATGATCTTTATCCTCGCCTTCCTGCTGGGTGCCGCGCGCTCGTTCGAAATGCCCACCACCCAGGCACTGCTGCCAAGCATCGTGCCCAGCGCGCTGTTCCCACGCGCCGTGGCCTCGTCGCAGTCGGCCCAGCAACTGGCGACCATTGTCGCGCCGGCGCTCGGCGGTTTGCTCTACGCGTTCGGCAGCGTGTGGGTGTATGGCCCTACCGTGGTGCTGTACCTCATTGCCTGCGTGCTGACCCTCAACCTGCCCGCCCGCCAGACCCCATTGAATAAAGGCAAGGCCACCCTGGATTCGCTGCTGGCCGGCATCCGGTTTATCCGCAGCCGCCCGGACATTCTCGGCGCCATTTCCCTCGACCTGTTCGCGGTGCTGCTGGGCGGTGCGACCGCGCTGTTGCCGGTGTTCGCCAAGGACATCCTGCTGACCGGCGCCTGGGGCCTGGGCCTGCTGCGCTCGGCGCCGGCGGTGGGGGCGTTGCTGATGTCGCTGTGGCTGGCGCGGTTCTCGGTGGACCGCCATGTGGGCCGCGTGATGTTCACCGCTGTCGGTGTGTTCGGCGTGGCGACCATCGCCTTCGGCCTGTCCACCTCCTTCTGGTTTTCCCTCGCGGTGCTGGTGGTGCTGGGGGCGGCGGACATGATCAGCATGGTCATCCGTGCGTCCTTCGTGCAGCTGGAAACCCCGGATGAAATGCGCGGTCGGGTCAGTGCGGTCAACGGCCTGTTTATCGGTGCGTCGAACCAGTTGGGCGAATTCGAATCCGGGATCACGGCCCACTGGTTCGGCACCGTGCCGGCCGTGGTCATGGGCGGGATCGGTACGCTGGTGATAACAGGCGTGTGGATCAAGCTGTTCCCGACCCTGGCCAACCGTGACCGCATGCACGTGCCGGTGGAAGAGCCTATTCAAAAAACCAGCGTATAACCCATGTGGGAGGGGGCTTGCCCCCGATAGCGCCATGTCAGTCACAGCATCGTTGACTGACACCCCCCATCGGGGGCAAGCCCCCTCCCACACTTGATAACCAGTGCTGGCTAGAGCGTGTCAGAGCACCTTATCGAGGGTGATGGGAAATTCCCGCACCCGTTTGCCGGTGGCGTGATAAATCGCATTCGCCACCGCCGCCGCAACACCGACGATGCCGATCTCCCCCACGCCCTTGGACCCGAGGGCGTTGACGATCTCGTCATGCTCCTCGACAAACACCACGTCGATCTCGCCGATGTCCGCGTTCACCGGGATGTGGTACTCGGCCAGGCTGTGATTCATGAAGCGCCCCAACTGATGATCCGTCTGGGTTTCCTCATGCAGGGCCATGCCGATGCCCCACACCACCCCGCCGAGAATCTGGCTGCGGGCCATCTTGGGGTTGACCACGCGCCCGGCGGCAATCGCACTGACCACGCGGCTGACCTTGATGGTGCCCAGGTCTTCGTCGACCCGGACTTCCACAAACACCGCCGAATGGGTCGCGGTGCTATAGCCCTCGCGTTTTTTGTCGGGCTCGCTGTCGACCTGCACCTCCAGCGCGTCTTCGCCACTGTCCTTGACCAACTGCGCCAACGACACACTCACGTCACCGGTATGCAACTGGCCGTCTTCAAAGCGTACGGATTCGGCCTGCGTGAAGACCGGGTAAGTCTGCCGAGCAATGACCAGCAGTTTGCCGGTCAACGCTTCGCAGGCCTGCTGCACCGCCGTGCCCACCGAAGACACGGTAAACGAGCCGCCCTGCAGCGGTGCGGTAGGCAATGAGGAATCGCCCAACACAAAGACCACGTCCTCGACCGCCACGCCACTGGCCTGCGCCGCAATCTGGGTCATCACCGTGTAAGTGCCAGTGCCGATATCGGTGGTGGCGCTGCTGACCGTCAGCTTGCCCTGCGCGTCGATCCGCGCCTTGGCGCTGGCCTTCATCTGCATGGCTTCCCACACCCCGCCGGCCATGCCCCAGCCGATCAACTGGCGACCGTCGCGCATGCTGCGCGGTTCCGGGTTGCGCTGGCTCCAGCCGAAACGCTCGGCACCTTCGCTGTAGCATTCGCGCAGGGCCTTGCTTGACCAGGGTTTGTCTTCGTTCTGGTTGCGCTCGGCGTAGTTGATCAGCCGCAGTTGCACCGGGTCGATTCCCAAGGCGCAGGCCAGTTCATCCATGGCGCACTCCAGGCCGATCACCCCGAGCGCTGCGCCAGGTGCGCGCATGTCCAGGGGCGTGAACACGTCCAGGGGCACCAGGTTGTAGGTCAGTTGCACGTTGTCGCAGTGATAGAGCATGCCGCTCCACTCCACCACATGTTCGCTGAAATCCTCGAAGCGCGAGGTCTGGCCGATAGCGGTGTGGCCCAGCGCGAGCAAACGACCGTCGGCGGCCGCGCCCATCTGCAAACGCTGCAAGGTGCGCGGGCGGTAGCCGAAGGTGAACATCTGTTGGCGAGTCAGGGTAACGCGCACCGAGCGTGTGAGCGCCAGGGACGCCATCACCGCCAGCGGCAATTGGTACTGCGGGCGCAAACCTGAGCCAAACGCGCCGCCGACGAACGCGGCAAAGATGCGCACCTGGCTTTTATCCAGGCCGAAGACTTTTTGCACATAGGCCTGGCAGTTCTGCGGGCCCTGGGTCTTGTCATGGATATGCAGGGTGCCGTCCGGCTGATACAGCACGGTGCTGGCGTGGGGCTCCATCGGGTTGTGATGTTCGACGGGCGTGCTGTAGTGCAGGTCCAGGCTGAAGGGGGCGCCGCTCCACTCGGCCTGGAAGTTGCCGCGCGGCTTGGGCGGGGTTTGCGGCGAGGCATAGGCCTGTTCCTGCATGGCCAGCAGGTCGGTTTCGAAGGCTTCGGTTGCGTACTCGATCTCCACCAGGGAGCCGGCATGCCGCGCCAATTCGAGGTTGTCGGCGATCACCAAGGCCAGGGGTTGGCCGCTGTACAGCACACGGTCGTTGTACAGCGGGCGGAACGGCGAGCCGTCGGCCGCGTCGTCGTCCTGGAAAGCGTCGTCGTAGCTGGCGATTCTTGGCCGGTTGAGGTGATCAATTACCGCCACCACCCCCGGTAGCGCCAACGCCCTGGAAGCGTCGATACGCAGCACGCGGCCCTTGGCGACGGTGCTGGACACCACGCTGCCATGCAGCAGGCCCTCCTCGGGAAACTCACCGGCGTAACGCGCCTGGCCGGTAACCTTGAGCAGACCGTCGACCCGGTCCAAGGGTTTGCCGATGGCAGTCATGGGCGTTCTCCTGCAACAGCGGCGTCACTCAGGGCACGAATGATGCCCCGGCGCGCCAACTTGATCTTGAAGCCGTTGTGTTCCAAGGGTTCCGCGTCTTGCAACAGGGCGTCGGCGGCTTGGCTGAAGGTTTCGCGGCTGACAACCTGGCCGATCAGCCCGGCTTCCACCGCGCGGTCGCGCCAGGGTTTGTGGGCCACGCCGCCGAGCGCCAGGCGCGCATCAATGATGCGGTCGCCGTCCAGCTCAAGGGCTGCAGCGACAGACACCAAGGCGAAGGCGTAAGAGGCGCGGTCGCGAATCTTCAGGTAGTTGCTATGGCTTGCCAGGTTGTCGGCAGGCAGTTCGATGGCGGTGATCAGTTCATCGTCGGCCAGCAGGTTGTCCCGTTGCGGCGTATCACCGGGCAGGCGGTGGAAGTCGGCGAACTCGATGATCCGCGCACCGCCACGGCCCTCGACATGCACCCGCGCCGCCAATGCCGCCAGGGCGACACACATGTCCGAAGGATGGGTAGCGACACACTGCTCACTGGCACCGAGGATCGCATGGATGCGGTTCAAGCCGGTGCGCGCCGGGCAGCCACTGCCGGGCTCGCGCTTGTTGCACGGTACCGTGGCGTCATAGAAGTAGTAGCAACGGGTGCGCTGCAACAGGTTGCCGCCGGTACTGGCCATATTGCGCAGCTGCGGCGAGGCACCGGCGAGGATGGCTTGGGAGAGCAACGGGTAACGCTGTTCGATCAACGGGTGCCAGGCCAGGTCGGCATTGCTCACCAGGGCGCCGATCAACAGTCCGCCACTGGACGTTTGCTGAATGTCATGCAGCGGCAGGCCGGTGATGTCGATGAGGTGTTCGGGGCGGCTGATGTTCTCTTTCATCAGGTCCAGCAGGTTGGTGCCGCCGGCGATAAAGCGCGATGCGGCGCTGCTGAGGTGCACGGCCTCCTGTACGCCGGTCGGCCTGCTGTAATGGAAGGGGTTCATGGTTTGCCCTCCAGGACTTCCTCGATGGCATCGCGGATATTGCTGTAGGCGCCGCAGCGGCACAGGTTGCCGCTCATCAGCTCCTGGATCTGCGCGGTGTCGTGGGCACGGCCTTCATTGGCCAGGCCCACGGCGGAACAGATCTGGCCGGGGGTGCAGTAGCCGCACTGGAAGGCGTCGTGCTTGATAAACGCCTGCTGCATCGGGTGCAGTTGGTCGCCGTCGGCCAGGCCTTCGATAGTGGTCAGCTCGGCGCCGTCGCACATCACCGCCAGGGTCAGGCAGGCATTGATCCGCTTGCCGTCGCGCAATACCGTGCAGGCGCCGCATTGGCCGTGGTCGCAGCCTTTTTTGCTACCGACAAGGTCAAGTTGCTCGCGCAGAAGGTCGAGCAGTGTGGTCCAGGGCAATACATCCAGTTGGCGGTCCTGGCCGTTGAGGCTCAGGCGTATCGGGTGGCTGACGAACGGTTGGGCCGCCGCGCCATTGGGGGTTGCGCTCATAAACACCTCACGGGTTGGTGGACATCCGCGGCGTTCAGGGAAATCGCCGTCTCAGGGGTACGACTTCCCGGGGTAATGAGCGTTCAAGGTGATTGATCAGCGGATATTGAGCAGCGTCGTCAGCGTGTTCTGCGGGGGGTTGATCGAAGAATTGCTGTATTGGAACCAGCCCTGGGCCTGCACGTTCAGGTCAAATACATAGATGTAGCCCATCAGTGTGCCGGCCCCGTTGCAGGCCTCGCTGATGTTGCCGACCTGGCAGACCGCCGTGCGCTGCCCATTGAGCTCTGCGCCATCAAAGCGGCCCATGGGGTTGTTGCCTAGGCCGACTTCCATGACTGACACCTTGGTGGGCCCACGGTGCGTGCACATCTGCGTGCTTTGTGCGCGCTCGGGGATGGTTTCCGTGCACGCCGCCGATTCAACCTTGAACACGCGCACTTCGCTCAACGGCGGTGCAGTCGCGCCCCAGGCCGGTGCTGCGCTGAGCAACAGGCTGATACAGGGGATCAGGGCTAGACTCCACGGGCTGGCGTTTTTCATGTTGCAGATGACCTTGGTTTAAACGTCGGCGCAGTATGCCTCAAGGCCTCGGCTGCTGGTATGATGCGCCGCTTTTTCCGATCCTCTCTGAAACCAAAGGCGCTTGGCGCAGTTTGTGCTTTGACTTAGAGGTCAACAAATCACGACGCCACAGAGCGTCACAGGGAGCAGGCATGCTGGAAAAGCTGTTTCAACTCAAGGCACACAACACCAACGTGCGCACCGAGATCCTCGCGGGCATCACGACATTCCTGGCCATGGCCTACATCCTGTTCGTTAACCCGAGCATTCTCGGCGAGACCGGCATGGACAAGGGCGCGGTGTTCGTCGCGACCTGCCTGGCGGCCGCCATCGGCTCGACCGTGATGGGCCTGATCGCCAACTACCCGATCGCCCTCGCGCCGGGCATGGGCCTCAACGCCTTCTTTACCTACACCGTGGTGCTGCACATGGGCCACACCTGGCAGGTGGCGCTGGGTGCGGTGTTCATTTCGGCGGTGTTGTTCTTCCTGTTGTCGATCTTCCGTATCCGTGAGTGGATCATCAACGCCATCCCCCTGCCCCTGCGCTCGGCGATTGCCGCCGGTATCGGCCTGTTCCTGGCTTTGATCGCCCTGCACAACGCCGGCATCGTGGTCAGCAACCCGGCCACCATGGTGGGCCTGGGCGACTTGAAACAACCGGCACCAATTCTCGCCACCCTCGGTTTCGTGCTGATCGTGGCCCTGGAAGCCCTGGCCGTGCGCGGCGCGGTGCTGATCGGCATCCTGGCGGTGACCCTCGTGTCCATCCTGCTGGGCGTCACGCCTTTTGGCGGCGTCACGTCGATGCCACCGTCCCTGGCCCCGACCTTCCTGCAGCTGGATATCAAGGGCGCGCTGGATATCGGCCTGGTCAGCGTGATCTTCGCCTTCCTGTTCGTCGACCTGTTCGATAACTCCGGCACCCTGATCGGCGTGGCCAAGCGTGCCGGCCTGATGGGCAAGGATGGCCACATGCCAAAAATGGGCCGTGCGCTGATCGCCGACAGCACCGCCGCCATGGCCGGCTCCCTGCTCGGCACCTCGACCACCACCAGCTACATCGAGTCGGCGGCGGGCGTGAGCGCCGGCGGCCGCACCGGCTTGACCGCCATCGTGGTCGCGATCCTGTTCCTGCTGGCGTTGTTCTTCTCGCCACTGGCCGCCAGCGTCCCAGCCTTCGCCACCGCGCCGGCCCTGCTGTTCGTGGCAGTGCTGATGACCCAGGGCCTGGCCGAAATCGACTGGGACGACATTACCGTAGCAGCGCCGGTGGTGATCACCGCCCTGGCAATGCCTTTCACCTACTCCATCGCCAACGGCATCGCCTTCGGTTTCATCGCCTGGACCGCCATCAAGCTGCTTTCGGGCCGCTACCGTGAGCTGAACCCGGCGCTGGTGATTCTGTCGATTCTGTTCGTGATCAAGCTGGGCTGGTTCAACGCATGACTTTTGACGCCGCACGCTACACCGCTCAACTGCAAGACAAGGTCACGCGCTTGCGTGACCTGTTGGCACCGTTCGACGCGCCCGAGCCGCAGGTCTTCGACTCGCCGCTGCAGCACTTCCGCCTGCGCGCGGAGTTCCGCCTGTGGCGCGAAGGCGGTGAACGCCACTACGCGATGTTCTCCCAGGACGACAAGCGCACGCCGATCCTGATCGAAGCGTTCCCCATCGCCAGCCAGCGCATCAACCAATTGATGCCGCAGCTCAAGGCCGCCTGGCAAGCCAGTGCCGCCCTGAGCCACAAGCTGTTCCAGGTGGAGTTCCTCACCACCCTGGCCGGCGACGCGATGATCACCCTGTGCTATCACCGCCCGCTGGACGAGCACTGGCACACCGCCGCCAACCAGCTGGCTGCCGACTTGAATGTCAGCATCATCGGCCGCTCCAAGGGCAAGCGCGATGTGATCGGCCATGACTACGTGGTGGAAAAGCTCGAAGTCGGCGGGCGCACCTTCAGCTATCGCCAGCCCGAAGGTGCCTTCACCCAGCCCAACGGCACGGTGAACCAGAAGATGCTCAACTGGGCCTACGACGCCCTGGGCGATCGCCCGGATGATCTGCTGGAGTTGTACTGCGGCAACGGCAACTTCACCCTGCCCCTGGCGACGCGCGTGCGCAACGTGCTGGCTACCGAAATCAGCAAGACCTCGGTGAATGCGGCCCTGAGCAACCTCGATGAAAACGCGGTGGGTAACGTCACGCTGGTGCGTCTCTCTGCCGAAGAACTCACCGAAGCCCTCAACGAAGTGCGCCCGTTCCGCCGCCTGCACGGCATCGACCTGAAAAGCTACGAATTCGGCAGCGTGTTCGTCGACCCACCACGCGCCGGCATGGACCCGGACACCTGCGAACTGACCCGACGTTTCGACAACATCCTGTACATCTCCTGCAACCCGGAGACGTTGGCGGCGAACATCGCGCAACTGCATGACACGCATAAGATTACGAAATGCGCGATGTTTGACCAGTTTCCGTGGACGCACCACATGGAATCCGGGGTGTTGTTGACCCGCCGGTAATACTGCAGGACACCGAAGATCCAAAGGTGGGAGGGGCTTGCCCCCTCCCACATCGGAGCAACTATCGTTGTCAGGCCGAAGGCTGGAAATACCCCGCCAAGGCCCGCAAGTCCTGCTCGCTCAGCAACCCCGCGTAATACTTCAGCTGAATCCTCGCCAGCAGATAGGCATGTCGCGCATTCGCCAAATCGCGGCGGGCGGTGAAGAGTTGTTGTTCTGCGTCGAGCACGTCGAGGTTGACCCGCTCACCGCCGGCCACACTCTTTTTCGTCGCAGCGACTAAAGCCGTCGCAGAGCTGACGGCCATTTCATAAGCACGCACTTTGGCCGCGCCGCTGGTGTTGAGGTTGAACTGTTTGCGCAACTCCACCAGCGTGGCCGAGGTTTGCGCGTCCAGCTCGTACTGGGCTTGAGACAGCTGGTTCGCCGCCTGCCGCGTGGAGGCCGATACGCCGCCACCGGCAAACAGCGGCAGGCTGACCTGGATGCCGACCGTGTTGGTGTCGTACTTCTGGTTGTAGCTGCTCTCCGAGTCGGAGCGGGTCTGGCGGCTGGTGGCGTACAGGCTGACCTTGGGCAGGTGCCCGGCGCGTTTGCGTTCCACTTCATAGGCGGCCACGTCCAGGGCGTGGTGCTGGGATTGGAGTTCCGGGTTGTTGGCCATGGCCAGTTCGCGCCAGGTTTCGAAACGGTTGGGTTCCAGCGGCGGGATCTCGAATTGGCGCGTCAGTGGCGCCAGTTCTTCGATCTGCAACGGTTGGCCGACGATGGCTTCCAACTCGCGCAGGGCGCTGTCCTGGGCATCCTGGGATTCGATCTCTTCGGCCTGGGCCAGGCTCAGGCGCGCCTGGGTTTCCAGCATATCGGTACGCGTGCCTTCGCCACCTTTGAGCAGGCGGTCATTGAGTTGCAGGCGCTCGGCATACGCACGTTTCTGTGCGCGGCTCAGCTCGATTCGCTCCTGGGCCAATAAAGCCTGGCTGTAGGCGTTGAGCACCCGCACCGCCAGCTCCTGGCTCTTGCCGCGAAAGCGTTCATCGGCCATCAACGCCTGGGCGGTGCCCTGGCGAAAGCGCGCGTAGGCCTCGTAATCCAGCAGCGGTTGTTGCAAGGTCAGGGTCGACGCGTAACTGCGGTAGTCACGGTCACTGGTGACATCACCCGCCGTCACTTCGGATTCGTTGCGCGAGTTGTTGTAGCTCCACGATAGGTTCGGCAACAGCGCCGCGCGGCCGATCACGCGGTTTTCTTCACCGGCTTCACGCGCCTGGATCGCGGCCTGAAAGGTCGGGTCATTGCGCAGGGCCAGGTCGTAGGCATCCAGCAAACCCAAGGCGTGCGCCGAGGTACACCCCAAACACAAGGTAAACAGCAGCGCCTTCATTCTTCCACCAGCGCCATGTGGGTGCGATCCATCAACGGTTTGAACAGGTAGTTGAGCATCGAGCGCTCCCCGGTCTTGACGAAGGTTTCCACCGGCATGCCCGGACGGATCTGCACGCCGTCCAGTTGCTGCATGCCCGCCGCGCTGACCTGGGCACGCAGCGTGTAATACGGCTCGTCGGTGCGCTCATCGACCTGGCGGTCCGCCGAAACCAGCGTCACCTCACCGGCCACCCGTGGCGTGGTGGATTGGTTGAACGCCGAGAACATCAACTCCACCGGCAAGCCCGGATGCACTTTGTCGACCATCTGCACCGGCACCCGCGCCTCCACCAGCAAGGGCTCGCCCTGGGGCACGATGTCCATCAACGCCTGGCCGGGCTTGATCACGCCACCTTCGGTGTACACGTCCAACCCCACCACCACGCCCGACGCCGGCGCTCGCACCAGGCTGTTGGCCAGTTCGAACTCGGCCGAGGCCAGGCGATTGCGCAGGTCGTCGCTGCGGGTGCGGGTCTCGGCCAACTGGCCGCGCAGGTCTTTCTGAAAGTCTTCGCCAAGCTGGCGGATGCGCAGGCGCAGTTCCATCACCTGGCGCTGCAATTGGCCGATGCGCCCGTCGTCTTCGGCGATGGCGCCGTCGATCTGTGAGTACAGCCGCTCGCTGTCGAGCAGGCGGTTGCGCGGTATGTAACCGTCACGCGCCAACTCGCGCAGGCCTTGCAGTTGCTCATTCAACGCCGCCCGCTGCCGGACTTTGCTCGCTTGCGAATCCCGCGTGCCACGCAACTGCGCCTCGGCGCCGGCGATGGTTTCGCGCAGGCCTTGTTGCTCGGTGGCCAGTGCCTGGGCCCGGCTCTGGAACAGTTGCCGTTGCAGGTTCAGCGTGCCCGTCGCCTCGGGATCGTTGAGCAGCTCGGGGCCGAAGCGGATCGCCGCCAGCCCTTCGCTTTCGGCACTCAAGCGCGCCTCACTGGCCAGGGATGCCAGGTACTGGCTGCGCAGGGACTGCATCTGCCCGCGCAAAGGCGTTTCTTTCAAGCGCAGCAGGACCTGGCCAGCGCTGACCACATCACCGTCGCGCACCTCGATGCGCTCCACGATCCCCCCGGCCGGGTGCTGCACCGTCTTGCGATGGCCCGAGACCATGACCTTGCCCGGCACCGCAACACCCTTGTCCAACGGCGCCAACGCTGCCCAGCCGAGAAACCCGGCAAAACCGCCGAGCATCAGCAGCCAACCCAGGCGCGAATATTTTTTATCATCCAGCGCCAGCACATTGTTCGGCGCGTCACTGATCAGCACGGGTTTGCTCTGGCTCATGCCTGTTTTCCTTCACCAAGGCGGTAACTCATGTTCAGGGTCGACACTGGCTTGCTCGCTGCCGGTTTCTGCCGTGCCTCCAACACGCGGGCCGTCGGCCCGAAGGCCTGCAACTGGCCGTCCTTGAGGATCAGCAACTGGTCCGTCAGGGTCAGTACGTTGGGCTTGTGGGTGATCAGGATCACCGTGCGACGCTGTTGCTTGAGCTGGCCGATGGCCTGGAGCAGGGCCTGTTCGCCCACCTCGTCGAGGTTGGCGTTGGGCTCGTCCAGCACGATCAGCACAGGCAGGCCGTACAGCGCACGCGCCAGGCCGACCCGCTGTTTCTGGCCACCGGACAGCCCGGCGCCGCCTTCGCCCAACGGCGTGTCGTAGCCTTGCGGCAGTTGCAGGATCAGCTCATGCACGCCGGCCATTTGTGCGGCGGCAAGGACCTTGTCCGCGTCGACCTCGGCAAACCGCGCGATGTTTTGCGCGATGCTGCCAGCGAACAGCTGGATGTCCTGCGGCAGGTAGCCAATGTGCGGGCCCAGTTGCTGTCTGTCCCACAAGGCCAGGTCGGCACCGTCCAGCCGCACCTTGCCGGCCAAGGGTGCCCAGGCGCCCACCAGGATCCGGGCCAGGGTGGATTTGCCGCAGCCTGACGGCCCGATCACCCCCAGTACCTCGCCCGTCGCCAGGCTGAAACCCAGGTTGGCCAGCGCCGGTCGACGGCTGCCGGGGGCGCAGGCGCTGATTTGCTCGACGCTCAGTTGGCCCTTGGGCACCGGCAGGCTCATGCGTTCGGGCCGGGCCGGGTTGGCCTCCAGCATCTGTGACAGGCGATCAAACGCCAGGCGCGCCGAGCCCCACTGCTTCCACACGCCGATCAACTGGTCGATGGGGCTGAGCACGCGGCCCATGAGGATCGAACCGGCGATCATCATCCCCGGCGTGATGTCACCCTGCACCGCGAGCAACGCGCCCAGGCCCAGCACCAGCGACTGCAATGCCAGGCGCACGCCCTTGGACCAGGCGGTGACCGTCGCGGTCTTTTCACTGGCCAGGTTCTGCTGCGCCAGGAACGCCTGGTGCTGGCCGAACCAACGCGCGCGCAAGGTGGCGAGCATGCCCATGGCTTCGATGGTGTCGGCATTGCGCAGGTTAGCCGTGGCCTGCTGGCTGGCGCTGATCGACAGTTGGCTGGCCAGGGCCATCGGGGCCTGGCTGACGTGGTGGTTGACCCACGCCAGCACGATCAACAGCACTGCGCCGACCAGCGCCAACAGCCCGAGCCAGGGGTGGAACAGGAAGATCACCAACAGGTACACCGGAAACCACGGCGCATCGAAAAACGCGAACAACGCCTGGCCGGTGGCGAACTGACGCAGCGTGGTCAGGTCATGCAACGCCTGGCCGGCCGCCTGGGTGCCGCCCTTGAGTTGCGCTTCATACGCGGCGTCGTACACCCGCTGGTTCAAGCGCATGTCCATCTGCGTGCCGAGACGGATCACCACCTGGCTGCGCACCCACTCCAACGCGCCCATCAGGCCGACCAGGCCAAGGATCATCAGCGTCAGCATGAGCAGGGTCATCTGGTTGCCCGAAGCCAGCACCCTGTCGTACACCTGCAGCATGTACAGCGCCGGGGCGAGCATCAGCAGGTTGATCACCGCCGAGAACAGGCCGATGTTGAAGAAGCCACTTTTATAGGCCGTGAGGGCAGCCAGGGTTTCGTTGCCGGCGTGGCGCATCTGGGGATTCTCAAAGGGTTGAGCGGGCAGCGCCGTTGCGTTGACAGGCTGTACGACGCTGCGCAGAATTCGGCACCGCCGTCGCTGAAGAGATAGAAGGCTTGGGCGACGGCGGTGTGTCATGCGGCGAATGGGAGAGCGATCTTCCATTCGCTTTTTTGCTTAAGCGGCCAGCGCGAAGTCCTGAGGCACGTCTTGTACGCCCACCAGCGCCACGTCGGAGGCGGCGACAGCAGCCGAGTCCACATGCGCCACACCGGCAGCGGCCAGTTGGTCGAACGTCGAGTTGATCGACAGGCTTGGGTCGATGTCCTTGAGCAGGGAGTCGATCGCCGACGCCAGTGCCGAGCTGTCGCCGCTCATCAGGCCGTAGACGATTTTGTGCACCTGGCCGTCGCGGCCTTCGGACTGCAGGCTCGACAGGCCCAGGTTGGCGAAGCTGACTTCCTGCTCGGCGAGGGCGTAGCTACCGCCGGCAGCGCCGCCCGTCAGAATGGTGCCCAGGTCCAGCGAGTCGATCGAACCCCACAAGGTGTGCGACGGCGGGTTGAACAAGGTGTAATGCAGGTCGCCGTTGGCCACCACCGCGGCATCGCTGACGGTGCTCGACACGCCATATTGGGTGCCGTCGAACGGGCCAGGATTGAAACCACCGGTGTTCGAACCCTCTTTGACCGACCCTTCACGGTGGTTCAGGTCACCAAAGTAAGCCGACCAGTCGCTCAGGTACTCGGCAACGGTGTTCGCGGCGAAGGCGGTGCTGTATGAAATAGAAATGCTCATGCAAAACTCCAAATCATGGGGTGGTATCTCCGCAGCAAGCCAGTGCCTGCTGTGGTTTTGCCCGTCACTGGGCAAAATCGGTCAGAACTGATATTCAACGGTGCCCTGCAAGGTGCGCCCACGCCCGAGGGTGAAGGCCAGTACGTCGCCCAGCGGCACCAGGTAGGCGCGGTCGGTGACGTTTTCCATGGCCAGGCGCAGGGTCAACTGCTCGGTGGCGCGGTAGCTGCTGTAGAGGTCATAGACGGTGTAGGGCTTCCAGTCAGCCGGGTAGACGCCGGTTTGCGAGGTGGTCACGCCGGCGCCACCTTTGACGTAGTAACCGCCGCTGTAGCGCGCACGAACCCCCACATCCAACTTGCGCTCGAACAAGCGTGCGCCCAGCGTCGCGGTGCCGCGGTCCATCGGCATGTGTTCGGAGGAGCCCAGGATCGCGCTGCAGCTCTGCCCCGCATTGGCCACGTCGTCCGGCACCATCGCGTCTACCGGCGCTCGGCTGCCCGGGCCTTTCTGGATCTTGGTGACACCACCCAGCCACGCGGTCTTGCTGCAGAACGTATTACTGCCGAGCATGCGCGTGTAGTTGAACTGGCCGTAGGCGAACCCGGCGTCGTAATCCAGCTGGTACTCGAGGCCGCGAAAACGGGTGGCTTCCAGGTTGTTCACATACGCCGCATTGCCGATATTGGCGATGCCATAACCGGGCGGCTGCACCCCCAGGGCCATATAGGAAAAGTCATCCACGCGGGTGTTGAAGTAGGACACCTTCATGCCCACGCGGTCCTCGGCGAACAGCAGGTCTTCCTTGAGCACGTTGAAGCCGACCTCCCAGGCCGTGGACGTCTCGGGCTTCAAGTACGGGTTGGGGAAAATCGACTCCGAACCGCCGCCGTGGGGCCGGCCGCTGACCAGTGTTTCGGTGACGGCCGGAGGGCGCCAGCCCTTGCCGTACGTGGCGAACAGTTGCAGCCAATCCACGCCGGGCTTGACTGACAGGCCGAAGGTCGGCGAGAAGTGCCCCTCTTCCCGATCCACGTCATAAGTCATGGGCAAGCCGATCTGTCGCGTGGTGCCGATGATGAAGGTACGGGTGTTCAGGCCGGTCTCGCCGCGCAGCCGATAGCGGTCGTAACGCAACCCGGCATTGAGGTTCAGCCAGTTGTCGTAGTCGTAGTCCAGGCGCGCGAACAGGCTGCCCATCGCCCGGTCACCTCTGGGCGTGATGCTTTCCGCCGCCGAGGCCGTCACCGCCGAATCGGCGGCCACCATTTGATTGGAATCCGGCCGGACCTTGTCGTAGAAAAACTCCAGGCCGTAGTTGGCCTTGATTACCGACAGCTCGCTCAAGGCGAAGGTCGAAATGTTCTGCGCCTGCAAACCATAGGTGTTGGTCTGGTAGGTAACGTCGTAGCCCTTGCTGCTGCCACGGGTCAGTGTGGTCTGGTCATTGCGGGTGTCGACGTAGTAGAGCTTGGCCTTGAAATCGATCAGCGGGTTGTCCGGCGTGTAGCTGTAGTCCAGTGCGAAGTTCTGCGCCGTGACATTGCTGCTGCCGAGCTTCTCCCAGAGCTGGGCCTTTTCGGCGGTCATCATGTTGACGTCGTCGTAGTCGACCTCGGTGGTCAGGTAGCTCAATTGCAGACGCTGATCCACCGGCAGGTTCAGACCCAGCTTGAGCAGGCGTGAACGCATCACCGAGCCGGTGTACTCGACAGTGGAGTTTTTGATCCGGTCTTCACTGGCCGGCAGGAAAGAACTGCCGGTGCGCAACTCGCCGATGCTGCCCCGGGTGCCGGGTTTGTAGTCGCCGAGATGACGTTCACTGGCAGCCACCAACATGTCCCACACATCGGTGCCCACGGCAAACGCCGAACTGCCGATAAAATGCGTGCCGTTGCTGCGCCCACCCAGCCCGGTGGTCAAGCGGATGCGCCCACCGATTTCCTTGCCGCCCTTGAGCAGGTCGGCGGCTTCCACGGTGCGAAAATTGGCCACACCACCGATCACCCCGGCGCCGCCCATCGTGGACGTGGCGCCCTTTTCGATCACCACCTCCGACAGCAATTCCGGGTCGACATACAGCGTGCCATTGCGTTGCTGGTGGCCACTTTGCTGGTAGTTCTGGCGCATGCCGTCCACCGACATGTTGACCCGGCCGTAGTCCTGGATGCCGCGAATATTCACCGACAAACCGGGGTCTTGCTGGCTGACCGCCGAGTAGACGCCCGGCGCCTCTTCGAGCATCTCGGCGGCATGCCGTGGTGGGTTGCGATCCAGTTGCTCACGCCCGACCACACTCACCGACCGTGGCGATGAATACACCCAGTCGTTGGGGTGCAGGCCGGTGATCGTGGTGGTCGCCAGTGCCAACGCGGCGCCGCTCTGCTCTACGCGGGTCAGGGTGACTTGGCGTTCGCCATTGAAGCGATACTCCACCGGCGCATTCCCCAACAGACGCGCCAAACCTTCCTGCACGCTGTATTGCCCTCTCACGGCCGTGCTCTGCAAACCGGCCAGGCGCTGGCTGTCGAACAGCACTTGCAGGCCGGCCTGGTCGGCGAATGCCAGCACAGCACTGCCCAGGGACTGCGCGGGGATATCCAGCATCAGCACCGCAGGGCGTGCAGCATTCGCCTGAGACTGAGCAGCGAATACCGGAGCCACAGCGGCGAACAGGCCCAAGTGGATGGCCAGGGCTAACCGGCTTGCGGTGATACGCCCCTTGTTGAGTGCTGACATTTCTGTTGTTCCCTGCGCTGAGCGTTTTCTTGTTTATGCGAATGCTTCTCACCTAGCAAGACGTGCGACGCGCAGGAAGTCAGTAAGGTTTTTTGAAAGTTTTTCAGGAAGGGGGATTTCAGGCGGTGGGAGCAGGCTCCCACCGGGTCATCAATAGATCAGGCTGAGGCCAGCCAGGTCCAGGCGTTGCACCTGCAGTTCCTGGGTCAGCGTGGCAAGGGCGGTGTCGAGCATGTCGAGGCGGAACACGCCGCTGACTTCACGCTCGCCGAGGGCCGAGTCAGTCAACACCACGCGCCCGGGACGGTAGCGGTTGAGTTGTTCGATGACATTGGCCAACGGCTGGCGATCAAAGATCAACACACCGCGTCGCCAACTGGTGGCGCGCGCGACGTCGAGTTGATCCAAAGGCACGATGCCTTCCTGAGTGCTGTAGCGTACGGCCTGGCCTTGTTTGACCACTTTGTCGGCCGGGCCTTTTTTCGGGATGGCTTGCAGCGTGACCTCGACACTGTGTTCCAACACCCCGGTCCACGCCTGGCTGTCGCCCTCGCGCTCCACCACAAACTTCGTGCCCAGCGCCCGGGTCTGCCCGCCGGCGCTCTGCACCACGAACGGTCGGGTTTCCTCGCCCACCTTCGGTGCCACATCAAAGATCGCCGAGCCCTGCAGCAGGCTGATGCGGCGTTGCACACTGTCGTAATCCAGGCGGATGGCACTGGCGGAATCCAGCTCGACCTTGCTGCCATCGGCCAGGTGCACGGTGCGCACTTCGCCTTTCTCGGTGATGTAGTCGGCCTGCATGTGCAGCAACAAGTCCGGACCACGCACCCAGCCGACACCGGCTACCACCACGACCAGCGCGACGGCCGCCGCACGTTGCCATGGCCGGCGCCGCCTGGTCCCGCGCGCAGGCTGCGTCGCCGTCGACGGGCGCTGGCGGTTCACCGGCGGTTCCTTGTACACCTCGCCCAGTGCCGCCCAGGTCTGTTCGGCAAAACGCAATGCCGCTTCGTGGCGGCTGTCGCAGGCGATCCAATGCCGCAATTCGGCCTGCTCCTGTTCGGTCAGGGCACCGGCGTGCAGGCGCACCGCCCAATCGGCGGCCGCCTCGGTAATGCTGTGCTGCTGCGGACCCTGGCTATTCACGTGTGAATCTCGAATTTTTCGTTATATAACGCTGTGACGAGTGAACGGGCGTTTTTCGGTAATTCATTCGTCGGATGGTGCCCTCTCGCCTTCCTGCAAGCGTTGCATCACGTAGGCCAACGCTTTGGCCAGGTGCTTTTGGACGCAGCTGTCAGAGATGTCCAGGTGCCGGGCGACCTGGGCGTGGGTCATGCCTTCGATGCGGTTGAGGCGGAAAATCTGCTGGGTGCGCTCCGGCAACTCCGCCAGTGCCTGCTTCAATGCCTGTCGCTGTTGCTGCGCCATTGCCTGAACCTCCAACCCAGCCACGTCATCTTCAATCTCGGCCAGCGCCTCATGGGGCACGGAGTCAGTCTTGCGCCGCGCTTCCTGGCGAATATGGTCGATCAGCAGATTGCTTGCCGTTCGATAGAGATAGCCCTGGGAGTTGTCGATGCGCTCGCCCGCCGGCTTTTCCGCCAGGCGCAGGAAGCTCTCCTGCACCAGGTCTGCGGCCAACTGCGGGTCCCGTACCTTGCGCGCCAGATACCCGCGCAGGGCATCGGCATGCTTGAGAAACAGGCCTTTGAGATCCACGTCCGACAAACCGACTCCCTGGAATGTTAAGGAAACAGGCGGGCATCTTAAGCGTTGTCGAGAATGATTTTCAATTGATATCTAATCTGATCCGCCTTTATGAACGGCCTGATTAACGGTTCGATAATCGAACACATACGCCGCCATCAATTGACCAAATTAACCATTCAGTACATTTTATCTGCACAACTAACAAGAATTGTGGAGAACACCCCATGCCGCCTATCGTGCTGGTGCTCAACGGTCCCAATCTCAACCTGCTCGGCACCCGCGAGCCCGCTACCTACGGCCATGAAACCCTGGCCGATGTCGCGGCCTTGTGCGGCCGCAGCGCTGAACAGCTGGGCCTGAAAATCGAATTCCGCCAGACCAATCATGAAGGCGAACTGCTCGACTGGATCCACGGCGCCCGCGCCCGCTGCGCCGGGATCGTGATCAACCCGGCGGCCTGGACCCACACCTCGGTGGCGATCCGTGATGCGCTGGTGGCCAGTGAAGTGCCGGTGATCGAAGTGCATCTCTCCAACGTGCATGCCCGCGAAGCGTTCCGTCATCACTCCTTTGTGTCACCCATCGCGAAGGCCGTGCTCGCAGGGTTCGGCAGCCACGGCTACCACTTGGCGCTGGAACACTTCAGCCAGTTGCTCAAAGGATCGGCCCGATGAAAACACGCATCCTCGCCGGCCTGATCGGCGCTGGCATCCAGGCTTCCCGCACGCCCGCGCTGCATGAACAGGAAGGCGATGCCCAAGGTTTGCGCTACTTGTACCGCCTGATCGACCTTGAGCCCCGGCAGTTGGACATCGACGCCTTGCCCGATCTGCTGCGCGCCGCCGAGCTCATGGGCTTTACCGGGCTGAACATTACCTACCCGTGCAAGCAGGCTATCCTACCGCTGCTCGATGAACTCTCCGACGAGGCCCATGGCATTGGCGCGGTCAACACAGTGGTGTTCAAGGACGGCAAGCGCATCGGCCACAACACCGATTGCCTGGGATTTGCCGAAGGGTTCCGGCGCAACTTGAGTGATGTCGCCCGCCAACGCGTGGTGCAGATGGGCGCCGGCGGTGCAGGTGCCGCAGTGGCCCATGCGCTGCTGGCCGAGGGAGTGCAACAGTTGAGTATTTTCGATGTGGACCCCGCCCGTGCCCGCGACCTGGTGGAGAACCTCACGCTACGTTTCGGCCCAGGGCGCGCCCAAGTGGGCAACCACGTAGAAAACGCCGTGGCCGAGGCCGATGGGCTGGTGAACACCACGCCGATGGGCATGGCCAAGCTGCCCGGCACACCGGTGCCCGCCGCTTTGCTAAGGGCAGACCTGTGGGTGGCGGAAATCGTGTATTTCCCGCTGGAAACCGAACTGCTGCGCGATGCCCGCGCATTGGGCTGTCGCACCCTGGATGGCGGCAACATGGCGGTGTTTCAGGCGGTGAAGGCGTTTGAGCTGTTCTGTGGGGAAGTGCCGGATGCGCAGCGCATGCTGGCGCACTTCAAGAGCATGAATACCTGACTGAGTTGGAATAAAAATCCAAATGTGGGAGGGGGCTTGCCCCCGATAGCGGTGGATCAGCCAGCTTATCTGTAGCTGACCCACTGTCATCGGGGGCAAGCCCCCTCCCACATTTTGAATGCATTCCAACCTGAGACTTCAGGCCTGGAGGTAACGCATCACCGAATCACAAATCATGTCCCGATGCCGCTGTTTAACCGCCTCATCCGACAGGTCGATCTGAAAAATCTCACTGAAGGTATGGCGGTTGGACACCCGGTAAAAGCTGAACGAGTTGATCAGCAGGTGCACGTCCAACGGTTCCAGCCCTTCCCGGAACAAGCCCAGCTCGGCGCCACGGCGCAAGGTCTCCCCCAACCCTTCAAGGATCTTGCTGTTCATCGCCTTGATGGTGTCTGTGCGCTTCACGTACTCGGCATTGTGGATATTTTCGATGCTGACAATGCGCACAAAATCCACATTCTGGTCATGGTGATCAAAGGTGAACTCCACCAGCCGCCGGATCGCTTCACGCGGCTCCAGGGCCGTGAGGTTCATGCGGGTCTCGGTGTTGCGGATGTCGCCGTAGAGTTTCTCCAGCACCTCGACGTACAACTGCTCCTTGCTGCCGAAGTAGTAATAGATCATGCGCTTGGAGGTGTGGATACGCTCGGCGATCGCGTCCACGCGAGCGCCGGAAAGGCCCTGCTGGACAAACTCGACGATGGCTTCCTGGAGTATGTTTTCGCGGGTCTTTTCCGGATTGTTCTTACGACTCTTGCGAGGTGCCTCGGTGGTCATGGTGCGCTCACGGCCAGTGTTATGCAGGCCGTGATTATGGGCCGCGACGCTCCCCGAAAGAAAGCACCGCAACCGTCGTTATAAACGTGCCTGGCGCACCGCACCGCTGCGCGATTTGGCCATGGCGGCCAGGCGCACCGCCACGTTGGCCGCACCGTAGCCGGCATAACCGTTCTTGCGCTGGATGATCTCGAAGAAAAACCGCCCTTCGAAGGGTTCGGTGTAGACGTGAAACAACTCGCCGCCCTGGGTATCGCGGTCGTACAGCACGTTGTAGTACGCCAGCTCACTGAGGAACTCATCGTCGAAATCGAAACGCGCCGCCAGGTCGTCGTAGTAGTTGAGCGGGATATCCAGCAGCGGCACACCGGCCTCCTTGGCGCGGCGCACTTCGGCAAAGATATCCGCGCAGTCGAAGGCGATATGGTGCACACCCGAGCCGCGATAGCTCGACAGCGCGTGGGAAATCGCCGTGTTGCGGTTCTCGGAGATGTTCAGCGGCAGACGGATCGAGCTGCAACGGCTGCGCAGCGCGCGGCTTTTCACCAGGCCGTAAGGGTCGGGCAGTACCACTTCGTCATCGGCTTCGAAATCCAGCAGGCTCTTGTAGAACAGCACCCAGCTGTCGAGGCTGTCGGCTGGCAGGGCCATGGCCATATGGTCGATACGCAGCAAGCCGCCGCTGGATGACACGCCGGGCTGCAGGTTGAAGTCGGTGTCGTACAGCCCGCCTTCACTCTCATCCACCAGGTAAATCAGGCTGCCATCCGGCGCACGTACCGCCGCCAGCTCCAGCTCATTCGGCCCGACCAGGCCGCGATACGGCTGGCCTTTGTACGCCACCGCCCGCTCCAGGGCCTTGGCGCTGTCCTTGACCCGAATCGCGGTGGCACACAGCGACGGCCCGTGGGCCTCGAAAAAGTTGTGGGCAAACGAATAGGGTTCGCAGTTGAGGATCAGGTTGATATCGCCCTGGCGCAACAGGCTCACGCTCTTGGAGCGATGCTGCCCGGCCTTGACGAACCCCAGGCGTTCCAGCCAGTGGGTGAGCTTGGCGCCAAGGCTCTCGTCCACGGCAAATTCAAGGAACTCGATGCCGTCGTATTCGCTGGCAGGCGGGGTATCAAACAGAATCTCGACCGGTTGCGTCGGCGCTTCCTGCTTCAGGCGTTCGCGGGTTTTCTCTTCGAGGTACAGCAGGGAGCGCAGGCCATCCGCCGCATTCGCACGGGTGGGCGCGGCGCGGAAGCCGTCGTTGAAAATTTCCAGGGACAGCGGCCCGGTGTAGCCGCTCTTGATGATCGGCCCGAGGAACCCAGCCAGGTCGAATTCGCCTTGGCCGGGGAAGCAACGGAAGTGCCGACTCCACTCCAGCACGTCCATGGCCAGGATCGGCGCGTCGGCCATTTGTACGAAGAAGATCTTGTCGCCGGGGATCTCGGCGATGGCGCTCGGGTCGCCCTTGAGGGACAGGGTATGAAAGCTGTCGAGCAATACACCAAGGCTCGGGTGATCGACCTGACGCACCAGGTTCCACACCTGTTGCCAGGTATTTACATGCTTGCCCCAGGCCAGCGCTTCATAGCCAATGCGCAAGCCACGACGGCCGGCGTGTTCGGCGAGCAGGCCGAGGTCATCGAGCAGAATGCGCTCGTCGCCCACGCAATCGGCGGAGGCATTGCTGCACACCAGCACCAGGTCGGTGCCCAGTTCCTGCATCAAGTCGAATTTGCGCTCGGCGCGCTCCAGGTTGCGTGCAAGGCGGTCTCGACGGCAGCCTTCAAAATCGCGAAACGGCTGGAACAAGGTGATGGCAATGCCCAGGTCGGCACACATTTGCCTCACTTCACGGGGGCTGCCATCGTAATACAACAGATCGTTTTCGAAGATTTCTACGCCGTCGAACCCGGCCGCCGCGATGGCTTCGAGTTTCTCCGGCAGGGTTCCGCTCAAGGAAACGGTGGCAATAGAGCGTTGCATGGGCGACTCCCGGCATTTAAGGCGCGTCTTATTTACGGCAAATTATTGGCCGCTAAACTGTTCACAGCAATTAAAATGTACGAACCGGTTAGTTTTTGGTGCGATTATCGAACACAAAGCCGTTTTGGCGAATTGACGATTTTTTAGCCGCTGCGCACCATCGATTCAGTAACAAGACCCAGAACACACCATAAAAATTTCAAAAAACGGGTACGACCTCATGCCTCTGCAAAACTCCGTCCTGGCCGACCGCCCGGGCACACCGCACGCCGGCATCGGCGACAAGATCCGCGGCGCCCTGGCCGTGGGTAAAACGCGCTGGGGCATGTTGGCCCTGGTATTCTTCGCCACCACCCTCAACTACATCGACCGCGCCGCATTGGGCGTGATGCAGCCTATCCTCGCCAAGGAGATGAGCTGGACGGCGATGGACTACGCCAACATCAACTTCTGGTTCCAGGTCGGCTATGCCATCGGCTTTGTGCTGCAGGGCCGCTTGATCGACCGGGTCGGCGTGAAGCGCGTGTTCTTCTGCGCGGTCCTGTTGTGGAGCCTGGCCACCGGCGCCCACGGCCTGGCCACCTCGGCGGTGGGCTTCATGGTCTGTCGTTTCATTCTCGGGCTGACCGAAGCCGCCAACTACCCGGCCTGCGTCAAGACCACGCGCCTGTGGTTCCCGGCCGGTGAACGGGCAGTGGCCACCGGTATCTTCAACGCCGGCACCAACGTGGGTGCGATGATGACGCCGATGCTGCTGCCGTTGATCCTGCACGTGTGGGGCTGGCAGGCGGCGTTCCTGTGCATGTCGGCGCTCGGAGGGATCTGGCTGCTGTTCTGGGGCTTGAAGTACTTCAACCCGGAAGACCACCCCACCGTCAAACAATCCGAACTGGACTACGTGCAACAGGAAGTCGAACCGGAACAACCCCGCGTGCCCTTCAGCCGCATCCTGCGCATGCGTGGCACCTGGGCCTTCGCCCTCGCCTACTCGATGACCGCGCCGGTGTTCTGGTTCTACCTGTACTGGCTGCCGCCGTTCCTGAACCAGCAATACAACCTGGGCATCAACGTGACCCAGATGGGTATCCCGCTGATCATCATCTACCTGACCGCCGACTTCGGCAGCGTGGGGGGTGGGATTCTGTCGTCGTTCCTGATCGGCCGAGGCATGAACTCGATCAAGGCGCGGCTGCTGTCGATGCTGCTGTTTGCCTGCTGCATCGTCGGCGTGATCATGGCCGCCGGTTCCAGCCAGCTGTGGGTCGCGGTGTTCGCCATCTCCCTGGCGATTGGCGCACACCAGGCCTGGACCGCCAACATCTGGAGCCTGGTGATGGACTACACACCCAAGCACATGATGAGCACGGTGTTCGGTTTTGGTGGCATGTGCGCGGCCATCGGCGGCATGTTCATGACCCAGATCGTCGGCCATATCCTCACGGTCACGAACAACAACTACACGGTGTTGTTCACCCTGATCCCGGCGATGTACTTCATTGCGCTGACCTGGATGTACTTCATGGCGCCGCGCAAGATCCCTACCGTGGACGTTTGATCTACCGTCTCAGCTACCGGCGCCGCTGCTGCCAGGCAGCGGCCAGCCCGCTCATGCAGATCACCCCGATACCGACCACCGTGGTCAGGTCCGGGGTGTGGTTGAACACCAGCCAGCCCAACAACCCCGCGAACACGATCTGGCAATAGCCAAACGGCGCCAGCAAGGCCGGTGCCGCGAAGCGGAACGCCTGGGTCAGCATCAAATGCGCGGTCATCCCGCAGGTGCCCAGGGCCAGCATCAACACGCCGTGCCACAGCGTCGGCACTTGCCAGAAAAACGGCACCATCGCACTCATCACCAAGGTATTGCACAGACCGGCGAAGAAGTTGCTGGTGGTGGGCGTGTCGTATTGGCTGAGAATGCGCGTGAGCAGTTGGTAGAAGCAGAAGAACAGCGCCGAACACAGGGGCAACAAGACCGCCGGGGTGAACAGTTCGCCGCCCGGGTGGATGATGACCAGCACCCCGACAAACCCGCAGATCACCGCCAGCCACTGGCCACGCGTCACATGTTCGCCGAGCAGCGGCACCGAGAGCGCCGTTACCAGGATCGGTGCAAGGAAGTTCACCGCCGTGGCTTCCGCCAGGGGGATGAAGTGCAGCGCCGAGGTGAAAAACAGGCTGGTGCCCAACAGGCACAGCGCCCGCACCACCTGCATCCCCGGCCGCTTGCTGCGCAGCACGCGCAAGCCCGATTGCGGCAGGAAGATGCCGGCCATCAAGAGGGTGTGCACCAGGTAACGCGCCCACACCACCATCACGATCGGGTAGAACCCGGCCAGGTATTTGGACAAGGCGTCATGGCTGGAGAACAGGAACGTCGCCAGTACAATCAGCAAAATGCCTTTGAAGGGGTGGTTGACGCCGGAAAGGGGGGTGCTGACAGTCATGGAATTCTCTTGCGTGGCGAGCTGAACGCGTGGCACTCAACCCGGTAATCTAGCAGCCGGGCCTGCGTCTGCCCCTAGAGCATAACCAAACACCGTGCGAACAGCGCACTAAATCACGGGATTCGAGTCCAACGCTGCACGTTGACCGCCGTGTTGCACACTTTTTAATCAAGGCCTTGCTGCTATGAAAAAAATCCTCTTTGTCCTGTCTGCCCTTGCCCTGCTCACCGCGTGCAACCAGCAAGAGCAGCCAGCCCCCAAGCCGGCACCGGCGTCCGTGCAGGCCACCCTGGTGCCGGCAACGCCGCCCACCGACAAATGGCTCGGCAAGTGGATCGGCGTAGAAGGCCTCTACCTCACCATCGCCAAGGACGACAGTATTGGCCGTGGTCACTACATTCTGACCATGAAATATGGCCTTGATGACGACGACTCCGGCACCTTCAAAGGTGAAGCCAACGAAGACGGCATCGCCTTTACCCGCCCGGACGGCCCCCAGCAATTGAGCGCCGGCGACGGCGAAGCCACCGGTTTGAAATGGTTGGCGGATAAAAAGGATTGCCTGATTGTCGATACCGGCGAAGGCTATTGCCGCGATTAACGGCCATACTCTTCCCCAATTAATGTAGGACCGTTCACCAAGAGGATTGCCCCATGCTATGGAAAAAAGGCCGACGCAGCGACAACGTGGTCGACGCCCGCGATGACAGCGGCGGTGGTGGGGGCGGTATGCGCTTTGGGGGCGGCAAGGGCCTGAGCCTCACGGCCATCGTGCTGATTGTCGGCATCGGCTGGTTGACCGGCCAGGACCCGTTGCAGATCCTCGGCCAACTGACCGGCCAGATGGAACAGGCACCCTCGGTGAGTACGCAGACACGTCAGGCGCCGCCGGCCAACGATGAGCAAGCAGACTTTGTCCGCGCCGTGCTGGGCGATACCGAAGACACCTGGGGCCAGGTGTTCCAGGAAAACGGCCTGGCCTACAAGAATCCGAAACTGATTCTGTTCCGTGGCCGGGTCAATTCCGCCTGCGGGGGAGCCACCTCGGCCAGCGGCCCGTTCTATTGCCCGGCTGACCAGCAGGTGTACCTGGACCTGGATTTCTTCCGGGAAATGTCGCAGCGCTTCCAGGCCGCCGGTGATTTCGCCCAGGCCTACGTGATCGCCCACGAAGTCGGGCATCACGTGCAGACCTTGCTGGGCATCTCGTCGAAAATCCAGGCCGCACGCCAGCAGGGTCGGCCGATGCAAGGTGATGGCGGCCTGCTGGTGCGCCAGGAACTGCAGGCCGACTGCTTCGCCGGGGTCTGGGCCAACCGTGCGCAAAAGCGCCTCAACTGGCTGGAACCCGGCGATATCGAAGAAGCACTGAACGCGGCCAACGCCATTGGCGATGACCGCTTGCAGCAACAGGGTCAGGGGCGTGTTGTGCCGGACTCGTTTACCCACGGCACCTCGGCACAGCGGGTTCGCTGGTTCAAGACCGGCTTCGCCCAGGGCCAGATCACTCAATGCGACACGTTTACCGCCAAGGGTCTTTAAATGAATAAACGATTGGGATGGCTGCTGGGCTTGTTAGTCACGTGTTCAACCTGGGCCGCCGAACACGGCGTCAAGGACGTCAGCCCCCATCGTTTCCACCTGGAGGCCGGCGATCTCAGCCTCGGTTTGAGCCAGGATTGGCGCCAGCCACTGCCCCAGGTCACCCGCGCATTGATCATCGTGCACGGCCGCCTGCGCAATGCGCAGACCTACCTGCAAAGCGCTGAAGACGCCGCCGAGCACGCAGGCCAGAGCGCCAACACACTGGTGATTGCGCCGCAGTTTCTGAATGCGTCCGACGTCAAGCGCAACCACTTGGACAATCAGGTACTGCGCTGGAACGGCAATGACTGGATGGCCGGCGAACCCTCCACCGGTCCGGGACACATCAGTTCCTACGGCGTCCTCGACCAGCTCATCAAGCACCTGGGCAACCGCAAGCTGTTCCCGACGCTTAAGGAAATTGTCGTGGCCGGCCACTCCGGCGGCGGCCAGGTGGTGCAGCGCTTCGCCCTCATCGGGCACGACCACCCGCTGCTGCAAACCGAAGGCATCAGCCTGCGTTACGTGGTGGCCAACCCTTCGTCCTACGCCTACTTCACCCCACAACGCCCAGTGAAGTTCGACACCGCGAGTTGCCCAGGCTTCAACGACTGGAAGTACGGCCTGCACAACCTGCCCGACTACGCCAAGGGCCATAGCGCCCAACAGCTGGAGCAGGCTTACGTGTCACGCAATATCACCTACCTGCTGGGCCAGCAGGACACCGACCCGAACCACCCGGCGCTGGACAAAAGCTGCGCCGCCGAGACCCAGGGCGCGTACCGCCTGATTCGTGGGCACAACTATTTTGACTACCTCAAGCAGCGGCACCCGCAGTTGAGTCACACGCTGGTGGAAGTGCCGGGAGTGGGGCATAACGGGGATGGGATGTTTACGTCGCCCGAGGGCCAGAAAGTACTGTTCACGCCATAACCTGTGGGAGGGGGCTTGCCCCCGATTGCGGTCTGCCAACTACACATGTGCTGATTTATACACCGCTATCGGGGGCAAGCCCCCTCCCACAGTTGATCTCTATTGTCTGGGCTGGATCATCTGGTGCAGCACCGCGCAGTCCGATGCATGCCAATCCGCCAACTCCGGCCACGGGTTCTCCGGCAGATTCACCAACACCGTTCGCGTCCCCGCCGCCCGGCCGCAGTCCAGGTCAAAGCGGTAATCACCGACCATCACCATCTCGCTTGGCGCCACATCCCACGCCGCCGCGAGTTTCAGCAGGCCGTCCGGATCCGGCTTCGGTTGCGCATCGTCACGCCCCAGTACGTCCTCCATGGCAAAACAGTCCGCCAGGCCAATCGCGTCCAGGGTGATATGCGCCAACTCCCGCGCATTGCGCGTCAGGATGCCCAGGCGATAGCCACGCCCGGCCAGTTCGCGCACCAGTTCTACCGCGCCTTCGGCGGCCACCGACTCCAACGCCAGCTCACGCTCGTGCTCCAGCAACCAGGCATGCTTGGCCGCCGCAACCTCCTTCGGCAACGCCGCCAGGTGCGTGAGGATGTCGTCTTCAGGTGGAATCTCCAGGGCCACGCGAATGGCCGCGAAATCATGCACGGCCACCGTCAGGGTGCCGTCCATGTCGAACACCCAATGTTTAACCTCTGTCAGGCTCATGCCCAATCCTTGCGATGGCGAATCAGGCCTTCCTGGGTGACCGAGGCCACCAGTTGCCCGGCGCGGTTGTACACGCTGCCTCGGGAGAACCCCCTGGAATTGCCGGCCCACGGGCTGTCCATGGCGTAGAGCAACCAGTCATCGGCACGCAGGTCGGCGTGGAACCACAGCGCGTGATCGAGGCTGGCGACCTGCATGTCTTTCTGCCACACGGTTTTGCCGTGGGGCAGCAGCGAAGTGGTCAGCAGGCCGAAGTCCGAGGCGTAGGCCAGCAGGTATTTGTGCAGCGCCGGTGCATCGGCCAGGGCGCCGTCGGCGCGGAACCACACGTACTTGACCGGGTCGGACGGTTGCGGGTTGAACGGGTCTTTCTCGGTGACCGGGCGCACTTCGATCGGCTTGGGGCACAGCAGCTTGTCGCGCATGTGCTCGGGGATCAGGTGCGCGCGTTGCTGGGTCAGTTCCAGCTCTGACGGCAGGTTTTCCGGGCCGACTACCACCGGCATGGTGCTCTGATGCGCAAAACCTTCTTCGTCATACTGGAAGGATGCACTGCAGGTGAAGATCGGGTGGCCCTTCTGGATCGCGGTCACGCGACGCGTGCTGAAACTGCCGCCATCCCGCACGCGGTCCACCGAGTACACCACCGGTAATTTCGCGTCGCCGGGGCGCAGGAAGTAACCGTGCAGCGAATGCACGTGCCGCGCTTCTTCTACGGTCTGGCTGGCCGCCGACAGCGACTGGCCGAGCACCTGGCCGCCGAACAGTTGGCGAAAACCCAGGTCCTGGCTGCGGCCACGAAAGAGGTTTTCCTCGATAGGCTCCAGGGTCAGCAGGTCCACCAGATCTTCCAATACTTGGCTCATAGAGCAACTCCTAAAATCTATCGGGCATTCCGGGCTGCCTATCCGTGCAGCGTGTCCAACCATTGGGCGCGGGTGATGCGGTACAAAACATGATGGCGCAGCGGGTCATCGGCTGCGACCTTGGGGTGTTCAAAATCTGCCTGGGGATCGTAATGCATACCGATGGCCTGCATGACTTTTTGTGATGGCAGATTGGATTCGGTGGTGAAGGCGACAATCTCGTCCAGGTTCAGACGATCAAAACCACAGCGCAATGCGGTCCACGCGGCCTCGCTGGCATAGCCCAGGCCCCAGTGTTCGCGAGCCAGGCGCCAGCCGATTTCCACCGCCGGGGTAAAGTCGGCATCGAAGCTGACATTCAGCAACCCGGTGAGACCGATGAATTCCCCCGTGTCCTTGCGTTGCAACGCCCACAGGCCAAAGCCGTATTCGGCGAAGTGGCCACGAATCCGCCCGATCAACGCGGCGCTTTCCAGGTGGCTCAGTGTGGCCGGGAAATAACGCATCACCTGCGGGTCGGCGCACATGCGCGCAAAGTCCGGCAGGTCGCTGTCGCGCCATTGGCGCAACAAAAGGCGTGCGCTTTCCAATTCGAGTATCGGCTCCATGGGTCCCCTCCCTTGCCATGTGCGTGAGTGTACAACGCGGGTAAGATGCGTCGCAGGTTCCCGTCAGAAAATCCCATGCCTCTGCCATTGATCTACCACGATGACTACAGCCCCGAGTTCCCGGCGGACCACCGGTTCCCCATGGACAAGTTCCGCCTGCTGCGCGACCACCTGGTGTCCACCGGACTGACCGAGGACAGCCAACTGCTGCGCCCGCAGCTGTGCCCGCCAGAGATTCTGGCCCTGGCCCATGACGCTGGGTATATCGAACGCTACATGGGCGGCGAGTTGTCCCGCGAGGACCAACGTCGCCTCGGCCTGCCCTGGAACGAAGCCCTGGCCCGGCGCACCGTGCGCGCGGTCGGTGGCTCCATCCTGGCAGCGGAGCAAGCACTGGAACACGGCCTGGCCTGCCACCTTGCAGGCGGCACCCACCACGCTCACTACGATTACCCGGCGGGCTTCTGCATCTTCAATGACCTGGCGGTGATCAGCCATTACCTGCTGGCCAGTGGCCGGGTCAACCGCGTGCTGATCTTCGATTGCGACGTGCACCAGGGCGATGGCACGGCACGCATCCTCCACGACACGCCAGACGCCATCACCGTGTCGCTGCACTGTGAAAAGAACTTCCCCGCGCGCAAGGCCCAGAGTGACTGGGACATCCCTCTGCCGATGGGCATGGGCGACGCCGACTACCTCAAGGTGGTGGACGACGCGCTCAACTACCTGCTGCCGCTCTACCAGCCGGACCTGGTGCTGTACGACGCCGGCGTCGATGTGCACAAGGACGACGCCCTCGGTTACCTCAAGCTGACAGACCAAGGCGTCGCCGCCCGCGACGAAAGCGTGATGCGCCACTGCCTGGGCCGCAACATCCCGGTGATGGGCGTGATCGGCGGCGGCTACAGCAAGGACCGCCCGGCCCTGGCCCGCCGCCACGGCATTCTGCACCACAGTGCGCAACGGGTATGGACGTCATCAGGTTGTCACTGAACTGTGAGCGTTACCCACAATGCCTGTGGAACCACCTGTGGATAACTTGAGTGTAAGCGTGTGAGAGCTACTAATCATAAGGCCTGTAGGAAGCTGTACGTTTTTTGATCAGGCGTTTTCACTCTCGTCGGGTAGAATGCTCGGCTAATTTATGCGAGCGCAGCCCATGCCCGATACCCCTCCCCCACACGTCATCATCATCGGCGGCGGCCCTGCCGGATTGACGGCCGCCGAAGTCCTGAGCCAGGCAGGCGTACGGGTGGACCTGTACGACGGCATGCCGTCCGTGGGGCGCAAGTTCCTGCTGGCCGGCGTGGGCGGCATGAACATCACCCACTCCGAGGCGTACCCGGCGTTTCTGTCGCGCTATGCCGAACGTGCGCCGCACATGGCGCCACTGCTGCGCAGTTTTGGGGCCGAGGCGTTGTGCGAGTGGATTCATGGCTTGGGGATCGAGACCTTTGTCGGCAGCTCGGGCAGAGTGTTTCCTACAGATATGAAAGCCGCCCCGCTGCTGCGCGCCTGGCTCAAGCGTCTGCGCGACCAGGGCGTGGTTATCCACACCCGGCATCGTTGGGTAGGCTGGAATGCCGAGGGCGACTTACTTATCCACAGCCCCGAAGGCGAAAAAACTGTCCGCAGCGATGCCGTGCTGCTGGCGCTGGGCGGCGGCAGCTGGTCGCGCCTGGGCTCGGACGGTGCGTGGCTCCCGTTGCTGGCGGATCGCGGCGTGCCCTGCGCCCCGCTGCAACCGAGCAACTGCGGTTTCGAGGTGTCGGCCTGGAGCGAATTGATGGTCAGCAAATTCGCTGGCGCGCCGTTGAAAAACGTCGCCATCGGGCTGGGGGACGACAAGCCTCGGCTGGGCGAATGCGTGATCACCGCTACCGGCATCGAAGGCAGCTTGATCTACGCGCTGGCCGCGCCGATTCGCGAAGCGATCAACCGCGACGGTGCGGCCACCGTGCATATCGACCTGTTGCCGAGCAAGCCGCTAGACAAGGTCCTGGCTGCCCTGGCCAAGCCGCGTGGTTCGCGCTCGATGAGCAAGCATCTGCACAGTCAATTGGGGTTGGATGGGGTGAAAGCCGCACTGCTGCGCGAGTGGGCGCCGGCTGACCACTTCAATAATCCGGCGCAGTTGGCGGTGGATATCAAGGCGCTGCCCTTGCTCCTGGTGAAGACCCGGCCCATGGATGAAGCGATCAGCACCGCAGGCGGCGTGCAGTTTGAGGCGCTGGATGAGCGCTTGATGCTCAAGCAGTTGCCGGGAGTGTTTTGTGCGGGGGAGATGCTGGATTGGGAAGCGCCGACCGGGGGGTATTTGCTGACGGGGTGTTTTGCCAGCGGCCGGGCGGCTGGGCGGGGGATGTTGGAGTGGCTCAATCGCTGAGATTGCGGTGAATTCAAAGCCGCCTTCGGGGGCAAGCCCCCTCCCACACTTTGATTTGTGAATACAGTCAAATGTGGGAGGGGGCTTGCCCCCGATGAGGCCATCAGCCGCGCTGAAGAACTTACTTCTTCTTGCGCGGCCCGGTATTAAAAACGGGCACCTTGCGCACCGGCTTGATCGAAGGCTCCGCCGGCGTCACTTCACCGCTGTCCACCCACTTGCCCAGGTTGCGCTTACCGCCACCACCGGACGTTTTAGGCTTCTTCGGTTTCTTCGGCTTCTTCACCACCTGCCCGCTGGCGTCGGTGTCCGGCACGCGGTGCTCCGGTTCGAAGTCCGGCTCCATCTTGCGGGTCAAGGTCTGACGCGTGAGCATCTCGATGGCCGACAGCATGTTCACTTCATCGGCACACACCAGGGAAATCGCCTCACCGGTATTGCCCGCACGCCCGGTACGGCCGATTCGGTGGATGTAGTCTTCAGCCACGATCGGCAAGTCAAAGTTGACCACCAGCGGCAAATCTTCGATGTCCAGGCCACGGGCTGCCACATCAGTGGCTACCAGGATCTGCACTTCACTGGATTTGAAACGGTCCAGCGCACGTTGGCGGGTCGCTTGAGGCTTGTCGCCATGGATGCCGTCGGCATTGATGCCCAGGCCCTGCAACTTATCCACCAGCGCATCCACGCCGTTACGGGTCTTGGCGAACACCAGCACCTGCTTCCAGCGGCCTTTGCGCATCAGGTGCACAAACAGCTCCGGCTTGCGCTTCTTGTCCACCGGCACGATCCACTGCTTCACGGTGTTGGCAGCAACGTTGCGCGGGCTGACTTCGATGCTCAGCGGGTCGTTGAGCATCTGCCCGGCCAGCAGGCGGATGTCATCGGAGAAGGTCGCGGAGAACAGCAGGGTCTGGCGCCTTTTCGGCAGCATGCGGTAGATGTTCGCCAGCTCTTCCGAGAAGCCCAGGTCGAGCATGCGGTCGGCTTCGTCGAGCACCAGGGTTTGCAGTTGGTTGAGCTTCAGCGCGTTCTGGCGGAACAGGTCGATCAGGCGACCGGGCGTGGCGACCAGAATGTCGACGCCCTTGCGCAGCTTCATCATCTGCGGGTTGATGCTCACGCCGCCGTACACCGCGTAGGTGGTGAGTGGCAGGTGTTGGGCGTACTCGGCGACGCTGGCGTGCACCTGCTCGGCCAGCTCGCGGGTCGGGCACAGGATCAGCGCACGCGCCGAGTTGGCGGCGACTTTCGGCCCTTCCATCGTCAGCAGTTGCAGGAGCGGCAGGGCGAAACCGGCGGTCTTGCCGGTGCCGGTCTGGGCCGCGGCCATCAGGTCGCGACCGGCCAGCACTGCCGGAATGGCTTGCGCCTGCACCGGCGTCGGGGTCTGGTAGCCAAGCGTCTCAAGGGCGCGCAGCAAAGGTTCGATCAGGCCAAGGGTGGCGAAAGTCATGTGTTTACCGTAGGAAAAATTCAGCGCAAGGTCGCAATGCGCCGCAGTTTACCTTATTTCCGGCTTGGGCTTGCGCCACTGGGGCAGGCTGATCAGCAGGACGGCGCTAATGATCACCAGCATCGCCAGGGCTTCTTCCAGCCCGATGGTCTCGCCCACGAATACAATCCCCAGCAATACCGCCACCGCCGGGTTGACGTAGGCATAGCTGGTCGCCGCCGCCGGGCGTACGTGCTTGAGCAGGTACATGTAGGCATTGAAGGCGATGATCGAGCCGAATACCGTCAGATAGGCCAGGGCCAGCCAGCCTTCCAGCGGCGGCGCGGCCTGCAGGCGTTCACCGGATAGCGCGCTGACGAACAACAGCGCCACACCGGCGACCAGCATCTCCGCAGCACTGGCCATCGCGCCCTGGGGCAACGGCAATTGCCGGCTCCACACCGAACCAAACGCCCAGGAAGCCGCCGCCACCAACAGCAACACAGCACCCATCGGGCTCGACTGCAACGTGCTGCCCATATTGAGCATGGCGATGCCGATGATCCCCAGAATCACCCCCGCCCACTCCAAGCGAGTGTTGCGCGCGCCCCAGAAATACCCACACAGCAAGGTGAACAACGGCACCGTCGCCACGGCCAGCGCCGCCACGCCGGAAGACACCCCCATGTGTTCCGCCACGCTGACACCGCCGTTGCCCACGGTGAGCAGCAAAAGACCAATCATCCCGGCTGCTTTCCACTGCGGCCACGTCGGCGCCGGCACCCCACGCCAGCGCAGGAAGCCATACATCAACGCCCCCGCCGTGCAAAACCGAATCCCCGCCAGCAACAACGGCGGCCAGTACTCAACGCCGATGCGAATCACCAGATAGGTGGACCCCCAGATCACATACAGCGCAAAAAAAGCGGCGATCAACGGTAAGGGAAAGCGACGTGGGCCAGGCATTGGGCAGCTCTATGGCAGGAGATGGGAGGCTTATTCTAAAAAGACAGGTCGTTAAACATAAGTTACAAAACCTGTTTAAAACGCCGTTACACTTTTCAAAGCATGGTTGTGAAGGCTATAAACCGTGCTTTCGAAAGTCACGCGTAACCGGAGCCTTATCATGGACAAATACGACCGCATGCTCCTCAGCGCCCTGCTCGAAGACGGCCGCGCGTCCTACGCGCAACTGGCCCGCACGGTAAACCTCTCCGCCCCTGCCGTGGCCGAGCGCGTGGCCAAATTGGAGGCCAGCGGGGTGATCACCGGGTATCAGGCCAAGGTGGATTTATCCAAGGTGGGGTTGCCGATCCAGTGCGTGATTGAACTGCGGTTGACCAATCATGGCAGTCAGAAGGTGTACGACGCGCTGGCGGAAATTCCCGAGCTGACAGAATGCCATCGGGTGACCGGCGACCCGTGCGTGATCATGCAGGCGGCGGTGGGGTCGATGCCGGAGTTGGAGAATTTGATCAACCGGATCGCGAAGTTCGGGTTCAGCAAGACCTCGATTATTTTGTCGAGTGCGATAGAGAGGCGGGTGCCGTTGGCTCAACTGGAGGTGAAAAATGGTGGGTAAGGTCGTCAGCCTCAGCCATCCAATCAGCCCGCGTATTCCGTTGTGGCCAGGGGATCCGCCGGTGGTGTTCGAAGACATAGCGTCGTTGAGCAAAGACGGCTACTTCCTGCGCCGTTTCAGCATGGGCGAACACAGCGCCACCCACATGAACGCGCCGAACAGCTTTTATGCTGATGGCATAGGCATCGACGGCTATCAACCCCACGACCTGGTGCGGCATGCGGTGGTCATCGACGTACGGGCCCGATGCACGCCAGACTACGAAATCAGCGTGCAGGACATTCAAGACTGGGAATACCAGCACGGGCTTATCGAGCCGGGCTGCGTGGTGCTGATGTACACCGGCTGGCAGCACCTTTGGAATGATCCGGCGGCGTTCTTCCGCCAGGACGCCCAAGGCTCGCATTTCCCAGGGATCGGCGAGGCGGCAATTCAATTTCTGTTGTCGCAGCGCCAAGTAGCCGGTGTAGGCATTGATACCCACGGGATTGATTCGGGGCAGAGCACTGCATTTGCGACGAATCGTGCGGTGCTGGCCGGGGACGGGATTGTGTTGGAGTGCCTGACCAACCTCGACCAACTGCCGGTCAAAGGAGCCACATTAGTGATCGGCGTCCTGGCACTGGAAGGCGGTTCGGGCTCACCCGCATCGGTGATAGCGTTTATCCCCTGACGACGACATCGCGGGCAAACCCGGCTCCCACATGTTGAGTTTCACATTCAGAGCCCAGTGTTCTGGAGCGTGTGGCGAGGTCAGAACCCGCGATGCTTCTTCAAGTGCTCATTGATCTTCGCCGCCGGCACTTTCTGCAAGGTGCACAGCAGGTCGTGGGACAGTTCGCGCAAGCCGTGGGTACGGCGCAGCTCCTGGGCCAGGTGCGCCGTGAGGTTGGCCGCCATCTCCGCATCCGCCAGCGCCCGGTGAGCCTGGCCGGTGTGGGGCAGTTGAGCGAAGGCGTTCAACGTGCCGAGCTTATGGTTTGGCGCCGACGGCATCAGGCGTCGCGCCAATAACAGAGAACACGCAAACTTCTGCAAACGCGTGCGGCGGATCAAGCCCAATTCGTAATCCCAGAACTTCTGGTCGAACGCAGCGTTGTGCGCCATCAGCGGCGTAGTCCCGACGAACTCATTGACCTCGTTCATCACCCGCTCCGCCGGCGGCGCGCTGCGCAGCATGGCGTTGCTGATGCCGGTGAGTTGTTCGATGAACGCGGGCACGTGCACGCCGGTTTTCATCAGGCTCTGGTAGCGGTCCACGATCTGGCCACGCTCAAGGATGACCACCGCGATTTCCGTGGCCCGGCAACGGCTGCTCGGGGTGATGCCGGTGGTTTCAAAGTCGATGACCGCTATACGTTCCAAACCTGTTCCAACTCCATCTGAAGATCTATTTAAGCAACAAAGCGCCTTCGATCGGCACGTAGCGGCTGGCGGCGCGTATCAATGAATTGGCCGTCAGCCCCGGTACGCCATAGGCCACGGCCTCGACGCCATGCTTGTGGATAACCCGGTCGAGCAGCATGTCGAAATCACCGTCGCCGGAGGCCAGCACAATTTCATCGACGTGGTCGGCGGCGTCCATGATGTCGAGGGTGATGCCCACGTCCCAGTCGCCCTTGGCCGAGCCGTCGCTGCGCTGGATGTAGGGCTTGAGTTTTACCGTGAAGCCCAGGTTGCGCAGGATCTGCTGGAATTGCTGCTGCTTGCTGTCGCCACGGTCGATGGCATAGGCGTACGCCTCGACGATCTGCCCGCGCGCGCTGATGTCAGCCCACAGCGCGGCGTAGTTGAAGTGGCAACCATAGGCCTGGCGGACGGTGTAGTAGAGGTTTTGCACATCGGCGAACACTGCAATTTTCTTCACCGCACTTCCTCATGACAGCCAGGCGCCAGGGCCCGGAAAGGGTGCAAGTATGCCAGCCGCGAGAGGGTTGCCGGGAAAAATCAGACCGGGGCGACGCAGCGCCCCGGGCCAAGGTAGGTCAGACGAAGGAATCGTCGTCGCCGAAGGAGGAAGAATCGTCGGAATAATCGCTGTCGGCAAAGCTGTCCGAATTGTTGCTGCCCCAGCTGTCGTTGCCGGCGTACTTCTGGTCATCATTGCCCCAGTTGCCGTTGTCACTGGCAGGCGCTGGCTCCTCACGAATGATTTCTTCCACGACTTGCGGCTGTTGCGAATTGTGGTTGAACAGGCTGCTGATGCCTTCGGCCAGCAATACACCACCGGCCACGCCGGCTGCGGTTTTCATCGCGCCGCCGAGGAAACCGCTACCCACCGGAGCGGCTGGAGCAGGCTGTTGATAATTCTGCTGCGGGGCAGGTTGGCTGAACCCAGGCCGCGCCGGTTCGCGCCAGCCGCCACCAGAAGAAGGCGGTGCACTTTGAGCCGGCTGCTGATCACGGGAACCACCGCCGCCAAAGATGCTCGACAGGAAACCGCCGCTGCTCGCCGGAGCAGGCTGCGCGGATTTGGCCCTCTGCAGTTCATCCTGCAATTGCTGGATCTGCTGCGCCTGCTGCTTGTTCTGCGCGTCGAGGCTCTTGAGCGCATGTTCCTGCACCAGGATCGACTGGGTCATGTAGTACCCGGCCGCCGGTTGGCGCGTCATGTGCTCCTTGATCCGCGCTTCGGCCTGGGCGTCGCGGGGGGCTGAGTCCGTTTCGGCTTGTTGCAACCGTGAAAACAGTCCATCGATCAGGGTTTGCTCTTCGCTGTTCATGGCGACCTCGTTAGATTGCCGGTAGAAATCGTGGTGTGCCTGTCATCAGGCGCCGCTCTAGTTATGGGGGTGTTACGAGTTGTTTCAATGGTCTTTACTCAAGGTTTACGTTTGCTCACCGCCGGTGATGATCGGTTAAAGTGTTGCCCTTGCTTTCAGGCCTGCGATGAACTTGATGAATCCGTTAGACGTGCTGCGCGACTCCTTCCGTTTCACCCAACGCAACCTGGGCGCCATCGTCCAGTTGTGCTTGCCGTTGGTGATTTTCGAAGCCCTGCTGCAACAGGTGCTGAATCACGTGGTGGGCGAGGATGCATTCCCCGGCTACAGCGTGGTGGTGGGGTTGCTGGTGTACCCGCTGTACACCGGGGCCTTGATCCTGTTTCTGGATGCCCGCACCCGTGGCGAGTCGCCGCGCACCAAGGATGTCTGGGCCATGGCCCTGACCCTGTGGCCGCGCTTTGCCCTGCTGACGGCCATGAGCACGCTGCTGATCCTGCTGGGGCTGTCGCTGTATTTCCTGCCGGGCCTGTGGCTGATGGTGGTGCTGGCGTTTGCCGAGTACCTGCTGGTGCTGCGCGGCATGCCAGCGCTGGAGGCGATGAAGGAAAGTTTCCGCCTGAGCCGTGGGCATTTCTGGAGGATCCTGGTGTGCCTGCTGTGTGTGATGACGCCGTTGTGGCTGCTCAAGGGCGCCAGCGTAGCGGCCTACCCCGCGCCCGCGCCGCTGCTGGGCCTGTTACTGGACAGCGCCCACAGCTTCCTGCAGCTGTTTACCAGCGTGGTACTGTTCCGTTTATTCATGCTGATCGGTGGCGATGCCGACGCGCGGTGATATGCTCCGTGCCACTTCTGAAACGCTATAAGCCGAGCCGATGACCCGTTTATTGCGCATCACCTTGCTGAGCCTGCTGATCATCGCGGGGCTGTTTGCAGCCATGGTCTACAGCCTGACCTGGCGTCCCGAGCCCAAGGAAACCCTGCCGGTGAGTTGCGTTGCGCCGCGTGCGCCCACGCTGCTGCCGGGGCAGGCGCTCAAGGTCATGACCTGGAACGTGCAATACCTGGCCGGCAAGAACTACGTGTTCTGGTACGACACGGCCGATGGCAGCGGCCCGGATGATCGGCCTACCGTGGAAGACATGGCCGCCAGCCTTGACGAAGTGGCGCGGGTGATCCGCGACGAACAACCCGACATCCTGCTCTTGCAGGAGCTCGACGAAAACGCCAAGCCTTCCCACTATCAGGACCAACTGGCCCTGCTGCAGGAACGCCTGGTCGACCTGTACCCATGCAGCGCCCAGGCCTTCGACTGGAAAGCCGACTTCGTGCCCGATTGGCATATCTTCGGCAGCGTCGGCCGCAAGCTCGCGACACTCAGCCGCTATCAGATCGAACACGCCGAACGCCTGCAATTGCCGGCGTCCGAGGCCAACATCCTCAGCCGCCAGTTCCAGCCCAAGCCGGCCTTGCTGCTGACTTACCTGCCCCTGAGCGACGGCGGCCAACTGGCGGTGCTCAACACGCGCCTGGACGGTGACGCCCCAGGGCGCAGCGCGGTATTGGAACAAGTACAGACCACGGTCAAGCTCCTGGATAAATTCGAAGGGCGCGGCACGCCCTGGCTGATCGGCGGGGATTTCAACCTGCTGCCCCTGGGCCAATTCCTGCGCCTGGACGCCGGCAAGCGCGGGCAGTATTCGCCGGACAGCGAGCTGCATCTGCTGTGGGACAAATACCCGATGGTCCCGAGCAACAGCCAATCCAGCGGCATCGACCGTGAGAAGTGGCTGACGCACTTCCCTAACGACCCAAGCGTGGACGGGCCGGACCGCACGCTGGATTACCTGTTCTACAGCCCACGGATCAAGCGGGTCGAGGCGAAAGTGCGGCAGGAAGACACCTTGCGGATATCCAACCACCTGCCGGTGATCGCCCGGTTCCTGCTACCGGCCGCGCCATAACCAACACCACAAACCCATGTGGGAGGGGGCTTGCCCCCGATTACAGTGTGCCAGCCAATACCTCTCTAGCTGACAGACCGCTATCGGGGGCAAGCCCCCTCCCACATTTGGACCCTGTGGTGTTATGACTTGCGGGGTTTGATCCGCGCTGTTGCCTCGGCCACCAACGGATCATCCGGCCAGTAATGCTTGGGATAGCGCCCCTTCAGATCCTTCTTCACCTCGGCGTAGGTGCTGCGCCAGAAGTTCGCCAGATCCTGGGTGACCTGCACCGGCCGTCGCGCCGGGGACAGCAGGTGCAGCTTCACCACCTGGCGCCCACCGGCAATGCGCGGGGTGTCGGCCAGCCCGAACAACTCCTGCAAGCGCACCGCGAGGATCGGTGGCTGTTCGCTGTAGTCCAGCCGCACCGACGAGCCCGACGGCACTTTCACATGCTGCGGCGCCAGTTCATCGAGACGCTGGGGCAGCGGCCACGGCAGCAGGTTGTGCAGGAAACTGGAGATATCCAGGTTGGCAAAATGGCTCAGGCGCGACACTTTGCCCAGGTAGGGCATCAGCCAGTGTTCGAGGCTGGCGAGCAAGGCACTGTCGCTGATATCCGGCCATTCACTGGTTTTGCCGGCGTCAAGGTGACGCAGCAGCATGACGCGGGCCTGCCATTGGCGCAGTTCCGGCGTCCACGGCAGCAGTTCCAGGCCTTTGCGACGCACCAGGTTGACCAGTGCCTGACTGCGCGCGGACTCATCGAGGCCGGTGAGGGGTTCGCGGCTGAGCACTAACTCACCAACTTTGCGTTGGCGCTCGGCGCGCAGCACGCCTTCACGCTCGTCCCAGTCGAGTTGATCGACGCTGCGCACTTGTTCGGCAAGCACCGTGTCGAACAGCGCCGGGTCAAAATCCGCCGCCAGGTAGATGCGCTCTTCACGCTGGCCCTGGCGGCTGCCCAGGTCGGCGATGACCAGCCAGGGTTGTTTCATCAGGCTATCGGCCTCGGCGAACAGCGCCGCGCGGCCGTTGGCCAGGCGGTACTCGGCACCGCCTGGGCGACGTTGCTGGGCAACGCGGTCCGGGTAGGCCAGTGCCAGCAAGGCGCCGAGCCAGCGCGGATGATCGGGGTCGGCCACTGCTTGAGTCGCCTGCCCTCTTAAATAGCCGCGGTATTGCCGGGCCAACTGCCTGGCCCGTTGCACGCCGCCTTGCGTACCGCGCGAGCGCTCTTCACCGGACAGCAGCGCCAAGCGACTGTGCAAGTCCGCACCGCTGCCGCGCAAGATATCGCGCTCGCCCAACAGCGCGGCGACATCGCACGCGGTGCTTGCCAGCCCCAGGTCCTGCCCGCGCAACAGCAGATGGGCGATACGCGGGTGGGCCGGCAGTTCGGCCATTTTCTGGCCGTGGGCGGTGAGTGTGTCGTCATTCAACGCACCGAGGCGCACCAGCAAATCCTGGGCCTGGGCATACGCGGCGGTCGGCGGCACATCCAGCCACACCAATTGATTGGGTGTAACGCCCCAGCGCGCCAGCTGCAGGGCTAGGCCCGCCAGGTCGGCGGCGAGGATTTCCGCACTGCCGTAGGCGGCCAGGCCTTCATGCTGGTCTTCGGACCACAGGCGATAACACACGCCCGGCTCAAGGCGCCCTGCCCGACCAGCGCGCTGGGTGGCGCTGGCGCGGGAGATGCGCTGGGTGTCGAGGCGAGTCATGCCGCTGCCCGGGTCGAAACGCGGTACGCGTGCCAGCCCGGCATCGATCACCACGCGCACGCCGTTGATGGTGAGGCTGGTCTCGGCAATGTTGGTCGCCAGCACGACTTTGCGTTTACCGGCGGGCGCCGGGTCGATGGCGGCGCGTTGAGCGTTGAGGTCCAACTCGCCATGCAGCGGACACAACAGCACATCGGGGCGCTCGCCGAGGACGTCGGCCAGTTGCTGGTGGACCCGACGAATTTCTGCCTGCCCTGGCAGAAAGACCAGCACGCTGCCGGTTTCGTCGTGCAGGGCTTCGAGGATGGTTTGCACCGCCTGCGGTTCGATGAATTCACCGGGCTGATAAGGGCGGCCCCAGCGCATCTGCACCGGGAACATGCGGCCTTCACTGCGCAGGATCGGCGCGTCATCCAGCAGGCTGGCCAGACGCTCGCCTTCCAGAGTGGCGGACATCAGCAGGATCTTCAGCGGTTGCTCATCGCGAAACAGTTCGCGGCCGTTGAGGCTCAGGGCCAGCGCCAGGTCGGCGTCGAGGCTGCGCTCGGAGAGTTTGCTGATTTGCGATGTTGTCAGATAATTATGAAAGCCCTATTCTTTTGGAATACAACAGTCTTCGCAGGTCAAAAAAACGTGACAATCATCAAAAGCAAAGCCTACATGCCCAACTACCCGCAGCAGGCCATTGATGAAGACCTCGCATGCAAGCTGCTGATGGCTCCAGACGTCAACCAAAACCAAAAATGGGGCGCCCTTCAGCTTTTGGACTGTCATTGCCACTGCTTAGGCGAGCGACTGACTCTCGATAACCTTCAGGTGGAAAAGCTTCTCTGGTTGGTGGAGAGCTTCTTCGGAAGCCTCCATCTTGGGGATGTGGCCCTTCTAACGCCGGCAGTAATTCGAGGCCGATCAATTGCCGTGGCTCAGATGATTTCAGGCCTAGTGGGTCTGGTTCCTGGCCTGCACCCAGTCACGCATCTTCGCCACCGGCAGCCGCACTACAACCAGGTATGGTGCGATAGCAAGCACAAGCTAGACCCAGAAATCGTCTCATTCTGGAGTGGATGGAAGGTTAAGGGCAAAAAAGGAAAACCTGTCTATCTCAAGCTGATCGGCCTGTACCACTCGCATGGCCCCGAGTTCACCAAAGCTTTCCACGAAGCAATTAGACGCGACTCTTTGAAGCACGCAAAAGTATCGAGCAGTCTGATCAACTTGCTCGCTAACTTCATAACCGAGCAAAGCTATCGATTCCCTTCTGCCGCCTTCCAATCATCTGAAATGATGGAAGATTTTTTTGAAGCGTTTTTCTGGCATTACCAAGAAACCGCTTGGCAACGTACAGAAAATGCAGACCTAAACGCCCGTACCTTCAGAACTATGCGCAATTTGATTATCAGGTGCTTTCTAAAGACTGGTACTTGGTCAGCTGTTGAAGAAGCAATCGTTACGCCGAGTGGAAAGAGTCGTCCTGGGTCAGAGCTCAATATCAGAAAAAACAAAGATGGCATTGAGATCAAAGATAAGCTTCTGACCGAAGTACCTGTGCATGTCACGGATATACGGGCAATTGACCTGCTCTACGGGGAGATCACCAGTGATCTTTCATGCATTAGGAAATGGGGGTTATCGGAAGCGTTGGCGATACGTAAGGCTCAACGAAGCCGAGTCAGAGATGCTCAGGATGGAACTGTCTTGGAACGGGTAGAGCGCAGCCCAAAGAACCAGCTCGAATTCAATACGCTAGGTTTCTCCAATATCTGTCGCACCTTCGAAGAAGAAGGGATGTGTATAACCACCGATGCGCGCGTTCGTTATGGATGCCAGCTCCAGGCCTTAGCGCTCAAACTCGGACTGCCAATGACGACCAGCTTATTTGCATTCCAGTGTCTACTCACTCTTTACCACCCTGAAATTACAACGACCTTTATGGACGACTTGGTAATCTGGGACGGCTCCCGAAGGGTATCGTTCTTGAAAACTGACAAGGGCTATCTACTTGTTGGTTTCAAAGATCGGCGCGGGAGCAAGAATTCGGAGCAGAAAATTCTGCTGCACCCAAAAGCGGCTGCGTTGGTTCGTATTGTTGAGCAAATTACAGAACCTCTTCGACAGTTCCTCAAGAAACAAGGCGATCCTAACTGGCAAAGACTCTTCCTCACTTGCGGGACAAGTTTCAACTACCCAATCCCCGCTAATAGCAACATATTGAATCGTACGGCAGTGCAGAAAAATGCGTCCAGACGGGAATTGTTCATTGAACGGCTTTCACCTCACACCATAAAAAGAGGGGAAGACTTGGTGGATTTCATCGAGAAGCTCTCAATTAGCAGGGTTAGAGCCCAGGCAGCTGTTGCCGACTATATACAAAACCACAGCCTGCCCAGACTAGCCAGAAAGCTTGGCCACGCCCACATGAATCGAGACCTGCTGGATTCCTATCTGCCCACCGCGATCTACGATTTCTTCGCGACCCGGTATGTACGTATCTTCCAGAAGGGCATCATCTGCGAAGCCATGAAAGGCAGTAAATACCTGCTCCGCGCCTCCAAGTTCGACGATTTCGACCAGCTTCACGAGTTCCTAAGCCGGTACACGCTCAAGGAGGTTCCTGAGAACCTCAAAACCAGGGAAGAAAACCTCTTGGCCGATGGGGAGGTTGTGGAGGTGGGCGTCTCCGTGTCTGCTGAAAGCATGACCGCGCTGATGTCCATCAGGAAGGCCGTCAATACCAGTAAGACGCCGCACTCTATTCGAGGGCTGGCCAGGTACTGGGCGGCGGTTTGCGATACGGTCGAGACGTACATCCTTAAAACAGGCGATAAAGTCTTACACGCTCACTTGGAAACCGCCGAAAGGAACTGCAGCCCAAGCGCCTACAAGAGGATGATCCATGCAGTATCCTGAACACCTCGCCCATTTCGCCGTCCTGTTCAAGAAGCGCGACATAGCCTACTTCATGACGGCGCCCTGGCTTGTTTCAAGTTATAGGGATCCTGTATGGAAATACAATTTTGGTTTCAAGGCCGACCAAGATCTGGACTGGCGTGTTCACCTGTACGACGGTTCCTTATTAACCGATCCGCAGCACGTCAAGCTGCTCAACTCGCTGCAAAGCTGGCTGATCGCGTCGACTGAAAATGCAGCTGGGCCTGGCTTCAGCAATAGCTGGGCCTCCCAGTCAGCCTCTTTTCGGCGAACCCTGACGGTTATCGACCACATCCTTCAAAGCGCTGAGGCCTTGGAGCTGGTCGAGCATGGCCTGAGCGCGCTTACCTATGACGTGATGTGCGACATCATCGAGCAGATCGGCACTAGCAGCTACGTTGCCGTGAGTACCTATGATTGGAACAACCGCCTCACTGACTACTGCATGTCCCTTCTCCAGACAACCAGCCCTGAGAGTATTGATAAGTGCCTGGAGGAATACCCCACCCTCGCCGACATAACACCGCTTCAGCTTGAAGAGAATGAACTGGAGATCCCCTTGGAGCTGATCCCACGTGTACGAGCCGCGCTTTATATCAATAAAATGTACCACACCAATCCAAATGGTGGGCTTAACGTAAACTCAATTCGAGTTAGCGCTCTTCTATACAAAGACACTCTCGCTGGAAAAAAACGGCTCAAGCCCCTGCATAGCATATTAGGCTTCATATGGCGTACAGATCGTTTCATTCGTGAGTTCGACGGCGTTCCGATCACCAACGGAAACCCAGACCGCATGACCAAGCGGGACTTGGTCTTGTACCGCACCGCCTTCACCTTCCTGCAAAAGATCGCAGCCCTAGATTTCAAACTTCCCAGCAAAGAAAATCTCAGGGAGATAGCCACCTACAGAGTAGCAGGGGGAGCAATGGGACGTTTCAAGAACGTCCCTACCCCAATCATCTTCAAGGCGATCAAGGATGGGGTTGAGCTGCACTTTGAACACGGCCCAAAGCTTCTCAAAAGCTATGTAAACATCGCCAAGTATTCTGTGAAACACAAGGTCAATATCACAGGCATCCCGGACGAGATTATTCTTTCGCTCCTTGAACCCTCCATCGCTGAGCTTGGTGTACAGCACCTGGGGATTTCAACTCGCTCTAGCGGAAGGGTTCCTGGCACTGAACTAAAAGAGTCCAAGGAAGTTTACTTTAGCAAGTTACGGGGCAACGCAGGCCTCCTAGAGCTCATCGGGATCTACTACGGAGCTATCCAGTTGTTGGTCGGAGCAACGATGGCGAAGCGTGGCTGTGAACTACGCGGACTTGATCCTGCCAACTGCCTCAGCGAGGACAAAAGCTGGCTGATCGCCCGCATCGCGAAGTCCAGTCGTGGACTGAAAGGCCGAAGGGCCCGGAACGCCCGCCCCATTGATCCCCTTGCAGCGGAGATGGTTCAGACGCTGATCGACTTCCAGAAGGAGCTGATCGAGATCGGCTTCATCGATCAGCACCTTCCCCTGTTCTCATCCCCAGGAATCATCGGCACAAGCTCTTTGACCCCTTGCGACGTGTACCTCTACTACAAGAACATTGACCTGTTCTGTGACTACTTTGAGGTCGAGCGTGACAGCCTGGGGCGCCGCTACTACATCCGTCAGCACCAACTGAGGCGATTCTTTGCTCTGGTCTTCCTTCATTGTGGCTACGGGGCAAGCGCGGGGATCCTCCAATGGATGTTCGGACACACTGACCCGGCGCACATCTGGAACTACATTACGGAGGAGCTGCCGGGCAAGGAGCTTCAAAACACCTTGTCGCAGGCCCTCAGCGAGCGTATGGCCACTGGTGGTGCCGCGCACTATACTGATGTGATTGACCTGATTGAGTCGAAATTCGGCACCCGAAACGTATCAGTAATGGATCCAGAAAAACTTGCAGAATACTTCGACTTCCTGACGGAAACCGACCAGATGACCATGGAGCCAATATTCTTAGAAAGTGATACCGGCTTGCGGGTAGACATCCTTGTTGTTGTGAGGAAACAAGATGAAATGGGATGAGGGCAAGGCCATTCAAACCGCCTCAATCGAGAACACGAGAAAGTTACTATTAGCGATAACTGCAAAACCCTCCAAATACCTCGACCACGCGAAAATCAGGGATGCACTTATCAGCCAATCATCCTTGGCAAAGCTTGACTTAGAAATGAATATCGAAGGTGAAACCCTTCATATATCCCCGATAAGTCTAAATACTTTTAAACAGCGAAGTGAAGAGCATATACCAGGTGGATTTTCTGCGATTGATAGCCTGCGCAAGAATGCTGTATTGGCTATCAACAAGGAAGAGCAAAAGCCGCCTACAAAAAATAACAGAACCCGAGAGGCGATATTGGAGCAGCTGGCGGAGGCCAATCTGAGCCTCGACGTGCACAAACGCTCTAACTTAATACTCCTGCAAACCTTGTCCGATGTTCGTAGCAAACTAGATGGCGTCGTAAGCGCGCAAGATGAAGTCACTCGCAAGATTCGTGCTGCGGAAATATTAAAACGCATCACAGCAATAACCAGTCTGAACCCAGAGATGTATCAAATCCCGCCTTTACAGAAGGCCTCGGTCGTATCCATCTCGACCAAGGGCAAGAAAGATGACTGACGAATTCTTAGTGGAAACGCTAGATCATGTTGATCTGTTCCAGAGATTTGCTGGGGGTAAGACGCGCAAGCATTCCTTCTATAGATTCCCGTACATGAGGTGGCCAAACAACGAGCCATGCCATATCGCCAACCTGTACTTGCTACAACTATCCAAGAAGCATGAACAAATTTCTGCCGATGGTCGAATGCAGGATAGCAAAGGTGGGACGATAGGCCAGTACGCCAGCTATATTAGCCAACTCATAAAGCGCTGCTGGCAGCACAAGATTGATCCCTACCATATAACCGACAAGTTTTTTGAAGACTTCATCGTTGAGCTTATTGAAGAGCCGAATCCGAGAAAACTAGACAAACCCAAAAGAAAAGACAGAACCACCATCAACATCGGCAGAGAGTGCCTTAAGTTTCTAACTTGGATTGGCGAGTTTCATGGCGACCCTAACTTCGTTTCTCAAAAGGGCACCATCAAATCAACCACTGAGGAAGTTATTCGCACGTTTAACAGCCGCCACAAAATCACGAATACAACATCGCACCACTCCTTTCCCTCACCTTTCCGCGAGCATACTCGAAGCCCGATTCCCGAGCACAACGTTGATAGGATGGAGCTGGCAGTACGTGACTCCAACAAGTCCGAATTTCTCAAAGCTCGGCACCTTGCATTGCTCGCCATCCTCCAACACACAGGTGCTCGACGAACAGAAATCGCATCTTTGACGACATCGGCATTACGAGATGCTCTGTTGATGAAATATCCGATGCTTAAGTTCGTAACGCTCAAACGTGGCGAGAGTTTTGTTCGTGAATTCCCGGTCAACGCCGTTGCACTAAAGGAGGTCAAAGATTACTTGGCTTTGAGACAAAAGCTGATCAAATCTCACCCAGAAAATAAAAACGACTACTTATTTATATCAGACAGAACGGCTAAGCCGATAGCTCCAGAAACCATAACCTCGATAATTTCACAAATTAGAGAAGCTGCTAGCATTGAAGAACAAGCATGTGCCCACATGTTCCGCCATGCATTCATCACCAACCTGTTCACATTGTTAATAGAGCGACACAAGTTTGAAAGCAAGGATGAGTTCGAGGCTGCACTGATTAGCGATAAGGAATTCTTGCGCGAGGTCAGAAAGTGGACAGGCCACAAAAGCATTGACTCCCTCAGAAGCTACCTGACTAAGGTATTTGAAGGAGATAAGAGCATAGGCAATGCTGCGGAAAGCGTTCACAAGACTAACACGCTCAAGCTTTACCAGAAAAAGTCCGATGCTCTTTACAACGAATTCAAGCTCAAAAAGATAACTCCCGATGAGTTTGTGCGTCAGAGTGACGAGTTGATGGAGCTGCGAGATCTCGAGTTGTCCAGGTATGATGCCAAGCCCAAGCCTTTGTGACGACTGGAGTGAGGTCGACCTTCCACTGTCACGGCGGACAGCGACCCACGTAGTGCCCCTGTTTGGGAACATTAGGGGGCAAAAATGGAGTCAATGTCCCGTATCGGGCTCATTACGCCTTACGCTTTGGGCTTGGGCTCGCCCCTCCGGGTGACGGCTCTCGTGAACCAAACCCTGGCTGCGCCCGGTTTTGGCCCTGGCGGGCTTCCATCCTCAAGCCTCTGGCCCGTCTTGGGCCGGCGCGCTCCGCTTGCGCTTTAAGGGCCGATCTCCGCGCAACACTCCAAAACATCCCCCGCGAAACCAGCCTAGTGGTGGCTCATCCACAGTCTATTGCGAAGTGGATATGCCTGACCTATGATCAGGGCCAGGCGGTGATGGTCGCCTGGCGCCTGTTTCGCGAAGCAATAGCCCATCGTTGATACACACCTCGTTTTACATCGGCATGTTCCTAACCAGACGCTGCCCGGTGAACAGGCAATCGGTAACCAAAGCGTCGATGGTTTTGGAGACATTGCTATGTCCGATTTTTCCCCTCTCAGCATCATCAAATCGCAAGCCAAGCACCACGCTCGCCAACACGACGTGAAGCTCTCTGTTGCTCAAGAAACGCTTGCCCGCCAGGCAGGGTTCGAGGAGTACCACGAGCTTACCGTTGTCGCCCAGCGAAACCCTAACGATCCTCGCTTGATGGTCACCGCCTTTGGCGTCCGCGATTACAAGGAGGCGATCCACTCGGATGATGTGTTCTCCGAGTTGGATCAGGAGCTGGAGCAAATGCTCTCCGGCGCGATGGCTGAGACCAACGCAAGTGAGTTTGGGATCGGCGAAATTGAGGTGGAGTCAGCCGCCTACAACGAGGCGACAGGGGTGCTCACATTGGGCATGTCCATCACCTACGAAGGGCAGCAGGATCCCGACCGGATTTACTACGGCAGGGCCTTCTTCCTTCAGGCGGTTGTGGAGCTGATTCGACGTGATGGCAAGTGGTCGCTCGGTGAAGACGGTGTTTCCATCACCAGTAGCGAGTCGGATGCAGATCGTGACCGCAGGACTGAATGGGAGTACATGGCGCAAGAGGCAGCCGCTGAAAACGAGAATCACCGTCCCAGCAGTACCATGGCCGAAGCGCTGGCGAGTGAGCTCCAGATATCTCTGGCCGATGCTGAGCTTCTGGCAGACGCGGAAGTTACAGTGAATGCTTCGGATGATGGGCTGCCTTACAGCTACTGGGTGGACGTAGAGCCGTATGCCGAGGGAGCTCTGCGAGCAGACCTGCTGGCCCGGTTCGGCACCTTGGAGTTTGAGCTGAACGCCAACTTCTTCGACGACATTCATCCAGACATGTAACTGGACTGAGGGTGGCTAGCAGTGGAAGCTGGCCACCTTCAACCTTGGGATCACTGAGTACGGACAAGCTCAGTTGGGGCTTGGCCTTCCGGGCACGGGTCTCGTAAACCAAACCCTGGCTACACCAGGTTTTGGCCCTGACGGGCTTCCATCCTCAAGCCTTTGGCCCATCGTGGCCGGCGCGCTCCGCTTGCAGATCATGACCAGATCTGAGTACCTCGACGTCATCCACAAAGCCTTGGCACCAAGCCTCCAGTCGTCCCCGCGCCCATCAGCGACGACCTGCCCTTCTGAAAACGCCTGAATTGCGGGCACAAAAAAACCGCCTTGAAGGGCGGTTTCTTTGACGATGTTACTTTCACAGGAGACGGTTTTAGCCGTGTCGCCGAGGTGGAGTCCTGCGCTCTTAGCTCGACCATGTGCAGTAATTATACTACTGCGCTAGCACAGTAGTCAACCATATTGGTTGACGCCAGTGAGTCTCAAGCCTGCACTGCAGCTCCTGCGTCTAGTCCTCGCTGGACTTCGAGGTCTTCAGCATAAGGCAATTCCCATTCCTGAGCCCACCTTTTTGCCAGGTTTTCGACAGTCGTCAATGTTTCCAGGGCTGCACGAGATGCCTGGAGCTGTTGGGTGAGGCGCGTGACCTCCTCCTCCAACTGGTCTGCTCTTAGCTTTTCTTGAAGGTAATCGTTATGGGGCACGTAGTTGGTGACGCCGACCGCGTGCAGCATCGAAGCCTTGAAAAGCTTTTCTTCAGGCTTGGTAAGCGCAACGGTGTACCGAACATTCCGCGATTGCGTGTTGGTACCGTAACTCAGCGGCGGCAACAATCGCTGGATCGAAACAGACTCTGTCCTACCGCACAGCACGTAGCTGGATTTACCGCTCCTTCTGTAGCGCGGCATTCTGTTCAGCGTTGCCTGGGTGATCTGAAACACCGACTTATCCCCTGGCGCGGGCTCTTGGGACGTTACAGGAGCAACCTGAACGAGATTACTCGATACCACCTTTACGACGACTGCCAAGCGGCGCTTGTACATTTCTCCCGCCAAGAGCGTATCGCTGTATCGCTTGTTGGTCTTCATGCTCGCATCGGTGCGGCCTGTGTGCTGAACAAAGCCGTAATCAACCTCCACCAGCGTGCCAGGCCGCAACAGCCGATTCACCTTCTGGTTCTTGTCCATCTTGAGGGTCTGATACAGAAACACCTCTTTGGAGACGTCCTGAGACCTCAAGAAAATCGTGAACACAGCCGGCACAGTCGCGGTAGCAGCGGTGCTGGTGACCGACACCAGTTCCCAACGATGGAACTGGGTCGTCGAGAAGCACTTGGTAACGTAGATAGGAGGCGGCGCCTTTCCTCCCTTCGGCTGAGGCAGGCCAGGTATCAGTGCCTCACGAATGTCGTCGTAGGACTCGGTGCCGAGCAGCCTGGGCACCTGATTTCCCTTAGCCTGATCGATCACTGTCTCGAAGTAGCGAACGATGATCGTCTGCATCAAAACATCCTGTCTGTTCTTGGAAAAATCCGTATTTTGGCGTGCTAAGCGCGCAAGTGGAAGGTAGACGTGGCTTTTCGCCATTGATCAACAATTCAGGATTGTGAGCAGCCTTCACTGCTAAGCGATCCTCGCAGCATATACGCAGTCAATTCATCAACACATTGACCTAGCTACTCGAGTGGATGCATCAGGGAATCGAGGTTCGCACCACACGAGGCAGGCGTGAGTATGAGACCGCCAATCAGGCCAAAACGGTCAAGGATATTCCGTCACTTGGCGCTCAGGCCGATGGAGAATTGATCAGTGAGGAGGCGGATGGCTCCCCCCTACCTCTGTCCCAAAAATTAAATCGGATTTCCTGCTCGAAGATAGATGTTGGCTTGGATGACACTGGTTTCGCAGTCAAAACCAACCAAAACACAGAGGTTATCCATGATCAAGAAGACTATCTCCATCGCCTGGGCAGCAGGTAGCGACTCCTACCACCTGCAGCAAGCTCGCAAGAATTTCTCGGAGCCCGACTACCTAAATGCTCTCGCCCAAGCCATCCAGGACGTTAAGCCAGGCACCTGCTACCGGGACGCCATGCGCCAAGCCATCACGGTGGACGAGTACACTGTCGGGGTGCTCGGCGGCCAGGAACTGGGCAAACGCACTCGAGCAATCCTCGAAGACCAACCTGCCGCCGCTCCTGCCCGGTAATCAGATATGGAAAAGATGATGAGCGACAAAGGACAAGAGAGGCTTGCCAAAGGATATCTGACTCGAAAAGATCGAGCGGTTCAAAGCATTCAAGAAATCCTAGGTCTCGACAAGCAAGCCTATCAAGACTGGCTTGAAAGCATGACCTCAGAAGCCCGCACTACCCACGACGAGGAAGTCGGACGGTACATGGAGCTTTGCACGATCATGTATGCCCTGCGCCCGCAGTGGTCGGGCCAGCTTCAACTGGCTGCGCCAGAGGTTACACCTGGGAAAGATCAGGCTAGCTTCATCGGCCCGCTGGGAAAATTTCTGGATGGAGCCATCAAGGATGGCAAGCCTCTAGCTCAATATCTGCGAGACGCAGTTGATCATATTTCCGAGCTGAACGACACAAGAAGGCGTTTCCTCGTGGAGCTACTGAATCAGCTGCGCCCACAAGAGCGGGCGAAATACGGTGACCTCCTAGCTAGCTGCGAGGCCATGTTAAGTGCTTTGCCCAACATCAAGCTTGGTGAAACCCTGGAACACCTAGATCTGTGCTGGAAATTCCGATATGAAGATATCACTGAGCTGCTGAAACATGTGCCTGTCTTCGACGCTCGAGCCGAAGCCAAATGGCGACACCAGCGGGTTACAGATAAAACCAAGGAAGCTGTTCGGCTTATCCTCAAGGATGTCCAACCCAGCAAGGACTCACTTGCTGCGAGGCTAATGTTGGCCAGCATGCTCAACCGTTATCACTGGGAATTTCTAGAGCTGGAGCGTTATGAAGAGCTCGCAGTGTCGAGCCTGTTGCGCTTGATTGAGGGTCTACAGGCAGCAGGAGTTGATCGTGTCCCAGCTGACCTCGGAGAGGAGGTTTTCAGGGCGTGGCTGATGGATCGATTTTCTGGCCCGAGCTTTGGGGAGGAGCAGGCTTGGCGCTCACTGAAGGTAATGCATTTAGACCGGGCTTACGATCAGGCAAAATGGATCATGGATTGGGAAAGAAACGACTTCATCAAGCACGAGGTCGGCGAGAGCGTGCTCCAGAACATGTGCGTCTTGATCGTGGTTTGGAGCTACTGCACTCGCGAAAAGCATGATATTCGGATTGCTGATATCAAAAACTACGACCTTGTGAATATGCGAGAGTTCCAGAGCGGAGAGCAGGTGCCACTGACCAGGATCAAGTATCAACAAAGACAATTGAACACAATGCTTCGTAGCCTTCAGCATCAAGCGCTGAATACCGAGAAGGTCTGGATCCAGAGTGAAAGCAACATGGACTTGCGCACCCACCGAATGCAGTTCATTAGGTCAAGCTTCAAAGGCAGCACCTTGAGCGAGTGGAAGGCACTATCAAAACATGCAGCTGGAATTGCTCTCTTCAGGGGTTGATTCTCAGCCAGCATCAATCATCTCTACCTAGGATTCACCGGGGTTGGCATTCAACCATGAATGCTCCCTTTTTAGCTTTAGAGTTAGCTCTCCTAAAGGCGTTGGCTTCACCGTCCACGGCATCACGTCAGGTGTTCCGCTAGGGCGTGAGATCAACTGCGGCTAGCTTTACACGCTGCCTGCGAAGGGCCTGCACAAGCGACGATTAGAGCGCAAAAAAACAAATCGGAAACCCTGCCAGTTCTGTCGAAACGCTGCTGTTTAAATACGGTTGCCCTGAAAATGGAGGGGGCAACCAATGATTAAAACTGCTCTAAAAACAATCTTGCGGGATGTGGTCGTTGCGGTCTTGAGCGCCTACATCGTTGCACTGCTGCAGGCTGGTGATCAGCCGAAATGCGACGTTGATCGACCGCCCCAGTTGATGTACGTCCAGCACCAGGAGCCGGCATATGCCGGCGACCAGGTCTTGGTGACGATATGATGGCGGACGACCGCGCTACGCGGTCGCCGGCATCTTGTCGGGGGAGATTTTGCTGCCAATGAAAAACTCGCGATTGCCACGAAGGAAATACTTGTTCGACTCCTTCTTATGACCCCCTTCCTCAGTCTGCTCCTTGCCGATGTTCATCAGCAACCCGGTGCTCATGAGGAAGGCGTTCGCAGCCGGGATCCGCTTCTCAGGCACACCGGTTTTCTTGTTGATCGTCTCGAACGAACACATGCTGTGGAACGAGTAGTTGTCTCGGTTCGCAGCGTAACCCCACGTGCCCAGGCAGCCTTTTGATCCAGCTTGCCCTGGAACGTATGTAGTTCAGCTGCTCCAATCGGATCTTTGACCCACTTGGCTTCGATCAAATACGTTTCGCTTCCGAGCTGAAAGCTACCGTCTACTCGCGAAGCTCCGCCACCCAAGCGCTTTCGAAGAGAGTCAAAGCTCCCTTGGACAGCTTGCGCCTGGGGGTAATTATGTTAGAGGCAGCACTTTTTGTACTTGAAACCGCTTCCGCAAGGACACGGGTCGTTGCGTCCATATTTCTTCGGAGCAAGTGCTCTCTCCACAGTTTTCATCGCCATACTCAGCGACGAAGACGTCTTCATTTCCCTGGTCAAATCATCCATCTCTGACGATTGCTCCCACGGGAACTCAAGCGTGATCCCGAACTGTATTTCACCCTGGAGTCCTACCGAAACTCCAAACCAGTTCGCCGTTCGTTGAACGTATTTCCGCTTCGCACAATGCAGCTCCAGGGTTCTGATGGCCGCCTCGCTAGGCGTCGGGTTGCAATGGAAACAGATTCCTGTCCCCGGCTTAGTCATCCCAAGTACGAAGTCATGTCGTCTGCCATCCATTTTTGCCATCTTGATCAACCCTTCGATGGCTTGGTGAACCGAATTACACGACTCCTCTCCCATGGACAGAAGGGAGAACCCCAGCTCTAGAATCGCTGGGGCGGGACGGCGCTCGATCTGTTCAATCAAGCGCTCGTAATACGTCCCCTTCATCTTGGTGAGGATTCCTTCAGGGACTCGCTGGCCTGGGAGCCCTTCTCGCCGCACTGTCATGGCGCTATCGAGATCCGCTGCGATTGAATCGTCCAGCATCACCATGTCGTATTTGTCATCGAGCCACAGATTGCATCGCAGATGGTAGGCAAGAGCAGTGAGCTCATGACTCATCATCAGCTTATGCGCGGACTCCACACGCATGCGGATGTAGCTCAGGAAACGCAGCGGCGTGTCCAGCATTTCAGCGAGGACATCCAGCAGGAAGACGTCCATCACAAGGGGTGGGCGAACAATTTCATCAGCAGAGAATTTGAGGTACTGACTGGCTTGAAACGCCAATGCGGGGTAATGGTCGGAGACCACGCAGAATGGATAAATCTCTTTGAGCTTCTCCGGTAGCACGACAGCTTGGCCACGATCATCTTCGAGGCGGCATTTACCGGACAGGATAGCCGTCGCACACTCAGCTCCTTGGTCGTAGGCTTTCTGAATCGCGGCTGCAAAATCAGCCTTGATGTGTCCATCGCTACCTTTGCGGGCAGCCAAGGTGAGCTTCTTCGCCTTGGCCTGAACGATGATGATCCGGTTACCGTAGATAACCAGCACATCCGCCTCTGCGACAATCCTCTTACCCTCGTACAGGTTGACGTTGGTGTGGACATTTGCCTTGCCAAAAACCGCCGCCAGGCGTCGACGAGAGAATTGCTCGGTGAAGGCACCTCGATTGTCGGATGCCTGTTGCCTGTAATCCTTATCCTGGTTCATCCAGAAGAAAGGTGACTCGTACAGCGCTTCGTAGATCGCATAGTGAGAAAACAACAACACCGACTCCCGCCCCGTCGGCAGCAGTGGGGTTGCAGCCACCTGGTTGAAGTCTCCAACCTCATTGAATTGGCCATTATCGCCGCTGAATGTTAGCGCCTTGAAAAATGCTTCAACGATGGCAAGCTCTTGGCCAGAACGTTGGGAGACCTCTGCCGCCGTGAACTCGAAGAGTTCCAGCACCGACGCTTTAGGTAGTTCCCCTGCCTTGGTGTTGCCACTCAGTCGCGTTCCGTTCGTTGCCCTGGTATCTATCAACGAACACATCGCTCTCGCGACACGTAGTGCCTGTGCGCTGGTAAACCCCATTACGCGGGCTAGCCAGTCATCATCAATGGCATGCTTCTCAACAAAGAAATCACGATACTGGAAGCTGTAGGCTGACTCGGTGCTGTAGAAAAAAGGCTCTTTCATCATCGCGCCCTGCCAAAAATCACTCATGCCCCCACCTTCCTCGGCATGTGGCACAAGCCCGCTCATCACTGGGCCGTTCATGGCGTCGTGGAGCTCACCCATCAACTCGTCAGTACGTGAGGCGTAGCTCTTAAGCGTATTTTCATCAACCTCGGTGAGATCTAGAGGCTGACGCATCATCAGCCCCATGAGCGTAGTTGTCTCATTCCGGTTGAGCCTTCTACGGTCGAATAGATGGTCAAGGTCAGAGGCCTTGTGCTCACCCTGAAACGACACAAGGTTGTCGCGATAACAGATCCCGGCCAGTGCATGAACGTAACCAGGCTGGCCCGTCAGGGCTGCCAGATCCTTAAAAACCTCAGCTTCACTTCGGCGCGTTGCATGCATTCTGGATACCCTTGATTCATGATCTATGAAGGCTTAGGACATAAGAGGTCTGCCGGCAAGTATTCCTGTTCCGCTTACCTCCGAAGGGACAACGTTGTGCAGGATCTCCCTAGCGCACGCCTGACTATCGCCGCTCAGGCCTCCCTCACCCGCCATATTGGGTTTTCAGGATTTGCGAAAACCATGCAAACCCCTCCCGATGACACAGCCAAACGCCTGTGAAAATTGCGCCTGCAATTGGTCGTGACAGCACGATCAGCAGATCAAAAAGCAAGCGAGGCCACGATGGCGAAGCAAAGAAAAAAAACTCAAAATACCCTGGTCGGAAAAAAAACTGCCGTTATACCAACTGTTGCCCTCAAAAAAGGAGGTGGGCAACTGATGAGTAAAAAAGAGCTGAAAAAAACGCTGCTGAGCCTGATCGTGGGAGTTTTGAGCGGCTACATCGTTGTGCTGCTAACGCAGTCCAACAACCTGCCGAAAACCGAACCCCAACCACAGCCCAAGCTGATCTACGCCCAGCACGAGGAGCCGGCATATGCCGGCAACCAGGTCTTGGTGACGATGTGGTGGTAAGCAAGAGCCCGATTACGCCGTCGCTGGCACCTTGTCCGATACGACTTTGGAGCCAACGAAAAACTCTCGACAGCCACGAAGGAAGTATTTGTTCGATTCCTTCTTGTGGCCGAGCGTGGGGCCGTCGACATTGTGGCGAATGTCCAAGCCGCGTTCATGATCCTGGACGGCAACATTGATGCGATCCGCCACGGCATAGCTGAGCTTGTGGCGGCCAGCGTTAGGCCCGAGTGAGTTACTTGCTCCTGGGTCAGGTGGAGGCAGCTTGACCAATCCCCCGGAAGAATCCGAAACTTCCTGCTCTCTTTAGACGACGATGGACAACATGCTTCGACTGGTCGGCAGCTCCCTCGACATTACCTCGGCCATCAATGATTTCAGGCCGTCCTACCACCAAGACTTCGCTAATGTGCAGAAGGTTGCCCAGCGTTATCTCAAAGCTGAGGCGAGCACAGGTAATGCAACACTACTCGCACAGGCGCTCTCTACAGCACTGCGTAATTGGGGGGCGTGCAAACGCAGAAGCCCAATTCTTCGCCCTGTCCCGCAAATCGAGAACGCGCTGAAGGACAAGAAACTACACGCCTGCCTGGCCAAACTGGGCCGACAAAGCCTTGAAGCATTCGACCTCAATCCCCAAGGACATCGAATTTTCGACACCGATGCCTCGCTCAAGGAAGTTGGAGTTTTCGACAAAGAGCTTCTGGATATCCTGAATACGCTGGCAGAGCTGCTGTTTTTCAACAACACCAGCGTCACGTACCCCATGAAAGCGCTGCTTCTTATCACCGGCCTGATGCCTGCACTGGATAGCCAGGTGAGGGGCGGACTGACGCGAGCGGGGAAAGCAGGCTTCACCGGACAACAGCTCTTGCCGAACAATGCTCATCAAGCGGGAGGTCGCCGAATCTGCGAGCTCCCCTTCTTCCTAGGACACTGCTGGAGCTTGAATCGGGAAGTGCTGCTGAAGGGGATTCAAGACAGCGACCACAAAGAGCTGAAAGCAACACCGGGCCGAGTCTTCGACGTTCTACTGTTCATGCAGAACCAGCCCAACCGGAATCAGATCTTCGCCATCTGATGAAGGACGGGGATGACTGTAACTTCCAGTCATCCCCTGCCCCAATCCAATCACGCCAAGAGTGTCGGGAACCCGAAGCTCATCGAGTGATCGTCCCGCATGTGCCGAGGAAGACATCCACTCAGTTCGACAACTCGATCCCCTTCTGATGCCACGAGAACCTGTTGGTGAAGCGTCAGGATAAGTCCAAAGATGGAGGTCTTGCCGGCAACACCAAACGGTAATCACCAGCCCCGCCGTTTTGCATCAGCGCTTTCCTCCGGCGGCGCCCATCCACACTGGGTATGGGTTCGAGTCGGACGCATAATCCACAAAGCACAAGTCTTCACTGGAGAAAGGTTTTGGATAGAAGTTTTTATGCTGAGATCCAGCAAATGGTTAAAGCAGCGGTAGCGGCGCTTGATAGTGCTGAAATGCCGTCATCGAAGGTAGATGCATTCGGCCCTTGTCGGGCGATTGCAGCAGCATGCCGTGATGGCGCTCACCTAGATAGCTCCATCAGAAATGATCTTGGCCCAACAAGAAAATACGAATTCGAATCGGCACTGACGGCCCTGAGTCAATTCAATATGCTATCGAACTCACCAGGAGCAAACCCAGGTATCCGAAACTGTTTAGCCAGGGTCGCCAGAATGACTGCTGAGCTTGAAGCAGAAGCTGCAGCAAAAGAACAGCCTCAGCTTGTCGATAGTCGAGCGGACTCTCCCAGTTCAGGACGTGAATCCTCCTACGTAAATCCCAACCGTATTGAGGCGATCAAAAGCTTTCCTGTCGGCAGCTTCGACTATAGGAGACTGATTCGTCTATTAGAGGAATTGAACCTCGTGTATCGAAGCGAAGCTTACATGGCCACAGCTATGCTGATCCGAGCAATCACTGATCACGTCCCGCCACTATTTGGTGTGAGGGTCTTTTCCGAAGTAGCCAGCAACTACTCTGGCACGAAATCGTTCAAAGGGCAGATGCAGAGCCTGCACAATTCGCTACGTCACGTTGCTGACAGTAATCTCCACACTCAGATTCGTAGGAATGAAGATTTGCCTACCGAGCATCAGGTGGACTTCAAAAGCCCGCTGGATGCCTTGCTGGGTGAGATAATTCGCATAACGGAGTGACCCGCTCACTGCAGAGATGTAGCCATGGGTGGGCAACGGATTCGCTAACCCCTCTTGCTAGAAGGTCGTAAAGGCTGACTAGGTTCCTGCCTGCCAGCTTTTTGCCTGAATCTGGAGCCCGCCTCTTCGCGGGCTCCACTTCGCTTACGTCTTGGGAAAGTACACGACCTGCCGTGCTTCTCATTACGACTGGGAGCTTTTTTGCGAGGTGGTCTAAACAACGCGACGCAAATTGGATGTTCCGACTGCTCAGTAGCAAGGAATCAGAACTCCTCCTCCCCACCACGAATCCAGTGGTGATCAGGAACGATCAGGGTTCCGATAATGCCATCGGTTTGCTTTCTCAGGATTTCCTCGTGCTGAGAAATTGCCAGTGCGAGCATCTGGATTGCAGATCTCGCGACCCGAAGGGCACGCAGGGCCTCATCGATAAAATCTGAGCGGTTTAGATGCTCGATTTCAGGAGCTTGCCTCGCTTGCGAGGGATCCCCAAGGTCATGAAGCACTACGAATCGGTGCGTACCCGAATTCCGCAGATCCTTCTGTGAGCGGAGAATTCCATCTATGCCGTCATAGTCTTCTGCCAGCTCGGCCAGGCCGTACATTGCGTATACGCCTGCGCGAATCAGTGCCTCTACTTTTTTTGTGAGCGGAGTACCTGTTTTCTTGTCTGCGGAATCTCTCCACAGCCTCCCGAAACAGACCTTGTTGGGAGCTAATCCCAGCTCGAAATAGTAGTTTGCCGTTACGGCTACCTTGTCAAGCAGGTCAAGGGCTGTTCGATGCGCCAGTATGAGAGCCGAGGTATCAGGGCCGTACATTGCATAATCAAGAGTGTCTGCAAACTGTCCTGTCTTCGGCCAAACGCTTTCATCACTTGCTCGCCATGCTAAATCTCGGGCTAGCAGAAAATCGCTCTTCAGCATATTGAACATGGCAAACAATGGCGGTGGGCTGCCACCTATTTCTGGCTCACGCTCGAGAATACCTGGAAGGGTAAGCCAATCGAGCTTACCCAAGGATGGATCGACGAGTTCGACAGCTGGAGCAAGTGTAAGACGCTCCTCTTCCACCCATCTGATGAATGGATTGGTGTGATGAGATCGCGATGGCGGATCGCTTAACTCACTGGCGAGTGCTTCAACCTTGGCCGCTACGCTTGCCCCGGCGTACTGGACAATTCGCTCCTTATTTCGAAGTGCCTGCCTGGCTAGCATCACGGCTTCCATGTGCGTTAGCTCTGAGCAGCCTCCACGTTTAAAAAGCCACATTAGATCCAATGCCGCGCAGAACGCGGCGACGCCGTTCGTTGGATCAACCTTTAGAGCGGAAAGGCGTGCGTCATGAGCCTCAGAAAGCCGGTAGGTTTTTGCGAACAAATTAGCGATGTTCGTCCAAGCCTGTGTGCGTAATTCCAAATCGGCATCTACGTCTTGCACAACCCTCCAATAGCATCGCCGGGCTTCGGCTCTGTAGGCACGGGTTCGTTCCTGATGATCTAACCAACCGGAGTCATCGCCCCCAAATTTTGCGGCTTCCACGAGCGCGTTTGCTAGGTTGTAAGTGACATCAGCTGTCGGATATAGACCATGAAGCTCGCGGTACAGCTCAAGCCCCTCCTCAATGGCGTCTTGTTGTCCAACCGAGGCGCCGGCATTCACCAAAGTAGCTGCGCGCAGGGACATCCAATTAGCGCGATCACGCCCGTCTAGATCAATTTCACGAGCTTTTTGCAATGCAAGCCTGGGATCAGTATCCACCAAGGAACTGAGGTGTGATGAGAGCTTCGAAAATACGCTCAACATGTCTGGTACCTCCTTTCAAAGTGAACGATTCAGCGATGCAGGCATGTCTCACTCATCCGCAAATGCCTCGAGCGCAGCGAGCAGCTTGGCTAGCTCAGCAAGGTTGGCAGTGACGATGTCATATTCTCCTCGACTGCTCAGCCGATACACATCGCGCGCTTTTTTAACGCGTTCGAGAAGAGGGACGACGATGCCGGATGCCCGCTCTAGGAAGTCGTTGATGTCCGCACGTGTCTGGGGAATTTTGTAGCCCTTCGCCGCACTTGTGATGATGACGTCCGCATCGCGGAGTTTGGCAATGCCACTGGAGCGGATTCTCTGGCCGTTGACCTCTCCCAGTCCGCTATCTTTTAGATGGGCCATGATCTCCGTAGTCAGCACGTAATCCTTGGTGACGAATTCGCTCTGGAATCTCAAGAACCTCAAGATGCTTAGCTGCAGTCGCTCATCTTCATCGGGGTGCTTACCAACGCGCTCGCTAAAACGGTCGGCCTGGCGGAGAGCTTCTTGGTGTACCTGGTAGTCTGCATAACCAGATTCATCCGTCGGCGGTGGCAGAAGAGACTGGTACTTGGATGGCCACTCAAGCATTCCAAGAGTCAGGCTGCGTAGGATCTTTTTGTAGGCAAGAACTGCTTCTTCCGAAGCTTTCTCTTCGTAGATCTGAGCGACTGAGCCAGCAAAAAAATCTGCAACCTGAACCAAAACGTTGTCCTTACTGGCCATCGTCTGGAAGGCATCCTTATCGCCAAATAGGTCGTCCACGAATCGCTCTGCAACGTAGCTTTTGAGGCTCTCCTGAAATTCCCGGCCACCATGCTCGTCTACGATCATCTGAAGGTCTGGGTATGCACGGAACAAACGATCATAGAGCAACCCGTTCACGTATTTTATGAACGAGGTCTTGATACGTAGGCCGCCGTCTTTATGAATTCGGGATTTATCAACGACGGTGAAATAAAGCTTGAATGGCAGTTCGGCTAGCTCGTTGAGGATCCTGGCACGGCGATCTGAATCCTTGGGCTTCAGATTGCTGGATTTGATCTCGCCTGTTTGAAAATGACGCTTGCGGAGTGCTTCAGCTTGGGCATAAGCAGCGCCCAGGTCTTTCTCTGCCACTAGAATGGAGCACACGATGAAGAAATCCGAGCTTCCACCTTTTGACGTGTCTAGGTCGGAATTCCCGGACTCATCCACGAAGGCATACGTTCTGTCCATGAGCTTGCTCCATCAACAACGTACTGAGCGCAGTGGGTCGCCCAATGGCAAGGTGGCGAACTTAGTTCGTCGCAGTGGTAGTGCCTGGAGCGGGGCCTTCGCTGAACGTGTAGTTGATGACCACATCATTTCGGATCAAGACGTCGAGAGTTTTCTGAGTGCCCGTAGTCGTCACCTTCATGGTGACCACGTAGCTTTGGGCATGGGCTGAGCCATTGGTGTAGGTGTAGATCCACTTTTCGTCAGTCTCGCTGACAGCACTCTTGGCGTAGGGCTCACCAAACGGGGACTTCAACTCAGTAGTCGTCGTTTTGCCTTTGGTGATGCTCGCTACACTGGCCGACGGAAAGTCTCGTCCTGCGGTGTAGTGGGACGTAGCGCAACCGCCAAGTGCGACACAGATCCCCATTACTGCGATGAGCTTTTTCATATCCTTCCTTGATCGTAGAAAGCTCCAAATCTAGCTGGCATCGAGGCCAAAAGCCATCACCACCTTGATCACCTGCGCAGGCGCTCGCCTACAGTGCACTACACACATAAGTAAACGTGCTTTTACCCACGGTCACCAGAGTAAAATCCCCGATGTCTTGAGCTTAAAATCATGGGGCAAATATACTTTCGAGTGGGGCAATGCTCTCAGTTAGCAGCCGACTGGTCGTGCTTTCTAGAGCAGCCTGCAACGGCTACTTGCGGCCAAAAGTTATCGTTCAGTTTATTTGTGAAACAGGGGCGGTTCAGTTATCAGTAGAGTTGAAAAAACTTTAAGTAACTAGCCTAGAGCATATCTAGAAATCGCAGTGTAATTCAACTCTTGGGAAATACCGCAATGATTACATTCGATATGTCTTTGTAGCGCTCATAGAACGCGTGGTGATTGCCAGATAAATTGAAATTACAGGCTATGCATCCATTCCCTAAAAACTCCAATGACAAAAGCTACCATTAGAGTAGCTTCTGTCAGCGAAAACCTATTTTTTTGAAGGCTTGCTAGGTTTCAAGTCGGGGTTATTTCCTTGCGTGTCTTTATTGTCACGACGACGCTTATCAACTTCTCCAGTTGATTTGGCAATCGGTTTTGGGCCTGGTTTAAGCGCCATAAAATCTCTCCTTGATGTTAATATTATTTTTAGTTGTTGCGTGACCATCCTATTGGTACTGACGGATACTTTCAATAGGCATGAGATGCTTGATGTTAGCTATGTGAAAAATTGAATTAGCTTTGGCGCCATCTACTGGAACTCAAACGGCAGGCAACGTATTGATTTTACGTTCATTGGTGCGACCTTGCAGCTAGACTGCACCTCCAAAATCATTCGAGCACCGCCAATGCGCACCGGCCTGCTAGGCGCACGACGCTCTACCCAAGCAGCCCGGCTGCGTCTTCTACATCGATTTAACCGATACCACTTCCACATACTTGTACTTCTTCCTGGCAGCTTTCACAGCCTCCTGCTCAGCAAGCAATGAGCTCAACGTATCAGCCTCGTGAATCAACTCGACCATTTTCCCCTCAAACTCGTTTCCAACGCGTAACGTGACCCTCAGCCTGGGCGTGAATGCTTTTGCCGTTTTCTTCTTGGCTGCTGGAGCGACCACCGATTTCGCGAGCACAACTTCTTCCACTGGCTCCTCTACTACAGGAGCAGACATCTGCTCCTCGGGCTGAGGCGTACCGAATAACGCACGACGCATTTCTTCTTCAGTTAATTCAGAGTTCATAGAACATCTCAAAGGGGGCGGTAATCAGCTCGACGAATTCTACTAGGATGGCTGCTCCAGCGTGTCCACTGGAAGCATGTATGAATCACCCGTTGCTTGGCCTACATTCCTAGATCAACCTCAAGCCTGGCACCCTTCAAGCTGGGCGGCAGCTTTTCGACTGGCATGGCCTTCAACAACTTGTCGGCGAGATGCTCCGCGTGAGCCGAATAGATCGCGATCCTGTCTGGCTCAAGCGGCCTGTAAGGTACTACCGCACCGACAGATACTTGGGCAATTCTCAGTATATTCAGCACGTCATTGCCAATGTGAAGTCTTTCCAGATACTCGACGGTTGCGCGGGCTCGCGGCTCTGCCTTTGACCATAGTTCGACAACAATGTGATGAAGCCCTACGGGGCCAAGGTGTTGCAGAGCAGTCCTCCACAGCAAACCTTCTTGGGACATTTTCAGCCTGGTGCTGGTCATTCAAAAATCACTGCTGCTCGGGCTTGGTTGTTTTCAAATACCTACGAACAGTCGCCTTAGAAAGTCCCAACCTTTCCGCGATCTCAGCGACAGGTGTTCCCATCTGATTTAATCGATTGGCCTCAATGGCATTAATAGCCGCCTCGGGACGAGCCGGTCGACCAGGACGTGGCTTCCCAACCCGAGCCTGCGACTCAATCTCAAGGTCAATCCCTGCCTTTCTGATTCTTGCCAGCTGCTTCGAAAGACGTTTTTGACCATCTTTAAATGACTCGTGATTTTGCATGGAGGTCGCCATAAGCAGGAGCGTAGCCGGATCGAGGTCTAGGATCCCGGCGAGCTTCACCAAGACATCGAGTCCGATACTTACTTCACCCCGCTCAATCCGGCTGAAATGAGAGCGCCCGAGGTTGTTGATGTCCTCTTGGGACAAACCTTGGCCTCTGCGAATCCCACGAACCACGACAGCCAGTGCTTCTGCCGCATCCATTGGTTATTCCCCAATCAAATCTGAGGATAGAGCCACACTCCGCAGCGTCATAACACGCCCAATTAGGTTCATTATGATTGCCTTAGGGCTTATGTAGAGGTTTAATAGCCTCATCCACGCGCCACGGCCATTAGAACGCAACGCTGCCGTGGATCAGCCAAGCCATCGTGAACGGCGGGCAGAGAGGGTTGAATTGTCAATTTGATGGTAATTACTGAGAGGAAGCCTTATGGCTAGCGTTGAAGAGCCCGAATTTATGAAGGGGCCACGTACACCACTGGAAGGCCTGTCGAGCAGCTCTGAAGCGCGAGCGCTGGCGAACCAACGTTTTCCCGAAAAGCCTTACTGCTTGGTTCGAGATTGGACAATATTTCGCATTGAAGTCACTCGCGACGAACTCTTCAAATGCCATGCAGCGGGCCAGCTCCCGATGATCCTGTTTGCTCATAACGTGGCCGAGGACAGCCAAGGCCGTTTCGAACGCGGCGATTGGGTTCGTTCAAGCATGTGCACCGGTCTCCACGACGGTGTTGCGTTCGAGACCAGAAACTCTGTTTACGTATTGATTGGCCCTGGTCATGAACAGCTCGCAAGCCTGAAAGACGTTTTCTCCCTCTTCTAACCTCCGCTCTATATCGGAGCCCCTTCAGGCCAAGGACATACGATGTTTAGAACACACGACGCCGATATGCTGGGCTTACCGGGCATGTTCGGTGAGGGTCAATACCAATGGCATCAGGTATCCAAAGTGCTTCGTAATCACTGGTATCACGTAACTGTCCAGGCCATGTACGAGGACAGAATTTCAGAGGCGGTTCTGATGATCGACAGCGAACCACGGCTTCAGCAACTGCTGATTGCCCAGGACGCGGAGACGATCATCACAGAGGTGCAAGTAGTCACACCTGCCCACATGAATGGCACGGGAGTTTGGCGGATGGAGAAACTGACCAAAGTGACGCTTGGTGAAGACCAAAACGAGTGTGTTGTGTGCCTGCTGGAGGTGGAGACCGGCTCCAAATACCACAGCTCTCACCAACCGGGCTTCAGTAGCGATGCACTGAGCAACCTTCGTCCGATCTATCACGCGAACATGATTCGTACAGCCTGAGATTTACCAAGAATCCTGCACGATACCAGCACAGATGGTTCCGTGAAGATTTCCTGGTAACGCCATACGGACTGCGAAAGGAACGCAATTATGCTGAACACAATTGATGTAAATCTGCATGGAAAACGACATACAGATTTCGATCTCGCACGAATCCTAAAAGCACAAGCGCAAGGCTTCGACAAACCGATAACAGCCTATCTCTGCAGAGTATCCATAAAGGCTCGTGCTGGATTAGGAGTTGTGTTTGGTCACAGCCGCAAAGACCAATATGGGCGGTTTGGTGATGGTCATCTGATCCGGACTTCTGACGTGATTAAGGCGGAGCGCGATGGCCGATTTTGGGTACTGACCACGGTGAACTCCAGGTACGTCCTCGCTACCTTCCAGAGAGGAAATGGACGTGCGAGTCTTCACCAGTTTCTGCGATTGTCAGACGGCCAACACCATCTTTCCCCGCACTTACTGCAGTAGTGGCGCAGCCCTCAACGCCCTCATTCTGCGGTACGCCTTTTTCAAAGCAAGGCATCGAAACCAGGTGTCTTGTTGGAAGCATGGATGTTCAGCCTGCACTGCAGCGCCATACCGTAAGCTGTCTCCAGATGCGTAGCCAGCGAGCCACCCATTTCGATATGTTGAGATAAAACCACCTGGTGATCTGCATCTGTAAGGACATTGGTGAAAATGAGCCAGGAATGCATGTGTGGCGTTGTCTGGGTTATCGCTTGAGCAACACTTTCTGAGAGAGCTCTGGCCTTGCGATCATCAGTGATGAAGGCTTGGCGGATTCTGCTTGCGAAGGCGATTGACGACAGCTCGCCTTTTCCGAGTTTTTTTCGGCTTTCAAGGTCTGCGATGGCTTGGAGATCGTCAATGCTGCAGGAATGGGACGCGAATTTGCCCTTGGTCTGCTCTTGCTTGAGGCGCTCTCTCAACTCGAGGTCTGCTTCGGTGGCGGCTGTGCGGGGCTTGACCAGGCATTCGTATAGGACGAATCCAGTCATGCAGAACTCACACTTGGCTTCTTGAGCTGCCGCATACAGTCGGCGCGAAGACAAAATGTTCCACACCGAGCAGGTGTCGGCCACATTGATCTTGTGGAATTTCGATGGATCAATAGCCATGTATTGTCCTTCCATATAGAGAGGCAAGTGCTGCCAGTTCGCCATAGCCGCAGAGAAGAGCTTCGGCGAGCCTGCCGAGGCTGATGATGCCTTGGCTATGTGCGTCCAGGCAAAGCTTCACGTAATGGTCGGACAGCCCGCGTTCGAGCAGAGCGACTTTTCTCGCGCGTTGCTGGAGGGTGAGGCTCTCAGGTAATTCGGGGTCTATCTTGGCTTGTCGAGTAACACGGTAACCTCGGATTCGTCGACTGGTTTCAATGTCAGCTCGCTTCGCGGCCTTCAAGGCTATACCCAAGGCGTCACAGCTCACTCGGAACTTATTAGCCCATCCTTGAGCTTCCTCTTCAGACCAGGTAGTTGGGTCAGGAAGCAAGCTGAGCGTTTCTGGAGGCATGAGGTAACAGGAGGCGAACCTATTCGCCCGCACCTCCCGGATGTCGTTGTCTCCCGGGATGGTTACGCTTGCCCCTTCTTCACTGTCAAAAATGCAGTGAGCCATCTCGTGCGCTGCACTGAATCGCTGTCGGTAAACGTCCTCGGTGTAGTTAACTAAAATGCATTTGCCAGCGACGGGGTGCATCACAAAAAGGCCTGAGATTTTGGAGTTGGCTAGCTTTCTCCGGAACACGTGCACACCTACCGAGCGAAACTCGGAGTAGATGTCGCGGGGCACCTCTCGGTCGGTATGACCCATTTGCTGGCGAAATGCCTTTGCCGCGCCTTCGGCATGAGCGAGGAAGTAGCTACCCCGTGGGGTATAGGCAAAAGTATTGGCAGCACCACGGAGCTCTTGGGTTAAAAATTCCTCGGTTTCGCAGAGGTATAGAAACTCTTGAATGGCAGAGCGATCTTCCTTCGAGAATTCACGACCATGCGCCCGGTAGAGCGTTTCAGTTTGCTCAAATGGTGCGACCTGCTCGTTTGAGATGAAAAACTTGAAGTCGCATCGATAGTAGTCGGCAAGGATCAGCACCTCGTCTCCAGTAGGTTCCAATGCACCTTTCTCGATACCACTCAAACGCTCAACGTTGATGGCGGTGAAGGCTGCGACTTCGTCAACAGTTCGCTGAAGCTGGACACGGTAGCGTTGAAGCTTGTCGCCAAGGGCCTGGAGATTCATGCGTTGTTTGACGTCCTGTTAGGCGATGCTCCGAGACATCATAGTCGGTTTTCCCAACGAAACACCGCACCTACATGTACGGATGACGTCGCGTAATTGAGCTAGCGCAATGAAGTCGTTGTGGATGGTGAAAGTTGAAGTCCAGCGGCCTGCATGGATCGCGGATCGCTGGTGACCTGCTGGCTCAGGTATTCCAGTATTTCTGGACGGTACTTCTGGCAATCCCGAGCTTTTCCGAGATTGTTTTCCTATCGAAACCTTGCGCTTTCAAGGCCCGAATAGCGTCCGCGTTGAGGGGCTGCTTGGGTTTTCCTTGGGAGCGCTTGATGAGCTTGCCATCGCTAAATTGCTCCTCTACCAACAGCCATCCCCCGGACATCTCGAATTCACGGATTCGCAAGGTTGCACGCTGCAAAACCTCAGAAGGAAGTTCGTCACCCTGCGCTGCAATGGCCAGAGTGACCATCGTCAAAACGTCGAGGCCTAAGTAGCCAGCGATCTCGTCCAGTTTCTCCAACGTCGGAGTCGTCCTGGCCTGCTCAAGCTTCCCTACATTCGTTCTGTGCGTTGCACCCGCCAGATCCTCGTAACTCAACCCTTGGTGTGCACGGGCTCCGCGTAATGCCCCCGCCAGCGCTTCCTTCAGATTCATGAGTCGGATCCTCAAAAGCGAGGATAGAGCCATGGAGAGGTCGTTACGATAAACAGCCTATAGTGATATTATCGTGCCATTCGATCAGCTTAAGCCGGCTACGAAGTCAAAACGGTGCTGTGTCAGGAGTGGAGTTTGTCATGCGAGAAGGGAGAACCGACGCATGACGCGGCAATGACGCGTTCGTTATGTAGGGCTTCATCCTCATGGGTTGCTCTGACCGGTGTTTGAGATTGGCGTTATTTTTAAAGTGAACCAGGGTTAGTTAATAATGAAATTTGATTGCGCAAAGTTTTCTGAAAAAGTTGATAACATCAGTTTCGCTAGGCCCATGAGAGGTGGTTACAGACTGATGCTAAAAATAGACGGGGAAGTTATTCCAAACTTGGTTGTGCCTAGCAAGTTTTATGAAGAGCTGGAGGTTGGTCAGCAAGTAACTATGTTCGGGATGTTCAAGAACAGCAAAAAAAAAGAAAAAAATGAGGGAGTGCTGTATGGAATGAAAGCTGAAGGTGGGAGAGCAAAGTTTGCCACTGACATGAGGCTTGGAGTTCCAGCGATGCTTGCATTCTATGCCTGTCTGGCGTTTTGTCTGATGTTCGTCGTCGGGTGGGCTGCTTCACTTGCACTCGTAGCTGGGTTCAGCAGTGAATATAACCCCGGCGCAATAATGCATACGACCACGGTTTTCGCCTTAGTTGAGGCATCTTTAGCCGGTTTGTTTTTTCTGTGGCGAGCCTGGGTGATATTCAGTAAGACATCTAATCCTGAGGCCTGGGAAACGATTACGCCCGCCGCACTGTCGAGTCGATTCAGTAAGTTTCACAAGTGATAACGCTCCAGCGCTTGACGATATGTGCGCGGCCTAATCTACAAGTTTTTTAAAATCTCAGCGCATGCTGAGACCCCGTGCGATTTCTAGCAGAGCAAGCGGAGCGCGCAGGCGTGCTGGATGAAAGCCCGTAGGGCCGAGACGTGGCTTGCTACGGCTCGGTTCACGCCAGCCATCCGCCGAAGGCGGCACGCCATAAACACCGCCGCTTTGTGAAAGGAGGCTGAAATGACCTGCGATTTGCTCCGCGAGCGCGAGAGAACTAGGCGAAGGGTTCTGTGGGCCCTTGCATGCCTCCGTCCTGGTGACTCCAATGCATCCGACCTCCTCGCCATCCTCGATGATCTCGATGACCAAGAGCGAAACGACACCCCTTGTAGCGATAAGCCACTCGAGCTCATTGAGGTTCGTAACTCCGTCTCGGTGATGCGTCATAACTCCGGAATCGACATCATCTTGGAGCGCGATATCCCGCAGCCCTGGCGAGAACGCTTTCTGCAAGCGAGCATCGGATCAACCAAAATTCCTGATGGGCCCTACGCCACAGACTGGGATAAATTTCTGACTGAATGGGAGTGTGAGATGCAGCATCTGCAAAATCACCGAGTTGCACAGGCTGCTAACAGCTAGAACGGCTGGTTCGAGCGATGGCGGCGCAACCACACAAGCAGTCGGTGTAGCCGCTGAAAATCCACTCTAAAACAGGAGCAGCAAGGTGGAGCGGCCTTCTTTTTTTATCGATTTCGAGGCATCAGGGATAGCCCCAGATAGCTATCCCATTGAAGTTGCCGTCGTGTCGAGTGAGACCTCCTTCAGCTCGCTGATCAAGCCAGTCCGGTACTGGACGCACTGGTCGTTCGATGCGCAAGACATGCATGGTCTCACTCAGGATCATTTGCTTCAGGAAGGTGATACCCCCCACACCGTGGCGGAACTAATGAATCAGCTGTTTTTAGGGCAAGTGCTTTGCAGTGATTCACCTCAGGACGGTTTTTGGCTCGATGTGCTCTACGAGGCAGCAGATCTGATACCCACCTTCGAGCTGAAGCCACTGGAGGTGTTCGTGGGCCGGGAGGCGGCCAGTGAAATCTACCGCCTACTGCCAACAATCAGGCACCACCGCGCACTCCACGACGCAGCTGCTTTGATGAACGCCTGCCGCGCTTTTTTCGAAGCTTGAACTATCAGGGGTGGTTACCTCCTCTTAGCTATTCGAGAGCACTGAGTCCTTTGAGCTTTGGATGTGCTCAGCTTGTGTCACCGCTCGTACCGAAGGCAGGTGATCACGCCGCCGCGAAGGCATGGCAAGCGGAGCACGCGGCGTGCAGGATGGAAGCCCGAAGGGCCGAGACGCAGGCTCGGTGCACGACAGCCCATCCCCGAAGGGGCACGCCCCAACGTCAGACCGTATGAGCTGGAGGCGAAGACCATGCTACGAGGATTTTCCGATGGGAATGTCGGACGATGACGACACAGTATATTGCGACGTTCAAATGCCTTTAGCTCAGGGCCGTTAGCTTTTGCAGCTGATAACGGCACTTAGGGAGTCGAATGCCCATCCGAGGCTCAACAGGGTTTTCGAACGCATGCAGGACGAGCTCAGCACCTCTATCGATATTCATCGTCCTGGAGCTCATGGGGCCCGACGCACCACTGACGATACGCGCTGGCAACATGACGTCCAACCCGCGACCATTTTTCAAATATCGCTGGTTCATTATCACGATAAAGATGTAAGCCTATCGACGCGTCGGACAGTCCATTCACAGGTCACGGATCCGCGACTGCCTTCGCAAGGGCGGTCTTGCACTCAGCCCTTATGTTTCGGGTGCGATTCCAGGCTTGACGGTGACTCACTTTTTTCTCAGTATGAGTTCGCGCCATAGACGGTGGCGTTCAGCCCTAGCTAGGAAAAGCCTCTGCACCGTCGCTACAAAATCCGCCTTCTGCCACCTTGAATGGTCAGCTGATACTAGGGCTTAGCGTTGACCGTGAGAGGCTAGGCTATGAACTTCTCTGATACTCCTTCGCTTGCTGCTTTCAAGTCAGATGCTACTGTCCTGCTTCATGAGCTGCGTAGTTGCTGTCGCACTGCATTAGACAGAGCAGTTAGTGCTCAGTTGATCAGCTCGGCCCCCGCCAATCGAGACATCTGCCTGCGTATTCTTGCTAAAGAATACGGTGTGACATACAAAAAAATTGTCGCTAGAGATCGGATGATTTCGCGATATGCGGCTCATTGTTTTTCTGAAGGCTTTTGGCGGCAGCCCTATGAGGGAGTGTTTCGCCGAGCCAGATTTTTATTGCAGTTTGATGCGCTTATTGAGTGCCTCCGTGACCAGGTTCCTCTCGCAGTAGCTGGGGACAAACGGGGCGTGGATTTTAGTGGGTTCCATTTCAGCTCGTTGCTATTCAGCAGAATTGGGTGTGTTCTCAAACGCAAGAAAGTCCCTGACTTCAGCTATCTTCAGGCACCAGGGAGCCTCGTGCACTATGACTGGTTCCAGGATGTCCAGAAGGCCAGTCACTCGAATTTCAGCAATGCAAAGTTTTACTCGATTACCGCAGACCCTGTAATTCAACCAGGTGCCTACGGCTGGGAAACGGACTTCAGCCAAGCGGATTTGAGAGGTGTCGATCTTCGTGGAGCATACCTTCGAGGAGCCTGCTTTTTGGGGGCTAAAGTCGACGGAGCGGATCTACGCAATGCAAATATCAACGAGTGCATATTCACCGGGGCCAGGGGGGCGTTCGTGAGTGGCGAAATTCTTTATCACAATTGGGACGTCGGCCCGAAGGGAGTTATCCCTTGGCTGCCAGACGATGAGATCTAAATCGTAAAATCCTGGCTTCTGATGCCCCGCTCACGAGCCCAGATTGAACTCTGGGCCGTGGGCCGACGCAGGTGCGATGTGATTAATGGTGGCGCTGTTCGCTAGCTCCAGCAAAGGCTAGGACGCGTAATCCCAGAAGGTCACGTTTACCTCTATGCTGGCCAAATGGTATGGTCAGACCGTTGTCGCCTTTCGCGACTTGCCGGCATTAGGAGAAGCCAGCTTGGGAGCTCTAGCAAATTCGTCTGGAACCTCGCCGTATCTTTCGAGATTCGCCACTCCAAGGACTGGGGAGGACAGAATCCCTGGCTACTACTCTTCTGAGCTCAATATGTGGGCCATCGAGTCACCAACGGGGGTAACTCCGATCATCGCTGATCGAGCTCTGAATGAGCTCATGACTAAGACCAAGGTCAACGCAGAGCAAGATGATGAAGCGGGTTGGCAGGTCGAGTTGTTGACCAAAACCTATCAAAAGGTTGAGAGCGACGATGACGACCATGGTCGCTATCGAGCGCAATTCTCCGCTGATCGCTCTAGCCAGTCGCTTCGTTCCGACTCCTGCAACCACCTGCTGCAGCTTGTGACAAAGACCGATGCGAACACAGAGCGCGATGACCGTTGTGAGGCCAATCATATTCTCGAACTGATCACCAAGACGAATGTCGAGTTGGAGCGTGATGACAACGGCGATCCTACCTTCGGGCTTGATACTCGTTACTACACCGACTGACCTGGAAGCGCCTCATGTTGCTGCTGGTTACCAACCGTCGTGACATCACGATGGATTATGTTGTGGCAGAGCTCCGTCGACGTGGCCAGCCTTTCATGCGCTTGAATACAGAGCTACTCCCACAGGCGCTATGCTCGATGGCAGGATATCCTCGCGATGCATGGTCTATCTCGCTGGATGGTGAAACGGCCCAAGGCTCGCAGATTTCAGGTGCTTATTTTCGGAGACCAGGTGCGCCGGCTGTATCTGACCAAGTAGTGGATGCAGGAGAGCGGGCCTATATAGAGGCGGAGTGGAGCAGCTTTCTCAAAAGCTTGTATTCACGCTTGGAGGGTCGCTGGCTTAACTCACCTACCAAGATCTTCATGGCTGAAGACAAGCCAATGCAGCTTCTTCTCGCTCAAGAAATTGGCTTCAATGTCCCCCAAGCATTCATAACGAACGACATCTCTTCGGCACGAGCCATCACGGTAATAAGTCAGGCCATTAGTAAGCCGCTTCGCCAGGCTGTTCTAACGGGTGAGACAGAGCGCGTTATCTTCACTTCTCGCCTGGGTACGCTTGAGGATGATCAAGCCCAAGCTATCGCAATGACTCCGTTCATCGTCCAGGCTGAGGTGCTCAAGCAATACGATGTGCGGGTCACGGTGGTCGGTGAGCGTGTCTTTGCCACCGCTATTTGGTCTCAAGAGAACCCTGAAACCGAGATCGATTGGCGGCAGGGAAGTCGTCCTGACCTTCGTCACGAGAAAATCAGTCTTCCGGAATTGGTGCAGGAACAGTGCGTAGAACTTGTACGTCGCCTTGGCCTGCGCTATGGGGCTATTGACTTGATAAGTGATCGAACAGGAAAGCTGTGGTTTTTGGAGATTAACCCTAATGGTCAGTGGGCTTGGATAGAAAACCTTACCGGGTATCCAATCGCCTCGGCAATCGTGGATGAGTTGACGGTGAATACGGTTGTCAAAACTTAAGGAACGACTTCAATGGTTGTGGCCAAGCGTCATCCCCCTGACACCAGAAGAGCAGGCTGAGGATGATGCGTGGGCGAGCCAGCTAGCTTCATCTGTCCAGGAGAGCAATTGGTCTAAGGACGGCGAGGTAGTGCTGGAAGAATCGCGTCGCCTGTTCGATGCAGAGGTTGACCGTCGTAAGGGAGCTGATGCCAAGGCGGGTATCTACCTGGCTGCGATCACTGCGCTGATTCCTGTTCTGGTCTCACTGCTACCTACCGTTTGGAGTGACAAGTCCAGTAAATGGCTGGGCTGCCTTGGATTGTTCATTTTTGGCTGGGCTGTCGCCTATTTGCTGAGAGCCGGAGCGTGGGCATTCCGTACGTTACAGGTCGCGGGCTTTGCTCAGCTAGGCCCTGGAGAGTTAGTAAAGAGCTGGAACAAAAAGACACCGAAGGCTGCACTGGCCAAGGAGCTATCTAGCGCTGTGCTCTACAACTACCCTCTGGTAAACAGGAAGGTCACCGGTATCAAAATGACTCATGAATACCTTCTTCGGGCATTCTTGAGCTTTACCATTCTGTTAGTTCTGCAAGTGATTTGGCCGGTAGGGGCGTGGATTTTAGTAGAGGGCAAGAAACTAATTAGCCCGGACGCGTTATCACCACTGATCATGTGCTTTGCCTAAACTGCGGATTACACCACCAAAGGATCATTATCGAGGTGCGCAACTCCTAACAACGCCCCCTCAATCATTGATAACAAAGGACGATACATGAACCAGACAGACCCTTGGATGGTCACTTACAAGGATTTTCAAGGTTGCACGGAAAGACTGACTGATGAAGTGGATCGGTTAACGACCCAAACTCGTGCAGCCACAGCAGTGCTCGAAAGTTCAGCCAAGTATACGGAGCATGTTGAAGCTGTCGGTATGCAGATCGCGCAGCAAGTTAAGAGCGCCGAAATGGCTTGGTCAAGAGCAGACGAAGTCGCCGCTCATGCGGCGAGACAAGCACATGCTGCAGCCTTCAAAGGCGTTGAAGACTCGATTAAATCGGTTGTTGACGCTGTAGGTCGCTCAGCTCATCAGAACGAAAATGCTGCCGAGCAAATTGAACAATCAGCACGCCAAGCAAGGGGATCGATTTACTATCTGTCAGCAGCTTTTCTCGCCATAGCCGCGCTCGGCGTTTTGGCAGCCTTGTACGTCAACAGTAGTCGGGATTCTGGTCTCGAAGCAGAGGTAAGACTCAGTGCAGCGCGTTTCGATCTGCTATGGGGTAATGCTAAGCCTGACGAGAAAAAAAAGATCGTCGAAATTATCCAGCGACAGCCAAATGCGGTGACTAAGTAGTAACCGCACTACTACATCTGCATGCCTCGATTCGATCTCTGTAGATAGTCGGGCTCGGGCTCTGGTTTAGGCTCGTATCCTGGTCGGCGGTCATATTCCAATTTGTCGGGCTTAGCCGCCAACAGCAAGGCAAGATGATCGAGTCCCCGAAACCGTCCATGTGCATACCGCCCCGGACTGTTTGCATCACCCGGTACGAAAGCAAACACCATGCCCTCGAGGGTCGAAGCGTCTCCTTGAGTGCCTCCTGCAATCGCAGCGAGCTCGTTCACATAGGTTTTGAATCGATGGATACTGCCGCCGATTAAGCGGGCGCCTAGGAATCCATCCAGAAAGGAAGTCGTTGAAAAGTCAGCGACTTTTTTGAGACGAGGCTTTGTGACCATAAACGGCGCGACCTGCAGCGCGTAATGATTCAAGAGCTCACTCTCTTCAATAAACCCCTCTTGGCTACCTGAGATTGGAAGGTAGCTAGTTGCCCCCCAGCAAATGTAGTGAAAGTCCAAGCAGCGCCTTAGCAGGTCATCCCGCACCGCTAGGTGGTCAAAAAGGGAGCGTCGCAAAGGTTTCTTTGCCTCGGAGCGTATATCTAAAAATGATGCTTTGAACTCGACCAGCGCAAACCGTGCATTGGCCGCGATCAAATAATCGGCAAATATCTTATCTTGTGATCCCAGAGTTGTGTCAGCAAAACCAGTTGAGCTTTTATCCGGTGTGGTATTTGAGAATCGCTGACGTAGCGCTGCTGAGAAACGTAAAATGACATTCTGTTCTAATGCGCGCAGAGCCGTCTGATCATTTTGATGCAATTAGGTTTCCATCCCTTTCCTGACTTTTGCTGCTTCAAGAGCCATCGCTGGCAGGTCATACCTATACTACGCCAACATCTACAGCCTTACGCTATATGCCGCACTCGTGAAAGGCTTGGTGGTGGGTAGCGAAAACTCACCCAGCGATGTAGAGGGGATACATCCCCTCTGGCGGGGGTGCGCACTTTAATATTCGTAATGCTCCAGCGGAACCGGACGAGCCTCTTTGTTTAGTCTGGTCATCAAACCGCGGCGTTCCAGGCATCCATCGCCTCAGTGACAGTCGCATACCAATGGAGCTCACCAACCTGTAGGGCATTCGCAATTTGCCTGTGGGTATTGCCGTCGACCCAGGTAGGGAGACTCTCTAGGGCTCCTGAGAACAGATTGGCTGTCGCGACAGAATAGCCACCGGTACTCGTAGACTGGAGACATACATAGCGCACAGCAGAGCCACTGGGCAACCGACGCCAAGCCACGACCTCGATATAGTCCAGGGCACCCTCTGGAGCCTCTACGGTGGGGCTCGTTTCCTGTTCCAGCTGGAGGTCTGCCGCTGCTTTGAATGGCCTGCTAGGCGCTCCTGGTTTGTGGACAAGATGCTTCAACTGCTCACGTGCGGAGACAATCTGCTCATGGAGCTCTTCTGGATCGATAAACATCCCTCCCTCTGGAGTCACCCGGAGGGTCTTGAAACTGTTCGCTGCCTGGATGAACTCGCGCTCACGCTTCTGCTCCCAATCGGGACGGCGGTCGGGAAACAGCTTGGTGATTAAGCGATGGAGATTGATCATATGGTGCTCCGGTGACGCGGGTGTTAGCTAAGGCACCCCGGTAGGCTATCACCCAAAGCCTTCCCACTCGAAACGATGACATCTGAAACAGCCCACAGGCGCCACGGCTTGTCGGTCAGGAACGTGATCCGGCTGGATGAGCGCACTCCACAACTGGGAGGTTCATAGGCTAAAATGTTGCGTTTGTGCCCGCCTGGAGCTCTGAGTGCTCAGAGATAAAGAAATCCGAACCGCTTTAGTTGACCACTTAATGAAGCGGTCGCCTAAACCTGCTCGCGTGCTCGAAGAGCTCACCATCGATAATGGTAATGCCATTGCCGACGTAGTTGCCTGCTATCGGGAGATGCACTGCTATGAAATCAAAGGCGAGACCGACAACGTTCGCCGGATTCTGTCGCAGTCAGAGTTCTACTCAAGGTCGTTCCCCAAACTGACTTTGGTAACAACAGAAAACCATGTGCGTTGGGCAATGGAAAAGATCCCTGCCTATTGGGGCATCATTCTCGCCACACCTGGCAAAGAAAGGACAATGTTGCGTTACGTCCGCAAGGCCGGCACCAACCCAATGTTCTCCAAGAGAGATGCCCTTCTCATGCTCTGGAAGGCAGAGCTGACGGCCATTGCGACTGCACACCCTGAAGTGGTCTTCAAAAAATCTTTCAACCGTGACGCTATCGCTGAGCAAATCAGCTATCAGTTGAGCCGGGACGACGCCCTGGCAGGAATCCAAGGCGCCCTCATCGAAAGGCGCTCAAATGTTGTTAACTACGAAAGTGATGTGAGCGGCGGTTGAAGTCTTAATCCAGCTACCTAGCGAGCCCGTTGATTTAGACCGCACCGCAGCCTTTTTACTTCGATCATGGATATAGCGCTCACCAAATGAGTAGGTAGGATCTCTAAAAAACACCTGATCCACCAACTTATCGGAAATGTCAAAATACTGTGTATATTTATGTGTTTTGAATCGCTTACCGCGAGCTATGAAAAACTTCTCGTGATAGGTATAAAACACCTTCGGCGCAGAGAGACCACTGATTAGTTCAGGCTCAATATCGGCATCCGAGTATTCCGGACTGACAATTCCGTAGTCCCCAAACAGGACATTACTGTAAGCCGGCGAGCTATTGATTGAACGCCAGAGCAAATACTCCTTTCGATCAATATTAACCTCATTACCAGTCTTGACCAGCCCGCCAATTGAGGCTGGGACAACAGACCCGCTCATCACCACGGCAGTGACTTGGAAATCCTTTTGGAAGCCAGCCAAGAAACGTTCAACTTTCTTTTTCGTCTCGACGGTTTCTTCGATAATTCGTAGATCGAGAAGTAATACGACAGACTGTGGGTTAGCAGCTGCCAGATCGACCCAAAGCGCGTTCAAATTACTTTTAGTGAGATTATAGCTATCCAAATCCATCATTTGCAGACGAATACCAACCTCAGTACCTGGCCGCGCCTTCACAAATTCTAGAGCGGCCACATTATGGTCTGGATGGCGATCAAACGCTAGAACAGGAATAATCGTATAGTCCGAAAGGTAATTCAGGATAGCCCTATACTGCGACACTCCACCAAGATCAATGGTGTCATCAATATCAAAGTTATCGACAAAGAACTTATACGAGATGGATTTCTTGCGCCCTGACTTGAGATTTTTCCCCGCAATTCTCAGGCGCTCCAGAACCTCTCCCTCTGTCATCACAACTTCTGACCGAGGAACGTCATACATAGGTACTATCTGATTACGAATCGCATCATCCAGCACCCCAACGCCTTGAATCTCATTCTGTTTGAATTTCAGGAAAGGTACATATTTAATCATTGGCGAACCCGAAAGCGTTTTTAACGTCCATAGAGTGATGCAATTCAGGGTAAAGCTTGTAATTCTTGGCTTGGTGGCGAATCATCCCGGCCATGATGGAAGGGTGCACTTCAGCCTTAACGCAAACATCCAGAAGTTGTTTCTTGTTGGCCCTGACATTCCAGGCAGTCCGCCAGTATTGGCGAGAGACCAAGCTGTCTTTGGCAATGATGTTTGCCTCGACTTCGCGATCAGAATCGTTGTCTTCTTCGAGGTCGTCCAGGATCGGATTATCGAGATAATCGTAATGCATATGGATATGGGCAAGCTCATGCATGAGCGTGAACCAGAAGTTATCGTAGCGGTTGTAACGAAGCGCTATTCCAACAACTGGCGTACCCTGCGACAACTTGAAGGTACACCCATCCATTTTCATCGACTTGAAGCCCGGCTCCACCACCAGGAGCACGCCGTAGGACTCGGCCAGGACATCGACCAGGGTGGTGATGTTTTCAGGCTTGAGACTCAGGAGCGCGATCTGCCGGAGATGTTGAGCGCTCAAACCCTGAAAATCAGGCATCCTCCGGCTCAGCACAGCGAACTTGGACTTCTCATTGATCAGCGACAACCACGCCTGGATCTTGGTCTCTTCCGCAGAGTCATTCTTGCGATAGAGCACGGCCTTGTTGTTGGTCGCGTTGAGGGCGAGCCGAATGATGAAGTCGTCATACGCCTCACCGGGCCGCGCATGCGTCTTGGCATCCGCTGGCTTCAGCGCTTTCTTCAGGTTGGACAGGGCCGCCGTGAACTCAACCGCAGCATCCCGCGAGGATGGATAAACCTCGAAATCGCCTGGAAGCCCTTCTGGAGAATCAGACATGATGAGCCTCCCCTGCCAGCTTCCCAGCTATCTCAGGGGGCGCTTCGAAGTAACGCAGATTCTCTTTATCGGCATCAACGTCGTAATCGATCATACCCAGGTAGCGGTAGTACCCCTCCGCAGTCGGCAGCGAGTGCAAACAAAAACCTGGCCGGTAGCCGAGCGTGTTGATGGCGAAGTGGGAGGCGTGGGCAATCAGGATCCGGCTGACGCTCCCGAACTGCTTCACATAATTCGGTCGGTCTCGATTCCAGTACGCGGAAGCAACGTAGTCAATGTAGAAAATGCGCTCCCCATCCAGACGGCTCTCCTTGGGATGGTAGATGACGCAGGTCGCCTGGATCCGCCCCTGTGCACTCAGGAAGAACCAGTGGTAATCATCGCTGCGGAAGGCAAAGGCTTTGTCCAGCCAGCTCCAATGGAAATCTGACAATCCATAGGTGGGCAATTGATCAAAAAGCACATTGGGGTCGTCTGCGGCAGCAGGGAAGTCTGCCATCAGCTGCCTCATGATCTGCCGCTTCTCAGCGTCCCACTGCTCGCTGAGCTGGAATACATACATAGGTGCCAGCCCCTGATGGATCAGGTAAGGCACATGCTGTCCTGTATGGCGGCACTTAAGCGTAGGCTCAGTCATCAACGCGCCCATCGCTCAAGGCGCAGCACTCGGCTAGTCCGAATGGCGTCATGTGGAAATCCCTCTCCGTATTAATGGCGAGATGATGCCACCAATGATCGCTGGCTTCAACGCTCGGCTTATGGCGTCAAAATCCCATTGGCAACCATTCTAGACGCTCACTCAACCTCCCCAACCATGGCACAGTGCTGCCTGGGTCGCGATCTAGATTTTCTTGATTTCCTGTACAGGAAAAATAGGCGAAACGCCGAATCAAGGACTTATTTCGCTTGATTTCCTGAACAGGAAAAATAGCCGAAACACCGAATCAAAGCCCCGTTTCGCTTGGTTTCCTGAACAGGAAAAATGGCCAGAATACCGAATCTAGGCCTAGTTTCGCTTGATTTCCTGTACAGGAAAAATAGGACAACCACCGAATCAAGCATTGATTTTTTTAAAATCTAGCGTAGCTTTAGGCTAAGAAATGGACGGAGGTTCGTCCAAGCTTTCGGTGCAGGGGTAGCAATGAATTACGATTTCGAAAAGCATGAACCGCTGATGAGCGCCTTCGCTGAGGCAATTGAGGAGGCCACAGGATCAGCGTTGTCAGCTATCAAGATCAATCCTGAGGGTGAGCCTTGGGAGCCGGATGCCATGGGTCGCCTGAACACCCCCGAGGGCGACTGGCGTCTCGTGTTCTCCATCAAGAAAGAAGCGTATCCACGGGACATCAAAGATGCCTTGTGGGATCTGCAGGGGCATCAGAGCCGAACGAGGAATTCTTCTGACATGGTGCCAATTTTCCTTGCCGAACACATCAGCAAAGGGGCGCGTGACGAACTCAGAAACCGTGGGGTGAGCTTCTTCGATGCGAGTGGCACACTGTTCTTCAAGCATCGAAACTGGCTAGTCAATATCGAAAAAGGTAAGTCTGCGACCAAAGGCACACTCCGAGAAGTGGATGTGTTCAAAGGTTCACGTGAGAAAATTATCCATACTCTGCTTCATATGGATAGGGACTGGTTTCATGGTCAGCAGGTGGTTGAGCTTTCCCAAACATCTGGCGCTACCGTGTCTAATTTGCTCCAAGAGCTTGAGCGTCTTGGCTGGGTAGAATCCCAAGGAGAAGGACGGCATCGAATTCGCCGGCTCATCAGGCCTACCGAACTACTGGACGCCTGGGCCGAAGTATGGGTACAACGCAAGCAACAAACTTCACGCTGGTATTTCTTCTGCCAAAACCCCAAAAGGCTTGTCGAGGAATTGTCCTCAAATATGAGCTGGAATGGTCGTGATCAACGAGATGGTTTGTCGGTAGCATTCACCGGCGCTATCGCTGCCAATCGTCTGTCCCCCCTACTCACTCATGTCGATATTGCAGAAATCATAGTACCGACAAAAGCTGAGCGAGTTGCTGAAAAACTTAGTCTAAAACCAGCCGAAAAAGGTGCCAACGTTGTTTTGATCGAGCGCTCAGGAGCTAGTGAGCTCTTCCAAGAGTATTCGTACAATGAACAAGCCTGGTTTGCGAGTCCTTTCATACAGTACCTTGACCTATTAAATGGCCGTGGACGAAACGCAGAACTTGCGGCCCAATTTCGTGAAGATATTTTAAAGGTGTAACGTGGCAGTAGAAGCTAAACCACAGTCGGCTGATGGATACAGTGCTGCACAGACACATACCTGTGAGCAAGTGCTCGTCACCCTCCTCAGCGCCTTCGGTTCACTGAAGGATACCATCCGCCTGGTAGGCGGGTTGGTGCCGAGGTATTTGACGCCTGAACAGTACCCAGATGTGCCGGCCCACTTTGGTACATCGGATGTCGACGTTGCGCTTAATCTCTCCGTGCTCGCATCCGGAAAATATACTTCTCTGTCCAAGCAACTGCTGGCTCGTGGATTCAAGCGGTGGGTTGATCCAAAAAATGGCTGGGACACAGCATGGCGGTGGGAGTATCAGATTTCTCCCAAGCAAGTCGTTTTGGTTGAATTCCTCAGAGGTTCAACCGATGACTGCCCACCAAGCAAGATTGCTGCACTCGATGGCGAGGATGTTTCAGCACTGTCAGTAGAGCACATGGAAATTGTGCATGACTGGTACGAGTCGAGAAAAATTGAGGCGGAAATGCTCGGTGATCGTGGCGTTACTATCGAGACCGTACATTACGCTGACGTCCCGGCATTCATCATCCTCAAAGCTTTGGCATTTCACAGCCGCGCAGAGAAGAAAGACTCGGGCGACCTGATTCATGTGATGCGCTATGCCGGCACTCTCGAAGATGTAGTGGGCCAATTTGTTGCGCGTGCGAACTCTGGCCTGCATCCAGAGGCCGTCAAGGCATGCCGGATCGCATTGAAAGAGAGATTCTGCAGCACCTTGAAGACAGAGGGGCACGATCTGATTGGGCCTAAATCGTATGCTCAGTTTATGCTCGGAAAAGGGGCAGATGACGAGGAACTTGTATCCGAGGCGCGTTATGCGTCGGGCCTCATCGAACATTTCCTGAAGTTGCTTGAGCGTGATCTCGGGCCAGTTGAATAACTAGCCTAAAACCGCAGAAAAACAGGCAGCTAGGTCGAAACGGCTAGCGGCCTGGTCTAAGCACCATGCTGAAGAGTAAGCGGAGCGCGCAAGCCAGGATGGCTGAAGGCGTGAGGATGGAAGCCCGCAGGGCCAAGACGCCAAGGCGGCTTGGTTCACGACAGCCGTCCGACAGGCACGCCCAAACCTCAGGGCTTCCTAGGCTTCGCTCTGGCAGTCGCCTCGGCTACCAATGGATCTTCAGGCCAATGGTGCCTTGGGTATCGTCCCTTAAGATCCTTCTTCACTTCCAAGTAGGTGCTACGCCAAAAGTTCGCAAGATCCTGGGTAACCTGCACAGGCCTACGAGCCGGCGACAGGAGATGTAGAATCAGCGGCTGCTTGCCCTGGGCGATGCGAGGAGTTTCTGCTAGACCAAACAGCTCCTGCAGCCGCACAGCAAGGATGGGTGGATACTGCGAGTAGTCGATACGGATATTCGAACCGGAAGGCACCTGGATCGCCTGAGGCGCCTGAGCCTCCAGTTCCTGTGGAAGCGGCCAAGGCAGGAGGTTTCTGACTATCGACGACAGATCAAGCTGGCTGAAGTGGCTGAGCCTCGTGACTCTGCCCAAGTACGGTGTGAGCCACTCTTCGAGAGTATCGAGGAGGTTGGCATCGCTGAGATCAGGCCATTTGCTTTCTACCTGGCCATTCTGGATATCCAGCTGACGCAGCAGATCAACCCGCGATTGCCACTGCCGCAGCTCGGGATTCCAAGGGAGGAGCTCGATGCCCTTGCGCCTCACCAGATTGACCAAGGCTAGCGAACGAGCTTGCTCATCAAGGCTTGGCAGAGGTGTTGTAGACAGTACCAACTGTCCCACCTTTAGCTGCCGCTCAGCCTTGAGCGCCCCTTCCCTCTCGTCCCAGTCAACCTCATCGACAGACCTCACAAGGTCAGCCAGCTCGTCATCAAACAAAGCCGAATCGAGATCACTCGCCAGGTAGATCCGCTCCTCCCGCTGACCTTGCCGGCTACCCAGGTCGGCCACTACTAGCCACTCATGTTTGGTGAGAGCATCGGGCTCTGAAAACACAGCAGCCCGCCCATTGGAGAGACGGTACTCAGATGCACTTGCACGCCTCTGGAGACCGATTCGGTCAGGGTAGGCGAATGCCAGTAGGCACCCTACCCATCTTTGGTTATCGGGCTCGCTGACAGGGTGAACGGCTCTCCCACGCAGCAGGGATCGATACTGCCGAGCAGACTGCTTCACTCGCTGGAAAGATCCACCGCCTCGACGTGAATGTTGCTCGCCTGACAAGGCACTCAGCCTGGTGTGAAGGTCAGCACCTGCTCCTCGCAAGATGTCCTTCTCACCAAGCAGCGCCGCGATGTTGCACGCCAGGTCATCCAAACCCATCACATTGCCTTTGATGAGCATGTGAGCGATCCGTGGATGCGCTGGAAGCTCGCTCATGGCCGATCCATGCGATGTGAGCTGCCCAGCATCATCAAGCGCTCCCAGGCGCTTCAGCAGGTCTCTGGCTTGGGCGAAGGGAGCTGATGGAGGTTGGTCGAGCCAGGTCATCTCATCCGGTTTCATTCCCCACCGGGCCAGCTGGAGCGCCAGAGGTGCAAGATCCGCCTGCAGGATCTCTGGGGTGCTGTACCCGGCCATTTGCTCGTGCTGCGACTCCGACCACAGCCGATAACAGACACCGGGCTCCAGACGACCTGCCCGCCCCGCACGCTGGGTAGCGCTGGCCTTCGAGATACGCTGCGTGTCGAGTCGGGTCATCCCACTGCGAGGATCGAACTTCGGTACTCGCTCAAGACCACTGTCCACCACTACCCTGACCCCTTCGATGGTCAAACTGGTCTCGGCGATGTTCGTGGCCAGCACGATCTTTCGGGAGCCTTTGGGTGCAGGGTCTATCGCAGCACGCTGTGCGTTCAGGTCGAGATCTCCGTACAGCGGGCATACGATCACCTCTGGGCGGCTGCTCATCTGCTCCTTGAGGGTCTCTGCCACCCGCAGAATCTCAGCCTGTCCAGGAAGGAAAACCAGAACGCTTCCAGACTGCTCGTTGATGGCTGCCAAGCAGGTGTCCGTGACTCGCGCATCGATTCGCTCGCTCGGCTGATATGGACTGCCCCAAACCGTTGAGACCGGATACATCCGCCCTTCACTGGTGACGACAGGCGCATCGTTCAGTACCTTTGAAAGGCGAGCACCTTCCAGTGTTGCGGACATCAGAAGCAGTTTCAGCGGAGGCTCATCGCGCAGCAGTTCGCGGCCACTCAGGCAAAGGGCCAAAGCAAGGTCGGAGTCGAGGTTTCGCAGGTGGTACTCATCGAAGATGACCACGCCCACACCATCCAGCGCAGGGTCATCCTGGAGACGGCGAGCCAGGATACCTTCGGTGACCACTTCGATCTGGGTGCGCGGCCCTACCTTGCTTTCAAGGCGAATGCGGTATCCGACCGTCTCGCCAACCTTCTCACCTAATTCACTCGCTAATCGCTCAGCGGCAGCCCGAGCAGCCAATCGACGGGGCTCGAGCATGATGATCTTCTGGTCACCAAGCCAAGGTTCGTTCAGCAACGCCAGAGGCACTCGGGTGGTCTTACCCGCACCAGGTGGTGCTTCAAGGATTACTTCGTGACGGTTGGCCAGGGCCTCTCGTAGGTCTGGCAATACGAGGTCAATAGGTAGAGAAATCATCGAGGCTCCCAAATCAGGGAAGCAGTATACGCTGGGCGTTGAGTGATGATTTGGACTTGAGAGTGCCGGTCAGGATCAGTGAGCTACCTAAACGCACGATTTAAAGACAGGAATAGCGAGAGCGGAAGCAAGGGCAAAAGCAGGAGCGGGAGCAGGAGCAGGAGCAGGAGCAGGAGCAGGAGCATCAACGCCTTGTGGGCTTTGACTTTCAAGCAAGAGCAAAAGCAGGCAACGCCTTGTGGGCGTTGCCTCTAAGGCTTGACAAGCAGAAGCCTAAAAGCGAACCAATCAGCAAATCGTGGAACTCGTCGAAGATCAACAGGCCCACACCGTCCAGCGCCGGGTCGTCCTGCAGACGGCGGGTGAGGATGCCTTCGGTGACCACTTCGATGCGGGTGTCAGGGCCGACTTTGCTGTCCAGGCGGATGCGATAGCCGACCGTTTCGCCGACCTTTTCACCCAGCTCGCTGGCCAGGCGTTCGGCCGCGGCACGGGCGGCCAGGCGGCGGGGTTCGAGCATGAGAATGGTCTGCCCGGCCAGCCAGGGCTCGTTCAACAACGCCAAAGGCACACGGGTGGTTTTACCGGCGCCGGGCGGTGCTTCCAACACGGCTTCATGGCGATTCGCCAAGGCGTCACGCAGTGCGGGTAAAACTTCATCGATCGGCAACGAATTCATACTGGCTCCAAAGCAGAGCGGCGAGTATAACGGCGAACTGCCGAATGCCGACGATGGTCTCAAGGCCATTGCTGTAAGGCCGTTGCTATATAGTCGCGTATCCACCGTGTTCAGGAGAGTCCCCATGCGTATCGCTTCCCGTGTCATCGGCGGTGTCCTCGCCGTCACCCTGCTGAGCCAACTCACCGCCTGCGGGTCGATTTTCTACCCCGACCGCCGTGGCCAGATCGACGGCAAGATCGACCCGACCATCGCCGTGCTCGACGCCGTGGGCCTGCTGTTCTATGTGATCCCCGGCCTGATCGCGTTCGGTGTGGACTTCGCCACCGGCGCCATCTATTTCGAACCGGGCAAGACTGCCCAGGTCGACCCGGCCAAACTCCACGACGCCATTGGCGCCGACGGCAAGGTCGACAATGCCAAGCTGCAAAGCATCATCCAGAAGGAAACCGGCCGCAGCCTGCCGCTGGACGACCCGCGCATGATCCAGTTCAAAGGGAGTGTGCAGCAACTCGCGTCCCTGGGCCTGCAACCCGCCGCATAAGGACTGTCCATGACCAGCAGTCCCGAACACGCCAGGCTCTTGCGCCTGGCCACCCGCGCTTCGGTGGGCGTGGCCTGTGCGCTGATTATCACCAAGGCCATCGCCTGGTGGCTCAGCGGCTCGGTGAGCATGCTCGCCGGCTTGACCGATTCGCTGTTGGACGGCGTGACCTCGCTGTTGAATTTGCTCGCGGTGCACTACGCCTTGCGCCCGGCCGATGACGATCACCGCTATGGGCATGGCAAGGCTGAGTCGCTGTCCGGCATGGCGCAGGCGCTATTCATCGGCGGCAGTGCGGTGTTGATCGCGTTCCAGGCCTACCAGCGCCTGCAACACCCGGAGCCGGTCGGCGCACCGTGGCTGAGCATTGGCGTGATTGTGTTTTCCCTGGTCCTGACCGTGGCCTTGTTGATGCTGCAACACCGGGTGATCCGCGAAACCGGCTCCAACGCCGTGCGCGCCGACTCACTGCACTATCGCTCGGACCTGCTGCTCAACGGCAGCATCCTGGTGGCGCTGGTGCTGGCAGGGTTTGGCTACCATCAGGTGGACGCCTGGTTCGGCCTGGGCATTGCCGCCTATATCTTGTGGAGCGCGATCCAGATCGCCCGGGAAAGTTTTGCGGTACTGATGGACGAGGAGCTGCCGCCGGAGGTCAGCCAGCACATGCTGGAACTGGCCCGTGGTGTGCCCGGAGTGTTGGGCGCCCATGATTTGCGCACGCGGATTTCCGGCAGCCACTGGTTCGTACAACTGCACCTGGAATTGCCGGGGGAATTGACGCTGTCAGTGGCCCACGGCATCAGCGACCAGGCCGCCGATGCCATTCACAAAGCCTACCCGCGTGCCGAAGTGCTGGTGCACGCCGACCCACGGGAAGTGGTCACGGGCAATAAACCCTAGTACTGCACCTGATAGCCGCGACTGCTCAGGCAGTTGCCCTGGGCCTGGCGATAGGTTTGCACCACTGCAGGGTCGGGGGCGTAGGTCACTTGCTGCGGGTCGAAACCGCTTTGCTGCACCGCCCAGCGATAGCAGTCATAACCGTCCTGCTGCACCTGGGCCGGCGACTGGCCGTTGGTGGGATATGCCACCACATCATAGCCATTGCCTTGCGGCGCGGGCGGCGGCGGCACCTGCGTCGGTGGTTGCACGACCACGTACTGCTGGGAGCTGCTTTCGTAGGTGTAATAGGCACCCGCGGCGAGGAAGAACAGCGCGCCACCCACCCACACTTCACGCGCGTAGTCCGGCAGGTAATGCACACGGATGCCGTACGGTGGCGTCACCACCACATAACGCGGGCCTTGCGGGCGATACCAATAGCCGCCGGAGTAGAAGTAATCCTGGCCACGGTAAGGCACACGGTAGTTGCGGTCGGGGAAACGGTCGATCACATAGCCCGGGCGATGTTGCGGGCCTGGGCCCCAGCCATTGCCGTGGCCGTCGGGGCGCCCTGGCCAGCGGTTGTCGCCGGGACGCGAGCCGGGGCCGCCGGCTTCCCAGTGTTGATTGCCGTCATTGCGGCGCGGGATGTCGCGGTAGTAGCCCTGACGGGGCTCCTGGGTCTGGCGTACGGTGTCGGGGCGGCCCTGGATCGGCAGGTTGTTCGACGGTTGTGGCGGTGGGGGTTGCACCGGCCGCCCCTGCTCATTGCCCTGGGGACGTCCCTGCCATTGGCCGCCACCGTTCTGGCCGCCGCGATCAAAGTGCTGATTCTGCGGGCGTGGCTGATTGTTCTCCGGCCGTGGCGGGTTGCTCTGGGGGCGCGGCTGTTCATTGCCCCCTGGCCGTCCGCCCTCCGGCCCTCTTTCATGCTGACCACCGCCTTCACCACGCGGCCCGTTGTCACGTTCGTCGGCCACTGCCTGGGCGCCAACGGTAACCACCAGCAAACCTACACCTGCCATACGCCAGATGCGCTTCATGCTATTCCTCACTGCGGATTAGGGCCTGTCCATGAGACTGGAAAAGCCAGGCCCGGTTCTCGCACAGGTTATCAGCAGGCAAAAGAAAAGGGGTGACCCGTCGGCCACCCCTTGAGAACTTCGTCCTGGCTCAACGCTTTTGACGTTGGCTCACCTCACGCCGTCTTGTGGACAGTGTGCAGCCTGGAGGCCGGCTCAACCCTGCTCGGGTAGCGGCCGCAGCGAGCCTGATTGGGCGGGCTGCTGTGGACTGTTGTCCAGGCGGTGATTCTGTTGATAAAGATACCGGTAGACGGCCGACAGATGATTGCGAAGATTGCGTCAATAAACAGTGCTTGCGCAATTTTTAACCCTTCATGGATAATTCGCCGCAATAGTTACGACAAAGGCCAACCCAATGAGCAAGCTTGACCGATACGACCTGAGTATTTTGGCGGAATTGCAGCGCGACGCGAGGATCTCCAACCAGGAGTTGGCCGAACGCATCGGCCTGTCGCCGTCGCCCTGCTCACGCCGGGTCAAGCAACTGGAGGATGACGGCTACATCGCCCGCCAGGTCGCGTTGCTCGACCGAAAGATGCTCGGCCTGAGCCTGACCGCCTACGTGCTGATCGGCATGGACCGCCACACCCCCGAGCGTTTCGAGAACTTCGAGGCGGCGATCCGCACCCTGCCCCAGGTGCTGGAGTGCAGTTTGGTGACGGGGATGGATGCGGACTATCAGTTGAAGGTGGTGGTGCCGGACATGGACCACTACCAGAAATTGCTGCTCGGACACTTGACCCGCATCGAAGGTGTGACCAGCGTGCGCTCCAGCTTTGTGCTCAATCAGGTATTGAACAGCACCGAACTGCCCCTGACCCACCTGCGCACTTAAGATCGGTGAAGGTCAAATGTGGGAGGGGGCTTGCCCCCGATGGCTGAGTGTCAGTCAGTTATTTATCAACTGACCCACCGCTATCGGGGGCAAGCCCCCTCCCACATTTGGATTGCACTTCGATCCAGGTCAATGTTGCGTCGGTAACGCTGCCGTATACTGCCCGCCTGCCCTGTCGGAAAAATCCCCCATGAACAACATCGACCCCGCCCTCTTCGAAGAATGGATGATGACCGGCCTGGTCACGATCCTGATCATTTTCATGGGTTTTATCGTCTGGGACCTGGCGAAGAAGTCCAAGGCCGGGCGCTTTGGCTCGTTCATTCTGTTCTTCGTGCTGGGCCTGGGCGTGGCCGCGTTCATCATCAAGAGCGTGGTGATCGGCCTGATCGAGTCCGGCGCCTTATAAGCGCGCCGGCACTTCCTTCCACTGGCCTTGGTCCAGACCGTCGATCGACCAATCGCCAATCCGCACGCGCACCAGGCGCAAAGTAGGCAAACCGACAGCAGCGGTCATGCGCCGTACCTGTCGGTTGCGCCCCTCACGAATGACCAGTTCCAGCCAATGCGTCGGGACGCTTTTGCGAAAGCGCACGGGCGGGTTGCGCGGCCACAGCTCGGGCTCATCCAACTGCCGAGCCTCGGCGGGCAAGGTCATGCCGTCGTTCAGTTCGACGCCTTTGCGCAGGCGTTGCAACTGTTCTTCGGTGGGTTCGCCTTCCACCTGCACCCAGTAGGTTTTCGCCAGCTTGTGTTTGGGATCGGCAATCCGTGCCTGCAACTGGCCGTCATTGGTCAGCAGCAGCAGGCCTTCGCTATCACGGTCCAAACGGCCCGCCGGGTAGATGCCGGGAATATCGATGAAATCCTTGAGCGTCGCGCGGCCGCCTTCGTCGCTGAACTGGGTCAGCACATCGAACGGTTTATTGAACAGGATCAACTTCGGCTCGGCCGGAGGCGCCTTGGCGACACGCCGCGCAGCGGAATACGGGGGTTTCACGCCAGGGCGGCGCGAATCGGGACGGGTGGGACGGGACATGGCAAAGGAACATCTAACGGTCAGGACCGACAATGCTAGTGGCCTGACCGTTAAATGACCATCCCAACCGCTTAGCGGAACGGCGGCTCGTCGAAGCTGCGCAGTTTGCGCGAGTGCAGCGAGTTGAGTTCGGTGCGCAACAGGTCCACCGCCTCGATGCCGATCTTCAAGTGCTGGCTGACCGCACGCTCATAGAACGCGTTGGCCGAACCCGGCAGCTTGATTTCGCTGTGCAGCGGTTTGTCCGATACACACAACAAGGTGCCGTACGGCACCCGCAAGCGATAGCCTTGCGCGGCGATGGTGCCGCTCTCCATGTCCACGGCCACGGCGCGGGACAGGTTGATCAGTGGGCGTTCCTGGGCCCAGCGCAGTTCCCAGTTACGGTCGTCGTAGGTCAACACGGTGCCGGTACGCAGGCGTTTTTTCAGCTCTTCGCCTTTTTCGCCGGTAACGTTAGCCGCCGCTTGCTGCAACGCAAGCTGCACTTCAGCCAGCGCCGGGATCGGGATGTTCGGCGGCACCACGCGGTCGAGAATACCGTCGCGGCGCATGTAGGCGTGCGCCAGTACGTAGTCGCCGATGGTCTGGGATTGGCGCAGGCCGCCGCAGTGGCCGATCATCAGCCAGCAATGCGGACGCAGCACGGCCAGATGGTCGGTGATGTTCTTGGCGTTGGACGGGCCGACGCCGATGTTCACCAGGGTCACGCCATGGCCATCAGTGGCCTGCAGGTGATAGGCCGGCATCTGGTAACGGTGCCACACCACACCGGCGGCAATTGCCGACGCTTCGCCGTGATCCATGCTCTTGTCGATCACCACGTTGCCCGGCAGCACCATGCGGATAAAGCGCGGGTCGCTGCGCAGTTGCTCCAGGCCATGCAGGATGAACTGGTCGACATAACGGTGGTAGTTGGTCAGCAGGATCCACGGCTGCACATGGCGCCAGTCGCTGCCGGTGTAATGCACCAGGCGGCGCAGGGAGAAGTCCACGCGGGCCGCATCGAACAGTGCCAGGGGCAGTGGGTCGGTGTTTTCCCAGTCGTACAAGCCGTCGGCGATGCCATCGGTGGCGGCCGACAGGTCGGTGCTGGGGAATACACGGGCCAGGGTCGCGGCGGTCACGCCGGAACCGGCCAGTTCGTCGCCCTGCTCCACCACGTACGGGTACGGGATGTTCTGCTGGCTCACGCCGACTTCCACGGTCACGGTGAAGTCGTGCATCAACGGCACCAGTTGCTCCAGCAGGTATTTACGGAACGCCGCAGGATGGGTGACGGTGACGCTGTAGGTTCCCGGCAACTGGACCTTGGCATACGCCCGGGTGGTCTGTGGGACTTCGCCGTGGCAATGGTAGGTCAGGCGCAGTTCCGGGTAGCGAAACAGCGCACGTTGTTCGGCGTCGGGCTCGACGCGGTCTTTGAGGTATTGCTTGAGGGCTTGATTGAGCGCGCCAGTGGCACGCTCGTGCAGGGCCGCCAGCCGGTCCACGGCTTCTTCAGCGGTTTGAACGACAACAAAAGCTTCGGTCACGGTAAGCATCCTGTGTTCTGACTTGCAGGCCTTTATCTTGCCTGTATACCGGCCTCACCGAAACACCAGAGTTGGAATGCGGTAAATGTGGGAGGGGGCTTGCCCCGATAGCTGACTGTCAGCCAACACATCTATCGCTGACACACCGCTATCGGGGGCAAGCCCCCTCCCACATGTTTACCGCATTTTAGTCCGATAGATTGGGGGTGGAGCGGGCGATGAGAGCCTCCACATCTACGCCGCGTGGCAAGGTTCCATACACACGGCCAGACAAGCCACCCAACCGACTGGCAATAAACCCATCACTCACCGCCGCATTCCCCGCCTCCAACAACAACTTGGCCTGCAATGCCACGGCGATGTCTTCGGTGAGTTGCCGCGCACGGTACTGGATGTCCTGGGTGTCCATGAATGCCGACTTCAACTGCTCGATATGCCGCGCCAGCTGCCGGTCGCCGTGCCCATCGCCCAGTTCGACAAACAGCGCCTCCAGCACGCCCGGCTCTTTCGACAACGCCCGCAGCACGTCCAGGCACTGCACATTGCCGGACCCTTCCCACGTCGAGTTCACCGGTGCCTCACGGTACAGGCGCGGCAGAATGCTGTCTTCCACATACCCCGCGCCGCCCATGCACTCAGCGGCCTCGTTGATCATCGCTGGCGCACGTTTGCAGATCCAATACTTGCCCACCGCCGTCACCAGCCGGGCGAACTTGGCTTCCTGTTCATCGTCCAGATGATCCAGCGCACGGCCCATGCGCAGGCTCAGGGCCAGTGCGGATTCGCTTTCCAGCGCCAGGTCCGCCAGCACGTTCTGCATCAACGGCTGCTCGCTGAGCACGCGGCCGCCGACCGAACGATGGGCACAATGATGGCTGGCCTGGGTCAGCGCCTGGCGCATCAGGGCGCTGGAGCCGACCATGCAATCGAAGCGAGTCATGGCGACCATCTCGATGATGGTCGGCACGCCACGGCCTTCTTCGCCGATCATCCAGGCCAGGGCGCCACGGAATTCCACTTCGCTGGAAGCGTTGGAGCAGTTGCCGAGTTTGTTTTTCAGGCGCTGGATGTAGAACTCGTTGCGTGTGTCATCCGGACGGTGCCGGGGCAGCAGGAAACAGGTGAGGCCCTTGTCGGTTTGCGCCAGGGTCAAGAACGCATCACACATCGGTGCCGAACAGAACCACTTGTGGCCCACCAGTTCATAGGCCTGCCCTGGCCCGCCAGCGCCCACCGGATATGCCCGGGTGGTGTTGGCACGCACATCGGTGCCGCCCTGCTTCTCAGTCATGGCCATGCCGATGGTGGCACCGGCCTTGTGGGCGATGCCAACGTTGCGCGAATCGTATTGGGTGCCGAGGACTTTCGGCAGCCAGATATCGGCCAGGTCCGGCTGCAAACGCAGCGCCGGCACACAGGCGAAGGTCATGGTCAGCGGACAGCCGGTGCCCGCTTCGGCCTGGCTGTGCAGGTAGGTCATGGCGGCGCGGGCCACGTGGGCGCCGGACTGCGGATGGGCCCAGGGCAGTGACGGCAGGCCGTGTTCGACGGCGGTGCGCATCAGCTCGTGATAAGCCGGGTGAAATTCCACGAGGTCGATGCGACGACCATAACGGTCATGGCTGTTGAACACCGGCTTGTTCTGGTTGGCCAGGAACCCGGCTTCCATCAACGGCCCGCCCGCCAACGCACCGTAGGCGTCGATACGCGCCTGCGCCCAGCCGGCGCCAAAGCGGCGCGACCATTCCTGCAGGGGCAGATCGATACGGTACAGGTTGGTGCCGTCCAGGGACGGCGGTTGGTTGGTGACGTCGTGGGTTTCGGCGAATTGATGCAGATTCATGACGGGCCTCCAAGAAAAAAGGCCACGTTCAGTTGAGGCCTGCATTTCAGTTAAGCACCGTCATACCGCTTAAAAAAGTGACATACCCGCCGATTGTCCGGCGCTTTTGCCCTCTAACGGGCACAACAACCGACGCTCCAACACCACCTGCAACGCCTCGAAACGTACAGGCTTGGCCAGGCGCTCGGAAATCCCGATGCCATGGCAGCCCTCGCGCTCCGACACATTCAGTGACGAGCTCAAGGCGATCACCGGTAATTCGCCGCAGCCAGGCAACGCACGAATCTGACAGCACAACGAGAAACCGCCTTCTGGAACATCCAACAGCACTGCATCGAAATCCGCTGCCTGCAACGCCGCCAGCGCGCTCGGGCCGCTGTCCACGGTTTTCACCCGGTAACCGAGCTTGAGCAACATACCGCGCACCGCCAATTGGCCGACGCTGTTGTCATCCACCAACAGCACCGAGCATTCCTGGGGCGCACGTTGTTTGTCCGGTCCAGGCTTTGACTCGGACGGGACCGGGCTGACCTCTACTTCCAGCTGAAAGCGGCTGCCTTTGCGCGGCTCGGAATGATGGGTGAGGCGCCCGCCCAGCAGTTCGACCAGTTGCCGGCAGATGGCCAGGCCGATGCCCAGGCCGCCGTACTCACGAGTGGTGGAGCCATCCAGCTGGAAGAAGCGCTGGTACAGGGTGGCTTCATCAAGGAAAGCAAAGCCGATCCCGGTGTCGGTGACGATAAAACTCAGGCGAAGGCGACCATCGCTGTGGGGCACACCGACCACCCGCAGGCGCACCGAACCTTCGTGGGTGAACTTGAAGGCGTTATCCAGCAGGCAATCGAGGCACTGCAGCAGTTTGTCGGCATCGCCCAGCACGCGGTCCGGCAGCTCGTCCGCCACATCGATGGAAAAGGCCAGGCCCTTGCTCTGGGCGCTGGCGCTGAACTGCTGGCGCAAGGTGTCGAGCGTACCGCGCAGGCTGAACACCTCGGGCCGCGCAACCAGGCGCCCGGCCTGCAACTCGGTGAGGGTGAGGATGCCGTTGACCATGCGCATCATGTCCCGCGCCGAGCCGGCAGCGGTTTGCTGGTACTGCGCCAGGTCCGCATCCAGCGGCACGGTTTGCATGAGTTCGAGGGAGCCGATCACGCCGTTCATCGGGGTGCGCAGTTCGTGAGTCAGGGTGGCGAGGAATTCATCCTTGAGGCGGTTGCTGCGGGCCAATTGCTGGTTGAGCACTTCGAGCTTCTGGCTGGCATCGAACAGGATCTGCGCCTGTTGCTCACGCATTGCGTTGATGCGGTCGGCCAGGGCCAGGGACAACAACGCTACTTCGATCGCCGAACCGATCTGGCTGGCGTACATGGTCAGGAACACATTCGGCAGGTAGCCCAGCACCATCAGGGTATTGACCACCCCACCGAGCAGGAACGCCGACCAGGCAATGATGAAATAGCGCGCCACCCGCTGCCCGCAATACCAGGCCTTGATGGCCGCGACAAAGATGGTCACGGTAAATACCAGCGCCAAGCCGGTGGCCAGGCGCAGCGCCAGGGCGTAGCTGGTCATCAACGACAGCAGCATCACCACACCGCCACACGCCACCAGCCCCAGCAACAGACGGTTGATCCAGCGGCTGTGCTGGGCCGTGTGCAGAAAGCTGCGCGCAAACAGGCTGCCGAACAACGCGGCCGAGCCAATCAGGAACGGCGTCGCCGCATTCGCCCACCAGGGGTTGTCCGGCCAGAAGTACTCCACTGCCGCGCCATTGACCGACAGCTGGTACATGCCGAATGAAGCGATATACAGGATGTAATAGAGGTAGCTGGTGTCGCGCACGCTGAGATAGATGAACAGGTTGTACACCAGCATGCCCAGCAACACGCCGTAGATCAGGCCCAACACATACAGGCGCAGCGGCTGTTGTTCCAGGTAGGCGGTGCTGGACCACAGCGTCAAGGGCGCCTGGATCGAGCCTTCGCTTTGCAGGCGCAGGTAGACGGTTTTCGCTTCGCCCGGCGTGAAGTCGAGCTTGAACAGGTAGTTGTTCTGGCGAATCTCACGGGCGGCAAACGGCAGCGCATCCCCTGTGCGCCCGGCGAGGCGATAGGTGCCTGTGCTGTCGGGCAGGTACAGGTCCAGATGGTCGAGCGGCGGGTAGGCCAGCTCCAGCAACCAGGTGCGTTGGGCTTCAGGATTCTGAGGCAGGTAGTGCAGATTGACCTTGAGCCAGAACACCGAACGTGAGTAACCGGCGTTGAGCGTGTCTTTATCGTGGGGCTTGAACTGCGTGACGGCAGAGGGTGCGCTGACATCGGCGATCGTGAGGGCATCGGTCGGGTCTTCGAGCACTTGCAAGGCTCGACCCAGCGGCAGGCTGCGCGTGTCCTGGTTGAACTCGATGGCGCTGGCGAGCAGCGGCAGCCCGCACAACAATAAAATCAGCAAATAGCGCATAGAGCCCCAGCGTGGCCTGCCCGGTTATGTCAAAAAGCCCCCCATTCCTTTTGAGAAGACGTACACCGGCAATACAGTTAGTAGTTTGGATCCACTCTAGCATAGCCACTAAAGGCTATTGGACACCATTGAAATAATTTTTTGAAAGGCTCTAGAACGCGGCTTTCAGCAATGTTCATGCACTCACCTGGATTGCTGAAACCTTCCACCCGCGGTGAAAATCCTCTTTCGCGCAACAGCCCCGCCAAAAGCGTTTGGTGGTAAGCTCGCGCACCATGAATATCTACAGCTCTCGCCCCGTTGTCCTCTGTCTCTCCGGCCATGACCCCAGTGGTGGCGCCGGCTTGCAGGCAGATATCGAAGCCCTGCTCGCCCAGGGTTGCCACGCGGCTCCGGCCGTCACCGCGCTGACCGTGCAGAACACGGTCAACGTCAGCGACTTCCGCGTGCTCGACCGCGAATGGGTACTGGCCCAGGCCAATGCCGTGCTCGGCGACTCCGAAGTGGCGGCGGTCAAGCTCGGCATGCTCGGTTCCACCGCGATGGTCGACACCGTGGTCGAACTGCTGCAGGCGCATCCGCACCTGCCGGTGGTGTGCGACCCGGTACTGCGCGCCGGTGGCGGCGGTAGCCTGGGCAAGGACGAGGTCGGTTATGCGATGCGCGAGCGGCTGTTGCCGTTGTCGCTGATCGCCACGCCGAACCTGCCCGAAGCGCGCATCCTCGCCGAGCTGCCGGAAGGCTCGGCGGACGAATGCGCCGAGAAGCTGCTGCCGTATATCAGGCATTTGCTGATCACCGGCGGGCATGGCGACGAGCACGAAGTACACAACCGCCTCTACAGCCGCGACGGCACGCGCCAGACCTTTACCTGCCAGCGCCTGCCTGGCAGTTATCACGGTTCGGGCTGCACGCTGGCCAGTGCCCTGTCGGGCCGGATCGCCCAGGGCGAAGGCCTGGTGAGCGCCGTGCAATCGGCCCTCAACTACACTTGGCGCACCCTGCGTGACGCAGAACAACTCGGCCAGGGCCAGTTCGTGCCGCGCCGTCTGCCGCTGGATTTCTGCTCTTAACAGCACGAGGCCTGCCTGATGAAACTACGTGGCCTTTACGCCATTACCGACAGCCAACTGTTGGCCGGCAAATTCCTCGCCTACGTCGAAGCGGCGCTGGACGGTGGCGTGACCCTGCTGCAATACCGCGACAAAAGCAGCGACGAAGCCCGGCGCCTGCGTGAAGCAGAAAAGCTGCGGGAGCTGTGCTCGCGCTACAAAACCCAACTCATTATCAACGACGACGCCGAACTGGCCGCGCGCCTCGGCGTCGGCGTGCACCTGGGCCAGACCGACGGCCCGCTGACCCCGGCCCGTGCCCTGCTCGGCTCCAAGGCCATCATCGGTTCCACCTGCCACAGCCAGATCGAACTGGCCGAGCAGGCTGCCAAGGAAGGTGCGAGCTACGTCGCCTTCGGTCGCTTCTTCAATTCCAGTACCAAGCCCGGCGCCCCGGCCGCCACCGTCGAAATGCTGGCCCTGGCCCGTGCGCGCCTGCAGCTGCCGATCTGCGTGATCGGCGGCATCACCCTGGAGAACGCCGAACCCCTGGTGGCCCACGGTGCCGACCTGCTGGCGGTGGTGCACGGCCTGTTTGGCGCCGATAGCACCCAGGAAGTCACGCGCCGCGCCCGTGCGTTCAACGACCTTCTTAAAATTTCAGTTTAGAGAGCCCGATCATGTCCCGTTCCGAAACGCTGTTTGCCAATGCCCAGAAACACATCCCCGGCGGTGTGAACTCCCCCGTGCGTGCGTTCAAGAGCGTGGGCGGCACGCCGCTGTTCTTCAAGCATGCCGAAGGCGCCTACGTCACCGACGAAGATGACAAGCGCTACGTGGACTACGTCGGCTCCTGGGGCCCGATGATCCTCGGCCACAGCCACCCGGACGTACTGGACGCGGTGCGCAAGCAACTGGAACACGGCCTGTCCTACGGCGCGCCGACCGCCATGGAAACCGAGATGGCGGACCTGGTCTGCTCGATCGTGCCGTCGATGGAAATGGTGCGCATGGTCAGCTCCGGCACCGAAGCCACCATGAGCGCAATCCGCCTGGCCCGTGGTTTCACCGGCCGCGACAGCATCATCAAGTTCGAAGGCTGCTACCACGGCCACTCCGACAGCCTGTTGGTCAAGGCCGGTTCTGGCGCGCTGACCCAAGGTGTCCCTAGCTCGGCGGGCGTGCCTGCCGCGTTTGCCAAGCACACCCTGACCCTGCCGTTCAACGACATCGCCGCCGTCGAGCAGATGCTCAATGAAGTGGGCCAGGACGTGGCCTGCATCATCGTCGAGCCGGTGGCCGGCAATATGAACTGCGTGCCGCCCGCGCCAGGCTTTCTGGAAGGCCTGCGCGAACAGTGCGACAAACACGGCGTGGTGCTGATTTTCGACGAAGTGATGACCGGTTTCCGCGTCGCCCTCGGCGGCGCCCAGGCGCACTACGGCGTCACGCCGGACCTGAGCACCTTCGGCAAGATCATCGGCGGCGGCATGCCGGTGGGCTGCTTCGGCGGCAAGCGCGAGATCATGCAGCACATCGCGCCGCTTGGCCCGGTGTACCAGGCGGGCACCTTGTCGGGTAACCCACTGGCCATGGCCGCCGGCTTGACCACCCTGCGCCTGATCAGCCGCCCGGGCTTCCACGCCGAGCTGACCGACTACACCACGCGCCTGCTCGACGGCCTGCAACAGCGCGCCGATGCCGCAGGCATTCCGTTTGTCACCACCCAGGCGGGCGGTATGTTCGGCCTGTACTTCAGCGGTGCCGACGATATCGTCACTTTTGACGACGTAATGGGCAGCGATGCCGGTCTGTTCAAACGCTTCTTCCACCTGATGCTGGAAGGCGGCGTATACCTGGCACCGAGCGCTTTCGAAGCCGGCTTCACCTCGATCGCCCACGGCGAAGCCGAGCTGAAACTGACCCTCGACGCCGCCGAACGCGCCTTCGCCGCACTGAAGTAACAGGCCGCAACCATCAGGCACCCCGCAAACGGTGTCTGATTTGCTACTTTGCTTACAGATATTTCCGAGTTTTTCCGAGAATTCACCTGCAATCCGGCAGATAACTTGCCCAAGCAGCAGAAAAACGAGTAAAGACTTTGTAAGCAGAGGCCTGCTTATTTCATAATGCGCGCTTATTGGATCCCCCGAGGGTCCGCGTGCCCCGTCAGAGGTAAGTCGATTCCCATGAAACGCACCGGCCGCACCCTGGTTCTGGGCTGCCTGTTGCTCCTTCAGCCGCTGCTGGCACATGCACAAGCAGGCGGCAACTCGTTGTTAATCCCAGCGATGGGTCGTTGCACCCTCAATACCCAGCCAGACAGCCAGGCCGAAGCCCTGAGCGCGTGCCAGAAGCAGGCCGACGGCGGGGATGCGCAGGCGCAATACGAGTTGGGCGAGTACTTCCACGACAGCAAGAACCCTGCCCGCGACCTCAACAAGGCCTTGAGCTACTTCGAGAAAGCGTCGTTGCAGGGCCATGCCCAAGCGCAATTCCAGTTGGGCAACATGTTCTTCAAGGGCGAAGGCGTGCCGGCCAACAACGTCCAGGCCTACATCGTGCTGAAAATGGCCGCGGTCAACGGCGCTGAAGACGCGCTGGACACCGCCGACGAAGTCGCCGAGCACATGCAGCGCGATGAACTGGAAGTGGCGACCCAGGTGCTGGGCCAGATTTTCCGCAACTACCTTCTGGAACTGCAGAGCGCCGATGGGCGTTCGCCCTTCTCACCGCTGCCCTGACAGCCGCCTTACTTCTCCGGCATTGGCATCGGAAATGGCATCACATTGCTGGTGCCCCGCGCCTCGCTGATCTTCGGCGTGCCCAGGCGCTCGACTTCATCGATGCGCACAATCGAATGCATCGGCACAAAGCTGCGCACCACGCCTTCGAACTGCGCCTTGAGCTTCTCTTCGCCCGGGTCGACGACCAACTGGGTGCGCTCGCCAAAGACGAACTCTTCCACCTCCAGGAAACCCCACAGATCACTTTGATAGATCTGCTTGGCGTACATTTCGAACACCTGGCCCTGGTTGAGGAAAATCACCTTGTAGATTGGAGCTTCACGTTTGGTCATGGTGGGCGAACAACACATCGGGGATATAAAAGAGGGCGCGAACTATAGCATGGCACCCGATGCACAACGCTAGGAACCAATGGGCATGCCCCCTATAATGCGCGGTTCTTTACCACCAGTTGACGATTCCCATGGCCAAGAAGCTTTACATCGAAACCCACGGTTGCCAGATGAACGAGTACGACAGCTCGCGCATGGTCGATCTGCTGGGCGAACACCAGGCCCTGGAAGTCACCGCCCGCGCCGAAGATGCCGACGTGATCCTGCTCAATACCTGCTCGATCCGCGAGCGGGCCCAGGACCGTGTGTACTCGCAACTGGGCCGCTGGCGCGAATTGAAACTGGCCAACCCGGACATGGTGATCGCCGTCGGCGGTTGCGTGGCCAGCCAGGAAGGCGCCGCGATCCGCGACCGCGCACCTTATGTCGACGTGGTCTTCGGCCCGCAGACCCTGCACCGCCTGCCGGAAATGATCGACGCCGCGCGCGCTACCAAGCTGCCGCAGGTGGATGTGTCGTTCCCGGAGATCGAAAAATTCGACCACTTGCCCGAACCCCGTATCGATGGGCCAAGCGCCTATGTGTCGGTGATGGAAGGCTGCAGCAAGTACTGTACCTTCTGCGTGGTGCCCTACACACGCGGTGAAGAAGTCAGCCGGCCATTTGACGATGTGCTGTCGGAAATCATCCACCTGGCCGAAAACGGCGTGCGCGAAGTGACCCTGCTGGGCCAGAACGTCAATGGCTACCGCGGCCTGACCGAGGATGGCCGCCTGGCCGACCTGGCGGAGCTGATCCGCGTGGTGGCTGCCGTGGACGGTATCGAGCGCATCCGCTACACCACCTCACACCCGCTGGAGTTCTCCGACAGCCTGATCCAGGCCCACGCTGAAGTGCCGGAGCTGGTCAAGCACCTGCACTTGCCGGTGCAATCGGGCTCGGACCGCATTCTGGCGGCCATGAAACGCAACCACACCGCCCTGGAATACAAATCCAAACTGCGCAAATTGCGCGCAGCGGTGCCGGGCATCTGCATCAGTTCGGACTTTATCGTCGGCTTCCCCGGCGAGACCGAGAAAGACTTCGAGCAGACCATGAAGCTGATCGAAGATGTCGGCTTCGACTTCTCCTATTCGTTCGTCTACAGCCAACGCCCCGGCACCCCGGCGGCCGACCTGGCGGACGACACCCCGGAAGCGCTGAAAAAAGAGCGCCTCAATGCGCTGCAACACCGCTTGAACCAGCAGGGTTTCGAGATCAGCCGACAAATGGTCGGGTCTGTCCAGCGCATCCTGGTCACCGACTATTCGAAAAAAGACCCGGGCGAATTGCAGGGGCGTACCGAGAACAACCGAATCGTAAACTTCCGTTGCGATAATCCGACCCTGATCGGCCAGTTTGCCGATGTGCACATCGATGCGGCGCAGCCGCATTCGTTGCGCGGGTCATTGCGGCAATAATTGCCTGATTAGGTGGGAGGGGGCTTGCCCCCGCTGACGGCGTGTCAGACACAGATGTTTTATCTGAACCGGCGCTATCGGGGGCAAGCGCCCTCCCACATTCTGACCGCGCAACATTCCGATGACGTAAGTGCTTTCGCGCACGGGCAGCTGGCGTTATTCTCTCTTTCACCTCAACAGCCAAAGGGCGGCTAAAAACAACCTTGAACGCACCCATAGCAGAACCCCATCGTTTTCTCCTCGAGCCCTTTGAGGCTCGCCGTTTCGCCAATCTGTGCGGACAGTTCGACGAGCACCTGCGCCTGATCGAACAACGCCTGAGCATCGAGATCCGCAACCGCGGCAATCAGTTCGAGCTCATTGGTGAACCCCAACACACCACGTCCGCAGAAAACCTGCTGCGCCGCCTCTACCGCGAAACCAAGGGTAGCGAGCTGTCGCCGGAAACCGTGCACCTGTACCTGCAGGAATCGGCCGTCGAAGACCTGGCCAATAACCCCGTGGCCGAAGCCAGCGTGGCCCTGCGTACCAAAAAAGGCATGATTCGCCCGCGCGGCTTGAATCAGCAGAAGTACGTCAAGGAAATCCTCGGCAACGACATCAACTTCGGCATCGGCCCCGCCGGTACCGGCAAGACCTACCTGGCCGTGGCCTGCGCAGTCGACGCGCTGGAACGCGAGCAAGTGCGCCGCATCCTGCTGGTACGCCCGGCGGTCGAGGCTGGCGAGAAGCTCGGCTTCCTGCCCGGCGACCTCGCCCAGAAGATCGACCCGTACCTGCGCCCGCTCTACGACGCACTGTACGAGATGCTTGGCTTCGAATACGTGGCCAAGCTGATCGAACGCCAGGTGATCGAGATCGCCCCGCTGGCCTACATGCGTGGTCGTACCTTGAACAACAGCTTCATCATCCTCGACGAAAGCCAGAACACCACGGTCGAGCAGATGAAGATGTTCCTCACCCGCATCGGTTTCGGCTCCACCGCCGTGATCACCGGCGATGTCACCCAGGTCGACCTGCCCAAAGGCACCAAGTCGGGCCTGGCCCAGGTGATCGAGGTGCTCAAGGACGTGCCGGGCATCAGCTTCACGCACTTCATGCCCAAGGATGTGGTTCGTCACCCGCTGGTGCAGCGCATCGTCGAAGCCTACGAGCGCTTCGACCATCGCGACGATGCACCGGCCAAGGACCTTCGCCGCGATGCTTGAGCTAGACCTGCAGCTGGCCACCGAAGCGCCCGCCCCCAGCGAAGCCCAGTTCCGTCAGTGGTGCGCCCTGGCCCTGCGCCAGCGCACCGCCGACTCGGAACTGACCATTCGCCTGGTGGACGAGCCCGAGGGCCGCGAACTGAATCACACCTGGCGCCAGAAGGATTACGCGACCAATGTGCTGTCCTTCCCCGCCGATGTGCCGGATGAGCTGCTGGATATCCCGTTGCTGGGCGATCTGGTCATCTGTGTCGCCGTGGTGGAGCGCGAGGCAAAGGAACAAGGCAAGGAACTTGAAGCCCACTGGGCCCATCTAGTCATCCACGGCTGCTTGCATCTCTTGGGTTACGACCATATAGACGATGAGGAAGCCGAGGAAATGGAAACACTGGAACAAACGTTGCTTGCAGAATTGGGTCATCCGGACCCATATGCCGACGACGAAGCTTAAAAACACTCAACTGTAACAATAAAGGATTCAGAGTAATCGCTATGAGCGAAGACCGATCGAGCAACGGGCAGAAGTCATGGCTGGGTAAACTGACCCAGGCTTTTGCCCACGAGCCGAAAAACCGCCAGGAGCTCTTGGAGCTGCTGCGCGAGGCCCATCAGAACAAGTTGCTGGACAGCGAAGCGCTGGCCATTGTCGAGGGCGCCATCCAGGTGGCTGACCTGCAAGTACGGGACATCATGGTCCCGCGCTCGCAGATGATCAGCATCAAGGCGACCCAGACCCCACGGGAGTTCCTCCCGGCCGTGATCGACTCGGCGCACTCGCGCTACCCGGTGATCGGTGAAAGCCATGACGATGTCATGGGCGTCCTGCTTGCCAAGGACCTGCTGCCGCTGATCCTCAAGGAGAACGGCGACAGCTTCAATATCAAGGACTTGCTGCGTCCGGCCACCTTCGTGCCTGAATCCAAGCGCCTGAACGTGTTGCTGCGCGAATTCCGCGCCAACCACAATCACATGGCCATTGTGATCGACGAATACGGCGGCGTAGCTGGCCTGGTGACGATTGAAGACGTGCTGGAACAGATCGTCGGCGATATCGAAGACGAACACGACGTCGAAGAAGACAGCTACATCAAGCCACTGCCCAGCGGTGACTTCCTGATCAAGGCGCTGACGCCGATCGAGAACTTCAACGAGTTCTTCGACAGCGAATTCTCCGACGATGAGTTCGACACCGTCGGAGGCCTGGTGATGAGTGCGTTCGGGCACCTGCCCAAGCGTAACGAAACCACCGAGATCGGCGCGTATCGCTTCCGTATCCTGAATGCCGACAGCCGTCGCATCCACCTGATCCGCCTGACACCAATTGCCCGCTAAGGAATGACATGCAGCGCCTAACCCGCCCCGGCTGGCCCGGTAATTTGCTGGCCGTGGTGGCCGGCGCCATCACCACCCTGGCGCTGGCGCCGTTCGACCTGTGGCCTTTTGCGCTGGTGGCGGTCGGCCTGTTCTATGTCGGGCTGCGGGAACTGAGCCCACGCCAGGCCCTGGGCCGTGGCTGGTGTTTCGGCTTCGGCCTGTTCGGCGCCGGCACCAGCTGGATCTACTACAGCATCCACCACTTCGGCGGCGCTTCGGTGTTGCTGGCGGGGTTCCTGATGCTGCTGTTCACCGCTGCCATCGCCTGGTTCTTCGCCCTGCCCGCCTGGCTGTGGGCGCGCTGGTTGCGTCGCAACGAAGCGCCGCTGGCCGATGCCCTGACCTTCGCGGCGTTGTGGGTGGGCCAGGAAGCATTTCGCGGCTGGTTCCTCACCGGTTTCCCATGGTTGTATTCCGGGTACAGCCAACTCGATGGCCCGCTCACCGGCCTCGCGCCGCTGGGCGGGATGTGGCTGATCTCCTTTGCCCTGGCACTCACCGCCGCGCTGCTGTGCAACCTGCCGCGCCTGCTGGCCGGCAAGCGCAACGCCTTTATCGGTGCCGGCCTGGTATTGCTGGTAGCACCCTGGGCGATCGGCCTGGCACTCAAGCATCACGCCTGGACCAGTCCGTCCGGCGCGCCGCTGAGCGTGGCCGCCATCCAGGGCAACGTCGAACAGAGCATGAAGTGGGACCCGGAGCAGCTCAACGCGCAGCTGGCGCTGTATCGCGACATGAGCTTCAGCTCCAAGCGTGTCGACTTGCTGGTATGGCCGGAAACGGCGGTGCCGGTGCTCAAGGAGTCTGTCGAAGGCTACCTGGGCATGATGGGCAAGTTCGCCGCCGACCGGCACACCGCGCTGATCACCGGGGTACCGATTCGCCAGGAAGTGCACCACCAGAAGCGCTACTTCAATGGCATCACCGTGGTCGGCGAAGGCGACGGTACCTACCTCAAGCAGAAGCTGGTGCCGTTCGGTGAATACGTGCCGCTGCAGGACATGTTGCGTGGCCTGATTGCCTTTTTTGATCTACCGATGTCGGACTTCGCCCGCGGTCCCTCTGACCAGGCGATGCTGCAGGCCAAGGGTTATCAGATTGCGCCGTTCATTTGCTACGAAGTGGTGTACCCGGAATTCGCCGCCGGCCTGTCAGCCCAGAGCGATCTGCTGCTGACCATCAGCAACGACACCTGGTTCGGCCGCTCCATCGGCCCGTTGCAGCACCTGCAAATGGCGCAGATGCGTGCGCTGGAAGCCGGGCGCTGGATGATCCGCGCCACCAACAATGGCGTGACCGGCCTGATCAACCCGTTCGGGCAGATCACGGCGCAGATCCCGCAATTCGAACGCGGCATTCTCTACGGCGAAGTGGTGCCGATGCACAACCTCACGCCGTACCTGCAATGGCGTTCGTGGCCGTTGATCATCCTGTGCCTGGGGCTGTTCGGTTGGGCGCTGCTGGCGGGCCGCATGTCCAAAACCGTCTGACAGACAACCCATAACCAATGTGGGAGGGGGGGTTGCCCCCTCCCAGATGTTGATCTGCCGCGTTATCGATAGAACAACCGATAACCCAGCTGCCCCACCGCTTCGTTGATCAACTGCCCGCTGCGCCACACTGATACGAACTCAGGCATCCAGCCACCCAGTGGCCGGGCGTTATCCACGCCCAGGAAGCCCACCGGCGCAGGCACCACGGTGAAACCGGCCTTCTCGAAGCTCCACACCGAACGCGGCATGTGCCAGGCCTGGGTCACCACCACCACGCGCCTGATGCCTTCGGGCAAGAGAATTTCCGCGCTCATCTGCGCGTTTTCCCAGGTGGTTCGGCTGCGTTCTTCCTTCCAGCGCACTGTCACGCCGAAGTCATCCTGCATAGATACCGCCATCAGTTCCGCCTCGCTGGGCGGTGTGCCGTAATGCAGGCCGCCGGTAGTCAGCACCGGCAGCCCGGAGGCCTTGGCCAATCGTGCGGCATAGCGCTGGCGCTCCAGGCCGATACCCGTCGGCTGATCGGTGCCCCAGGCCGGGTCCCCGCGCTCCCGCCCGGAGCCCAACACCACGATCGCATCGGCGCGCTGCGCCAGCGTCGACCAGTCTTCCCGCGCCAACGGCGGCTCGGTTTCCAGGGTTCGCGCGCCCCACTCCACCATCACCGGCAGGCTGATCAGCCACATACCGCCAAACCCCAGCGCAAAGCAGCAACCCGCCAAGCGTGGCCGGCTGCGCCGAAACCACCAGGCAAGGGCCAGCAACAGCAAAAGAATGCCGGGCGGCAGGAGCAGTTGTTTGATGAAGTAACGAATAGGCATCGGGCATCTCCAAAGATGCCCGAAGCCTAAGGTGTAACGGGGTTTAGCGACAATCTTTACCGTGACATGACGCGAAGGTGTTGCTCTGGGGGAGTGAACTACTTGTAGCGTACGAAGCGGCGTTTTTCCGGGCCGCGACCGACCGACAAGTCCTTGAGCCACACCACCTTGGCAGAGTGCGTGGGCTCCTTGGGTGGCGGGGTTGCCACCAGAGGAGGCGCACCGCGCCCATTCCGTTCCAGAAAAGCCTTGATCAGTTCCAGCTCCGCGCGGGTCAAACCGCGCAGTTCCAACTCCACAGGCCGTTCATCACGCAATCGGCCCGCTGTCCTCGCTGCATCCAATGCACGACCCAATCGGTCGATCAGTCCTTCGTAGATTTCCGGTTTCGTTACGATTCGCTGCGATTCAACCATCCCCTCACCTCATTGAAGAAAGACTTGCTCCCCAATAAACAGCGTAGCCCCCGTGGCTGCGCCTGCCCGGCGCCACGACAGACGGCCCTGCCAGAGCAATCAGGGTTTCCCTCGATAGAGTGGGGTCATGTATGCTACGGCGCTTCCTGTAACTCCACTTCCCGCAGGGTTTGGGCACGGACGCGCCGCTTTTTGGTGTCGATCAACCTGAATGTTGCACCGAAGAGGATTAGGCCACCCCTATTCAGTTCAAAAGTAGCCATGCACGAACAATATCAGCCCCGTGAAATAGAAAATGCCGCCCAAACCTTCTGGGACGAGCAAAAGTCCTTTGAAGTCAGTGAACAGCCAGGCAAGGAGACTTACTACTGCCTATCGATGTTCCCTTACCCCAGCGGCAAGCTACACATGGGGCACGTGCGTAACTACACCATCGGCGACGTGATTTCCCGTTACCAGCGCATGCAAGGCAAGAACGTCCTGCAACCCATGGGTTGGGACGCCTTCGGCATGCCGGCGGAAAACGCCGCGATGAAAAACAACGTGGCCCCCGCCAAGTGGACCTACGAAAACATCGCCTACATGAAGACCCAGCTGCGCAGCCTGGGCCTGGCGGTGGACTGGTCCCGCGAAGTCACCACCTGCAAGCCGGATTACTACCGCTGGGAACAATGGCTGTTCACGCGCCTGTTCGAAAAAGGTGTGATCTACAAAAAAAGCGGCACCGTGAACTGGGACCCGATCGACCAGACCGTCCTTGCCAACGAGCAAGTGATCGACGGTCGCGGCTGGCGCTCCGGCGCGCTGATCGAAAAGCGCGAAATCCCGATGTACTACTTCAAGATCATCGCCTACGCGGATGAACTGTTGTCGAGCCTCGACGACCTGCCGGGCTGGCCGGAGCAGGTCAAGACCATGCAACGCAACTGGATCGGCAAATCCAAGGGCATGGAAGTGCAGTTCCCGTACAACATCGACTCGATCGGCGAAGCGGGCGCACTGAAAGTCTTCACCACCCGCCCGGACACCCTGATGGGCGCGACCTACGTCGCCGTGGCCGCCGAACACCCGCTGGCCACCCTGGCTGCACAGAACAACCCTGAGTTGCAGGCGTTCATCGCCGAATGCAAAGGCGGTAGCGTGGCCGAGGCCGACGTCGCCACCCAGGAGAAAAAAGGCCTGCCGACCGGCCTGTTCGTCGAGCACCCACTCACCGGTGAAAAGCTGCCGGTGTGGGTGGCCAACTACGTGCTGATGCACTACGGCGATGGCGCTGTCATGGCTGTGCCGGCTCACGACGAGCGCGATTTCGAATTCGCCACCAAGTACAGCCTGCCGATCAAGTCCGTGGTGCGTACCAGCTCGGGCGACACCAACCCGGCCCCGTGGCAGGACGCCTACGGCGAGCACGGTGAGCTGATCAATTCCGGCGAGTTTGATGGCCTGGACTTCCAGGGCGCCTTCGACGCCATTGAAGTCGCCCTGATCAAGAAAAACCTCGGTGCCTCGCGCACCCAGTTCCGCCTGCGCGACTGGGGTATCAGCCGCCAGCGCTACTGGGGCTGCCCGATCCCGATCATCCACTGCGAAAGCTGTGGCGACGTGCCAGTACCGGAAGATCAACTGCCAGTCGTCCTGCCGGAAGACGTGGTGCCGGACGGCGCCGGTTCGCCATTGGCGCGCATGCCCGAATTCTACGAATGCAGTTGCCCCAAATGCGGCGCGCCTGCCAAACGTGAAACCGACACCATGGACACCTTCGTGGAGTCCTCGTGGTATTACGCCCGCTACGCCTCGCCGCACTATGAAGGCGGCCTGGTAGAGAAATCCGCGGCCGACCACTGGTTGCCGGTTGACCAGTATATCGGCGGTATCGAACACGCCATCCTTCACCTGTTGTACGCGCGCTTCTTCCACAAGCTGATGCGTGACGAAGGCCTGGTGAGCTCCGATGAGCCGTTCAAGAACCTGCTGACCCAGGGCATGGTGGTCGCCGAGACCTACTATCGCCGTGAAGCCAATGGCGCCTACACCTGGTTCAACCCGGCAGACGTCGAGCTTGAGCGCGACAGCAAAGCCAAGGTCATCAGCGCCAAGCTGATCGCCGACGGCCTGCCGGTGGAAATCGGCGGCACCGAGAAGATGGCCAAGTCCAAGAACAATGGCGTTGACCCGCAGTCGATGATCGATCAGTTCGGCGCGGACACCTGCCGCCTGTTCATGATGTTCGCCTCGCCGCCTGACATGAGCGCCGAATGGTCCGACTCCGGCGTCGAAGGCTCGCACCGTTTCCTCAAGCGCGTCTGGCGCCTGGCGCACGCTCACATCAGCCAGGGCCTGCCGGGCAAACTGGACGTGGCCGCCTTGAGCGACGAGCAGAAACTCATTCGCCGCAGCACCCACCTGGCCATCAAGCAAGCCAGCCAGGACGTGGGCCAGAACCACAAGTTCAACACCGCCATCGCCCAGGTAATGACGCTGATGAATGTGCTGGAAAAAGCCCCACAAGTGACTGAGCAGGATCGCGCACTGGTACAGGAAGGCCTGGAAACGGTCACCCTGCTGCTGGCGCCGATCACGCCGCACATCAGCCACGACCTGTGGAACCGCCTGGGCCACAGCGACGCCGTCATCGATGCGCGCTGGCCGGTGCAGGATGACAGCGCCCTGGTACAGGACACGCTGCAACTGGTGATCCAGGTCAACGGTAAACTGCGTGGCCAGATCGACATGCCAGCCACCGCCAGCCGCGAAGACGTTGAAGCGGCCGCCCGCGTCAACGAAAACGTGCTGCGCTTTACCGAAGGCCTGACGATTCGCAAAGTGATCGTGGTGCCTGGCAAACTGGTCAATATCGTCGCGAGCTAATCGGATCGGGCGCAGGGCTTGGGCCCTGCGTCGAACAAAGCCTTCAGGGCCTCGATAAGGCCCACATGGTTTCAAGGGGAGCAACAAAATGATCAAACGCAATTTGCTGGTGATGGGCCTTGCCGTGCTGCTGAGCGCATGCGGCTTCCAGCTGCGCGGTACTGCCACCAATGACCTGACGATCAAGGAACTCGACGTCAGCGCCCGCAACGCCTACGGCGATACGGTGACGCAATTGCGTCAGGTGCTGGAAAACAGCGGCGTGCACGTCTACACCGGCGCGACGTACAAACTGTTCCTGGTGGACGAAAGAGAAACCCAGCGTAACCTGAGCTACGCCAGCGCCGGGCGTGCGTCCGACATCGAACTGAGCACTGCGCTCAACTTCGAAATCCAGGGCCGCGATCATCTGCCGCTGATGGGTGACAAGATTCAGGTGCAGAAAGTGGTCAGCCACGATGGCAACAACCTGGTGGGTTCGGACTCCGAAATCCAGCAGGTGCGCAAGGAAATGCGTCGCGAACTGGTACAGCGCATTGTGCTGCGCCTGTCGATGCTGACTCCGGAACAACTGGAGACCCTGCAGCAACAGGCTGACAACAAGGCCAAGGCCGAGGCCGACGCGCTGAAAGCTGCCAAAGAGTACGAAGACAACACACCGAAACAGTCGCCTGTTGAAGTCCCTGTCGAGTAAGCCGGACGGGGCGCCCCAAGCGCCCCGTTTACCCCGCCTATGAAACTCGCCCCTGCCCAACTCGCCAAACACCTGCAAGGTGGCCTTGCGCCTGTCTACATTGTCAGCGGTGATGATCCGCTGCTGTGTCAGGAAGCCGCCGACGCCATTCGCACGGCGGCACGCCAGCAAGGTTTCGACGAACGCCAGGTCTTCAGCGCCGACGCCAGCTTCGACTGGGGCACGCTGCTGCAGGCCGGTGCGAGCATGTCGCTGTTTGCCGAGAAGCGCCTGCTGGAACTGCGCCTGCCTTCGGGCAAGCCTGGCGACAAAGGCGCGGCCGCCCTGATGGAATACTGCTCGCGCCCCGCCGAAGACACCGTGCTGTTGATCAGCCTGCCCAAGCTTGATGGCAGCGCGCAGAAAACCAAGTGGGGCAAGGCCCTGGTGGAAGGGGCGCAGACCCAGTTCATCCAGATCTGGCCGGTGGACAGCAGCCAGTTGCCGCAATGGATTCGCCAGCGGCTGTCGCAGTCGGGACTGTCGGCGACCCAGGACGCAGTGGAGTTGATCGCCGCCCGGGTTGAAGGCAATTTGCTGGCCGCTGCCCAGGAGATCGAAAAGCTCAAGCTGATGGCCGAAGACGGGCAGATTACCGTCGAAACCGTCCAGGGCGCCGTGGCCGATAGCGCGCGCTTCGATGTGTTCGGGCTGGTGGATGCGATCCTCAACGGTGAACCCGCCCACGCTTTGCGTATGCTTGAAGGCCTGCGCGGCGAAGGCGTGGAACCGCCGGTGATTCTCTGGGCCCTGGCCCGGGAACTGCGGGTGCTGGCCAATATTGCCCTGCAATACAGCCAGGGTACGCCGCTGGACAAATGCTTCAGCCAGGCCAGGCCGCCGGTGTGGGACAAGCGCAAACCCTTGATGAGCAAAGCACTGCAGCGGCACTCGGCGCAACGCTGGGCGCAATTGCTGCTGGAAGCGCAACGCATCGACGCGCAGATCAAGGGCCAGGCGGCGGGTTCGCCGTGGATGAGCCTGAGCCGTTTATCATTGTTGATGGCCGGCCAGCGCCTGACATTACCGGCAGAATAGTCCTACCTCTCGAAGGGCTTTACAGCGGCGCAACATCGGCAGATGATTTGCACCGCTTCAACCACCCAACGAGAGTAACGACCATGAGCAAAAAGCCATCCAAGCATGGCCCCAACAAGGCCAAATCCATCATCGCCCAGCCACTGTTCCGTAGCCGTCAGGAACGCGCCGGCAAGGGCAAAGGCAGCTACCGCCGCGAAGCCTTCCAGTCTAATAGCTGGGAGGCTTCTTACTTTCTGGCTGCCTGAAGGCAAGCAGCCCTCTGGCATGATAAGGTCTGCACCTGATTTGCAATCCCTGGACCTGTGCATGCCCTCTAGTCTTTCCCGTCGTTGGCACTTTCGCCAGCTGATCGCTGCCTCCAGCCTCATCCTGCTCGTCGCCTGTGCGGAGAAACCCACCGCCGCCGACGCTCAACCGCTGCCCAAGCTCCAGACCGCCCCTGTGGTTGCGCCCGCTGTCGTGGCCCCGCTGGCTGTGGATAATCTTGATATCCAGCCGACCCAGACCTTCGCCGAATGGCAGGCGGCCTTTCGCGTGCAAGCCCTGCAGGCCGGCATCACCGCCACCGTGTTCGACAACGCATTCGCCAACGTCACACCCGACATGGCGGTGATCCGCGCCGACCGCAGCCAGCCGGAATTTTCCCGCCCGGTGTGGGAATACCTCGACGGCGCCCTGTCGCCCGTGCGCGTGCGCAACGGCCAGGCGTTGCTGGTCAAGTACGCCGACATCCTGCAAAGCATCGAACAACGTTATGGCGTCGACCGCCAGGCGCTGGTGTCGGTATGGGGCATGGAAAGTAACTTCGGCCAGTTCCAGGGCAACAACTCGGTGATCCGCTCCCTGGCGACCCTGGCCTACGAAGGCCGCCGCCCGGCATTTGCCCAGGCGCAATTGCTGGCGGCGCTGCAGATCATCCAGCACGGCGATATCCAGGCCGACCAGATGAAAGGTTCCTGGGCCGGCGCCATGGGCCAGACCCAATTTATCCCAACCACCTACAACACCCACGCCGTCGACTTCGATGGCGACGGTCGCCGCGATATCTGGAACAGCCCGTCAGACGCCCTCGCCTCCACCGCACACTACCTGCAGAGCTCCGGCTGGCAGAAAGGCCAACCGTGGGGTTTCGAAGTGAAACAACTGCCGGCGAACTTCGATTACGCCCTGGCCGATGGCGGCATCCGCAAGACGGTCGCAGATTGGCTGAAACTGGGTATCCAACTGCCGCCCGGCGCAAGCATGCCGCCCAACGTCGACCAACTCTCCGCTGCGCTGCTGTTGCCGGCCGGTTACCGTGGCCCGGCGTTCCTGGTGCTGGATAACTTCCGCGCGATCCTCAAGTACAACAACTCCTCGTCCTATGCACTGGCGGTTGGCTTGTTGTCGGAACGCTTTGGTGGCGGTGGAGTGATCCGTGGCGATTGGCCGAAGGATGAGCTGCCATTGAGCCGCTCACAGCGCATCGACTTGCAGACGGCCTTGAGTGCCAACGGCTATGACGCGGGCAACCCGGATGGGATTATCGGCGCCAATACGCGCAAGGCGATTCGTGCGGCGCAGCAGGCCTTGGGCTGGCCGGCGGATGGGTATCCGACGGTTAAACTATTGGAGTCGTTGCAGAATCGATAGAGCTGCCTTTGGCGGCTATCGCTATCGGGGGCAAGCCCCCTCCCACATTCCGACAGCATTCCATTGTGGGAGGGGGCTTGCCCCCGATGACGGACTGACAGACTAAAAAGCTCAGGCTTTGAACACCACATCCTGCTCCAACACCACCCGCTGCTCCCCCGCATCCAACCGCACCAATGCGCCCATCGGCAACGTCAGGTTCGGGTCGCAATGCCCACTGCGCCAACCGGACAACACCGGGATGCGCAATGGCTCGAAGGTCTGCTTGAGCAAGCGCTCCAGCGCAACCTGATCCACACCCGCCACGTCCCCTACCAGTACGCCGGCGACCTGCTCCAGCTTGCCCGCCAGGCGCAGGTGCGTCAGCAGGCGGTCGATACGGTAGATCGGCTCGTTGACGTCCTCGATCAACAGGATGATGCCATCTGCGTCGATCTCAAAGGGTGTGCCCATGACTGCCGCGATCATCGACAGATTGCCACCCAGCAAGCGCCCACAGGCAATGCCAGGCTCGATTGTGGTCAGCGGGTACGCCACGGGGTGCGTCAACTCGCTGCCAGCGCCCAACTGGCCGCGCAGCATGCTGAACAATGAATACTCGGTAGGTGGTTGCTTGTCGCCCAAGAGATCGGCGTTGAGCATCGGCCCATGGAAGGTCACGAAGCCGGCGTAACGGCTGATTGCCAGGTGCAGCGCGGTGATGTCGCTGTAACCCACGAAGGGTTTGGCATTGGCGCGTAGCAGGTCGAAGTCCAGCCTATCGAGCAGGCGCGGCGTGCCGTAGCCGCCACGCAGGCAGAAGATGGCGTCGATTTCAGGGTCGGCGAAAGCTGTGTGCAGGTCGTTGAGGCGAGTTTTATCGCTGCCGGCGAGGTAGCCGTCGCGTTCATAGACACCCGGGAAGATGCGCAGGTCGTAGCCGCGGGTGCGCATCCATTGGCCGGCTTTTTCAACGTCCAGGATGGCGGGGCCGGCGGGGGCGATCAGGGCGATGGTGCCTTCGCTACGGAGGGCAGGTACTGCAGCGGTCATCCACGACTCTCCTTGGCTAACGCGAAACAACTGTGGGAGGAGGCTTGTCCCCGATGGCGGTGTATCAGTATCAGAAGTGCTGACTGACAGTCCGCTATCGGGGGCAAGCCCCCTCCCACATTAACCTGCGGTGCCGCTCACAGCGCTATCAGGAAACCAGGCTTGCCTTGACCAGCTTGGCCTGCTCGTCCGCATGGTACGAAGAACGCACCAGCGGGCCGGACGCCACGTTCTTGAAGCCCATCTTGTAGCCTTCCTCGGCGAACCAGGCGAAGGTGTCCGGGTGCACGAAACGCTGCACCGGCAAGTGGCTGCGGGACGGTTGCAGGTACTGGCCGAGGGTCAGCATGTCGATGTCGTGTTCGCGCATGCGCTTCATGACTTCGATGACTTCTTCGTCGGTCTCGCCCAGGCCCAGCATCAAGCCGGACTTGGTCGGGATGTGCGGCATCATCTGCTTGAATTTCTGCAGCAGGGTCAGCGACCACTGGTAGTCCGAACCGGGGCGGGCAGCCTTGTACAGGCGCGGCACGGTTTCCAGGTTGTGGTTGAACACATCCGGCGGCTCGGCTGCGGTGATTTCCAGCGCCACGTCCATGCGACCGCGGTAGTCCGGCACCAGGGTTTCGAGCATCACGTTCGGCGACAGCTTGCGGATTTCGCGGATGCAGTCGGCAAAGTGCTGGGCACCGCCGTCACGCAGGTCGTCGCGGTCTACCGAGGTGATCACCACGTACTTGAGGCGCAGGTCGGCGATGGCGATGGCCAGGCTTTCCGGCTCGTTGACGTCCAGTGGCTTCGGACGGCCGTGGCCAACGTCGCAGAACGGGCAACGACGGGTGCAGATATCCCCCATGATCATGAAGGTGGCGGTGCCGCCGGAAAAGCACTCGCCCAGGTTCGGGCAGGAGGCCTCTTCGCAGACGCTGTGCAGCTTGTGTTTGCGCAGCAGCGCCTTGATACGGTCGACTTCCGGCGAAACCGGGATGCGCACGCGGATCCAGTCGGGTTTCTTCGGCAGTTCGGTGGTCGGAATGATCTTCACCGGGATGCGTGCAACCTTTTCGGCGCCGCGCAGCTTGACGCCGGCTTCCACCTTGGCACGCGGGGCCGGGGCTGGGCGTTCGGTAACGTCCACCGTCGGGATCATGGTTTGCACTGCATCAGTAGTCATAATCAGTCGATTCCGCCCGTAAGGGTCGTCTGCTCAGCATAGTCGAGGTGTTTGACGAGCTGCGCACGCAGCCGGGCACTTACCTCGGCAAATTTAATCGGTGTGGCGTGGTCGCTCAGTTGCGTCATCGCCAACCCGGCATAGCCACACGGGTTGATCCGCCGGAACGGTGCCAGGTCCATGTCCACGTTCAGGGCCAGGCCATGAAAGGAACAGCCGTGGCGAATCCGCAGCCCCAGGGAGGCGATCTTCGCGCCATCAACGTACACACCCGGCGCATCCGGCTTGGCCGCAGCAGTCACTCCGTAACTGGCCAGCAGCTCGATCAGGCAACCCTCCATGCGGCTGACCAGGTCGCGCACGCCAAACCCCAGCTTGCGCACATCCAGCAGCAAATAAGCCACGAGTTGGCCGGGCCCATGGTAAGTCACTTGGCCACCTCGGTCGACCTGCACCACCGGAATTTCCCCCGGCAGCAGCAGATGCTCGGCCTTGCCGGCCTGGCCCTGGGTGAACACGGGCGGGTGTTCCACCAGCCAGATCTCATCGGGGGCCGACGTGCCGCGCTCGTTAGTGAAGCGCTGCATGGCGTGCCAGACGGGCTCGTAGTCCATCCGGCCGAGCTCGCGAAAGCCCAGGACCTGTGACATCACAGCACCATGTGCACGAAGCCGGTGGCCCGCAGTTCGCTGTTGATGTTGTAGAGCTGGTCCTGATCCGTCGCAACGATGTGCAACTGGATCGTGGTGTATTTGCCGGTGGAGCTTTGACGCTCGTCCACGCGGTTGTCATTGATCGTCGCGTATTTGCGAACGATCGCGAGAATGGTGTCCTTACGGCCCACGCCGGTATCGCTGATCACCTTGACGGGATAATCCGTCACTGGGAATTCGATCTTGGGCGCCTTTACTTCTGCTTCTTTATCGGTCATGGCGTAACGGCCTCGTAAGCGTAAGCCGTGGCGACGGGCAAAGCCCCGCGTCGGATCAACACGGGGCCTTGCAGGTGCACACAATCAGTTGAACAGGCTGTAGAAGAATAGACGGATGCTATCCCACACGCGGCGGAAGATACCACCTTCGTCGACGGCGTCCAGGGCGATCAGGTCGGCGCTGTGCACCACCTTGTCGTCCAGCTTCACTTCGACTTTACCGATCACGTCGCCCTTGGCGATGGGCGCAACCAGTTGCGGGTTCATGGTCATGCTGGCAGCCAGCTTCTTCAGCTGGCCTTTAGGCATGGTCAGGGTCAGGTCTTCAGCCAGGCCGGCCTTGACTTGGGAGGTAGCACCCTTCCACACCGGCGCGGTCGCCAGCTCAGTACCCTTCTGGTAGAAGGTCTGGGTTTCGAAGAAACGGAAACCGTAGGTCAGCAGTTTCTGCGTCTCGGCCGCACGGGCCTGCTCGCTGTTGGTGCCGAAGACTACGGCGATCAGGCGTTGGCCGTCGCGCACAGCGGACGACACCATGCAGTAGCCGGCTTCTTCGGTGTGGCCGGTTTTCAGACCGTCGACGGTCTTGTCGCGCCACAGCAGCAGGTTGCGGTTAGGCTGCTTGATGTTGTTCCAGAAGAACTCCTTCTGGGAGTAGATCGCGTAGTGCACCGGGTCGACACGAATGATCGCGCGCGCCAGGATCGCCATGTCGTGCGCCGACGAGTAGTGCTCCGGGTTCGGCAGGCCGGTCGGGTTCATGAAGTGGCTGTTGGTCATGCCCAGGTCGGCCACGGTTTTGTTCATCATGTCGGCGAACGCGTCTTCGCTGCCGGCGATGTGCTCGGCCAGGGCGACGCTGGCGTCGTTACCGGACTGGATGATGATGCCGTGCAGCAGGTCGCTCACAGTCACCTGCGAACCCACTTTGATGAACATCCGCGAACCGCCGGTACGCCAGGCGTTTTCACTGACGGTAACCGGGTCGTTCTCGCCGATCTGGCCGCGACGGATTTCCAGGGTCGCGATGTAGGCGGTCATCAGTTTGGTCAGGCTGGCCGGTGGCAGGCGCTGGTCACCGTTGTTCTCGACCAGCACATTGCCGCTGGCGGCATCCATGAGGACCCAGGCCTTGGCAGCCAGTTGCGGGGAAGCCGGCACCATTTCAACCGCCCAGGCGGCTGGGGTGATGATCAGCGAAAGAAGCAGGCACGTGCGTTTGGCTAAGGTGGTGATGTTCATCCGTCTCTCGAAATTGCTTATGGAAACTTGCCCTCGCGGGCAAAACTTATTCAGACAGTCCGCTACCAGACTGTCACGTGTTCGGTTGCCCGCTCACCCCTTGCCCCCGGGTTTTTATTGTTCAACGAGCCAGCAACCACAGCCCTGCCCCGCGCACGGGCCAGAACCATCAATTCTGTTTATTCAGCGGTGACCACGCTGGGTTGCCCCAGGTTGGCCAGGCGCACGCTGTTCTGCACTTGCGCCACTTCGCTCGGCGAGCCGATCGGGCCCATGCGCACACGGTGCAATGTCTGCTGGTTACGCACGATGGAACTGATGAAGACCGGCGCGTTGACCATGCTGCTGAGCTTGGACCTTAACAGTTCTGCCGCATCCGGGTTGGCGAAAGCGCCCACCTGCAAGTATTGGCCGCCAGCCAGCGAAGCGCCCTGGGCAGCCTGCGGCACAGCCACGGTGTCCGGGGCGTGCTGCTGTGGCGGCGGTGTCCACTGCTCGACCTTGCCGGCCGATGCGGTGATTTGCGGTTGTGGTGTCTGCGGCTCGTTGAGCATCAACGGTGCCGGCTTGCCGCGCTGGGCCCAGTACTGCGCCGGATCGATGCCTTCGACCTTGACCCGCGCAGTGCCGGTTTCGGCGTAGCCGAGTTTCTTCGCGGCGGCGTAGGACAGGTCGATGATACGGTCCGAGTAAAACGGGCCACGGTCGTTGACGCGCAGGATCACCGTGCGGTTGTTGTCCAGGTTGGTCACCCGCACATAGCTCGGCAGCGGCAGGGTCTTGTGCGCCGCACTCATGCCATACAGGTCATACACTTCGCCGTTGGCAGTGTTCTGGCCATGGAACTTGGTGCCGTACCAGGAAGCCGTGCCCGATTGCACGTAGGTCTTGGAGTCCTGCAACGGGAAATAGGTCTTGCCCAGCACGGTGTACGGGTTGGCCTTGTAGGCACCGGTGTGCAGGGTGGGCGTGGCGTCCGGGATCTTCGACACATCGACATCCCACCACGGCGCGCCGTCTTTGTGCGCACGGTTGATGTCCAGGCCCGGCTGGGAACGAACTGCGGTGCCCCCGGACTTCTGCGCCGGACCGCGGCTGGTGGAGCAACTGACGACCAGCAGGGACAACGCGACGAACGCCACCAGCTTGAGCGGTTGATTGAACGGCGATGCCCGCATTACTTAGTGCCCCGTGCTTGGACCAGCATGTCTGACAGCTGATGCACGGCCATGGCGTACATCACACTGCGGTTATAACGCGTGATTGCGTAGAAATTCTTCAGGCCCATCCAGTATTCCGGGCCGTTTTCGCCCTCAAGGCGGAATGCCGTGACCGGCATATCGTCAGGCAGCGCATTCTGACTCGACCAGCCCAGCGCCCGCAACTCCCCGACCGTCTTGGCCGGCTCGATGCCCTGAGTCAGACCTTCATCGACGCGGTCCCCACTGACATCGGCGCGGATCACCACCGGCTCGCCGGCGACCCAGCCATGGCGCTTGAAGTAGCTGGCCACGCTGCCGACGGCGTCGTCGGGGTTGCTCCAGATATTGATATGCCCGTCGCCGTCGAAGTCCACTGCATAGGCGCGGAAGCTGCTCGGCATGAACTGCGGCAAGCCCATCGCACCGGCATAGGAACCCTTGAGGCTCAGCGGGTCGACCTGCTCTTCGCGGGCCAGCAGCAGGAACTCGCGCAGTTCCTTGCGGAAGAACTCGGCGCGGGGCGGATAATCGAAGCCCAGGGTCGACAAGGCGTCGATCACCCGATAGCTGCCGGTATTGCGCCCGTAGAAGGTTTCAATGCCAATGATCGCAACGATGACCTGGGCCGGCACGCCGTACTCCTGCTCGGCGCGAGCCAGCACGGCCTCGTGCTGGCGCCAGAAGTCCACACCACGGGCCACGCGGGCGTCGGTGAGGAACATCGGGCGATATTCCTTCCACTGCTTCACACGTTCGGCGGGGCGCGAGATGGCGTCGAGGATCGCCTGCTTTTTCTGCGCTTCGCGGAACACGCCCATCAGCTGTTCACCGGCGAAACCATAGTCGCGGGTCATCTCACCGACAAATTCGGCGACCTGGGGTGAACCATCATAGTCACCGGCCTGCGCCTCCTGCGTTGCGCCCAGCAGCCCAATCAGGCCCATCCAGGACGCGTGCCGAGTCGCCCAGCCGCGCATTACTTGCATTGACATCTTCACCTTATTCAAACCTGTGCGATCCATTTGCGATGCGTATGAATCGACATCAAAACCCCAAACGCTGACAGCAATGTCACCAGCGAAGTTCCGCCATAGCTAATGAATGGCAACGGCACCCCAACCACCGGCAACAGGCCACTGACCATACCGATGTTGACGAAAACGTAAACAAAAAAAGTCATGGTCAGGGCGCCGGCGAGCAATTTGCCGAACAGCGTCTGCGCCTGCGCGGTGATCACCAGGCCGCGACCAATCAACAGCAGATAGATCAGCAACAGCGCGCAAATGCCCACCAGGCCGAACTCTTCGCCCATCACCGCAATAATGAAGTCGGTGTGGCTCTCGGGCAAAAAGTCCAGGTGCGACTGGGTGCCCAGTAACCAACCCTTACCAAATACCCCGCCGGAGCCGATGGCGGCCTTCGACTGGATGATGTTCCAGCCGGTACCCAGCGGATCGCTTTCCGGGTCGAGGAACGTAAGGATCCGCTGCTTCTGGTAGTCGTGCATAAAGAAGAACCACATGGCCACGGCCACCGGCACGGCAGCGGCAAGCACGCTGAGGATCCAGCGCCAGCGCAAGCCGCCCATGAACAGCACGAACGCGCCACCCGCCAGGATCAGCAGCGAGGTGCCGAGGTCGGGCTGGCGCACGATCAGGATGAACGGCACGCCAATCAGGATCAGGCTGATCCCCACGTGCTTGAGCTGCGGCGGCAAGGTGCGCTTGGACAGGTACCAGGCAATGGTCGCGGGCATCAGGATTTTCATGAATTCCGACGGCTGGAATCGAATTACCCCCGGAATGTTGATCCAGCGGGTGGCACCCATGGCGTTGTGGCCCATCACGTCGACCACCACCAGCAACAACACCCCGGCGACGTAGCCCAGCGGCACCCAGCGCGCCATGAAACGTGGCTCGAGCTGGGCGATCACCACCATCGACAACAAGCCCAGGCCGAACGACGACGCCTGCTTGATCAGCAGGTCCCAGTTCTTGCCGCTGGCCGAATACAGCACGAACAGGCTGCCGGCCGCCAGGGTCAGCAGCAGGATCAGCAGCGGGCCATCAATGTGCATGCGTTGCAGCAACGTCGCACGGCGACGCATCACATCCTCACTGGAGAGGATGCGGTCAAAATTACTCTTCACGGGCCGTAACCTCGGTGCTTGAAGGGGGGCCGCCATATTCGGGCTTGAGCCTGCCGTCGTCGGCCAGCAGCCAGGCGTCCATCACCTGGCGCACCACGGGCGCCGCGACGCCGGAGCCGGACTCGCCGTTCTCGACCATCACCGCGACCACGATCTTCGGATCGTCCGCCGGGGCAAAGCCGACAAACAAGGCGTGGTCGCGGTGGCGTTCCTGAACCTTGGAGCGGTCGTATTTTTCGCCCTGCTTGATCGCCACCACCTGGGCGGTACCGCTCTTGCCGGCAATGCGGTACTGCGCACCAATGGCCGCCTTGCGTGCGGTGCCGCGTGCACCGTGCATCACTTGCTGCATGCCATGGTTGACCTTGGTCCAGTCGGACGGATCGCGCAGCACGATGTTCGGGATCGGGTTTTCATCCAGGGGCTTCTCGCCCTCGATGGTCTTGGCCAGGTGCGGACGGTTCCAGATGCCTTTGTTGGCGACCAACGCCGTGGCCTGGGCCAGTTGCAGCGGCGTGGCCTGCATGTAGCCCTGGCCGATACCGAGGATCAGGGTTTCGCCCGGGAACCACGCCTGGCGGCGGGTTGCGCGCTTCCACTCCCGCGACGGCATCAGGCCGGGGGACTCTTCGAACATGTCCAGGGAGACTTTCTGGCCGAGACCGAACTTGCCCATGTAGGCAGACAGGCGATCGATCCCGAGCTTATGGGCCAGGTCGTAAAAATAGGTGTCGTTGGAGCGCATGATTGCGGTGTCCAGGTCGACAAAGCCGTCGCCGGTGCGGTTCCAGTTACGGTATTTGTGATCGTAGTTGGGCAGCATGTAGTAGCCCGGGTCGAACACGCGGCTGGAAGCGGTAACCACACCCGCGTCCAGGCCGGCAATCGCCACCGCCGGCTTGATGGTCGAACCCGGCGGGTACAGGCCGCGCAGCACGCGGTTGAACAGCGGACGATCAATGGAATCGCGCAACTCGGCGTAGGCCTTGAAGCTGATCCCGGTCACAAACAGGTTGGGGTCGAAACTCGGCTGGCTGACCATCGCCAGGACTTCACCGGTAGCCGGGTCCAGGGCAACCACCGCGCCGCGACGCCCGCCCAGGGCCATCTCCGCCGCTTCCTGCAACTTGATGTCCAGGCTCAGTACGATGTCCTTGCCCGGCACCGGGTCGGTGCGCTTGAGCACCCGCAGCACGCGGCCACGGGCGTTGGTCTCGACTTCCTCGTAACCCACCTGGCCGTGCAGCTCGGGCTCATAAAAACGCTCGATGCCGGTCTTGCCGATATGGTGGGTGCCGCTGTAATTCACCGGATCGAGGGTTTTCAGCTCTTTCTCGTTGATCCGCCCCATATAGCCGACGGAGTGAGCAAAGTGCGGCCCCTGCGGGTAATGCCGCACCAACTGCGCCACCACTTCCACACCCGGCAGGCGGAACTGGTTCACCGCGATCCGCGCGATCTGCTCTTCGGTCAGCTCGAACAGGATCGGCACCGGCTCGAAAGGCCGGCGCCCCTGCTTCATGCGTTTCTCGAAGATCACCCGGTCTTCCGGCGTCAGTTGCAGCACCTCGACGATCACATCGAGGATCTGCTGCCAGTCGCCAGAGCGCTCGCGGGTCATGCTCAGGCTGAAGCTGGGCCGGTTGTCCGCCACCACCACGCCATTACGGTCGAAAATCAGCCCACGGGTCGGCGGGATCGGCTGCACATGCACCCGGTTGTTTTCCGACAGCGTGGAGTGATAGTCGTACTGGATCACCTGCAGGAAATACAGACGGGCGATCAGTACGCCCAACAACGCCACCACCATGATCGCGCCAAACACCACGCGTGCGCGTACGAGACGTGCGTCTTTCTCGTGGTCCTTGATGCGGATCGGTTGGGTCATCGGGAGGGGCGCAGATTATTTGTGGTAAGGGTGCCCGGACAGGACTGTCCAGGCGCGATACAGCTGTTCACCGATCAGGATCCTTACCAACGGGTGCGGCAGCGTCAGCGCCGACAGCGACCAGCGCTGGTCCGCCCGCGCACAGACTTCCGGCGCCAGCCCTTCGGGACCGCCGACCATGAAGTTGACCGTACGCGAGTCCAGGCGCCAGCGATCCAGTTCCACCGCCAGCTGCTCGGTGCTCCAGGGCTTGCCGTGCACTTCGAGGGTGACGATGCGCTCGTTGGGGCCGACCTTGGCCAGCATGGCTTCGCCTTCCTGACGGATAAAGCGCGCCACGTCGGCATTCTTGCCCCGGGTATTGAGCGGTATCTCTACCAGTTCCAGCGACAGCTCGGCGGGCAGACGCTTGGCATACTCGTGCCAGCCTTCTTCCACCCACTTGGGCATGCGTGAACCGACAGCAATCAGACGCAGGCGCACAGCCGTTCCTTATTCCTGGTCTTTGTTCAGCTTGTCGAAGTGCGCGTGGCCCACTTCCGGGCTGTGGTGCTTGCCATCGGCGGCACGGCTCTGCTCGGCGCCTTTCCACAGACGCTCCAGGTCGTAGAACTGGCGAGCGTTGGAGGTCATCATGTGAACGATCACATCGTCCATGTCCAGCAGCACCCAGTCGCTGTCGCCCTTGCCTTCTTCACCCAGCGGCTTCACGCCTTGGGCTTTGACGGCTTCGCGGACCTTGTCGAGCATCGCGCCGATCTGGCGGTTCGAGGTACCGGTGGCGATGATCATGAAGTCGGTGATGCTCTGCTTGTCGCGCACGTCCAGCACCTGGATATCCTGGGCCTTGACGTCCTCCAGGGCAGCCACGGCGACCTTTACCAGCTCTTCGCCGGCCAGTTCCGGGCCTACGTGGGCTTCAACCGGCAGCGGCGCGCTTTTGAAAGTGCCTTTGCGCTTAACTTTGCTTACGTCTTTGTTCGTCATATAAAACTCGTTTTGCTCGTATGTTCGGGCGCCTGCCGTACGATTTTTCGTGCGTTCAAGCGCGCCTTTTCAGTTCGACGCACGGTAAAGCCCGTGCGCATCGATGTAGGCCAGGACCGCGTCAGGCACCAGGAAACGTACCGACTTCCCGCTGGCCAGCAGTTGACGGATCTGGGTGGCGGACACCGCAAGCGGGGTCTGCCAGACGAATGCAATATTCCCGTTCGGCCCGGTCAGGGCCAAGGGGTCACTTACCGACCGCGCGGCCAGCAGGTTGCGCAAGGCATCCGGCGGTTCGCTGTCGGCATCCGGGCGTTGCAGAACCAGGATGTGACAATGCTGGAGGAGTTCCTCCCAGCGATGCCAAGAGGGCAGGCCGCAAAAAGCGTCCCAGCCCAGAAGCAAAAACAACTGGTCATCCGCGGCCAACTCGGCGCGCATCAGCTCCAGGGTGTCAACAGTGTAGGACGGTTTATCGCGCTTGAGCTCGCGGTCGTCCACCACCAGCGGCGTTATGCCTTCCACCGCCAGGCGCACCATTTCCAGGCGTTGCTGCGGCGATACCTGCGGCGTATCGCGATGGGGCGGCCGCGCATTGGGCATCACGCGCAGCTCGTCCAGCGCGAGGGCATCCGCAACTTCCAGGGCACTGCGCAAATGGCCGATGTGCACGGGGTCGAAGGTACCGCCGAGCAGCCCGATGCGTTTACCCATCAAGTGCGCACATGACCGTCGCCGAACACCACGTACTTCTCGCTGGTCAGGCCTTCCAGCCCGACCGGGCCACGGGCGTGGAGCTTGTCGGTGGAAATCCCGATCTCTGCGCCCAGGCCGTATTCGAAGCCGTCGGCAAAGCGTGTCGAAGCGTTGATCATCACCGAGGCGGAATCCACTTCGTTGAGGAAGCGCCGGGCATCGCTGAAATGCTCGGAGACAATGGCGTCGGTGTGCTTGGAGCCGTAGGTGTTGATGTGTTCGATGGCTTCGTCGAGGTCATCGACGATCTTGATCGACAGGATCGGCGCGGTGTATTCGGTGTACCAGTCCAGCTCGGTCGCCTCGATCACGTCCGCACCCAGCAGCGCACGGGTGCGCTCGCAACCGCGCAGTTCAACGCCCTTGTCGCGGTAGATGGCAGCCAGCGGCGGTAGCACGCGCTCGGCAATGCCGACGTGCACCAGCAGGGTTTCCATGGTGTTGCACGGGGCATAGCGGTGAGTCTTGGCGTTGTCGGCGATGCGGATCGCCTTGTCGATGTCGGCGGCGATGTCGATGTACACGTGGCACACGCCGTCCAGGTGCTTGATCACTGGCACCTTGGCATCGCGGCTGACGCGCTCGATCAGGCTCTTGCCGCCACGCGGCACGATCACGTCGACGAATTCCGGCATGGTGATCAGCGCACCCACGGCGGCGCGGTCGGTGGTTTCCACCACTTGCACCACTTCGGCGGGCAACTCGGCCACGGCCAGGCCCTGCTGGATGCAGGCCGCGATGGCACGGTTGGAATTGATCGCCTCGGAACCGCCGCGCAGGATGGTGGCGTTGCCAGACTTCAGGCACAGGCTCGCGGCGTCGATGGTCACGTTCGGACGCGACTCGTAAATGATACCGATCACGCCCAGGGGCACGCGCATCTTGCCGACCTGAATGCCGGACGGCAGGTAACGCATGTCGCGAATTTCACCGATGGGGTCAGGCAGCTTGGCCACCTGACGCAGGCCTTCGATCATGTCGTCGATACGTGCCGGAGTCAGTGCCAGGCGGTCCAGCAGGGCCGGCTCCAGGCCACTGGCGCGGCCGTTGGCCAGGTCTTGCTCGTTGGCGGCGCTGAGCTCGGAGCGCGAAGCATCCAGGGCATCGGCGGCGGCCAGCAGGGCACGGTTCTTCTGCGCAGTGCTCGCACGGGCGATCAACCGCGAGGCCTGACGGGCAGCGCGACCCAGGCGGGTCATGTAGTCAAGAACGGACTCAGTCATGGTCAGGGAGTCTTGGCAGGGAGGAAAGCGGCAGATTATAGCTGTGACGCCGCCCGACTGACAGCGGTGAGGGGCGGATGGTCGAAATGAACTGTAAAAACCTGGGGTTCAGCGGTAATTAAGGTGGGAGTTGTTATGATTCCGTCACATTTAGCCGTATTTACCCTGACCGCCATGCCCAGTTCATCGCCGCAACTCCCCGCCAGCGCCCTGCCCGACTGCTTCTTCGACCGTGACGCGCAACTGCTTGCGCAGGAATTGCTCGGCAAAGTCATCCGCCATCGCGTCGGTGAAACCTGGCTTTCGGCGCGGATTATTGAAACCGAAGCCTATTACGTGGCGGAAAAAGGCAGTCACGCCTCATTGGGCTACACAGAAAAGCGTAAGGCTTTGTTTCTGGATGGCGGGCATATCTACATGTACTACGCCCGGGGTGGCGATTCGCTGAACTTCAGCGCCCATGGACCAGGCAATGCCGTGTTGATCAAATCGGCCTATCCATGGGTCGATGACGTATCAGGCCCGGCCAGCCTGGCACAGATGTTGTTGAACAACCCGACCCCCGACGGCAGTCCCCGCGCCTCGCAAAAACTGTGCGCCGGCCAGACCCTGCTGTGTAAGGCCTTGGGTCTGAAGGTGCCGATGTGGGATGCCAAGCGCTTCGATCAGGAACGGCTCTACGTGGAAGATGTGGGGCAGACCCCGACCCAGATCATCCAGACCACCCGCCTGGGGATTCCCAGCGGGCGTGATGAACACCTGATGTACCGCTTCGTCGATGCTGGCTACGCGCCTTATTGCACGCGGAACCCGCTGCGCAGGGGCCAGGTCGAAGGCCGCGATTATTTTTTGATTTGAGCATGGAGTGGATTGTATGGGCCAATGGCTCGATAGCATTACCGGCTGGTTGACCCTGAACCCCGAATGGCTGGCGGTCGCGGTGTTTATCGTCGCCTGCGTGGAGTGCCTGGCCATCGCCGGGCTGATCGTGCCGGGCACGGTATTGTTGTTTGCCATTGCCGCCCTCGCCGGCAGCGGTGCGCTGTCACTGAGCGAGACCCTGCTGCTGGGCTTCCTCGGCGGATTGTTGGGTGACGGGGTTTCCTACTACTTGGGGCGACATTTCCACCAGAACATCCGGCGCTTGCCCGGCTTGCGTCATCACCCGGAATGGATGAACGGCGCCGAAACCTACTTCCACAAGTACGGCATTGCCAGCCTGCTGGTCGGGCGCTTCATCGGCCCGCTGCGGCCCATGCTGCCGATGGTGGCCGGGATGTGCGACATGCCCTTCCCGCGTTTTGCGATTGTCAGCCTCGTGGCGGCGGCGGGCTGGTCGGTGGCGTACCTGCTGCCAGGCTGGGCGACCGGCGCCGCGTTCCGCCTGCCATTGCCGGAGGGTTTCTGGCCTGAAGCGGGAGTGGTAGCAGCCTGTATCGCGGTGGTGGTGGGCCTGAGCCTGAACAGCAGCCTGCGTGGCCATCGTCGCGCTACCCTTTGGATCGGTTGCGCCAGCCTGACGATGTTGATCGCCTTGTTTATCGGCTACCCCCACCTCAATGACTTTGACCAGGGCCTGAGCGCCCTGGTACAGGAGCACCGCAGCCCCTGGCTGGACGAAGTGATGGTGCGCATCACCCAACTGGGCGAATTCAAGAAGATGTTCGTCGCCAGCGCCGTGTTTACCGGCTTGCTGCTAGTGGCTCGGCAATGGCGCCATGCGGTGTTTGTCGGCGCGACCCTCGCCGGTGCGGCGGTGATCAACACCGGAACCAAGTTGTTTTTCGCCCGTGGCCGCCCGGAAATCCTCACAGACCCACTGACCAGTTTCAGTATGCCCAGCGGCCATGCATCCGGCGCGTTTGCGTTTTTCCTGGCCCTCGCGGTCCTGGCCGGGCGCGGGCAACCCATCCGGCTACGCCTGACCTGGATGCTGCTGGGCTGCATTCCCGCCGCCTTTATCGCATTGTCGCGGGTCTACCTGGGCGCGCATTGGCCCACAGACATCCTGGCCGGCACGCTGCTGGCGATGACGGTATGTGCGTTCAGCCTGGGGGTCAGCCAGTACCGCAGCCCGCTGCCGGCGATGCCGCAAAAAGCCTGGTGGCTGTTGCTGCCAGCATTGGTGGCGGTGCTCAGCTTTATCGCCCTCACCGGCACGCCCCACGCCCTGCTGCGTTATGCCTATTAAGTGAACAACTCGCCCTGCAACTCATCGAGCAGCATCTGGATCGCATCCAGGCGCTGCTGCGGGTCGTCGAGTTGCAGCAGGTCGATCTTGTCGGCCTCGGTGAATGGCAGCAGATACGCCAGTTGATTGCCCAAGGCTTGCTGCCCGTCGGCGTGGGCGTCCATGTCCAGCGAGGCCACCATCGGATGCTCGGCCAACGCCTGGAGCAATGCCAGCAGGTCGGCGTCCTCTTCTTCCAGCGGTTGATCCGGCAGTTCTTCGAGCCACTGCACATCAGCCACCAGCAGTTGGTCTTTCTGCACGCCCGCGTCACGCACCCGGAACCGGCGACCGCCTTCGACACGAATCCCCAGCAGGCCATTGTCCTGCTGCTTGAAGTCGCGGATCAGCGCTTCACAGCCGATCAGCGCGTAGCCGTCCGGGGCCAGGCCCACTTCCTTGCCGTCGAGGATGCACACCACGCCGAAGCTTTCGCCCTTTTTCATGCAGCGGGCGACCATGTCCAGATAGCGCGCCTCGAACAATTGCAGGTCGAGGGTGCAGCCTGGGAATAGCACGGTATTGAGTGGGAACAGCGCCAGACTCATAAAGGTTTCCTTAAACCCGGTTTAAACGATCACCGACACAGCCAGCGGCAGGAACACTGCCGTGGCCACGCCCATCAGACTCATGGCCAGCGCCGCAAAGGCGCCGCACTCTTCGCTTTCCTGCAACGCCACTGAGGTGCCGACCGCGTGGGCGGTCATGCCCAGGGCCATGCCCCGCGCCTCAGGGCTGTGCACGCCCAGGCGCGACAGGTATGCCGGGCCGATCATCGCGCCGATCACCCCGGTGATCAGCACAAACACCGCCGCCAATGCCGCCACACCGCCAATCTGCTCGGCCACCAGCATGGCGATCGGCGAGGTCACCGACTTGGGCGCCATGGTCATCAACATCCTGTGTTCGGCGCCAAACCACCAGCCCAGCAGTACACACAGGCCGGTGGCCAACACTCCGCCTATCACCAGCGTAGTAAAAATCGGCCAGAACAATTGGCGAATGCGCCGCAGGTTCAAGTAGAGCGGCACCGCCAGGGCCACCGTCGCCGGGCCCAGCAGGATGCCCATGATCTCGGTGCTCTTGCGGTACTCGGCGTAGCTCAGGCCACAGCTGATCAGTACGCCGATCACCAGCAGCATGGAAACCAGTACAGGCTGCAGGAAGATCCAGCGAGTTTTCTCGAAACCGGCCAGTACCAGTTGATAGGCACCCAGGGTGATGCCGATGCCGAACAACGGGTGATGGATCACCGCCGCCCAGGCGCCCTGCCAGTCGAAGGTCATTGATCCTTCTCCTTGCGCTTGACCATCTGCTGCATCAACACGCCGACAAAGCCCATGGCAATCACCAGTGACAACACCAGCGCACCGACAATGGCCCAGAAGTCCGCGGCGATGTCCTTGGCATACACCATCACGCCTACCGCCGGCGGCACCAGCAGCAACGGCAGGTACCGTAACAGGCTGCTGGCGGCCAGGCTCAATGGCTCGCCGACTTCGCCACGCCAGACCAGGAAACCCAGCATCAGCAGCAGCCCGATGATCGGCCCCGGCAGTACCGGCAACAGCAAATGATTGATCGCGGTGCCGATCAATTGAAACAGCACCAGCCAGGTCAGGCCCCGTAACAGCATCCGTTCTTCCCCCTCGAAACTCGCCCGCATTATAAGCATGCCCGCCCTATGCACCGGCATTCGCCAAAAGCATGGTGGGTTGACCGGGCCGATTGGCCATGATGATCTACATTGGTTCTCTGTAATCGATAAAAACAGCACCGATGAACCAAGGAGAGACGCAATGCCCCATGTACCCGTAGCGCAGCTCAAAGACTATGTCGGCAAGGAACTGGGACGTTCCGAATGGCTCACCATCGACCAGGCACGCATCAACCTGTTCGCCGAGGCCACGGGCGATCATCAGTTCATCCACGTCGACCCGGTCAAGGCCGCGCAAACGCCATTCGGCAGCACCATCGCCCACGGCTTCCTGTCGTTGTCGCTGATTCCCAAGCTGATCGAAGACATCCTGATCATGCCCGAAGGCCTAAAGATGGCAGTCAATTATGGTTTGGACAGCGTGCGCTTCATCCAGCCGGTGAAGGTCAACTCCAACGTGCGCCTGGCGGTCACCCTCACCGACGTGTCCGAGAAAAAGCCCGGCCAGTGGTTGCTCAAGGCAACCTGCACCCTGGAAATCGAAGGCCAGGAAAAACCGGCTTACATTGCCGAGTCGTTGTCACTCTGCTTTGTATAAGGCCGTGCCTGTGGTGGGGAAATAAACCTCACCACAGGGTATGTAAATTTATGTATGAAACTCGCAGCTGCGGCATACTCGGCGCTCAATTATCCGGATCCCGCTATGCGCCCACTCGCTCCCCTCGCCCTTGCCCTGTTGCTCACCGCTTGCGGAGATGGCGAATCGCTGTTGCCGCCCGATGCGCGCCTGCCTGATGGCGGCCGCTACCGGGGTGATGTGGTCGATGGCTTGCTGCAGGGCCAGGGCCGCGTGGACTACCCCAACGGCAGCTGGTACGCCGGGCAGTTCGACAAGGGCCAGTGGCACGGCCAGGGCGAATGGCATGGCAGCAACGGCGAAGTCTATAAAGGCCGGTTCCAGCAAGGCCTGTTCGATGGCCAGGGCAGCCTGACCACGGCGGGCAGCCACTATGTGGGCGGCTTCAAGAACGGACGACGCAATGGCGAAGGCACCCTCAAAGAGGGGCAGATGACCTATCGCGGCGAATTCAAGGACGACCAGTATTCCGGCCTTGGTCGCCTGGAGCTGGCGGACGGCAGCCAGTACCAGGGCCAGTTCGCCCACGGCAAGCCCAATGGCGAAGGCCAGCGTAACGACGACAGCGGCAACCAGTTCAGCGGCCATTTCGTCGATGGCCAGTTGGAAGGCAACGGCACCTTCAACAGCGCCGACGGTGACATCTATGTCGGCCAGTTCAAGCAGAACCAACTCAACGGCAAGGGCCGCTACGAGAACGCCGATGGCGACGTGTGGATCGGCCAATTCAAGGAAGGCGCGCTCAGCGGCAAGGGCGAGTTGATCGGTGTGGATGGCAGCCACTACGTCGGCCAGTTCGCTGATTGGCGCTTTAGCGGCGAAGGTCGCCTCAACCTCACCGATGGCAGCTTCTATATCGGCGGTTTCGACGGCGACAACTATCAAGGCAAAGGTACCCTGGTCCTCACCGACGGCACCGTGCAGGCCGGTACCTGGGTCAATGGCATGCGCGTGCGTGACGCCGACGGCAAGCTGCTGCCCGACCCCCTGGAAATCGGCGTGCTGGCCCAAGGCCGCCTGCTGGATGCAGCCCTCGCCGCCGTGCCCGCCTCCACCCCCGCCGTGGAGCTGTACACCCTGGCCGTGGCTGGCGACGGTAAACAAAGCGTGTTCCTGCGCGAAGCCGATTACGTCAGCAATATGCTCGCCACCCGCTTCGGCGCACGCGGGCAGATTCGCCTGGTCAATCACCGCGACCACATCACCGATCGCCCCCTGGCCACCCGCGAAAGCTTGCGTCGCGCCGTGCAAACCCTGGCCGAGCGCACCGGCCCGGAAGACTTGGTGTTCATCTACATGACCAGCCACGGTACCCACGAACACGAACTGGTGCTGGACCAGCCGCGCATGGAGCTGGCCGACCTGCCAGCCGATGAGCTGGCGGCCGTGCTGGCACCGCTGAAGAACCGCGACAAGATCGTGGTGATTTCGGCCTGCTACTCCGGCGGCTTCATCCCGGCCTTGAAGGATGAGCACACGCTGATCATGACCGCCTCCCGGGCCGACCGCGTGTCCTTCGGCTGCTCCGAGGAAGCCGACTTCACCTATTTCGGCGACGCCCTCTTCGCCCAAGCCCTCAACCAGACCGACGACTTGCAGCAAGCCTTCAAGCTGGCGCAACTGCATGTGGCCGAACGCGAACAGGCGGACAACTTCGAAGCCTCCGAACCGCAGATCTGGGCCCCCAAGGGTGTGATCGCCCACTGGCAATTATTACGCAAACAGCAGGCACGAAAGGCGCTGGAAAGCGTCTCAATGAATAGCAAGGAAGCCAAAGGCAACTAAGCTGTAACGTGTAACAAGGGGGAAACACCATGTACCTGACGCCTCAGCATATCTTGCTCGCCGGAGCCACCGGCCTTACCGGCGAACACCTGCTCGACCGCCTGCTCAACGAACCCACCGTGACCCGCGTGCTTGCGCCCAGCCGCAAGCCGCTGGCCGAACACCCGCATTTGGAAAACCCGGTGGGCGACCCGGCGGTGCTCCTGCCACAACTGAGCGGCCGGGTGGATATCGCCTTCTGCTGCCTGGGCACCACCCTCAAACAAGCTGGTTCCGAAGCCGCCTTTCGCGCGGTTGACCTGGACATGGTCGTGGCCTTCGCCAAGCGTGCGCGGGAAATGGGCGCGCGGCACCTGATCGTGATCAGCGCGATTGGCGCCGACCCGAAATCCTCGGTGTTCTACAACCGCGTCAAGGGGGAAATGGAACAAGCCTTGAGGGCCCAGGACTGGCCACAGCTGACCATCGTGCGGCCTTCGTTGTTGCTGGGGGAACGCTTGCAACCGCGCTTGGCGGAGCAATTGGCCGGGCCGCTGTCGCGGTTGATTCCGGGCAAATACCACGGCATTGAAGTGTGCGAACTGGCCCGCGCCATGTGGCGCCTGGCGCTGGAAGAGCAGGATGGGGTGCGGGTGGTGGAGTCGGACGAGTTGCGCAAACTCGGCAAATAACCGGCCCCTTCCCACTGAAGGGCTTTTTCGTGGCGAGCGGGCTTGCCCCAGGGTTACAGGCCGCCCGTGGCGTTGAAACCAACGCCCAACACCGTCAACACCGACAGCGGCAACAACAAGGTATCGAGCAACGCACTCGCCGGCAGATCCACCCCAGGATAACCCGGCGCCTCGGCACCAAACCTGTCCTTGGCGCAGCAGCCACCATTCATCGCATACAAATCCAACCGCGTGCCGGCATACACCACCGGCGCACCCGGTTGCGCCGCGTCCAACGTACGCGCGGTGGCGCAGCCCGTCAGTTGCAGCGCCAGCAGGACCAGCAGCGCCTTATTCATCGCTGCTCAAATGGTGCTCGCCCCAACGTGGCAGCATGTCCTGGGGAATGTTCAGCAGGTTGAGAATGCGCGCCACCACAAAGTCCACCAGGTCATCGATGGTCTGCGGCTGGTGATAGAAACCCGGCGAGGCCGGCAGAATGGTCACGCCCATGTTCGACAACTTGAGCATGTGCTCCAGGTGAATGCTCGAATACGGCGCTTCTCGTGGCACCAGGATCAACTGGCGGCGCTCCTTCAAGGTCACGTCAGCAGCCCGTTCGATCAAGTTGTTGCAGGCCCCCGTGGCAATCGCCGACAAGGTGCCCGTGGAACACGGCACCACCACCATCGCCGCCGGCGCTCCCGAGCCGGACGCCACCGGCGACATCCAGTCCTCTTTGCCGTAGACCTTGATCTGCCCCGCCGCCGCACCGGTGTATTCGGTGAGGAAGGCCTGCATGGCCTGCACCTTGGGCGGCAGCGCCACGTCGGTCTCGGTGGCCATCACCAACTGCGCGGCCTTGGAGATCAGGAAATGCACTTCGCGGTCTTCACGCACCAGGCAATCGAGCAGACGCAAGCCATAGGGTGCGCCGGATGCACCGGTCATCGCCAGGGTGACGCGCTCCGGGCCGCTCATTTCAGCGCCTCGGCCAACTTGCCATGCAGGCCGCCAAAGCCGCCGTTGCTCATGACCACTACGTGAGTGCCGGGCTTGGCCTGGTGCTTGACGTGTTCGATGATGCCTTCGATGGAGTCGCAGACGCTGGACGGCACCGTGCACAGGGCGGCAATCGCCGGCAGGTCCCAGCCGAGATTGGCCGGTGCGTACCAGACCACCTGGTCGGCATCGTTGACGCTTTCCGGCAGGCCGTCGCGGTGCGCGCCAAGCTTCATGGAGTTGGAGCGCGGCTCGACAATCGCAATGATCGGCGCATCGCCAACGCGCTTGCGCAGGCCATCCAGGGTGGTGGCAATCGCCGTCGGGTGGTGGGCAAAGTCGTCGTAGATGGTAATCCCATTCACGTCGGCGACCTTTTCCATACGCCGTTTCACGCTCTTGAATGCACTCAGCGCGGCGATACCCATGGACGGCACTACGCCTACATGCCGCGCAGCCGCCAGGGTCACCAAAGCGTTGGCGACGTTATGCTGGCCGGTCATGTCCCACTCGACGATGCCTTGGGCCTCGCCCTCGAACAGCACTTCAAAGCGGGAACCGTCTTCGCTGAGCAACTTGACCTGCCACTGCCCGCCCGCGCCGGTGGTTTGTACCGGGGTCCAGCAGCCCATCTCGATCACGCGCTGCAAGGCAGGCTCGGTGGTCGGGTGGATCACCAGGCCTTCGCTTGGAATGGTCCGCACCAAGTGGTGGAACTGGCGCTCGATGGCCGCCAGGTCGGGGAAGATGTCGGCGTGATCGAATTCCAGGTTGTTCAGGATTGCCGTGCGCGGACGGTAGTGAACGAACTTTGAGCGCTTGTCGAAGAAGGCGCTGTCGTATTCATCCGCCTCGATCACGAAGAACGGCGTGTCGCCCAAGCGCGCCGACACCGAGAAATTCTGCGGCACGCCGCCAATCAGGAAGCCCGGGCTCATGCCCGCATGCTCAAGCACCCAGGCCAGCATGCTGCTGGTGGTGGTCTTGCCGTGAGTGCCGGCGACAGCAAGTACCCAGCGGCCTTGCAGCACGTGGTCGGCCAGCCACTGCGGGCCAGACACATAAGGCAAACCTTTGTTGAGCACATATTCGACCGCTGGGTTGCCACGGGACATGGCGTTGCCGATCACCACCAGGTCAGGGACCGGGTCGAATTGCTCCGGGTCGTAGCCTTGGGTCAGCTCGATGCCCTGGGCCTCGAGTTGCGTGCTCATGGGCGGATAGACGTTGGCGTCGGAGCCGGTGACATGGTGGCCCAGCTCTTTGGCCAGCACCGCCATCGAGCCCATGAACGTGCCGCAGATACCGAGAATATGAATGTGCATAGTCGACCTCGTAAAACATCGAGGCAGGTTAGCGCAGGGGGGCGAAAATCGCACTCTTTAGCTGTCAGGAAGCGGCCCCGGAGGGCCGCCCGGGGACTCAGACGGTCGCCGTATCAGCTGTTGTTTCGACGGGTAACTCGGTGGCCTTGAGTACGATGAGTTTGCCGATGAACTTGTTCACCGCCTCAAAACGCTTGTCCAGGCTGTCCAGCCGGCTGCTGTCGGTACCGGTCGTTGCGCCGGAAGCTTCTTTGTAAGGTCGAAAGATCATGTCGTTTTCATCACCGATCATCTTGAGTTGATTTTCGGCGACGTCGTACAAGGCCTCAAGCGCGGCCAGTCGCTCACCCGGAGACTGTGAATCACGTTCAACCAATTTGAGGGCCGTCGCATCCGTCCCCTCCCGTATTGCCATGATGTTATTCGCCACGACCTCGATACGCAGTTCGGCCAGGGCCAATCGCGTGTCTACATTGGCATTCTGCGTCGAAATACTGCCCGTGGGCGTCGTCCCCTGAGTGCTGGGGGCCGGTTGGTGCACCGGTGGCAGTACCGGGGTCTGTGCGGCGTACTGGCCTTTGATCGCCTCTCCTGTCCAAGCGGACCCTGCGTAGGTTGCAATACTGAGTGGCGCACTGACGAGCCCATTGACACCCGCATTTACAAAGGCATCACGGGCCACCGTGCCGAGTTTGGGGGAAGTAGAAAACACACCGGCCTTGTGCAATCGGTCTGCAACGATCAGGTTTTGCGTCACCTCGGCCAAGCTCTTGGGAGCAGCATGGCTCTGGGACGGAATCACATTGGTCACCGGCTGGCCAGTGATCTTTGGCAAAATACTCTTGAAGGCACTTCCCGCAGACCCCGTCGGCGGCGCTGGGCTTGCAGGCGGGGGATTGAGGCGTGGCCGTGAGCCTCCAACGCTGCTTCCCCGTGTCGGTGGTGATGGCGGACGCCGCCTGAACGGGTTGAAAAACAAGTCTCTCTTGCGACGACTGTGTACCTCTTGCCCGTTTTGGGCTTCATCACTGGGATAATTAATGGGCGGTGCCGTGGGCTCTTTTGATGACTCGGTGGACGGTTGTTCAGTTTGCATAGGTGTTGCCGGAGTCTGACCTGTTATACGCATAACCTTCACCCTGATAACTTCTGAAACGGATGGTTGTTGAGACAGGCAAGGCCAAATTGCACATTGGCCTTATCCTTTGCGTCTTGAAAAACCAACCACCAGTTCCAGAAAACCAATGCCGCGCAAACAAAGCCGACCCCTCGGACGGTGAGCGATAACCGTGACTTACACGCCGCAGTTAATAAGCGACCGGCAACTAACATTCCTGGCGCAATTGACGAGCGATTCCGTACTTGCGCAACTTTCTATATAACGTATTTCGACTGATGCCCAATAAAACCGCGGTCTGGCTCATGTGCCAGTGTTGCTGCGCCAAGGCGGCCAGCAACGCTCCACGTTCGGCGACATCAAGCGATGAATCAACCGATGGCATGACACTGTTTGCCTGTGCGGTCTGCGAACCACGAACACGGGCGGGCACGTCTTCAAGCCGAACAAGACCGTCCGTACATAGCGCGATCAGCGTGCGCAGCACCATGCGCATCTGACGCACATTGCCCGGCCAGGCAAACGCCAACAACACACGGCGTGCAGCAGGATCCAGCGCGACCTGTTGCTCACCCGCCTCCTGGCCCAGCAGAAAATCCAGCAACTGGGATTTGTCCGCGCGATCACGCAGTGCCGGCAGGGAAATTTCCAGACCATTGAGCCGGTAGTACAAGTCTTCGCGAAAGGTGCCGTCCTGCACACGCGCCAGCAAATTGCGATGGGTGGCGCTGATAATTCGTACGTTTACCGCCTCGGGCTCACCGCCGAGCGGCACCACCAGCCGGTCCTCCAGCACTCTTAGCAGACGGGTTTGCAGCGCCAGGGGCATATCGCCGATTTCGTCGAGAAACAGGGTGCCGCCATCGGCTTGCTGCAACTTGCCTTGCATGCCTTCTTTGCGCGCACCGGTAAAGCTGCCTCCCCGATAGCCGAACAATTCACTTTCGATCAGGCTTTCCGGGATGGCGGCACAGTTGAGTGCCACAAATGCCTTGTCGGCCCGCTGGCTGGCCTGATGCACGGCCTTGGCAAAGGCCTCTTTACCGGAACCGGTTTCGCCATTGATCAGCAACGGCACATCGCGCTCGAAAACCCGCAACGCCTTGCTGAAGTCCTGCTGCAGAGCTGGATCGCCCAGGCAGATGCCGGGCAGGCGCGGCCGTTCCACTACCGCAGGTTTGGCAACGGGTGTGGGAATACTGCGCACCTGACCGCGCAGCGCCGCGAACAAATGCCGACCATCGCGGGTACGCAACGGCCAACTGGCGGTGGCATTGGCGCTGGCGCGGCCGAGCAACTGATCGAGGGTGCATTCGAAAAATGCCTCCACCGGCTGGCCCAGCAGACCGCCACGCAACTGCCCCAACAGGTTCAGCGCACTTTGGTTCACCGCGCAGATGCGCCCGTCGCCATCGAACGCCAGCAATCCTTCACTGAACAACCCCACCGACTCAGCCTGCAGGTGAAAGCGCAGCAACCAGTGGTTTTCAAAGTGGCGCAAGAAATAGCAACTCTCGATCATCTTCGCCGACAGATTGACCAGCGCCATGGTGTGGAACTGGCTCTGACGCGACACCGCCTCGCGGGCCGAGGACACATCCAGCACAGCCAGCAGATCGCCATGGGGATCGAACACCGGGCTAGCCGAACAGGTCAGCCCGGTATGCCGGCCACGGAAGTGTTCATCACGATGAATGGTCAGGGATTGGCGCTCCACCAGGCAGGTGCCGATGCCGTTGGTGCCCTCGCACGCTTCGCTCCAGTCAGCGCCCAGCCAAAGCCCGGCGCGTTCGAAGATCTTGCGCTCGGACGGCGCGGTGACACAGTTGAGGATCACGCCTCGCGCATCGGTCAGCAGTACCGCATGCCCGGCGCCGGACAGCTGCTGGTGCAGGCTGTTCATCTCACTGCCGGCGATATGCAGCACCTGTTGCAGGCGCTCGCGGCTTTCCAGCAGGCGCCCGTGTTCAAGCACGGTGGGGGCAATGGTTTGCGCAGGGTCGAGGTGATAGTCCTCCAGGCAGCGCAGCCAGGAGCGGGCGATGGAGGGATCGCTGGATGGGTCGCGACCATGCGCCACGGTGAGGACTTGCTGGGCATGGCGACTGAAATGATCGTTGTGCATTTCTTATTATTCTCCCTGCGTGAGAACCCCCAGCATCCCCCAGCCATCCAGGCAATGCAATCCCGTGCCGACCCGCCGGTCACGGGCTGTACCGTTTACGGCACAAACTGTCACACAGGCTGTATCAACCCTGCCACAGCAACGCCTTGCAACAATGCCCAACCCCTTGATTTAGCTGGCTCACACAGCGGTGGCCCAACCTTTGCTCTACGCTTATCAAGCGCTCGTTGCGCTGCGCTCCCAATAAACATAAAAGCCAGGAGATACCCACCATGCGTTACGCACACCCCGGTACTGAAGGCGCCATCGTTTCGTTCAAGGCCAAGTACGGCAACTACATCGGTGGCGAGTTCGTTGCACCGGTCGATGGCAACTATTTCACCAACACTTCGCCGGTCAACGGCAAGGCAATTGCTGAATTCCCGCGTTCCACCGCCAAAGACATCGACAAAGCCCTGGACGCCGCCCACGCCGCCGCCGACGCCTGGGGCAAGACCTCGGCCCAGGACCGTTCGCTGGTCCTGTTGAAAATCGCCGACCGCATCGAACAGAACCTCGAACTGCTGGCCATCACCGAAACCTGGGACAACGGCAAGGCCGTGCGTGAAACCCTCAACGCCGACATCCCGCTGGCGGCCGACCACTTCCGCTACTTCGCCGGCTGCATTCGCGCCCAGGAAGGCACCAGCGCCGAGATCAACGAACACACCGCCTCCTACCACTTCCACGAACCGCTGGGCGTGGTTGGCCAGATCATCCCGTGGAACTTCCCGCTGCTGATGGCCGCGTGGAAACTCGCCCCGGCGCTGGCCGCCGGTAACTGTGTGGTGCTCAAGCCTGCCGAGCAAACCCCGCTGGGCATCAACGTGCTGCTGGAAGTGATCGGCGACCTGCTGCCACCGGGCGTGCTGAACGTGGTGCACGGTTTCGGCAAGGAAGCCGGCGAAGCCCTGGCGACCAGCAAGCGCATCGCCAAGATTGCCTTCACCGGCTCCACCCCGGTGGGTTCGCACATCATGCATGCGGCGGCCGAGAACATTATTCCGTCGACTGTTGAGCTGGGCGGCAAGTCGCCGAACATCTTCTTCGCCGACATCATGAAAGCCGAACCTTCGTTCATCGAAAAAGCAGCCGAAGGCCTGGTGCTAGCGTTCTTCAACCAGGGCGAAGTGTGCACCTGCCCTTCCCGTGCACTGGTGGAAGAATCGATCTACGACGACTTCATGAAAGTGGTGATGAAGAAGATCGAGTCGATCAAACGCGGCGACCCGCTGGATACCGACACCATGGTCGGCGCCCAGGCGTCCGAGCAGCAGTTCGACAAGATCCTGTCCTACCTGGAAATCGCCAAGGGCGAAGGCGCGCAGTTGCTGACCGGCGGCAAGGTCGAGAAGCTTAGCGGCGACATGGCCGGCGGCTATTACATCCAGCCGACCCTGCTCAAGGGCACCAACGAGATGCGTGTGTTCCAGGAAGAAATCTTCGGCCCGGTGGTGAGCATCACCACTTTCAAGGACGAAGCCGAAGCCCTGGCGATTGCCAACGACACCGAGTTCGGCCTGGGCGCCGGTGTGTGGACCCGCGACATCAACCGCGCCTACCGCATGGGCCGCGCGATCAAGGCGGGCCGCGTGTGGACCAACTGCTACCACCTGTACCCGGCCCATGCCGCGTTCGGTGGTTACAAGAAGTCCGGCGTTGGCCGTGAAACCCACAAGATGATGTTGGATCACTACCAGCAGACCAAGAACTTGCTGGTGAGCTACGACATTAATCCGCTGGGCTTCTTCTAATTACCCCCTCGCACATTTGAAATGCAATCAAATGTGGGAGGGGCTTATCTCCTCCCACATTTTGCGTTCGACACAAAGACGCCAAATTAAAAACAATAAGAATGAAAGGTACTTTCCCATGCCTAGCGAACCGACTGGATCTTCTGTCGACTTCGAAAAAGTCGACTCCCAATACTTCCAACAACGCGAACTGAAAAAAGGCGCCGCCGGCTGGGTACTGCTGGTCGGCCTTGGCGTTGCCTACGTGATCTCCGGCGACTACGCCGGCTGGAACTTCGGCCTGGCCCAAGGTGGCTGGGGCGGGATGTTCCTGGCCACATTGCTGATGGCCACCATGTACCTGTGCATGTGTTTTTCCCTGGCCGAGCTGTCTTCCATGATCCCCACCGCCGGCGGTGGCTACGGCTTCGCCCGCAGCGCCTTTGGTCCCTGGGGCGGGTTTCTCACCGGCACCGCGATCCTGATCGAATACGCCATCGCCCCCGCCGCCATCGCGGTGTTTATCGGCGCGTATTGCGAGTCGCTGTTCGGCATTGGCGGCTGGATGATTTACCTGGCGTTCTACATCATCTTTATCGGCATCCACATCTTGGGTGTCGGCGAAGCCTTGAAGCTGATGTTCGTGATTACCGCCGTGGCTGCGATTGCCCTGGGCGTGTTCCTGGTGTCGATGGTGCCGCACTTCAGTGTCGCCAACCTGCTGGACATCCCGGTGACCGAGGCCAAGGGTGCCAGCACCTTCCTGCCGTTCGGTTATGTGGGTGTGTGGGCGGCAATCCCCTATGCCATCTGGTTTTTCCTGGCCGTCGAGGGCGTGCCGCTGGCCGCCGAAGAAACCAAGAACCCCAAGCGCGACCTGCCGCGCGGCCTGATTGGCGCCATTGTGGTGCTGACCAGTTTTGCCCTGCTGATCCTGGTAATAGCACCGGGCGGCGCCGGCACGTACGCGTTGATCAAGTCCGGCAACCCGCTGGTGGAGGCGCTGGCCTTGTCCTATGGCGGCTCGACCTGGATGGGCAGCTTCGTCAACCTGGTGGGCCTGGCGGGCCTGATCGCCAGCTTTTTCTCGATCATCTACGCCTATTCACGACAAATCTTCGCGCTGTCGCGTGCCGGCTACCTGCCACGCAAACTGTCCGAAACCAACAAAAGCAAGGCGCCCGTGCTGGCGTTGGTGATCCCCGGCATCATCGGCTTTGGCCTGTCGCTGACCGGCCAGGGTGACCTGCTGATCCTGGTGGCGGTGTTTGGCGCGACCATTTCCTACGTGCTGATGATGGCCGCGCACATCACCCTGCGCATCCGTCGCCCCAAAATGGACCGTCCGTACCGCACGCCGGGCGGCGTCTTCACCTCCGGCGTTGCCCTCGTGCTGGCCTGCGTGGCCGTGGTGGCGGGCTTTCTGGTGGATCCACGGGTGGTGATTGGCGCCGCGATCATCTATGGAGTATTAATTGCTTACTTTGCTTTCTACAGCCGGCATCACTTGGTAGCAGGCACGCCCGAAGAGGAATTCGCGGCGATCCAGGCCGCAGAGGCCGCCTTGCACTGATAGCCGTAAACCTCGACGCAGGCACGTGCCTGCGTCGCCCAGGAGACACTGTATGGCAAGTTTTTCCCACGCGGTGGGTGCACAGACCTACCGCTTCGACAGCCTCAAGGACGTGATGGCCAAGGCCAGCCCCGCACGCTCCGGTGACTTTCTCGCCGGCGTCGCCGCACAGAACGACGGTGAACGCGTGGCGGCGCAGATGGCGTTGGCGAATATCCCGCTCAAACACTTCCTCGACGAAGTGCTGATCCCCTATGAAAGCGATGAAGTCACCCGACTGATCATCGACACCCACGATAAACAGGCGTTTAGCGTGGTCAGCCACCTGACCGTCGGCGGCTTGCGCGACTGGCTGCTCAGCGACGCGGCCGATGAACATTCCCTACGCGCCCTGGCGCCAGGGCTGACACCGGAAATGGCCGCCGCCGTGTCGAAGATCATGCGTGTGCAGGACCTGGTGCTGGTGGCGCAGAAGATCCGCGTGGTCACGCAGTTTCGCGGCACCCTGGGCCTGCGCGGGCGCTTGTCCACGCGGCTGCAGCCCAACCATCCTACAGATGAGCCGGCCGGCATCGCCGCGAGCATTCTCGATGGCCTGTTGTACGGCAACGGCGATGCCATGATCGGCATCAACCCGGCCACCGACAGCATCGCCTCGATCTGCGCCATGCTGGAGATGCTCGACGCGATCATCCAACGCTATGAAATCCCCACCCAGGCCTGCGTGCTGACCCACGTCACCACCTCCATCGAGGCGATCAACCGTGGCGTGCCGCTGGACCTGGTGTTCCAGTCGATTGCCGGCACCGAGGCGGCCAACGCCAGCTTCGGCATCAGCCTGAGTGTGCTGCAGGAAGGTTACGAAGCAGGCCTGAGCCTCAATCGCGGCACCTTGGGCCAGAACCTGATGTACTTCGAAACCGGCCAGGGCAGTGCCCTGTCGGCCAACGCGCACTTTGGCGTCGACCAGCAAACCTGCGAAACCCGCGCCTACGCGGTGGCGCGACATTTCAAACCATTTTTGGTGAATACCGTCGTAGGCTTTATCGGCCCCGAGTACCTGTACAACGGCAAGCAGATCATCCGCGCCGGCCTCGAAGACCACTTCTGCGGCAAGCTGCTCGGCGTGCCGATGGGTTGCGACATCTGTTACACCAACCACGCCGAAGCCGACCAGGACGACATGGACACTCTGCTGACCCTGCTGGGAGTGGCCGGGATCAACTTCATCATGGGCATTCCCGGCTCCGACGACATCATGCTCAACTACCAGACCACCTCATTCCACGACGCCTTGTACGCCCGCCAGACCCTGGGCTTGAAGCCAGCGCCGGAGTTTGAGCAGTGGCTGGCGAAAATGGGCATCTTTACGCAAGCCGACGGCAAGGTGCACTTCGGCAACAGCCTGCCACCGGCGTTTCGCCAAGCCTTGGCGCAATTGGGATGAAGGAGCCGCCTGTGCAACTCGACCTGCCTGACAACCCTTGGCTGGAACTGCGCCGCCTGACGCCAGCCCGAATAGCCCTGGGCCGCACCGGCACCAGCATCCCCACTAACGCGCAGCTGGATTTCCAGTTTGCCCACGCCCAGGCGCGGGATGCGGTGCACTTGCCCTTCGACCATGCGGGCCTGCGCGGTCAGTTGGCCGAACGCGGGCGTGACAGCCTGTTGCTGCACAGTGCTGCCACTGACCGTCACCTCTACCTGCAACGCCCGGACCTGGGGCGGCGCCTGAGCGATGAGTCAGCCCAGTTGCTGCGCGATCATGCATCGGCCAACCCCGGCGGCGTGGACTTGGCGGTGGTGGTCGCTGATGGCCTGTCGGCACTGGCGGTGCATAAACACACCTTGCCGTTTCTGACGCGCCTGGAAGAACAGAGCAGCGCAGACGGTTGGTCCTTGTCGCCGGTCATCCTGGTGGAACAGGGCCGCGTGGCGGTGGCGGATGAAGTGGGCCAGTTGCTCGGGGCCAAGATGACCGTCATTCTGATCGGCGAACGGCCCGGCCTCAGCTCGCCGGACAGCCTGGGCCTGTATTTCACCTACAACCCCAAGGTCGGCCTCACCGACGCCTACCGCAACTGCATCTCCAATGTGCGCCTGGAAGGCCTGAGCTACGGCATGGCCGCCCACCGCCTGCTTTACTTGATGCGAGAGGCGTGTCGCCGGCAGCTGTCGGGGGTCAATCTCAAGGACGAGGCGCAGGTGCAGACCCTCGAGTCGGATGATCCTGACCTGATGAAAGGCAATTTCCTGCTCAGTTCACCGGATGACTGAACGCTGCACGATTGCGCTTTTTCGCGCCATTAGGCAGCATCGAGTCACGGCCGCTTGTGTGGTCATCCCCCATTTGGAAGTTGAGGCCTGGCATGCGGATTACTCAAGCGACCCTGGAACACCTGGACCTGTTGACCCCGCTGTTCGTCAAATACCGTGAGTTCTACGGGGCGTTGCCGTTCCCGGATTCGTCGCGGGCCTTCCTGGAGAAGCGCCTGCGGCGCAAGGAGTCGGTGATCTACCTGGCCCTGGCGGATGATGATGACAAGAAGCTGCTGGGGTTTTGCCAGCTGTACCCGAGCTTTTCGTCGCTGTCGCTCAAGCGGGTGTGGATCCTCAATGACATCTATGTGGCTGAAGACGCCCGCCGGCAATTGGTGGCGGACAACCTGATGCGCACGGCGAAGAAAATGGCCAAGGAGACCCACGCGGTGCGACTGCGCGTGTCGACCAGCAGCGACAACGAAGTGGCGCAGAAGACCTATGAGTCCATTGGGTTTCGGGAAGACACGGAGTTCAAGAACTACACGCTGCCGATCAGCGAGGATTGATCACCGCTATCAAAAACACCACAAATCCGCTGTGGGAGGGGGCTTGCCCCCGATTGCGTTGGGTCAGTATCAGATGTGTTGACTGACACTACCCCATCGGGGGCAAGCCCCCTCCCACGTTCAGACTGGATGTTTGCCTGAAACTACCACGACATCCTTCGCTACAAAACCAACACGCTTTTCACCTCTCAATCCGTATAATGCGGACCTTTCAGGGTTGTAAGAAATGCGGCATACACTTGTAGCCTTATTACCCGAGCTTCCGCACAGGCCTGCTGAGCCGGGCCATTCACACAGGTGCCATCCATGGATTTCAACCCGCTCGACCTTATCCTGCATCTCGACGTCTACCTCGACCTGCTGGTAACCAATTACGGTCCGTGGATCTACGCCATTCTGTTCCTTGTCATCTTTTGCGAAACCGGCCTGGTGGTCATGCCGTTCCTGCCAGGCGATTCATTGCTGTTCATCGCCGGCGCAGTCGCTGCGGGTGGTGGCATGGACCCGGTGCTGTTGGCCGGCCTGCTGATGCTGGCGGCAATCCTCGGCGACAGCACCAACTATGTGATCGGGCGAACGGCCGGGGAGCGCTTGTTCAGCAACCCGAACTCGAAGATCTTCCGTCGCGACTACCTGCAAAAGACCCACGACTTCTACGACAAACATGGCGGCAAAACCGTGACCCTGGCGCGCTTCCTGCCGATCCTGCGCACGTTCGCGCCGTTCGTTGCCGGCATCGCGAAAATGCCCTACCCGCGCTTCTTCGGCTTCAGCGTATTCGGCACCATCCTCTGGGTCGGCGGCCTGGTAACCCTGGGCTATTTCTTCGGCAATGTGCCGTTCATCAAGAAAAATCTGTCGCTGCTGGTGGTGTTCATCATCCTGCTGTCGCTCGTGCCGATGATCATTGGGGTGTTCCGCAGCCGGTTTGGCCGCACATCCTCCGAAGCCAAGCCGCAGTAACCTGCGATGTGGTCCCTCAGCGCCTGGCGTCGCCGGCGCTTGCTGGCCAAACACCCGATTGCCGATGACACCTGGCAACGGGTGCGCCATCACCTGACCTTCCTCGACGGCATCAGCACCGAGCAGGACCAGTGGCTGCGCGAAGCCTGCGTGCTGTTCCTCGCCGAAAAACACCTGACCGCCCTGCCCGGCGTCGAATTGCATCAGGAACAACGCCTGCTGCTCGCCGCCCAGGCGCAATTGCCGCTGATGAACCTGGGCGACCTCGACTGGTACCAGGGCTTCCACGAAATCGTGCTGTACCCCGACGACTTCCTCAGCCCCCAGCGTCACCGCGACAGCAGCGGCGTCGAACACGAGTGGGACGGCGAACACAGCGGCGAAGCCTGGCAACAAGGCCCCGTGATCCTCGCCTGGCCCGGCGTGCTGGCCAGCGGTCAGTGGGAAGGCTACAACCTGGTCATCCACGAACTGGCCCACAAGCTCGACATGCTCAACGGCGACGCCAACGGCCTGCCGCCACTGCACCATGACATGCGCGTGCAGGAGTGGGCCAACGTGATGCAGAGCGCCTACGACGATCTCAATCGCCAACTCGATGCCAACCCGGATGCCGAGACCGAGATCGACCCCTACGCCGCCGAAAACCCCGCTGAATTCTTTGCCGTCACCAGCGAATATTTTTTCAGCGCCCCGGATTTGCTGGTCAGCAGTTATCCACAGGTGTACGCCCAACTCAGCCGCTTTTATCGCCAGGATCCCCTGGCCCGCCTCAGTCAACTGCAAGCCAGCGACCCGCGCTATCAGCCACCGGGCGAATGACCGTACGACGTCTGGCGCATGGCATCGGCGTCAGAATGTGCCTATAATCGCCGCCACTTTTAGGCCAATCCGGCCATGTTTCATGGCCAATTAACGGGGGCAACGCCCAATGAGCTACAGCAAGATTCCGGCTGGCAAAGACCTGCCGAACGACATCTACGTCGCCATCGAGATTCCGGCCAACCACGCGCCGATCAAATACGAAATCGACAAAGACAGCGACTGCCTGTTCGTTGACCGTTTCATGGCCACCCCGATGTTCTACCCGGCCAACTACGGTTTTATCCCCAACACGCTGGCTGACGACGGTGACCCCCTCGACGTGCTGGTGGTAACCCCTTACCCGGTTACCCCAGGCTCGGTTATCCGTGCGCGTCCAGTCGGCATCCTGAACATGACCGACGACGGCGGCGGCGACGCTAAAGTGATCGCGGTTCCACACGACAAGCTGTCCCAGCTGTACGTGGACGTGAAGGAATACACCGACCTGCCGCCACTGTTGCTGGAGCAGATCAAACACTTCTTCGAGAACTACAAAGACCTCGAAAAAGGCAAATGGGTGAAGATCGACGGTTGGGGCAACGCAGACGCCGCCCGCGCCGAGATCCTGAAGTCGGTTGCCGCCTACAAAGGCTGATACCCGCTCCTCATTGCCCCGGCAATTGAAAAAGCCCCGATTATTCGGGGCTTTTTTTTGTGGGAAAAATTAAACGGAAAGTTCAATGTTTTATAAATAACGTTTAATTTAAATCAAAATCCGAAGTATCAGGCTACAACTAAGTAAATCCCTACAAGCGCAACTCAACGCATGGTTTATTTGATCTGTAATTCCGGCCAGTAAACTCTGCGTTTATGAATACATCAGGTGATCGTTTAAAAGCGCTACTACAGGAAGTTCATCTTTCCGCCTCCGACTTCGCCAAGAACCGCGGTGTCACGCCCCAGCACGTGAACAACTGGTTCAAGCGCGGTGTACCCATGGGCCGACTCAACGAGATCGCAGAACTGCTGTGCATCTCCAGCCGTTGGCTGCGCACCGGCGAAGGCCCCAAACACCCACCGGCCAACTTCCTGCTGGATGGCCCGAGCTCACGAAAAGGACTGCCCACCACCCGCGAAGCCAGCGGCAAATACCTCACAGGCCCCGCCTGCCTCCCGGAAAAAACCGACGTGGAGATCGATCTCCACCCTTCATTCACCTCCAACGAGCGCATCCGCCTCTCGCAGCACACCCTTCAGGCCCTGAACGTAAACCCCGACCGCGCTTTGGGCGCCTACATGGTCGACAACAGCATGATCGACATCATCCAACAAGGCGCCACCCTCGCCATCGACCGAGGCCGCACGCAAATCATCGACGGCGAGATCTACGCGGTAGAACACGACGGCATGCTGCGCATCAAATACCTCTACAACAGGCCCGGCGGAGGTTTGCGCATGCGCAGTCACAATGCCGGCGAGCATCCCGACGAATACCTCACCTACGAACAACGCTTTGAGCAGAACTTCCAGATTGTGGGGTGGGTTTTCTGGTGGTCCACCCTGAATAACCGCCGCCCGCCCGTGCCACTGGATGAGCATCTGTTGGGCTGGGAAGGCTCTAAATCGGATCCGGAGGTGGGCAACTGAGGTGAATATGGGTATCATGCGCCGCACATTTGGCAGGGGGTGGCTTTACGCTATCCACCTTGCCTGGCGAAGCGGAGGAGTTACCGCGGATGCCCCTACTATTCAGCCAGACGTGTTGTGGGCTGAGCGATTTGAAGGCTGGTGAGGTTTGTCAAAAACAAGCTGAGGCAGTCCCCGAGAAGCCGGCCACAAGCCGGCTTTTTAATGCCCGTGAAAATCCCAATTCAATTGTCCAACAAGCTGCTGGACAATTGAATGACCAAAAGCGGGCGGCTTACAGTCCGATTGCCATCCTGTTCGCCATCTCCATCAAATACATCACCGCCCTCTGCGGCGCACCCAGCGGCTCCCCAAGCACCTTCGACGCAGCCACCATTGTCCCCTGTGAGTTGACGGTATTACCGGTTTCACCCGATTTATCCCCCACAGACCACCCATTAATCTATGCCCATGTTGAACGCAACGCCCAACCAACCTGAACAAAAAAGGATTCAACCATGAGCACTGCAACCTACAACCGCTTGAACAAAGACGACGCCGTCGTCCTGCTGGTCGACCACCAGACCGGCCTGATTTCTCTGGTACAGGACTTCTCGCCCAACGAGTTCAAGAACAACGTGCTCGCCCTGGCTGACCTGGCCAAGTTCTTCAACCTGCCGACCATCCTCACCACCAGCTTCGAGCAAGGCCCCAATGGCCCGCTGGTGCCGGAACTGAAAGAGATGTTCCCGGACGCGCCCTACATCGCCCGCCCTGGTCAGATCAATGCGTGGGATAACGAAGACTTCGTCAAGGCAATCAAGGCCACCGGTCGCAAGCAGATCATCATTGCCGGCGTGGTCACCGATGTGTGCGTAGCGTTCCCGACCCTGTCGGCGCTGGCGGAAGGGTTTGAGGTGTTTGTGGTGACCGATGCGTCGGGCACGTTCAATACCACGGTGCAGCAGGCGGCGTGGAGCCGAATGACGCAAGCGGGTGCGCAGTTGATGAACTGGTTCTCGGTGGCGTGTGAGCTGCATCGCGACTGGCGCAACGATATCGAAGGCCTGGGGAACCTGTTGTCCCAGCGCATCCCTAACTATCGCAACTTGATGAATGGTTATGCGGCGCTGACGGCCCATCAGAAGTAAATCAACCGAACCTCGCAACAAGCCTGCCCTGAAAAGCAGGCTTTTGTTGCTGTGCGCAGGCCACTGTTAAAACGGTGACCCGACCAACATTTGTCCGGCTACACGGTCCAGCACTGCAAATGCCTCTTCACGCTTTTCAACAGACATTCCAGCAATATTGCGTAGCTTCCATTGCACCGCCGGCAGCTTATCAATACCGTCCAGGGCCAGCAGCGCCCAATCAGGCTTTGCACGCTTGAGTGAAAGCAAAAAAGCAGCATCTTGCGCACAAAACTGCTGCCGTATGGCCTCAAGCAACCCATGCCGGGTACTCTCCAACTGTTCAAGCGTGACAGGCTCACGCGTCATGCCGGCAAACTCCGCTTGGAATATGCCCGCGAGCGGTTTCCACCGTGGAGCGAGCAACTCGCTCATCGGCCTTCGATGACTGATCAGGTACACCAGAAAACCCTCGAAGATTTCCCGCGTCAGCCCCTCCTCGCGAAGCATCAGCATCACGTCAAAAAGATCCCTGGGGTGCTGTCGATCCAGCGCAGCGCAAATCTTGCCACCGTACAAATCGGGCAACGAGACCACCGGGATAGCAGCGAACCCGAATTGATCTTCAACCAACGCCACGACATCACGCTCTTGCGGCGCATGAACAGTGCCCCGCATCACAGGCGAAACTTCGATCTTGATTTGAGCAGACGGGCTGCGTACCAGCACTCGCAGTTCATCGTCTCGATTTGCCTGGACCGTCGCACCGACGTGAGGTAAGCCTTGCCCAACCGCATCAGCGATGCGTTGGAGCGCCAGACGGACATCGCCTAATGCCTGTTGGCGATCAGAACTGGGCAGGTACGCCAGGTCTATGTCCACCGACAGACGAGGGAGATCACGTATGAACAGATTGATGGCCGTCCCCCCTTTCAGGGCAAAACACCGCTCTGCTGCTACGTGAGGGATGACCTGGACCAACAATCGAACCTGAGCGGCATAACGGGCATCAAGCGCCACTGGCAAAACTCTCCGGCACGGTGATTAGGAACTCTTTATCGAGTCGACCACCCCGGATGATTTGGCGCTTGCCTTTACCTAGATCAATGCTGGAAAGGTCTATTCGCTCGTACCACACGTGCCGCGCGTTTCGCGCCAGCAGGAGGAAAACACGTTTGACGCGAATCGAGTTGCACGCGTCAAGCAACTTCTGCAGGCGCCTGGGGCTCAGTGAGCCCAAACCAGTGAACACATCAGCGACATGACTGAAGAGCATCTCGTCAGCGGTTTGATGAATAAGCTCGAGTACGGCGCGTTCCGGGGTTGCGATTTTTAACTCAAATCGGCTGTAAGGGACCTGGAAAACTTGTAACCCCATATCTTCCATTTCCGCGAAGAGGCCACCGGGATAGAAGTTCACGTCGACATCCCAAGGGTACTTGCGGAACCAGCCCGCAAGCACAGCGCCCGGTGTTCCGAACAGATCGACGGTCTGTTTTCCAAAGGCGAGGTAATGGCTGTAGCCGAGCAAACTCAACGCCGTCGCGCCGCCCGGCCAAATACGTGCCGATGCATCTTGCTGCAAAGCGAATACCCCGCCCTGCCAATCCAGGTCATCGCCGCAGCGTTTCCACGCGCCATGGCCCACCCGCTCTACCCAACCACTGCGCTGATACTTTTGGATCAGGCTGGGGCCGACGCCATGGCTATGCAGCCAGGCTTGCGTCGCAACGGAACCCGGTGCCCAACCAGCCAGCAGGCGGTTTATTTTCATGATAAATAAGAACCTATAAGGCAATATTTTCCATAAATACTAAACCACCCTTGAGACAATTTCTGCGATAAACCACAGATAAACAATCGTCTCCTTGGAGTTGACAGTATTACCTATCCCAACCGATTTATCCCCCACAGACCACCCATTAATCTGTGCCCATGTTGAACGCAACGCCCAACCAACCTGAACAAAAAAGGATTCAACCATGAGCACTGCAACCTACAACCGCTTGAACAAAGACGACGCCGTCGTCCTGCTGGTCGACCACCAGACCGGCCTGATTTCTCTGGTACAGGACTTCTCGCCCAACGAGTTCAAGAACAACGTGCTCGCCCTGGCTGACCTGGCCAAGTTCTTCAACCTGCCGACCATCCTCACCACCAGCTTCGAGCAAGGCCCCAATGGCCCGCTGGTGCCGGAACTGAAAGAGATGTTCCCGGACGCGCCCTACATCGCCCGCCCTGGTCAGATCAATGCGTGGGATAACGAAGACTTCGTCAAGGCGATCAAGGCCACTGGCCGTAAGCAGATCATCATTGCCGGCGTGGTCACCGATGTGTGCGTAGCGTTCCCGACCCTGTCGGCGCTGGCGGAAGGGTTTGAGGTGTTTGTGGTGACCGATGCGTCGGGCACGTTCAATACCACGGTGCAGCAGGCGGCGTGGAGCCGGATGACGCAAGCGGGTGCGCAGTTGATGAACTGGTTCTCGGTGGCGTGTGAGCTGCATCGCGACTGGCGCAACGATATCGAAGGCCTGGGGAATCTGTTGTCCCAGCGCATTCCCAACTATCGCAACTTGATGAATGGGTATGCGGCGTTGACGGCGCGTAAGGACTAATTCAACCGCTGCACACACTAAGCCTGCCTTGAAACGCAGGCTTTTTTGGTTAACTAGCAATGCGCCATTAGCACACTCGCCCTAATTGAGACGGCACCGCCTCACCACTAAAGTCCTTCGCTTATTTCGAGTCTCAAGGAAGGACGCTATTGAATACCTTAACCAAAATCGGGCGCTGCCTGGCACTGTTGCCCATTTTGCTGACCAGCACACCGTCGGTATTGGCCGATGAAGAAACACCGATCGGCGACTGGTCGATCATCTACGGCAGCGGTCGGGCCCATAAAAACGTGATGTATGTGGCCGATCGCACTTCGGTGGTGCCGTCGAACCACAACAAGGGCGCAAAACTGGTGGCCGTCACGGTGGTGTATGAAGAACCGGGCAAGCCCATGATCGATGTGTACAACATCGAAGTGCAGTGCTCCACGCGCAAGCTGCGCTTTCTTAACGGGCAGTCGGTTGCGCCATTTTCCTACACCCTCACGCACTTGAAGGTCTCCAACACGTGGCAGACGCCAAAGGAGTTCTGGCTCGACCGCACGCTCGCGTATGTCTGCGAACCGGGCAAGAGCAAGGACACCATCGCCATGGGCAAGATGACCCACCTGCAGATGATCCAGACCACCAAGGCCATGTTCCAGCAATTGGGGCCGACTCAGGAGAAGAGCCAGATGATCGATGACCTCGACGACATGCTGGGCAACAAGCGCTGAGCAACACTCACCTACAAGAAGGATTCACCATGCCTACATTGACAAGGCTGTTGCTGGCTGGGCTTTTGTTGCCCGCAGTGCTGTTTATAAACGGGTGCCACCTGATTGCACAATCGCGCTGGGAAGGCCGGGACGTGCAAGAGGCCTTTGATTTATTCGGCAAGCCCGACTCGATGAAAAAGCAGAATGCGCCCAATGGCGACACGCAGGTGGTGATGACCTGGCACAAATCCTCTTCATGGACGACCACTGAAGCCGCCGGGACTTCAATGAATCACACCGGGAACGGGATGGTGTACACGGAGTATTACCAGCAGGTCGGACACAGTTCGGATTGCAAGCTGGAAGCCACGGTGGATAAGACGAAGAAGATCGTGCTGTTCAGGATTGAGGATGGCCGGATCCTGCATGGCAAATGCCTGAATGTGCCATTTGTGCCGGGGTATATTCCGCCGGGCTTTTGAGGCTATCAGTCGGTTTTAACCCGCCAGTTCCCGCTCGATCTGCTCGATGCTTGGCAGGCTGGTTCGCAGCTCTGCGGGCAACGACTCAACCAGTTGATATTCCGCTACACCAATCGGTCGATTGTTATCGCGCAACGCATATTCGGCGACGACTTCGTTCTTGCTCTTGCACAACAGCAGGCCGATGGTGGGCCCGTCTTGTGGATGTTTAAGCTGGGCATCGACGGCAGCCAGATAAAAGCTGAGTTTCCCCAGATGCTCGGGTTTGAACTTGCCGGCTTTCAGTTCGATGACCACGTAGCAGCGTAGCTTCACGTGATAGAACAGCAGGTCGACAAAGAACTCATCGCCTCCGACATCCAACAGTACTTGCTGGCCGACAAAGGCGAAACCGGCGCCCAGCTCCAACAAAAAGTCGGTGACGTGCTTGATCAAGGCGTTTTCTATGTCGCGCTCCTGCGCGTCCAGGGCCAGGCTGAGGAAGTCAAATCGGTAAGGGTCTTTCAGCGACTCACGCGCCAGGTCGGATTGCGGTTTGGGCAGGTGGGTCTCGAAGTTGCTGACCGCCTTGCCACTGCGCTCCAACAAGCGGTTTTCGATGTGCATCACCAGCGAGTTACGCGACCAGTTGTTCTCTATCGCCTGGGCTATGTACCAGCGGCGGGTTTCGGGGCCGGGGAGTTTATCGAGCAACACCACATTGTGGCCCCAAGGCAATTGTGCAGCAGCCTGTTGCACAAATTCAGCATCTGACCACGCCTCGGCAAAAGCACGCATGTACTTGAGATTACGCGGCGAAAAACCCTTCATTCGGGGAAAGGCCGCACGCAGATCCTGGGCAAGTCGATCAATGACTTTGCTGCCCCAACCCTGCTCCGCCTGGCGGGTCAAAATGTCGTGGCCAATCTGCCAATAGAGCAACACCAATTCCCGATTCACCGCCAGTGTTGCGCGCTGTTGCGCCGCATGAATACGGCCTTTCAGGTCGGTCAGCCAGTCACTGTAGCCCGCTGGTGGTGCGGTCAAGCCGATACAGGGTTCGCTCATGCCATGTCACTCTGGAGTTTTGAGGCAGGCTAGTCAGGCGCATTGACGGTCACAAGGGGCGAAGGTCGTTCCAGGAAGGCCCCTTCAATAACCACAGAAACGTCCTGCTGGCCATTGCGGACTACTGACTTGACTCTCCCCTATACAGCAGCCTTTACCCTGGAACACCCTGTTCAGGACCTCCCCATGACCCCGCGTACCCTGGTGATCCTCGGCCATCCTTCCGCCTCCAGCTTTTGTTCAGCCCTGGCCGATACCTACATCCAGGCGGCAAAAACCGCCGGCCATGAAGTACGTGTCGTACGCTTGGGCGACCTGGCTTTCGACCCCGTCCTTCATCACGGTTACACCCAGATTCAGCCGCTGGAGCCCGACCTGCTCAGCGCGCAATCCGACATCCTCTGGGCCACTCACCTGACATTTGTTTTCCCGATCTGGTGGGGTGGCATCCCGGCGTTGATGAAGGGCTTTATCGACCGAATCTTCCTACCCGGTTTTGCCTTTAAATACCGAGCGGGCAAGGCTTTTCCTGACAAACTGCTCCACGGCCGAACGGCACATCTACTGGTGACCCTGGACACGCCGCCATGGTATTACCGTTGGTTCTATCGCATGCCGGGCATTCACCAGATGCGCAAGACCACGCTGGGGCTTTGTGGTGTCAAGACTGCAAAGACACTGCTGTTCGGGCCGGTGCTGGGCTCCACTGCGGCGCAGCGGGATACATGGCTGAAACAGGCCGGCGCTTTAACGGAAAAAAGGAGTTTTCATGTACATCGGCAAAGCCGCGCAGTTGTCGGGCACGACCATCAAGGCGATTCGTCACTATGAGGCGATCGGACTGCTGCCAGAACCGCGGCGTCAGGGCCAATACCGGGTCTATTCGGCGCAGAACATTGAGCTGTTGATGTTTATCAAGTGCGCGCAGCAATTGGGGTTCAAACTCAAGGAGTTGCAGGAGATTCTTGCAGGTCACGTAGGCGATGTATTGCCCTGGGAGCGGGCGGACCAGGCAATCGCAGACAAGAAGCAGGAACTAGCCCTGAAAATTGCCGCGCTACAGGAAATGCACGTGGGATTGCAGACATTTGAAGCACAGTTGAAAACATCACAAGAACAATGCTCGTCAATGGCGCAAAGATCCTGACCGGCGGTGAGCCGAATAAAATGGGTATACGGCTCATTTGATGAGCCGAATAGGGCGCTTATTCGGCTCACCGCCTGAACACCCTCCCCCGCTCATTTGCCCAGAATCCCCATGTCTGCTAGTGTCCCGCCGGTTTACCGTCTACCGGAATAGCCGCCATGGCCCGCAAAAAAGTTGCACTCGATTTCGAACAATCCCTCGCCGACCTGCAAACCCTGGTCGAGCGGCTGGAGAACGGCGAGTTGTCGCTGGAAGACTCGCTGACGGCGTTTGAGCAAGGCATCGGCCTGACCCGTGACTGCCAGAGCGCGCTGGCGCAGGCGGAGCAGAAGGTGCAGGTGTTGCTGGAACGTGACGGGGAGTTGGCCGAAGAACCTTTCGATGCGGAACAGCCCGAATGATCGACGCGTATCAGGCCAGTAGCCAAGCCCGGGTCAATACGGCGTTGGAACCCTTGTTTGTTGCGCCAAGCCCCGAACTCAAGCGTCTTTATGAAGCCATGCGCTACAGCGTGATGAATGGCGGCAAGCGCGTGCGTCCGTTGCTGGCCTATGCAGCGTGCGAAGCCTTGGGCGCAGACGCCGAACAGGCCAACGGCGCGGCCTGTGCGGTGGAGTTGATCCACGCCTACTCCCTGGTGCATGACGATTTGCCGGCGATGGACGACGACGATTTGCGTCGCGGCCAGCCCACCACCCACAAAGCCTTCGATGAAGCCTGCGCGATCCTCGCCGGTGATGGCCTGCAAAGCCTGGCGTTCAGCGCACTGCTGGACCCGGCATTGAGCAGCGTGAATGCCGAGATCCGCTTGCGCATGGTCACCGCCCTGGCGATGGCGGCAGGCCCGGCCGGCATGGTCGGCGGCCAGGCCATCGACCTCGGCTCGGTCGGCCGGAAGCTTGATCAACAGGCGCTGGAATACATGCACCGCCACAAGACCGGTGCCCTGATCGAAGCTGCCGTACACTTGGGAGCACTTGCCAGCGGGCGGGCCGAAGCCGCTCAGTTGGCTGCGCTGAAGACCTACGCGCGGGCCATTGGCCTGGCATTCCAGGTGCAGGACGACATTCTCGACGTAGAAAGTGACACCGCCACCCTGGGCAAACGCCAGGGCGCCGATATCGCTCGGGACAAACCGACTTATCCTGCGCTGCTCGGGCTGCAAGCCGCCAAGGCCTATGCCCTGGAACTGCGCGACCAGGCCCTGGATGCCCTGCGACCTTTCGACGCGGCGGCCGAGCCACTGCGTGACCTGGCGCGGTATATCGTCGAACGTCGGCACTGATAACGGCGGCCTTTGCGGCCGCATATCGGCCAAGTTCGGCGCTCCGCGTGGGCAGTTTGCGATGCTTGAGGTAAACTGCCGCCTCTTCTATACCTATAACGATTCGCCTGATGCCCACGACGTTTCAAGAGATTCCCCGCAAGCGCCCGTCCACGCCCCTGCTCGACCGTGCTGTCACGCCGGCCGGCCTGCGTCGACTCGGTGAAGCCGAGCTGGAAACCCTGGCCGATGAGTTGCGCCTGGAATTGCTCTACACGGTCGGCCAGACCGGTGGGCATTTTGGTGCCGGCCTGGGCGTCATCGAGCTGACCATCGCCCTGCATTACGTGTTCGACACCCCGGACGACCGGCTGGTGTGGGACGTGGGCCATCAGGCGTACCCGCATAAAATCCTCACGGGCCGCCGCGAGCAAATGGGCACCCTGCGCCAGAAGGACGGCATTGCCGCCTTCCCGCGCCGCACCGAGAGCGAGTACGACACCTTTGGCGTCGGCCACTCCAGCACCTCCATCAGTGCCGCGCTGGGCATGGCGATTGCCGCCCGCCTGCAAGGCAGCGACCGCAAGGCGATCGCGGTGATCGGTGATGGCGCGCTGACCGCTGGCATGGCGTTCGAAGCGCTCAACCATGCACCGGAAGTGGACGCCAATATGCTGGTGATCCTCAACGACAACGATATGTCGATCTCGCGCAACGTCGGTGGCCTGTCCAATTACCTGGCCAAGATCCTTTCCAGCCGCACGTACGCGAGCATGCGCGAAGGCAGCAAGAAGGTGCTCTCGCGCCTGCCCGGCGCGTGGGAAATTGCCCGGCGCACCGAAGAGTATGCCAAAGGCATGCTGGTGCCCGGCACGCTGTTCGAAGAGTTGGGCTGGAATTACATCGGTCCCATCGATGGCCACGACCTGCCGACCCTGATCGCCACGCTGCGCAACATGCGTGACCTCAAGGGCCCGCAGTTCCTGCATATCGTCACCAAGAAAGGCAAAGGCTTCGCCCCGGCGGAAGTCGACCCGATTGGCTATCACGCCATCACCAAGCTGGAACCCCTGCACGCTCCTGCCGCCGCGCCGAAAAAGGCCAGCGGGCCGAAGTACTCCGGTGTGTTCGGCGAATGGCTGTGCGACATGGCCGCCGCCGATCCGCGCCTGGTGGGCATTACCCCGGCGATGAAGGAAGGCTCCGACCTGGTGGCGTTCAGCGAGCGTTTCCCGCTGCGCTACTTCGACGTGGCAATTGCCGAGCAGCACGCGGTCACGTTTGCCGCCGGCATGGCCTGCGAAGGCGCCAAGCCAGTAGTGGCGATCTACTCCACGTTCCTGCAGCGTGGCTACGACCAGTTGGTGCATGACGTGGCAGTGCAGAACCTCGACGTACTGTTCGCCATCGACCGCGCCGGCCTGGTGGGCGAAGACGGCCCGACCCACGCCGGCAGCTTCGACCTGTCCTACCTGCGTTGCATCCCCGGCATGCTGGTGATGACGCCAAGTGATGAAAACGAACTGCGCAAGATGCTCAGCACCGGCCACCTGTACAACGGCCCGGCCGCCGTGCGCTACCCGCGCGGCAATGGCCCGAATGCAGTGATCGAAAAGGACCTTGAGCCTATCGAGATCGGCAAGGGCATCGTGCGTCGCCAAGGCAGCAAGGCCGCCTTTCTGGTATTCGGCGTGCAATTGGCCGAAGCGCTCAAGGTCGCCGAGAAGATCGACGCCACCGTGGTCGACATGCGTTTCGTCAAACCCCTGGATGAAGCCCTGGTGCGTGAGATCGCCGGCAACCATGAGCTGCTGGTGACCGTAGAAGAAAACGCAATCATGGGTGGCGCCGGTGCGGCGGTCAGCGAGTTCCTGGCGCGGGAGAATATCCTCAAGTCGGTGCTGCACCTGGGCTTGCCGGATGTGTACGTCGAACACGCCAAGCCGGCGCAGATGCTGGCCGAGTGTGGGTTGGACGAGGCCGGTATCGAGGCGTCGGTGCGTGAGCGCATGGCGTTGATCGGCCGGTAGAAACCGGATCAAAAGGTGGGAGGGGGCTTGCCCCCGATAGCGGTGGATCAGCCAAAATTTTGCTGACTGACACGACGCTATCGGGGGCAAGCCCCCTCCCACATTTGATTTGCATCACCTTCAAATGCTATGGACAGCCCATGAATCGCCTTCGCCTCGCCCTGCCCCTGCTGCTCCTGCCCTCTTCGGAATTGCTAGCCGACACCCGCGACGACGCACTGAAACTTCCCAACGTGGTCATCAGCGCCAACCGCCAGGTCCAGGCGCGCAACGACAGCAGCGCCGCCAACACCGTGTTCACCCGCGACGACATCGACCGCCTGCAACCCAACAGCCTCACTGACCTGATCAGCCGCGTACCCGGCGTGCAGGTAGCGCCTACCGGTGGTCGCGGCAGCCTGCCGGGAATTTATATCCGTGGCACCAAATCCGCACAAAGCCTGGTGTTGGTGGACGGCCAGCGCATTGCCAATAGCACCTCCGGCGACAGCGGCTTGCACTACCTGAACGTCGACCAGATCGAACGGGTGGAAGTGCTGCGCGGTTCACGTTCGGTAATCTACGGCAGCGATGCGATTGGCGGGGTGATCCAGGTGTTTACCCGGCGCAATGCCGGGCAAGGCCTGCAACCGCGTCTGAAGCTCGGGTTTGGCAGCAACAAGACCTGGGAGCGCAGCCTCGGCCTGTCCGGTGGCGATGAATACACGCGCTTCAACCTTGGCGCGAGCCTGGATGAGACCGCCGGCATCAACTCGACGCACACCTCATTCCCCAGCGATGGCGATCATGACGCCTACCGCAACCAGTCCCTCAGCCTGAACCTCAGCCATTCCTTCAGCGATGCGCTGGAGGCGGGGTTCAACCTGTTGGATAACCGCGGCAAGTCGGAGTACGACAACAGCTTTGGCCGCTACGACGTCGCCACCGGGCAAACGGTGGGGCAAAAGCCCTACACCGACTACACCGTGAGCAGCGCCAGCGGCTATGTCGACGCCACGCTCAACGAGCGCTGGCAATCGCGCCTGGAGCTGGGCCATAGCGAGAACCGCGACACCAAGCGCGACACCCTCAGTGATGACTTCAGTGTGTTCAACACTTACCGCGAGTCGGTCAACTGGCAGAACGACCTGACACTGAATGAGCAGAACAGCATGATTCTCGGCGGTGACTGGTACGAGGACCGCTTCCACGGCTCCACCACCCTCACCGAAAACAGTCGCTGGAACCGCGCGGCCTTTGTGCAGCATCGCTTCCATGGCGAATGGTTTTCCACCGAGCTGGGCCTGCGGCGTGACCAGAACCAGCAGTTTGGCGGGCAGAACAGCTGGAGCGGCACGCTCACGTTGCCAGTCAACCCGGACAACGACCTGCTGCTGAGCTACAGCGAGGGCTTCCGCGCCCCGACGTTCAATGACCTGTATTACCCGGACGAATACGGCTTCAAGAACAGCAACCCAAACCTGAAGCCCGAAACCTCGAAAAGCTACGAACTGCAATGGCGTAGCCAACTCAGCGACACCAGCCGCCTGGAAGCTTCGCTGTACCGCACCGATATCCAGGATGCGATCGTGTTCGGCAGCGACGGCCCGCAAAACGTCAGTTCGGCACGCATCAACGGCTTCGAAGCCGCGCTCAAGCAAGAGCTGTTCGGCTGGCAAGGCAGCCTGGGACTGGCACTGATTGATCCACGAGATCGCGATTCCGGACATACGCTGGCGCGTCGCGCCAGGCGCACCGTGAGCCTGGACCTGGATCGCCAATTCGACCAATTCGGCGTCGGCGCCAGCTGGCAAGCGGTCAGCAGCAGCTACGACGACGCGAAGAACCAGCAACCGTTGGCTGGCTATGGATTGCTCGGGCTGCGCGCCAGTTGGACGCTGAACCGTGAAGTCACGCTGAGCATGAAGCTCGATAACTTGCTGGACAAGGCCTACAGCCGGGCGCTGTATCAGTACCAAGGCCAGCAATATGGCTACCGGGAAGAAGGCCGGGCGCTGATGGTTGGCGTGACCTGGACGCCGGACCTCTAGCGGGACGCGATTACCTCACACAATCGGGCTACGGCTTCCAGCATCTGCCCGCTGGGCCGCTCCAGGCCTTTATCCGGCACCAGTCGCACCCGCTCAGCCATCGTCGGCCAGACCTTCCAGGCCTCCTTCTGCGCCTGGTCGCCCACCAGAATCATCTCGGGATCACGCTGCAACACCGACTCAATGCTCACCTGCGGGGCCGGCAGCTTGAGGTCATCAAACACATTGCGCGCGCCGCATACCTTTAACGCATCGCTGATGATCTGCCCGCCACCCACGGTGTACAGCGGCTTATTCCATACCTGGTAAAACACGCGCAATGGCTCGGCGCGCTGATAGCGCTGTCGCAGCTCGGCCAGGCGTTGGCGCAACTGCGCGGCCAACTGTCGACCCGCGTCAGCGCGGCCCAATTGCTCGGCAATGGCCTGGACCTGGGTGGTGAGCTGTTCAAGGCTATGGGGTTCGGCGACGTACACCGGGATATTCAGGCGCTGCAATTGCTCGCGCTGGGCCGGGCCGACGCTGCCGGGCCAGAGCAGGATCAGGTCGGGCTTGAGGCTGAGCAGGCGCTCCATGTCCAACTGACCGTAATGCCCCACTGACGGCACCTGCGCCAAGGCCGCCGGGCGTTCGCCGCCGTCGAGCACGCCCACCAGCACATCGGCTGCGCCCAGTTCGACCACGATTTCAGACAGGGACGGCGCCAGGCTCACCACTCGCTCGGCCGCCAGCGCCTGGGCACTGAATACCAGCAACACGGCCAGCCAGTGGCGAATCATCCCAGTTGACGGGGAATGCGGTAGAGGTAGAACAGCACCACGGTCGACAGCGCCAACAGAAACAGTGGCACCGCTTCCAACCCGACGAAGACCGACAACGCACCGACCCAGGCCGGTACGGCGGCAACCAGCAACGCCGTGCGCCGACGCGCCGCCAGGGTGATCCAGGCAGCCGGTTCTTCGGGGGTATCGAGGGCTTTGGAGGTGGCAATCAACGCGTGTTTATAGCCGTTGAAGTAGCGCAGGCTGAGGAACATCGAGGCCACGCCGGCAATGAAGAACGGCATGGCCAGCACCGGCAGCAGGGATTCGGCCTGGCCGAACACCAGGTTGAGCACCAACAGGGGGAGCAGCGCCAGGGCCAGGTACTGCCACCAATTGAAGGACAGTCGCCGTTTCACCTGGCCTCGGGTCACGCGCGGTCGACCTCGCCCTGGTGCTCGTTGCCCATCATATGGTCAAGCTTGCTGGCCTTGGTGGCCAGGTAGAGTTTGTTGTGCGGGTTGTGCCCGGTGTGCAGCGGCACACGCTCGGCCACAGTGATGCCCATCTCGGTCAAGGCTTTGACCTTGCGCGGGTTATTGGTCATCAGGCGCAGGGATTTGACGCCCAGGTGCTCGAGCATCGGCAGGCAGATCGCGTAGTCACGCTGATCGGCGGCAAAGCCCAGGCGCTCGTTGGCCTCGACGGTATCGGCGCCGCCATCTTGCAGCTCGTAGGCGCGGATCTTGTTCATCAGGCCAATGCCACGGCCTTCCTGGCGCAGGTACAACAGCACACCTCGGCCTTCACGGGCGATCGCGCGCATGGCGGCCTCCAGTTGCGAACCACAGTCGCAACGCTGGCTGAACAACGCATCACCGGTCAGGCATTCGGAGTGCACCCGGCCAAGCACCGGTGCGCCATCGGCGATATCGCCCAGGCTGAGCACGACGTGCTCGCGCCCGGTGGCTTCTTCGAGAAAGCCGTTCATGGTGAACGTGGCAAAAGGGGTAGGCAGCTTGGAAGCGGCGACGAAAACGACGGGCACCGTGTGCTCCTGATTTCAGTTTTTACAGAGGCGGCCATTGTAACAGCAGGTTCCTACAGACGCTTAAGCTGAATTATCGCTGATAAAGATCAATAGGTTCGATTGGCCTTCGACCTGGTTCTATGCACGTCAGAACGGATAGGGTTGTTTCCAGCGCTCGAATATCGGCTTTAACTCACCGCTTTTCACCAGGGCCGCCATGCGCTGGTCAAAGACAGCCATCAAGCCCCGGCCCTGCTCGTTATCGGCAAACCCGATGTACAACGGCAGTTCGGCAATCGGCGTCAGCGTGAACTTCGAGGGATCATCCGCCTGACTGAGCACGTACTTGGCCTCGGCCAACGCATCAATGTAGAAGTCCGCACGGCCATGTAGCAGCATTGCCAAAATGCCATCGCGACGCTCGACCTGGTTGAAACGGCGCACATTGGGCAAGTACTCCTCGTACTTGTAGCCGCGCACCCAGGCCAGGCGGTAGTTACCCAGCGTGGCGATGGTGGGCGTCGGTGTGCTGGCCAGCCCCAGGGCGTAGATGTGGTCGGAATCGAAGTTCCAGTGGGGGTACAACACACCTTCGGCTTCATCGCGGTAGGAACCGACCCAACCATCCACCTCGCCGCGCTGGGCCAGGCCGACCGAGCGCGTGTAGGGCACGGAACGGGTCTGCAAGTTGATGCCGGCCGGCTCGAAGACCTGACGCAGTACGTCCCAGGCCAGGCCCGTGCCGTCTTTGTTGGTGTAGTCGCTCCATTCCTCACTCGCCAGCATGACCTTGCCGGGCACCTCCTGCGCCTGGACCACCGCTGTGAAGACACACAGTACGATCAGCAGCCAACGGCGCACATCCATGGTGACGACCTCCTACGGGGCCTTGCATGCGTGATAACGCTACACAGGGTAGCGCAGCTTGCCGATTCAGGGTGTCTCGCGAAAATGCTGATAACCACGGATGGCCGGGGTGATGTCCTGCCCGCTGCCATCGAGCAACGTGACGCCCTGCCCCGCTTCGACCCGGCCGATCACATGGATCGGCCAGCCATCGGCCAGCAACGGTGCCAGTTCGACAGGTGGCAGGGTGAACGCCAGCACATAGTCGTCGCCCCCACTCAGGGCTGCCACGCGCGCGTCATCATCGCCGACAAACGCCAACAGTGCCTGGGACATTGGCAACCGCTCGCGTTCGATCAACAGGCTGACCTTTGACGCCATCGCGATATGCCCGCAATCGGCCAGGAGCCCGTCGGAAATATCCATCGCAGACGTAGCCTTGCCACGCAGCGCCAGACCCAGGGCCAACTGCGGTTGCGGCGACCAGTAATGAGCGAGCAAGGGCTCGGCGATGGCTGCGTCGGCGCTGCGCTGGCCCAATACCAACGGCAAGGCGCCGGCGGCATTGCCCAGCTCGCCGCCGACACACAGCAGGTCACCCGGCTGCGCACCGCTGCGGGTCAAGGCTTGCCCGGCCGGCACGCGACCGAACACGGTCAGCGTCAAACTCAGGGGGCCGCGGGTGGTATCGCCGCCCACCAGACCCACACCACAGTTTTGCGCCATGAGGTTCAACCCCTGGGCATAGCGTTGCAGCCAATCGGCATCGACGGTTGGTGTGGTCAGGGCAAGGGTAAATGCGAGGGGGGTGGCGCCCATCGCCGCCAGGTCGCTCACCGCCACGGCCAACGAGCGCTGGCCCAGCAGGAACGGGTCACAAGGGTCGGCAAAATGCACCCCGGCGACCAAAGTATCGGTGGAGATTGCCAACTGCTCCCCAGCGGGAAGTGCCAGCAAGGCGCAGTCATCGCCGATACCCAGGGCAATGCCTTCGCCGCCCTGCGCACAAGGCGCGGCGGCGAAGTAGTTGCGGATCAGCTCAAACTCGCCCATTCAGGTTTCAAGCGCGATTCAGCGCTTGTACGCCTTCACTTCGGCTTCACGCAGGCGCGGGGCCAGCTTGTCGAGCACGCCGTTGACGAACTTGTGGCCGTCGGTCGAACCGTAGACTTTCGCCAGTTCGATACCTTCGTTGATCACCACGCGGTACGGCACGTCGACGCGATACAGCAGCTCCCAAGCCGACAGGCGCATCACGCACAGCTCAACCGGGTCCAGCTCTTCGATGGTCAGGTCCAGGCAAGGCGCCAGGGCGGTGTCGATCTCGGTCAGGTGCGCGTGCACACCGTGCAAGATGTCGTGGAAATACGGCAGGTCGGCCAAGGTGAAATCGTTGTCGACGCGAAACTGTGCTTCGATCTCGTTCAACGACGCGCCCGCCAGGTGACGCTGATACAGCGCCTGGGTCGCCAACTGACGAGCAGCGCGACGCTTCTCGTTCTTCGAAGGCTTGCCAGCATCGGCTGGACGTGGCTCGCGCGGGTTGAAGTTGTCGCTCTCGTCGGAAATCACTTGGCCTCCAACTGCGACAGCAGGCTGACCATTTCCAGGGCGGACAGGGCAGCTTCAGCGCCTTTGTTGCCGGCCTTGGTGCCGGAACGCTCGATGGCTTGCTCGATGGAATCCACGGTCAGCACGCCGAACGCAACCGGTACGCCGAACTCCATGGACACCTGGGCCAGGCCCTTGGTGCATTCGCCAGCCACGTATTCGAAGTGCGGCGTGCCGCCACGAATGACCGCGCCCAAGGCGATGATCGCCGCGTATTCACCCTGTTGAGCAACTTTCTGCGCAACCAGTGGAATTTCGAAGGCGCCAGGGGCACGGATGATGGTGATGTCGCTTTCGCTCACACCGTGGCGAACCAGGGCGTCAACGGCACCGCTTACCAGGCTTTCAACCACGAAGCTGTTGAAGCGGCCAACCACCAGGGCATAGCGGCCTTTGGGGGCGATGAAGGTACCTTCGATGGTCTTCAGGGTCATTCGACAAATCTCTTAAAGAGCCGGGACGCGTGTATGACGCGTCCCTTAGTGATATTTGAACCGCGAACAAGGGGCGAAAATCGCCGGCCTTTATTCGGAGGGCACGTATTCTACTACTTCCAGGTCGAAACCGGATATCGCATTAAATTTCATCGGTGCGCTCATCAGGCGCATTTTGCGCACGCCCAGGTCACGCAGGATCTGCGAACCGGCCCCGACGATGCTGTAGGTGGTCGGTTTTTTCACCGGCGTGTGGTCCGCCGTTTCGCGGATATGCGCCAGCAGCACATCGCCATCCAGCGGGTGACCGAGCAGCAGCACCACACCACTGCCGGCCTCGGAGACCGCAGCCATGGCAGCGCGCAGGCTCCAGCGACCCGGTTGCTTGACCATCAGCAGGTCGCGCAATGGGTCCATGTTGTGCACACGCACCAGGGTCGGCTCTTCGGCGCAAATGGTGCCCAGGGTCAACGCCATGTGCACGTCGCCTTCCACGGAATCACGGTAGGTCACCAAATTGAATTGGCCCAGTTCGCTGTCCAGTGGCTGCTCGGCAATCCGCTGAACGGTACGTTCGTGGATCATGCGGTAGTGAATCAGGTCGGCAATGGTGCCCACCTTGATGTTGTGTTCGGCGGCAAAGGCTTCGAGTTCAGCACGACGGGCCATGGTGCCGTCGTCGTTCATCACTTCGCAGATCACGCCGCAGGGCTCGAAACCGGCCATGCGCGCCAGGTCGCAGGCGGCTTCGGTGTGGCCGGCACGGGCCAGGGTGCCACCCGGCTGGGCCATCAGCGGGAAGATGTGGCCGGGGCTGACGATGTCTTCGGCCTTGGCGTCCTTGGCAGCAGCGGCTTGCACGGTGCGGGCGCGGTCGGCGGCGGAAATGCCGGTGGTGACGCCGGTAGTGGCCTCGATCGATACAGTGAACTTGGTGCCAAAACCCGAGCCATTGCGCGGCGCCATCAGCGGCAACTTGAGCAACTCGCAGCGCTCGCGGCTCATGGGCAAGCAGATCAGCCCGCGGGCGTACTTGGCCATGAAGTTGATGTGCTCAGGCTTGCAGGCCTCGGCGGCCATGATGATGTCGCCTTCGTTCTCGCGGTCTTCGTCATCCATCAGGATGACCATCTTGCCTTGGCGGATGTCTTCAACCAGTTCTTCGATGCTATTGAGCGCCACGCGGCACCCCCTTGGTCAGGATTTCAGGTAGCCGTTAGCGGCCAGAAAACTTTCGGTGATGTTCCCGGTTGCAGGCTCTGCGGCCTTTTCGCCCAACAACAGGCGCTCCAGGTAACGGGCAAGCAAGTCCACTTCCAGGTTCACCCGGCGACCTGGCTGGTAAGACGCCATGATGGTTTCGCTGAGGGTGTGGGGAATGATGGTCAGTTCAAATTCGGCGCCGTTCACGGCGTTCACGGTGAGGCTGGTGCCATCGACGGTGATCGAGCCTTTGTGGGCGATGTACTTGGCCAGCTCTTTGGGCGCGCGGATGCGGAATTCCACGGCACGCGCGTTTTCGCTGCGCGCTACCACTTCGCCGACGCCGTCGACGTGGCCGCTGACCAGGTGACCGCCGAGGCGGGTGGTCGGGGTCAGGGCTTTTTCCAGGTTCACCGGGCTGCCGGCCTTGAGGTCGTTCATCGCGGTGCAGTCCAGGGTTTCCCGGCTGACATCGGCGGCAAAGCCGTTGCCCGGCAGGTCGATGACGGTGAGGCACACGCCGCTGACGGCGATGCTGTCGCCCAGCTTGACGTCGCCCAGGTCCAGCTTGCCGGTTTCAACCAGCAGGCGCACGTCGCCGCCTTTGGGGGTCATGGCGCGGATGCTGCCGATGGATTCGATAATGCCGGTGAACATGGCCTTCTCCTGGAAAACGGGACGGGCACTTGAGCGCCCGGTCAGAATTATACGCTCGCGGGTGGAAGCGGGATGGCAGTGACTCGCCAGTCGTCGCCTACAGCGCGCATTTCAGTGATCTTGAGTTGGGGGGCATCGGCCAGTTTCTCAAGCGGCCAGTCCAGCAAAGGCCGGGCAGCGGAGCCCAGGAACTTGCCGGCGACGAATATCACGTACTCATCCACCAGGCCTTGCTGGGCAAAGGCGCCCGCCAGGCTTGGGCCTGCCTCCACCAACACTTCGTTGACGCCACGGGCGGCCAAGGCGACCAGCGCCGAACGCAGGTCGACCTGGCCGTCAACGCCGGGCACCACCAGGCACTCGGGGCCACGGGGAAACTGGTTTTCCGGGGTCACGCAGGTGATGACCAGCGCCGGCCCGGCCTTGAAGAACGGTGCGTTGAGCGGCACGCGCAAACGGCCATCGATCAGCACGCGCAACGGCGGGCGCGACATGGCCAGCGCAGTGGTGGCTTCGTCCAGGCCGAGTTCGGCGGCGCGCACGGTCAGGCGGGCGCCGTCGGCCAACACCGTGTCGGCGCCGGTCAGCACCACACTGGCCTCGGCACGCAGGCGCTGCACGGCAGCGCGGGCCGCAGGGCCGGTGATCCATTGGCTTTCGCCGCTGGCCATGGCAGTGCGGCCGTCCAGGCTCATCGCCAGCTTGACCCGCACGAAGGGCAGGCCGTGCTCCATGCGCTTGAGGAATCCCGGATTCAACGCGCGGGCCTGGGCTTCCAGCACGCCACTCAAGACCTCGATCCCGGCTTGCGCCAGACGCTGCATGCCGCGCCCGGCCACTTCGGGGTTAGGGTCCTGCATGCCGGCCACGACACGGGCGACACCGGCCGTGACCAGGGCATCGGCGCAGGGCGGTGTGCGCCCATGGTGGCTGCACGGCTCGAGGGTTACGTACACCGTGGCGCCACGGGCCTTGTCACCAGCGGCACGCAGGGCGTTGGGTTCGGCATGGGGCTCGCCGGTGCGCTCATGCCAGCCTTCGCCGACAACCTGCCCATCGCGCACGATCACACAACCTACACGCGGGTTGGGATGGGTGGTGTACAAGCCTTTGCGCGCGAGTTCCAAGGCGCGGGCCATGTAATGGGCGTCGAGCACCGCTTGTTCGGCAGACGGTGGGTTCATTCTTTGGCAGGCTCCCGGGCCAGGCGGTCGATCTCTTCGCGGAACTCATTGAGGTCCTGGAAGCGTCGATACACCGAGGCGAAACGGATGTAGGCGACTTCGTCGAGCTTTTGCAGCTCGCCCATCACCAACTCTCCTACCACCAGGCTCTTGACCTCGCGCTCGCCGGTCGCACGCAGCTTGTGCTTGATATGCACCAGCGCCGCCTCCAGCCGCTCGACACTCACCGGGCGTTTTTCCAGGGCACGCTGCATACCGGCGCGCAGTTTTTCTTCGTCGAAAGGCTGGCGGCTGCCGTCGGATTTGATCAGGCGCGGCAATACCAGTTCGGCGGTTTCGAAGGTGGTGAAACGTTCACCGCAGGCCAGGCATTCGCGCCGGCGACGCACTTGATCGCCCTCGGCGACCAGACGCGAGTCAATGACCTTGGTGTCGTTGGCACCGCAGAAGGGACAGTGCATGGTAGGCAGGCAACAAATAAAGGGAGGGCCATGGTAGCGCATCCCCGTGGCAAGACAAGCCATAGCCTTTACGGTATATAGGCTGACTATTATGTTTCATATTTTTTAAGCCACGGATTTTGTCCTTTCTGGAGCCGTACATGCAGTTACGACCACTTGTTTTGCTCACCCTGTTCAGTTTCCTGGTCGCCTGCAGCAGCGAAGCCCCCAAACCGACCACGCCTCAACCGACGCCCGCGCAAGAGAAAAAAGTCCCGGGCATTGAAGAACTCGGCCCCCTGCCCGCCTATCAGCGTGAAATAAGCGGCAGCCTGACCAACATTCCGGCCGGTGCCGAAGTGGAGATGGCGCTGTTGGTGATCGACGACCGCTCGCGCCCGCAACAATTGCTGGCCAGCAGCGTGCTGACCGGCAACGGCAAGCCCCTGGCCTTCCGCCTGCGCTTCAATCCTGAAGCGTTCCCGGCTGGTGCCCGGGTTGAATTGCGCGGTCGCGCCAGCCAGTCCGGCCAGTTGATCCTGCACCTGCCCGCCGTGCGCATCACCCAGGCGATCACCCAGACCACCGGCCCCCTGCAACTCGTCAAGGCCCCATGACACCACCGCTTGGCCTGCAAGCCGCCCTCAGCGAACTGATCGGCGACGCGCAATTGGCGCCCTGCCCGCTGCCGGGCACTGGGTTGTCGTTGTGGCTGCTGGATGCGGACAACATGGACCGCGCCTTTAGCCCCGAAGAAACCCGGCGCATCCTGCATGAACCGCCCTACTGGAGTTTTTGCTGGGCCAGTGGCTTGGCCTTGGCGCGCTATCTGGCGGCGAACCCTGAATGGGTCGCCGGTAAACGTGTGCTGGACTTTGGCGCCGGCTCCGGTGTGGCCGGGATTGCCGCCGTCAAGGCGGGCGCCCTGGAAGTGGTGGCCTGCGACCTGGACCCACTGGCGCTGGCGTCCTGCCGGGCGAATGCCGAACTCAATGGCGTAGAGCTGGGTTATTCGGCGGATTTCTTCGCCGAAGCCGATCGCTTCGACCTGATCCTGGTGGCCGACGTGCTCTACGACCGCGCGAACCTGCCGCTGCTGGATCAGTTCCTGACCCGTGGCCGCGAAGCGCTGGTGGCGGATTCGCGCGTGCGCGACTTCCAACACCCGGATTATCAGCGCCTGGGCATCCTCGATGCCCTGACCCTGCCGGACCTGGCCGAGCCTTGGGAGTTTCGCAAGGTGAGCCTGTACCATTCACGGCGTTAACACGGTAGGCCGGTGTGCCTTTGCACGTGGGACCTAAGGATAAGTCTCAACCGGTGAAGAAGTGCCTCGGATGTCTTTGCTATAGACACACACAAGGCCAGGCCGGGGCTCAAGTTTAACGACAGAAGTGCCTTGCCCCTCTTTAAATTCCACCTCTGTATAGCCATCCTGAGTCGTGCAATCCACTTGCGCGGGCTGACCGTACTTCATAAAGAATTGATTACGCGAAGGCGGGGCACGACGAAACTCAGCATATCTACCAAACCAATTGCTCCGAAATCGCACCAAAGGTTCAACGTTCTTATCAGCAGCCTTCAACTCAACCACTGCATTCAGCGCATTTCTCATCACCCCGGGAAAAGGCAAGCTTTCTCGACTATCCACACCAATAACACACAGTGTATGGATGCCCACCTGCGGCCCAATCTCATCATTAATATAAGCGTTAGCACTGTCTATTATGTCGCTATAACCATGCACCACCTCACACGTCCTCGGCCGCCTGGTCACCTTGTAGCGATAAAACGGTTTATCAAGGGTGAATCGCATATTCCATTTTGGATAGACGGCAGGCGAGCCCGTAGTTAAATCTTCAGGAAGATAATATTGCTGTTGGCGCGCTACATCGCCAACAATCGAATAAGCGGGAAACAATACACATCGCGCCGGGTCTTCGGAAAATACACCGTCAACAAAGCAACGGTCGATCCTGTCCGTCGAAATCCCGTAATTGGTTATCTCCGTGTAAAATTTTCCATCCTTGATCTGGCAGGGCATGTGTATACCACACTGATACGCCCCGTAATCATACTCCGTGTTTAACAGCCCTACTATTTTATTGGTAGAGCGCTCAATAATCGGGCTGCCAGAACTGCCAGGCCCGATACCTTTACACTTATTTTTCATGGTATGGCGCCATACCCAAACACCCTCAACCACTTCTGGTGAGCTTTCCAACTGGCAAGCGGCCACCTGCAGGGGGTCAATGCCTTTACTGCCAACCACCAGAATATCCGTGCCTTCATCAGGACGCTGCCCAAATAAAAGAGGTTGAACACCGTCTTCAATCACCGAGGCAAGGCTTGCCTGCAACTCCAGAATGGCCAGATCCACACCGCGCATGCTGCTCCAATTGACTTTCTTGAACGGGTAGGCTTTCGCGGTACTTTCTTGACCTGTAAAAAATTTGAACTGTATGGTCCCCTCAAAGTCGGTATTTCTTAGAATCTCGCCCCCGTCCCAACTGACGCAGTGCCCATTCGTCAAAACATAAGCAGGACCTTTGGCGACTCCATCAACTCTAGTATCCAGCAGCGTCCCAACACATCGGGTGGGACTTTGAATTCGCCCAACACCGCTCCAATAGTCATAGAGCCCATCTTGATTATTCAGTACTCTGCCGGGCGCAAAATTCTCGACTCCTCTGCCAATATCAATTTCAGCGTTGACAGGCTGCGATATATAACTGAGCCCCACAAAAACAAATGCAGATAATTTAGTAAACATAAACACTAACTCATTAACCGACGAAGCCTTATAGAACCGCAAACATTCCCGAGCATCGTGGTAAATAGTTAATTTTTTTACGCACCTAAATCCTATGTCTACATTGTGAAATTTTTACGTAATTTCATAACACAGACAGTTATCCTGAGGGCCCGACTCCATGTCAAAACAACAAAGGGTATCGGCGCCCCCCAGACAAATCAGCCCACTGTAGATTCTTGCGCTTTCAGCCAACCGCGCCAGCCCTTATAGTTGCCCCCATTCCCGCTTTATTCGAGACGCCCCATGAGTGAGCCCACGCCGTATATCTTCGATGTCACCACTGCCACCTTCGACCAGGCGGTGATCGAGAATTCGTTCCACAAGCCCGTACTGGTGGATTTCTGGGCCGAGTGGTGTGCGCCGTGCAAGGCGCTGATGCCGTTGCTGGCACAGATCGCCGAGAGTTATCAGGGCGAACTGCTGCTGGCCAAGGTCGATTGCGAGGCCGAGCAGGATATCGTTGCGCGCTTTGGTATTCGCAGCCTGCCGACCGTGGTGTTGTTCAAGGATGGCCAGCCGGTGGACGGGTTTGCCGGGGCGCAGCCGGAATCGGCGGTGCGGGCGATGCTGGAGCCGCATGTGCAGATGCCACCGCCGGCTGCGGCCGACCCACTGGAACAGGCTCAAGCGCTGTTTGCCGATGGGCGTATCAGCGATGCCGAAGCGCTGCTGGTCGCGCTGTTGGGCGAGGACAACACCAACGCTGCCGCGCTGATCCTCTACGCGCGCTGCCTGGCTGAACGCGGTGAATTGGGTGAAGCTCAGACCGTGCTGGATGCCGTGAAAAGCGACGATCACAAAGCCGCGCTCGCCGGGGCCAAGGCACAGATCACTTTCCTGCGTCAGGCTGCCGACCTGCCCGACGCCGCCGAGCTGAAAAGCCGCCTGGCGCAAAACCCGCAAGACGATGAAGCGGCCTATCAACTGGCGATTCAACAACTGGCACGCCAGCAATACGACGCGGCGTTGGAAGGTTTGCTGAAGCTGTTTATCCGCAATCGCAGCTACAGCGAAGGTTTGCCGCACAAGACGTTGCTGCAGGTGTTCGAACTGCTGGGCAATGACCATCCACTGGTCACCGTGTATCGCCGCAAATTGTTCGCCGCGCTGTACTAGGCGCCGACCCAGCTGTACAGCGGCGTATCGGCGCCGCTGGCCACTTTCACATTGGCACTGTGCCGCAAGCGCACCAGCAAGCGCTTGCCGGACGCAGCATCGCCGGCCAACCCTTCCAGTTGATCCAACAACTCCAACCCGCTGAGCTGCCCGGCTTTGCGCAATAGTTCCTGGGCGCTCTGCCACAGATCATCGGTCTGTTTGACTGGCGCAACGGGTGTCGCCGTTGGCGCGGGGGCAGCCTGCAACTGTGCGCCCAACCGAGCCCAGTCGCCCTCGTCGAGTTCCAAGGTCAAATCCACCGGCAGATCGCCGACCGTTCCACGAATTCGCAACATCGTCCTTACTCCTGCATTTTTCTGACAGGCATGCTCCCACGCGACTTGCGCAACGCCAAGCGGGCGTTCAAACTCCCGGCATTATTGTTATAAGATCACATAACAAAACTTTCATGTTCTGGAGCCCTCTCATGCGTCGTCTGCTGCTCGCTTTGCCGTTTGCCCTGCTGCCACTGGCTGTCGCCCACGCTCACGACGATCACGAGCATGAACACGGCAGCCTCGGCGCCCATGAACATGGCGTTGGCCGCCTTAACGCCGTACTCGACGGGCAGGCACTGGAGTTGGAATTTGACAGCCCGGCCATGAACCTCGTGGGCTTCGAACACCAGGCCACTACCCCAGCCGACAAAGCCAAGGTCGCTGCCGCACGCAAACAGCTGGAGAACCCACAGGCCCTGTTCAGCCTGCCCAAGGGCGCCGGCTGCGTGGTCAGCACCCAGGAACTCAACAGCCCGCTGTTCGGCGACAAACCTGAAGCCGATCATGCCGACGATGACGACCACGCCACCGACGGTAAAGGCGCGGCCGCCCACGAACATCATCACGACCACAGCGAAATCCACGCCCACTATCAGTTCACCTGCGCCACACCGACGGCGCTGAGCAATCTGGACCTGACCCAGGTGTTCAAGACCTTCCCCGCCACCCAGAAAATTCAGGTACAACTGATCGGCCCGAGCGGCCAGCAAGGTGTTGAAGCGACGAACCAGGCAGCCACCCTCAAATTCTGATTTGAAAACCCAATCACTGTGGGAGCTGACTTGCCTGCGAAAGCATCAACACGGTGTTACTGATGGACCGAGTCGTTTGCATCGCAGGCAAGCCAGCTCCCACACTTGATCGGCGTCATCATCAAAATCACACCAGACCACTGATTTCCTATGACCCAAGCGTTAATAGAACTGTCCGACCTGGGCTTCAACTGGCCCGGTCACCCACAGTTGCTGGACATCCCCGCCTTCCGCCTGGAAGCAGGGGAAACCCTGTTTCTCAAAGGCCCGAGCGGCAGCGGTAAAACCACTCTGCTCGGGTTGCTGGGCGGTGTGCAGAAACCCAGCCGGGGCAGCATTCGCCTGCTCGGCCAGGAGCTGACCGAACTGTCGGCGGGCGCCCGCGATCGTTTCCGCGTCGACCACACGGGCTACATTTTCCAGCAGTTCAACCTGCTGCCGTTTCTGTCGGTGCGCGAGAACGTCGAGTTGCCTTGTCACTTTTCCAAGCTGCGTGCACAACGGGCGAAGCAGCGTCACGGCAGTGTCGACCAGGCCGCCGCCACCTTGCTGGCGCACTTGGGCTTGAAAGATCCTGGCTTGTTGGAACGTCGCGCCGATTCACTGTCCATCGGCCAACAACAACGGGTGGCCGCAGCCCGCGCACTGATCGGCCAACCGGAACTGGTGATCGCCGACGAACCCACCTCGGCCCTGGATTACGACGCCCGTGAAGCGTTCATTCAGTTGTTGTTCGCCGAATGCCGCGAGGCCGGGGCCAGCTTGTTGTTTGTCAGCCATGACCAGAGCCTGGCCTCGCTGTTCGACCGCAACCTGTCGCTGGCCGAACTCAATCGCGCCGCCACGCCCGCAGAGGTTTGAGATGTATCTGTTCCGTCTAGCCATGGCCAGCCTGGCTAACCGCCGCTTTACCGCGATCCTCACCGCGTTCGCCATCGCGCTTTCAGTCTGCTTGCTGCTCGCGGTGGAGCGCGTACGCGTTGAAGCGCGCAACAGTTTCGCCAGTACCATCAGCGGCACCGACCTGATCGTCGGCGCCCGTTCCGGTTCGGTGAACCTGTTGCTGTACTCGGTATTCCGCATCGGCAACGCCACCAACAACATCCGCTGGGACAGCTTCGAACACTTCGCCGCCAGCCCACAGGTGAAATGGGCGATTCCGATTTCCCTCGGCGACTCCCATCGCGGCTACCGCGTGATGGGCACCAACGAGTCCTACTTCGAGCACTACCAGTACGGGCGCAAGCAGAACCTCGAACTGGCCAGCGGTCGTGCCTTCGCCACCGACCCATTCGAAGTGGTGCTGGGCGCCGAAGTCGCCGACGCGTTGCACTACAAACTTGGCGACAAACTGGTGCTGGCCCATGGCGTGGCAGTGGTCAGCCTGGTCAAGCACGACGACAAGCCCTTCACCGTGGTCGGCATTCTCAAGCGCACCGGCACCCCGGTGGACCGCACCTTGCACATCAGCCTCGGCGGCATGGAAGCGATCCATATCGACTGGCACAACGGCGTACCGGCCCAGGGCAAAGGCCGCATCAGCGCCGACCAGGCGCGCAATATGGACCTCACGCCCCAAGCCATCACCGCGTTCATGCTCGGCCTGAACAACAAGATTTCCACCTTCGCCCTGCAACGGGAGATCAACGAATTCCGTGGCGAGCCGATGCTGGCGATTCTGCCTGGCGTGGCGCTGCAAGAGTTGTGGAGCATGATGGGCACCGCCGAAAAAGCGCTGTTCGTGATCTCGCTGTTCGTGGTGCTTACCGGCCTGATCGGCATGCTCACGGCGATCCTCACCAGTCTCAACGAGCGCCGCCGCGAAATGGCGATCTTGCGTTCGGTGGGCGCACGGCCCTGGCATATCGCGACGCTGCTGATCTTCGAAGCCTTCGCCCTGGCGCTGTCCGGCGTGGTGGCGGGCGTTGGTTTGCTCTACGTGTGCATCGCCGCGTCGCGCGGGTATCTGCAGGCCAACTACGGTCTGGACCTGCCGATGTCGTGGCCGAGCGAATATGAATGGACGCTGCTCGCCGGTATCCTGGGCGCCGCGCTGTTGATGGGCAGCGTGCCCGCGTGGCGCGCCTATCGGCAATCCCTGGCCGATGGCCTGTCCATACGTTTATGAGGAAGGCTTTGATGCGTCGCGTCCTGTTTGCACTGTTGCTGCTGCTTGCCCTGCCCGCCTGGGCAGCCGAGCCCAAAGAACTGACGTGGTCGGAACTGATACCGCCGGATGCCCCGCCAGAAGTGCCGAACATGCAACCACTGCACAATCTCTCCAGCATGGCGGATGCACTGGAATCGGCACCCGCAGCCAAGCAGGACCTGCCCAACGCACCGGTGGTGCCAGCGCTTGATGGCCAGCACATTCGCTTGCCCGGCTACATCGTGCCACTGGAGGTCAGCGAAAACGGCCGCACCACCGAGTTCTTGCTGGTGCCGTATTTCGGCGCGTGCATCCATGTGCCACCGCCGCCGTCGAACCAGATCGTGCATGTCAAAAGCGAAATCGGCGTGAAGCTCGATGAGCTGTATCAGCCGTACTGGATCGAGGGCGCGATGCAGGTCAAACCGTCCACCAGCGAACTGGCCGATGCCGGTTACCAGATGGAGGCCGAGAAGATTTACATGTACGAATTGCCCGAATAACGCTTATCGCCCTTTCATTGAGCTGAGTCAAAAGACCGAACGGAACGATCTTTACCATTGGACGTACAACTTTTAAACGTCCTTTGGAGCTCCCATGAACAAGTCTCTGCTCGGCGCGTCCCTCTTCGCGCTCGCCCTCGTTGCCCCCGTCGCACACGCTCACGAAGCGGGCGACATTCTGGTTCGCGCTGGTGCAATCACCGTGAACCCGAAGGCCGACAGCGGCCACGTCAAGGTTGACCAAGGCCCATTGGCCGGCGCCAACCTGGGCGGCAAGGCGACCATGAGCAGCGACACTCAGTTGGGCCTGAACTTCGCCTACATGCTGACCAATCACGTGGGTATCGAACTGCTGGCCGCCACGCCGTTCGAGCATGACGTGAAGATCAAGGGCACCGCCCTCGGCGCCGCCAACGGCAAGCTCGGCACCCTGAAACACCTGCCGCCGACCCTGAGCGTCGTGTACTACCCGCTGGACAACAAGTCGGCCTTCCAACCGTACGTGGGCGCCGGTATCAACTACACCTGGATCTACGACGAGCACGTCGGCAGCCGTGCCCAAGGCGCAGGCTTCAGCAACTTCAAGGCTGAGAACTCCTGGGGCTGGGCCGCGCAGATCGGCGCCGACTACATGATCAACGACAAGTGGATGATCAACGCCCAGGCGCGCTACATCGACATCAGCACCAAGGCCACCGTGGAAAACAACGCGGTCGCCCCTGGCACTCGCGCCAAGGTCAATGTGGACGTGGACCCGATGGTTTACATGGTGGGTATCGGCTACAAGTTCTGACACCGACCTGACCAACAACACAAAAACCAATGTGGGAGGGGGCAAGCCCCCTCCCACATTTAGCTCATGCCCACATTGGGTTTTGTGTTGGGTCAGCCATGGCGGTAGAACCGGTCCAGCAACGCCGGTAACCCCGCTCGCCAAGCCCGAGGCTTGATGCCGAAGGTGTGGAGGATTTTCTTGCAGGCGAGCACCGCGTGTTGCGGTTCTTCGCTCGCATCCGGTCGGGCCGCGTGGGCCTGGGCGGTGGGGGATTCGATTGCCAGCGGGTGGTAGTTGCGCGCTTCAGTGAGGATCGCCTGGCCCAGCGCCAACGGCGTGGTCGCCTCATGGCCGGCGTAGTGGTAAGTGCCCCACAGCGGCGCCGCGCAATCGAGTTGCTTGAGCACCGAAATGATCACCCGCGCCGCGTCATCCACCGGTGTCGGGTTGCCGCGACGGTCGTCCGCCATCAGCAACTCATCCGGCTTCTCGGCCCGGGCCAGGAAGCGCCCGAGGGTGCCGTCGACGCTGTCATCCAGCAGCCAGCCAAAGCGCAATAACACATGTTGCGGGCAGGTGGCGCGCACGCTCTGTTCAATACGCCACAGCGCCTGGCCGCGCAGGCCCAGGGGCACCGGCTCGTCTTTTTCGCTGTAGGCGGTGGCGCGGGAGCCATCGAACACGCGGTAGCTGGATGGCTGCAACAGGGTGATGCTGTGGTGCTGGCACAGCTCGGCCAGGCGCTCGATGGCGAACTCCTGGGCAGCCAGACGGGGCTCGCTGACCGCTTCGGCCTGGAACCAGTCGAAGTAGTAGGCGAGGTTGATCAACGCGTCGGGACGGGTGTCGTCGAGCAATTGGGTGAGGCTTGCGGCATCCCAGCCGTCTTGGGGCGGTTTGGGTGCGAGGAAACCGATGTCTTCCTCTGCACCGAGGCGAATCAGCGCCTGCCCGAGGGCATTCCCGCCGCCCAGTAACATAAGGCGCATTCGCATAGATTGAGCAGGCCCGGTCTGTTGGAACGAAGGTTATTCAGGTATTGGTCAGAATCGTTGCATTTTGCGGGTTCATCGCGCAACCGTCACGGATTAACTGTGCCATTGCAACTTGTTGGAACTGGGGCTATCAATCATTGCATGAGCCTTCCTGAATCCACTGATACCGCATTGACCGGCTTCCACCCCGCCGTCAGCGCCTGGTTGCGCAGCACGTTCCCCTCGGTGACCGGCGCCCAGGCCCAGGCCTGGCCGCTGATCCGCCAGCGCCAATCGACCCTGATCGCCGCGCCCACCGGCTCCGGCAAGACCCTCACCGCGTTCCTGGCGGTGCTGGACGACCTGGTCCACCAAGGCCTGGCCAACGGCGGTGAGCTGCCGGATGAGACGCTGGTGGTCTACGTGTCGCCGCTCAAGGCGCTGTCCAATGATATACAGATCAACCTGCAAAACCCGCTGGCCGGGATCACCGAGCATTTGCAGCGCCTGGATCTGCCGCCGCTGATCATCCGCACCGCCGTGCGCACGGGCGACACCCCACAAAAAGACCGCGCCCAGATGCGCAAGCGCCCGCCGCATATCCTGGTGACCACCCCGGAATCGCTCTACGTGCTGCTGGGCTCGGACTCCGGTCGCCAGATGCTCGCCAGCACACGCACGGTGATCGTCGATGAAATCCACGCCATCGCCGCCGGCAAACGTGGCAGCCATCTCGCCCTGAGCCTGGAGCGCCTGCAAGGCTTGTGCGCCGGGCCGCTGATGCGCATTGGTTTGTCGGCCACGCAAAAGCCCATCGACGCGGTGTCGCGGTTCCTGGTGGGCACTGGCCGGGACTGCGCGATTGTGGATATCGGCCACGCCCGCCCGCGCGATCTGGATATCGAGGTGCCGCCCGTGCCGCTCTCGGCGGTGATGGCCAATGACGTGTGGGAGTTGGTCTACGACCGCCTCGCCGAACTGGCGCGCGAGCACCGCACCACTCTGGTGTTCGTCAACACCCGACGCCTGGCCGAACGCCTGGCCCGGCACTTGAGCGAGCGCCTGGGCAAAACTGCGGTGGCTGCCCACCACGGCAGCCTGGCCAAGGAGATGCGCCTGGATGCCGAGCAGCGCCTCAAGGGCGGCGAGCTGCAAGTGCTGATCGCCACGGCATCCCTGGAGCTGGGGATTGATATCGGCGATGTGGACCTGGTGTGCCAGATCGGTTCGCCGGGTTCCATCAACGGTTTTCTGCAACGGGTCGGCCGCTCCGGTCACCAGGTTGGCGGCACACCCAAAGGGCGCCTGTTCGCCACCACCCGCGACGATCTGATCGAATGCGCCGCCCTGCTCGACTGCGTGCGTCGAGGCGAACTGGACACCCTGCACATACCGGTGGCGCCACTGGACGTGCTGGCCCAACAAATCATCGCCGAAGTCAGCGCCCGTGAATGGTCGGAGCAAGGCTTGCTGGAGATGATCCATCGCGCCGCGCCCTACGCCGAACTCGACGAACGTCATTACCAGGCACTGTTGCAGATGCTCTGCGACGGCTACAACGGTCGCCAGGGCATGCGCAGCGCCTACCTGCACCGCGACGCCCTGACCCGCACCTTGCGTGGTCGGCGCGGCGCCAAGCTGACCGCCGTGACCAGCGGCGGCACCATCCCCGACAACGCCGACTACAGCGTGTTGCTCGAACCCCAGAGCCTGAACATCGGCAGCGTCAACGAAGACTTCGCGGTGGAAAGCATCGCCGGGGATATCTTCCAGCTTGGCAATTCCTCCTATCGGATCTTGCGGGTCGAAGCCGGCAAAGTGCGGGTCGAGGACGCCCATGGTCAACCGCCGACCATCCCCTTCTGGCTAGGCGAAGCGCCTGGGCGCAGTCACGAGCTGTCGGCGGCGGTGGCGCGTTTGCAAGGTCAACTGGACACGCTGCTCGGCGCCACACCCGGCGACCTGCAAGCCGCACAGGCCTGGCTGACCGGCGAACTCGGCCTGAACCGCGCCAGCGCCGAACAGCTCCTCGACTACCTCGCCCGCGCACGCCTGGCCCTGAGTGCATTGCCGTCCCAGGACACGCTGATCATGGAGCGGTTTTTCGACGCGTCCGGCGGCACCCAATTAATCATCCACACGCCGTTCGGCAGCCGCGTCAACCGTGCCTGGGGCCTGGCCCTGCGCAAGCGGTTTTGCCGCACGTTCAACTTCGAGTTGCAGGCGGCGGCCAGCGAAAATGCGATCGTGCTGTCACTGTCCACCAGCCACAGCTTCGAGCTGGATGAGGTGTGGCGCTACCTCAACAGCCAAAGCGCCGAACATATCCTGATCCAGGCCGTGCTGGATGCGCCGCTGTTCGGCGTGCGCTGGCGCTGGAATGCCGGTGTGGCCTTGGCGTTGCCGCGGTATACCGGTGGGCGCAAGGTCGCGCCGCAGATCCAGCGCATGAAAAGCGAAGACCTGATCGCCAGCGTGTTCCCGGACCAGATTGCCTGCCTGGAAAACCTCGCCGGTGAGCGCGACGTGCCCGAGCACCCGTTAGTGGAACAAACCCTCGACGACTGCCTGCATGAAGCCATGGACTGCGACGCCTGGCTGGCCCTGCTGCGGCGCATGGAGCGCGGCGACGTGCGCCTGGTCAGCCGTGACCTGCCGGCACCCTCGCCCATGGCGGCGGAGATTCTCAGCGCCCGTCCGTACACTTTTCTCGACGATGCGCCGCTGGAGGAACGCCGCACCCAGGCCGTGCTCACCCGACGCTGGAGCGACCCGCAAAGCACCGACGACCTCGGTGCGCTGGACGCCGATGCCATCGTCGCCGTGCGCGAAGAAGCCTGGCCGGCGCCCAACGGGCCGGATGAAATGCATGAGGCGCTGATGAGCCTGGCGTGTATCGCCGCCAACGAAGTCACGCCGCAATGGGCGCAATGGCTGCATGCCCTGGCCAAGGCTGGCCGCGCCTATCAGTTGCACACTCACTTACACACCAACCTGTGGGTCGCCGTTGAGCGCCTGGGTTGCCTGCAGGCGATCTATCCGAGCAACTTGCCGTTGCTGCCCGGCTTCGATGAGTCGTGGACCTACGAGGATGCCGTGACGGAAGTGTTGCGCGCGCGCCTCGGTGGGTTCGGCCCGGTGAGCCTGATCGAGATCGCCGCGCCCCTGGCGTTGTCGGTCACGCAGGTCACTCAAGCACTGGCCCGCCTGGAACAGGAAGGCTATGTGTTACGCGGCTATTTCAGCCCCGAGGCCACACAAGAGCAGTGGTGCGAACGCCACCTGCTGGCGCGCATTCATCGCTACACGGTCAAGCGCCTGCGCCGGGAAATCGAACCGGTGGCATTACAGGATTTCATGCGTTTTCTGTTCGACTGGCAGCACCTGTCCGGCGGCACCCGTGGCCAGGGCAGCGCGATGCTGCCGCAAATCGTCGGGCAGTTTGAAGGCTATGCCGCCGCCACGTCCGCCTGGGACAACGATCTGCTCAGCGCACGCCTCAAGGATTATTCATCCACATGGCTCGACGAACTCTGCCGCAGCGGCAAACTGGTGTGGCTGCGCTTGAGCAACAAGGCCAGCGCCATGGCCTTGCGCAGCACGCCGGTGGTGTTGCTGCCCCGTAGCCAAGTAGGGTTATGGAGCGGATTGACCGAAGTTACCGATGTCACCACCCTGTCGCCCAAGGCGCAGAAAGTGCATCAGGCCCTGTGTGATCACGGCGCGCTGTTTTTTGATGAGCTGTCCCACGAAGCCCATCTGTTGCGCAGCGAGCTGGAAACCACGTTGCAGGAGTTGGTCGGCGCAGGGCTGGTGAACGCCGACAGCTTCGCCGGCCTGCGCGCCCTGACCACCCCCGCCAGCAAACGCCAGGCGCGCAGCAGCCGGCGCGGGCGCGGTGCGTTTGTCGGCGGCATGGACGATGCCGGGCGCTGGGCCTTGGTGCGACGTTCATCAACGGCTGCCGGGCCCCATTCAGCCGAGGCACTTGAGCATGTCGCCATGACCCTGCTGCGCCGCTATGGCGTGGTGTTCTGGCGCTTGCTGGAGCGTGAGGCAGATTGGCTACCGAGTTGGCGCGAGCTGCTGCGCACGTTTCACCGGCTGGAAGCACGCGGGGAAATTCGCGGCGGGCGGTTTGTCAGTGGTTTGGCAGGTGAGCAGTTTGCGCTGCCGGAGGCGATCCCGCTGCTGCGTGAAGTACGGCGGCGGCCCCATGACGGGAGTTTGATCGCAGTGTGTGGGGCCGATCCGCTGAACCTGGTCGGTACACTGTTGCCCGGCAACAAGGTGCCGGCAGTGAGCGGTAATCGGATTGTGTACCGGGATGGGTTGCCGGCGGCGGTAATGGTCGGCGGCACGCAACAAATGTTGCTGGAACTGAGTCCACCCGAGACCACGCTGTTGCAAGAAAAACTGATCAAACGATGAACCTGTTGTGGTGAGCAGGCTTGTCCCGCGTTGGCCAAGCCCGCTTACCATATGGGTCACTGCGTTCGCGGTTGCTCGGTCAGCACCACCGAAGCGGGCACGTCTTCATCTGGCTCATCCACCTGCGGCGTACGCTTGGGCAGCAACACCTGCTGTGGATAAGTCTGCGCGAAGTGCACCTGATCACAGTTATCCACAAGCTTTTTCAGGCGCTGGTTGAACGCGCGGCTCACCGCATATTGCCCACCCGACACCGTGCGGAACTGTGCCGTGAGTACCACGCCGTTGAGGTCCATCTTGTCCACGCCAAACACCTCCAGCGGGCCTTGCAGGTTGTACTTGAGGAACACGTCATCGCGGATCGACTGGCCCGCCTCGCGGATCAGTTCCACCGCCTTGTCCACATCCGTGTCATAGGTGAACTGTACCGAGAAGAACGCATAGGCAAATTGCCGCGACTGGTTGGTGACCGCCTTGATCTGCCCGAACGGCACCGAATGCACAAAGCCCTTGCCGTCGCGCAGGCGCAGGGTGCGGATGGTCAGGCCTTCGACAGTGCCGGCGTGACCGGAGTCGAGTACCACCCAGTCGCCGATGGACAGCGTGTCTTCGATAATGATGAACAGGCCGGTGATCACATCCTGCACCAGTTGTTGCGAACCAAAACCAATGGCCAGGCCGACCACCCCGGCACCGGCCAGCAGCGGCGCGACGTTGATCCCGAGGTTGGCCATGGTGGTGATCGCGCAGATCACTACCAGAACGATCTTCACCGCATTGCGCAGCAGCGGCAGGATGGTTTTCACCCGCGTGCTCGGTTGGCGACTGGAGCGCTTGTTGACCGGTGGTTTCAAGGCTTCCTGGATCGCCGTGTCGAGTACCACCCAGAACAGCCAGGTCATCAGCAGGATCAGGCCGATGCTGCTCAGCGAATCGCTGATCGCGCGGCCCACCGAGTTGCGCTGGGCGAACTCGAACAGGGACACGCCCCAGATCCGCCCGAGGATTTCAATAAAGGCAATGGCCATGGCGATGCGCAGGATCGCGTGCAACAGGCTGAGAAAACGTTCCTTGTAGGCGCTGCTGCGCTGGATCGCCACCTGGCTGCGGGATTTGAACAGGTGTTGCAACACGGTGCTGAGGAATACCGTGCCGATCAGCAGGATCGTGGTGAACAACGCGCAACGCAGGGCCTTCTGATTATCGTCGCCGGCACCGATCAAGTTGATTGCCGAGACCAGTACCATCAACAGGATCGGCCAGTACCACAACCCGGAAAACACCCGCAGAGATTGCTGGAGCGCCGGATGTTTCATGCGCTGCGCCAACGGCCGGTTGCGGATCAGGTGGGCGACCGGACGGCGCAGGCGAACCACTAATACGCCAAAGATTACTGTCGCAAGCAGGCCGGTGAATACCGCAATGCTGCTGGTGATATTGCCGCCCAGTTGGCGTGCGATCTGCGGACTGGTCAAGGCGTCGCTGAGGGCGGCGAGAAAGCCGATGAGGAACAGCGGCTTGGGGCAGTAGCCGCGAATGATCTGCACCGCCGGGCGCTTGTGGCCGACATTGAACATGACGATCACACACAGCAGCATTGACGTGGAGAAGATGCCACTGCTGGTGGCATAGGCAAAACACAGCGCCAGCGCCCGCCCGACGGAGGTGGGCAGGAAATGGCTGACATACAAGGTCAGGGGCAGGCATATCAGCGCCGGGATCGTGTAAGGCACCACATAGCCCAGCACCGCAAGGAGGCGTTTGCGCCGTTCGAAAAACCTGCGTTGCCCCAGTCGTCTCACTATCACGCGCCCAAGTAACGTCAGCAGCGTAAAGGCGCCGATCCACACACCGGACAGCAACAGGAAGTCCCCGGCCACGCTCCACGGGGAACGCTCAGCGGTCTGGTTGACCAGGCGACCGACTTCGTTGGCAGCCCGGTCGGCCCGCAGGCGCCATTCGTCAATGAAGTTCTGGTTGAGGTCCAGCTTTTGCTGCACATCATCAATGCTGGAACTGATCGCACCGAGAAGGCCGCCTTCCACCAGCAACTCTGGCTTGGCCGGCGCTTCAGGTTCCGGCGCGGTGGCCGCCGCTTGCAGCGCACCGCTGCCGCAAAACAGCAGCGCGCCGAGCAGTAATGCAGTCTTGAGATTCAGCAAAACACCGAGCTCCTTCAGAAGGGTCTGTAAGGAACTGACGGGTTTGCGCGTTGATCGTTCCCCTTCAGCGGCATCTTTATGCCTTCTGTAGGACGCTGGAAACTTTCCGTCAAAAATCACAGTCAGCCATAAACGAGGGCCAGGCCCCACCACTTTTTCACAGGAGCAACTATGGCTGCGATTCCCGACTGGGTGCCCATCACCCCCAGCGTCGCCATCACTCGCTTCACGGTGTTGACGGTCAATATCCACAAGGGCTTCACCGCACTGAATCGACGCTTCATCCTGCCCGAATTGCGTGAAGCCGTGCGCAGCGTGGGCGCCGACATGGTGTTCCTGCAGGAAATCCACGGCACCCACGAGCGCCACCCCCAGCGCTTCAGTGACTGGCCGAACATGCCGCAGTACGAGTTCCTCGCCGACAGTATCTGGCCGCAATTCGCCTACGGGCGCAACGCGGTCTATCCCCATGGCGACCACGGTAATGCGTTGCTGTCGAAGTTCCAGATCGTGCGTTACGACAATCTCGATATCTCCCAAAGCGGCCATGAAAACAGGGGCCTGCTGCATTGCGTGCTGCGCTTGCCGGGCACCGGCCAGGAGATCCATGCGATCTGCATCCACCTGGGTTTGCGTGAAGTGCACCGCCAGCAGCAATTACGCTTGATCGAGCAGCGCATCAGCGAAATCCCGGCCGATGCACCGTTAGTGGTGGCCGGTGATTTCAACGATTGGCGCCAGAAGGCCGACCTGAGCAAGGCGGGTTTGAAGGAAGTGTTTATCGAGTCCATGGGCAAACCCGCGCGCACCTTCCCGGCGCGGTTGCCATTGCTGCCGCTGGACCGGATTTATGTACGCAACCTGAAGGTGCATAACCCCAGGGTGCTGACGACGCGGCCATGGTCCCACCTCTCCGACCATGTGCCGCTATCGGTGGAGATCGAGCTATGAACGTGGCCGTGGAACATATCTCCACCGACCAGCCGCCGGACGAAGCCAAGGCCCGCGACCTGGATTATGGCTGGCAGAGTGGCAACCAGATCGAGTTGCTGGAAAATGGCGAGGCGTATTTTCCCAAGGTGTTCGAAGCCCTGCGCGCGGCGCAGCGTGAGATTCTGCTGGAGACCTTCATTCTCTTCGAAGACAAGGTGGGTCATGAGCTGCACGGCATCCTGATCGAGGCCGCGCAGCGTGGAGTGAAAGTGGTGGCAAGCCTGGACGGTTTTGGTTGCGGTGAGCTGACGCCCTCGTTTCTCGGTGAACTGGCGGACGCCGGGGTGACGGTGCAGATGTTTGACCCGGCGTCCAAGACACTGGGCTTTCGCACCAACTGGTTTCGTCGCCTGCACCGCAAGATTGTGGTGGTGGATGCGCAGGTGGCGTTTATTGGCGGGATCAATTTCTCCGCCGATCATTTGGGAGATTTCGGTCCAGAAGCCAAGCAGGATTATGCAGTGCGGGTGGTGGGCCCGGCGGTGGCGGACCTGCATCATTTTGCCCTGGCGCAAAGTGGTCGCCAAGTCCGCGCGCGACGTGGCTGGCGGCGGCGCGAGCAGCGGCCTTCGTTGTGGTCCACCGACCAGGGCGATGGCCTGGTGCGGCTGATTTACCGCGACAACGTGCAACATCGCGATGATATTGAAGAGGCGTACATCCACGCACTGAGCAAGGCGCAAAAACGTGCGGTGATTGCCAACGCCTATTTCTTCCCCGGCTACCGCTTGCTGCGGGAAATCCGCAACGCCGCGCGCCGTGGCGTGAGGGTGCAATTGATCATGCAGGGCCAGCCCGATGTGCTGCTGGCCAAGTTGGCGGCGCGGATGCTCTACGACTATCTGCTCAAGGACGGGGTGGTGATCCACGAGTATTGCCAGCGCCCCCTGCACGGCAAAGTCGCGTTGGTGGATGACGAATGGAGCACCGTTGGGTCGAGCAACCTGGACCCGTTGAGCCTGTCGCTGAACCTGGAAGCCAACGTGTTGATACGCGACCGAGCCTTCAACCAACACTTATACGAACGTCTGGAAACACTCGCCAACAATCATTGCCAGACCATGCCGGAAAACCGCAAACCGCGCTTGTGGCTGTGGCGATTGACCGTGGGCTTTCTGGTATTTCATGTGATGCGCCACTTCCCAGCGTTGACGGGATGGCTGCCGGCGCACAAGCCACGATTGAAACCCATCGAGAGCCAGGCCAATGACCGCTGAATCCCGGTTCAAACGCTGGAAGAAACCGCTGACTATCGCCTTTTTCCTGGTGCTGATCGTGCTGTTCACTCTGCTGGCGCGGCGTATCGACTGGAGCGAAGTGCTGCAGACCCTGGGTGACTTCAAGGTGCGCACTCTGGTGATCGCGGGGGCACTGACGTTGTGCAGCTTTCTGGTGTACGCCAGCTTCGACTTGATCGGCCGCACCTACATCCGCCAGAACCTGGTGTGGAAGCAGATCCTGCCGGTGGGCATCATCAGCTACGCCTTCAACCTCAACTTGAGCGCGTGGGTGGGCGGCATCGCCATGCGTTATCGCCTGTATTCGCGCCTGGGCGTGAGCACCGGCAATATCGCCAAGATTCTCGGCCTGAGCCTGGCCACCAATTGGTTTGGCTACATGGCGATTGCCGGGGTGGTGTTCAGCAGCGGCCTGGTGACCATGCCGCCGGGGTGGAAGGTCAGCACCACGGCATTGCAGGGCATTGGCGCGTTGTTGGTACTGGCCAGCCTCGGCTATCTGGTGGCCTGCCAGTTTTCGAAGAAGCGCGCGTGGACGATTCGCGGCATGGAAATCAACCTGCCGTCAGTGCGCATGGCGTGCCTGCAGTTGCTGCTCGGCGCGTTGAACTGGTCGCTGATGGCGGCGGTGATTTTCACCCTGCTGCCGGCCAAGCTGGACTATCCACTGGTGTTGGGCGTGTTGCTGATCAGCGCGATTGCCGGGGTGCTCACCCATATTCCCGCCGGGCTGGGCGTGCTGGAGGCGGTGTTTATTGCACTGCTGCAGCATGAGGCGTCGCGGGGCAGTCTGCTCGCCGGATTGATCGCGTATCGGGCGATTTACTTCATCTTGCCGCTGCTGATCGCGTTGGTGATGTACCTCGGTGTGGAGGCCAAGGCCAAGGCGTTGCGGGTGAAGAAAACACCCGCCTGAACCCTTACTGGGACTGGATGATGCTCAACCGTTCGCCCACCACCATCTCGGTGATCCAATCCACCAGGATTGAGGTGTACGCCTGTTGGGACACCGGATCGCTGAGGGAGTGGTCGGCGCCATCGATGATGCGATGGGTCAGGGAATGGGTCTGCTGGCACGCCGCACGGTAGCTCATGATGGTCGCGTGGGGCACGTGGTCATCGGTTTCCGATTCGACGATCAATACATCCCCGGTAAATGCCGAACACGCATGCAAGGCGCGATTGGTTTCGGCGTGGACCAAGGTGCTGCGGTAATCCATCAGGTCGGCCTTATCCAAGTCACGCTTGGGCTTGAGCCATTCCTGGTCGCGGTACAGCGCTGGCACGCGCAGCGCCAGCCAGCGTACCGGGCGCAGCGAGGTGAGGATCGCCGCGAGGTAGCCGCCGTAACTGGTGCCCACTACCGCCACCGCCGAGGTGTCGATGGCCGGGTGAGCCAGCAGTCGGTCATAGGCCGCCAGCAGGTCGCGCAGATTGTCTTCGCGGGTGACGCGGGACAAAGGAATACCCGTGCCAGCGTGCCCGCGCAGGTCGAAGGTCAGGCATACACATCCCAAGCCGGCGATGCCTTTGGCGCGCTCAAGGTCTCGCTCCTGGCTGCCACCCCAACCGTGCACAAACAACACGCCAGGCACTTTGGATTTGGGGCTCAGGAAGGTGCCGCTCATCTGTTCGTCGTCGATATCGATCGCAATGCTTTCGCTTCTAGCCGTCATAAGATTCAACCGTCACGTACTTGAGAAGGAACTCGCTGTTTTCCGCCGGGCCGCGATACACCTCGATGGCATCAGCCGGCAAGGACTGGTCCACGTAGGTTTCCACGGAGGACACATGGATCGCACGCAGGCCGGGATTGTTGATAAAGCTTTGCAGGGCCGCGACTTCGGCACTGCTGGCCCCGCCCATGCGCCAGGACTGTTCGAGCACGCCGCTGCGACGCTGGCCGTTATTGTCGAGGCCCTGGGCGATGTCGTAATTGCGCCGTGATGCGTAGAAGCCGGGATAGGCTTCATCGGCGGCCGCGTCGAAGACTTGGGCTTGCTCGATGGCCTCGCGAACGTCGTCGGGTAATTCGAGTTGCAGCAGGTCTGCGTAGTAACCGGGCACCACCAACAGGTTGGAGCCGCCGTAGACCTCTTCACCCTGTCCATCTTTCGTCAGGTATTGCTCGCCGCAGTAGCTGAACACGTGATCGCCGATAAAACTCTGGCCGACACTGTGGGTGACCACGTTGTGCAGGTCTTGCTCCAGCACCACGCCCTGGTTGAAGAGTTGTGCGGCATCCGGTCGCGCCAGCACCGCTTCGAATTCATCCAGGCTGTGGATAACTTCCTGGCCTCGGCCCGCGCAGGCGTGCACGGGTTTCAAGCGAATGGGGCCGCTGGACAGCAAGCGTGCAGCGGCAGGCCGCGCGTCCTCCAGCGCAAAGACACTCAAGCCCTCCAGCACGACTTTTCGCACACGTTCGCCAAACAACCCCGACCACCCTTCGGGCGCTTTGGCTTCAGGGCTGAGCAAGCCATGACTGATGGCCTTGGTGCAGATGAAGTCGTGGTCGACATAACCGCCCCACAAATCCTCCGGACCTTGGATATTCAGTGCCCGCGCCTGGCCGGGACCGACCAGAGTTTGTGTGGGCAGCAGGTATAACGCCCGCCCCGCGTGTAGATCAGCGTCATAGCTTCCACCGAACTTGAGCCCGAGGATCTGCGCCAGCCAGCGTGCCAAGGCACGATTGGTTTCGACCTCATGCAGCGGCGCGCCCTCACGCGTGGAGTGAGCAACGACCAGCTTCTTGCGTTGAATCGGGGTCATGCGTCCCCCTTGGCCATCCCGCCATGTGTGTACGCAGAAGGTTGCAGGGATCAGGCCAAGGCTCTTCCATGGAGGATGCTTTTCAAATCAAGCCGTTACGGAAAAACCGATGGCAGTTGGCCTGTTTTATTCTGCACGACGCCGCGTTAACGCAGCGGCGTTCTGCACGATTCACACGCCAAAACGGCTGCGGTAATCGCTGGGCGCAAGGCCGGTGATTTTCTTGAAGATGGCGCGAAAGGCGCTGGGGTCCTGGTAGCCCACGGTCCACGCGATATGGTCGATGGTGCCGTTGGTGAATTCCAGCATCTGCCGCGCCTTGCCCACACGCAGGTGCTGGCAGTATTCGGTGGGTTTCAAACCGGTGGCGCTGCGAAAACGCCGCAGGAAAGTCCGCTCCTCCAAACCGGCTTCCCGGGCCATTGCCGCCAGGGAAAGATCCACCGCACCGCTGGCCTGCAACCAGTGCTGAACCTTGAGGATGGCTGTGTCACCGTGGCCAAGAATCGGCGCGAAGTTGCTGCCGCACTGGCTGGCGCTGTCACTGTGCTCGATCACCAGGAAACGCGCGGTATCGGCCGCGATGCTTGGGCCCATCAGACGGTCGACCAGGCGCAGGCCGAGTTCGGACCAGGCCATCAAGCCGGCGGTGGTGATCAGGTCGCCATCATCGACGATCGGCTTGTCGGCCTCCAGGCGCACCGCCGGGTAGCGGCTGGCGAAGGATTTGGCGGAGGACCAATGGGTGGTGGCGCTGCGCCCGTCGAGCAACCCACTGCGCGCCAACATGATCGAGCCAATGCACACACCGCCCAGTACCGTGCCTGCCGCGTGTTGCTGGCGAATCCATTCCAGCAGCGCCGGGTGTGCCTGGTCTTCTGTAAACTCGCCGATCGATGGCGGCACCAGCACCGCCATCATCGGTTGCTCGGGACCGGGATAGCTGCTGAAAACACGCACCGGTGTGCCGGCGCTATCCACCTGCCAATGGCTGACCCGCAGCAATGGCAACTGCGCGGATTGATGCTCGGCGGCGATGCGATTGGCCACGCCAAACAGGTCAGTCAAACCGTGCACGGCGGCCAGTTGCGCACCCTGGTAGATCAACACGCCCAGCTCAACCACGACCATTGTCAGTTTTCCCCCTGTTATTGTCGGTGCAGCCAATCCCAGGTGTGGGCGCCAGCTAAGATACTGGCCCCATCAACCCATCACGAGGCAACACACATGGCCAAGCAAGCGCTCATCCTAATCGATATCCAGAACGACTACTTCCCCCAGGGCAAGTGGCCACTTGACGGCGTGGACGCCGCAGCGGACAAAGCCGCGCAGGTGCTGCAAGCATTTCGCCAGGCGGGCGATGCGGTGATTCATGTGCGCCATGAGTTCACCTCCGATGACGCACCGTTCTTCACGCCCGGCTCCGAGGGTGCGCACCTGCATGGCAAAGTGTTGAACGAGGGCAACGAGCCGGTGGTGCTCAAGCATTTCGTGAATGCGTTCCGCGAGACCAACCTGCGAGCCCTGTTGGAACAGCGCAGCATCACGGACCTGGTAGTGGTCGGCAGCATGAGCCACATGTGCATCGACGCGGTGGTGCGGGCGGCGGCGGACCTGGGCTACACGGTCACGGTGATTCATGACGCGTGCGCCACGCGGGACCTGGAGTTCAATGGGCAGGTGATTCCGGCGGCGCAGGTGCATGGGGCTTACATGGCGTCGCTGGCGTTTGGGTATGCGAGCGTGGTGTCGGCGGATGAGTATTTGAAGGCGCAAGCGGCGGCATGACCGCCACTTGTCCTTTGGACGTCAGCGGGTCGCGATGATGAACAGGCGCGGAAACGGTAGTAGTACAGTGCCGTCAGCCAGGGCCGGATAGGCACGGGTCATTCGCGCCTGGTATTCCTGCAGGAAAGCGGTTTTTTCGCTGTCGGCCAAAGGCGCGAGGAAGGGCCTCAGCGCCGATGCCTTGAACCACTCCACTACTGCCGCGTGGCTCGCCAACGGGTGCTGGTAGGTGGTGCGCCACACATCGACCGTACTGCAATGTTTGCTCAGCAGTTCGTAGTAGTAGCTCGCCGTGTGGCGCTCGTTGTGTTTGACCGCACCGATCTTTGCCGACCATGGACCTTCTGCCGCGACTTCGCGGGCGAGCTGGTGGGCGGGTTCGTCGAGGTTGTCCGGGGTTTGCACCGCCAGCGTACCGCCGGGCGTCAGTTGGCGGACCAGGTGCGGGTACAGCGTGGCGTGGTCCGGCAGCCATTGCAGGGACGCATTGGCCAGGATCACATCGAAGGCGCGCGCAGGGTTCCAGGCACCGATATCCGCCAGTTCGAAGTTCAATGTCGGTAGCCGTTTGCGGGCGTCGACCAGCATGTCATCGGAACTGTCCATACCGGTGATGTGCGCTTGCGGGAAGCGCTCGGCGAGCACCTCAGTCGAGTTACCGGGACCGCAGCCTAAATCGACGGCATTGTGCACTTCAACGTTCGGAATGGCCGCGACCAGGTCACGGACAGGGCGGGTGCGCTGCTGTTCGAACATCGTGTACTGCTTGGCTGACCAGTTCATCACGGCTTTCCTTCTTCTTGAGGATGTCCACAGCCTAAATCTTGTGAGCCATGAGAACAAATGCCAGGATTGATGCACTCCCATACCTGAAAAGTATACCTATGCTGGAACTTCGCCAACTCAAGGCCTTTGTGGCCATCGCCGAAGAAGGCTATATCACCCGCGCTGCCGAACGCCTGGGCATGCAGCAACCGCCGTTGACGCGGATGCTGCAAAGCCTTGAGGCCGAACTGGGTGTGGTCTTGATGGAGCGCCTGCCCCGTGGCGTGCGGCCCACGACGGCCGGGCTCGCATTGCTGGACGAAGCACGTGAGATTCTCGCCCAGGCAGACAGGATTGCAGAGGTGGTGCGCCGCGCCGCACGGGGCGAGCGTGGGCGCCTGGCGATCGGGTTTACCAGCTCGGCGGCGCTGCATCCCTTTGTGCCGAGTGTATTACGGCGGTTTCGCGAAACCTTTGTCGGCGTGACGGTGGTGCTGGAGGAAGCCGGGACCGGCGAACTGCTGGACGCGTTGATCCATGAAAAGCTCGATGCAGCATTTATCCGCTCGCCCCTCAGCGCAACCCAGTCGCTGCAAGACGAACCGATTCTGGTGGAGCCCATGTTGCTGGCGTTGCCCACGGATCATCCTCTGGCAATCGATCCGGGATCTCCCCTGCCCTTGTCGGCATTGGCGACCGAGTCCTTCGTGCTCTACCGCCGGCGTGTGGGGCTGGGTTTGTACGACGCAATTCTGGTGGCCTGCCGTGAAGCAGGGTTCAGCCCGCAGGTGGTGCAGGAAGCTCCGCGCATGACCGCGACCCTAAGCCTGGTGGCTGCTGGACTTGGGGTATCCATCGTGCCGGCGTCGATGCAGCGCTTGCGCGGGGATGGCATCGTTTATCGGGAATTGACGGAGTGCCGCAGCCTGGTGGCGCCGTTGCATTTGGCGACGCGGATCGATGACGGTTCGGCGATGCTGCAGCGGTTCAAGGAGATGGTTGTCACCGCCGCCTCGACTGAAGCTGATCGCGGGTGATAAAAAACCCCCGAGGCCTGAGCCAGCGGGGGTTCTGTGTGTTCCGGGTGTTAAACCTCAGAACGGGATATCGTCATCAAAGCTGTCGAAATCCGGAGCCGGTTGCGGCGCGGCCTGTTGTGGCGCTGGACGCGACTCACGCTGTGGCTGCTGGCTTGGCTGCGGGCGCGACTGCTGTGGACGCGGAGCCGAGTTGGACATGCCGCCCTGGCCCTGTTGGTCGCCCTGTGGACGGCCGCCCAGCAGTTGCATGGTGCCTTGCATGTCGACCACGATTTCAGTGGTGTAACGCTTGATGCCGTCTTTTTCCCACTCGCGGGTCTGCAGCTTGCCTTCGATGTAGACCTGCGAACCTTTGCGCAGGTACTCGCCGGCGATCTCTGCGACCTTGCCGAACATCGACACACGGTGCCATTCGGTTTTCTCGACCTTCTGGCCGGTCTGCTTGTCGGTCCACTGTTCGCTGGTCGCCAGACTCAGGTTGGTCACGGCGTTACCGTTAGGCAAGTAGCGAACTTCGGGATCCTGGCCGCACGTACCGACCAATATGACTTTGTTAACCCCACGGGCCATAACGTTCTCCTAGGCTGGGCGCGCTGTCGGCACTGGGTTGACCAGTTGCTCGAGCGTCGCGCGATCCAATAATTCGGTGTCCAATTTGATGTAGATGGCGGCTTCTTCAGCAACAACCACGGCATCGGTAACCCCAGTAACGGCCTTAAGGCGCTCGACCAGACCGGCTTCGCGGATCGCTTCGGGCGATAACGGCAAGCGCAGACTCGTCACATAGGGAGGTTCGCGCATGGTAACAGCAAAGGCCAGCCAGAGGGCAGCCAGACCTGCGCATCCAAGGAACACAACCGACAAACCGCCATGCTGGAACATCCAGCCACCCATGATGCCGCCCAGTGCGGAACCCAGGAACTGGCTGGTGGAATACACCCCCATCGCCGTCCCTTTGCCGCCGGCCGGTGAAACTTTACTGATCAGCGAAGGCAGCGACGCCTCCAGCAGGTTGAACGCGGTGAAGAACACCACCGTGCCGATTACCAGCGCCCGCAGACTGTCGCCGAACTGCCAGAAGAATAGCTCAGTGAGCATCAGCGTCGCGACGGCGCCGAGCAAAACTCGTTTCATTTTGCGTTTCTTTTCGCCGTAGATGATGAAGGGGATCATGGCGAAGAACGAAATCAGCAGCGCAGTAAGGTAGACCCACCAGTGCTGCTCCTTGGGCAGGCCGGCTTTTTCTACCAAGGCCAGAGGCAAGGCGACAAAGCTGCACATCAGCATGGCGTGTAATACGAAGATACCTAAATCCAGGCGCAGCAGGTCCGGGTGCTTGAGCGTCGGCAACAGGGCCTTGCGCGCGACGCCTGACTCACGGTGCTGCAACGTGCCAGTGGAGCGCGGCACCATGAAGGCCACGATCACGATGCCGAACAGTGCCATACCGCCTGTGGCCAGGAACAGCCCGTGCAAACCAAACGCGCGAGTCAGCAAGGGCCCCACCACCATGGCCACGGCAAACGACAGGCCGATGGTCATGCCGATCATGGCCATGGCCTTGGTGCGATGTTGTTCGCGGGTCAGGTCGGACAGCAACGCCATGACCGCAGCGGAAATCGCGCCCGCGCCTTGCAGGATGCGCCCGGCGATCACGCCCCAGATGGAATCGGATTGAGCCGCGAGCACGCTGCCGAGGGCGAACACGATCAGCCCCAGGTAGATCACCGGGCGGCGACCGATACGGTCGGAAATGATCCCGAACGGGATCTGGAAAATCGCCTGGGTCAGGCCATAGGCGCCAATCGCCAGGCCGATCAACGCGGGGGTTGCGCCTGCGAGATCCATTCCATAGGTCGCCAGCACCGGCAACACCATAAACATGCCCAGCATACGGAAGGCGAACACCAGGGCCAGACCGCTTGCCGCTCGGGTCTCGCCGCTACTCATGCGTTCGCTGTGGGGATCGTGCATGGAAAAACCTCGTGTGAACCGGCGGCGATTCTACCAGTCCCATCGATTGAGAGGGTATATGCGGCGCTTTGCCGCGCAGCTTTCATCTAAGGCTGCAAGCGGCCTTTTGATAGTGTATATTCATCCAGTCTTTAGCCGTATACTCCGGCATTATTTACGCCCGCCGTGCGAGGCCATCTTGGACAAGATCCTGATTCGTGGGGCTAGAACCCACAACCTGAAGAACATCGACCTGACCCTGCCCCGGGACAAACTGATCGTCATCACCGGCTTGTCCGGGTCCGGCAAATCGTCGCTGGCGTTCGACACGCTGTATGCCGAAGGCCAGCGCCGCTATGTGGAATCCCTGTCGGCCTATGCCCGGCAGTTCCTGTCGATGATGGAAAAGCCCGACGTCGACACTATTGAAGGCCTGTCGCCGGCCATTTCCATCGAGCAGAAGTCGACCTCCCATAACCCGCGTTCCACCGTGGGCACCATTACCGAAATCTACGATTACCTGCGCCTGCTGTATGCACGCGTGGGTATTCCGCGTTGCCCGGACCACGACATTCCCCTGGAAGCCCAGACCGTCAGCCAGATGGTCGACCTGGTGCTGGCCCAGCCGGAAGGTGCCAAGCTGATGCTGCTGGCACCGGTGATCCGTGAGCGCAAGGGCGAACATCTTTCCGTTTTCGAAGAGCTGCGTGCGCAAGGTTTTGTGCGTGCGCGGATCAACGGCAAGCTGTATGAACTGGACGAAGCGCCGAAGCTCGACAAGCAGAAGAAGCATTCGATCGATGTCGTGGTCGACCGCTTCAAGGTGCGCGCCGACCTGCAGCAGCGCCTGGCGGAATCCTTCGAAACCGCATTGAAACTGGCCGACGGTATTGCACTGGTGGCGCCGATGGACGACGAGCCAGGCGAAGAGATCATCTTCTCCGCCCGGTTTGCCTGCCCGATCTGCGGCCACGCCATCAGCGAGCTGGAACCCAAGCTGTTTTCCTTCAACAACCCGGCCGGCGCCTGCCCGACTTGTGATGGCCTGGGCGTGAAGCAGTTCTTCGACATCAAGCGCCTGGTCAACGGTGACCTGACGCTGGCGGAGGGGGCCATTCGCGGCTGGGATAGGCGCAACGTCTATTACTTCCAGATGCTGGGGTCGTTGGCGTCGCACTATAAATTCAGCCTGGAAGTGCCTTTCAACCAACTGCCGGCGGACCAGCAGAAGGTCATCCTGCATGGTAGCGGCTCGCAGAACGTCGACTTCAAGTACCTGAACGACCGTGGCGATATCGTCAAGCGCTCCCACCCATTCGAAGGCATTGTGCCGAACCTTGAGCGTCGCTACCGCGAGACTGAATCGGCCAGCGTGCGCGAAGAGCTGGCGAAATTCCTCAGCACCCAGCCTTGCCCGGATTGCCGCGGCACGCGCCTGCGTCGTGAGGCGCGGCATGTATGGGTGGGCGAAAAGACCTTGCCGGCGGTGACCAGCCTGCCGATCGGTGATGCCTGCGAATACTTTGGCGTGCTCAAACTGACCGGTCGCCGTGGGGAGATCGCCGACAAGATCCTCAAGGAGATTCGCGAGCGGCTGCAGTTCCTGGTCAACGTAGGCCTGGATTACCTGTCGCTGGATCGCAGCGCCGATACCTTGTCCGGCGGCGAAGCCCAACGGATTCGCCTGGCCAGCCAGATTGGTGCCGGCCTCGTGGGTGTGCTGTACATCCTTGATGAGCCGTCGATTGGTTTGCATCAACGTGACAACGATCGCCTGCTGGGTACGTTGAAACACCTGCGGGATATCGGTAACACGGTGATCGTGGTCGAGCACGATGAAGACGCGATTCGCCTGGCGGATTACGTGGTCGACATCGGCCCGGGCGCGGGTGTGCATGGTGGGCACATTGTCGCCGAGGGCACGCCTGCCGAAGTCATGGCGCACCCGGACTCGCTGACCGGCAAGTACCTGTCCGGCCGCGTGAAGATCGAAGTACCCGCCAAACGTACGCCACGCAACAAAAAGCTGGCGCTGCACCTCAAGGGCGCGCGTGGCAACAACCTGCGCAATGTCGACCTGGAAATTCCACTGGGCCTGCTGACCTGCGTGACCGGTGTTTCCGGCTCGGGCAAGTCGACCCTGATCAACAATACGCTGTTCCCGTTGAGTGCCACCGCCCTGAATGGCGCGACCACCCTGGAAGCGGCGGCCCATGACAGCATCAAGGGCCTGGAACACCTGGATAAGGTGGTCGATATCGACCAAAGCCCGATTGGCCGTACACCACGCTCCAATCCGGCGACCTACACCGGACTGTTCACACCGATTCGTGAGCTGTTTGCGGGTGTTCCGGAATCACGCTCAAGGGGCTACGGACCGGGCCGGTTCTCGTTCAACGTCAAGGGCGGTCGCTGTGAAGCGTGCCAGGGCGATGGCTTGATCAAGGTGGAGATGCACTTCCTCCCGGACATCTACGTACCGTGCGATGTATGCAAGAGCAAGCGCTATAACCGCGAGACGCTGGAGATCAAATACAAAGGCAAGAGCATCCATGAAACCCTCGAGATGACCATCGAGGAAGCGCGCGAGTTCTTTGACGCGGTTCCGGCGCTGGCGCGCAAGCTACAGACCCTGATGGATGTAGGCCTTTCATATATCAAGCTGGGGCAGTCAGCTACGACGCTGTCTGGTGGTGAAGCACAACGGGTGAAGTTGTCTCGTGAGCTGTCCAAGCGCGACACCGGCAAGACCTTGTATATCCTTGATGAGCCGACCACCGGCCTGCACTTCGCGGATATCCAGCAACTGTTGGACGTGCTGCACCGCCTTCGCGACCACGGCAATACCGTGGTGGTGATCGAGCACAACCTTGATGTGATCAAGACGGCCGACTGGCTGGTAGACCTGGGGCCGGAAGGTGGTTCCAAGGGCGGTCAGATTATCGCCGTAGGTACGCCGGAGCAGGTTTCCGAAATGCCGCAGTCACACACTGGTTACTACTTGAAACCACTGTTGGAACGCGACCGGGCCTGACTTTTTCGGGCCCAATGAAAAGCCCCTGTCACTTTGCAGTGACAGGGGCTTTTTGCTGCCGGGAATCAGAACTGCGATTGCAGGTAATTCTCCAGGCCAATCAACTTGATCAGGCCCAACTGCTTTTCCAGCCAGTAGGTGTGATCTTCTTCGGTATCATTCAACTGCACCCGCAGGATTTCCCGAGTGACAAAGTCGCTGTGCTGTTCACAGAGCTCGATGCCTTTGCAAAGCGCGGCACGGACCTTGTACTCGAGGCGCAGGTCGGCGGCGAGCATGTCAGGGACCGTGGTGCCCACATCCAGGTCATCCGGACGCATGCGCGGCGTGCCTTCGAGCATGAGGATACGGCGCATCAGTGCGTCGGCGTGCTGTGCCTCTTCTTCCATTTCGTGGTTGATACGCTCGTAGAGCTCGGTAAAGCCCCAGTCTTCGTACATGCGCGAATGGATGAAATATTGGTCACGAGCCGCCAGTTCGCCCGTCAGCAACGTGTTGAGGTAATCGATTACGTCGGGGTGACCTTGCATCGCCCTACATCTCCCTGCTTGAAAGTCTGTAGTTTGAACCATGATGACTCGAAGGTCACGGGACCAACGGCAGAAAAGTGAAGATTTTCCGAGAAAAGTAGCGGATTTAACGCAAAAACCGCCCAAATGAGGGCGGTTCTGCTTATCGTTTAGAGTCAGCTAAGCGATACACCCAACGCCTTTGCGATTGCTTCTCCATAAGCAGGATCAGCCTTGTAGAAGTGTTGCAGCTGGCGCTGAACGACGTCGCTGGAAACGCCACCCATTGCGCCGGCAATGTTGTTGGTGAGCAACGCTTTCTGCTCATCGCTCATCAGGCGGAACAGCGCACCTGCGTGACTGTAGTAATCAGTGTCCTCTCTGTGATCGTAGCGGTCAGCCGCGCCATTAAGTGCCAGTGCAGGCTCTGCATACTGTGGCGCTTGCTTCGGTGCATCGGCGTAGCTGTTCGGCTCGTAATTAGGCGCCGCACCACCGTTACTGCCGAATGCCATCGAGCCATCACGCTGGTAGCTGTTTACTGGGCTACGTGGGGCGTTCACCGGCAGTTGCTGGTGATTGGTACCAACGCGGTAGCGGTGGGCATCTGCGTAGGCGAATACACGACCTTGCAGCATGCGGTCTGGCGACAGGCCTACGCCTGGAACCATATTGCTCGGACCGAATGCGGCTTGCTCCACTTCAGCAAAGTAGTTCTGCGGGTTGCGGTTCAACTCCAGTTCGCCGACTTCGATCAAAGGGAATTCCTTCTGCGACCAGGTTTTGGTCACATCGAAAGGATTCTCGTAATGAGCGTTGGCCTGGGCCTCGGTCATGATCTGGATGCACACGCGCCATTTCGGGAAGTCACCGCGCTCGATCGCATCAAAGAGATCGCGCTGGGCGTAATCAGGGTCAGTACCGGCCAAACGCGCAGCTTCGGCCGGTGCCAGGTTCTTGATGCCCTGTTTGGTTTTGTAGTGCCACTTGACCCAGTGACGCTCGCCCTTGGCGTTGATCAGGCTATAGGTGTGGCTGCCAAAACCGTGCATATGGCGGTAGCCATCGGGAATGCCACGGTCGGAAAACAGAATGGTGACCTGGTGCAACGCCTCAGGGGAGTGAGACCAGAAGTCCCACATCATTTGCGCGCTTTTCAGGTTGCTTTGCGGCAAGCGCTTCTGGGTATGGATGAAGTCAGGAAACTTCAATGGATCGCGAATGAAGAACACAGGGGTGTTGTTACCCACGATGTCCCAGTTGCCTTCTTCGGTGTAGAACTTAAGGGCGAAGCCGCGTGGGTCGCGCTCGGTATCAGCCGAACCGCGCTCACCACCTACCGTAGAAAAGCGCAGGAAGGTCGGCGTCTGCTTGCCGACGGACTCGAACAACTTAGCACTGGTGTATTGGGTAATGTCTTTGGTGACTGTGAAAGTGCCATAGGCACCCGAGCCTTTGGCGTGTACACGGCGCTCAGGGATGTTTTCACGGTTGAAGTGAGCGAGCTTCTCAATCAGGTGAAAATCGTCGAGGAGCAACGGGCCGCGCGGGCCTGCGGAACGGGAATTCTGGTTGTCCGCAACGGGAGCACCGCTGGCGGTCGTAAGGATTTTATTCTGGCTCATGCTCAATTTCCCTCAGGTCGGACTTGGAACTGCCGGCTAATCGGCTTGCAGGGAGTATTGATCATCAACATGACGCCTACAAATTCATTAAATTGTAGGCTTCGATAGAAAATAACTACCAAACTCCCCTCGTGCCATAGTGCCAAGCACAATCGACGGAAGCTTGTACAAATCGCGCTTTTCTTACTCGCACAAAAAACCGGGCACTAGGCCCGGTTCTTCGTTACAGCTTGTCGTCTTACTCGGCGCTTACAGCTTCGCCAGCAGTAGCACGATCAACCAACTCGACGTACGCCATAGGCGCGTTGTCGCCAGCGCGGAAACCGCACTTGAGGATGCGCAGGTAGCCACCCTCACGGGTAGCGTAACGCTTGCCCAGGTCGTTGAAGAGCTTACCAACGATAGCTTTCGAACGAGTACGGTCGAAAGCCAGACGGCGGTTAGCCAGGCTGTCCGTCTTGGCCAAAGTAATCAGCGGCTCAGCAACGCGACGCAGTTCTTTAGCTTTCGGCAGTGTAGTTTTGATCAGCTCGTGCTCGAACAGCGACACCGCCATGTTTTGGAACATGGCCTTGCGGTGCGAGCTGGTACGGCTCAGGTGACGACCACTTTTACGATGACGCATGGTTCATTCCTTACCAAACTCACGTTCGGTGATTACGACGATCAGGCAGTCGCCTTGTCGTCCTTCTTAAGACTTGCAGGCGGCCAGTTGTCGAGGCGCATGCCGAGGGACAGACCGCGGGAGGCCAGAACGTCCTTGATTTCAGTCAAGGATTTCTTGCCCAGGTTCGGAGTCTTCAACAGTTCTACTTCGGTACGCTGAATCAGGTCGCCGATGTAGTAAATGTTTTCCGCCTTAAGGCAGTTAGCCGAACGTACAGTCAGTTCCAGATCGTCAACCGGGCGAAGCAGGATCGGATCGATCTCGTCTTCCTGCTCGATTACCACTGGTTCGCTGTCACCCTTGAGGTCGACGAACGCAGCCAACTGCTGTTGCAGGATGGTTGCAGCGCGGCGGATAGCCTCTTCAGGATCCAGAGTACCGTTGGTTTCCAGATCAATAACCAGCTTGTCCAGGTTAGTACGCTGCTCGACACGGGCGTTTTCCACCACGTATGCGATGCGGCGAACCGGGCTGAACGAAGAGTCAAGCTGCAAGCGACCAATGCTGCGGCTTTCGTCTTCATCGCTCTGACGCGAGTCGGCCGGTTCATAACCACGACCACGAGCTACGGTGAGCTTCATGTTCAGAGCGCCGTTAGACGCCAGGTTAGCGATTACGTGATCGGGGTTAACGATCTCGACATCATGATCCAGCTGAATATCGGCAGCGGTAACCACCCCCGAACCCTTCTTCGACAAGGTCAGCGTAACTTCGTCACGGCCGTGCAGCTTGATAGCCAGACCTTTAAGGTTCAACAGGATTTCAATTACGTCTTCCTGTACACCTTCGATGGCGCTGTACTCGTGGAGCACACCGTCAATCTCGGCCTCGACTACTGCACAGCCGGGCATTGAGGACAACAGGATGCGGCGCAGCGCGTTGCCCAGGGTGTGGCCAAAACCACGCTCGAGAGGCTCGAGAGTGATCTTAGCGCGGGTTGGACTGACAACCTGCACATCAATGTGGCGGGGTGTCAGGAACTCATTTACCGAAATCTGCATGGATGCACCTATTTTCTAGCCCTTACTTGGAGTAGAGCTCGACAATCAGGCTTTCGTTGATGTCGGCGGACAGATCACTGCGAGCAGGAACGTTCTTGAAAACGCCCGACTTCTTCTCAGTGTCTACTTCTACCCATTCTACGCGGCCACGTTGGGCACACAGATCGAGAGCTTGGACAATGCGAAGTTGGTTTTTTGCTTTCTCGCGAACTGCGACCACGTCACCAGCACGAACCTGGTAGGACGGAACGTTTACGGTCTGACCGTTAACGCTGATCGACTTGTGCGATACCAGCTGACGGGATTCGGCACGAGTCGAACCAAAGCCCATACGGTATACAACGTTGTCCAGACGGCATTCGAGCAGTTGCAGCAGGTTTTCACCGGTTGCACCTTTCTTGCCAGCAGCTTCTTTGTAGTAGCCGCTGAACTGACGCTCGAGAACGCCGTAGATACGACGGACCTTCTGCTTTTCACGCAGTTGGGTGCCGTAGTCGGACTGGCGACCGCGGCGTTGGCCGTGGATACCAGGTGCTGCTTCGATGTTGCACTTCGATTCGATCGCGCGCACGCCGCTCTTCAGGAAGAGATCGGTGCCTTCGCGACGAGCGAGTTTGCATTTTGGACCAATGTAACGAGCCATTCTTTACAATCTCCTGGATTACACGCGGCGCTTCTTCGGCGGACGGCACCCGTTGTGCGGGATTGGCGTCACGTCGGTGATGCTGGCGATCTTATAGCCACAGCCGTTCAAAGCACGGACAGCAGACTCACGACCTGGACCTGGACCTTTGACGTTAACGTCGAGGTTTTTCAGGCCGTATTCCAGCGCAGCTTGACCAGCACGTTCAGCAGCTACTTGAGCAGCAAACGGGGTGGACTTGCGGGAACCGCGGAAACCCGAACCACCGGAGGTAGCCCAAGAAAGCGCGTTACCTTGACGGTCGGTGATGGTCACGATGGTGTTGTTAAAAGAAGCATGGATGTGGGCGATGCCATCAACCACTGTCTTTTTAACTTTTTTACGAGGACGAGCAGCAGGTTTTGCCATGATAATTTTCCTGTCGATTCGCTGGGGCGATTACTTGCGGATCGGCTTACGCGGACCTTTACGGGTACGCGCGTTAGTCTTGGTACGCTGACCGCGTACTGGAAGACCACGACGATGACGCAGACCGCGATAGCAACCGAGGTCCATCAAACGCTTGATTTTCATGTTGATTTCGCGACGCAGGTCACCTTCAGTGGTGAACTTCGCCACTTCGCCACGCAGCTGTTCAATCTGCTCGTCGCTCAGATCCTTGATCTTAGCGGCTGGATTTACACCAGCGACTGCGCAAATTTTCTGCGCAGTAGTGCGACCAACACCATAGATGTAGGTCAGCGAGATAACAGTGTGCTTGTTATCTGGAATGTTAACGCCTGCAATACGGGCCATTCAGTGGGACTCCAATTGACAGCTACCTACGCCCCGGAAGCCAAGAAATAGGGCGCGAGATAATATCGCTGTAATAACAAATAATCAACCCGGCAGCGCACTAGCTGCCGGGCTTCAAGCGGATCACACTCAGCCTTGGCGCTGTTTGTGACGCGGTTCCGCGCTGCAAATTACTCGAACAACACCTTCGCGGCGAATAATCTTGCAGTTACGGCACAGCTTTTTCACCGATGCACGAACTTTCATCACCAACTCCTCGAACCTTATGGGGTACTCAGCGCAACATGCCGCTGCCGTAGCCCTTCAGGTTGGCTTTCTTCATCAGGGATTCGTACTGGTGCGAAACGAGGTGCGATTGTACTTGGGACATGAAGTCCATCACAACCACGACCACGATCAGCAACGAGGTCCCGCCAAGGTAGAACGGAACGTTTGCTGCAACCACCAGGAACTGGGGCAACAAGCACACGGCCGTCATATATAGAGCACCGAACAGGGTCAAACGAGTCAGAACGCCATCAATGTAGCGCGCAGACTGCTCACCTGGACGGATGCCCGGAATAAAGGCACCGGACTTCTTCAGGTTTTCCGCTACGTCTTTCGGATTGAACATCAACGCCGTATAGAAGAAGCAGAAGAAAATAATCCCTGCACTAAACAGCAGAATATTCAACGGCTGACCAGGAGCGATCGACTGAGAGAGGTCCTGCAGCCAGCCCATATTTTCAGACTGACCAAACCAGGTACCCAACGAAGCCGGAAACAGCAAAATGCTGCTCGCGAAAATTGCCGGAATAACGCCGGCCATATTCACTTTCAGCGGCAAGTGGCTGGTCTGCGCAGCAAAAACCTTACGGCCCTGCTGACGCTTGGCGTAGTGAACAGCAATACGACGCTGACCACGCTCAATGAACACCACAAAACCGATAATCGCTACTGCCAGCAAACCGATGGCAACCAAGGCAAAGATATTGATATCACCCTGACGTGCAGACTCGAAAGACTGCCCAATCGCTCTCGGAAGACCGGCGACGATACCTGCGAAAATCAACATCGAGATACCGTTGCCAACACCACGCTCAGTAATCTGCTCACCCAGCCACATCATGAACATCGCACCAGCCACAAACGTGGATACCGCGACGAAATGGAAGCCAAAGTCACCAGTGAACGCAACACCCTGCCCGGCTAGGCCAACGGACATGCCGATAGCTTGAACCAGGGCGAGGATGACAGTGCCGTAGCGGGTGTACTGGCTAATCTTGCGACGGCCAGCTTCACCTTCCTTCTTCAACTGTTCCAGCTGCGGACTGACGGCGGTCATCAGCTGCATGATGATCGATGCCGAGATGTACGGCATGATCCCCAGTGCAAAGATGCTCATCCGCTCCAGCGCACCGCCGGAAAACATGTTGAACAAGCTAAGAATGGTCCCCTCATTCTGTCGAAACAGGTCTGCGAGTCGGTCCGGGTTGATACCTGGAACCGGGATGTGTGCGCCTATTCGGTAGACGATAATCGCCAGGAACAGAAAACGCAGACGAGCCCAAAGTTCAGACATACCGCCTTTGCCGAGCGCTGAGAGAGCACCTTGCTTAGCCATTTATTCCTCGAACTTGCCGCCAGCTGCTTCGATAGCCGAACGCGCACCTTTGGTGGCGCCGATTCCCTTGCCGATAGTGACAGCGCGAGTCACTTCACCGGACAGCATGATTTTCACACGCTGTACGTTGACGTTGATCACGTTGGCATCTTTCAGGGTCTGCACAGTAACGATGTCGCCTTCCACTTTAGCCAGCTCGGACAGACGCACTTCTGCGCGATCCATGGCTTTCAGGGATACGAAACCGAACTTAGGCAGGCGACGATGCAGCGGCTGTTGACCGCCTTCAAAGCCTGGAGCGATGGTGCCACCGGAGCGGGAGGTTTGACCTTTGTGGCCACGGCCACCAGTCTTACCCAAACCGCTACCGATACCACGGCCCGGACGATGCTTTTCGCGACGGGAACCCGGCGCTGGACTCAGATCATTGAGTTTCATCGATTAACCCTCTACACGCAGCATGTAGTAAGCCTTGTTGATCATCCCGCGATTCTCGGGAGTATCCTGGACTTCTACAGTGTGACCGATGCGACGCAGACCCAGACCTTTAACGCACAGTTTGTGGTTAGGGATACGGCCGGTCATGCTTTTGATCAGCGTTACTTTAACGGTAGCCATGATCAGAAGATCTCCTTGACATTCAGACCACGCTTGGCAGCGATGGACTCAGGAGATTGCATAGCTTTCAAACCTTTGAAAGTGGCGTGAACCACGTTTACCGGGTTAGTCGAGCCGTAGCACTTGGCCAGAACGTTCTGAACGCCAGCAACTTCGAGGACAGCACGCATAGCGCCGCCAGCGATGATACCGGTACCTTCAGAAGCAGGCTGCATGTACACCTTCGAAGCGCCATGGGCGGACTTCATTGCGTACTGCAGCGTGGTGCCGTTCAGATCAACTTGGATCATGTTGCGACGAGCAGCTTCCATTGCTTTCTGGATTGCAGCAGGCACTTCACGTGACTTGCCACGGCCGAAGCCAACACGCCCTTTACCATCACCTACCACGGTCAACGCGGTGAAAGTGAAGATACGGCCGCCTTTAACGGTTTTGGCTACGCGGTTAACTTGAACCAGCTTCTCAATGTAGCCTTCGTCGCGCTTTTGGTCGTTATTTGACATAACTTAGAACTCCAGCCCAGCTTCACGAGCAGCATCAGCCAGCGCTTTCACGCGACCGTGGTACTTGAAGCCAGAGCGGTCGAAAGCCACTTGCGAGACGCCAGCGGCCTTAGCACGCGTAGCGACCAGCTGGCCAACCTTTGTGGCCGCGTCGATGTTGCCGGTGGCACCATCACGCAGTTCTTTATCCAAAGTCGAGGCGCTTGCCAGGACTTTGTTGCCGTCGGCCGAGATGACCTGGGCGTAGATGTGCTGCGACGAGCGGAACACGCAGAGACGCACGACTTCGAGTTCGTGCATTTTCAGGCGTGCTTTGCGAGCGCGACGCAGTCGAGTAACTTTTTTGTCGGTCATTTGCTATGCCCTACTTCTTCTTGGCTTCTTTACGACGGACGACTTCGTCCGCGTAGCGCACACCTTTGCCTTTGTACGGCTCTGGTGGACGGAAGTCGCGGATCTCAGCGGCCACTTGACCTACCAGCTGCTTGTCGATGCCCTTGATCAGGATATCGGTCTGGCTAGGGGTCTCAGCAGTGATGCCCGCTGGCAGTTCGTAATCCACAGGGTGCGAGAAGCCAAGGGCCAGGTTCAAAACCGTGCCTTTTGCTTGCGCTTTGTAACCAACACCGACCAGCTGGAGCTTACGCTCGAAGCCTTGGCTTACGCCTTGGACCATGTTGTTTACCAACGCACGCGTGGTACCGGCCATTGCGCGAGTTTGTTGATCGCCATTGCGAGCAGCAAAACGCAGCTCACCCGCTTCTTCAACGATCTCAACGGACGAATGGATGTTCAGTTCAAGAGTACCCTTGGCACCCTTCACCGAAAGCTGTTGGCCTGCGAATTTGACTTCGACACCGGCTGGCAGCTTAACGGGGTTCTTAGCGACGCGAGACATGCTTATCCCCCCTTAGAACACAGTGCAAAGAACTTCGCCGCCGACACCGGCAGCGCGCGCAGCACGATCCGTCATCACACCTTTGTTGGTGGAGACGATAGACACGCCCAGACCGCCACGAACTTTCGGCAGATCTTCAGCGGACTTGTACTGACGCAGGCCTGGACGGCTAACGCGCTTCACTTCCTCGATGACCGAACGGCCTTCGAAGTACTTCAGCTCGATGGACAGCAGTGCTTTTACATCGCTGCTGATCTGATAACCCGCAATGTAGCCTTCGTCTTTCAGGACTTTGGCAACAGCAACCTTCAACTTGGAAGATGGCATGCTTACGACGGACTTTTCAGCCATCTGGGCATTACGGATACGAGTTAGCATGTCCGCTAACGGGTCCTGCATACTCATGGGCTAGACGCTCCTAATACAAAAAAATTAGCCTTGCGGCTACATATGTCGCCGAGAATCTCCGGGTAAAACACACGGGCTCAGGCGAGCCGCGTATTTTAGACACACTCCAGAAATGAAACAAGCCCCAAAAGGGGCTTGTTCCAGATTCAAGGTCACCGGCGGTCAGTATCTTGCGACATCGACCACCTGGACGTTGAAAGTACTTACCAGCTGGCTTTAACCAGACCAGGTACGTCACCACGCATTGCCGCTTCACGCAGTTTATTACGGCCGAGGCCGAACTTGCGGTAAACGCCGTGTGGACGACCAGTCAGGCGGCAGCGGTTACGCATGCGCGAAGCGCTTGCATCACGTGGCTGCTTCTGCAGAGCAACTGTAGCTTCCCAACGCGCTTCTGGACTTGCGTTCAGATCAACGATGATTGCTTTCAGTGCTGCACGCTTCTTGGCGTACTTGGCAACCGTGAGCTGACGTTTCAGCTCGCGGTTTTTCATGCTCATCTTGGCCATGGTCCTACTCCAATCAGTTGCGGAACGGGAATTTGAAAGCACGCAACAGGGCGCGACCTTCATCATCGTTCTTGGCAGTGGTGGTCAGGGTGATGTCCAGACCGCGGAGAGCATCGATCTTGTCGTAGTCGATTTCCGGGAAGATGATCTGCTCTTTCACGCCCATGCTGTAGTTACCACGACCATCGAAGGACTTGGCATTCAGGCCGCGGAAGTCGCGAACCCGAGGCAGGGAGATCGACAGCAGACGATCCAGGAATTCGTACATACGCTCACGGCGCAGGGTCACTTTGACGCCGATCGGCCAACCTTCACGGACTTTAAAGCCAGCGATGGATTTCCGAGCGTAAGTCACAACGACTTTCTGGCCGGTGATCTTTTCCAGGTCAGCAACAGCGTGCTCGATGACTTTTTTGTCACCGATCGCTTCGCCCAAACCCATGTTCAGGGTGATTTTGGTAACGCGCGGAACTTCCATCACGTTCCCAAGCTTAAGTTCTTCCTTAAGCTTAGGGGCGATTTCCTTCCGGTAAATCTCTTGTAGTCGTGCCATGGTCTAATCTACCTAGCAGTGTTCAAGCATCAACCGCTTTTTGGGTCGACTTGAAGACACGAATTTTCTTACCGTCTTCTACTTTGAAACCAACGCGGTCAGCCTTGTTGGTTTCGCCGTTGAAGATGGCGACGTTAGAAGCGTCCAGCGGAGCTTCTTTCTCGACGATACCGCCCTGCACGCCCGACATCGGGTTAGGCTTGGTATGACGCTTGACCAGGTTCAGACCACCGATAACCAGACGGTTATTAGCGAGAACCTTAAGCACCTTACCGCGCTTACCTTTGTCTTTGCCGGCGATCACGATGATCTCGTCGTCACGACGAATCTTTTGCATGTCGGATCTCCTTACAGCACTTCTGGGGCGAGCGAGACGATCTTCATGAACTTCTCAGTACGAAGCTCACGGGTCACTGGCCCAAAGATACGGGTGCCGATCGGCTCTTGCTTGTTGTTCAGAAGAACAGCAGCGTTGCCATCAAAGCGGATAATGGAGCCATCAGCACGACGTACGCCGTGACGAGTGCGGACTACAACAGCAGTCATCACTTGGCCTTTTTTCACCTTACCGCGAGGAATTGCTTCCTTCACGGTAACTTTGATGATGTCACCGATACCAGCGTAACGACGATGGGAGCCACCCAGCACCTTGATGCACATAACACGGCGAGCGCCGCTGTTATCGGCCACATCGAGCATGGATTGAGTCTGAATCATATAATTTCTCCGACCCCTAGTCCTTAGACTTCCACAGCGCGTTCGAGAACATCAACCAGTGCCCAAGACTTGGTCTTGGCCAGCGGACGAGTTTCACGAATAGTGACTTTGTCGCCGATGTGGCACTGATTGGTTTCGTCGTGCGCGTGCAGCTTAGTCGAACGCTTAACATATTTACCGTAGATCGGGTGCTTAACGCGACGCTCGATCAGAACGGTGATGGTTTTGTCCATCTTGTCGCTGACAACACGGCCAGTCAGCGTACGGACAGTCTTTTCGGCTTCAGCCATGATCACTTACCTGCCTGCTGGTTGAGCACAGTCTTCACGCGAGCGATGTCACGCTTAACTTGCGAGAGCAGATGAGACTGCCCCAACTGGCCAGTTGCTTTCTGCATACGCAGATTGAACTGGTCGCGCAGCAGGCCGAGCAGTTGCTCGTTCAGCTGCTGTGCGGATTTTTCACGAAGTTCATTCGCTTTCATCACATCACCGTCCGTTTAACAAAGGAGGTGGCGAGCGGCAGCTTTGCAGCAGCCAGGGCGAAAGCCTCACGCGCCAGCTCTTCAGAAACACCCTCGATTTCATACAGGACTTTGCCTGGCTGAATCTGGGCTACCCAGTACTCCACGTTACCCTTACCTTTACCCATCCGAACCTCGAGAGGTTTTTTGGAGATCGGCTTGTCCGGGAATACACGGATCCAGATCTTGCCGCCACGTTTTACGTGACGGGTCAGAGCACGACGCGCTGACTCGATCTGACGAGCGGTGAGACGACCACGAGCTACAGACTTCAGCGCGAACTCGCCGAAGCTGACTTTGCTACCGCGCTGAGCCAGACCACGGTTGTGGCCTGTCATCTGCTTGCGGAACTTCGTACGCTTAGGTTGCAACATTTGGCGTACCCCTTACTTAGCAGCTTTTTTACGAGGCGCTGGTGCTTGTGGTTTCAGTTCTTCTTGGCGACCACCAATTACTTCGCCTTTGAAGATCCAAACCTTTACACCGATCACACCGTAAGTGGTGTGAGCTTCGTAGTTGGCATAGTCGATGTCGGCACGCAGGGTGTGCAGTGGCACACGACCTTCGCGATACCATTCAGTACGTGCGATTTCAGCACCGCCGAGACGACCGCTCACTTGGATTTTGATGCCTTTGGCACCAATGCGCATGGCGTTCTGTACAGCGCGCTTCATAGCGCGACGGAACATTACGCGACGCTCCAGCTGCTGAGCTACGCTCTGCGCAACCAGCATACCGTCGAGCTCCGGCTTGCGGATCTCTTCGATATTGATGTGCACAGGCACACCCATTTGCTTGGTCAGGTCCTGACGCAGTTTCTCAACATCTTCACCTTTCTTCCCGATAACGATACCTGGACGAGCGGTGTGGATGGTGATACGTGCAGTTTGCGCCGGACGATGGATATCGATACGGCTTACGGACGCGCTTTTTAGTTTGTCTTGGAGATACTCACGCACCTTCAGATCAGCGAACAAGTAGTCCGCATAAGTCCGACCGTCTGCGTACCAGACGGAGGTGTGCTCCTTGACGATTCCCAGGCGAATGCCAATGGGATGTACTTTCTGACCCATCTCTTCGACTCCGTTACTTGTCAGCAACCTTGACAGTGATATGGCAAGACCGCTTGACGATGCGATCAGCACGGCCTTTGGCACGTGGCATGATGCGCTTCAGCGAACGCCCTTCGTTGACGAAAACGGTGCTGACCTTCAGGTCATCAACGTCTGCGCCTTCGTTATGCTCGGCGTTGGCTACGGCCGACTCCAGCACTTTCTTCATGATCTCGGCGGCTTTCTTACTGCTGAAAGCCAACAGGTTGAGCGCTTCGCCCACCTTCTTCCCGCGGATCTGGTCGGCGACCAAGCGGGCTTTCTGGGCGGAGATTCGAGCGCCCGACAACTTAGCGGCTACTTCCATTTCCTTACCCCTTAACGCTTGGCTTTCTTGTCTGCCACGTGCCCACGATAAGTGCGGGTACCGGCAAACTCGCCTAGTTTGTGGCCGACCATGTCTTCGTTCACGAGAACTGGGACGTGCAAGCGACCGTTGTGTACAGCAATGGTCAGACCGACCATTTGTGGCAGGATCATCGAACGACGCGACCAGGTCTTAACTGGTTTGCGATCGTTCTTTTCCGCCGCCACTTCGATCTTCTTCAGTAGGTGAAGATCAATAAAAGGACCTTTTTTCAGAGAACGTGGCACTGTCGTATCCCTCTATTTACTTGCGACGACGGACGATCATTTTGTCGGTACGCTTATTACCACGAGTCTTCGCGCCCTTAGTCGGGAAGCCCCATGGCGATACCGGATGACGACCACCAGAGGTACGACCTTCACCACCACCGTGTGGGTGGTCAACCGGGTTCATGGCAACACCACGAACGGTTGGGCGAACGCCACGCCAGCGTTTGGCACCAGCTTTACCCAGCGAACGCAGGCTGTGCTCGGAGTTCGAGACTTCGCCCAGGGTCGCGCGGCATTCAGCCAGCACTTTACGCATCTCACCAGAACGCAGACGCAGGGTCACGTAGACACCTTCACGAGCGATCAGCTGAGCCGAAGCACCAGCGGAACGAGCGATTTGCGCGCCTTTACCTGGCTTCAATTCGATGCCGTGTACGGTGCTACCAACTGGAATGTTGCGCAGTTGCAGAGCGTTGCCCGGCTTGATCGGTGCCAGGGCACCTGCGATCAGCTGGTCGCCAGCGCTCACGCCTTTAGGGGCGATGATGTAGCGACGCTCGCCATCTGCGTACAGCAGCAGAGCGATGTGAGCAGTACGGTTTGGATCGTATTCGATGCGCTCGACAGTGGCAGCGATGCCATCTTTGTCGTTGCGACGGAAGTCGACCAGACGATAATGCTGCTTATGGCCACCACCGATGTGACGAGTGGTAATGCGACCATTGTTGTTACGACCACCAGACTTCGATTTTTTCTCGAGCAGCGGTGCGTGAGGAGCGCCTTTATGCAGCTCCTGGTTGACCACCTTGACCACAAAACGGCGGCCAGGGGAAGTCGGTTTGCATTTAACGATTGCCATGATGCACCCCTTCCTTACTCAGCACTGCTGCTGAAATCGAGATCTTGGCCTGGCTGAAGGGAGATAACTGCCTTCTTCCAGTCATTACGCTTGCCCAGACCGCGAGCAGTGCGCTTGCTCTTACCCAGAACATTCAGGGTAGTAACACGCTCTACTTTCACGCTGAACAGGCTTTCGACGGCCTTCTTGATTTCCAGCTTGGTTGCGTCAGTTGCAACCTTGAAAACGAACTGGCCTTTCTTGTCAGCCAGAACCGTAGCCTTTTCGGAAACGTGCGGGCCAAGCAGAACTTTAAATACGCGTTCCTGGTTCATCCCAGCAGCTCCTCGAATTTCTTCACGGCCGACACGGTGATCAACACCTTGTCGTATGCGATCAGACTAACTGGATCGGAACCTTGCACGTCACGTACATCAACGTGTGGCAGGTTGCGAGCAGCCAGGTACAGGTTCTGATCAACAGCTTCCGACACGATCAAAACGTCGGTCAGGCTCATGTTGTTCAGTTTGCCCAGCAGATCTTTGGTTTTCGGGCTTTCAACAGCGAAGTCCTGAACCACGACCAGACGGTCAGTACGCACGAGTTCAGCAAGGATGGAGCGCAGAGCTGCGCGGTACATCTTCTTGTTGAGCTTCTGCGAGTGATCCTGCGGACGAGCTGCGAAAGTGGTACCGCCGCCACGCCAGATTGGGCTACGGATAGTACCGGCACGAGCACGGCCAGTACCTTTCTGACGCCAAGGGCGCTTACCGCCACCACGTACGTCGGAACGGGTCTTTTGCTGCTTGCTACCTTGACGGCCGCCGGCCATGTAGGCCACGACTGCTTGGTGAACCAGCGTCTCGTTGAATTCGCCGCCAAATGTCAGTTCGGAAACTTCGATCGCTTGAGCGTCATTTACATTTAATTGCATGTCAGCTTCCCCTTAACCGCGAGCCTTGGCCGCTGGACGTACAACCAGGTTGCCGCCAGTAGCGCCAGGAACAGCACCCTTGACCAACAACAGATTGCGTTCAGCGTCGACGCGCACTACTTCGAGGGACTGCACGGTCACGCGCTCAGCGCCCATATGACCGGACATTTTTTTGCCCTTGAATACACGACCAGGAGTCTGGCACTGGCCAATAGAGCCCGGGACGCGGTGGGAAACGGAGTTACCGTGAGTGTTGTCTTGTCCACGGAAATTCCAACGCTTGATCGTACCCTGGAAGCCTTTACCTTTGGACTGACCGGTTACATCAACCAGTTGACCAGCAGCGAAGATTTCAGCGTTGATCAGATCGCCAGCCTGGTAGTCGCCGTCTTCAAGACGGAACTCCATAACGGTGCGACCAGCTGCAACGTTTGCTTTAGCGAAGTGGCCTGCTTGAGCAGCAGTCACACGCGAAGCACGACGCTCGCCGACAGTGACTTGCACTGCACGATAGCCATCGGTTTCTTCAGTTTTGAACTGGGTGACGCGATTCGGCTCGATCTCAATGACCGTGACCGGAATGGAGACACCTTCTTCGGTGAAAATACGGGTCATACCGCATTTACGACCGACTACACCAATAGTCATGTTGTAAACCTCATGAGTGTACGGGGCTTTCACCCGCTATGGCCGCCCATTTCAGAGCGTTACACGACTAAGACCCGAGTCTTAGCCGAGGCTGATCTGTACTTCCACACCGGCCGCCAGATCGAGCTTCATAAGTGCATCAACGGTTTTATCCGTTGGCTGGACGATGTCCAGTACGCGCTTATGAGTACGGATCTCGTACTGGTCACGCGCGTCTTTGTTGACGTGCGGGGAGACCAGAACGGTGAACCGCTCTTTACGGGTAGGCAGTGGAATTGGACCACGCACTTGAGCACCAGTACGTTTCGCGGTTTCCACGATTTCCTGGGTGGATTGGTCGATCAGGCGATGGTCAAAAGCCTTCAACCTGATACGGATTTGCTGATTTTGCATTGGATTTCAGACTCCGGCTGCTATTCCCACCGGGCGCAATGCGCCCGTTAAAAGGAGGCGCAATTCTATAGACGCCCCCGATGGGTGTCAACCCAATAAAAAAGGCCCCCGCTAAGCGGGGGCCTTCTCAAAAAAACCGAGCTATCTCAGAAGAGATGATTACTCGATGATTTTAGCTACAACGCCAGCACCAACGGTACGGCCGCCTTCACGGATAGCGAAGCGCAGACCGTCTTCCATTGCGATGGTTTTGATCAGGGTAACAGTCATTTGAATGTTATCGCCTGGCATTACCATTTCAACGCCTTCTGGCAGTTCGCAGTTACCGGTCACGTCAGTAGTACGGAAGTAGAACTGTGGACGGTAGCCTTTGAAGAACGGAGTGTGACGACCGCCTTCTTCCTTGCTCAGAACGTAAACTTCTGCGGTGAACTTGGTGTGAGGCTTAACCGAACCTGGTTTAACCAGAACCTGGCCACGCTCAACGTCGTCACGCTTGGTACCACGCAGCAGAACGCCGCAGTTCTCACCAGCACGACCTTCGTCGAGCAGCTTACGGAACATTTCAACACCGGTGCAGGTGGTGACGGTAGTGTCACGCAGACCAACGATTTCCAGTGGATCTTGAACGCGAACGATACCGCGCTCGATACGACCAGTCACAACAGTACCGCGACCGGAGATCGAGAATACGTCTTCGATTGGCATCAGGAACGGCTTGTCGGTCAGACGAACTGGTTCTGGGATGTAGCTGTCCAGAGTCTCAACCAGTTTACGAACGGCAGTGGTGCCCATTTCGTTGTCGTCTTTGCCTTCCAGAGCCATACGAGCAGAACCGATTATGATCGGAGTGTCGTCACCTGGGAAGTCGTAAGTGCTCAGCAGATCGCGCACTTCCATCTCAACCAGTTCCAGCAGCTCAGCGTCGTCTACCAGGTCAGCCTTGTTCAGGAAAACCACGATGTACGGAACGCCTACCTGACGGGACAGCAGGATGTGTTCACGGGTTTGTGGCATCGGACCATCAGCGGCCGAGCAAACCAGGATCGCGCCGTCCATCTGGGCAGCACCAGTGATCATGTTCTTCACGTAGTCAGCGTGACCTGGGCAGTCAACGTGAGCGTAGTGACGAATAGTCGAGTTGTACTCAACGTGAGCGGTGTTGATGGTGATACCACGAGCTTTTTCTTCTGGTGCGCTGTCGATCTTGTCGAAGTCAACACGAGCCGAACCGAAAACTTCGGAGCAGACGCGAGTCAGAGCAGCGGTCAGAGTGGTTTTACCGTGGTCAACGTGGCCGATGGTGCCAACGTTTACGTGCGGTAGGGAACGATCAAATTTTTCTTTAGCCACGACAATTAACTCCTTGCCTAAAGGACTGAATCAGCCTTGTTTTTTGGATACAGTTTCAGCGATGTGCGCCGGAGCTGTGTTGTATTTTTTGAATTCCATAGAGTAGCTTGCGCGACCCTGGGACATGGAGCGAACGTCGGTCGCGTAACCGAACATCTCACCCAACGGAACCTCGGCGCGAATCACTTTGCCGGAAACCGTGTCTTCCATACCCAAGATCATGCCGCGACGACGGTTAAGGTCGCCCATGACATCACCCATATAGTCTTCAGGTGTAACAACTTCTACCGCCATGATTGGCTCAAGCAACTCACCACCGCCCTTCTGGGCCAGTTGCTTGGTTGCCATGGAAGCAGCCACCTTAAACGCCATCTCGTTGGAGTCGACGTCGTGGTAAGAACCGTCAAAAACGGTTGCTTTCAGGCCGATCAGCGGATAGCCGGCAACAACACCGTTCTTCATCTGCTCTTCGATACCCTTCTGGATAGCAGGGATGTATTCCTTAGGAACCACACCACCTACCACTTCGTTCACGAATTGCAGACCTTCCTGACCTTCGTCAGCAGGAGCAAAACGGATCCAGCAGTGACCGAACTGACCACGACCGCCGGACTGACGAACGAACTTGCCTTCGATTTCACAGTTCTTCGTGATGCGCTCACGATAGGAAACCTGAGGCTTACCGATGTTGGCTTCGACGTTGAACTCACGGCGCATCCGGTCAACCAGGATGTCCAGGTGCAGCTCGCCCATGCCGGAGATGATCGTTTGACCAGTCTCTTCATCAGTCTTGACGCGGAAAGATGGATCTTCCTGAGCAAGCTTGCCCAGAGCGATACCCATTTTTTCCTGGTCATCCTTGGTCTTAGGCTCTACGGCAACCGAAATAACCGGCTCCGGGAAGTCCATGCGAACCAGGATGATTGGCTTGGCAGCGTCGCACAAAGTCTCGCCCGTGGTGACGTCCTTCATGCCGATCAGGGCCGCGATGTCACCAGCGCGTACTTCCTTGATCTCTTCACGGGCGTTTGCGTGCATTTGCACCATACGACCCACGCGCTCTTTCTTGCCTTTAACCGAGTTGATCACGCCGTCGCCGGAGGCCAACACGCCCGAGTAAACGCGGACGAAGGTCAAAGTACCCACGAATGGGTCGGTTGCGATCTTGAACGCCAGAGCCGAGAACGGCTCGCTGTCATCGGCGTGACGCTCCATTTCTTCTTCCTCGTTATCAGGGTTAGTACCCTTGATAGCAGGAATGTCGGTTGGAGCCGGCAGGTAGTCGATAACGGCGTCGAGAACCAGGGGAACACCCTTGTTCTTGAAGGAAGAACCACAAACAGCCAGGACGATCTCACCAGCGATAGTACGCTGACGCAGAGCAGCCTTGATTTCCACGTTGGTGAGCTCTTCACCCTCGAGGTACTTGTTCATCAGCTCTTCGCTGGCTTCGGCCGCAGCCTCAACCATGTTGTTGCGCCACTCGTCAGCCAGTTCCTGCAGTTCTGCAGGGATAGGCTTGCGAACAGGCACCATGCCTTTGTCGGAGTCATTCCAGTAAACCGCTTCCATATTGATCAGATCGATCTGACCCTGGAAGTTGTCTTCGGAACCGATAGCCAACTGGATTGGCACCGGGGTGTGACCCAGACGCTGTTTGATCTGACCGATCACGCGAAGGAAGTTGGCGCCAGCACGGTCCATCTTGTTTACGTAAACAAGACGTGGAACGCCGTATTTGTTGGCTTGACGCCATACGGTTTCCGACTGAGGCTCAACACCCGAAGTACCGCAGAACACAACGACAGCACCGTCGAGTACACGCAGGGAACGCTCAACTTCAATGGTGAAGTCTACGTGGCCTGGGGTATCGATTACGTTGAAGCGATGCTCGTCTTTGTACTGCTTCTCGGAACCTTTCCAGAAGGCGGTAATAGCAGCAGAAGTAATGGTAATACCACGCTCCTGCTCCTGAACCATCCAGTCTGTGGTCGCGGCGCCGTCATGCACCTCGCCCATTTTGTGACTTTTGCCGGTGTAAAACAGTACGCGCTCGGTGGTGGTGGTTTTACCAGCATCCACGTGAGCAACGATACCGATGTTACGGTAGCGGCTAATCGGAGTAGTACGAGCCATAAAGCCCTCGCAAAATTAGTGAAGCTAAGATTAGAAGCGGTAGTGCGAGAAAGCTTTGTTAGCTTCAGCCATACGGTGCACGTCTTCACGCTTCTTAACAGCAGCACCTTTACCTTCAGCAGCGTCCAACAGCTCGCCGGCCAAACGCAGAGCCATAGACTTCTCGCCGCGCTTACGGGCGAAGTCTACCAACCAGCGCATTGCCAGAGCGTTACGACGGGACGGACGAACTTCGACCGGAACCTGGTAAGTAGCACCGCCTACACGGCGCGACTTCACTTCGACCAGCGGAGCGATGGCGTCGAGAGCTTTCTCGAAGATTTCCAGGGGGTCGCTGTTCTTGCGTTCTTTAACCTTTTCCAGCGCGCCATAAACGATACGCTCGGCAACGGCTTTCTTGCCGCTCTCCATCACGTGGTTCATGAACTTGGCCAGAATTTGGCTTCCGTATTTTGGATCGTCAAGCACTTCGCGCTTGGCTGCTACGCGTCTTCTTGGCATGGATAAGCCCTCAAACGGTCTTCAGGTTCGCTCGGAATCGGTGCCCTTTCGGGACGCCTCCGACCTTACTCTTATCGACTCAGAAAATAAGATGATTCAGTGTTACAAAAAGCCGCTACTACTTAGGCTTCTTGGTACCGTACTTCGAACGACCCTGGTTACGACCTTTAACGCCGGAAGTATCCAAGGAGCCGCGAACGGTGTGATAACGAACACCTGGCAAGTCTTTTACACGACCGCCGCGGATCAGTACCACGCTGTGCTCTTGCAGGTTGTGACCTTCACCACCGATGTACGAGGAAACCTCGAAACCGTTGGTCAGGCGCACACGGCATACTTTACGCAGTGCCGAGTTAGGTTTTTTCGGCGTAGTGGTATACACGCGAGTGCATACGCCACGACGTTGCGGGCAGTTCTGCAGCGCAGGCACGTCGGATTTCTCGACGATACGCTTACGCGGCTGACGTACCAGCTGGTTGATAGTTGCCATCTACTAGCTCCACTGTTGTCTTGCGACGCTATTGTCTTGCAAGAAAAGCAAAATGGCAGGAACGAATTCCCGCCAAATTTAGGGGTACAAGAGTCTAAAGAGGATCTTGCCCCCAGTCAAGGCAAGGCCCCGACATCCCCTCTCATCGAACCGGGACAAAACTGCCTCGATCCGACGAATGGGGGCTACCAGGGCCCGGACTTATTTATCGCAGAACTCAGTTACCGCTGGAGTTCAGCGCTTCGGTCAGTGCAGCTTCCACTTCACTGGCGCTTACGCGCAACGGCTTGTCAGCATCACGGCGGCGTTTACGCTCGCTGTGGTAAGCCAAACCGGTACCGGCCGGGATCAGACGACCCACAACCACGTTTTCTTTCAGGCCGCGCAGGTAATCGCGCTTGCCGGTTACCGCTGCTTCGGTCAGTACGCGAGTGGTCTCCTGGAAGGAGGCCGCCGAGATGAACGATTCAGTCGACAACGACGCCTTGGTGATACCCAGTAGCACGCGAGTGAACTTGGACACGAATTTGTCTTCGGTCGCCAAGCGCTCGTTTTCCACCAGCACGTGAGTCAGTTCCATCTGGTCGCCCTTGATGAAACTGGAATCGCCGGATTCAGCGATTTCAACTTTACGCAGCATCTGACGCAGGATGGTCTCGATGTGCTTATCGTTGATCTTCACGCCTTGCAGGCGGTAAACGTCCTGGATCTCGTTAACGATGTACTTGGCCAGCGCACTCACACCCAGCAGACGCAGGATGTCGTGTGGATCGCTCGGGCCGTCGGAGATAACTTCGCCGCGGTTTACCTGTTCGCCTTCGAACACGTTCAGGTGACGCCACTTCGGAATCAGCTCTTCATACGGATCACTACCGTCGTTCGGAGTAATGACCAGACGGCGCTTGCCCTTGGTCTCTTTACCGAACGCGATGGTGCCGCTGACTTCAGCCAGAATCGACGCTTCTTTCGGACGACGAGCTTCGAACAAGTCGGCAACACGCGGCAGACCACCGGTGATGTCACGGGTTTTCGAAGTTTCTTGCGGGATACGCGCGATAACATCACCGATCGCGATCTTCGCACCATCCGCTACACCGACCAGGGCGTTGGCTGGCAGGAAGTACTGAGCGATTACGTCAGTGCCTGGCAGCAACAAGTCCTTGCCGTTGTCATCGACCATCTTCACGGCAGGACGGATGTCTTTACCGGCAGCTGGACGATCTTTCGCGTCGAGTACTTCAATGTTGGTCATACCGGTCAATTCGTCAGTCTGACGCTTGATCGTGATGCCTTCTTCCATGCCCACGTAGGTCACGGTACCTTTCATTTCGGTAACGATTGGGTGAGTGTGCGGGTCCCACTTGGCCACGATTGCGCCAGCGTCGACCTTGTCACCTTCTTTAACCGAAATCACAGCACCGTACGGCAGCTTGTAACGCTCACGCTCACGACCGTAGTCATCAGCGATTGCCAGCTCACCGGAACGGGACACGGCAACCAGGTGGCCATCCACTCGCTCTACGTGCTTCAGGTTGTGCAGGCGGACAGTACCGCCATTCTTCACCTGAACGCTGTCGGCTGCGGAGGTCCGGCTTGCCGCACCACCGATGTGGAACGTACGCATCGTCAGCTGGGTACCCGGCTCACCGATGGACTGGGCAGCGATAACGCCGACCGCTTCACCGATGTTCACCTGGTGACCACGAGCCAAGTCACGGCCGTAGCACTTGGCGCAGATGCCGTAGCGGGTTTCGCAGCTGATCGGCGAGCGAACGATCACTTCGTCGATGCTGTTGAGTTCGATGAACTCGACCCACTTCTCGTCTACCAGGGTGCCGGCAGGAACGATAACTTCCTCGGTGCCTGGCTTGAACACGTCACGGGCAATAACACGACCCAATACGCGCTCACCCAACGGCTCTACAACGTCACCGCCTTCAATGTGCGGCGTCATCAGCAGGCCGTGCTCGGTACCACAATCGATCTCGGTTACAACCAGATCTTGTGCAACGTCTACCAGACGGCGAGTCAGGTAACCGGAGTTAGCGGTTTTCAACGCGGTATCCGCAAGACCCTTACGAGCACCGTGAGTCGAGATGAAGTACTGAAGTACGCTCAAACCTTCACGGAAGTTCGCAGTAATCGGCGTTTCGATGATGGAACCGTCCGGCTTGGCCATCAGGCCACGCATACCGGCGAGCTGACGGATCTGCGCAGCAGAACCCCGTGCGCCCGAGTCGGCCATCATGTACATCGAGTTGAAGGACTCTTGGTCAACTTCGTCGCCATGACGGTCGATGACTTTCTCTTTCGAGAGGTTGGCCATCATCGCCTTGGAAACTTCATCGTTCGCCTTGGACCAAAGGTCGATTACCTTGTTGTACTTCTCACCCTGGGTTACCAGGCCGGAGGCGTACTGGCTTTCGATTTCTTTCACTTCTTCGGTGGCAGCGCCGATGATGCGGGCTTTTTCATCCGGGATAACAAAGTCGTTAACGCCGATGGAAACGCCGGAAATGGTCGAGTAAGCAAAACCGGTATACATCAACTGGTCAGCGAAGATCACGGTCTCTTTCAAACCAACCACGCGGTAGCACTGGTTGATCAACTTGGAGATCGCCTTTTTCTTCATCGGCAGGTTGACGACGTCGTACGACAGACCTTTTGGCACAACTTGATACAACAGCGCACGGCCGACAGTGGTGTCGACGATACGAGTGTTGGTCACGCTGCCGCCGTCACGGTCGTTGACGGTTTCGTTGATCCGCACTTTGACCTTGGCGTGCAATGCGGCTTCGCCGGCACGGAACACACGGTCAACTTCTTGCAGGTCAGCGAACACACGACCTTCGCCCTTGGCGTTGATCGCTTCACGCGTCATGTAGTACAGACCCAATACAACGTCCTGCGACGGAACGATGATTGGCTCACCGTTGGCTGGCGACAGAATGTTGTTGGTCGACATCATCAATGCACGCGCTTCCAACTGGGCTTCCAGTGTCAGCGGTACGTGCACGGCCATTTGGTCGCCGTCGAAGTCGGCGTTGTACGCAGCACAGACCAACGGGTGCAGCTGGATAGCCTTACCTTCGATCAGTACCGGTTCAAACGCCTGGATACCCAGACGGTGAAGGGTCGGTGCACGGTTGAGGAGAACCGGGTGTTCGCGGATCACCTCAGCGAGAACGTCCCAAACCTCTGGCAGTTCGCGCTCGACCATTTTCTTGGCCGCTTTGATGGTGGTCGCGAGACCGCGCATTTCCAGCTTGCCGAAGATGAATGGCTTGAACAGCTCAAGTGCCATCTTCTTAGGCAGACCGCACTGGTGCAGACGCAGGGTCGGGCCTACGGTAATTACCGAACGACCAGAGTAGTCAACACGCTTACCGAGCAGGTTCTGACGGAAACGACCTTGCTTACCCTTGATCATGTCAGCCAGGGATTTCAGAGGACGCTTGTTGGAACCGGTGATAGCGCGGCCACGGCGACCGTTGTCGAGCAAGGCATCGACAGCTTCTTGCAACATACGCTTTTCGTTGCGCACGATGATGTCCGGAGCGGACAGATCAAGCAGGCGCTTCAAGCGGTTGTTACGGTTGATCACGCGACGGTACAGGTCGTTGAGGTCGGAAGTCGCGAAACGACCACCATCCAACGGTACCAGTGGACGCAGGTCAGGCGGCAGAACCGGCAGAACGGTCAGCACCATCCACTCTGGCAAGTTGCCGGAACCCTGAAAGGCTTCCATCAACTTCAGACGCTTGGACAGCTTCTTGATCTTGGTTTCGGAGTTGGTTTGCGGAATTTCTTCACGCAGACGGCCAATCTCGTGCTCCAGGTCGATAGCGTGCAGCAGTTCGCGGACAGCTTCGGCACCCATGCGAGCATCGAAATCGTCACCGAATTCTTCCAGCGCCTCGAAGTACTGCTCGTCGTTCAGCAACTGACCTTTTTCAAGGGTGGTCATGCCTGGATCGATAACGACATAGCTCTCGAAGTAGAGAACGCGCTCGATATCACGCAGGGTCATGTCCATCAGCAAGCCGATACGGGACGGCAGCGATTTCAGGAACCAGATGTGGGCAACCGGCGAAGCCAGTTCGATGTGCGCCATGCGCTCACGACGAACCTTGGCCAGTGCAACTTCAACGCCGCACTTCTCGCAGATCACACCACGGTGCTTCAAGCGCTTGTACTTACCGCACAGGCACTCGTAATCCTTTACCGGGCCAAAGATCTTGGCGCAGAACAGGCCGTCACGCTCAGGTTTGAACGTACGGTAGTTGATGGTTTCCGGCTTTTTAACTTCACCGAACGACCACGAACGGATCATCTCAGGCGATGCCAACCCAATACGGATGGCGTCGAACTCTTCGACTTGACCCTGGTTTTTCAGCAAATTCAGTAGGTCTTTCAAGGCCTTTCCTCCTGGCGGAGCAGAGAGCGGGCATCACTGCCCCGCTCTCGATTCGCGTCACGTGTTATTCGGTTTCCAGATCGATATCGATGCCGAGGGAACGAATTTCTTTGATCAACACGTTGAAGGACTCGGGCATGCCCGGCTCCATACGGTGATCGCCGTCCACGATGTTTTTGTACATCTTGGTCCGACCGTTCACATCGTCCGACTTCACTGTGAGCATTTCTTGCAGAGTGTAAGCAGCACCGTATGCTTCCAGTGCCCAGACCTCCATCTCCCCGAAACGCTGACCACCGAACTGAGCCTTACCACCCAGCGGCTGCTGGGTAACCAGGCTGTACGAACCGGTAGAACGAGCGTGCATCTTGTCGTCTACCAAGTGGTTCAGCTTCAGCATGTACATGTAGCCAACAGTAACCGGACGCTCGAACTTGTTGCCGGTACGGCCGTCGAACAGCTGCATCTGGCCGCTTTCTGGCAGATCCGCCAGTTTGAGCATGGCCTTGATTTCGCTTTCCTTGGCACCGTCGAACACCGGGGTAGCCATTGGAACACCGCCGCGCAGGTTCTTCGCCAGATCCAGGATTTCCTGGTCAGAGAAGGTGTCCAGCTCTTCGTTGCGACCGCCGATCTCGTTGTAGATCTCGTGCAGGAACTTACGCAGGTCGGCGACCTTGCGCTGCTCCTCGATCATACGGTTGATCTTCTCGCCCAGCCCTTTGGCCGCGAGGCCCAGGTGGGTTTCAAGGATCTGACCAACGTTCATACGCGAAGGTACGCCCAACGGGTTGAGGACGACGTCGACCGGGGTGCCATTGGCATCGTGCGGCATGTCTTCAACCGGCATGATCACGGAGACCACACCTTTGTTACCGTGACGACCGGCCATCTTGTCGCCCGGCTGGATGCGGCGACGGATTGCCAGGTAAACCTTGACGATCTTCAGCACGCCTGGAGCCAGGTCATCGCCCTGCTGCAGTTTGCGCTTCTTGTCTTCGAACTTGTCGTCCAGCAGACGGCGGCGATCAACGATGTAGGCCTGGGCCTTCTCGAGCTGCTCGTTCAGAGCATCTTCAGCCATACGCAGTTTGAACCACTGGCCGTGCTCAAGACCGTCGAGGATTTCGTCGGTGATGTCCTGCCCCTTCTTCAGACCTGCGCCGCCTTCAGCCTTATGGCCTACCAGGGCGGAACGCAGACGTTCGAAAGTCGCGCCTTCAACGATACGGAACTCTTCGTTCAGATCCTTGCGGATCTCGTCGAGCTGGGTCTTCTCGATGGACAGTGCACGAGCATCACGCTCGACGCCGTCACGGGTGAAGACCTGTACGTCGATGACAGTACCTTTGGTACCGGTAGGTACGCGCAGGGAGGTGTCTTTAACGTCGCTGGCTTTTTCACCGAAGATGGCACGCAGCAGCTTCTCTTCCGGAGTCAGCTGGGTCTCGCCTTTCGGAGTGACCTTACCGACCAGGATGTCACCTGCGCCTACTTCAGCACCTACGTAGACGATACCGGCTTCGTCCAGCTTGTTCAGTGCAGCTTCACCCACGTTCGGGATGTCTGCAGTGATTTCCTCTGGGCCAAGCTTGGTGTCACGGGCCACACAGGTCAGTTCCTGAATGTGGATCGTGGTGAAACGGTCTTCTTGAACAACACGCTCGGACAGGCAGATGGAGTCTTCGAAGTTGAAGCCGTTCCATGCCATGAACGCGATGCGCATGTTCTGACCAAGCGCCAGTTCACCCATGTCGGTGGACGGGCCGTCGGCCATGATGTCGCTACGCTGAACGCGATCACCCTTGCTCACCAGCGGACGCTGGTTGATGCAGGTGTTCTGGTTCGAGCGGGTGTATTTGGTCAGGTTGTAGATGTCGACACCGGCTTCGCCAGTTTCAACTTCGTCATCGGCAACACGAACCACAATACGGCTGGCATCAACGGAGTCGATTACGCCGCCACGGCGAGCCACGACGCAAACGCCGGAGTCACGGGCTACGTTACGCTCCATGCCGGTACCTACCAGCGGCTTGTCAGCGCGCAGGGTCGGTACAGCTTGACGCTGCATGTTGGAACCCATCAACGCACGGTTGGCGTCATCGTGCTCCAGGAACGGGATCAGCGACGCTGCTACCGAAACTACCTGCTTCGGCGAAACGTCCATCAAGGTGACGTCTTCCGGCGCCTTGACGGTGAACTCGTTCAAGTGACGAACAGCTACCAGCTCGTCGACCAGGACTTTCTTGTCATTCATCGTGGCCGAAGCCTGGGCGATCACGTGATCAGCTTCTTCGATGGCGGACAGGAAAACGATCTCGTCGGTGACCAAAGCGTCTTTCACCACACGGTACGGGCTCTCGAGGAAGCCGTATTGGTTGGTGCGCGCATAAGCGGCCAGGGAGTTGATCAGACCGATGTTCGGACCTTCCGGCGTTTCGATCGGGCAAACACGACCGTAGTGCGTCGGGTGTACGTCACGCACTTCAAAGCCGGCACGCTCACGGGTCAGACCGCCCGGGCCCAGTGCGGAGACACGGCGCTTGTGGGTGATCTCGGAGAGCGGGTTGTTCTGGTCCATGAACTGGGACAGCTGGCTGGAACCGAAGAACTCTTTCACCGCCGCAGCTACTGGCTTGGCGTTGATCAGGTCTTGCGGCATCAGGCCTTCGCTTTCAGCCATCGACAGACGCTCTTTGACCGCACGTTCAACACGTACCAGGCCAACGCGGAACTGGTTCTCGGCCATTTCGCCTACACAGCGAACACGACGGTTACCCAGGTGGTCGATGTCATCGACGATGCCTTTGCCGTTACGGATGTCGACCAGGGTCTTCAGTACCGCGACGATGTCTTCCTTGCACAGCACGCCCGAACCTTCGATCTCGGTACGACCGATACGACGGTTGAACTTCATCCGGCCGACCGCAGAAAGGTCATAGCGCTCAGGGCTGAAGAACAGGTTGTTGAACAGGGTCTCGGCAGCGTCTTTGGTTGGTGGCTCGCCCGGACGCATCATGCGATAGATCTCGACCAGCGCTTCCAATTGGTTGCTGGTGGAGTCGATCTTCAGCGTGTCGGAGATGAACGGACCGCAGTCGATGTCGTTGGTGTACAGGGTCTCGATGCGAACGACCTGAGCCTTGGCGATTTTGGCCAGGATCTCGGTGTTCAGCTCGGTGTTGCACTCAGCCAGGATTTCGCCTGTAGCCGGGTGAACGATGACCTTGGCGGTAGTACGACCCAGGACGTAGTCCAGAGGCACTTCCAGCTCTTTGATACCGGCTTTTTCGATCTGGTTGATGTGGCGCGCAGTGATACGGCGGCCAGCTTCAACAATGACCTTGCCTTTTTCATCCTGGATGTCCAGGACGGCAATTTCACCACGCAGACGCGAAGCGATCAGCTCCAGCTTGAGGGTTTCATCCTTCAGGCTGAACACGTTGGTGGTATAGAAAGCGTCCAGCACTTGCTCAGTGGTGTAGCCGAGCGCGCGCAGCAGTACCGAGGCCGGCAGCTTGCGACGACGGTCGATACGCACGAACACGCAGTCTTTCGGGTCGAACTCGAAGTCCAACCACGAACCACGGTACGGAATGATCCGCGCGGAGTACAGGAGCTTGCCGGAGCTGTGCGTCTTGCCGCGGTCGTGGTCGAAGAACACGCCCGGGGAACGGTGCAGCTGGGAAACGATCACACGCTCGGTGCCATTGATAACGAAGGTACCGTTCTCGGTCATCAATGGGATTTCGCCCATGTAGACTTCTTGCTCTTTGATGTCCTTGATCGCTTTGTTCGACGATTCTTTGTCGAAAATGATCAGACGGACTTTTACCCGCAAAGGTACGGCGTACGTAACACCGCGCAACACGCATTCTTTGACATCAAATGCCGGTTCGCCCAGGCGATAACCGACGTACTCCAGCGCAGCATTGCCGGAGTAGCTGATGATCGGGAAAACGGATTTGAAGGCCGCATGCAGGCCCACGTCGCGGAACTGATCTTTGGTCGCTCCCGCCTGCAAGAATTCACGATACGAATCCAGCTGGATAGCCAGAAGGTACGGGACATCCATGACGTCCGGCAACTTGCTAAAGTCCTTGCGGATACGTTTTTTCTCAGTATATGAGTAAGCCATCAGCGTTCCCCAGCTTGGTCACCTGCTTGTTTGGCCCCTCCGACGGGAGCAGCCAGAAAATCTTGCAAACCCCATGGTTTGCACCACCGCATCGGGTGGTTACAGCGCGTTAGTGGCGGCGACCGAGTCGACAGCCAAGAACGGAAAAAGGCCGGTGGCAAGAGCCACCAGCCATCAGCCTTCAGCTTAACGCTTGGGCTGGAGACGCAAGGTCGATGCTTACTTCAGCTCGACTTTAGCGCCTGCTTCTTCCAGCACTGCTTTAGCTTTGTCAGCGGCGTCTTTCGACACTGCTTCCAGAACCTGGGCAGGAGCGCCGTCAACTACAGCCTTGGCTTCTTTCAGGCCCAGACCGGTCAGTTCACGTACTGCCTTGATCACGTTTACTTTCTTCTCGCCAGCTTCTACCAGCATGACGTTGAATTCGGTTTGCTCTTCAGCAGCAACAGCAGCAACAGCTGGGCCAGCGGAAGCAGCGGCAGCGGAAACGCCGAATTTTTCTTCGAAAGCTTTGATCAGCTCAACAACCTGCAGAACCGACATTTCAGCTACGGCGTTGAGGATATCGTCTTGGGAGATAGACATTGCTGTATTTCCTGAATTGGGGGACGGCCTACTCGGCCATCGAAATAAACAAAAATACGCGAGAGAAGTCGCTCAGCCTTAGGCTGCGGCAGCTTCTTTTTGCTCGCGAACTGCGGCCAGAGTACGAGCCAGCTTGCTGGTAGCGCCTTGAATCACGCTCATCAGCTGCGAAATGGCTTCGTCGCGGGTCGGCAGTGTTGCCAGTACGTCGATTTGGTTAGCTGCGAGGAACTTGCCCTCGAACGCAGCTGCCTTGATCTCGAACTTATCCTGACTCTTGGCGAATTCCTTGAACAAACGGGCAGCAGCGCCTGGATGTTCCTTGGAGAACGCGATCAGAGTCGGGCCGGTGAACACGTCGTTGAGGACACTGTATTCAGTGTCAGCAACAGCGCGCTTGAGCAGGGTGTTACGTACAACACGTACGTATACGCCAGCTTCACGAGCCTCTTTACGGAGTCCGGTCATAGCGCCTACTGTCACACCACGGGCATCAGCCACGACAGCGGACAGAGCAGCTTTGGCAGCCTCGTTGACTTCAGCGACGATGGCCTTCTTGTCTTCGAGATTAATTGCCACGGGTTTAACTCCTGCTTGTTACCGTTTCATCTGGCCGGAGCCGGATGTCGTTTTGGTGTCTGATTCGGTAAGGAACCGGGAGCACCATCTGCGTAGGCTTGTGGTTTAAGACTTGCGTCGCCTACGGTCTTGGATAGCCCCCGCCAGGCAGGGACCCCAATTTTTTTCAATTGGCGCGATCGCTCGCACCAATCTGTGTCTTATACGTCCAGTGAGCCTTGGTCGATGACCAGACCTGGGCCCATAGTAGTGCTCAGGGTAACGCGCTTGACGTAGATACCTTTCGAAGAAGCTGGCTTGATACGCTTCAGATCAGCGATCAGGGCTTCAACGTTTTCCTTCAGCTTGACGGCATCGAAGCCGACTTTGCCAACGGAGGTGTGAATGATGCCGTTTTTGTCGGTGCGATAACGAACCTGACCAGCCTTGGCGTTTTTAACCGCGGTGGCTACGTCTGGCGTTACGGTACCGACTTTCGGGTTAGGCATCAGACCACGTGGACCCAGGATCTGACCCAACTGACCTACAACGCGCATTGCATCCGGGGATGCAATAACTACGTCGTAGTTCAGGTCGCCGCCTTTCATTTCGGCAGCCAGGTCGTCCATGCCAACGCGGTCAGCGCCAGCGGCCAGAGCAGCTTCAGCTGCTGGGCCTTGGGTGAAGACAGCTACACGTACAGTCTTGCCAGTACCGTGTGGCAGCACAGTAGCGCTACGAACGACCTGGTCGGATTTACGTGGGTCAACACCCAGGTTTACAGCAACGTCAACAGACTCGCTGAACTTGACAGTCGACAGCTCGGTCAGCAGGGCAGCGGCGTCTACAAAATTGTAGGCCTTGCCTGCTTCGATTTTGCCGGCGATAGCCTTTTGGCGCTTGGTCAGCTTAGCCATTACACACCCTCCACGTTAAGGCCCATGCTACGAGCAGAGCCGGCGATGGTACGCACGGCTGCATCCATATCAGCTGCAGTCAGATCCGCGTTTTTGGTTTTCGCGATTTCTTCCAGCTGAGCACGAGTTACGGTGCCAACCTTAACGGTGTTAGGACGAGCGGAACCGCTAGTCAGACCAGCAGCTTTCTTCAACAGAACCGAAGCCGGAGTCGACTTGGTTTCGAAAGTGAAGCTACGGTCGCTGTATACAGTGATGATCACTGGAGTCGGCAGACCTGGCTCAAGACCCTGAGTACGGGCGTTGAAGGCCTTGCAGAATTCCATGATGTTCACGCCGTGCTGACCCAGAGCTGGACCGACGGGTGGGCTAGGGTTGGCCTGAGCGGCCTTCACTTGCAGCTTGATGTAAGCGGTAATCTTCTTGGCCATGAGGCACTCCAATTACGGGTTCAAACGCCTCGAAAGGCTCCCCGGTTACTTGCGCGTTTATCCCAGTGACGACAAAACCCCACAGCCTAAGGCTGCGGGGTTGGGATGCTTGCTCAGCTAGACCTTCTCGACCTGGCTGAACTCCAGCTCTACCGGAGTAGAGCGACCGAAAATGAGCACTGCCACTTGGATCCGGCTCTTTTCGTAGTTAACTTCTTCGACAGTACCGTTGAAATCAGCAAACGGACCATCTGTGACACGAACAACCTCACCCGGCTCGAAAAGCGTCTTCGGCTTAGGCTTGTCGCTACCATCAGCAACGCGGCGCAGAATCGCTTCTGCCTCTTTGTCGGTGATAGGAGCAGGCTTATCAGCGGTACCGCCAATGAAACCCATGACACGAGGAGTGTCCTTGACCAAGTGCCAAGTACCTTCATTCATGTCCATCTGAACCAGCACATAGCCAGGGAAGAACTTGCGTTCGCTTTTGCGCTTCTGACCATTCCGCATTTCAACCACTTCTTCAGTGGGAACCAGAATTTCGCCGAAGCCATCTTCCATGCCTGCCAGCTTTACGCGCTCCAGCAAAGAGCGCATAACATGCTTCTCGTAACCCGAGTAAGCATGAACAACGTACCAACGCTTAGCCACGGGACACCCTTAGCCAACAATCAAGGAAACAAGCCAGCCGAGCAGGGAATCAAGACCCCACAACAGCAACGCCATAACCAGAACAACAGCCACAACGATCAACGTGGTCTGCGTGGTTTCTTGGCGAGTCGGCCAAACGACTTTACGAATTTCGGTGCGAGCTTCCTTTACCAGGATCGCGAAAGATTTGCCTTTGGCGGTCTGCAGGCCCACAAAGGCAGCCACAGCAGCTAGGGCAAGCAATGCGAGCACGCGGTACAGGATCGGCGAAGCAGAGTAGTACTGATTGCCAACAACGCCTACGACCACCAAGGCGACTACAGCGAGCCACTTGACCAGATCGAAACGAGAGCTTTGAGCTTCAGCCTTAGGAGTCATCTATGAAGATCCTGTGAAAAGAAAGCCAGACACACCACGTGAATCTGGCAGGTCAGGAGGGAATCGAACCCCCAACCTACGGTTTTGGAGACCGTCGCTCTGCCAATTGAGCTACTGACCTAAAACAAAATCAGGCCGACCATTATGCAGGCCCGAAAAAGACTTTACAACAACCAACCCCACTAGACCTGAAATCACCTGGCAATAACGCCAGTCTCAACACCTTCAAGCCGAGGCAGCTGTTAAAACAAAGGCAGATATTTTCATATCTGCCTTGTTATATGGAGCTCTTGAGCGGATTTGAACCGCTGACCTCACCCTTACCAAGGGTGTGCTCTACCAACTGAGCTACAAGAGCAAAACACCTGCACAACCTGCAAACTTGGAGCGGGTAGCGGGAATCGAACCCGCATCATCAGCTTGGAAGGCTGAGGTTCTACCACTAAACTATACCCGCGGAGCTTGCAGCTCACGCTAAAAATGGTGGAGGGGGAAGGATTCGAACCTTCGAAGTCGTAGACGTCAGATTTACAGTCTGATCCCTTTGGCCGCTCGGGAACCCCTCCTAAGCGAGCCGGCATTTTACATTACGCCGACCTTCTGTCAAGCATTTTCTCATTTAAAAATATGAGGTTAGCTGCATTGACCTTCGCTTCACACTGTAGGCCTAGAAGGTCTTCACTGCGAAGCGGGCGCCATTCTATGCAAACTATTCGAGAGTTGCAACGCCTTCGCACAACATTATTTTATGTTTTAACTCATTGAATTCCTTAGCAAGGTTTTCAAAGGGCAGATCGTCAGCCAGGCGTCGGCTTTCAGGGGCTACTCGAAGCCAATAGCCGGAGGCGTCTGTAGTATTGAGCAATAGAAGCTTGACCTTTATATCCAGACTTGTGAGCCGCTGCTCAACAGACTGTGCTTGACGCTGATCCGCAAAACCACCGATGTACAAGCAAGTATTTTGCGCTTCAGATGCTTTTACGCGGTCTCTGCGCACCACGGCATCAGAAGATTCGCTGAGAAGCCGAATATCCTGCTGCGCTCCCCTGTACAGGCTTAGAGGCGTGACATCCTTGGCGCGCAGCGGCGCTTCTTGCTGATGCCAAATGTAATAGAAGGCGTTGAGGACAAGTAAAAGCAAAAACAACCAACGCATAACCACCTCAGGACAAAGGACAAGCCATCGCCAAACCGACAAACACCAGATCGGGCACGAGCCGCGCCTGCGGCACTGCATCAGCCACTAAATCAGCGTCCCCCCCAGTCAGGAACACGATGAAGTCATCACCCCAGTAGCTTCGCGCCAACTCTAACTGAGTGAGTACAAACCCTCTCAGCATCAGTGTGCAGCCGCGCTCCACTGCCTCGACGGTCGTACGGCCAGGGGAGAGGCGCTCAAGCGCCCTTTCAGCAGCTGCGTCGTCGTAGCGTATTTTACGCGTGTGAGTGCGCAGTTGGTTGCGCATGAGAGGCATACCCGGGCAAATGAAACCGCCCAAGTGCTCGCCATCGGCCGCAATGAAATCCGCTGTGGCTGCCGTACCAAAATCAAGCACCAGGCAAGCGCCTCGCGCGAGCTTGAATCCACCTAGCATCGCCAACCAGCGGTCAAGGCCGAGACGCTCGAAATCTTCGTAACCGTTGCGCACTCCGCCCATTTCACGCGCGGGAGCAGCGCACGAAACAGTAATACCGAACGCCTCATGCAGAGCCGCGACCAACTTGCTTGTTTCTTCCAGCGCACGAACGCTCACCAAGCGACAGCGCGTCAGCAACAATCCAGGAAGGGCCAACAGGCTTTCAATCAAAGCCAGGTCCGAACCAACCACCCCCTCCGACGAGGCACTGGGGCTATCAGCAAGTACACGCCATTTGATAAAGCTATTCCCACAGTCGAGCTCAAGAATCATCACGCAACCTCAGGCTTAACTCACCACCACTGTATACTTTCTCAACGCCATCAACACTCAAGCGCAATGCCCCTTGGCGATCTACACCCAGCACAACCCCATCGACCTGGTGGACACCCGCGATAAGGGAGACCGGCCGGCCCTGCCAAGCGTGATTTTGCTCCCACTCTCCCTGAAGCGCGACAAAACCGCCTTCCCGATGCCGCTCAAGGTAGCCTTGCAGCTGCCGCCCCAGTTGCGACACCAGAAGGTTGCGATCCACCTGAACCCCCGTCTCAAGCTGCACCGAGGTCCATTGTTGATCGACCTCGTCAGCCCTCTGCATATTCACGTTGATACCTATTCCCAGGACCACGTGGCAGATATCCGCGGGATCACCTACCAATTCCAGCAAAATTCCAGCAATTTTCTTCTGCCCTACCAAAACATCGTTCGGCCACTTCAAGGCCAGGCCCTGAACACCAGACTCGCGCAAGGCCTGCACGACCGCCAAACCCACAACCAGGCTTAGTCCCTCCAGTTGGCGCAGACCCGCCTCAATACGCAATACGAGGCTGTAATAAACGTTTTGCGCGAACGGACTGACCCACTTTCGCCCTCTCCTACCTCTTCCCGCAGTTTGCTGCTCCGCGAGCACCAGGAACGGCGCCGCGCATCCAGCGTCTACCAGCCGCAAAGCTTCAGCATTAGTGGAGTCAATGGAGTCGGAGATATGAACGGGCCATCTCAGCGATGGCGCACTCCGCGAAATCTCTTCAGCACTCAAGAACACCAATGGGGATGCCAGCTGATACCCCTTGCCTCGCACCTTATGAATTGGCAGATTCAACTCTGCCTCCAGGTGCTGCAGCTGCTTCCATACAGCACTGCGACTGACGCCGAGGGCGGCACCCAGTGCTTCTCCGGAATGGAATCGGCCATCTTTCAGAAGTTTCAACAACGTCAGCATGCAAGCATCGCCTTACAATGAGGCACGCATGATAGCCATGCGCAGGGTCATTGCATAGAAAGGCTGGACTTTAGCGCTGGAGGCCACACTCAGCGCACTTTCCGACCGCCCAAAACAAAACCCCTGACTGCGTTAGCAATCAGGGGTTCTGGAATTTAATCTTGACGATGACCTACTCTCACATGGGGAAACCCCACACTACCATCGGCGATGCATCGTTTCACTACTGAGTTCGGGATGGGATCAGGTGGTTCCAATGCTCTATGGTCGTCAAGAAATTCGGGTACTGAGTCGCGGCCTGGGCCTCGCTTCAGCAAATTGGGTATGTGACAGCTTTCGGTGTTTTGTGAACGTCGAACTTTCGGTTCATTTCGTCTTCACACACCGCAATCTGATGCTCGTTAGAGTAGTCAAATTGCTTGGGTGTTATATGGTCAAGCCTCACGGGC